>DATNNE010000001.1:0-2663 GCA_035601995.1 Terriglobales bacterium
GGTCGTACGACAATGGATCCCGAGGTCAAGAGTTGGCTCAAGGACGGCCCCGTCCTTGGCTCGCACGAACCGATACATGTGCAGCGCGCGGCACACGATCGGTTTATCGACACCAACAAACCCCCGATCGGGAAAGTTGAACATCTGGGCCTCGACGGTCCGCACGGCACCATCCCGATTCGCTGCTATCATCCATCGAAACCCGGCATCGCCGAAGGCGCCGCACTGGTGTACCTGCACGGCGGCGGTTATATCGTCGGGTCGCTCGATCAATTCGACACCGCAATGCGGCTCTTCGCCGAGAACAGTGGGGCGCAAGTCTACGCCGTCGACTACAAACTCGCGCCGGAATACCAGTTTCCGGTTCAGATCGAGGAAGATGAGTTCGTCGTTCGCTGGCTCCACGAGCACGCGCACGAGCGCGGCATCGACCCCACACGCATCGCACTCGGCGGCGACTCGGCCGGCGGCAACCAGACGTGCGTCGTGGCCCTCAAGCTCCGCGATGAGGGCGGTCCCAAGCTTGCGCTGCAGATGCCGATTTATCCCGAGGCCGCGCTGCCGTTCAACACGCGCGCCGGTATTGAGAACCGTAGCGGCTCGTACGTCGATACCGCCGGCGTACTTCTCTTCGCGTGGTCTTATATTCCGCAAGGCGTCGACTACTCGCAGCCGTACATCACTCCCCTAAACGCACCCAGCCACGCCGATCTGCCCAAGACGCTGCTCGTCACCTGCGGTTTCGACATGCTCCGCGACGTTGCACATGCGTATGGGTTAAAGCTCGCCGCCGCTGGCAACGACCTTACATACGTGCATTACGACGACCTGCCGCATGGTTTTATTCAGATGACGCGACACTCGAAGAGCTGCCTGGAGTCGACATTGGAGATTGCGCGACTTCTCGGCGAAGCGCTCAAAAAGACGCGCGCCGCCGCGGCCAAGCGCTGAAAGCGCCCTAAGAATTCCACGTTTGGTTGAAAGCGGCCTGGGAAATTGCAGAAACCAGACGGCTGCCGAAGTTCGCCAGGCCGGGATGACAAGCCTTTCACACGCAGCTATGGGAAACGCGTGGCAACCTTTGATCAGAGCGTAACGAAAGGAGAATCAAAATGAGTAGTTCTATGAAGCCTTTGCAAGTGGTAGTAAGAATCTCTCAGTCCTTGTGCATCGTTTTGTTGCTGTTGACCTGCGGCGTGCTCTCAGCGCAGAACCAGGAGCATCGCGTTCGCAATATTGTTCTGGTTCACGGAGCCTGGGCAGATGGCTCTGGGTGGAAAGGCGTTTACGAAATTCTTGTAAAGGATGGCTACAACGTCAGCATCGTCCAAGAGCCAGAGACGTCCTTCCAGGACGATGTAACTGCCGTGAAGCGTATCCTCGCACTGCAAGACGGACCGAGCATCCTTGTCGCGCACAGTTACGGGGGAGCCGTAATTACGGAAGCGGGGACGGACCCATCGGTTGTCGGCTTGGTGTATATCGCGGCCCACATGCCGGATTCCGGCGAGAAGGAGTCAGAGGACGGAAAGCGCTTTCCGAGCGACCTCGCCAAATCGGGCGCCATAAAGAAAACGCCCGACGGTTTCACCTATATCGACCCGGCGCAATTTCATGAATTGTTCGCAGCTGACCTTCCCGCCGACCGGGCCGCATTCATGGCGCGCTCGCAGGTGCTCAACTTTGCGGACAATTTCTCAGCGACGATCACCACGGCTGCCTGGAGAACCCAACCGAGCTGGATGGTGGTGGCCGGAAGCGATCGAACGATCAGCCCGGACTTGGAACGTTGGTATGCCAAACGTGCAAAGAGCCACACGGTCGAAGTCGCAGGCGCCAGCCACTCGGTCTACGTCTCACATCCCAAGGAAGTTGCAGATGTGATTGAGAGTGCAGCGCGTGCGCTCTCAAAGTAGCTCGTTTTGTGATTTGCCGACGACAGCCAGCGGCATCAAGTTCTTGTTGTTAGGAATATCGAAGCTCCAAATACTGCTCGATCGAACGTAGCAACCGCCGCCGATGCGTAACACTGCCATTGGCTGAAATGTTAGAGTCTGCGCGTCAGAGCGAGTATTCTCGCCGGCAAAGGAAGCTGCCAAGTGAGGATGCCTATCAGTTCGGTTCCCTCCGACAGCGGGTGAACGCCAAGTGCAGCCAACCCAGCTTGCCATTGCCTTGGCCCAGAAACCGATTCGTCGCGGTGGGGCGACGAGCGGTTGCCCAACAGCGAACGGGCAAGAAAGATATGGGCGCCGATTGCATACAGAATCTCGGTAAGCGTGGGAGGCTGATGCAAGCCGTCGCATGACAGCGTGATGGCCACCACGGTGCAACGAAGGGTGGATCGAGTTCGAGGCTGGTCAAGCCGGCTCCCGCAGAGGAAATGTGGCAATGGAAACTGTGTTGCGAATGCTCATCGAACGCGAACGTAACTTGTGAGGGTTCTCCCGATTGAGAGTGCCGCCCGTACGGCTTGAAGTAGCTAAGACTCACCAGGGCCCAACCCCTATCGAAACCAGTTCGAAACAGGAGGAAGAATGTCGCAAGTGTGGTTAGTTACGGGTAGTTCTCGCGGTCTGGGTCGCGCCATTGTCGAGGCCAGCCTTGCAGCCGGTAATAAGGTCATGGCGACAGCCCGAAACACCGAATCACTTAACGATCTG
>DATNNE010000002.1:0-6049 GCA_035601995.1 Terriglobales bacterium
AATTCCCGGCCCGGATGTGTGATCACTTGGTACGAAAATGATGCGATCAACGCCTGCTTTGATGAAGAGGCGCAACACATGGGCGAAAACGGCCCTTGCCAGCCGAACGTGGCGCTTCCCATTCATCTGGACAGGCCGGTGCAAGAGCTAGATGAAGAAGTGCGGCGCGTCTTTGATCACGCCGGAGCGATGCTTCGCTCGTTGGCTTCCGCTGCCAAGATCGTCGAAATCATCAGGGACGACTACGATGAATATCTCCGTGAACATCGGATCGAGTGAGGACTTCCGGTTGAGCCGGGCGCTGCTGGTGTACGGGAAGAGTAGCTATCAGGGCTACCCGTATCGCCATCCTTTTGTAACTCTCCATGAAGTGATGCATGACGGCGACGTCGCGCGACTGGCGGAAGGCCAGTTGATGACGCCGGAAATGCTGATCGACCTGATGGCCGGTCTGGGAAGGTCGGTGTCAGCCGAGATCCTGCCGGCACGCGTGCTGGTTCGCACGGCAGAAATGATCGTGTGGTGGGTCACAGCCCGCGAGCAGACCATGTTCTTCAGTGACCATGGTGCCGATCCTGCCTTGAAAAACATGAATGGCAGGCTCTATCCCCACCCGCCCTTGCTATTCAGAGCGTGCGGCACTCACTTATGGGTTCGCGCTCTTGCTAAAGACGAGCGGCCTACGGCGGAAACCAAGCTGTGCATGGCACCGTACTGGAACTGCTACGACAACGGCGTGTGTTGCACCGGAAGCATGAAGATTCCGCAGGAGAAGTCGGTCACGGCCATTGACCTGTGGGAGGAGTCGTTCTTCCAAAGCGAATTCACACACACCTCCGGCGTGCGCAAACACGTCCGTTTTCGCGGCGGTTTCCTGGCGATGTGGCAATCCCTAGTGGGACAAAAAGCATTTCCAGAGAAGTACCTGGTGAAACTTCCGCAGACGCTCGTTGAATTCGTGAGGAACGATGACCACAGCTATCGAAACGATAATCGCCGCGAAGCCTGAACATCAGATTCCTGGTGTGCTGCTGCAGAAGAAGGTCCAGGTCACCGTGGTCGGTTGCGGTGGGACGGGTAGCGCCGTTTCCGCCGGATTGCCGTATCTGCACCAGGCCATGGTCGCTTTAGGGCATCCGCATGGGCTAGACGTGACCTTGGTCGACGGCGACCGAATTTCCCGCACCAACTGCGTCCGCCAGCCTTTCAGTGAGAGTGAGATCGGACTGCACAAAGCGACCGTCCTCGCCACCAGGATTAATCTGTTCTGGGGCCTTGGCTGGAAAGGAGTGCCGCACTTCGTCGACGAAAGTTGGGGACACGAGACCGACGTTCTGATCGGCTGCGTGGATTCTCGCGCCGCCCGGAACGCAATAACCCGCACGCAAACCTACTGGAATTGCCACTATTGGCTGGATCTGGGCAACAATGCCGATAGTGGTCAGTTCGTCCTCGGCCAGCCTAAAAACCAGAGGAACAAAGCGCAGGACTCGCGTTTGCCGACGGCTTCCGAACTCTTCCCCGAACTCATTAACGCGAAGCTCGACAAGAAAGATAGACTTCCACCGTGCAGCGCGTTAGAAGCGCTGGAGCGGCAGGAGCCTTTTGTGAACCAGACACTCGCGTACCAAGCTTTGGCGATGCTGGCCCGGCTGTTCCGTTACGGGCGGCTTTCGTACCACGGCGGATTCGTGAAATCTGCGCACAGGTCGCACCACTGCGCTCGCCGTTGATCCGGTTGTCTGGGAACGCATGGGCGGAAGCGGACTGAACCGTACGCATTCGAAAATCTCTCGCAAGCAGGCATCTCATCTATTATCTTGAACATCCGGGAGAGCGCATTTGAGCGCATTTCTTCAGACATGTCGTCGTTCCCTAAACTATTGGACCGCCCAACTATGTCAGACTACGTAGAAGTCGACGAGCGCTTCGATGCCGCTTCGATGCCGACAGGTTCAAGGACAGCATGGAAGAGCAAGGGACACTCATCAACCAGAATGACCTGACTACTCTGATCGGCAACATGCGGGGCCTGGTGAAAAAGTGGCGGAGTTCCATTGGAGAGCATGGAGAACTGGTGTTCTACATCGATGCTTGTTGAATAGCGGCGGGACATTCCACAATCTTGTTCCGTGTCTATTGGGAACGCGGTCACTGCACTTAGATCGGCGGATCGTATCGATGTTGGTCACGATTTGACACCCATGGAGCTGCCGTCAGAGAACGACTTCACTCCTAAATTCCTTCACATAAGCGCGTTTGTCGTTACTAATCTCGCTAAACGCCCCGCCTGGTGTTGGGTGGACCGTGCAGATAAATCGCTTGTCTGGGAGACTGTCAGACGATCGGCGCTGGCCGCTTGGCCTGCCCCACGACCATAACGTGACTCTCGTTTGCAATGGACAAAAGGTCAATGAGTGCATTGGCGATTTAGCGCGAACTGTCCTGTCAGGTGACTTTGCCCTCCCGACGACGGTGGTAGAGAGCTAAAGAGAGAATTACGAGCGGCATGATGATTTCGGTGACTAAGAAGATGCCTGAGTTGTTGGAGGCGTGATTGTTGTTGAGTGTCATCTGCCGAACGTGTCCGATGGCGTCGCCCAGCAACCAGACCGCATTTGCAATTGCTGTCGCCAACCAGAAGTCGCCCCGAAATCGCAGACACAAAACGCCTAAGACGCCAACGGTGAGGTCCGCCATCCCGACTTCGTATTCGTACGGGCTTGTTGACCATCCTATGGACGCCGATGTCTTAACGGGACGGAAGACGTGTGCATACGCGGTGAGCACTCCCATCAGGCCAACATAGAAGAAGAGCAGATACAGCAGGTATGTTCCGGCAATTGCCGCTCCACTGCTCCGGCGTTCGGGTGAGAATGCAAGGTGAAAAGATGCGCCCACTACCGCAATCAGCGTAAAGATGACTTGAAACATGCAGCCTCCAGAGAACTTTTAACAATCACTTTGCATTCGACGGAGTATCTTTTTCCGGATACCACTGGGTAAACTTGAAGGCCCCAACAAGCGCCAGGACGGTGGCGAAAATCCCAATCTTCGGCGACAAATCGGTCCTGTAAATCAAGATCAGATCAGCTAGAACGAGGATGAGGAAGGCTGCAGACCACACGCCCGTAATGACATAGTTGCTGCGGATAAACTGAGGCGTGTCCCAAAGACTTTGGGGGACCTGTTCTCGTGCATATTGCAGCGTGAAGGGCTTGCCGACAATGAGTGTGGTGAGCACGATCAGAAAAAGTCCCGTGTCTACTCGGAGGCGCACACTCACGATAGACCAGACGGGGCCGCCCAGAATGGCGTAGAGTGCTAGTCCGCCGAACAGTATCGCGGTTCCGATCTCTAGAATTTTTGGTTTTCTGTGGAAACCGATCCAATCGCGGAGCGGCAGAGCCACTGAAGTCGCAGCCCCGGCGATCAGGCCTTGTGCTGGACCGATGAGTCTATCAACGACTGCAAACGCGATGAACGGGGCGAATGCTAGCAAGATTCCCATAAGGTTGTCTCTCTTTCAATTAACTGTCAACACCGGATATGCTTCTACGCGACATTGGAGAGTGAGCCGAACGTCACATGTGTGAGGCGCTCAGATTCCACCCAAAGCCGCTTCGCAACGGTTTCATCCAGCGCGCTTTTCGGCACCGGCACAGAAGTTGGATACCCCTTCAGCTCTGCGATACCGTCCGGGCCGTAATAGCCGCCGGCTACTGCTTCCGGAGCAACTGCGGCATACAGCGTTGGCAGAGCCCCATGTGCCGCGTCCTGCGACAGGAAAGGCTTCATCGTTGTTATCAGTATCTTCAAGCCCGACGGAAGATGATCCGCCTGAAGATTTGTTACCGCATATCCCGGATGTGCGGCGGTGCTGAGAATCGGCGACCCGACGGCCTTCAACCGCCGTTGCAATTCCAGCGAAAAGATGAGGTCGGCCAGCTTGGATTGCGCATACGCCTGGAACATCGGCTTATAGACGCGCTCGCTCTGCAGATTATCGAACTCAATTTTGCCCTGGTTACTTGCCGAACTCGACACCGTCACAACACGCGAGCCCGCTACTGGCTTGATGGATGGAAGCATCAGCATCGTCAAGGCAAACGGCCCAAGATAGTTCGTGGCGAACTGACGCTCAAACCCATCCCCGGTCACTTCACGCGTCGGCAGCGCCATTACGCCCGCATTGTTGATCAGCAGGTCGAGCGACTGGCCGGGGAATCGTTTCTTCACACGGCCTGCGAAGGCGTGGACGGAATCCAGCACGGCAAGGTCGAGTATCTCTGAATGAAGCCGTGCGTTCGGAACCTGCTCCAGAATGCGTGCGGCTGCATCGTCGGCCTTGCCTTGCGTCCTTGCAGGCAAAATAAGCTCGGCACCCTTGTGGGCCAGCGCCAGCGCCGCCTCAAACCCGATGCCGCTGTTTGCACCCGTGATCACAGCCCTACGCCCAGCCTGCGAGGGAATATTTTCGGTAGTCCATTTGGTCTTCATGGGTCTAGTATTAGGCCAATAGTATCCTTTGGCAATAAGGCACCTTTTATTCCCGTACATACCTGGAGGTAACTAATGAAGAAATCTGAAAAGAAATTAAGATTCGGATGGGAAGACATCAGGAATTTCTGCGAGACGCTGACCGAAGCCGAAGATGCGCTCACACGCGACATGGTCTCCCGCATCTCAGACAAGTGGTCGCTCTGGACCATGAGCGTGATTGCCCAATTCGGGCGGCCCATGCGCTTCTCCCGCATCATGGATCAGGTCGAGGGTATCAGCCAGAAGTCCCTCACGAAGACGCTCCGCGGACTGGAGCGCGACGGACTCGTAACTCGCGAGGTCTTTGCCGAGGTTCCCCCCCGGGTTGAATACACCATCACAGCCCTCGGGTCCGAGATGCTCGACCACGTCGCACCGCTCTGGCTCTGGGTGGCAAAGAGCGTCCAGTCCTTTCAGGACTACCGAGCCGCATTCGATCATCGTGCACTCCGGCCGGGAAAGACAGGCCTCCCGGTTGGGATGAACGGGGCTGTCGCATCCTTGCGTGAGAAGAGGTCCGCTTGATGAATCAGAATTTCGCTGCAATTATCCTCGGTGGCACTGGGCAAGTCGGTGGTGCAGCGGTCGAGGAGTTGCTTGCAATTCCGGAATGCCGGGAAGTGGTGATGGTTACCAGAAAGCCCATCGCGGCGCGATCGCGGGTGCGCAACGTCGTTCTTGATACCGGCACTGCTGACTTTGCCGATCGCACAGCCGCCCTTGCCCGCGAAATTATGGGCCAAGGTCCCGTCAGCGCCGTGAGCTGCGCAGGTGTCGGCTCTGGTTCGGCACGCTGGACCGAAGAAGAATTGAAACGATTTGAACTTGGCGTCGTCGGTGCATTTGCGCGGGGCTGCCACGACGCCGGAATCGCGCAGTTTTGCCTGCTTTCTGCGGTAGGAAGCACAGCCAGCAGCCGGTTTCGATATGTCCGCGTAATGGGTATGAAGGAAGACGCCATCCGCAAAATCGGTTTTACCCGCCTCGCCATCTTTCGCCCCGGCATCATTGTTGGCAACGCTCATACCCCGGCCTGGGTCAGTTTGTTGGGAAACCTTGTGCCTGGCCCGTTCGGCAATATCGATCAGCGAATTCTCGGTCGCTCAATCGCCGCCGAGATAGCTTTGCACAGTCTAGAGGCAGGCGAAGTTATTCGCGAAAATGCCGCGATGAAAAAACTTGCTACGCAGGTCAATAGCGTGACTTTGTGATTTTCACATGAGACCTAAACGAATTAATCGCGAGAGATAGAACCGGAGAGCCGCACTATTTCGAACTGATCGCCGAACTCTAGCCAACGGCTTGTCTCCTCACGCAACTTGTGCCAAATCGCCAATGCGCTCACCGACACCGGATTAGTACCGAGAAGTCTTAGTGCTGTATCTGAAGCGCCCACGAGCGAAGAGTTGGGAGTTGAGACGCTGTGGAGGGGCGCTTCAGATACAGCGACTTGAAGGAAGCCGCCCCGGGGGACTATGGGATTTGTATTTGGATGAGCCGGTCTTGA
>DATNNE010000003.1:0-90321 GCA_035601995.1 Terriglobales bacterium
ATCAAAAATTGGCTACATCGCGTGGTTCGTTCAACAATACTACGGCGGCGATCCAACCAAGATTCCGGTGACGCTGGCGGATTTCCGCGGCGCTTACCAGGCTTTTCTGAATGTCGCATCGCTCTTCTTGAGCATCACGACGCGGGCGACGAACGCCGCCTCGGAACTGGCAGCGGCGCTGGCCAACACCACTACTCCGTCGGCCACAAACGGCGGCCTGCAAAACGGCGCGTCGTCTTACGATGTGGGATACGGCACGTTCCCGGCGGTGAATGACATCGTGACCGCGCTCGACACTGCCACAAATCAGGTGGAGATCGATTGCACCCTCACCAATTTCACGTCCACCGAATCCACTCTAAACGTGGAGGGCAGCGCCGGTTTCACGATTCCCCTGCCGTTCATAAGTATTGGATTTGGCGCCAGCGCAAACTACAGCCTCTACCAATACAGCGGTTCAGCCTCTGCGATAACGATCAGCATCGTCTATCCGGGGCTTACCAAGTTGCGGCTGGATCCTGTCCCGCTCACCCAGGACCTGAGCGCGGGTTGGTACGACAGCAACCTCTTGCAGGAGGTGGTCACGAAGACCGGGAAGGACAGCACCGGATTTCAACTCCAAGGCACCGAGTTTTCGGTGCCGGAGCTATTCGGCCAGGGCAAGCAATTTGCCAGGGTACGAACCTTCGTGGTCAGCCAAGTACCCACCATCAAGCTGAAGTTCACTGGAGCCAACCTGCAAACCGTGCGTTCGAACTTCAAGCAGAACGCGTCGGTTTCGCTGAACCTTTTTGACATATTCCCCATCGGCTCTGCATCGGAGAGTTACCAAGTACAGAATATCGACAGCTCATCTTCGGACGGCTCGGTTACGGTTACTCTGGGGCCGCCAGTGCCCAGCGGCACAGTGCCCGTGCAGCAAGCTACGGCGTACGTTGTTGGGGGCGTGATCGACTATCCTCCCGGGAGATAGAGTTCTTCCCCACCGCTCGGCGTACAAATGGCGGGAGTCTGGGATACCCAGCCCCGCCATTTTGTCCGCTGCCACGATTGATTCGAGGGGACTCGTCGATCCTTCGGTTTGGCCCTTCCCGAAATGGGAGCGCAACTGTTTTTTCTTGTTCAGTGGCCCCGATCCCTCTCTTATCCTTGAAAGGGCCGTCATCCGACGTAGCCTCGTAGCCTCAAGAGCTTTGCAGTGACAGATTATTGCAACAAGCGTAGTCCCGCCTCCGCCGAACAACCCGAGCGCGCAGATCCGCGCATCCTTCTGTCATTGGAACTGCTGCAAGGAAAACGGCTGGATGCGAAAGGCTTGGTGGAAATCAGCGCGCAATTGCATATGTCCCCATCGCGGTGGCGTCATCTTTTCAAACGGGACACGGGGCTTCCTCCGGCGCGCTGGTACAAACTGAGGCGAATGCGGCAAGCCAAACAGCTATTGGAGGAATCGTTTCTTTCGGTAAAGGAAATAGCATCGATCGTGGACTTCGCGGACGTTAGTCACTTCGTCAGAGATTTCAAGAACATTTATGGAAGGACGCCGAAGCAGGTTCGGATCGTCCGACTAAGAACTCTAACGGGCGGACGCGAAACGATAGAAGGCAGTTCAATGGGTTGATTGGAAGGAAAGACCTAGTTCCGTTTGCCACCGTATACCAACTTGAGGCCGTCGGCCTGCAGAATGCGCTGGATCTGATTTCGAGCATGGACTGCCCACGGGCCGCTTGTGTCCAACTTCACATACGCGCGCCAGTGCTTCAGCGCCTTGCGCGGCTCGCGGACCTTCTCATACGCCAGCGCCACATTGTAATGAGCGTCGCCGTAGGTAGGTGCGAGTTGGAGCGCGGTGTTGTAAGCCTGGATCGCCTCAGCAACGCGTCCGGTTTCATCCAGCACATTGCCTAGATCGAAATAGGCCAGGGCGTAACGCGGATCGATAGCGATCGCGGCGCGGTAATGCTTTTCCGACAATGTGTAATCCTGCCGGTTGTAGTGCAGCGTGCCTAGGTTGATATGCGCGGCGGCGTGTCCAGGATCGAGTTCGAGCACCCGTTGATAAGCCGCGATCGCTTGTGCCTGCGTATTAGGATCTTCCTCGAGGGCAATGCCTTGCGCGAAAAGACCAGCGACGTCGGCGGGGATCGGTCCCGGCTTGACCAACGGAGTGGGAGTTTTGGGGGTTGCGGTGCTGGTGACCACTTTGTCTCGCGCGGAGAAGTCGAACATGAACTGGCCAGCAATGGGTTCGACCAATTTGCCCTCGTGGCGGAACGCGACGCGGCTTCCAGCGCTGAAGGTGCCGGCCTCGAGCAATGGATTTTCCATTCCCGCGGCCTGTTTCTGCATGGCCTCAAGAGATTGCCGAATCACCGCGGGGCGCACCTTTGCGGCGCACAGGTCCCGAACTTTTTTGATTTGCAGCAGATCAAAAAAGGAATAGCTCTCAGCGGCGGCTACCAGTCCGGCTTTTTCCCAACCTGCCAACTGACGCGCCGTTAGCCGAAGAATCCGGAGCAAGTCTGCTCGACTATAGCGGTACACGGTTATAGGGAACGTTCGATGTCCATTATCCGAAGTTGCGCTGGCGTTGGCAAGTGGAAATAAGACTCTAAGGGAATCTGAAACAGCAACTTGCACAGGGCCTGGTGCAAAGCGGAGCGCCCGCAAGTACATGTGGGCACGTACCCTTTCGATCAAATCTGTCACAGGCTTTTAATATTTGTATCATCTGGCTGCAAACAGTTTGCGTTAGTCAAAGAGTATGCCGAACCTTGGTCTGCTCACGCCTCCGCAACCTGCGTCTCCGGTACAAAGCCCCGATCTTTTTCCATTCCAGCGTTTCGTGCGGCGCTTGATGCCATTGGAGCGCGTTCGTGAACTCTATCGCCGGGCGCAGCAGCCGGTTAACCGCTCAATCCTGGAGAATGTGCTCACGGAGTTACGGGTCGAGTGCCAGGTGACGGATTCCGACCTGGCGCGTGTTCCTGCCAGCGGGCCCGCGGTCGTCACCGCCAATCACCCGTTTGGATTGCTCGACGGCGCCGTCCTGGGCGCGCTTTTGAATCGAGTGCGGCCCGACGTAAAGATTCTAACCAACTTCATGCTGGCCGGAATCCCAGAACTGCATGAACACTGCATTTTCGTTGATCCATTTGGAGAAAGCGAATCCGTCGCTCGCAACCGTCGTGGGGTAAAGCAAGCATTGGCCTGGCTATCTGCCGGCGGAGTGTTGGTGACGTTTCCCGCTGGCGAAGTTTCTCATCTCCGATTTTCGGATCCGGGTCTCGGTATAACCGATCCTGAGTGGAACTCCATGGCGGCACGATTGGTGCGCATGACCGGCGCGGTCGCGCTGCCCGTGTTCTTGCCGGGCTGCAACAGCGCAACCTTTCAGGTTCTTGGTTTGCTGCATTCGCAGCTGCGGACAGCATGGCTGCCGAGCGAATTTCTGCAACAGACCGATCGCACGGTGGAAGTTCGGATTGGCAGCAGGATTCCGGCCGAGATACTTCGTAGTGTGGGGTCGGATCGGGAGGCAGCTAGTTACTTGCGCTGGCGGACCTACATCCTGTCGCAACGAGGTCACGCAGAGCGAAGCCTTCCCCCGGTTCTTGCTTCAGTTTTCACGCGGAAAAAGTCGCAGCTGGTGGCCGACGCTGTGCCGGCAGAAGCGCTTCTCCGCAACATAGAAAATCTCGGCTCCCGCGCCTGTCTTTTCGAAAACCGCGAGTTTTCTGTTTATCACGCCAAGGCGCGAAAGATCCCGGATCTCTTGCAGGAAATCGGTCGTCTTCGCGAGATCACCTTCCGTGCCGTGGGAGAAGGCACTGGCAACCGCGCCGATCTTGATCGCTTCGACCACTATTACACGCATCTTCTACTTTGGAGCAAATCCAACCGTGAACTCGTGGGCGCATACCGCATGGGCCTCACAACCGAGATTCTCCCGCAAATGGGCGTCCCGGGCTTCTACACCAGCACCCTGTTTCGCTGCGATCCTCGTTTGTTCAGCAAGCTTGGGGCGGCGTTGGAACTGGGACGCTCATTCATACGCCCGGAATATCAAAAGCAATACGCCCCGCTTCTGACCCTGTGGAAAGGCATTGGCCGGTACCTCGCCCTGCATCCGCAATTCGCCGTGCTCTTCGGAGCGGTGAGCGTTAGCAACGGCTATAGTCGATGGTCGCGAGACTTGATCTTCCGCTTTTTCCGGAACAGCAACGACTATGATGATCTGCGCAAATTGGTAAGTCCTCGTTGTCCTTTCCGGCCGCGTTGGAGTTCGGATTCCGATGCAGTGAAGGGACAACTCAATGACCTTGATCACCTAACCGATCCCATCGCAGACGTAGAGAGCGATGGCAAGAGCATTCCCATCTTGCTTAAGCATTATGCGAAGCTCGGAGGACGAATGTTGAGTTTCAACGTTGACCGGAATTTCTCTGGCGTTCTCGACGGCCTCATACTGGTCGACCTGCGCCGTTCCGACCGGATACTATTGCGGCGTTACCTCGGCGACGCTGGAGTTGAGGCCTTCGTGAGTTATCATGGCCTTCGTCCGTCGGAAGAGCTCGCATGATTGCCATCAAACGTAAAGCCGCCCAAGAGACGCAGTCCACGAAGGAAATGACAGGGTTGGTCCAGCAGGCCTGCCTGGTCGCGAAAGATGCCGCCTTCAACCTGCGAGACTACCTCGAGAATTCCTCCAACATGGCGTTCATCGCGGTGCAGGACTGCGAAAAAGAACTGGACCGCGCGGAGCGCAAGATCGACGACGGAATTACCCACGCCATCACCCAGGTCAGCGAAGAGGAGGCACGCGAACTGCTTGCCTGCCTGAAATTCATTATTGACCTGGAGCGCATTGGAGATTTGACGTGGTCGGTTACGCAGCGTCTACAGCGCCTGACCCCAAAAATCCTGCGCGACGACCGGCGGGACTTGATCGCGATGGCGGACATTCTGGAAAGAATGCTGGAAGTCGTGCACAACGGCTTTGTGAATCGCGATCTGGAAGCCGCGAATTGGATCCTGAAGACAGACTCCCAGATTGACCAGGTCTGCCGGGCGGTCTTTCAGCGGCACCTGGAAAGCAAAGCCAAAGACCGTCCCCGTGACTACAGCACAAATCTGTTGCTCATGGCCCAAGCGTTCGAGCGCGCTGGAGATCACACGAAGAATCTAGGCGAAGAGCTGGTTCATCTGGTCGAGGGCCGAAGCGTTCGCCACGAACCTAAAAGATCGAGAAGTTCGCGCGCGGCAAACGAGGCGTAGAACTTTCACGGCTGCGGAAGCGATGCCGGCTTGCAAGAATCGCCCTCTGCAGTGAAGCTCATCTTCTGAAAATCGAATGTGTAGCTCTTGAATTGGCCCAGAACCAACTGGCCAATGTTCCCGTAGAACTTGTCATCCGATTGTGCCCGCGTTTGCGCGATCACGGGAAGCTGGTTCAGCGAGACACAGGCTCCACCCATCTTTATGTTCACCTTGCCAGTCAAGTAAGCAGGATAGGTTCGCACGCCGCCCGCCCCGGCCAATTCAAAATTGCCAATCGTTTGCGATGCGAAGTCATTCCTGTGATCAAGGTAATATTGCACCGTGAAAAATGTTCCGGCGGATCCGGTATCGATGGTGAATAACCGTTCTGTGCCTTCGATCTCGGCGGCTACAACCGGCGTCAATCGCTGCAGAAACAGATTCTCTTCGCCACCGGGGGTCGCATTCGCGCGGTCCAATCCCACACCGAATCGGCCATCGGCGAAGAACGTGATTCGTCCCAACGCCGAAAGGACCGGGAACCCTATGCTGCCGGGAATGCGGTAGTGCAGAGAAGGAACCACCAGGTCTTTGTCGTTGAGTACGATGACGGCAACGTTTCTTAGTTTTGCTTCGCCGAGTCGAACTTCGGGAATCACTGCGGTGCGAATTGCCATCCTCCGCCCGGCAATCCCGTTGGACGTGGCTGTTGAGTTCGAGACCTTGAGGCCCAACCGTTGTGCCAGGCTGGCGCTGATTGCCGACAGATTTGCTCCGGTGTCGAGGATCAGCGACTCGTGGAACTTGCCGAAATCCACGGACACTTCCGGAAGTCCGACTCTGTCTCTGCGGGTTGGCACAGTGAAAGGTTCTTTCACCTCGACCGACTGCGGAGGCGATCCTCGCAGCAGACTCCAGCGGGCAGCCTCCCGGCTTACTCTTTGCCGCTCATTCTCGTCCATCACCAACCCAAAACGTTTTTCCAGCTCCGCATAGGTGTTTGCAGCGTCTGAGTAACGGAAGGACTTTTCGTAGTCATCAGCCAACGTGCTCAGCGTCATCACTGCGCGATCCTTATCAGCGGTGGACAAGGTCGGTACCAGCGGTTCAAGCATCTTGATGGAATCGGCAACCCGATTACGCCGGTTTGCCATGACGCCTTCAAAGAAAGTGCGATCCGAAACCGTCAGATTTGGCTTCGACGCGAGGGTTCGGTCCAATTCCAGGTAATGTCGATCGCGTAGAAGTTGATTCAGGTCGGTCGTTCCGCCCTGCGTATCCCCCACGTCCTTTGACTGCGGCGACGAAGACCACGCGAGGACAACAAGCGCGCACGAAACAGCGGCGGCAATAGGGAAAAGATGACGCGTAATCTTTCGAACTGGCTCCAGAGTAATTTTGAAATTCATGGGCTCCGCTCATTGGATGCGCCAGGAAGACTCTAGAGAGACAAAGTATCTTGCACCACGACCACCATATCTAAGGCTGCAGGGGCTCGCCTGCCACAACCCCAGTTAGCTTATGTTCGGGCATAGCCAGGTTGAAAGCTGCCACGTCAGTCTGAAGGAATTGGTTGAACTTCTGGATTGCAGACTGGTACTGGGGTTCGAGAAGCTGCTTCTGCTCCAGGACAGCAGCGCTCGGAGCTTCATCCGACCCTTCCAAAAGGCCATCCAGCGCCACCAGATGCTCGCGAATCTTGTTGGGCGTCCGCACGAACGATTCTGCAGCCCCCGCATTGCTCGTGATCTGGGCTTGCACAGCCTTTATCTGCTTCTCGAACGCATCAACGGCCGTCTTGACTGCCGGCTCGTCAGCGGCGCCTTTCGCGACCACTTGCAAAGCTTTCAATTGCGCCTCCATCGCGTCCATGCGATTCAGCGCCATATCGAGCTGCGACAAGTCACGCAGCACGGACTGCGTGGTTTGATAGAGCGTTTCCATTGCAGCTTGGTCGGCGTGCGAACGCGGGTCGTTAACGACCATGATCTTCTGAGAGGCGGTCTGGCCGGCAATCGTCATCGTCGCGGTGTACTCACCCGGAGGAACGAGCGCGCCGGATTTCGGCCCTTTGTTAAAGTCCTTTGCGCTCTCCCAGCGCACTGGCCCGTCGGCGCGCAAATCCCAGTACAGACGCTGCAACCCCGGCTTGGTCGGGACCCAGGGAAATTTCTTCGCCTGTCCGGATTCTGATTCTTCTTCTTCGGAAGTCTTTGCGGGAGGGAGCTGCTGTTGAGTTTGCGAAGGCGTGGCCGGTGCTGCCGGTTTCACCTCTTGCTGCTCCGGTCGCTGCGTCCTCTGTGCCTCTGCTGGCAGAGGGATGTCCTCATCCGCAGGCGGAGTTTCGTCTTGATCCAGTTCGCGCATTCCCTTCATGGTCCGCACTGTGCGGCCTTGCGAGTCAGCTATTACGAGTTGGCCCGGATCTTTGACTTCACGAGTAAGAAAGTAGCTGAGCTGTGCGCCGTATGTCGGATTCTTTCCATAGAACGCGCCGTCTCCCAAGGCTTCCACCTGCGACCAGGGCCAGAAACGAAGCGCCGAAGTAGGCGGGAAGAGATGCACAGACGCTTGCCCGATCTGAGGAGTGAATTGCTGGAATGGCGCTAGATCATCAAGAATCCACACCGATCGCCCATGCGTCCCCACAACAAGATCGTTATCGCGCCCGTGCAGCGCCAGATCGTAAACCGATACGTTCGGTAGGCCGAGTCCGAAGAGGTACCAATGCGCACCCTCATCCCACGAAACGTACAGGCCATTTTCCAGGCCCGCGTAGTACATTCGCGGGTTTTGCCGGTCGCGTTTGGCGACGTGCGCATACACCGGCGGCAGATCACCGGTGATCGATTGCCAGGTCGCACCGTAATCGGAAGTGCGATAAAGATAGGGCTTGAAGTCGCCGCTGAAATGGCGATCCACGGTGACGAGCGCCTCGCCTGGATCCTCCGGCGACACGTCGATCGACTCCACCCGTCCCCACGCAGGCAGCCCGGAAATGTGCGCGGTGACGTTCGTCCAGTTGGCCCCACCGTCGCGAGTAAACTGCACCTGACCATCGTCGGTGCCAACCCAAATCACATTAGGATCTTTTTCCGACGGCGTGATTCGAATGATCGCGTCGTAAACCTCTGCGCCCGAATTATCTTTCAGCACCGGTCCGCCCGAAGATTGCTGTTTGGCCTTATCGTTCAGCGTGAGGTCCGAGCTAATCGGCTTCCAGGTGCGGCCGCGATCTTCGCTCTTGAAAACCACGTTTCCGCCCGCGTAAAGAACCATGGGATTCTGCGGTGAAACCGCGAATCCGGCATTCCATGCAAACCGATAAGGCATATCGGCAACGCCACCCCCGACAAAGTCCCGGGGGTAAGGCTCGATATCGCGTACCTGCTCGGCGGCGCGATCGAAAATCATGAACACGCCGTTCTGCGTGCTGTTGTAGACCAAATTTGGATTATCGGGGGCAGGAATAGCGTACATCCCGTCGCCGCCGTTAAGATCGAACCAATGGCGGTCGAGAATTCCTGAGTTGTCCTTGCTGCGACTTGGTCCGCACCAGGCGCTGTTGTCTTGCAGTCCGCCACAGACCAAGTAAGGCCGCTCATCATTCGTGCTGATGTGATAGAACTGCGCGATCGCGAGGTTGTGCAGGAAAGCCCAATGTCCACCATTATCGCGTGACAGGATTACGCCGCCGTCGTTGCCTTCAATAATGCGCCCGCTGCCGGCCGGGTCGATCCAGATGGCATGGTGATCCACGTGCACCTGTTTGGCGATGATACTGAAATTTTGTCCGCCATCTTTCGATTCCATCAAATTGTTGGACAAGGCCAGGATGTGATCCGCATTCCGCGGATCTACCGCGATGTGGGAGAAATAAAACGGACGAACGTCGACTTCTTCATCTTTGCTGACCACGCTCCAGTGATCGCCGGAATCGTCGGAACGCCACAACACTCCTTCGCTCGATCCCATGACTGCATAGACAACGTTTGGCGAACTCTCAGCGATGGCAAGGCCAATGCGTCCCACGGGCCCTTTGGGAAGACCGTGGCCGCTGAGGCGCTTCCACGTCTCACCCTGGTCGATGGACTTGTAAACTGCATCTTCAGGACCGCCATCAGAGTAGCTCCACGGCGTACGTCGGAAACGGTAGGCCGCCGCAAACAGTACCTGCGGATTGCGCGGATCCATAGCCAGGTCGGCTACGCCGACGCTCGGCCCGACGTAGAGCACCTTCTTCCACGTGGTGCCGCCATCGGTCGTACGGAACACGCCACGCTCTTCGTCATCGGCCCAGGGACTGCCCATGGCCGCCACGATCACGGTATTGGGATGATGCGGATCAATCACGATGCGCGAGATCTGGAAGCTGGCGTCCAATCCCATCCGCTTCCAATGTGCGCCGCCGTCAGTTGATTTATAAATGCCGTCCCCGAAGGAAACATTGTTGCGAACGTTGGCCTCGCCTGTCCCTGCCCAAACAATTTCTGGGTTTGTGGGATCGAGCGCAAGCGCACCGATAGAAGCCACGCTCTCATGTTGAAAGAGCGCCTTCCATGTGATGCCGCCATCATTGGTGCGGAACACGCCGCCATTGGCCGCGCCCACGTAATAAGTAGCGCTGTTGCCGGGTACGCCAGCTACTGCGCTGACGCGTCCGCCGGATATCGCGGGCCCGATTTCGCGAAAGCTAATGCTCTTGCGCACTTCCATGGGCAGTCGAGTGCGCCCTTCATCGTCGGCTTTCTGCGGACCGGACTGGTCGGCGAGCGACACTTCTGACGGCGTGGCCGCAGCCTCCTTTGCAGGCTCACGCTTGCTCGACCCGGACTTGCCAGCTGGGCGAACTTCACCCGAGCGTCGCGCGGTTGCTGGAGCATTCTGTTGTGCGAAGGAGCTTGTCGTTGCGAGGCGGAAGAGCACACAGATGGCCACCACGGGCCAGACGCGATAGGGGAGGTTCATAGTTTTGTCCGAAATAATATGCAAAAAGCGAACCAGTAGGGTAGCACGCAGTCTCGAGCTGTGGGGAAGGACTTGACGTGGCTCGCTCTACAAACTTTTACTTTCGTTGACCGTCCTTTACGCTGAGCGAGCGCGCAACAATGCTCCAATAGAACCGGACCGGCATAGCTCAACTGACTCTGGAGGAATTCCGATGAAGTGGATGATTCTCATCTCGCTTTGGCTGTTTGTTTCAGCGTTGTGCTCCGCACAGACTACACCAGCGAGTCCGCCTTCCGAAGATCAAGGCCCGCCGTCAGCACAAGAATCTCACAGGAATGGCCAACGGCCACCAGGCATCGCGGGAACTATTACCGCGATCGATGCGCACGCGATCACCCTTAAGACTCACGACGGCCAGACTGCGCAAGTGGCCCTTGACGACAAGACGCAGTACCGCAAGGGCCGCGACGCTGCTGCGTTCAGTGATTTCAAGGTCGGTGATTTAGTTTTTGTTCGCGGGGAAAAGACCGGTGACAATGCCTGGCAAGCGGCGGTCGTTGGCGCTCGGGGACAAGGCGGCAGTCCCGGCGGCAACTTCGCGGAAGACATGGGCAAGCGCTTGATTGCTGGCGAAGTCAAATCTATCGAAGGAACTCAGTTGACCATCCAGAGACCGGATGGCGTTACGCAGAAGATTTCCGTCGACGAGGATACTTCCTTCCGTAAGAATGGAGAGAGCATTACGCTCGCCGACTTAAAACCCGGAGACCACGTGTTTGGCCGTGGCGAAATCAAGAATGGCGTCTTCGTGCCCGCAGTCCTGAATGTGGGAGAGCCCAAATTCGGAATGCGGGGGCAGAATGAAGCGCCCGCGCCTCATTGACGATGGGTAAGATAGTCGGCGATGTCGTTAAGGTCTACGTGCAAATTGGAAATCAGTCGAGGGTTTCATGGCATCGGCGGGCACGAGCGGGCCTGCTGTTTTTGTGTCTGACATTAGCGGTTTGTTGCCCTTGGCTTGTGGCCCAAAGTCCGCAAGCTCAAGGAGGAATCATTCGTGGCGTCGTGAAATCGGGCAATATGCCACTTCCGGGTGCGACCGTTACTGCCGCAAACACGCTCACGGGTCAAAAGGTAACGACGTCGACCGATGTCGACGGTACTTATTCTCTGCAAGTCCCGTCCGACGGTCGTTATGTTGTTCGCGCTCAGATGGCAGCTTTTGCCCCGGTCACACAGGAAGTGCGAGTCAACCCCGCCGACCGTAACTTCGAGGCTAATCTGGAACTGATTCTGCTTTCTCGGGTACCGAAGACGGAACCGACGAATCCAACTGCGCCGGCGCAAGCCGCTGCAGCCGGTGCGGGACGTGGGTTCCAGAACCTTACGTTGGAGCAGAGCGCCGAAGGCCGCGAACTGACCGGCAACGGTGCAGGCGATATCGTGCCTCAGGGTATGCCGGTGCCGGGAATCGCTCCCGACAGCGCCACCGAATCTGTGGCCATCTCCGGTAATACTTCCAGCCCCTTTGCGGCAATGAGCAGCGCCGAAATGCAACAGCGATTTAATGATGCTCGTCAGCAGGGCGGAGGCTTCGGCGGAGGTGGAGGATTTGGCGGGCCGGGCGGATTTGGCGGTGGCGGCAGTTTTGGCGGAGGAGCCGCGCTTTTCGGCAGACGAGGCTTTGACATCAACAAACCGCACGGCTCCATTTATTACGGGATCGGCGATTCCGCTCTCAACGCTGCTCCTTACTCTCTGACCGGACAACCCGTGATCAAACCTGCCTACGAACAGAACAACTTCGGTGGGTCCATCGGCGGACCGTTGAACATTCCGAAGATCTACCATGGCGGAGACAAGACATTTTATTTCGTCAACTACAACGGAAAACGCGGAGAGAATCCTTTCGATCAATTTACTACGGTACCGACCTTGCTTGAGCGCCAAGGGAATTTTTCCCAAACCGTGTACACTTCCGGCCCGAATGCTGGTCAACCGGTGCAGATTTTCAATTCCGCCACCGGCACGCAATTCGCGAACAATACGATTCCGCAGATTAATCCTGTTGCCGCGGGTTTGTTGCCATATATTCCTATGCCAAACCTGCCGGGCAATTATCAGAATTTCCATTTCATCACTTCTGCCAATAGCAGCAGCGATGACCTGAACATCCGCATAAATCACAGTTTCGGCGCGGCGCTGCGCGGCCGCCGTCAGGGCGGCGGGCGCAGAGGTCCGCAGAACAATCTTACCTTTGGATTTCACTATCACGGATCGAGTGCCGAGCTAACTAATCCTTTCCCCAGTGTTAGCGGTCACACCGACGTTCGCAGTTTCGATGTACCGATTTCCTACGTTCGCAGCTTCGGAAAGTTGACCAATGTCGCGCGTTTTGATTTCAATCGAAGCCGTACGCGTACGCAAAACCTCTACGCATTTGTGGACAACATCACAGGAAATCTGGGAATTAATGGGGTCTCACAGAATCCCTTCGATTGGGGCTTGCCGAGTCTATCGTTCACCAATTTTGGCGGTTTGCAGGACATCAATCCGCAGCTTCTGCGCGACCAGACTTTCACTTATTCCGACAACATGATTTGGAATCATGGCAAGCACACCTGGCGTTGGGGTGGAGATTTCCGCCGGATCCAGGTCAACACCGAGACCGACAGCAACGCGCGCGGCAGTTTTATTTTTACCGGGCTGAACACTTCTGCGATCGTGAATGGTCAGCCCCTCGCTGGCACCGGGTTCGACTTCGCCGATTTTCTGCTCGGCCTGCCGCAGCAGACCGCGGCGCAATTTGGCGCGAACAACTACCACTTCCGGGGAAACTCCTGGGACTTGTACGCGCAGGACGAGTGGAAGATGCGCGGCAATCTCACGCTCAATCTGGGCGTACGTTACGAGTATGTCTCGCCCTACACCGAGATCAACAATCGCATTGTGAATCTCGATCTGTCGCCTGGGGTGTTGAGCCTCTCCGGCGGAACTCCAGCTGTAGCGGTCGTATTACCCGGCCAGGTCGGGCCTTACAACGGAGTCTTCCCCGTCACGCTGGTGCGACCGGACCGCAACAACTTTGCACCGCGGGTTGGTTTTGCCTGGAAACCTTTTCCCAAGACCGTCGTGCGAGGCGGTTACGGCATCAACTACAATACCGGCGCGTATCAAGGCATCGTTCAGCAACTCGCGTTCCAGCCGCCATTTTCGTTTGCTGAGACCAACGTCCAGACCAACCCCGGGCAGCTCACCTTGCAGAATGGATTTCCACCTGCCCAATCTGGGGGAATCACCAATAACTACGCCGTGAATCCCAATTACCGGCTGGGCTATGTGCAGATCAGAAATCTGGACATCCAGCAACAAATTAAACCGACGGTGCTGCTCAACATCGACTACACGGGAACCAAAGGAACGGACCTCGACATTCTGGAAGCGCCGAATCGTACCGCGACCGGCATCCGCATTCCGGGTGTGCAAGCCTTTGAATATCAAAACTCGGTTGCCGACTCCGAAGCCAACGCAGGCTCGGTGCGCCTGCGCAAACGGCTGGCTCACGGATTTTCGGTTGGCGGAACGTATACGTTCTCGAAATCGCTCGACGACGCGTCCTCCATCGGAGCGGGGGCGACTTCAGGATCGGGATCGGCGGGTCTCGGCGCTGGAGGCACTGCCGCCGGGAGTGGAGCAAGCAGCGGGACCTCCAGCGCGGGTGCGACCAATGTCGCCCAGAATGCATTCGATCTTTCCGCCGAGCGCGGTCTTTCCAGCTTCAATCAGACTCATCGGTTTACAGCCGACTATTTGTGGGAACTGCCTTTCGGTCACGACAAACGATGGTTGAACGGAAGCAGCGTGCCGCGCGCCATCTTCGGCGACTGGCAGTGGAGTGGCGACTGGACCATCGCCTCGGGGCTTCCCTTCACGCCTCGACTCCTGGGTGATTTTTCTGATGTGCAGCGTGGCACAAATGGGACGTTGCGCCCAAACCTCGTCGCTGGAGAATCGATTTCGATTCCTAATCCGTCGATTGGCCAGTGGTTCAATACAGCCGCGTTCGTTGCGCCGCTGCCGGGTCAATATGGCGACGCTCGGCGTAACAGCATTATCGGTCCTCCGACCAAGGTGTTTGATATGGCCTTCACCAAAATCTTTCCCTTAAAGGAATCCCGTGTTCTGGAATTTCGTGCTCAGGCAACCAACGTCTTCAACATTCCGCAATACGCCAGCATCGATACACAGGTGAACTCTCCGACCTTCGGGCTAGTGACTGCGGTCGGAGCCATGCGAGCGATACAGATAACCTCGAGGTTTCGGTTTTGAGGATGGTCATGATTAACTCGAGTCCAATCCGCCAGCCTCGAATGCACAAGCCGGTAGCAGTTTTTCTGGTGCTCATTTTGATGGGTTCCTACCTGCCATCGCAAACGGATTACACGTTCCACGCCGAAACCGAACTGGTTCTGGTGAATGTCACGGTGCGTGACAAGAACGGCAAAGTCGTCCGCGACATGAAACCGGAGGACTTTCAGATTAAAGAAGACGGCAAAACTCAACAAATCGTCTCCTTTGATATCGAGAACACCGATGCAGTTCCCGCTCTCGACGTAGCCCAGGCAAAGCCATTGGCGAATGCCCCGGTGCCGGCGCCCACCTCGGAGAAGCCGCAGCTCGCAACTGCCGTCGAGTTCAAAGATCGGCGCCTGATCGTGTTGTTCTTCGATCTTTCGGGAATGGAACCTGACGAGATCGACCACTCAGTGACTGCGGCCCTGAACTACGTGGACAAACAGATGGCTCCGGCCGACCTGGTTTCGATTGTTTCACTGGGAAGTTCGCTGCAGGTCAATCAGGATTTCACTACGGACCATGCGTTGCTGAAGAAAGCCCTGCAGGCTTTGAACCCGGGAGCTGGGCAGGGCTTCGAAGAAGGATCGACGGGTACGACGGAAGGCACACCCGACACTGGCGGATCGTTCACCGCCGACGACACTGAGTACAACATCTTCAACACGGATCGCCGACTGGAAGCGTTACGTTCCGTCGCGGAGCGGCTTTCCCATGTGCAGCAGAAGAAATCTTTGATCTATTTTTCCAGCGGGATCGATCGCACCGGCATTGAGAACGAATCGGAACTCAGGGCCGCGACCAACGCGGCAGTTCGGGCCAACCTCGCTTTCTACACTATGGACATCCGCGGGCTGCAAGCTTTGGTGGCTGGCGGCGAAGCGCAAAACGCCAGTCTTCGCGGCACGTCGGCCTACTCCGGACAATCGACGCTCAACGCTCTGAACTCGAATTTCACTACCCAGGAAACCCTCGTGACCTTGGCCGCGGACACTGGCGGCCGCGCCTTCCTCGATTCGAATGATTTCAGCAAGGTCTTCAAAGGCGTGCAGGACGATACCTCGAGCTACTACGTTCTCGGGTACCACAGCACCAATCCGGCGCGGGACGGACGTTACCGACGCATTACCGTCAGCCTGAATCGACCGGGAGTAAAGATTGAATACCGGCGCGGGTACTATGCTCCGGCGGATTATCAACATTCCACCCGGGAAGACCGCGAGCGCCAGCTCGAAGAGGAGCTGAATTCAGACTTACCCGCTACCGACCTGCCGCTCTACCTTGCCGCTGGCTACTTCCGGATCGGCGATAACAAGTTCTTCGTCCCTATTTCGCTAGCCGTACCGGGATCGCAAATCCCTTTCACCAGCACCAGCAACCAGGACAAGGCGACGCTCGATGTCATCGGCATGGCACTCGACAGCAATAAGCGGCAAGTGGGCGACCTGCGCGATACGGTGAAGCTTGCCGTCAATACGTCAACCGAAGTAAAACGAAAGAACGTACAGTACAACAACGGATTCATTCTGCTCGCCGGCAAATATCATTTAAAGTTTGTGGTTCGCGAAAACCAGAGCGGTCGCATGGGCTCGTTCGAAACCGATATCGAAATCCCCGACCTGAAAACCCAGCCTCTCAAGATGAGCTCGGTAGTGTTGGCCAACCAGATCCAGCCGTCAAAAAATACACGCAACAATAGCAATCCCTTGGTCCGGAACGGCTCCGAAATCATTCCGAGCGTCACTCACGTATTCTCAACCGGACAGCATCTCTATCTGTATTACGAAGTCTATGATCCGGGACACGAAGGCCAGGGAAACGGTAAATCAAAAGCCGGTAACGATTCGGGCATCCGGCTCTTGACCAACATAGCCTTTTTCCAAGGCAAGGTGAAGGCCTATGAAAGTCCCCTGCAGGAAGTGAAAGAGCTGAACGCACGAGATCGAGGTGCCGCAGTTTTCCAACTGGATGTGCCGCTGACTCAGCTCAAGCCCGGCTTCTACACCTGCCAGGTGAATGTAGTGGATGACGCCGCGGGCCGGTTTACGTTCCCGCGCCTGGCGTTGCTGCTGCGGCAGTAGCTTAGCTGTCGCTCCTGACGTTCCCGCAAACGGAATTTTGGCTTACGAAGATTTACTTTCCGTTACAAATTCTTACCTCACAACCGCCAAAACCTGCTTTTATCAGAAGAGCAATTTAGAAATGTTGGACAACGGGGGCTCAGCGAGCGCATCAAAAGGGGTCAGCATTTTGAAGCATAGGTTTCGACAGCCGATTGCGTCTCGAATCACAAACGTAACTCCGAAAGACTAAATGCTGGTTCTAAAAGTGGTATGGCGAAGTTAATATATCTTGAACAACTTTATCCGAAGCGACAGACTGCAGCGGGACTGTTACTCGCTTTGACGATCGGCCACCTGGGAGCACTTAGCTGCATTGACTGATGCCAGAAAATCGGATGGAAACCAAACCTCCTGCTTCGACTGTTGAGCTCCAGCAGCAACGAGAACCGCCGCCTACGCGTCATTCCAACAAGTCCAAATGGCAACGGCTTTTCGTGTGGGCAGCGCTGCTGCTGACTTTCGGTGTGATTTTCATGCTGGTGTTGCGTCATCACGACGAAACCCAAAGCGCCGCTTCGTCCAGGCGCGGTGTGACCGGCCCAGTCACAGTTGTCACCGCCACCGCACAAAAAGGAAACATCGGAGTGTATCTGGAAGCCATCGGGACCGTCACTCCGATCTATACCGACTCGATTACCAGCCAGGTTACGGGAATGGTCACGCAAGTCCACTACCAGGAAGGCCAACTCGTCCGCAAAGGCCAAGCCCTGATCGATATCGATCCGCGACCCTATGAGGCGCAGCTCTTGCAAGCGCAAGGCGCACTCGAGCGCGACACGTATGTTCTTGAACAAGCAAGAATGGATCTTCAGCGTTACCGCGACGCGTGGGCGCGAAATGGCATTCCCAAGCAAACGCTCGATGATCAGGAAAAAATCGTACTGCAGGACGAAGGCACGGTAAAAAACGATCAGGGCACGGTGCAGTATGACCAGGTCCAGGTCGGATGGTGCCACATAACGGCTCCGATCGCGGGACGCGTAGGTCTGCGGCTGGTGGATCCCGGGAACGTCGTGCAGGCGGACGGAACCACGACTCTGGCAGTGATCACCCAGGTACAGCCGATCACCGTGATCTTTACCATCGCCGAAGACAGCCTTCCGCAAGTACAGGCGCAGACGCGGCAACGAAAACGGCTGGAAGTCGACGCCTATGATCGGGCGCAGCTGACTAAAATCGCCACCGGAAAGCTCCTCACCCTCGACAACCAGATCGATACCACTACCGGAACGGTCAAATTGCGCGCGCTCTTCGATAACAAAAACGATGCTCTGTTCCCCAACCAGTTCGTCAACACCAGGTTGCTTGTGAACACCCTGGAAGGGGTAACATTGATTCCGACCTCTGCCATTCAACACAATGGCCAGACCGCATTCGTCTACATCATCCTGAACGGCACAGCCCAGATTCGCAACATCAAGCCAGGTGTCGCGAACGCCGGCCAGACTGCAGTCCAAGGCATCAATCCCGGGGACATAGTTGCGGACAGCAGCTTTGAGAAGCTGCAAAACAATTCGAAGATCACAGTTTCCAAGCAGCCTCCTCCCGCGGCTACCAGCGAGGGTCCAGCTCCGTGAGCCCGTCTCGCCCATTCATCATGCGGCCCGTCGCGACCGCGCTGCTGATGGCGGCGATCTTACTCGTCGGTATCGTTGCCTTTACCCAGTTACCGGTCTCGGCACTGCCCGAGGTCGATTACCCCACCATCCAGGTCCTCACGTTTTATCCCGGCGCCAGTCCGATCGTGATGGCGACGACGGTGACGGCGCCGCTCGAGCGGCAGTTTGGTCAGCTTCAGGGCCTTAGCCAGATGACCTCCACCAGTTCGGGAGGAACCTCTGTCATCGTTCTGCAGTTCAATTTGAGCCTTAACATCGACGTCGCCGAAGAGGAAGTGCAGTCGGCGATTAATGCGTCGCAGAGTTATCTACCCTCCAACCTGCCCGCACCTCCGGTCTACAGCAAGACGAATCCCGCCGACGCGCCCGTGCTCACGCTCGCCGTCACTTCTGATTCTGTTCCCTTGTCGCAAGTCGAAGACCTGGTGGATACGCGGCTGGCTCCGAAGCTCTCCCAGCTCAGCGGAGTTGGCTTGGTCAGCATCAGCGGCGGTCAGAAGCCGGCGGTGCGCATTCGTGCCAATCCGGTCGCCCTCTCTTCCTACGGCGTCGATCTCGAGGATGTGCGCACCGCTCTTGTGCAAGCAAGCGTGAACGCCGCTAAGGGCAACTTCGACGGTCCGCGGCAGGACTACCAGATCGACGCTAACGACCAACTTGTCAGCAGCGCTGATTATCGCGGCGTCGTGGTCGCGTACCGCAATGGCTCGCCGGTCATGCTGACTGATGTGGCCGAAGTCGTTGATGGCGTCGAGAACAATAAACAAGCGGCGTGGATGAACCAAACGCCAGCCGTCATTCTGAACGTGCAACGCCAGCCGGGCGCCAACACGATCAGTGTGGTCAAGAGCATCAAGAAGCTCTTGCCGCAACTCGAAACCAATCTGCCCGCGTCGGTTCAGGTCACCACGCTCACCGACCTGACCACGGCGATCCAGGCTTCCGTATCCGATGTCGAATTCGAATTAATGCTGACCATCGCGCTAGTGGTGATGGTTATTTTTCTTTTTTTGCGAAGCCTCTACGCTACGATCATTCCCAGCGTGGCAGTCCCGCTGTCGCTAGTCGGCACCTTCGCGGCCATGTACGCGCTCGGCTACAGCCTGGACAATCTCTCTCTCATGGCGCTCACCATCTCCACTGGATTTGTGGTCGATGACGCCATTGTGATGATCGAAAACATTTCGCGCTTCATCGAGGAAGGCGAGGCGCCGATGGAGGCAGCGCTCAAAGGAGCAGAGCAGATCGGCTTCACCATCGTTTCGCTGACCGTCTCGCTGATCGCAGTTCTCATTCCTTTGCTGTTCATGGGAGACGTAGTTGGCCGGCTTTTCCGCGAGTTCGCCGTAACTCTCGCGGTCACGATCGTCATCTCCGCCGTGGTTTCGCTGACTTTGACTCCAATGATGTCGGCGCGCATTTTGCGACATCAGCCAAAGGAACAACAGGGACGCTTTTACCGGGCCTCAGAGCGCATGTTCGAAAGCATGATCGCGTTCTACGGGCGCACTTTGAAGTTCGTGCTCCGCTACCAGACCATCACACTTTTCGTAGCCCTTGGTACGCTAATCCTCACGGTGTTTCTGTATATCGTGATTCCCAAGGGATTTTTCCCCGTGCAGGATACGGGCGTCATTCAAGGCATTTCACAGGCTCCCGAAACTATTTCCTTCCAGGCAATGTCGGAGAAGCAGCAGGAACTCGCCAAAGTCATCCTTCAGGACCCGGCGGTTCAGAGCCTTTCTTCGTTTATCGGAGCCGACGGCACCAATACAACGCTCAACAGCGGTCGAATGTCGATCAACCTGAAGCCGCTCGCGGACCGCGACCTCAGTGCCTCCGACGTTATCCGCAGGCTCCAGTCCAGCCTGAAGAACGTTCAAGGCATCGCGGTCTACATGCAGCCGGTGCAGAACATCACCGTGGATGACCGCGTGAGCCGCACACAATATCAGTACACTCTTGAAGATCCCGATGCCAACGAACTGAACGATTGGACTAATCGTTTCGTCACCAAACTGAAGACCTTGCCGCAGCTGGAGGATGTCGCGACCGATCAGCAGACCGGAGGGTTAGCGGTATCGCTGATCATCGATCGCGTCACCGCCTCGCGCCTCGGTATCGCTCCGTCGACCATCGACAACACTCTCTATGACGCTTTGGGACAGCGCCAGATCAACACGATGTACACCCAGCTCAACCAGTATCACGTGATCCTCGAAGCGCTGCCGCAGTTCCAACGCGATCCCAACGTCCTGCAACATCTGTATATCCAGGCCAACGCTTCATCCGGAACCTCGGGGCCGGGAGCTTCTTCCTCGTTCGCGTCCTCGGGATCTTCCTCCGCCGGATCGAATGCGACGACTACTTCGGTCCTCTACACACCCTCTTCCGGGGTGCTCATTCCGATTACAAATGCGCTGTCGCCAAACAATACTTCGACTGGATCGACTTCGAACTCCTCTGCGAACACCGTTACCAGTACCGCGATGAGCAACGCTGTGCCGCTGAGTGCATTTACCCACGTCCAGCGTGCCACCGAAGCGCTCTCCATCAACCATCAGGGACAATTTCCCTCGGTTACTGTCTCGTTCAATCTGGCGCCCAACGCGGCTCTGGGAAGCGCCATCACTGCAATCGACAAGGTGCAGGCCGACATGAACATGCCGCCCAGCTTGCAGGCGGATTTCCAAGGCACGGCCGCATCGTTCAAGAATTCGCTGTCTAACGAGGCCCTGTTGATATTGGCCGCCCTCGTCACCGTGTACATCGTGCTCGGAGTGTTGTACGAAAGCTTCATCCATCCAGTCACCATTCTCTCCACGCTACCCTCCGCCGGAGTCGGCGCCTTGCTGGCGCTCATGTTATTTCGTCAGGACCTCAGTGTGGTTGCAATTATCGGCATCATCTTGCTGATCGGAATCGTAAAGAAAAACGGAATCATGATGGTGGATTTTGCGCTCGAAGGCGAGCGCCAACACGGCAAGAACGCCACCGACGCCATCTACGATGCCAGCCTGCTGCGCTTCCGGCCGATCATGATGACCACCATGGCCGCGCTGCTTGGCGGCCTCCCATTGGCTTTCGGAACCGGAATTGGCTCGGAGATTCGGCGCCCCTTAGGCATCGCCATGGTGGGAGGCCTTTTGCTGAGCCAGGCGCTCACGCTGTACACCACCCCGGTGATTTACATCTTCTTTGACAATCTCGGGAAAAGATTTTCCCGCTCAGGTGCTGGCGAAACCTCGGGCGGTACGGCGCAACCGGAAGCGCAGCCATGAATCCTTCTGAACTTTTTATCCGGCGGCCCGTGGCAACGACGTTGCTGACCCTCGCCATCGCCATCGCCGGAGCGGTTGCGTACACTGTGCTGCCAGTTTCTCCGTTACCCCAGGTCGACTTTCCGACCATCTCCGTCTCCGCATCGTTGCCGGGAGCGAGCGCGCAGATTATGGCATCCTCCGTCGCTACCCCGCTCGAGCGGCAGTTCGGACACATCGCAGGCGTCTCGGAAATGACCTCTGCGAGTTCCCTGGGAAGCACATCCGTCACCATCCAATTCGACCTCAGCCGCAATATCGACGGGGCAGCGCGCGATGTCGAGGCCGCCATCAGCGCGGCTCGCACTTACCTGCCGGCAAATCTGCCCGCCAATCCCACGTATCGAAAAGTGAATCCTGCTGACGCCCCGATCATGATTATCGGCCTGACGTCCAGCAAATACGACCGAGGCAAACTGTATGACGAAGCTTCCACCGTGATATCGCAGAAGCTCTCTCAGATCCAGGGGGTGGGGCAGGTTTCAGTGGGGGGCAGTTCCCTGCCCTCGGTGCGCATCGATGTGAATCCCACGCAGTTGAATAATTACGGTCTGACGCTGGCCAACATTCAGGCTGTGTTGAGCACTCAAAACGTCGACATCGCCAAAGGTCAAATGTCGTACGGCGCGGTCACAGCCGACATTATTGCCAACGACCAGATTTCGGCTGCGAGTGACTATAAGCCGATAATCATCGGGCACAGTAACGGCGCCGCGGTCCGGCTCTCTGATGTTGCCGAGGTTACCGACGATGTTCAGAACGTCCGCTCTGCAGGGTATTTGAATGGCCTACCTTCGGTCACGGTCATCATCTTCCGCCAGCCGGGCGCGAACATCATCCAGACCGTCGACAATATTCGCAGCCAGTTGCCATTTCTGAAAGCTTCGATTCCGCAGGGCATCGACACCACCATCGTTCTCGATCGAACCACTACGATCCGTGCTTCTGTTGACGACGTAGAGCGCACCTTGCTGATCTCCGTGGGGCTCGTCATTCTGGTGGTCTTCATTTTTCTGCGCAACGCGCGCGCCACCTTGATTCCGAGCGTCGCCGTCCCCGTGTCGCTGATCGGCACTTTTGCCGTCATGTACCTGCTCGGCTACAGCCTCGACAACCTCTCGTTAATGGCGCTTACCATCTCTACCGGGTTCGTGGTCGATGATGCCATCGTGGTGATGGAGAACATCTCGCGTCACCTGGAGCAAGGGATGCAACCCTTTGCGGCCGCGCTGAAGGGCGCGCAAGAGATTGGCTTCACCGTATTTTCCATCAGCGTTTCGTTGATCGCGGTTTTCATTCCAATTCTTATGATGGGAGGTATCGTCGGCCGCCTTTTCCGCGAGTTCGCCATCACGCTTTCGACCGCGATTGTCGTTTCCATGGTGGTTTCGTTGACCACCACCCCGACGATGTGTGCGTACCTGCTAAAACACGAGAAGGGACAACAGCACGGCAGAATGTATCGCGCGAGCGAGAAATTCTTCACCTGGATGCTCGAAACCTATCGCCGCAGCCTGCTGTGGGTGCTCGACAATTCGGGCCTGACTTTGGTGGTGTTACTGCTCACCATCGTGTTGAATGTCGTGCTCATCTACAGGATGCCCAAAGGCTTCTTTCCGCAACAAGACACTGGCGCCATTACGGGAGGGGTACAGGGTCCGCAGGATTCATCGTTCCCTGCGATGGACAATTCGATCCGGCAGTTGGTTGGAGTGATCAAGAGTGATCCCGCGGTCGCCAATGTGACCGGATACACAGGAGGCAATGGCGCAACCAACGCGGGATTCATCTACGTCGCCCTCAAACCGCTCAATGAGCGCAAGATCGGCGCTCCGGAGATCATCAACCGGCTGCGCCCCAAGATGAACCGTTTGCCCGTGGCCTCGGCTTTCTTGCAGGCGGCCCAGGACTTGCGCATCGGAGCCAGGTCGGGCAACGCGCTTTACCAGTACACCATCCAGAGCGATAACGTGCAGGATCTCTCGAAATGGGGGCCCCTCCTTTTAACCGAGATGAAGAAACTCCCCGGGTTCCAGGACGTAAACTCCGACCAGCAGAATGGCGGGCTGGAAGAGCTGCTAACCTACGATCGCACTACTGCCGCCAGGCTGGGAATCACGACGCAGTCGCTCGATTCCTCTCTCTATAACGCCTTCGGCCAATCCGAGGTCTCGATTATTTACACGCAACTGAACCAGTACTACGTGGTTCTCGAGGTCGCCCCGCAGTACTGGCAGACTCCGGAAGGCTTGAAGGACATATACCTCAACACCGCGAAGGCGGGTAACGTGCCGCTCGGGGCGGTCGCAACCTCCCAGGCCGGTACGACGCCACTCGCCGTAAATCACACTGGATTGTTCCCGTCGGTGACTGTTTCCTTCAACCTTGGCCCTGGCGTTTCCTTAAGCGATGCCACGCAGCGCATCGCCCTAATGCAGCAGAAACTGGGTACGCCTTCGACCATTCGCGGGTTCTTTGCCGGCACGCTGCAGGCTTACCAGCAGTCGCTAAGCACCGAACCGATGCTCATATTGACGGCGCTGCTGGCGGTCTACATCGTGCTGGGCATCCTCTATGAGAGTCTGGTGCATCCGCTGACCATTATCTCGACACTGCCCTCGGCCAGCGTGGGCGCCATCCTGGCCCTGATGCTTTTCAAGATCGACTTAAATGTAATTTCTATTATTGGCATTGTGCTGTTGATCGGCATTGTCAAGAAAAACGCCATCATGATGATCGACTTCGCGCTGGTCGCGGAACGGCAGGAAGGCAAAAGCACGCGCGACTCGATCTTCGAAGCCTGCATGTTGCGCTTCCGTCCGATTCTTATGACGACCATGGCGGCACTGTTCGGAGCATTGCCGCTGGCGTTCGGTACCGGTACCGGTTCGGAGCTGCGAAGACCGCTTGGGATCACAATCGTAGGCGGATTGATTGTGAGCCAGATGCTCACGCTTTATACCACCCCGGTGGTGTACTTGTTCCTTGACGGCTTGCGGCTTCGATTCCAGAGCAAACAGCACGGCGCGCTTCCGTCTCCAACTCCGGAGGTCAGCTAGAGAGAATTGAGATGTTAGGCAGAAACGTTATGACGATCTTTCAGCGAAAATCCGTGGGCTGCCGGACTCGGACGTGGCCAAGAGCTCTCTCGTTACTGTTATCGGTGATGTTATCGGGTTGCACAGTCGGACCGAAATACCATCCGCCCGCGCCGCCACAGCCGCCGTCTCCCGATTACAAGGAATCACCTACCCAATTCAAGGAAAATGAAGGTTGGACGGTGGCGCAGCCTTCGGACTCCATGCTGCGTGGCAAGTGGTGGGAAATCTTCAACGATCCCGAGCTGAACGCCCTCGAAGAACAACTCGACATTAACAATCAGAACATCAAGCAATTCTTCGAGAACTTTATGGAAGCTCGTGCCATTGTGCGCGAGGCGCGTTCGCAATACTTTCCAACCCTGGCAGTTGCGCCCTCGTTCAGCCGCTCGCGCACCTCAGGGAACCTGAGCACGACTCCAGTAAATACGACTGGAGGCACCGCTCCCAAACCACAACTTCAAAGCACGGTCTATTCCCTGCCACTCGAAGCGTCATGGGAGCCCGACCTTTGGGGCAAGGTCCGTAACACCGTCCGCGAGGAACAGTATGCCGCGCAGGTCAGTGCGGCCGATCTCGAGAACGAGCGTTTGACCGAGCAGGCCAGCCTGGCGGAGTTTTTTTTCGAGATCCGCGGCCAGGACGAGTTGCAAAAGATTTTTGATGACACTGTCAGAGCGGACCAGAAAGCGCTCGACCTCACCCGTGCGCTCTATGAAACCGGCATCGACGACCAGATTTCGGTGGTGGAAGCGGAAACCACACTGCAGAGCGCGCAGGCGGGGGCGACCAACGTCGGAATTGCGCGTGCTCAATATGAGCACGCCATCGCAATGCTGGTAGGCAAAGTGGCCACGAATTTCTCCATTCCCGTGAAGCCGATGACCGTTGCCCCGCCCCCGATTCCGGTCGGCGTGCCCTCGCAACTGCTTGAGCGCAGGCCGGACATTGCCGCCGCGGAACGCACTATGGCCGAAGCCAACGCGACCATCGGCATCGCCTATGCGGCTTATTATCCAGCGCTGACTTTGAGTGCGGAGGGCGGATTTGAGAGCTCGGCGTTCACCAAGTGGCTCTCCTGGCCCAGCCGCTTCTGGTCCGTGGGCGCCTCGCTCTCTGAAACCATCTTCGACGCCGGCCTGCGCCGTGCTACGGTGCAACAATACGTCGCGACCTACAATGCGGATCTCGCCGGTTACCGGCAGACGGTGCTCACCGCGTTTCAACAGGTGGAAGATTCACTGGCTGAAGTGCGCATTTTGTCGAAGGAAATCCAACAGCAGCAGCAGGCGGTGAATTCGGCACAAACTTTCCTCAACCTCGAACAGGGAAGATACGAGACGGGCATCGATCCCTATATCAATGTGCTGATCGCCCAGACCACAGTGCTCGCGGACCAGCAGACTCTGAACAATCTGCAGGTGGAACAGATGACCGCTGCGGTGGCGCTGGTCGAGGCTCTTGGCGGTGGATGGGATCGTTCGCAGTTGCCGACCCCGCAGCAGGTGACAGAGAAGCCTCCGAAAGCCGACACAACCATCGAACACTAATTGCGGGTCGTCATTCCCGCCAGCGGGATCGATTCATCTGCTGAACATTGCGGTTGATGATCGGGAAAACTCCACTTGCGCCACCTGAAGAGGTAATTCCACCAGAAAAGTTGATCCCTCGCCCGGAGAGCTTTGAACAGTGATCGATCCCTGGTGTTGCTGCACGATCCATTGAGCGATCGCGAGGCCGATGCCCGCCCCGTTTAGGTCGCGGCTTCTGGCTCTGTCGACGCGATAGAACCGTTCGAAAATCTTCGGCTGCTCCTCGACGGCAATCCCGATGCCGGAGTCGCGGACCCGAATGACTGCCGAAGAACCTCTGCTTTCAAGATGAAGCTCAATCGTCCCGGGCGTCGGCGTGTATTTCACGGCGTTATCGAGAAGAAGTGTCATCAGGCGCTGGAGGGCATTGCGATCTCCGAGAACGTTGATTTCTTTGTCGCGAGTGAAGGTTAGATTTCGCGTCGCCATCAGTTCGGTCCATTGTTCGCCGACGTCGCGAACGATCGTAGATAAATCCACAGAAGCGAAAAGCAGAGTTTCTCGCCCGGAATCAGCGCGCGCAAGGGTCAACAATTCTTCGACCAGAGCTGTGGTTCTTTCAGCTTCCAGGAGAATATGACGCAAGGCTTCGCGATACTCGGCATCGCCTCGGGATCTTCTAAGAGCGATTTCCGCTTCGGTGCGAATCAGGGAGATAGGCGTGCGCAGTTCGTGAGAGGCATCTGCCGTAAACTGAGTCACACGGATAAATGCGTGCTCGATGCGTCCCAGCATTTCATTCAAAGTGTCTGATAGGCGTTGCAGTTCATCGCCGGTAGTCAATTTCTCGAGCCGGTCACTCAGGTTCGTGGCATTGATGGTTCGGGCGGTTCGGGTGATCGCGTCGACGGGCGATAGGGCTTTTCGGCTCAGCCAGAAGCCTACGCCAGCGGCAGCGAGCAGCAGTGGCGGGGCGAACATGAGCAGGTAGCCTCGAAACAGAGTCAGCATCTGATTGACCTGATCGAGCGGGAGTCCGGTCTGCACCGTGAAAACGCGGCCGTTGGCCTCGATCCTCTGGGTCACAAAGCGGAGAGGTCGGCCCAGTTGCTCATTGCGATAGCGGTAGTGCATCAATCGGTGGGGAGCTGCTGGCGTCAAAGGATGTTGTTTCAGGAAATCAGAACGAAAGATCCAGGTGCCATCACTCTCGTCATAGATCTGCAAATAATCACCGGAGTGCTCGAGCAAATAAGCTTCCGCAACTTCTTCCTGCAGCTTAGCGACGGTAGCGTTCTTCTTCTGGGCTTCCAGAAAGTTAGTCAGATCGTCGATTTGCCCTTGCAAAGCATCGTCGGTGATACGGTACAAGCTCCGCCGCGCCAGGAACCACATGCCGGTGCCAAAAATGAGTTGCGCCGCGGCAAAGAGCACCAAATACCAGAGCGTGAGGCGGACGCCAATCGACCATTTCTTCACCATCAAACCTCCGACCGCATAATGTATCCAACTCCCCGTACGGTGTGGATCAACCGTTCACCGTCACTGCTGTCGATTTTGTTGCGCAGTAGGCGCATGAAGGCATCCAGCGTGTTGCTTTCGATTTCGGCCTTCCGTCCCCACACGGAGTGGATCAGCATCTCACGAGGAACCACCCTCCCGGCATTGCTCATGAGGCGCTCGAGCAAACTGTATTCAGTTCGCGTGAGGCTGATCGGTTCGCCGGCGCGACTAACCTGGTGAGTCGTGGGATCAAGCCACAGGTCTGCAACCTGAAATGCCGAGGGTTGGCACGCGGACGCTCGTCGCTTCACCGCCCGCAATCGCAGCAGGAGTTCGTTGAAGGAAAAAGGTTTTGTCATGTAGTCATCGGCTCCCAATTCCAGGCCCTGTACGATGTCGGGAACAGAGTCTTTTGCAGTGAGCATGAGAACCGGTGTCGAGTTTTTCTGAGTGCGCATCTGCAGAGCGAGTTCGAAACCGCTCATCCCCGGCATCATCACGTCGAGGATTACGACATCAAACTCCTGCTCCCGAAGTTTGAGCCAAGCCTCGTCACCATCGGCTGCGCAGAGAACGGAGTGCCCTTCTTCGGTCAGTCCTCGCCGAAGCAATTCCAGCATCCTCAGCTCGTCTTCTACAACTAGCAGTCTCATTGACATGATTCGTGATTGGGAGTGCAAGCTGACCACTAGGGTAGAACGGCTACGGGCTGGAAAGCGCAGTCTGAAAAAAAATTAACCGTTCTTTAACATCGGCTTCATTAGGCCTTCCTAGAATCGCGGCTTACGAGAAAGAAACCGGTTCTGGTTGGACGGAATAACCGTTCGTCCCGAACTGTCGTGGAGGCCCCTTATGCGGTCAGCTTTCGTTCGATCCGCGGTTGTGCTGTTCTGGTTTCTGGCGCTCGGTCATTTGGCTATGGTGGCGCAAGTGCCCAAGGGAGTCATCGCGGGACACGTCACCGATATTACTGGCGCTGTTCTTCAAGGTGCCAGCGTCAAGCTGCCCGTAGGCGCTTTTTCCACCGTGTCGGACGAGCAAGGCGATTTCACTTTCAGCGGAATAGCGCCGGGGAGCTATGATCTTGCAATTTCGTTCGTAGGTTTTTCCGACTTTACTGGCAACGTCACAGTCAAGGCCGGACAAGTCGCTCACGTGAATGCGGTGCTCACGGTCGCGTCGAAGAACGAAGAAATTATGGTTACGGGGAACCTTCCACATGGCGAAGCGGAAGCCATCAACCGCCAGCGGACCGCGGACAATATCATCAATGTGCTGCCGTCAGACGTAATCAGAAGCTTGCCCAATGCAAATGTCGCGGATGCGGTCGGTCGGCTGCCCGGCGTAACCCTGGAACGCGACGAGGGCGAGGGCAAGTACGTGCAGATTCGCGGCACCGAGCCTCGCCTCAACAATGTAACCGTTGACGGCGTAACCGTCCCCGCGCCTGAAGACAACGTGCGCCAGGTGAAACTGGACACCATTCCTTCGGGGATTGTCGAGGCGGTTGAAGTTAACAAGACGCTGTCCGCGAACCAGGATGCGGACGCCATCGGCGGGACTGTCAATTTGCGCACCAAGAGTGCGGGCGACCTACCCACGCTGACCATCGAAGGAATTGGCGGATTTACTCCCATCGTCAACACACGTTACGTGGGCGAAATTACCGGCACGGTGGGCCAGCGCTTTGGCGCACAGAAGCGATTTGGCGCTCTGTTTTCCGGCAGCTACGATTACAACGGCCGCGGCATTGATGACATTGAGCCGCAGCCCGATCCTGGCTTTGCAGTTCCCTATTACGACAGCATGGACCTGCGAGAATACCGCTACAAACGTACTCGCTATGGTTTTGGCGGCTCGCTCGACTACAAGCTTGGGGACGGTTCGGGAGTCTATCTTCATTATTTTTACTCCGACTTCAAGGACTACGGCGATAAGTGGGTCTATACACTCAACGATGCGGGTGCTCCGCAGTTCAGTACCTCCAGTCGTTTGCCGGATTACGGAATTGGCACTCTGGCAATTGGCGGCAAACACGTTCTCCAGGACTCATGGGTGAGCTGGGAGCTTTCAGTGGCGCGATCCCGGCAGTTAGCGGCGGCGGGTAATCCTAGAGCCACGTTCTCATACTTGGGCAGCACAATCTGTAACTACGATCAAGCGGCGACGACCAACTTTCGTTTGCCGCAGTTCAACCCGGCCTGTGACGCGCCCGGATCGCCGATCTTTAATCCGTCACAGTACGCCATAACCGAATTCGACGGCACTTCCGGGGCAACCTCGCAGGTGAACCTGCAAGGGGCCGTGTCGATGGCGAAGAACTACCACTTGGGTTCGTACTTCTCCACTTTTGAATTTGGGTTCAAGGTGCGCAATGCGCACAAAGGGCAGGACGCATACTCGCCGGTCTACGACCAGGCGTTTCTTTCGAACCCGAACACTTCGTTGATGACGCAGTACCTCAGCGGATTCCACAATTCCACCTACTATTTTGGTGCCTACAATTTCGGACCGGTCACTGACTACAACAAGATCGCTGGCAATCTAAATAACCTCATCAGCCAGGGAGTTCTCTCGCTCGACGTTCCGGCGACGATCTTCGGTTCGGCCGCCAGCAACTTCGATTACACGGAACGCATTTCGGCTGGCTACGCGATGAACACGATCGAATTCGGACGTTTCCGTCTGCAGACCGGATTTCGGCTCGAGGCCACGCAATTGAACATTCTCGGTTATCTAGTGACGAACAATGCCGATTCCACTGCGTCCACGGTCACTCCGCAGCCGGCCAGTAATTGGTATTGGGATCCCTTGCCCAGCGTTCAATTGCGTTACGCTCTGACTCCGGACTCCGACCTTCGTGCCGTTTACGGACGCGGAATCGCGCGTCCGAACCCTTACGACTTAGTTCCCTATATCACCCTGGATAGCTCCTCGAACCCGATCTCCGTCGGCGTGGGCAACCCCAACCTGAAGCCGGAGCACGCCAACAGCTATGACTTGCTCTACGAGCAATATTTGAAACCGTTCGGCCTGATTCAGGCCGGTGTCTTCTACAAGCAACTCAGCGCTCCTATCTATTACCTCAACAATCCGCAGGCGTCGGGCACGCCATACATGATTAACGGAGTGGTTAACCTGGCTTCGATAATCAACGGAACGAATGCTAATCTTTATGGGGTCGAAGGCGCCTACATTCAGCATTTGGGCTTCCTGCCCGGTCCGTTGAGCGGGCTCGGAGTTTCGGCAAACTACAGTTGGACAAATTCCAGCGCGGGCCATTTGCCGCTTCGACCGGATATTCCCAAGCTGCAGCGCCAAGCCCCAGTGACGTGGAATTTCAGTCCCACTTACGACCGAGGGCGCGTTTCGGCCCGGCTAGGCGTCGGCTACACGAGCGCGAGTATTTTTCAATACCAGTACACGACGGCAAATGATCCCAACAATCTGGGAACGCGAGGCCCCGCCGGCGATAACTATCTCTATGCGCACTTGCAGGTTGATGCGCAGGCCAGCTACCGCATGACGAAGAGTCTCACGGCGCTCGTACAAGGCCTGAACCTCACCAATGAAGTCTTCGGCTTCTATAACGGCAGTCCGTGGTACGTGGTTCAACGCGAATACTACAAGCCTACTTACTCGTTCGGACTGCGCTGGGAGCCGCGCCGCGAATACTGACGGGCGCTTCGCATCTCGAACTCAAAAGGAATAACCTAATGAAAATAACGTTGGGCAGAAACGGTCTGCGCGCTGCCTTATTTATTCTTGCAGCATGCGCGGCATGCATCAGTGCCGTGCGGGTTTCCGCGACGGACAGCAGTTACAGTGTAATCAAGAAAATCCCGATTCCCGGTCAGGGCAGCTGGGACTATCTCACAATTGATGAAGGCGCCCGTCGCTTATATGTTTCTCACGGAACCGAGGTCGAAGTGCTCGACGTAGACTCGGGTGCGATTGTCGGAAAAATCGAAAACACTCAGGGCGTGCACGGAATCGCAATCGCCCCGGACATCGGCCGGGGATTTGTCAGCAACGGACAATCCTCCACAGTCACGATCTTCGACTTGAAAACTCTTAAGACGATCGCAGAGGTACCCACGGGGAAAAAGCCGGATGCAATTATCTATGATCCGGCGACCTCCAGGGTTTTCGCCTTTAACGGAGGCAACAACAGTGCTACCGTGATCGAGGGCAAGAACGGAAAAGTGGCAGGCACGATTGATCTTGGAGGCGGTCCAGAATTCGCGGCTGCGGATGGAAACGGCTACGTCTACAATAACCTTGAGGACGAAAGCCTGGTTCTGAAGATCAACTCCCGTACTCTGAAAGTTGAGCAGCGCTGGTCCACGGCGCCCTGTGCCTCGCCTTCCAGCATGGCGATTGACCGCGGCAACCGCAAATTGTTTCTCGGCTGCCGCAGCAAGGTCATGGCGGTGATGAACGCGGACACGGGCCAGGTCGTTGCGACGCTACCTATTGGCGATCACGTGGATGCCACTGCTTTCGATACTGAGACGCGGCTGATTTTCAATTCCAATGGGGAAGGTACGGTCACCGTGATTCACCAAGAGAGTTCGGACAAATATTCCGTCGCCGAAACGGTGAAAACTTTACCTCGCGCCAAGACCTCAGCGCTCGATCAAAAAACACACCAGTTGTTTCTCTCGACTGCCGAGTCGGGGCAGTTTGAAGTGCTGGTGGTGGGAAAGTAAATTAGGAAAGCGAATGAAAATTTGCCACAGATTGGCCGTAGTTGTGGTTTTTCTCGGCTGTGCCGCGTGTACGCGCTCCCACTCGCAGATGCAGCCGCCGGAAACCAAGCCGGTTGCCCTACAAGCGCAGGTCGAGACTCCCTTCCGTTTCGTCGCTTATGGAGATTCGCGATTCCATGATCCCAAGGACACCGAAGCGGCGAACCCCGCTGTCCGCCAGGCGCTGGTGCAGGCAATCGCCGAGGTTAAACCAGCGTTTGTCACGTTTACTGGAGACATCGTTTACAACGGCTACGACGTGAATGACTGGAAGGTCTGGGACAGCGAGACCAGCATTTGGCGTGAGAAAAAGATACCGGTTTACCCAGCCCTGGGCAACCACGATCTGCATGGCAATGACAATATCGCGCTGGCAAATTATTTCCCGCGTTTTCCCGACTTGAAGAACAGCCGCTACTACTCCGTCCGCGCGGCTAACACGCTGATGCTGGTGCTCGACAGCTCGCTCGACGAAACCTCCGGCCCACAGGGTCAATGGCTAGCCCAAGCACTGGATACGTTGCCCGGAGATGTTGATTTCGTCTTCATCGTGCTACATCATCCTCCGTACACCAGTTCGTCCGACGAAAAAAAGTACGGCGGGGGGCATTCGGCGCGCAACCCCGAGCAGAAGCTAGCGGAAATGTTGGAAGTCCGCCAGCCACGCACGAACGCTCGGTTCATCGTCTTTTCCGGACACGTACACAATTACGAACGCCATGAGCACGGCGGTGTCACCTATTTTGTATCGGGTGGCGCGGGAGCTCACGCCTATCCGATTGAACGCGCTCCCGGCGACCCTTTCCAGAGCAAAGAGATCAACTATCACTACTTGCTTGTCGAGGTGGATCGACACCACCTGAAGGCCACCATGAACCGCCTCGACCTTAGCAGCGGAAAGCCGGTCTGGACTCAACCGGACTCTATTGAGATCACCCAAGCTGTTCCCGCTTCTGCCCAAGCAGCTAGTGCCCATTAATGGCCGCCGCGTAAGAGTGGTGCGATGAGCGCTTCCGTTCTCTCGCATCAGTCATTCCATGCCTATCCCGACGCATTTCACTGCACCACGATCTTGCCAGTCATTTTCGGATGGACTGAGCAGTAGTAGGGATACTCTCCTGGCTTGGTGAACGTGTAAGTGAACTTTTCATCTGTATCCCGCACTTTGGACTTGAACACGCCGTCAGTGCTCACTACCGTATGGGGAATATCATCGCGGTTCGTCCAGGTAACTGTCGTTCCGACGGATACTGTCAGCGTCTGCGGACCAAAACTGAAATTATCGATTTTCACCTCTGCGGTTGCCGCGGAGGGCTGGTCATTTATCGCCATGACGCTCGCTGATCCCCCTAACAGCAGCATCACAATTATTATGGGGGTCGCTAAACCCGCAATCCACACATTCCTCTTCGTCATTTTTCTCCTCCTTGTAGATTCGTTCTACTCGTTTGATCTTCGTTGTTTGGACCGGATGGCGGGTGGCCTACCCCAGGGTCGAGTCCACGATGGCCAGGGAATGCTGACCCCGCACGTAGTTCACCTCAGTAATTCCCAGCAAAGATCGCAACTGCTCGGCAGGCACTTTCATCGGTCCAGGAGAATCCGCCTTGCCCGGCTGCGGTTGCGGAAATGCGGTTGACATTGCCGTATGAAAGGTCACGTTTCCTTCGACCTTTTGCATGGTCTGATGAATGTGCCCGTTCAGCACGGTGACGGAGCCGAACTTCTTCAGATAAGCCAGCGCCTGCGCGCTATCCTCCGTGCCCCATCCCCATTCTGGGTAGACCGACCACAAGGGGATGTGCGCGAACACCACGATTGGCGTGCTGTGTTTCAGATGCTTGACATCTTTTTCCATCCATTCGAGCTGCTCGCCGCCGAGTGATCCGAGTCCACCCGACTTCAGATTCATCACATTCACCAGCCCGATGAAGTGCACGCCTTTGTGATTGAAGCTGTACCATCCAGATCCCTGGGTGCTCTTTCCGTAGCGTTCGAGATACGACTTCCCGTTATCGTCGAGCACGTCGTGTTCACCTGGCACAAAAAACACGCCCTTCGCACTCGCGCCTTTCAAAATCTGGTCAACGTTGTCGAACTGTTCTTGTTTTGAGAGGTGGCTGATGTCGCCCGTGTGCAGCAAGAACTCCGGCTGACTGGGCAAGGCGTTGATCTTGTTCACCGCGGCCTGCAGGGTTGCGACCACATCCTGATTGGCTGGCTTGTTGAATCCCATGTGGCTGTCGCTGATCTGTACAAAGCTGAAGTCCCCGGCTTTGCTTTCGTGTTTGCCGATATTCTTGGCGAAGGCGCGCGACACTGGAATCCCGCCGCTCATCGTCCAGAGCAGTCCCGTGCCAGCCCACGCCATACACTTCAGAAATCCGCGACGGTCGATACCGTCGTTATTGAGGTCTTGCAACCTCTGATCGATGATGTTTTGCTTCTTGTCCTTCATTGTGCGCTCCGTGATTTGTAGCGTTCTGAGTTGATAACTGGCGGCGGCCGTTTTTATTCCCGTGTCCGATTCCAATGGCCACGCGCCTAGCTGGGTCCGTTTACGCCGCTTAGGAAACCGCCCAAATGCGCGGTCAGCGCGACGATACCGACTCCCACATATTCAATCGCCCAGCGGTGACTCGGCAACGCTTGCGCTCGCCGCCGCGCGCGAAAATGCAGACACCAGACCAACCAGATCATTGCAGTCGACAGGCAGGCGAATATCAGGTGCAGCCATAGGATGCCTTTGAGTTTCTGCCCCTCGAGTTGGAGTTGCCAAGCGAGAACACCGGTCGCGAGAACTGGGAGCGTTGAAAGGGCCGCCACCAGCAGGTTATAATATGCCGCGACCGCGACGCCGCGTCGCTTCGTCCATTGCGCAATAGAGTCAAAAGCGACTGCTGAAATGAACAGCGCGATAGGAAAATGGACCAACACCACGTGTTGTGCGTGTTTGGCGAGAAAGACGGTTTTGAGGTCGAACGGACTTACCATAAGTATCTTTCTTGTCAGGGCTCATCGCTGATAACTCGGCAGGCATCTTTTTATTCCCACAGTCATCGCTTTGCGTCGAAAAGGCCACGAGGTCGTTGAACCCTGCGTGCATGTCAGGAAGTGGACACACTGTCAGACAGTCCGTCATGCCTTCTCATACGGGCAGCCTCAGCTCTGCGTTATCGGCTCTTAAATTATTGAAAGCACGACCTGATTTTGCTCGTACCCTTTAGCGATATTCGGAACGGAAGTTGCACACCCTCATTCGATGGAGCGATGGCGAAATTGCCTGTCAGCTTCATTCCTGGCGCAAGTCGTGCTTTTGGCCTGCTGGAGTCGGCTTCGACGAAATGACGTTCAAGATTCAAAAGGACTCTGATGGACAGAAAGATATTCTTCGGCTAGCCGGTCGAATCCACGCTGAATCCCTTGAAGAATTAAAGTTACAGATCGATTCCAGCGCTCCGCAGATCGTTTTGGACTTGGATGAAGTGGTGCTTGTCGACGTGACAGTAGTCCGCTTTTTGCGAGCTTGTGAGGGCAGCGGCATCGAACTTCGACATTGTCCGCGCTTCATTCGGGAGTGGATCGGGCACGAGGGAAACAACACTAATGAAAAGTGAAGCTGAGGAAATAGCGTCCTTCTGCAGATCCTCCGAGATGTCCCTAGCGCCTCTGGCCTTTCCGAAAAAACACGCTCAGATCAATTGCCGTTACTGCTGACAAGCCTGCCGCAGCATTCCGGGCGTTGCGGCAGAGTCGAGCGATCCCATCCGCCGCCGAGCGCCTGAATCAGTAACACTGTATTCGCCATCCGACGCCCCAGAATATTCACCGCTGTCACTTCATCTGCGAGCGCCGCACTCTGCGCAGTAATCACCTCGAGATAACTTGTGACGCCGCCCTTGTAGCGGGTGATCGAAAGATCCAGCGAGCGCTGGGCCGCCAACACGGCCTCATCCTGGATCTTGGCCTCGTTTTCTAGAATTCTCACCGCGGCCAGATTGTCTTCCACCTGTTGGAACCCAGTCAGCACGTCCTGACGATAGATATCGACTTGATAATCGTAAGCGGCACGCGCCTCGTCAGTAAGTGCGCGCCGTCTTCCCACATCGAAGACAGTCCCCAAGGCAGACGCTCCAATCGACCACAGACCGCTTGGCCCATTCAGCAGGGTCGTGATGCTACCGCTCTCAAAACCTCCCGACGCGCCCAGATTGATCATGGGGTAGTAGGCCGACTTCGCGACTCCGATCTGCGCGTTGGCGGACGCTACCCTTCTCTCTGCAGCTGCGATATCCGGGCGCCGTTCCAACAACTCCGAGGGCACGCCGATCGGCACGTGCGGAGGTGGCGTGGTAAGCGGCAACGGTGGAAGGCTAAATTCCGCAGGAGGTTTCCCCATAAGAATCGCGACCGCGTGCTCGTACTGCGCTCGCAGCACGCCAACATCAACCGCCTCTGCCCGGGTAGTTTGCAGTTGAGTCTTTGCCTGCTGGACTTCCACTTCCGAAGCAATGCCTCCCTCGAAACGGCTCACGGTCAAGTCCAGCGCCTGCTCGTACTGCGTAACCGTGGAGTTCAGCAGCTGTTCCTCGGCGTCCAGGCTGCGCGCTTCAAAGTAATCAAGGGCCAGATCCGCGTGCATGCTCAGGTTGACCGTGGCCAGGTCTGCCGCGCTGGCTTGCGCTTGCTCTCGATAAGACTCCACATTGCTTCGAACTCGTCCCCAGACATCGGCCTGATATGAGAAATCGAACGGCAGCACAAAGTCGTTATACGTGGCGCCAGCCAACAGCGAAGTAGTCGGACTGTTTGCGGAGACGCGCGTTCGAGCCGCCGACGGCCCGGCCGTAATCGTCGGATAATAGTCCGCGCGATAATAACGTAGCGCCGCTCGCGCCTCCTGAAATTGCGCCTGTGCAGCTTTCAGATTCAGATTCGATACATTGACCTGGAGTTCGAGGGCGTCAAGTTGCGGATCCTGAAATATCGTCCACCATGTACCCCCGAGATTCTGGTCGTTGGGTTGAGCCGGCTTCCAGTCACCTATTTCTTTATAGGCGGGAGGCGCTTGAACCACCGGAGGATGGTACTTCGGCCCGACAACGCATCCGCTAAACTGCAACGCTGCCACGGTTAGTAGAATTACCCACGCTGCTCTTTGCCCCCGGTTGTCCTCGGCGATGTACAGGGCACGTTTCACTTAGTGTCTCCCGGCAAGGACGCTTGGACGATTTCAACTTCCTGCCCAGCCACAATCGAATCCGGCGGGTTCACGATGACTTTGTCGTCGGCTTTGACGCCCGAGACGATCTCTATTTGCTCGCCGAAGTCATGGCCCGGTGTCACAACAGCGAGCACAACTTTGTTGTCCCTCACGATGCCAACACGTAACCCCTCCGAGCGAAACAGCAAAGTGTTGACGGGAAGAAGGTAGCTAGAGGAATCAGTCGGAACGGCCAAGTGCACTTCCGCATAAGACCCCGTGAGCAGGGTACCCGTGGGATTGTCCACATCGACTTCAATCAACAACGTGCGGGTGGTCACATTGATGGCATCGGCGGTGCGAACCAGTTTTCCTTGAAATTTCCGGCCCGGAAACTCGGCAAGACTGAGGTCTGCTGTCATGCCAACTTTGACCCCTTGCGAGTATTCCTCCGGCACGTTTACGTAGACACGCAACGTTCCAGGCTGAGCGATGTGGAAAAGATCAGTCTTCACGCCGCCACTACTGCCAGAGTTAATCAAATCACCAATATCGGTGTTGCGCGCGGTAACCACGCCATCGAACGGAGCGTATATCTTTTCGAAGGACTGCAAGGCTTGAAGTTGCCGAACGTTGGCCTGGCTCGCTTCGACAATCGCCTTGTTGGCATTGTATGTGCCCACAGCGTTGTCCACGTCTTGCTGGGAAACGGCATTGGTCTTGAGCAAACCCTGATAGCGGTTCTTGGTAATCTCGGCAAGCTCCAGATTCGCTTTGGCGGTGTTCAGATTGCTCAGCGATTGCTCCAGTTGCTGGTCGACTTCGGGGGTCTCGATTACAGCAAGCAGTTCCCCTTGCTTCACCTGTGCACCGATATCCAGATACCACTTCTTTAGATATCCGTTGGTACGGGCGTAAATCGGCGAAGTGATAAAGGGCTGAACATTACCGGGAAGGATAATTTCCTGAGTGGGCGCCGTCCGCTTGGGCGAAACCACGGAAACCGCCGGGATCGCGATCTGTGCAGTCTCGACGCGCAAAGCGGCACGCGCCCTGACACGCGACCAGATTCCCGATGCCAACAAAGCGGCGACAACGACCAACACAAGCACCGAAACCAGCCGGTAATTGCGCGGGCTCTGCGCCTGGCCCGCATCAAGTGATCCGGGCAGAGGGTTCTGTCTCTGTTTTCCTCCTTCTGTATCTGTCGGCATAAAAATTCTCGGTAACCTCACAGCGCTCGGGTTCACTTCTGAACTGCATCAGCTTCAGCGCGAGACTTTTGCAAAAGGCTGAAGAACGCTGGGACAAAGAACAGCGTCGAAATCGTAGCGAAAATCAAGCCCCCGATCACGGCCCGGCCGAGCGGAGCGTTTTGTTCTCCGCCATCACCTAATCCTAAAGCCATGGGCACCATCCCGATGATCATCGCCAGTGCAGTCATCAGCACCGGCCGAAACCGCGTGAAGCCAGCCTCCAGTGCGGCGGTGATTGAGTCCTTCCCTTCTACAAGCTTTTCTGTAGCGAAACTCACAACCAAAATGATGTTCGACGTCGCCACTCCCATGCACATGATCGCGCCCATCAGAGCGGGCACGCTCAAAGTCGTGTGGGTAAGAAACAAGAACCAGGCAATCCCAGCGAGCGCCGCCGGTAGCGCGGAAATCATGATGAACGGGTCCAGCCAGGACTGAAAATTCACCACGATCAGCAAATAGATGAGCACGATGGAGAACGCCAGGCCACTCAGAAGACCAATGTAGGAAGCCCGCATGGTCTGCACTTGCCCACGCACAATCACCCGAGAGCCTCGCGGCAAGTCCTGTTGCGTGGCCTTGATGATCTTGTTGATGTCGCTGGCCACGCCGCCCAGATCCCGGCCGGCGACTGATCCGTAAATATCGATGACCGGGGCGACGTTGTAATGAGAGACCACGGCCATCCCCGTTCCCCGTTGCATCGACACTAGGCTGGCCATCAGCGATGGTGGGGCTGTCGGATCGCTTCCAGTAACGGGGATGTTCTCAACGTCCTGAAGCGTATCTGCCCGATATTGCGGTGTCTGCGTTGCAATTTGATAGCTGACACGATTCTTGGGATCGACCCAGAACGTGGGCGAGGTCTGGAAGCTGCCACTCAGCGATACCAGCAGATTCTGCGCAATATCATGGGCGCTGAAACCAAGTTCTTCGGCCTTCGTGCGCTCTACGCGGAAATGCAGGAAAGGTTGATCAAAGGGCTGCTGGATCCGCAGGTCAGCCGTGCCTTCAACATATCTGATCTTCTCCAGCAACGCGTCGGCATAGCGGTGGTTTCCTTCCATGTCCTGACCGACGACTTGAATATCAATCGGAGCCGGCAGCCCGAAATTAAGAATCTGCGCGACCATATCCGCTGGCAAAAAAGCGAAGGTCACACCCGGAAAGCTTTTGGGCAGCGTCCGGCGAAGTTTGCGAACGTAATCATCGGTAGGGTGGTGGTTCTCCGACAAGGTGACAAGAATGTCCGCATCCTCCGACCCTACCGGCGCTGAGTTGCTGTAGGAAAGATTGATTCCGCTGTAAGGGATACCAATGTTGTCGATGATGCTTTTGACTTCGTCAGCTGGAACCTGCTGTCGAATCGTTTGTTCGACCTGGTCGCAGAGGTCGGCTGTTTCTTCGATGCGCATTCCGGTCGGGGCACGAAGATGGAGCTTGAAAACTCCGCTATCCACGCTCGGAAAGAAGTCTTGACCCAGCCACGGGATCAGAATCGCCAGTGAGCCGAGACAAGCCGCGAAAAACACCGTGAGGAATGCACCGCGATGATGGAGGCAGCCACCCAAAAGCCGATGATAACTGTCGCGGAATTTCTCGAAAGCAGCGTCAAACCGCTTTTGCAGAGTGACCAGTGGATTGCGGCTGGCCGCGGTTCCACCGTGCTCTTTTCCCTCGTAACGCAGAAGATACTTCGCCATGGTCGGCACGATCGTCCGCGAGAGCGCGTAAGAAACCAGCATCGCAAACACGACCGCTTCGGCGAGGGGGACGAAGAGGTAACGCGCCACACCGGAAAGCAAGAACATCGGTGCGAAGACAATACATATCGAGAGCGTGGAAACGAATGCTGGCGCCGCTATTTGCGATGCACTGTCAAGGACAACTTCGTCCATATCCTTATCCGGCTCCGCCTCTCGATTACGGTTGATGTTCTCGACTTCCACGGTTGCGTCATCCACCAAGATTCCCACCGCCAAAGCCAGGCCGCCTAAGGTCATGATGTTGATGGTTTCGCCGATCGCACTAAACACAATGATGGACGTGAGTATCGCCAGTGGTATCGAGGTCGCAATGATGAGAGTGCTTCTCCAGCTTCCAAGAAAAACCAAAATCATGAAGGCAGTCAAACATGCGGCGATCAGAGTTTCCCGGACCACGCCGCTGATGGCGCCGCGAACAAAGATGGACTGATCCGCCAGAGGATCTATCCGCAGCTGAGGCGGGACGGTCGTCTGAATTTGTGGAAGAATTGCCTTGATGCCAGAAATCACGTCGAGGGTCGAGGCATTCCCAGCTTTTTGGATTGTCAGCAATACCGACCGCTGACCGTTGACCCTCACCACATTCGTTTGCGGAGGAAAACCGTCGCGCACCCAGGCCACATCCTTAATGTAGATCGTGGTGCCGCCGATGGACTTGATCGGGATGCGATTCAAATCGGTGATGGTCTGCGGGGCCGCGTTCGGGATGTCGACGTCATACTCCTTGGGGCCGATCTTCGACGTGCCCGTAGGAAGAATGAGATTTTGTAAGCTGATTGCGTTGACTACGTCCAGTGCCGACAGGCCTTTTGACTGTAAAGCCGCAGTATTCAGATCGACCTGCACCTCGCGTTGCTTACCGCCATAGGGATAAGGCACCGATGCACCCGGGACCGTGATGAGCTGAGTGCGAATGAAGTTGAGTCCGTAATCATTAAGCTGCTGCTCGGATAGGTTCGGCCCGGAGAGCGCCAACTGCAACACCGGCACGCTGGATGCGCTATACGCGAGTATCAGGGGAGGGGTTGTGCCGGTTGGTAACTGTCGAAGTTGAGTCTGAGAGACTGCGGTGATCTGCGCAATGCCTTGCTGAATGTTTGCCGTCGGCTGCAGAAACACTTTCACCACAGCGACTCCATATAGCGATTGCGACTCGATGTGTTCGATGTTGTCTACCGTAGTTGTGAGAGCACGCTCGGTGACGCTCACAATTCGATCAGTCATTTCTTCCGGCACGAGACCGCTATAACTCCAGATGATGCTGATCACTGGTATGTTGATATTCGGAAAGATATCCGTAGGAGTGCGAAAGATCGCCAGCGTGCCCATGATCACAATAAGGATGGACACAACTACAAACGTGTAAGGCCGCCGTAGGGCTAATCTAACGATCCACATTTATGTATTCCGGTTCTTGTCGATTTCCGACCCCAGTAAGAAGCCTGCCGTTATGCGCTGTTGTTGAATGCGACTACTGCGGTGCGGAGCCTGCCCAACCAAAGCCGCCTTACCGCAATTCTGCACAATGCTCCATGGACGGGTAACGACAGCACAAGCTCTTGCGGACTCCTCCGGTGTTTTGACCGCTGCTCCGGCGCCTTCGATCGCGGGTCGACGGCGCCGTGTACCGGACACGCATCAACTGCCTGAGCTTCGCGGCCGCGCGAGCGACCTGAGCTTTCACCGTGCCGTCTGCAACCCCAAGGATTTGCGCTGCCTCGCGAATGCTTAAACCATCGACCTTCCTCAGCTGGAATGCCTTGCGTAAGGTGGGGCTTAAGTGCTCCATCAGCCCCAGAACGCGGGCGCGCAGTTCAGATCTGCGGCATTCGTCTTCCGGGCTCGGCGAGGAATCAGAGATTCGATCCGCCACCAGAACATCTTCCTGCCCGCCGTATGGTTCTTGTAGCGACAGGTGGATGTGGCGGGGTCGTTTGCGCAGTTGCATCCGCGCCGAGTTAACGACAATGGCGTTCAACCAAGTCGAGACGCTCGCCTCTCCTCTGAACTCACCGAAATGCTTGTAGGCGGACAGGAGCGCATCTTGAACTGCATCTTCAGCATCAGCAGCGTTGCCCAGCCGTCGATAAGCCGTTCGGTAAAGTGAAGGTACACAGCGAGAAAAGATGTCATTCACTTCTTCACTGTCCCTCTCGAAAGCCCAGGAGATTGATCTCGGCTCTGTTCCGATGGGTACATCTGTAGCTAGCATGCTGGTTTCCTCCGTGTGACTCACACATCTGGCACGCTGCTCGCCAAACTGCGGACAAAATCTGGCGCTGCGTTTTCAATGGTTCGAAAGCGGTTAGGGGAAACGGAACGGCCCGGGAATTCCGGTTGAGAGTCAGCAAACTGACACTGCGTCCACATTTGGACTGCGCAGCGCTTTCGAAGGACCATGCGCCCAGGTTCTGATGCTGCAGTCCGAATCAAGGTGAACAAGTTTGTGCGCGCACGTCCGCCCATATGCGGGCATGGCTTCTTAAGATTTGTGTTGATTGCGCCGACGACATCGCGAGCAGGCGCACGCGTACCGCTGCGGGTGGGCTCGCTGGATCACTAGGCGCGCGGGTCTACATCGGCCAGGAATTTCTGACTGGTTTTGAAATTCCGAGCTTCTGCATGCGGAAATACAGAGTGGAGCGCTTCATTCCCAAACGGGCCGCAGCACCATTTGGACCGGCGAGCACTCCATTTGTCTGTTTCAAGGTTTTGCAAATGTGGCCGCGCTCGGCTTCTTCGAGCGTGATGGGATCCAGCGTTTGAACTTCGGGAAAGCTTCGCAACCCCTCCAGCGGAGGACGCAGCACGCTGCCGGGGGTCAAGATCACGCTACGCTCGATGAAATTTTGCAGCTCCCTAATGTTTCCTGGCCACGAATAACCCGCCAGCACATCCATCACCTCGGCTGGAATCTCCTCTATGCGCTTGTTCATTTGTTCGGCGTATCTGGCTACAAAGTGCATTACGAGCGGAGGAATGTCTCCGGCGCGGTCACGCAGCGGCGGTAGCGATATCGGAAAAACATTGAGTCGATAGTAGAGATCACTGCGAAATCGCCTCTCAGAAACTAGCTCCCGCAGATTCGCATTGGTCGCAGCAATCAAGCGCACATTCACCCGCTGCGTATGGGCGCTGCCGAGTCTTTCGAACTCTCCCTCCTGCAACACGCGAAGCAGTTTCGCCTGGACTTCCAATGGAACGTCACCAATCTCATCTAGAAAAAGAGTGCCCCGGTCTGCAGCTTCGAATCGGCCGACTTTGCGTGTCACGGCGCCCGTAAAGGCGCCTCTTTCATAGCCGAACAGTTCGCTCTCGAGCAAACCCAACGGAATCGCCGTGCAATTCAGTCTCAGAAAGGGTCGATTCCGGCGCTGGCTGCGGGCATGAATCGCCCTCGCGACCAGTTCCTTGCCGGTGCCTGTCTCACCTTCGATGAGAACAGTGGAATCGGTCGGTGCGACCGTCCTAACCAGGCTCAGCACTTTTTCCAGCGCGGAACTGCATCCGACCATGCCATCAGAGGGGCTCGGCTGGCTGTCCAGCTTCTCGATAAAGCCTAACCCTGGCTTGTGGTCCTGTGGAATCGACCACGAGCTTGTTTCTATCGATTTAGCCTCCGGCAATGGCACACTGTCGTGCCCAGTGTAGTAGATTCCGCCCTTGGTATGCTCATCCGCAAAAGCCAGGTTTTCGGCATTCATGTTCTCCCCCTCACCAAATTGTTTGACGAGAGAAGTGCATTCGCGGTTCCAGATGTAAGCATCTGAAAATAAGTATGATTGCAACAACGCGTAATGCCGAAAATCAGAAATTTCTGATTTTCGGCAAGGCTTGGGAGGAATGCGAACTGTGAGGCCGTCTCGAGAAACTTCGGGACGCCCTTGATACTGACGACCTTCATACTAAAGATCAGATTGACATGTTGGTGAAATACACTCTCGGCTTTCCGAAGAACAAGTAGAACTCAAACGATAATTTTGCGCGATGGGTGGCGCAACTACGCCGATTTGAATCGGTTTTTGTTGATTCCCAAACTGCTGATCTTCGAGTCAAGAGTTTGCCGCGGAATGCGGAGCTTCGCAGCTGCGCCGGACGGGCCAGCGATCCGACCACCGCATTCGGCTAAAGCAGCTTCTATGATTTGTCTTTCCTGATCCGCATCCAGGCGGCCCAGTGCCTTTTCTGGCATAGATAGAAGACGCGATTCCTTTGGAACTTCGCGTTTCAGCCAGGTTTCATCGACAGAAAATGTCTCACCCTCGCTGAGTACGACGGCTCGCTCCACCACGTTTTGCAACTCTCGAATATTTCCAGGCCAGTCGTAAGCCTGAAACAATTCCAGCGTTTTCTTGCTTATGTTCTTCATTCGCTTCCCCGCCTGCTTCGCATAGCGGTCGATAAGATACTCGACAAGGATGGGAATATCGTCCACGCGTTCGCGCAGCGAGGGAATTAGAATCGGGAAAACATTAAGCCGGTAGAAAAGATCCTGCCGGAACATTCCCCCAGCAATGGCCGCATTCAAATCACGATTCGTCGCTGCCAGCACTCGCACGTCGACTGAAATCGGCTGGTTGCCGCCGACGCGTTCGAATTCTCGTTCTTGAAGAACTCGCAAGAGAGCAATCTGAGTCTCGGCTGGAAGCTCTCCGATCTCGTCCAGAAAGATGGTCCCGCCATGGGCCAATTCAAACCGCCCCACATGGCGCTGGATTGCGCCAGTGAAGGCACCTTTCTCGTGCCCAAAAAGTTCAGACGCAATCAGCGATTGCGGAATCGCAGCGCAATTTACGCGGATAAACGCGCGGCTCGATCGGTTTGACCGCTTATGAATGGCACGAGCAATCAGTTCTTTCCCAGTACCGGTTTCTCCCAGGATGAGGACTGTAGAATCCGTCGGTGCAACCTTCGCGACTTGCGAAAGGATCCGCAGAAGCGCCTTCGAGGAACCGACGATTTCCTCGAACATCAAAGCCTGATCAACTTCTTCCCTCAGCGCCAGGTTCTCGTCATGAAGTTGATCTTTGAGCCGTTGGATTTTTTCAAGAGCAATCTCCAATTCGGCTCTCGCCTGCCACTGTTCGGTAATATCCATGGTTGTTCCGACTAGTTCAACAACCTCGCCAGATGCATTCACCACCGGATGACCCACGATGCGGACATTTCTTGTTGATCCATCCGGGAGTGCGAGGCTGCACGTTTGATCGATGTCAATTCTCTCCCGAACTGCTCTTTCAGCTGCATGGATTAATACTGGCCAATCCAGACCATGGATCTTGACAAGTTCTTCCGTAAGCGGCGGTCCCTCCGATGCATCACGTTGATATATCTGATACATTTCGGCCGACCAATAGACTGTTTGCTGGCGATGCGTATCCCAAGCCCAACTGCCGGCATGGCTCAACCGTTGCGCCTCCGTCAAATACGTTTGGCTGCGCCTTAACTCCATCGCGACGCGTTCGCGATCACTGATGTCGGTCACTGCGCCTACAAACTCGACGTTACCCGACTCATCCCTCACCGCATGGGCAACGACGTGGACATGTTTAACAGAACCACCGGGCATGAGGAGTCGATGTTCAAAATCCAAGTCTGTGTGGCCGGTCACGGCGCGATCGAAAGTTGATCGAACGCGGACCTGATCTTCCGGGTGAATTCTTTCCAGCACGAGGTCTAAAGTCGGCGTGGTGCCGGGATCGTATTCGACGATTCGATACGTTTCCTCAGACCAGGAAAGTTGTCCCGTGGACACATTCCAACCGAAGCTGCCAGTCTGGCTTAATTTCTGAGCCTCTGCGAGATATGATTCGCTCTTTCGCAGTGCGTCCGCGGCATGCTTCACTCCGCTGACGTCGCGCACGAAACCAGTGAAAGTGTGTTGGTCTCCACTCAGCATCGTCCCAAAGGAGACTTCAACAGGAAACTGCGTACCGTCATTGCGCACGCCAAGCAGTTCGCTAACTCCTCTGCGATGCTCTTGCAGACAGCCAGGCAGAAGAACCGTAAGCGGGCTTCCGATGAGTTCCGAGGCATCCTGTTGAAACATCTTCGTGGCTGCGGGATTTACGAAGGTAATTTGATTGTGACCATCGATCGAAATGATTCCGTCGGGGGCGGTCTCGGCTACGAGACGGTACTGATCATCAATTCGCCGATGCAACGCTTCGATTTTCCGTCTGGTCTCGATGAGCCAGGTAATAAGTAGCGCGGCACCAACGAACACCACGAACCGCAAGTAGGAAGATGGTTCAATCGCAAAATGGAATCGTGGGGGGAGGAAAAAGTAGTCGAAGGCCAGGGCAGACAGCCCGACTGAGAACAAGCCGGGCCCTTTGCCCCCGTAAAGATTACTCACGATGACAGCGAGGAAAAAGAAAGACGACGGGGCATCAAGCGGCCACGCCGCGGCAACCGCAACAACGCAGCAAACCGTTGCGAGGCCGTAGCGTTGCAGTTTGGACACGACTCTCATGCGTCCTACCTTTTGATGATGCAAGAGACGGGATGGTCGCAGCCCGGCAACTCATTCCCATGCTGGCGTTACTGGACTAATGCCTCAATCGCTAACGCCCGCAATCCGTCGGTGTCCAACATTTTACCCTTAACCACAATCCCAGGAACGCCTATCCGGTCGAGAACATTCTCCGGAAGCCGCACTCCGTTCTGTTCACTGAGCACAACGTAAATTTGTCCCCCTTTGTCGGGGATAAACAGCAGCGCACTACCCGCCGCTGCGCAGAGCTTCGCGCAAAAGGCGTGGTCGTAAGCGTGGGTATGACTGCCAAGATAACAATTTGCGTCGGTGACTTCGCCTCGGAGGGTCGCGGCCGCTCCGGGCATAGTTTGTCCGGCCAGCAAATCCACGTTGCCTTGCTTTGCCATTCGCCGCGCCCTTGCCAGGTCGGAGACCATCGGCTGAACTTGCGCGAATGGCATGTTGTTCAGCCCATACCGATCTCCAAATTGGAAAGCACATAATCCCAGTGCCGCGACGACGCAAAGTAACAGCTTATTTATTTCCGCTCTTCGCACCCTGGCTTGCATGGTTCCGCTCGTGAGCGCTCTCCTGGTTATCGGTGGCCGTGTAGCTGACGCGCCAGATGGAGTTCGAACCGTCATCGCTGACCAGCAGCGATCCGTCCCGGGCTACAGTAATGCCAACCGGCCGTCCCCAGACGTGCCCGTTATCGAATACAAAGCCCGTCAAGAAATCTTCGTACTCGCCGCTGGCCCGGTTTGTCTGGTGCAACGGTACGCGGATCACCTCATATCCCGCACGTACAGATCGGTTCCATGAACCGTGCTCGGATGCAAAAATGTCGCCCCGATATTCGGCCGGGAACTGCGTGCCTTCGTAAAACGTTATCTCGAGCGAAGCATTGTGCGGCTGCAAAAGCACGTCAGGAACGAGCGCTTTGTCTTTCAACTCAGGATGTTTGCCTTCGTGGCGCGGGTCCTGGTGGCCGCCAATGTACCACCAAGGCCAGCCATAGAAGCCGCCTTCGGTGACATGTGTGATGTAGTCGGGTACAAGATTGTCTCCCAACCCGTCACGTTCGTTGACCGAACACCACAGCTCGCCGCTCTTGGGATGAATCGCCAGCCCGCCTCCAGCATTCCGGATCCCATACGCGTATATACGCATCTCGGAGCCATCGGGATTGAACTCCAGAATGTCGGCCCGATTCTTTTCATCGGGCGTCGTGTCGGGGTCGTCGACATTCGATGCCGACCCGACTGAGACGAACATCTTCTTACCGTCGGCGGTGAACTGCACGTCGCGGGTCCAATGCCCCTTGTCATGCGGGAGGTCGACGATGTGCTGCGCTGGTCCGCTCGCTTTCAACTCGCCGTTCTGATACGAAAACCGCACAACCGCGTCAGTGTCGCCCACATACACCCACTGGGGATTGTCTCCGGGAGGATAGAAAGCGATGCCATAGGGTTGATTCAGTCCGGTGGCGAAAACGCCAGCCTGCTCCGGTTTGCCTTCGCTGTTGACTCCGCGGAATACTCGAATTTTTCCACTGCTGCTTTCTGCCAGGAAAATGTCGCCCTTAGGGGCGGTCCGGATCAACCGAGGATTGTCCAGTCCGGTGGCGTATTGCTGCACGTTGAATCCCGCCGGGGCTTTCGGCCAGGCACCGCGTGGACGAGCGATTACCTCAGGTCCATTGTTCGCCGAATCGGAAGCATACGGCGCCGGAAGATCTTGCACTGTGATCTTGCGGATTTTACCGGGTTCCTCAAACCGGAAATCCGTAAATGGAGCCTTCGGCGGCGGGGCATTCGTCTTAACCGGCTTCAGGTTAGCAGATGCGGATTCGGTATTCTGCGCGTCAGGGGAGTTTTTAAGGGACTTCACATAAGTGACAATCTGCCATCGTTCCACCACAGACAGGCTGGCCCAAGACGGCATACCATCATTGACGGCGCCGGTCGTGATAAACCAGAAAACCTCCCCGTCGGGCGCTGATTGAGCCGCGCCTCGGGACAAAGCAGGAATGTTTCCGGTACCGCGCCCATTAATTCCATGGCACGACCCACAGTTCGTCGCATACAGTTTTGCGCCTGCTACGACGGCTGCGTGCTGTCCTGCATATGGGTTCTTCAATTGAATACTAGACGGAGGGGCGTTATGAAAGTGCGCGTCTTGGGCGGCAAGCCTTGACGCGGGAAAAATCCACAAAATAAAACTTATTGTCGCAGCAAGAAAATAGGAACGGACACCGACTCTCACGATTCTCCTCCTTTGATCTTTGCCCTGCCTGAAGACAACCAGATCGGTACCGGGTTGGATGAAGCTTAGGTTTCTCGCGCTGCATCTTTGTTTGAAAGACCTACAATTTAATCGATCAAATCTGGCCCGCGGTAAGTTCCATGCCACCTTTTCACACTGACGTGACTGTCGTAGTGTCAATATTTGGACAAGGGTCCGATTTTCGACATTCTCGGATCAATTTGTGAATACGCCCGGATGGCATTTACTTTGACGTCTTCAGCTAGAATGTTTCTCTGAACCGCAATGGATAACCACGACCGCGGGTTATAGTGATTCGGCGAGGAGGTTCCATGATCGCCCACCGCAAGCTTTCTGTTCTTGCTCTCATGTCGGCTCTGGCTAGCCAGCCGCTCGCGTTTAGCCAAAAGTTTTCCGGCGTCCTCACCTGGCACAATGACAACGCCCGCACCGGGCTAAATTCACAGGAAGCCACGCTCACGCCAGCCAATGTCAAGACGCAGACTTTCGGCAAGCTGTTTTCTCGCCCGGTGCAGGGTCAGATTTACGCTCAACCTCTATACGTACCCAATGTCAGTATCCCTGGCGAAGGCAAGCACAACGTGGTGTATGTCGCGACTGAGCACGATCAGCTTTACGCATTCGACGCCGACGGACTGGTGTCGCAAGCGCTCTGGCAGGACAGTTTCATCGATCCGGCGCATGGGATCACCACGGTCTCAACTCAGGGCAGTCCCTGCAAGTCGCTGTTGCCTGAAGTAGGAATCACGTCGACTCCGGTTATCGACGGCACCAGCGATACCCTCTATGTAGTCGTGGAGACGGATGAGAATGGAACCGTCGTGCAGCGGCTCCACGCTCTGGACATCGCCAGCGGCGCCGAAAAATTCAACGGTCCAGTTGTGATTCAGGCCTCGGTCAATGGGGTAGTCTTCGATGCTCGCCAAATCCAGCGCGCCGCACTGTTGCTCGAAAACGGTTCTGTCTACTTGGCTTTTGCTTCCCTATGCGTCCCTCGCCCGTATCATGGCTGGCTGCTGGAATACAGCGCGCAGAATCTGCAAACCCCACCGGAGGTTTTTCTTACGACTCCTGGCGGTGTCAAGGGAGGTATTTGGCAGAGTGGCGCGGGCCTCGCCAGTGACGGCAATTCCATATATTTCGGGGATGGCGATGGCACATTCGACGCCGACAAAGGCGGTGTCAACTATGGAATGTCGCTTCTCAGGCTGACTACTCAGGGAGGCCTCGCCGTGGCTGACTATTTCTCGCCCTACAACGAACGCTTGCTTTCCAAGCAGGACCTGGATTTGGGATCAGGCGGTGTTCTTCTGCTCCCCAAGCAAGCCGGGAAACATCCCTACGAACTGGTGGAAGCCGACAAAACGGGAAGTATTTTCGTAGTCGATCGGCTTCACATGGGAGGGTTCAACTCAAAGACCAACAATGTGGTGCAGACGGTACAGGGCTCTCTGAATGGCTACTGGAGCACAGCGGCCTACTGCCGGCAGAACATTTATTACTCAGGCGTCGATGATCATCTCAGTATGTATTCCGTGAGCGATGGCTTGCTATCGACGAAGCCCGTCTCGACTGCCCCCACCGAGTTCCGTTACCCCGGCTGTACTCCCTCGATCTCCGCCAATGGAACGAGCAATGGCATCGTCTGGGCGATTGAGTCGTTTGTCCTCACCGAAGGCGGGCCGCCCGCGGTTCTGCACGCTTACGACGCTACCGACGTTTCCAAGGAACTTTACAACAGCAAGCAGAATGCGAAACGCGATACCTCCGGAGTGCAACAGAAATATTCCGTTCCCACTATCGCCAACGGCAAGGTCTATGTAGGAACCCAAACCGAGCTTGATGTCTACGGACTGTTACAGTAGCTAGCGAAGCGACGGATTCTTGTGAAGTGGGTGCAGATTTCGGAACCCGCCACTTTCTAGGAAGTTACCCAACAATCCGAATGCTGGCTGGCTGAATCTAATGCACCATGAGAGTTCGAAGACGCTTAATTGGTTTCATCGTAGTTATTCAGTCGGTCCTTTTTCTAACGCATTTTCTCCTCTACGAGACGTGGACATTCTCGTCCTTAGCAAGCGATCCTCCTGAGCCGCTGTGGATCAAACTGGTCTTCGGATTGTTGTCGGTGAGCTTTGTGGCCGCTTCCCTCCTCGCCTTTCGCTATACAAATGCTCCCTTGCGCGCGTTTTACAGGGCGGCTGCGGTTTGGCTGGGTCTGCTGACTTTCCTCTTCGTGGCGGCAGTTTTCTCCTGGATCATTTTCGGAGTTGCGCGCCTGGCCGGGCTGGATATGAACTTCCATCGAATAGTGGAATTGCTGTTCGGTGCTGCGATAGTGGCCGGGCTTTATGGAGTTTTCAACGCGAGCTTGACGCGAATCACGAGAACAACGGTGCAGCTCGCGAACTTGCCGGCAGCTTGGCGCGGTCGAAAGGCGGCGCTGATCAGCGATGTGCACTTAGGGCACGTGCGAAACGGCAGTTTTCTGCGGCGCATGGTTGCGAAGATTTTGAGGGAAGAGCCAGACGCGATCTTTATTGCTGGAGATTTGTATGACGGTACGGCCATCGACGCGGGAAGAGCAGCGGAACCACTGAACCGGCTATCAGCGCCACATGGCGTGTATTTCGTGGCGGGAAATCACGAGCAATTTGGCGACGACAGCAAATATCTGAATGCCATTGCGGCCGCCGGCGTGCGCGTGCTAAGTAACGAGAAAGTGGAGGTAGACGGTTTGCAGATTGTGGGCGTGCCCTACCGAAACGCGGCGCAGGAAGGGGCTTTCAGGTCGGCGCTCCACGGGATCCGCTTGGATCGCGACCGCGCCAGCATTCTACTGACGCATGCCCCTGACCATCCCGAAGTCGCAGAGGCGGCGGGCGTTTCGCTGCAACTATCCGGGCATACGCACCTTGGCCAGTTCATACCCTGGAGCTGGATGGCGCGCCGGATCTACCGCCAGTTTGTGTACGGATTGAGCCGGATAGGAAAGATGCAGGTTTTCACTTCAAGCGGAGCAGGAACGTGGGGACCGCCCTTGCGATTGGGATCGAACCCCGAAATTGTAGTGCTGGAGTTCGAATAAAGTTCACGGCCCTCACAGCCGACCGGTGGACCAAAGAATGTGCGCCCGGTCTGGCCTGCATTTCGTCGCGACTCGATCCGCGGGCCTACCCGTCCGTCCAACTCACCCCTCCGTTGACCCAACCAGCACACCGAGCAGCAGCCATGGTTTGAACCACGCCAGTCTTTAATTCGTCCCGGTCGAACAATCCACCATTCCAACCCGATGTCTGTACCTGGGTTGCGCTCGAAGGTGTCTGTGCGACTCTGCCGGAATCGGGCCGGGTGGCTGTTCAAATTGACACTCAATTCGTTTGCTCGAACTTATCGTACAATTGCGTGCGTCGCGATCGCCATTGCTGAGATCATTCGTGCAGCTTTGCTCCACGAACAAGCATCTTCATCGATTGAAAATGCGATAGGACGGTCGCTCGACATCGTTCGTCAGCCAATTCGTCGAAACGGGTTATCACAAAGGCTCGAACCGACTTGCTGAGAAATGGATCCGAATAACACGTACGCTCGATGGGATTTCACAGTTGTTGTGACACTGTTCCTGTCCGCGGTTCCCGCGTTCGCGCAAACTGCTCCGCCGTCTTTGAGCCCCACGAATATTTTCGCGCCGGCTTCAACGCCGGCAAACACGATTCTTGGACTATCTCTTTTTGTGCTCGCGGTTACGGGAACGATATTCATCGTCGTCTTTAGCCTACTCATCTATGTTGTCGTGAAATTCAGGAAAAGGGTCGACGATGACCGCCAAGAGCCGCCACAGGTTTACGGCAGCAATCAAGTGGAGCTGGCGTGGACCGTTATCCCGGTTCTGATTGTAGTGGCGTTGTTCATGGCGACAGCGCGGGTGATCGGCAGCGTCCAGAAGGCTGCTCAGCCGAACAATGCGATCGAAGTGATTGCCATCGGTCACCAGTATTGGTGGGAGTATCGTTATCCGGCACTCCATGTCGTGACTGCGAATGAACTGCACGTGCCTGTGAGCGACCCGGCGCATCCGACACCAACGTTCATCAAATTGCTATCGGCCGATACGGATCACAGCTTCTGGGTTCCTCGCCTCAATGGCAAAACCGATCTGATTCCCAACCATCCGAACAGCATGTGGATTGATCCGCATGAGACTGGGCTTTACCTGGGGCAGTGCGCCCAGTATTGCGGCACCCAGCACGCCAAGATGTTGCTGCGGGTTTACGTCCAGTCACGCGATGAATTCGATCGCTGGATTCAGCAGCAAAGTCAGCCGCCACAATTGAGCGACGCGGCCTCCGAGGGGAAATACGTTTTCGAAACCACCGCCTGCGTCAACTGCCACGCGGTCGCGGGCACCGTTGCCGATGGACGCTTCGGCCCAGATTTGTCGCACCTGATGAGCCGGGACACGATTGCCGCCGGAGCGGCCCCGAATACGGCCGAGAATCTGCGGCTATGGATTCGAAATCCTGACGCCATAAAACCCGGGTCCCGAATGCCGGCCATGGAATTAAGCGACCGAGAGCTGGATGCAGTGACCGCCTATTTGGCTACGCTTCGCTAGGGTGTCGAGGAGAACGCTCGATGTCGACTGATTCAATCGCTCTGCCCATGGTGGATGAGGAGTCTCGTCCTCTTGTCGATCGGCTTCATGACTGGGTGACCACCGTCGACCACAAGCGGCTGGGCATCCTATACATCCTTTATGCATTGTTCTTTCTTGTGGTAGGCGGGATCGAAGCTACGGTCATGCGCATCCAGCTCATTCGGCCGCATAATGATTTTGTCTCGCCCCAAGTGTTTAACCGGATGTTTACGATGCATGGAACCACGATGATTTTTTTCGTGGTCATGCCAGTTATGTTCGGGTTCGCCAATTACCTGATTCCCCTGATGATTGGCGCGAGAGACATGGCTTTCCCGCGTCTCAACGCGTTCAGCTTTTGGCTCTCCGCGTTCGGAGGCATCCTGCTTTACTTCAGCCTCGTGGGCGCGAATGGCCTGTATGGAGCCGGGAATGCCCCGGATGTGGGGTGGTTTGCTTATGCCCCCTTGACCGCTCAGACGTTCTCTCGCGGGCATAGCACCGATTTCTGGACTTTGGCATTGTTGGTTTCCGGATTCGGAAGCATCGGCACAGCAATCAATATTTTGACTTCGATCCTCTGTCTGCGCTGCCCCGGCATGAAGTTGGGAAAGATGCCTCTGCTTGCCTGGCTCAACCTGGTGATGGCCGGCCTGGTGCTGCTTGCCATTGGCCCTCTGACCGCCGCGCAAATCATGCTGTGTCTTGATCGCTACCTCGGCGCACATTTCTTCGATACGCAAGCTGGTGGATCGGCTGTGATCTGGATGCACTTCTTTTGGATCTTCGGACATCCCGAAGTGTACATTCTCGTGATTCCGGCGTTCGCATTCGTTTCCGAGATCGTCCCAGTATTTTCCCGGAAGGCGATGTTTGGATATCCGATCATGGTGGCTGCGACCGTGGCCATTGGCTTTCTCAGCATGACCGTTTGGGCGCATCACATGTTCACCGTCGGAATGAGTTCGAACGCAAACACGTTCTTTGTGCTGTCGACGATGGCCATCGGAGTTCCCACCGGGATCAAGATCTTTAACTGGCTGGCAACGATGTGGGGTGGAAAGATTCATTTCCAGACGCCAATGCTTTTCTGCATCGCATTTCTGTTTCAATTCCTCATTGCCGGTCTTACCGGAATCATGATGAGTGCAGCGCCGTTCGATTGGCAGCTGGGCAATTCCTATTTTGTCGTAGCTCACTTCCACTATGTCATTGTTGGAGGGATCCTGTGCGCGCTCTTCGGCGCTTTCTATTATTGGTTTCCGAAGATGACGGGAAGAATGTACAACGAAACTCTGGGCAAGCTGCAATTCTGGCTGTTTGTCCTTGGTTTCCATCTGACGTTTGACTTTATGCACATCCCCGGGCTGTTGGGCATGCCGAGAAGAATCTATACGTATGAGCCAGGGCGCGGCTGGGACAATTGGAATCTGATTGTGACCGTCGGGGCCTTGGTCCAGGGTGTATCGATCTTGATATTCGTTGGCAATCTATTGTGGTCCCGTTTCAAAGGCAAAACCGCGGGCAGCGATCCGTGGGACGCATGGACGCTGGAATGGACCACCAGTTCACCGCCGCCGGTCTATAACTTCGCGACGATCCCGACCGTGAGGAGCCGGCGCCCGCTTTGGGATCTCAAGCATCCGGAAGACCCGGACTGGAAGTACGAATAACGAAGGAAACCTAAAAATGAGCGCGACACCAATCACGATGCGCCAGCCGGAACTCAAGTGGGGATTGCCTTCGCGAGGGCACGTGGCAATGTTCGCTCTGATCATCGCCGAGTCTGCGATTTTCGTCATCTTTGTCGTGGCCTACCTCTTCTATCTGGGCAAGAGTCTGACCGGGCCGACGCCGAAGCAGGTCCTTGAAGTACCGATCTTTTATACAATTTGTTTGCTCTCCAGCAGTCTCACGATTCACTTTTCGGTTCAAGCACTGCGCCGGGGAAATGTCGCGACCTTCAAAGCTTGGTGGTTTGCAACGATCGTACTCGGCGCAGCATTTCTTTACGGGACGGCGCATGAATGGTATCGGCTGATTTACCACGATGGGCTGACCATAAGCACGAACCTGTTCGGAACAACATACTATTCGTTGGTCGGACTGCACGGGTTTCACGTGATTGTTGGGCTTATCTGCCTTTCCGCAGTGATGGCGTTCACGCTGCTTGGGGATGTTCAGCAAAAGCACGCTTATCGTATCGACGTGCTGTCTATTTACTGGCATTTCGTGGATGCAGTGTGGGTTGTGGTTTTCACTGTCGTTTACATCATTGGACGCTAGAGAAAGGGTCGGAGGAATGGGTACGGAGCGGACGGAAACACGAGCAGGTTCGCCGGGCAACATCGAACTACCGGCGCCGACGGCTTGGCCGATTGTCGCGGCTTTTGGCGTAGCGTTGCTGTTCGCGGGCCTGGTTACGAGCGCACCGGTCAGCATCATGGGTGCAATCTTGACTGTCTGCGGATGGATCGGTTGGTTTCGCGACGTACTCCCGCGCGAGAAGCATGAGTCCGTGCCGGTTTCGACAGAAGTCATACCCATAGTTACAACGCGCCCCGAACTGGCCCGAGTGGATTTGATTACACGCGAGCCAAACCGGGCACGGTTGCCCCTGGAAATCTATCCAATCTCTGCTGGTGTCAAAGGCGGCCTGGCAGGAAGTGTGGCCATGGCGGTTCTGGCCGTGATTTACGGAATCGTCGCTTATCACAGCATGTGGTATCCAATCAATATTTTGGCAGCTGGATTTTCCCCTTCGCTAGAGACAACCGAGCAGATCTCAGCATTTCATTTCGGCGCTTTGATCGTCGCTTCCAGTGTCCACCTGGTTACGTCTTTGCTGGTCGGGCTGCTTTACGGCGCCATGCTTCCGATGTTTCCGCGTCGCCCCGTTTTATTAGGGGGCGTGGTTGCTCCCATTCTGTGGTCCGGTCTGCTGCACAGCGCCCTCGAATTTCTGAACCCGGCGCTCACCGACAGGATTAACTGGCCGTGGTTCGTCATTACGCAAATGGGATTTGGCATTGTGGCCGGCATCGTAGTTTCAAAACAAGAACGCGTGCGGACCTGGCAGCACCTTCCATTCGCGATTCGCGCTGGTGTGGAAATGCCGGGCGCGATGGACGAGAAGAGCGACGAGGGCGGCCAGCAATGAAGTGCCAAGCCGCCTTACTCGCTGTCCTGCTCTTCGCCATTGTGGCTTGCATAGCCTGTAACAGTTCTCCGGGTCGGCCCAGTCCGGACTCTGAGGTGATCCCGCCTGAGCAGATTATCGAGTTCAGCGTCCTCTATGCGAGCAACTGCGCGGGATGCCACGGTTCGAACGGCAACGGAGGAGCAGCCGTTTCTCTCGGCGATCCGGTTTTCCTCGCGATCGCCGACGATGCCGCGATTCGCCGTACCGCCGCGAACGGTGTTCCCGGCACGTCCATGCCCGCCTTCGCACAAAGTGCGGGTGGCATGCTCACGGACAAACAAATCGACGCCATCGTCAGCGGAATCCGCTCTTGGGCGAAGCCCGATACCTTGCGCGGCGTTAATGCCCCTCCTTACGGGGTCGAGCACGGCGGCGATCCGCACAAGGGAGCCGATGTGTTCGCAACCTACTGCTCGAGTTGCCATGGTCCAGACGGCAAGGGAGGCAAGAAAGCCAGTTCGATCGTGAACGGGTCGTACCTTGCTTTAGTGAGCGATCAGGATCTGCGAACGAATGTAATTGTGGGACGGCCGGAGATCGGAGCTCCGGACTGGCGCAATGATGTGCCCAATCGACCTATGTCGGGGCAGGAAATTTCTGACGTGGTCGCATGGCTGGCTGCTCAGCGGCCACAATACCCAGGCCAACCGTACTCGAAACCACCCGTGGAACGTGCTGCGGAAGGACTTCCATGACCGAACCAACCAGGACTACATCAACCGACGTTTCAAGGCGTGCTGCGCTTGTGAAACTCGGATTGCTTCTGAATGGTATTGTCGGCGTGATTCTTGCAATACCGATTGTGCGTTACATCCTTTCGCCCGTGGCTCACGCGCGAAAGATCGGTTACGAGTCGTGGTTATCTCTGGGCGGACTGGAAAAGTTCCCCGAGGGTCAGACTCGTCTGGCTACCTATCGAAATCCGGTAGTGAATCCCTGGGATGGCGAAACCGCGGATATTGCGTGCTGGGTTCGAAATGTGGACGGTCAGAATTTCCAGGTTTTTGCCATCAATTGCGCTCACCTTGGCTGTCCCGTCCGCTGGTTCCCGCAGTCGAACCTTTTTATGTGCCCCTGCCACGGCGGAGCTTACTATCAGGATGGTTCCCGCGCTTCGGGTCCTCCGCCCCGAGGACTTTTCACGTACCACTACAAGATTGACGATGGAAAACTTTTCATCAAAGCTGGCGAAATGCCGACCACCGGAAGTCCGGTCGCGAGCAGGAACAGTGCGAGGTCGACATGCGCGTGATCGCGAAAGTCTGGGAGTGGCTTGATCAGCGCCTCCAGCTGGGCCCGGCGATTCGTGAAACCGCCGAACATCCTGTACCGCGGGAGACTGCAAGTTGGTTTTATGTTTTCGGCAGCGCGGCGCTGACTTGCTTCATTCTTCAGATCGCGACGGGGATTCTTCTTGCTCTTATCTATGTGCCCTCAGCCGGAGAGGCTTGGAACAGTCTGCAGATTCTCAATCATGGTATTACCCTCGGTTGGTTTGTTCGAGCCTTGCACGGCTGGGGCTCGAATTTCATGGTTGCGATCGTCTTGATCCATATGGTGCAGGTCTTCCTTTTCGGAGCCTACAAGTTCCCCAGAGAGTTGACCTGGATGGTGGGTGTATTTCTCCTGCTAATGACACTGGCCATGGCCTTCACCGGTCAGGTCCTGCGATTCGACCAGGACGCTTATTGGGGATTGGGAATTGGGGCATCGATTGCCAGTCGAGTCCCGGTAATTGGACCGTGGGCGGTGAATCTGATGCTGGGCGGCCCGATCATTGCCGGGCCGACGCTTTCGCGGTTTTTCGCGGTGCACGTTTTCCTGGTTCCAGGACTGTTAATTGCGTTCGTTAGCGTGCATCTGCTCATGGTTTTGAAATTGGGAATCAATGAATGGCCCATGCCTGGACGGATCGTGCGGCGCGCCACCTATCTTCAGGAATATCATAAGCTGACCCAACAAGACGGAGTTGCTTTCGTGCCGTACGCGGTTTGGAAGGACATCTTCTTCTCAGCCTTCATTCTTCTTTCGATTGCAGCCTGCGCCTTCTATTTCGGCCCCTTCGGTCCTAGTGGGCAGCCCGACCCGACCATTATTCAGACCTCGCCGCATCCGGATTTCTTCTTCTTGTGGCTCTATGCAGTCCTGTCTTTCCTGCCGCCATCGGCGGAAACTCCGGTGCTCCTGATTGGACCTGCGATCGCTATCGCTGTGCTATTGCTGCTCCCGTTTGTTGCGGGCGAAGGCGAGAAGAGTTGGAGGCGCAGGCCAATTGCTGTTCTTACGATTCTCCTGACCGCGGTAATGCTCAGCAGTCTCACGCAGTTGGGCCTGCATACACCATGGAGTCCGGTGATGGACGCGTGGAGCAGCCTGCCTATCCCGTCCGAATATCTGCAAGGCCGCACTGCTCTTGAGCGCCGGGGCGCTTTGGTTTTTCAGGCCAAGCAATGTCACAATTGCCATTCGCTCGATGATGTGGGCGGTAAGCGCGGACCGGCGCTCGACCGCGTCGCTCTGCGGCTCACGCAGGATCAATTGATCCGCCAGGTCATCCAGGGCGGCGGCAATATGCCAGCCTATGGAAAAAACTTGAGCCCTGCAGAGACGACGGCCTTGGTGGGCTTCCTTGAGACGCTGCATCCGCCGGGACAGCCTCCGGCTAGTAATGCTGCGCGCGACGTTGTGCTTGGGGCGGACGCTGCGGGGTCGTCTGCCACGGGCCCATGAAGCTGATGATGTCCCCTGCAATCCAAGCCGAGTTTCAATCGTGGGCTCTCCCAGTACCGGTTACGCTGGTTCTGATGATTACGGCCGTTGTCTATTTGCGAGGCTGGTATCGGCTTCGCAATCTTCTTCCGGATGTAATCTCAGTTTGGCGGCTGACTGGTTTTATGAGTGGAGTGTTTGCTCTGTGGATCGCGGTCGGATCTCCTCTGGCAAATTTTGATGATGATCTGCTCTCCACCCACATGGTGCAACACATTCTCCTGATGGCGGTCGCGCCTCCCTTGATTTTGTTGGGATCTCCAGCTCTGCCATTGCTGCGGGGGCTGCCGCAGAAGTTTGTGCGTGCGGGTTTAGGTCCACTCATGCGCTGGGCACCGCTACAATGGATGGGCCATGCTTTGACCCACCCTGCGTTTTGCTGGCTGGCCGCCACGGTCACATTGATTGGATGGCACACTCCTACCGCTTTTGAGTTTGCCTTGCAGTCGGATTTTTGGCATGAAGTCGAACACGCATGTTTTTTTGCGACGTCGATTCTGTTCTGGTGGCCGGTGGTGCAGCCCTGGCCAAGTGTAGCGAGGTGGCCGCGGTGGTCGATCCCTCTATACCTCTTTCTGGGGATGATGGCGAATGATGCGCTGTCTGCGTTTCTTGCCTTCTGTGATCGTGTTCTCTATCCGTCCTATTCCGCCGCTTCACGGCTCTTCGCAATTTCGCCACTCGACGATCAGGCACTTGCGGGCGCTTTGATGTGGGTTTTCGGAAGCTTTATTTATCTCATCCCAGCGGTTGTTATCACGCTTCGGATGCTGTCGCCTCGCCGCCCGGACTATCAATCGTCCTATCAGCGACAAGTCTTTCCCGCGATTACTACAGAGCCCCCAACAGCCGCTTGATGCCTATCTCTAAGGCACCGGACATGGTTCTACCTTCCAGATCTCGGATGCATATTCGTGAATGGTGCGATCGCTGGAGAACTTCCCTGAACTCCCCACATTCAGGATAGCCTTTCGGGCCCACGCGTCGGGATCGGCGTATAACTCGAGAAGCCGCGCGTCCGCCTCGAGATAGGATTTGAGGTCCGCCAGGTGCATATAGTGGTCGTGAATCAGAAGCGTATCGCGCAAGGGCTCGAAGATGCCCGGTTCGTTGCGGCTGAAATAGTTGGAGAAGATCAGGTCCAGAGCCTCGCGGGTCTCCGGTTCATAATCATAGTGCCAGCGCGGATTGTACCAGCCGGCGCTATCTTCGACCTGCTTTGCGGTGAGGCCAAACAAAAAGAAATTCTCTTCCCCGGCTTGTTCTGCCATCTCGATAGTCGCACCGTCACGCGTACCGATCGTCAGCGCGCCGTTCATCATGAATTTCATATTGCTGGTGCCGCTGGCTTCGTATCCCGCAGTCGAGATCTGGTTGGAGACATCACTGGCGGGGATGAGCTTCTCCGCGAGCGAAACGTTGTACTCCGGCAGGAACAGAACCCTGAGCCGTCCCCGCACGATGGGATCACCGTCGACCGTGCCTGCCAGATTGTTGATGAACTTAATGATGAGCTTTGCCAGTTGATATGCTGGTGCCGCTTTGCCGGAAAACAGAAATGTCCGCGGCGGCATTGTAAGCTCGGGATTCTTGCGGAGCCGGTTATAGAGCACCACAATCCGAAGCGCATTCAGCAGTTGCCGTTTGTATTCGTGAATGCGCTTGATTTGGCAATCAAAAATGGTGTCGACGTCGACAATCTGCCCGGATGTCGATTTAAGCCAAGCGGCAAACTCAGTCTTGGCCTCGCGCTTCGCTTTGAGAAAAGCGGCGCGAAGGCCCTTGTCATCGGCAAGTGGTTTGAGCTTGCTCAGTTGACTCAAGTCAGTAATCCATTCATCGCCAATCGTTTCCGTGATGGTTTGCGCCAGCGGCGGATTTGCCAGCAGTAACCATCGCCTCGGCGTCACGCCGTTCGTTTTGTTGTTGAAACGCTCGGGGAATATCTCCGCCAAGTCTTTGACAGTCATGGTGCGCAATAACTGGGAATGAATGGCAGCCACGCCGTTGGTGCTGTGCGAACCCACGATTGCCAGGTTGGCCATGCGAACCTGCTTGACCGGGCCTTCCTCGATCAGGCTCACGCGCTGCACTCGGCCTTCGTCGCCGGGAAATCGTGCCCGCACGGCATCCAGCAGACGCCGATTGATCTCGTAGATTATTTCCAGGTGACGCGGCAGAATCTTCTCAAACCACGCGACTGGCCACTTCTCAAGAGCCTCGGGCAGCAGAGTGTGATTCGTATACGCCAAAGTCCGGTTCGTAAGATTCCAGGCCTGATCCCATCCCAGATGTTCTTCATCCATCAAAATCCGCATCAACTCTGGAACTGCCAGGGTCGGGTGCGTATCGTTGAGTTGAATAGCAACTTTCTCGGGAAGGGTATTCCAATCAGAGTTGTCGAGGCGGAACCGGCGCAGCAGATCGCCCAGCGAGCAGGCGACCAGAAAATACTCCTGCACGAAGCGCAGAGCTTTCCCCTGGGCGGTGGAGTCGTCGGGATAAAGAACGCGCGTAAGCGACTCGGCGGTCAGAGTCTCGGCCAGCGCTCCGACAAAATCGCCACTGCTGAATTCCTGAAAGTCAAAATAGTCGGCAGCGGCCGCGCCCCAAAGCCGCAGCGTGTTAATGTTCTTGCCGCCGTAACCCACCACGGGCCGATCAAACGGAATGCCGAGCAGAATGGAGGGACGACCCTCCAACGGACGCAAGCTGCTCCCGTGCATTTCGAACGAGCAGTTCAGCTTGATTTCGATGTGCTGATTCCGGCGCCGGATCTCCCACGGATCCGGTCGATGCAGCCAATTGTCCGGCTGCTCGCGCTGCCAGCCATCCTGTATGGTTTGCTTGAAAATGCCGTATTCATAACGCAGACCGTAGCCTATGGCGGGCAGTTGCATGGTCGCCATCGAATCAAGAAAGCAGGCGGCCAAACGCCCCAGGCCGCCGTTTCCCAAGCCCGCGTCGGGCTCCTGCTCGAGGATTCCGAGCCAGTCAAGATTCTTTTGTTTGACGGCTTCGCGAATGACGGGATCAAGCAGGAGGTTGGTGACATTGTTGGCCAGTGACCGGCCGATGAGAAACTCCATCGACAGATAGTAGACTCGCTTGGGATTCGCGCGGTCGTAGACTTTGTCCGTATAGATCCATCGCTGCGACAGCACATCCCGGACAGAATGAGCCACAGCCTCAAAACGTTCTCTCGCGTCAACCGCCGCCGGATCGACAACGTTGTCAAACAGCAGATGCCGTTCGTAGAGTGCGCTCTCCATCCCGGTCAAGTGAATCGGGCCAACAAAATATTGGCGCCGAATCTTGGCAAGATAATCGGATTCCGGCGGCATGGGAACGACCGACGGAGCTTTTTCGTTGACTGGGTCTTTGCTGACAGGTTTCGTACTCATCGAGACATCCCTCTCTAAAATCTATGTTACTTCTTCCGCAGGGCTTTGCGCCCGCGGATTTCGAGCGACAACTACTGCTGCCAGCCGCCTCCCAGTGACTGATAGAGTTGAACGTAATAATTCAACTCCGAAAACCATGCTTGCGTGAGAGCCAGCTCCGAAGTGAAGTATTGCTGTTGCGTGACCAGCACCTCAAGGAAGCTGGTGTATCCGCCCAGGAAGCGGACATCGGCAAGGCGCGCGGTCTCTTTGTAGGTGGCTGTCTGTTCCTGAATTTTCAAGCGATACTGCCGCGACTGGTTGTAGCCGACCAACGCATTGGAGACGTCTTCGAATGCCTGCTGCACGGTTTGCTTATAGACCAATTCGGCTTCATCGCGTTGCGCCCAGGCCAACCGATAGTTGGAGGTAATGCGGCCTCCCTGAAATATCGGTTGTGCAGCTTGTCCTGCAACGGTCCACGCAGCGGTTGTGGGTCCCGATAGGAAGCTTGTTAGCGACGAGCTTTGCACTCCGAACGCGCCAGTCAATGCGATCTGCGGAAAGAACGCCGCCTTAGCAACTCCGACGTTAGCGTTGGCGGCGACCAGCGATTCCTCCGCCTGCCGCACGTCCGGACGGCGCTCCAGAATCGCTGAAGGGAGTCCGGTTGGCACATCGGGCAGGTGAGGCTGCGCGGTCAGCTCGAGTCCACGTGTAATCGGTCCGGGATTCCGGCCGAGCAAGATGCTGATCTGGTTTTCAGTTTGCTCAATCGATTGTTGCAGAGTGATGACCTGCGCTTCGGCTTGTTCCACCAGCAACTCCGCCTGATACTGGTCCGTGATCGCCGCTTCGCCGCCCTTGAATTTGATGGTATTAATTCTCAAAATATCTTTATCTGCGACCACCATCTGATTCGAAAACTCAAGCTCGGAATCAAATTCGCGCAATTGAAAATAGGCACTGGCCAAACCGGAAATCAGAGTTACGAAAACTACCTTTTGTCCGTACTCAGTGGCAAGCAGATTGGCACGTGCCGCCTGGGTCGCGCGGCGGTACTGCCCCCAGAAATCGAGTATCCACGACGCCTGGATGCTGAGTGCGCCCGCCGTCGAGTTCCCCGGATATGGCTGAGTGCGTGTGTTTCCCAGCGACCCGACCGCATCCACCGAAGGAAGCTGGTTGGCGCGAGTAATCCCCAGAACGGCGCCAGCCTCCAGGATGCGTGCGGCGGCAATGCGCACGTCATAGTTGTTGGTCAGCGCTTCTTTGATCAGGTTTTGCAGCGCCTCATCCTGAAACACGGCCGACCATTGCATTTCTGCTAACGGCTCACCGGTTGGTTCGTTGGATGGGTTTTGCGGCACTCCTCGATACTGGCCCGGAACAGTCGCGGGAGGACGTTTGTACTCAGGGCCTACGGTGCACGCGCATGATATGAGCAACAACGCGATCGCAACGAATGTTCTTACGGTAATCATGCTGCATCTTCCTTCTGCGGGACTCCAGCAGTCGCTCTATTCGCTTCCCTAGCCTTTCCTAGATTGCCCAACCGCTCAACAACGTCAAACGATACCGGAATAAAGAAGATGGCAAGCAGAGACGCGGCGAGCATGCCGCCGATGACTACGCTGCCGAGCACTCGCCTCGAAACCGCGCCGGCACCCGAAGCTATCCAGAGCGGCACGCAGCCCAGGATGAAAGCGAACGCGGTCATCAAGATGGGGCGGAGTCGAAGCCTCGCACCGGCAAGAGCTGCGTCGATGAGTGTAGAGCCGCCGTCATATTCAGCCTTGGCGAACTCGACGATCAAAATAGCATTCTTGGCGGACAGGCCGATAAGCATGACCAGGCCGATCTGGGCGTACACGTCGTTGTCGAGCCGGCGCCAATAAAGCGCGAGGAAGGCTCCAAAGACGGCGATGGGTACGCCCAGCAGCACGCTGAACGGCAGCGTCCAACTCTCGTACTGCGCGGCCATGATGAGAAACACCACCACGAAAGACAGTCCAAAGATAGTCGTGGGAGAAACTCCTTGCCCCGCCTTGTACTCCTGGTAAGACATTCCCATGTAGTCATATCCCATCTGGCTCGGCATGGTCTCTTTGAAGACGTCCTCCAGAGCAGTCATGGCCTGCCCGGAACTGTAGCCGGGCGAGGCCGTAGCGTTAATCTGCACGCACTGGTAAAGGTTGTACCTCATGATGAACTCTGAACCGCTGCGCGCATTGACGCTTGTCAGCGTGCTCAACGGAACCATCTGTCCGTCAGCATTCCTCACGTGGAATTTGCCCAGGTTCTCGGCATTGGTTCGGAAGTCACCGTCGGCTTGCACATATACTTGCCACTGCAGACCAAAGCGATTGAAGAAGTTGACTAATGATCCACCCATAAAGGTCTGCAAGGTCTGGTACACGCTGCTGAGCGGGACTTGCTGGCTCAGTACCTTCGCATTGTCGACGTCTACTCCGACCTGGGGCACATTGAAGAGTGCCGTGGTCATAACCCGAGTCAACTCGGGACGCTTAGCTGCCGCGGCCAGAAAACGCCTCGCATTCTGGCCAAGAAATTCCGCGCCGCTGCCAGACCGGTCTTCCAGGATGAAGGTCACCCCTCCCGAAGCGCCGACTCCGGGAATGGCCGGCGGCGGGAACGCGAACGCGATCCCCGATGTGATTCGCGAAAGTGCGCGCTCAAGATGGAGCTTAATCCCTGCGTAGCTAGTCTCGGGAGTCTTGCGTTCTGCCCAATCTTTCAACGAGACGAAGAAGAAGGAGCTGTAAGTCGTGTTGACGCCGCTCAGCATGCTGTATCCCATGACCGAGCTCACGTACTGAACACCCGGTGTTTGGAGAATAATGTTCTCGACTTCTCTGGCGGCCTCGGAAGAACGTTGCAGGGATGCCGCGTCGGGCAGCTGAAGACCCGCGAAGACGTATCCCTGATCCTCATCGGGAAGGAAGCTGCTCGGTATCTTCTTGCCTAAGAAACCGGCAGCGAGTGCGAGCACAAGAAGCAGAACAAAAGCAAGACCCGCCTTGTGGATCAAGTGACTGCAGGCGCTCACGTAACCGTCAGTGGCTCGGCCGAACACGCGGTTGAACCAGCGGAAGAAAACTCCCAGCGGTCCTTTGGATTCTTTCTTCGGACGAAGAAGCAGGGCGCAAAGAGCGGGACTGAGCGTAAGAGCATTGAAAGCTGAAAAGGCCACCGACACCGCGATGGTCACAGCGAACTGCTGGTAAAGCCTGCCGGTGATGCCGGGGATGAAAGCCGTCGGAATGAAAACGGCAGCCAGGATCAGGGCAATGGCGATCACTGGGCTCGATACTTCTTCCATCGCCTTGATGGCAGCATCGTGCGGCGTCATTCCATGTTCGATGTGATGCTCGCAGGCTTCGACGACGACGATGGCGTCATCGACGACGAGTCCGATGGCGAGCACCAGCCCGAACAGCGAGAGAGTGTTGATGGAGAATCCAAAAATCGGAAAAACAATAAATGTTCCGATCAGTGAAACCGGAACTGCCAGCAACGGGATCAGCGTAGCTCGCCATCCCTGGAGGAAGATAAAAACCACGATAATGACCAGGACCAAGGCTTCGACCAGTGTTTTTTGGATCTCCTTAATACCGGCGGTGACGGCCAAGGTTGTATCGAGGGCAACTACGTAGTCCAAGCCATGGGGGAAGCGACTCTTGGCTTCCTCCATGAACTTGAGAACAGCCTTCTGTGTCTGCAGGGCGTTGCTACCTGGGGTCAGGTAAATTCCAAGAAGGGCCGCCGGTTTCCCGTTGAGACGGCCCTGGATGTTGTAGTTCTGCGCTCCCAGTTCCACCCGGGCAACATCCTTCAGGCGCAGAATCGATCCGTCAGGCTGAGCCCGAATGATGATCTGTCCAAACTCCTCCGGCGAGACGAGGCGTCCCGGGGCGCGCACATTGTAAGTGAATTGCTGGCCCTTGGGAACTGGCTCGCCGCCAATCTGGCCCGCCGGATTCACGTTGTTCTGCGACTGAATGGCACTTGTGATATCGGGTACGGTTACTCCCAGGCTTGCCAGTTTGTCGGGGTTCACCCAGCAACGCATGGCATACTGGCCGGCCCCGAAGACCTGCACTTGTGAAATGCCTGGCAGACGCGTTAGAGCGTAATTCAAGTTGATGACGGCGTAGTTCGCGAGAAAAATGTTGTCGTAGACACCGCTGGGTGAGTAAAGGTCAATCAACATGAAAGGCGCCATAGCCGACGGCTGCACGATGATGCCTTGCTGAAGAACCGAACTGGGTAGCTGCGAGTTCGCCTGTGCGACCCGCATCTGCGACAGGATCTGGTCCGTGTTCGTATCGGTCGCGATGTCGAAGTCGACGTTGAGCGACATCGATCCGCCCGAACTCGCATTCAACGAATACATGTAGTTCATCCCACTGACGCCGGACATCTGTTGCTCGATTGGGGTAGCCACGGACTCGGCGACGGTCTGCGCATCTGCTCCGTTGTAAGTCGCCCTGACCTGGATCAGCGGGTCTGCGATATTAGGAAATTGGGCAGTCGGCAAGCTGACCATTACGACTACGCCGGCGATGACCATCAGAATGGAGATCACCATCGCGACGATAGGCCGATTAATGAAGAACTTTGACATGATCAGTTGTTCCCGGCCGCAGCCGCCATTACATACGGCTTGGGAGTGACTGGGGTGCCTTCGCGCAATTTCATGAAGCCCTGCACCACAACCCTTTCACCAGGCTTTAAGCCTTCGCTGATAATCCAGTTCGTGCCCGAGCGTTCCCCCACTTTTACCGGCCGGAACTCAGCCTTATTGTCGGGCCCCACAACGACGACTTGGTACATCGACTGCACCTCGATGACGGCTGGCTGCGGAATCAGCAACGCATCTTTATTCATCCCGGTCTGGAATCGAACCCGTCCGAAACCTCCCGGACGAAGCGTGGCCCCCTCATTTGCAAACTGTGCCGCCATCTGGATGGTGCCGGTTTGTGTGCCGACTTGGCGATTTACATAGATGATCCGCCCTCGCACTGGAAAAAGCGCTCCGTTTGCCTGGATGAATTCGACCGAGGGAAGGTCCGCATTTTTCAAGCTATGGTCTCCACGAATGATCCGAGTGACTCTGGGCGCGACTCCGAGAAACGCGCTCTCGCTGATGTTGAAGTACGCCCAAATCGGATCGACCTGGGAGATCGTGGTCATTTTTGTGCCGGTTCCAACCAGATCTCCTATCTGCGAAGTCGACGCCCCCGCAATACCATCGATGGGCGAATATACTTTTGTCCAGGCGAGGTTCAGTTCCGCCTGCTGTACCAGCGCCTGCTTGGCTTCTAGCTGCGCCTTCCATGAAGCCAGATTTGCAATATCGTTATCCAGTTGCTTTTCTGGGATCGCGTATTGCGCGGCCAGCGGAGTGTCGCGGTCGACGTCTGCTTGCGTTCGCGACACATTCGCCGCTGCACTTGCCACTTCGGCCTTGGCCTGATCGAGTTGGGCCTGAAAAGGTCGAGGATCGATCACGTAAAGCAATTGGCCCTTCTTGACGAAGTAGCCGTTTTCGTAATTCTGGCTGAGCAGATATCCCTGCACTTTGGGAGTGATTTCCGCATTGGTGGGGCCGTTCAGCTGCGCAACCCACTCCTGATAGATCGGCACGTCCTGTTGTACGACGTCAGCCACGTCGACCTCCGGAGGACTCATCTGGGGAGCAGCCTCTTTGCTTCCACAACCTGGGAGCAGGAAAAGCATCAGGCATAGGCCCGGAAGGATTGCGCTCCGCCGCCACCAAAGCAGTACTGACAGTTGGCTTGATCGTGCCGTTTCTACGAGTGATTTAGAATCTCTAAGCTCAGATTCGGTTCGCATGGGTATGCTCCAGATGACGGGCTGATCGATCCGCGAAGGTCCGGCCCAGAAGAGTGGACCAAACTGCGTGAACAATATTACCCCAAGCTCTGCTGGACCGCGCCCCACTAAATAAAGTTGCGCGAGCGAGAACTACTGGAGTGGAAGCGGGAGAGCCCGCCAAGCGTATGCGTTTGCAGCCGCTACTTCATGAAGCCCCGGACGAGCCGCGCAATCTGATCCGCTGCGGTATCGAGCGCGAAATGGCCTCCATCAACAATGTGCACTTCGGCTTTCGGCACGTCGCGGCGATAAGCCTCTGGCTCCGAGGGGTCAAACGAGAGCTCATACTTGCCCCAGATCACCAGCAGGCGCGGCTGCTTCTCGCGCATCCATGCCTGCCATTTGGAGTAGGCGTCGACATTGGTTCGATAGTCGTAAAAGAGGTCGCTTTGAATCTCGGCCTGGCCGGGCTGGCTGAGGAAGGCAAATTCATCAGTCCAGAGATCCGGATCGTAGCGTTCCACGTTCGGATCGCTTCCGACATGACGCGTACGGGTCGTAGCTAGCGAGAGAAGATTAACGCGAAGCGTGCTTTCGTTGGCTGCGCGATCCGCCCAAAAGGCCCGCCGCGCCTTCCAGTTCGCCCCCAAGCCTTCATTGTGCGCCACCGCATCTTGAACGATCAGAGCTTCGACGCGCTCCGGGTGCGCCAGGACCATGCGGAAACCGACGGGGCCGCCGTAATCCTGCATATAAAGTGTGTAGCGCGAGAGTCCGAGCGCTTCGGCGAAATGATTCGTGATGTCGGCAAAGTGATCGAACGTGTACGCGAATTTTTTCGGGTCCGGCCAGTCGCTGTGTCCGAACCCAGGGTAATCGGGTGCGACAAGGTGATAGCGATCAGAAAGCCGGGCAAAGAGCGGCTCGAACATTCGCGACGAAGAGGGCAGTCCGTGGAGCAGTAGAAGCGTTGGGGCATCTTTCGGTCCCGCTTCCCGATAAAAAACTGAGAGCCCGTCAACCTGTTGGGTGCGATAAAGTGTCGGGTATTTCATCGGATTTTCCGTTACGTTGTTTTCGACTAACTAAGAGCGATGTCGCGGAAATCATTACCAACAGCCGGCGTGAGCACCACCATCCACGTGCAGCACCTCTCCGGTTACTTGACCTGCCTGCACCAGGTAGAGAACGGCGTCGACAATGTCCTTTACCTCTGCGATCTTTCCCATTGGCTGCCTTGTCTTAAGAGAGCCGTCGGTGCCATTTTTCTGCAGTGGTGTGTCCACAACACCGGGGGCGACCGCGTTGAAGCGGATACCTTCTTTCGCGTACTCGATGGCGAGGCTCCGGGTCACTGTATTCAAGCCGCCCTTCGTCATCATCGACACCGAGGCATTCACGCCGGCGACCGGCTGATCCGCTAGCGCCGCAGTGATGGTCACAACGCTCCCCGATTTCTGTTTCAGCATTTGTTTCACAGTCAGCTGAGTCATGTAAAGAAATCCCAGCAGGTTGACCGAGACCAGGGCAGTGAAATCCTCGCTGGTAAAGTCCGTGAAAGCCCTGGTGCGCATGATTCCGGCGTCGTTGACGAGAACATCGATTGATCCGAAGTGCTTGATCGCAGCTTCGACAGCTTTTGCAGCGGTCTCCTGCTTGCCGATGTCGCCATCGACCAGAATCAGGCTGGGTGAGGGAGTCAAGATTTGACTGACATTCAGAGACGTTGCAACAACGTTATAACCCTGACTCAGGAAGGCCTCGACCAATCCTGCACCAATCCCTCCCGACGCTCCGGTGACGATTGCTGTTTTCTTGCCTGACACACATACCTCTTTGCTCGAAAAGCTCGGATCCAATACGCCATTGCGCAGCTGACGTTCTCAAAGCCGCCCTGACCTGAGGGGCACGGCTTCCGTTTTGTTTCGTGGCTCCTGACGCTCAGGCCGCCTCGGTAATTGGGTTCTCCTGGAACAGTCGAGCCACCAGAGCGGAATCGAGATATGCCCGGACCTCAACGATCTTGTCGCCGCTGAACCGGCAAACCCAACAATACCGGTTGTCGAACCGGAGACCATTCTTCGCGGTAGCAAGGGAATGCAGTTCAACCACCGCCCAGTCTCCACTCACCAACGCATGCTCCACGTGAAGCTGCGTGCCTTGCGGCAAGACCTTCCCAAGCTTTTCGAAAGTGTGGGCGAGAAAATCCGCCTTGCTGTGGTAATGACCGGCTAGTGGATGAGTCCCCTCGACGGTCCAGTCCACGTCGTCTGCAACGTGGGTAAAGAACACACTTTCATTTCTAGTTTCAAGATTCTTGAAAATATCATGAACTTGCGTAAGAGCTACTGACATTTTGATCTCCTTATTAAACGAAGTAACCGAGCATCATGACTCCCTCAGAAATCCTGCACCGGGTACCTGATGTCGGGGACAGGTGCGGTTCAACGCTTCTGGTACGGGTGGAAGATGTAGTCCTTCGCCTTCACCGGCGTATGGCACGCGTATCCGCAGTCTGAGAGGCTTTTGGCATCGGCCGTGAACTTGTCCGATGCAGCTTCGTAGTTGAACACTGCGTATCCCCACCCGCCGCTTTTCGAAAATCTCTTGCTGTCCTTTTCCATGACGAAGGCCTGCTTAAAGACGTCTGGCACCTCCACGACGAAAGGGGCCTCCGTGCTCTTCTTCAGTTTCCACTGGAGCTTCACGATCATCGAGCCCTCCGGGAATGGCTGGCCGTTGACCGGAATGCCGGCCTTGAACGCCTTGATCATCTTAGGATTGGCGACGATCACCTTGAGTATTTCGTCGGTCCGGGCGGAAGAGACCACCGCCCAGTCCTCGTACCCCCTGAAGTCGGAGAACGCGATTCCGCTCGGCGATTTCAGCGAGTACTTGTCTTTCTCTTGGACTTGCGCGTAAAGGGCCGTGGCAGCGAGGACCGCGAGCACTACGACGGCTGTCGCAACGATGGTAAAGCCGGCGATGCGTTCCAATGCGGTGGGTGTTTCTATCTTCTGTCCTTGTTCCTGCGCCACAGATTTTGTCACAAGTTTAGGCATCGTGTGTTCTCCTTCACAAGAAAGTTTTCTAAGTGGGATTAACGTAAGTCTTGACGATTGCGATTAAACCAGACGCGAGGGCAGTAATACAATTGGACAATAGTATCGGCGATACCTTCGTATCAAGTGTGCAGAGGAAGTTTCCTTCGCTGTGATCGATTTTCAGGACTAGCTGGATGGAGAAAAGCCCTATGCCCTAGGGACGACACTGCAGTCGATACGAAGGTTTGGGCAATACCATCGTCCAATTGCGCGGCCCATTTTGTTCTGGCTGAATGATGAAAGCTCAAATACGGAGGAAAATTCCATGGCAAACATGAACACACCTACCAAAGTCACACAGATGAACGCAGCCACGAAACCCGCACAGATTCGCGTGGCCCGGAGGTCGTCCGCCTATTGGCGTGTCACGATCGACAACCCGCCGATCAACGTGATGGGCCCGGAAATGGTCAAGCAGTTCCAGGAAGTCATCAAGGCTCTCGAGGCTGACGAGCAAGTCAGGGTCGTCGTGTTCGACAGCGCCGTAGAAGACTACTTTCTGAATCACTCCGATTTCACGGCCAAGCTTGAGGACCTCACCTCACTGCCGGAGGGTCCCACAGGCTTGCCGCCTTGGCCGGACTTTCTCGTGCGTCTGACCCGCTTGCCAGTCGCCTCCATCGCCCTCATCCGCGGCCGTGCGACGGGCAATGGCAGCGAGATCACGCTGGCCTGCGACATGAGTTTTGCCAGCCGCGAGAAGGCCATCATCTCGCAATGGGAGGTGGGCGTCGGGATGGTAGCCGGCGGCGGCCCCATGGCCCGGCTTCCCAGACTCATCGGCCGAAATCGCGCCCTTGAGGTGCTCTTGAGCTCGGAAGACATCAGAGCCGACCAGGCCGAGGCCTACGGCTACATCAATCGCGCCCTGCCCGACGCCGATCTAGATGCGTTTGTGGAGGCTCTCGCGACCCGGATCGCCAAGTTCGACAAATGGGCGATCGCTCAGACCAAGCGCCTCGTCAACACCAGCCTGCCACCGGACGTCGAGCTCGGCGCCGGGTGGGATGCGTGCATCGCTTCGCTCGGTCGGCCTGCCGCCCAGGAGGGGATCAAGGCCTTGATGGCGCGCGGCTTCCACAAACCGGGGGATGTCGAAAATCGGCTCGGATACTACCTGGGCCAAATCGCGCGCTAGGCCGACGCCCTGACGTCAAGAGGAAGGAAGTTTTGGATTCACGAAGGAGATCGCGACATCCGTATAATTCAATATCTGCGAGGCGCAAATGATGAAAACGACGAGCTTCCAAACCGACATTCGACCGCTCTTTACGGACCGAGACATTCAAGGCATGAGCAAGGCGTTCAACCTGGGAAGTTACGATGATGTCAAAAAGCACGCTAGCGCCATCTACGATCGCATTCGTGGAATCAGCGGCGCCGTAATGCCGCCCCCACCACCAAGAGGAGAAGGTCCCTGGCAGCAATCTCGGATTGAATTATTCGCCAAGTGGATGGCGGACGGGTTCCAACCTTAGTCGGCCCCCAAGCAGGGCTGCTAGTCGCGATTGTTAGGCGTAATTTATTCGGCGGCACGTCTATCAGGACGTGGAGCGGAGCAGCCACAGCGGGTCAAATTGAAGGGCTCAAGATTAACGATCAACCAAAGAACGAGCAGGCTTCCGGAGCGCGAGATAAAGACATTCGTGCGGCACTAGATCAGCATTGGGCGGCATCCGATGCCAACGATTTTGAAACGGAGCACCTCATTTATCACGAGGACGCGGTGCTGGACTACCCACAGTCAGGCGAGCGAACCCGCGGTCGAAGCAACATTCAGAACCAACGCGCTAGTCAGCCGAGCAAAAAGCGGTTTACTGTCCGACGAATCATTGGAGGCGGTGATCTTTGGGTCACCGAGCTCATCCTGACATATGACGGCAAGCCGAGCTACACCGTGAGCATCATGGAGTTCACGGACGACAAGGTTGCGCGGGAAACACAGTACTTTGCAGATCCATTCGTGGCTCCAGCATTTCGCGCTCAATGGGTCGAACCGATGGACACATAATCTCGAGGTGCGAGAATTCGCCAAGGCCTGCGTGTACTGGCGTCGATACAAAGGTATCGGTAATACCAACGTCCAATTGCGTGGCCCATTTTGTTCTGGCCTAATCCATCATTGAACAGTCACTCGCTCTGACATCGAAAGGAGTACCAAATGGGCGGCACACATGGACTGAAAGAGACCACGCGCGTGACCGCGCCTGTCGCGGCGAACACGCTTAGCGTGAACATTTTTACCGCCCCGGGAAAAGCTATGGTCGGCGAGCGGCCAAAGCCCTTCGGCGAAGCGTTCGGCTTTGACCCGATCACGTCGACTCTGATCTTCGGCGAGTACGACGCGGTGCTGGTAGACGCAATGACGACAGTGGCTGAGGCCGAGTCTCTCGCGGATTGGATCGCTCTGCACAACCGCAACTTAGAGACCATCTATATAACGCACGCCCATTTCGACCACTTCTACGGTCTGAGCATTCTGCTCGACCGTTTCCCGGGCGCTCGAGCGATAGCAACGCCGAAGACGGTGGAGGCCATGCAGATCTCTTTCACTCCCACAGTGGAGCGGCTAGCCCGCCGGTTGTTTCCTGGGCAAGTTGCCACCAAGTTGGTTGCACCTGAGCCCTATGAGCACGAGACGTTTACTCTCGAGGGCTACGAATTGCGCATCATCGAGCAGGGCCGCACCGATTGCCCCGATTCGACGTCTCTACACGTTCCATCGATCGGTCTGATTGTCGCTGGCGACGTTGTGTACAACCAATGCCGCATGTACGTCGGCGATACTACTCCCGAGAGCCGAAAGAATTGGATCGCAGCGCTAGACCGGTTAGCGGCGCTGAACCCGGCGATGGTTGTCGCCGGTCACAAGAAGACTGGCGCGCCCGACTCTCCCTCGACCATCCAAGACACCAAGCGTTACTTGCAGGACTTCGATCGGTTGCAGAAAACCGCGACGTCCGACCAGCAGCTGTTCGATCAGATGACGGAGCTATACCCGCATTGGGTGGCCAATCAGTCGTGGTTGATGTTCGGTTTCCCGCAGCCATGAAAACAACCGTGGACAGACGGAACGTTCCCCAATTTCAATGAATGGGAATTAGTGAACGTCCCGTCTGTCCCCAGTTTTAGTTCATGACGCGGGACGGGGCGGTCGAGACGTTCCACCGGCTGACCGAAGCTTTCGCCGATGAAGATCTCAGGAAACAGATTCGATTTCAAAAAGGAGAACAAAACAAAATGGCAACAAAAGGAAAAATCCTGGTACTAGTCTCGAGCGGTCGCGGCTTGCCCTTGAAAGATGGCAAGGTTTATAAGGGCGCTGGCTACTATCTCAACGAGCTGACGGTTCCGGTTCGCGCCCTCATGAAGGAGGGCTACGAAATCACCTTCGCCAACCCCAAAGGCAACGCGCCCCAAGTGGATGTGCATTCAGAGGTCGCCGATTTCTTCGGCGGGGACGCGGCCAAGCTTCAGGACTATATGCTATTCCGCGACGGCCTGACTGGGCTCAGAGATCCAACCCGCATCGCGGATGTCATCGCCTCAGGCCTGGATCAATACGACGCTGTTTTTGTCCCCGGCGGCCATGGCCCGATGATCGATCTTCTCGACGATCCCGACGCTGGCACCGTGATGAGACACTTTCATGAAACATCCAAGCCCACGGCAGTGCTCTGCCATGGCCCGATTTCACTACTCTCGGCTCTTCCGAATTCGAAGGAGGTGGTCGCCGCGCTGAGTGCGGGCGATGCGGCCGGAGCTCACGCAAAGGCGCAGGGTTGGATCTATTCCGGATATAAGATGACTATCTTTTCGACAGCGGAAGAGCAGCAGCGGGAGCCGCTTGAGATTGGTGGCAAGGTGCTGTTCTACCCGGACTTCGCCTTGCGTACGGCGGGCGGCGAAGTAAGTGTGCTCGCTCCATGGTCGAGCTACGTCATTCAAGATCGCGAGCTGATCTCAGGTCAGAACCCGTTCTCCGACGAAGCGCTTCTTAAACTTCTTCTACCCGCACTCGATGGGAAGAAGAAGTCGGTTTCAGCGGCATAAGAATCGAGGGAAAACCGGGGACAGGCGGTACGTTTTCCATTTTTCGACAATGGAGATTAGTGAACGTCAAGTCTGTCCCCAGTTTTCTCCAGTTTTCTGGCAGTGCTCAAGGTTGGCGAAGACAGCAACTGACGGCGGTTACGCGCGTTTCAAGTGTAATCCTTCAACAGTGACAAGCAGATCGCAGATCAGGAAATCACTTTCCGAACAGCCTACTCCACCAGCTCGATTTGCTTCTTTCGGCGCCCGTTGTCTGCTGTCGACTTTGTTGCGCCAGTCGAGCCCGTTGGTTCCGCAAGAAGGTCTGCTGCTGCTGTTGGTTCTGCCATGCTCGCTGGTTCCGGGCCGCGGTCTGCTGTACCTGTTGCATTGTCTGCTGTGCCTGTTGCATCGCCTGTCGCGCCAACCGTTGCGCTGTCTGTGCCGCTTGTTGCGCTGCCTGTTGAGCTCGCTGTGCCGCTTGTTGATTCAGATTCACCATAAAATGTGATTCTCCGCAGTGCGATGATACCGTACTAGACCCTCATTCAATGGTGATCCAACCGTCGCAGACGTTACAAACATTCTAGACGATAAACCGGGGACAGACGGGACTGACTCCATTGTTGGCAGAGAAAAATGGGGAAGCCCCGTCTGTCCCCGGTTTATTGTCTGAATTTTATTGCTCTTGGTTGATCTCAAAGCGGTGCTTGCAGTTTCGGCATTCGTAAGTGTGGGTGTGCGGCGGTACCGCACCGTCCTTCCGCTCGTACTCCTTTGAGCGCATCTCGCCTCGGGCAACGTTGCGCAGATCACCCTTGCAACGAGGGCAAAACAGCACGTCGGGCTGAGGACCGGGAAGATTAGCCATGGCGCATCCATTCCACGCCGTCGCTCTCGCCTCAGCTTAAGAGCCACTACCGCAAGAGGACGTTCGAAGCTTAGGCTCAGCGCATGAGGCGATCCCTGATGGCGTGGCGATGACCCTTTAGAGCGGGGTAAACTGGTATCCGCTATGGCGATTTCACCTTCGCAGCGAGTTGCATTGATCAAAGTTATATCTGAACGACTCGGAAACGAAACTTGGTCCCTCATCGATGTAACACTCAATCAGTTTGGGATTGAGACTCCTGAGAGTTGGTCTGGGTCGACAACCGAGTACGTCTTACGACAAATACGAAACGTCCCCGACCAGACCCTGATTGATCTCGCGCAACACGTAGGTTACAAGTTTGAGCAACCTCCGCCCGGAGTTGATCCGCCCTTTTGGCGCGCGGGTATGCTCCGGCTTTTCGTAACCCACCTCGCCACGCACAGGGCAATCACTGGTGAGTTGCAAGAAGAACTCCTCGGAATCTCGTCGTTCGTTGCGCATAATGACATTGAACCAACGTTGGAGTGGCAGGTGCAGATTGAGACCGCGCTTGCCACTTGTGATGCGCTCGTAGCGCTGCTGCATGATGGCTTTCACGCGAGCAACTGGACAGACCAAGAGATTGGATTTGCCATGGGCCGTGGAGTTCCTACGTTCGCGGTCAGGCTCGGGACGACTCCGTATGGATTCATCGGGCGGTTTCAAGCCTTCAACGGTAATGGCAAAACCGCCGCTAACCTTGCACGCGAGCTTTTTGACAGTTATCGCAAGAACAAGCAGACCCAACGAAAAATGAGCGGGGTACTGGTCGGTCTGTTCGAGGCCAGCGGTAGCTTCGCCACGGCGAAGGAACGGATTGGATACCTGGAAGAACTTGAGACATGGGATCCATCATTCGCCAAACGACTTCGGGCCGCTGAGCAGGCCAACAGCCAGATCTCAGGCTCTTGGGGAGTATCAAGCCGTGTGGAGGCGTTAGCAAAGAAATGGGAACAGACAACTGTCTAATCGACGCAAATGATCTCCCTCGTGATCCTGTCGGCGTTTCCGACGTGGCGTCGGAAAAAACTGGAAGAAAACTGGGGACAGACGGGACGTTCACCAATTTCCATTAGCTGAAAATTGAGAAATGTTCCGTCTCTCCCCGCTCTCCCTGCCCGCAAGCTGACGGATCGGCCTTGCCGCACAACTGGTTGTAAACGATACCAAAGTATCGCGCAATACCTTGGTCCAATTGATTTGCCTTTCCTCGTCAGGCTAAATTGGTGGCGGCTATAAATACGAAAGAACCGGAATCAGCGGATGAGCACTGTTTATCGGAAATGGAGACGTCAATGAGCAGCGTACAAATCGAACAGAAGAGCTATGAGATGCCCCCGAAAGAGGGGATTAGCATCGCGCATTTTCTCACCGTCGCCGACGTCAACCGGTCGGCTCACTACTACGAAAAGGTCTTCGGCGCTCGCATTCTGACTATGGGTGACGGCAACGCGCCTCCGTACCTTCAGCTGGCGAATATCTGGATGATTCTGAACGTTGGAGGCGGGCCGACGCCGGATAAGCCGACAGTAACGCTCAGCGTCCCCGACCCGAATCACATCACCAGCTTTATGAATTTCCGCGTGGCGGATATTCAAGCGTGCTACGAATTATGGAAAAGTCGAGGAGCCGAGTTCATCACGCCGCCGATACCCAAGTACGGCGAGATACGCTGTTACATCCGCGATCCTGACGGCTATATCATCGAAGTCGGACAGAGCACCGACCTTACCTACGGTTAACGCTCGGCCCGGACGGGACGCGGATTTAAACGCTGCGGAACTGCGCTTAGCGCCAGCCTGTTGGCGCGAACGATACAACACCGCTCGGCCGCGGTAGCAGAGAAGCCGAATTTGCACGATGCGGGGCTTGGTTAAAGCACATCCTCGGTCGGAGGGGCAGGAGAGATGGATTGGAAACGGTTGGTCCAGTTTGCATTGCAGGGTAGCAGTGATTTGGAACAATATGCCATCCTGCTGGTACGGGTTTCGATCGGGCTGTTCTTCGCCATCTCCGGGGCAAATAAATTGTTTGTCGCAGGCGGCACGAAACCCGTTTACGAGACGCTCGTTAAGGCGAAAGTCCCGTTTCCCCGCCAGACGGCCTATTTCGTGGCGAGTGTCGAGTTCGTTGGCGGATCCTTGGTGACCGTGGGGTTTCTTTCGAGCCCGGCCTGCGTGGCTTTGATGATCGATATGATTGTCGCCACCCTGACCTCCGCGATTTCCAACTTGCCTAAAGGACTTTCGCCGCTTAGCTGGCTCGACGATTTCCTCTACCTTCCGGAAGTCCTGTACGTGCTCTTCTTTATCTGGCTGATCTGCTCTGGTCCGGGAAAGTTCAGTGTCGATTACTGGCTCGCCGGCCAGTTGCTGAGGTGACTGATCGACGAAACAACTTACGACGAAACAGCTCGTTGCTGGAGTTAGGGCTTTGCGGGCAGCGGCTGCCAGAGCTCAATCTTATTCCCGTCCGAATCATATATCCAGGCAAAGCGGCCGTAGGATTCATCCATTCGTTTGGCGTCGATCTTGACTCCCTCTTGTTTTAAGCGGTCGAGCAAAGCATCCATATCGTCCACGATGTAGTTGATCATGAACGGTTGGCCGGCAGGGAAATAGTCAGAGGAGGCGGAAAAAACAGTCCAAACCGTAAGGTGTTCCTTTTGGGGGTCGTCGTGTTCGCGCCACGGAAGCATCGCGCCCGAGCCCGTGTCAGCGAGTCCAAGATGTTTCGAATACCATTCGCGCATCTGATCACGATTCGCGGATTTGAAGAAGACACCGCCGATTCCAATGACCCGCCCGCGCTGCTCCGTCTTGACGGACGGCTTCGAAGTTTCAGGTTGCGGAGATTTCACTTCCTGTCCTCCTTTTGAGTGCGCCGAGATGAGCAACAGCGAGCCGAGGGTAATTGTGCTCCAGGGTATTCCTTGCATCGGCGGATTATACATAAGGTTCGATTCGAATGGAGAAAACGGTTTGCTCTTCGCTCTTCGACCGAGGTTCGCCGCGATTCACCCAGCCTACGCTTTCTCGAGATTTGAATCATTCGTTTCTTGCTAGGGTTGGTTAATAACTGCCGCGCCCGCCTTGCTCACGACTTCGTCCTGGGAATCGGTGCCCCCCGAACAACCGATTGCGCCGATAATATCGCTCTGTTCGATCAGTGGAATGCCACCTCGAGACGCAATGACTCCATCGAACGCGAGCAGGTAGTTGAGATGCATAAGGTTGATGCCATCCTCGAAGACCTTCGTTGGGCGCCGGAAGGTCACGGCTGCTCGCGCCTTGTGCTCCGCAATCTGAATGGAGGCGAGCATCGCGCCGTCCATTCGTTGGAAGGCAACTAAGTTACCACCGGAATCGACTACTGCAACGTTCATTTTCCAATTCCGCTTCTTGGCCTCTTCCACCGCGGCGTGAATAACCGCCTGTGCTCGGTATAGTGATATCGGACGGCCATAGGGCACATCGAACGGTATTTCGTCTGGGATGACATCAAGAGGATTCGACGCGAGAGGTGCTTCAACGGCGATTTCTGGTGTGTTGCTTGACATAATTTTCCTCCGAAAGGCTACAAAGCTATCTTCAAAGGCGTTTCCAAGGTGCAGATTCTGATTGAACCTGCAGGATAACGTTATCAAAGCAGAAGCGTGGGCTTTGAACAATTGGACGATAGTATCGGTGGTATCTTTGTGCCGGCTGCCCTTGAAAATCTTGTAAGAAGTAGACCCGACGCCAGGTTGGAAACGCCGTAAGCTCAGAGACGACATTGCTGGGAGCCGCGGAAAACTCCAACAGTATTCCGCTTTATAGCGGCGCAATACTATACTGATGAGATGAGCAAGCACCTCGAATCGCTGTATGAGAATCTTCTCAACGGCAAGCTGCCCCATAACCTAAGTTGGAGCGAGGCCGTCGAACTGGTCGAGCATCTGGGTGAGGTCCAACCGCATGGAGACGACGAATTTGTGTTCAGCGTGGGCGGCCAACGCGTCTTTTTCAAGAAGCCGCATACCCATGATCTTGGTGTCGAGGAAGTTTCTCGGCTGCGCAAGTTCCTAAAAGACGCCGGACGGGGTGCGCCTGCAGAAGAACCGGCCCAGCCCGGCCGTATGATTGTCGTCATCGACCACCACGCCGCTCATGTTTACCAGGATCTCGGCGGAAGTCGTCCGGCAGACGAACACACGGTGCGGCCTTACGATCCCTTCAATTTCCATCACCATCTGATTCATCGAAAGGAAGCGCACTATCGGGGCGAGCGCGTACCCGAAGAGGATTCGTTTTATGAGGAGATCGCGAAAGATATCACTCCGGCGAATGAGATCGTCCTCATCGGTCACGCCACTGGAAAAAGCAACGCAGCCGACTTCTTGAAAGAATACTTGAAGTCCCATCATCCCGAGATTTCTCAACGGGTCATCGCCACGGAAAACGCAGACCTTTCAGCGGTGACTGAACCTGAAATTGAGGCCTTGGCCAAGCAGCACATGATCAAAGCCGCCTAGCAGCGCTTCGTAACCGCAATTAACCCAACCTCTGAGGCAATCGCGCCAGCAGGATCGCAATCAAACCGGGACAGTGCCGCGCCTGCGCTTCGTCTCAAACGCGGGCCAATTCGACAAGGAAGTGTTTCATCTGCTGGCGACCTCATAACGAGTAGCTAGTGCAGAAGCGATTCCCAGTTGGCCGGCACCCTTTCTGCGGGTCCAGGTACGGGCTGATTTTTTGGATGCGAATGCGGCGGAAGTAATTGCGCACCCTTGGTCATTTCCTGTGTCTCGTAATCGTAGAACCAATCCTCACCCGGCTCGAAGCTGGCAATGATCGGATGCCCCGTTGCCGCCGCATGCTTTGATGCATGCTGACTTGGCGAGCTATCACAGCATCCGATGTGCCCACACTCGGCACACCGACGGAGATGAAACCACCAACTTTTCGGCGACGCCAGGCATTCCACGCACCCGTCGCCACTAGGCTTCGAAGCGGGGTTGATTCCGCGGTGATCTTTCTTCACTTCGATTTTTCCTTTAGACGTTGCATGTCGAGCAACGAGTTCAAGCCACCAGCAAGATCTTCCCGACACCGCCCTTTTCAGCCGCGGCTTGAGCCTCGGCCGCTTGACTGAGTGGCAGTTTCTCGCTAATCGGGATTACTAGCTTGCCATCTCGCACCGCTTCGGCCATGAACTCCAGCGTTTGCCTGTCGAATTTCGAGAATACGTGAACCACTTTTACCGATGGGTACTTCGCGGCGTTCTGCGGGAGCCCTACAACCGACGCATACACTCCTCCTGGCTTGACCTTGGCGATAAGCTTCTCGGCGGTTCTTCCGCCGACCGTATCCGCCACCGCATCGAGCGGCGGAAGATTCGTGATCGCGTTGTCGTCGTCGGTTGCGACCACCTGATCCGCGCCTACAGTCTTCGCCTCATCCACCTGCCTGTTCAAAATTCCCGCGATCACCGTTGCCCCGCGTGCCTTCGCAGTGAATACCGCCGAACGTCCAACATTTCCTATAGCACCTACGACGAGAACCGTCTGGCCCGCTTTGATTCCCGTAGCCGAAAGAAGTTGGTTGCCGGTGACCGTCACCAGCGGCAGCGCCGCCGCCTGAATCAGATCGAGTCCCTTGGGAACTTTCGCCAAGACCACGGCTTTCACGACGCAAAGTTGGGCGTAAGTATTATCCGCCATCGCGAACACCTGGTCGCCTACGGAAAAGCCCTCCACTCCCGGTCCAATCTTGACCACAGTCCCCGCCATGTCGACTCCTATGAGGCCCGGGAACTTCATGGGATAAAAATCCTTGGTTAATCCCGCACGCCGCTTGTAGTCGATCGGATTCACGCTGGTGGCGGCGACCCGCACCAGCACCTCGCCCGGACCCGGAACCGGGTCAGGATAGTCCTCGAACTTCAGCACTTCAGGACCGCCATATTGGTGGACAACAATTGCTTTCATATTTCATCTCCTTGTGCCGCGCCTCTTTTCTATGCTTTTTTTCTTTTCTTTTGAGGATGAATGCCCAGGTCGTGCCATGACGTTTCCGCGAGGTTGACGTTGTAGTAGTTTGCAGCTTTCTCGATGTTCGCGAACGCCAAAGCACGGTCGGCATCGGAGACATCGATGACTTGATCGAACCGCGCGACCGCGTTACGCACATGTTCTGCGTCGGTCAATGGTTCCTTACGCTGCTTCGGAAACGCGTAAACGCTGTCGGGTAAGTCGCTCTGCGTCGTGAGCTGTCCGTGTTTCTCGTGAGGTTTCCAAGTTGCTTCCGGCATGTCTTTCCCATCCTTTCTTTAAGTATTTGTCTAGGGCATAAATCCACAGCGAATGCGCGGGACTCTAGCTTTCTGTGACTTTCTGCGCTAGCTCGCGAAAGTCCTTGGCTTGTTTGTGACTGGCCTTTGCTTGGAGCTGTGCGAGCTGTCGAGATTTCTCGTTGGGGAGGAGCGAAAGCAAGGCTTCAAGTTCGGTTGCCGCCTCCTGGGCATGGTCAGCCTCTTTGAGCATCAAATGCTCAAATTTCCGGACTGCCTCATTGTGATCCATATTTCCCTCTTTTATGAAAGCGCGGCGCGAAACAAGAATGTGTGCGGCCCGGTGAACACAAAAGTGATCGCGGGTCAGGCGGCGCGCTCGTGTTCCAGTAGTTTCGCCTTATCGATAATACTCATCGTTTTCCTCCTGACAGCCATTACACCCAAGGTGCTCCGGCGAATCAATTGGACGATAGTATCGGCGATACCTTGGTATCAGCGAGCACAAGGTGTTGAATTAACCTTGGGACTCAAAACGGCGGATCAATCTAAACGCGACTCGGACAGACAAAGTCGCTCAGGCGCGTATCAGAGTGCGGATCGCTCAGTTCACTCGGAGTGCGGCATTGAGAGCCTCGAGCAGAGCCGTGTCGCTGAATGGCTTGAACAGGCACTCGACCGCACCCTGTTCGAGTAGTCGCGGGCGAACACTCTTATCGGTGCTTGCGGTGATGAAGATGATCGGAATGTCTTGCCCCCGAAGCTTCAGTTCCCGCTGAAGGTCGGGTCCGCTCATCCCCGGCATGGCGATGTCGAGGATCAGGCATTCGGTTTGGCCGAAGCAATCGGACGCGAGGAACTCTTCCGGCGACGCGAACGCGCGGGCTGCAAAGCCGAACTCCTTTAGCAAATCAGGTAGCGACTCGCGTACAGATTCGTCGTCATCCACCACTGATACAAGCGAACGCGTGACTGTCATAGATTTTTCATGCCGAGCCCACAGCCGCAGGCTTCGGCAACGCTAAACCCGGTGTATTCGCGCTCGCGTTGGTGAGGAAGTCGACGTGCCCGTCAGAGAGTGCCGTCCATACCAATCCGGGCAGCGCATCGACGACGAGACTGTTCTCCAGGGTGATCTTTTCTCGGCAGTGCTCCACAACACGAGGGTGCGCCACTCCAGGAGGCACTGTCTATTGCACTTTGGTATTGGTTTGCAGAATTTGGAGGCGAATAACTCTTGGCAGACGCGAACTCGCGCGATGCGAAGCCGACATTCCTTAGGCTAACGTCTCGCGCAAGGACGCAGATTCCTCACGCCGCATCCGGCACGTCAGAAGTCCGAATGTCGCGATTACTTTCGGCGCTCGTTGCACCCTCGGGACCGCGGGGAATAGAGAACGAAAACGCAGCCCCCGGACCTTCATTCAGTGTTGCCCATAGATGACCATGATGACTCTCGATAATAGAGCGGCTAACGGATAATCCGATTCCCATACCGTCATTCTTGGTGGTGTAGAATCCTTCGAAAAGTCTGTCCACAGCTTGAGGGTCGAAACCGGTTCCTGCATCCTGTACGGTGAGGCGCACGCGATCGCCTTCGTCTCGTTCGGTTCTGATCAGCAACTGTCTTGGACGATCGTCGACGCTGCTCATCGCGTCTGATCCATTCCGGATCAGGTTCAGGATGACTTGCTGCAGCTGGACGCGATCTCCTGTAACCGGAGGAAGGTCGTCGGCAAGTTCCGGCCGCAGGATCACGCGGTTTCGCTGCAGTTCGCTCAATGACAGCGCAATCACCTCTCTGGTAGCTTCGTTCAGGTCCACCGATTCGATCGTGGGCTCCTTTTTGCCATAGAGTGCGCGCAATCGAGTGATCACCTCAGAGGCTCGGTTGCCATCGCGAATCGTGCGCCGGGCTGTCTCGCGCGCGCCGTCCACGTTGGGAGGATCGGCGGCCAGCATCCGAAGACACGTGCTGGCGTTGGTGACAATACCCGAAAGCGGCTGGTTGACCTCATGCGCGATCGACGCCGTCAATACTCCAAGGCTCGTAACTCTGGCCACGTGTGAGAGCTCAGATCGGGCCCTGCTGAGTGCCTGTTCGGAGGATCGGCGTTCTGTCACGTCCTGAACTGCGCCGATGTACTCCAGTTCGCCGTGGTCGCCGCGGGTGTGAGCGACGACGTGTACGTACTTGACCGCGCCGTCCGGCATCTGCAGGCGGAACTCGAGTTGCACATCGCTGCCGTCCCGTCGAGCTCGCTCGATATGTTCCTGGAATACTGATAAATCTTCAGGGTGGATTCGAGTAGCGATCAGTTCAAAGGTCACCTGCGCATCCTGGTCAATCTGGAAGATGCGATAAAGCTGCTCTGACCAGGTGATTTCGTCTGTCGGTACACGCCAGGAGAAACTGCCGATTCGACTAAGATGCTGAGCTTCCGCAAGAAACGCCTCGCTTCGCCGTAGTTCCTGCTCCGCCCGTTTGCGTTCCGTAATGTCGCGCAGATAGCCGGTGAAGGACGGCGGCCCTTCCAACGGAATGCGTGCGATTGCCAGCTCGACGGGGAATTCACTTCCGTCAGCACGTACTGCCGTCATCTCGATGCGTTTCCCAAGCACTCGCGCCTCGCCCGTGGCCAGGTAGCGCGCAAAGCCCTGCCGATGCTTCTCCCGGAGAGACGGTGGAATGATGGTGTCTGCCAGATGCTTTCCCAAGACTTCGTCCCGACGGTAGCCGAAAGTGTGCTCCGCCGCCGGATTGAACTCAGTGATACAGCCCTCGTGATCGATCGTCACAATGCAGTCGAGCGCCGAGTCCACGATCGCTGCCTTGTGGACCTCACTGCGTTTCAGTTCCCTCTCCTCTTGCCCGAGCTTCTCCTCTACCAGTCTGCGTTCAGCAAGTTCCCTTTTGAGCTCTTGGTTGGCGGCGGCAAGTTCGGTAGTCCGTTGCACGACTCGTTGATCAAGTTCGCTGGCGAGCCGCTTCTGTTGGCTCAGAAGCCGTGCCTCTTGAAGCCCGATGGATGCCTGATTCGCCGCTACGCTCAGAAGAAGTGCCTCCGTCTGCCGCGGAAAATCCGTCCGCTCAGCCGCTGCCACAATTACGCCGAGTTCGCCTTGTAATCCCAGTGGCAGAGCCACGATGGAAACGTCTCCTTCACCCATAAGGTTCCGAAGCAGTGGAGGCCATTTCCGTGAGTCGTTTTTCAAGCACTGGCTGAGCGCTTCGCAGATTTCGTGCTCCGAAGGCATCGGTCCTCGCAACTCGGCGAGCCGGACGATCTCAACCGGCGCCTCGCCAACTGGATCTGTCAGCCTCACAGAGACCAGGTCCAAGCGCAGCATGTGCAGGAGCGTGTCGAGCAAAGTATGGAGAACCTGGGACGGATCGCCGCCACTCCAGATGGCGGGAAGAGCAAGCAGGCTAATAAGATCGTTAATGCACCGCTGAAGTTGCTTGACTTCGCCGGAAGCGAGTTCGGGTTGAACTTCCATATCAGGCGGCCGTGGAGGACAAGGAAGGCCGGATGGCCCGACGCTGGCGGACCTCGCGCAGGAATTCCTCGGGTGGGACGTAGAACGGATTCCGGTGCAGGAGGCCGCCGATGATGATCATCGGATGCGTCCGCATGATGTCGATCACGGTGTCGCCTCCAAATTTGCCGAGATGGTAAGTGCAGATCACCGCGTCGTCGTGACTACGCCACACATCATTCACGCGCGATTCGAATTCAACCAGATCGTCAATGTAGGATCGATCTTCAATTGCCCAGTCCATCCGGCAACAAATGCGGCTCAGCGGGAATCCTCCCTTGGCATTGCCGCTAGCCATCTGCTCGAACGCTGCTAGCATCCGATCCTGATCGAAACGGCCGTCCCGAATGTAAGCTTCGATGTTGATGCGGACCTCTAATTGCCCACTCTGCTCGGCAGCTGCTGGGTCGATTCCGACTGCGGACAACCGTTGCAGATGGTCGCGACGCTGATCCGGATTGACGACGTGAACAGCTTTGTCGCCACATTCGAACCCGTCCTTAATGAAAGGAAGCAGCACGCGATACTCTTCGTCGTCGCTATTGAAAAATGCGCAGACATGACGTACTTCGCCAAGCTGGGAGCCAGCGAGGGAAATCGGTGCTGAGGTCTTCTTCATGATCTTCTTCTCTAATTGCGACGGTGAACTTGGCCGTTACGCCGCCGTAATCGCTGCGGGGGCCGGGCGGAGTCTCGAGGCCATTTTCACTAGGTCGGCAAGAGAGTCGGCCTTCATCTTCTGCATCACCTTGCCTCGGTGTGCCTTTACCGTGATCTCGCTGATACCGAGCTCGCCACCGACCTGTTTGTTAAGTAGGCCGGAAACCACCAACGCCATAACCTGTCGCTCGCGTTGGGAAAGTAACGCGTAACGATCCCGGAGCACCCGCATCTCGGCCTCGTGACCGAGCGCAGCGTGGCTGCGTTCGAGGGCTTGCCGAACGGCCCTCAACAACACGTCATCGCTGAAGGGTTTCGTCAAGAATTCGACGGCCCCTGCCTTCATGGCTTGGACCGTCATGGGCACGTCGCCGTAGCCCGTGATGAAGATAATCGGCATGTCTGGCCGTTCGCCTGCGACGCACTTCTGGAGCTCTAGACCATTGAGGCCTGGAAGAGAAACGTCAAGTATGAGGCAGCTCGGAACAAGGGCTCGCGGGCAGGCGAGGAATTCTTGCGCGGACGCGAACGTTTCCGGCTGCCAGCCTTCACAGCGGATCAGCAACTCCAGCGATTCGCGCACGGAGACGTCGTCGTCGACAACGAAGACGATTGGTGTGACTTGCAACATTTGCGGTCACCCCTCGTGGCCAAGTTTGTGCACCCAAAGTCACGCTTCGCTGTGCACAGTTGACTGATGACGCCCCACGTTCCCGTAATTCTAGAACGACAACCCAGCGGAGATCAACAAGATGAGGATCATGTTGCGTTTCGCAACACTTACAGCGCGAGGTTCTGCTCTCGTAGTGGCCACTCAACCCACGTAAGTCGCGCGAACTGTGTCTGCCCTACCAAAGTATCGCCAATACCATCGTCCAATTGTTCTTCTCCAAAGCTTCTGTTTTGATTACTCGCGTCGACCGAATTCAATCGGAACCCTCACAACCAGGAATAGGTCACAACCACAAAAGGAGAGATCGACCATGGAGCATAAAGAATCGCCCGGGATTTCACGTCGTCGTCTCCTGGCCATGGCCGGCGTTTCCGCAGGAACGGCAATGCTTGCCCAGCGCCCACTCTTCGCAGATCCAGGTGCGACTTCCCCGGCCGTTAATGCGACAGCAAGCACTAAGAGCACATCGTTCGCCTCATTGAAGCAAATCGACGCCGGCCTCCTGAACGTTGGCTACGCTGAGGCTGGCCCTGCCCACGGCCCTGCGGTCATTCTTTTGCAGGGCTGGCCCTACGACATCTACAGCTACGTCGATGTTGCGCCGTTGTTGGCAGCGGCGGGCTACAGGGTAATCGTCTTTATCTGCGTGGTTTCGGCAGCACGCGTTTTCTTTCCAGCGAAACGTTTCGGAATGGACAACAGTCGGTGGTTGCTCTCGACATCATCGCGCTGATGGATGCGCTCAAGATCGACAAGGCAATTCTCGCCGGCTTCGATTGGGGAGGGCGGACGGCTGACATCATGGCGGTGCTCTGGCCGGAGCGCTGCAAGGCGCTCGTTTCGGTGAGCGGTTATCTTATCCCCAGTCAGGCAGCCAACCGGGCGCCGTTGCCGCCGAAGGCCGAGCTCCAATGGTGGTACCAGTTTTATTTCGCCACGGAACGCGGCCGGGACGGGTACGACAAGTACCGGCACGATTTTGCCAAGCTTATCTGGCAGATCGCTTCGCCGAAGTGGAACTTCGATGATGCGACGTTTGATCGCAGCGCAGGGTCGTTTGACAACCCGGATCACGTCGCCATCGTGATCCATAATTACCGCTGGCGGCTCGGCTTGGCGGAAGGCGAGCCTAAATATGACGATCTCGAAAAGCGCCTCGCCGCGGGTCCGGTCATCACCGTGCCGACCATCACTCTTGAAGGCGATGCGAATGGGGCACCACATTATCCGGACCCCAGCGCTTTCGCCAAGAAATTCTCCGGCAAATATGCACACCGGACCATCACCGGAGGCGTCGGGCACAATCTCCCGCAAGAAGCTCCGGAAGCTTTCGCCAAAGCCGTCGTCGACGTGGACAGTTTTTGATTGGGATCGCTACAGCGAGGAGCTTTAGTTAAAAAACAACATTGGAAGGAGGACATTGCATGAGAGGAATCGCTTACTTGTCGGTTGCGGTTGTAGCTCTGACCGGCGTGCTCGTTTACATGGCCCACGCCTCTGGGCATGCCGATGGAGAGACTGATCCGATTTTTGGAATCACAATTCCTCCCGGATACCGCGACTGGAGGTTGATTTCTGCGGCCCACGAAAAAGGCAACCTGAACGCTCTTCGCGCCCTTCTCGGCAACGATGTAGCCATAAGGCCTACCAGGAGGGAAGGTTGCCGTTTCCGGACGGCACAATCATTGCCCGGCTAGCCTGGAGTTACGTTCCGTCTGAGGAAAATAACAAAGTCTTTGGCCGTTTCCAATCTTTCGTGGCCGGGTCCGCCACGAACGTT
>DATNNE010000004.1:0-18958 GCA_035601995.1 Terriglobales bacterium
CTTTCGCGGCTCGCCTATCCGCCGCGCAAAACGCGTCGGCCTCCGCCGGAACGCGGCGATTGCCATGGGCAATAGCGGCAATCGGAAGTTTCTACCGCTCCTTAAAAAGTTGGCGACGGAGAACGATTCAGTCGTCGCCGAAAGCGCAAGCTGGGCAGCAAAGAAACTCGCCTGAGGTGAGTTTGCGCTATCGTCAACGTGACCGTATCAGCGCAAAAGAAGCTATAATCTTCCAACCGGAAAGAGGTAGCGTGAAGCCTACTTGCTTACTCGTCTTTCTTTTGTCGCTGATCGGAACGGTTCTCGCCGTCCCCGATGCGAAACCAACCAGCCTTTCGGACGCGCAGGCTGCGATTGAAGCCAACATGCGCACCGCAGAAGGCAAAGCCTACGACGAGCAGATGGGCAAAGACTTGATGCAGAAATATCTGGACAGTCTGCGTCAGTGCAAGCGCACAGCTGGTGGCAGCCAGGAGAGTTTCTGGATTCTTTTGAAGCTCGAAAAAGACGGCTCGGTGAAAGAGGTTTTACTGCATCCGGTTACCCAGGTGGGCAGTTGTGATCGCGAAGCTCTGTCCAACGCCAAGCTTGTGCCGCCTCCGCGCGGCGATTACTGGGTAGGCATTTATCTGAACACAGGCCACTAATCGCATTGGGTATCAGGCGAGACCTGCAGATCTCTTGAGTAGCGCAGTCCTACAAATAAACAGTCTTAGAGATTTAGAATAGAAAATCCTAAACACAGGGGCGAGAACCATGAAAACGATTGGAAGTCTAATCCTCGCGTTGATGCTGCTTGCAACCGCGTACGCCGTGGAAGATGTTGTTAGCGCCATTCACGGAACCATCCAGAAGGTCGATTCGGCAGGCAAAACGGTCGTGATCAAGACGGTCGACGGCACGGAACACACGCTGCATTTCGTCGCCAAAACAACCGTCCATGGCGCAGATGCCACCGCGAAAGCCGCCGCAGATTCCTGGCACGGGTTGACGAAAGGAACGGAGGTCGTGGCTCACTACACCACCCGTGGCACCGAAGACACAGCCGTAGAATTTGACAAGGTTGGCAAGGACGGCCTGAAATCAACCGACGGTGCGATCAAAGAAATTAGTAGAGGCGGGAAAACGTTGGTGGTGAAGACAGCCGACGGCACCGAGCAGACCTTCCGGCTAACCGGCCACGCCACCGCGGATGCCGGGAAAGGCATAGCAGAGGGAACCGAAAAGGGCACCAAAGTGACGGTTTACTATACCGAGGAGTCCGGCAAAAAGGTGGCCCACTTTTTCGAGAAAATCTAGAATGCCGAGAGTGGCAGGTGCGCCGCCCCTGCGCGCAAGTTACGTACGATGGATGGGTGCGGGGTCCCAATTTTCCGCGGCCCGTGTGGCGCGGGCGCCCTCGCCCGCGAGTTCTGACCCACGGGCTCCACCCTTCCCATTTGCCTCAACCGCTCCACGTCTCTAGAATAGAGGTAACCCGTTTCCCTGAGACAAAATATGATTCATTTTCCGGTTCCTGAGGCGCTTACTTTCGATGACGTGTTGTTGCTGCCCGCTCGCTCTGATGTGATTCCGACTCAGACCAATACGCAGACGCAGCTCACCCGCAATATCCGCCTGAATATTCCGATCATCAGCGCGGCCATGGACACGGTCACCGAATCGCACATGGCCATCGCCGTGGCCCAGCAGGGCGGCATCGGGATCATTCATCGCAACCTGACCATCGAGCAGCAAGCCAACGAAGTCGACAAAGTAAAGCGCTCCGAGAGCGGCATGATCGTCGATCCGGTCACTATGTCGCCGGACGCGAAAGTCTCCGAGGCGCTCGATGTGATGCGCCAGTACAAGATTTCCGGCGTGCCCATCACCCAGAACGGAAAGCTGGTCGGCATTCTCACCAACCGAGACCTGCGCTTCGAAACCCGCTTCGATATTCCCATCAGCAAAGTGATGACCAAGGAAAACCTGATTACGGTCGCGGTGGGTACGACGCTCGAAGAGGCGGAGAAAATTCTCCACGAACACCGCGTGGAAAAACTTCTGGTGGTCGACGACAAATACAATCTCAAGGGCCTGATCACGGTAAAAGACATCCAGAAGAAACTGAAATACCCCAACGCCGCTAAAGACTCGCATGGCCGGCTGCGAGCCGCTGCGGCCATCGGCGCCACGGGAGACTTTCTCGAGCGCGCCCAGGAACTGGCGCAGTGCAAAGTGGATTTGCTGGCCATCGACAGCGCTCACGGCCACTCCACCCGCGTCCTCGATGCCATCAAGTCGGTAAAATCTAAGTTGCCGGAAGTCGATCTGATCGTAGGAAATGTCGCCACCTTCGACGGCGCATGCGAACTGGCGAGAGCCGGCGCGGATGCGATAAAAGTCGGCATCGGCCCCGGATCCATCTGCACCACGCGCGTAGTGACGGGCGCGGGAGTGCCGCAAATCACCGCCATCGCCGAAGCCTATCGGGCTACCAAAGACGCGGGCATTCCAGTAATCGCCGACGGCGGCATCAAATACTCGGGCGACATTACGAAAGCCCTGGCCGCAGGCGCAGCCGCCGTCATGATCGGATCTCTATTCGCGGGCACGGACGAAAGCCCCGGCGAACTGATTCTCTATCAAGGACGAACCTTTAAATCCTATCGCGGCATGGGCTCACTCGGCGCCATGGCGCAAGGCTCGAGCGAACGGTATTTCCAAAACACCGACGGCGACTCCTCGACGGCAATAGGCGAAGAATCCAACCGCCTGGCAAAACTAGTCCCCGAAGGCATAGAAGGCCGAGTCCCTTATCGCGGCTCCGTTTCGAGTACCATCCATCAGATGGTGGGGGGATTGCGGTCGGGGATGGGTTATTGCGGCTGCGGGAGCATTGCCGAGCTGTTGCAGAAAACGCGTTTCGTGCGTATCAGCGGCGCCGGCCTCCGCGAGAGCCACGTCCACGACGTGATGATTACTCGGGAAGCTCCGAACTATGCGGTCGAGTAGGTCTGCATTTTGAATCGAATTATGTTTTTCCAATCAGCAGGGGAAGCTCGGTCTTGACCCCGGATCAAAAGCAATTAATCAAAACGTGGATTGCCGCGCTCTTATGGATCGGGCTGATCGCGATCGAGTCTACCGACACGTTTTCGGCGGAACACACGAGCCGGTTTCTCTATCCGATCCTTCACTTTTTGATGGGCCTGGATCCGACCGCCTTTGAGGTAGTGCATCACTACATCCGAAAATCTGGCCATTTCGTCGGCTACTTTACTTTAAGCTTCTTTCTGTTTCGCGCCTGGCGTGCCACGCTTCGTCTGCCGTGGGCTCCGCGATGGGCGCTGCGCTGGGCCGCGATTGCGTTCTTCATGTCTGCGCTGGTCGCGAGCCTCGACGAGTGGCACCAGACTTTCATCCCTTCGAGAACTGGCAAAATCAGTGATGTCTTATTGGATAGCTTTGCGGCGTTCACGGCGCAGGTTCTGATATTTCTTTATTTGAGCCGGAAACCGCGGCGCGTGATGGCTGCCAGCGACTGAGGGCTATGCTGGCGGCTGAGGCCTTGAAGGCGTGTGGCTTTAGGCGATGTCTTACATCGTTTTCGAAAACCTTTGCGGCACGAGTAAACTCGTGCCCTTCCCTTCGATGCGTCTGAAAGAATTCGATGGGTTGGAAAGGTTCGGCTGCCCGTGAAGCCGTCTCCCACTCAAATCATTTTGTGGGATGACGGATCAATACATGGCGTCGTATTTCGTGACTACCCACCCGCTGTCCTTGTTCTCCAGAGTCACTGAGAACAACTCTTTGTAGGTTCCCGATTGGCCGGGAGCGTTCAGGCGCTTGCCGCGGTAGTGCAGGATGCGGAGGGGTGGGGCATCTTCCCAATCCACTACCTTCCACGAAACCAAGGGATGTTGGGCTTCGGAAGAGCAAATGAAAGCGGCATACTTCTTGCGATAGTCTTTTTCCCAGTCAGCCAATTGTTCCTGGCAGTGTCCATCGCGCATGGCATCGAGATATTTCGTGGCCAGCCGCTCGGTAGTGCGGTCGCGCAAGGGATTGAGGTCGATGGAATTCGGGGTGCCCGAAAGGGGATCGCGATCCTCGGAGCGGGAGAGCACCGGGCCCTGACCATTCAGCCACATCAAGTAGCCAAAAAAGATCATGAGAACGAGAACGCCGGCACCCACGGCGATCGCGATTTGTACACGGGAAAAGCCCATATCCTAATGCAAGTGTACCGGGCCAAGGAATTGGGGATAGATTACCGCGGTGACCCGCACAAGGACATGTACGAATGGCGTCCCGAGTCGCTCTCCCTCTCTGCGAAATCAGCGTCTCGGTGCCATATCAGCTGCTTAGGGGAGCTTCTACTTGATTTTGTCTTCGCCTTCGGCGCCTGGAACCGGGTGTTCAACTCCCTGCTGCTTTTCGGCCTCTTCCATGGCTCGCTTGGTTTCCTCGGCGCGCTTGGAGCGGGCTTCGCTGCGCTTCTGGCGTTTTTCATCGAGCAGTTTCTCGCTGCCTAGCAGTTCGACGAAGGCGTTGTCGGCGCCGTCGCCTTTGCGCCATCCGGTGCGGACGATGCGCAGGTAGCCACCATTACGATCGCCGAAGCGGGGTCCGATGGTGTCGAACAGTTTGTCGACGGCGGCGCTGGTCATGAGGTAAGCCAGGGCTTGGCGGCGGGCGGAGAGGTCTCCGCGCTTGCCGAGCGTGATCATTTTCTCGACCTGCGGGCGCATGGCTTTGGCTTTGGGCACGGTGGTCTCGATTCGCTCTTCGAGGATGAGCGAAGTGACCAGATTGCGCAGCAAGGAGCGGCGGTGCGCGGTGTTACGTCCCAGTTTCCATCCTGCTACTTTGTGGCGCATGGCTGAATCCTTTGTTCCGGCGCGAAGGAAAAGCAGATTCCTCGCTGCGCTCGAAATGACAAAAATTAGTCGGAATGACAAAAACTTTGGGGACGGTCGCCCGTCCCCACACAAGCATTACAGATCGTTATCGTTCCCGTAGGCTGACGCGGGTAGAATCTGGTTCGACGTCGGGCCGGGTACAGCGTTGCCCTGCTCGTCGATCTTCATTCCCAGACTCAATCCCATGGTGCCTAAAATTTCCTTGATCTCGTTCAGCGACTTGCGGCCGAAGTTTTTCGTCTTGAGCATTTCGGCTTCGGTCTTCTGCACCAGTTCGCCAATCGACTGAATGTTTGCATTCTTCAGGCAATTGTAGCTGCGCACAGAAAGCTCGAGTTCTTCGACGGAACGGTTGAGGTTCTCGTTCTTGATTTCGGGCTTGCGCTCTTCGGACGAGGTCGACGTCTCGATATCTTCCTCGAAGTTGATGAAGATGTTCATGTGGTCCTTCAGCAGCTTCGCCGCCAGGCCGATGGAATCAGCTGGAGTGATGGAGCCGTTGGTCCAGACTTCGAGCGTGAGCTTGTCGTAGTCGGTGATCTGCCCGAGACGCGCGGCTTCCACGGTGTAGTTGCACTTGCGAACCGGGGAGTGAACGGAATCGATGGGAATGAAACCGATGCCGAGGTCTTCGTCGAAATTCTTATCGGCGGAGGTGTAGCCGCGGCCGCGCTTGAGGCGCATTTCCATATCGAGTTTGCCGCCTTCGCTGACGGTGGCAACGTAGACATCTTTGTCGAGTACTTCGACGTCGGCGTCGGCCTCGATCATTCCTGACGTGACCACGCCTGGTTGGTCGGCGCGCAGGTAGATGGCCTTGGGCGCGTCGCCACTGAGCTTGAACGGAATCTGCTTCAGGTTCAGGATGATGTCGGTGGCGTCTTCGACCACGCCGGGGATCGACTGGAATTCGTGCAGCACGCCTTCGATCTTCACCGCGGTGACTGCAGCTCCTTCGATGGAAGACAGCAGCACGCGCCTGAGGGCGTTGCCGATGGTGGTGCCGAAGCCGCGTTCAAACGGCTGGGCCCAGAAGATTCCGTACTTATCGGTGAGGGTCTGAGTATCGACCGCTAGACGTTTTGGCTTTTGAAAACCTTTCCACAGCATTTGTTATTCTCCTTCGGCCGTTTGGCTCAGTCCTGACTCCCTGAACTGGTCCGTGATGCGTTCAGGTCTAGCGTCGGGACAGGCTGATCTGGCTCGAAATGTGGACCAGAAAAAATCTGATGCTACACGCGAGATCCTTCGCTTCGCTCAGGATGACGACGGTTTTTAGTCGCGGTTGGTTGGTCTCGGCTAACGACCAACTGACGACGAACGACTGCGCTACTTGCTATATAGTTCGACGATCAACTGCTCATTTACTGGCAGATGAATGTCTTCGCGTTTCGGCAACGACAAAACTTTGCCCTTGTAATTGTCGCGATCGATCTCCAGCCACGTCGGGGCGTTCTGATGGCTGGCAAACTCTTTTGCCGGCTCCAGAATCGCTAACTTTAGGCTGCCCTCGCGGATGGCGATTTCCTCGCCGACGCTTACCTGGTACGAGGGAATGTTGACCTTGCGGCCATCCACCTGAACGTGGCCGTGACGCACTAACTGGCGTGCCTGACGGCGCGAGACACCGAATCCCAGCCGGTAGACAACGTTGTCGAGGCGCCGCTCAAGCTGTTGCAGGAGCAGTTCGCCGGTGACGCCCTTGGTGCGCGCGGCCTTCTCGAAATAGTTTCGGAACTGGCCTTCCTGGGCGAAATAAATGCGCTTGGTCTTCTGCTTTTCGCGCAGTTGCAGGCCGTAACCCACGACTTTCGACTTGCGGTCCTTGCCGTGCTGGCCGGGAGCAAAATTGCGCTTCTCGATGGGACACTTATCGCTGAAGCATTTGGTGCCTTTGAGGAACAGCTTCATGCCCTCGCGGCGGCAGAGACGACAGACGGGATCGGTATAACGTGCCAAGTTGCTTCTCCTTTAGATGACCGGTTTACAGGTTTGGCTTCACCCTTCGTCCCGGACGTTAATAGCTATTAGCTTCTAGCCGTTAGCCCCTAGCTAAAAGCCAAAGGCCAACCGTCGACTTCTAAACTCTACGGCGCTTTGGCGGACGGCAGCCGTTGTGCGGGATCGGCGTGGCGTCTTTGATGTTGCGCACTTCGATGCCGGAGGCGGCCAACGCGCGAATCGCGGACTCGCGTCCCGAACCGGGGCCGCTGACTCGCACTTCGACGCTGCGCACGCCGTGATCACGCGCCATGACGGCGGCGTTCGACGCTGCTTGCTGCGCGGCAAATGGCGTGCCTTTGCGCGATCCGCGGAATCCCAGCGAGCCGGAACTCTTCCACGAAAGCACGTTCCCGGCCTGATCGGCAATGGTCACGATCGTGTTGTTGAACGAAGCCTGGATGTGCGCAATGCCGTGCGAGACGTGCTTGCGCTCCTTCTTCTTGAACGTCTTCTTTTTACCTTTTTTCTCTGGCGCCGCGGGGCCGCCGGCTGCTGCTGGTTTTGCCATAGGATTCTCAGCTCTTAGCTTCTTGCCGTTAGCCTTTAGCCAAAACCGTCGCGATTAAGCTCACGGCGAAGAGCTAAAAGCCAACCGCTGATTTTACGTCTTCGTCGCTGTCTTCTTCTTTGCCGCTACCGTGCCTTTGCGCGGACCCTTTCGGGTGCGGGCATTGGTGTGGGTGCGTTGTCCACGGACCGGCAGATTTCGGCGATGGCGATAGCCACGGTAGGAACCGATTTCGATGAGCCGCTTGATGTTCATCGAAACTTCCTTGCGCAGATCGCCTTCAACCAGACCCTCGGCTTCGATGACCTGGCGGATGCGGTTGACCTCGTCCTCGCCCAGGTCTTGAACCTTCTTCATGGGTTCGACCTTGGCCTGATCGAGAATGCGGGCGGCGCGCGGATTGCCGATTCCGTAGATATAGGTCAGCGCAATATTAATGTGCTTGTTGCGCGGAAGGTCGATGCCTGCAATTCGTGCCATGTTTGTCCTTTATCCGTTATCCGTTTATCCCTGGCGTTGCTTGTGTTTGGAAGTCTCGCAGATCACTCGCACTACACCCTTGCGGTGAATGACCTTGCACTTGTCGCAAATTTTCTTGACTGATGCTCGTACTTTCATAAATTGTTCCTTGTTCTGTCATTCCGAGGAGCGAAAGTGACGAGGAATCTTGGTTTTCCCCGGGCCGCCAAAGGACCGAGATCCCTCGCTTCGCTCGGGATGACAACTCTTATTTATAGCGGTACACAATGCGTCCGCGATTCAGGTCATAGGGCGAAAGCTCGACAGCGACTTTGTCGCCTGGCAGAATGCGAATGAAATTCTTGCGCATTTTGCCCGAAACGTGCGCCAGTACCTGGTGCTTGTTTTCGAGTTCGACTTTGAACATGGCATTGGGCAGCGGCTCAAGAACCGTTGCCATCACCTCAATCGCGTCTTCTTTGCTCATGCACTCCTTGGCAGCTTTCAGCTATCAGCTGTCAGCTATCAGTTCTCTGTCAAAAGCTGAGAGCTGATGGCTGATAGCTGCTTCACTGCGTCAAAATCATCGGTCCTTCTTTTGTCACCGCTACGCAATGTTCAAAATGCGCGCTGCAGCTGCCGTCGGCGGTGACCGCCGTCCACTTGTCGTCCAACACGCGGGTCCCGGGCTTGCCGAAATTTACCATCGGTTCAATTGCGAGAACCATGCCTTCACGCAACCGGGCGCCATGTCCGCGGGCTCCGAAGTTCGGCACTTGCGGCTCTTCGTGAAGCTTGGTTCCAATACCGTGCCCGACGAACTCGCGCACCACGCTGAAGCCATTGGCTTCGACAAATTCCTGCACCGCCGCGCCAACGTCTCCGACTGCATTGCCGACCCGCATCTGCTCGATGCCTTTGTATAACGAGGCTTCGGTCACTTCGAGCAGCTTGCGAACTTCCGGCTTGACCGACTCGTCGACCGGCACTGTGATCGCCGCGTCCCCGTAATATCCGTCGAGGACTACACCGCAATCGATGGAAACAATGTCGCCCGCTTTCAGCACCCGTTTTTCCGATGGGATGCCGTGCACGATCTCTTCATTCACTGAGGTGCAAAGCACGCAAGGATAATCGTAATAACCCTTGAACGCTGGCTTCGCGCCCAGTTCCTGGATCTTTTTCTCAGCGGCGCGTTCCAAATCCATGGTCGTAGCGCCCGGCGCTACCAGCGCGCGAACATGATCGAGCACTTCGCGAACGATGCGACCGCTCGCCCGCATACGCTCAATTTCGGCCGTCGATTTACAGACAATTGCCATCCCGATGCTCAATCACCCAGAACATCTGTCCCGTGACTTCGCCTACCGGCAAGTCGCCATTCACCGGAACCAGGCGCCCCTTCAGCTCATAGTATTCCGCCACGGGCCGGGTCTGCACATCATACGTTTGCAGACGCTCCCGGATCACTTCCTCGCGATCATCGCTGCGGATTACCAGCGGAGAACCGTCAATATCACAGATATCCGGGACGCGAGGTGGCTGGAAGTAGACGTTATAGATGTGTCCGTTGGCGAGACAAGTCCTGCGTCCAGTGAGCCGCTTTACCAATTGATTATAGTCTACGTCGATGCGGATCACAATTGGCAAGCAGCACTTGCCACCGTGTGAGTTTTCAAAGATCTCGCTCTCAAAAAAAGCATCCAGCCAGCCCGCTTGTCTGGCGGTACGCGGGAATCCGTCAAGGATGAATCCGCGCTCGCAATCCGCATCACGAACACGCCAAGCCACCATATCGCAAACCAGATCGTCGGGAACGAGTTCGCCGCGCGCCATCAGGGCTTGGGCTTGCACGCCCAACTCGGTGCCACGCTGCACGTTCCCCCGCAGAATGTCTCCGGTGGAGATCTGCGGGATTCTATAGTGTTCGGCAATCCGCTTGGCTTGTGTGCCTTTGCCGGCGCCCGGCGGACCGAGCAGCACTACCGGCCCGATGTTTTGCGAGGTTTCCATCGAACTGACCTTAGTACGTTCCCTGCTTCCAGGCGCACGCGGCCAGCTCCATCACCACCCGCCGACCGGGCGGTACGGCAACCTCAAACTTTCCTTATGTCCAACTACGGCGGCCGCGAATACGTCCGCTGCGTGGGGTAAATCCGTCGTAATGGCGCATGATCAGCTGGGCTTCGATCTGTGTCACCGTGTCCATCGCCACGCCAACTACGATCAACAGCGATGTGCCGCCGAAATAAAACGTTACGCCTAAACCGTTTGTCACCCAAGCAGGCAGCCGTTCGAAAAACGCTCCGATCGGCCCGTACAGGTGATTCAAGTGGATTCCTGTGATCATCCACTCTGGAATAAAAGAAATGATGATGAGGTACAAAGCGCCAACGAGTGTGATTCGAGTCAGTATCTCGTTGATGTGATCGGCAGTGCGCTTGCCCGGCCGGATGCCGGGAATGAACCCGCCATACTTCCGCATGTTGTCGGCGACCTCGTTGGGGTTGAAGACAATCGAGACATAGAAGTAGGCGAAGAAAATAATTCCCACGGCATACAGAAATGTGTAGAGCGGCTCGCCCCAGCCCAGCCAGTGAATCAGGTCGCCAAAGTAACGGTTGTTGCGCAAGCCATATCCCATGGTCTGAGGCATGGTGAGGATGGAAGAGGCGAAAATCACCGGCATCACACCGCCGGCATTCACGCGCAGGGGAAGGTGCGTAGACTGGCCGCCCATGACTTTGCGTCCGACCACGCGCTTCGCGTATTGCACCGGGATGCGGCGCTCGCTGCGTTCCACATAGACGATGAACGCGACCACCAGAACCATGATGCCCACGAGCAGAATCATAGCCGGCGCGGTAAAGGCTCCCCAGGCGTCAGTGCGGACTTTGTCGATCAGGTCGGCGACGCCGCGAGGCAGGCCGACAACAATGCCGGCGAAAATCAGGAGCGACATGCCGTTGCCGACACCGCGTTCCGTAATCTGCTCGCCCAGCCACATGATGAATGCGCTGCCCGTGGTCAGGGTCAGCATGGTCATCAGGATGAACGGAACGCCGGGGTTGACTACGAAATCGCCTGACTTTTCCAGACTGATGGCAATGCCGAGCGACTGAACCGCGCTCAAAATGACGGTGAGATATCGCGTCCACTGGGTGATTTTCTTGCGTCCCAGTTCACCTTCCTTCTGCAACTTCGCCAGCGGCTCATAGACCACCGTCAAAAGCTGCAGAATGATCGACGCCGTGATGTATGGCATGATGCCAAGCGCGAAGATCGTGAGGCGGCGTAGCTGGCCGCCGGAAAACAAGTCGACGAAACCCAGGAAGGTGCCCTTGTTCTGTTCGAAGAATTGCTGCAGCTTGTCCGCATTTACGCCCGGCGTGGGAATGTGCCCACCGAGCCGGTAAACCGCCAACAATCCCAGAGTAAAAAGAATTCGCTTGCGCAGGTCGGGGATGCGAAAGATGTTGGCTAATTTCTCAAACATTACTGCAAGACCTCGAACTTGCCGCCCGCTTTAGTGATTTTTTCTTGAGCCGACTTGGAGAATTTGTGCGCGTGTACGGTAAGGGCGATTGAAAGTTCTCCGTCGCCAAGGATCTTCACCGGGTGTTTGGTGCTGATGACGCCAGCCTTACGAAGCACTTCGGGGGTGATTGTGGTCTCACCGAGCCCGGCCAGCTTTTCCAGATTCACGATGTTGAATTCTTTGCGGAAGATGTTGGTGAATCCGCGCTTGGGCATGCGGCGATGAAGCGGCATCTGTCCGCCTTCAAAGCCGCGCATCATGCGCGAACCGCTGCGCGAACGCTGGCCTTTATGTCCGCGGGTAGAGGTTTTGCCCATGCCGGAACCCATACCCCGGCCGACGCGCTTCTTACCGGAGTTCGCCTTCTTTGGTGCTCGAATATTCGACAGATTCATAATGAAGCTCTCAGCTCTTAGCCTTCAGCTACTACACGATCTCAACCAGGTGTGGGACCTTGGCGACCATTCCGCGAATCGCGGAGTTGTCGGGACGCTCAATCACCTGGTTTAATCGCGTGAAACCCAATCCTTTAACTACCAGCTTCTGTTTTGTCGGGGCGCAAATCGCGGAACGCACCCACTTTAAATGGATCTTTCCGCCGCCCTCAGTTGATTTCTTTGCCGTCATTTCAGACTCCGTCTTACAACTCTTCTGCAGTCTTGCCGCGTAGCGCGGCCACATCTGCCCGGTTCTTCAGTTTCCTCAGGGCATCAAACGTCGCCTTAATGACATTGTGCGGATTGGTTGTCCCAATCGACTTGGTCAGCACATTCTGAATACCCGCCGAAGTCATGACGGCGCGCACAGCTCCGCCGGCGATCACACCCGTGCCTTCGGGCGCGGGCTTCAGGAGAACCATCCCCGACCCGAAGCGCCCCAACACAATGTGCGGGATGCTGGTTTGGGTGAGGTTGATCCGCATCAGATTCTTCTTCGCCGACTCAATTCCCTTACGAATGGCTTGAGGAACTTCTTTCGCTTTCCCCGAGCCATACCCGACCACGGCAGAACTGGGATCTCCAACGACGACCAGAGCGGCAAAGGAAAGATTCTTGCCTCCCTTGACCACTTTAGTGACTCGGTTAATGGCCACCACCTGATCTTTCAGTTGGTAGGAACCCGCATCAAGCTTCTTAATGACTGTTGGCATTCTTCGATTTCTTCTCTCCGCCGAGCTTCGCCCGGCCTGACCGGATTCAAGACCCGGTCCCGCACAAATCTCAGAACTGTAGGCCGGCTTCGCGTGCTGCGTCAGCTAAAGCCTTGACTCGCCCGTGATAAATATAACCGCCACGATCGAACACAACTTTGCTGATTCCCTTTGCCTTCGCGCGCTCGGCAATCAGCTTGCCGACTTCCTTGGCCGAGGCTACGTTTCCGCCGGTGCGCCGTTCGCCCTTTTTGCCCTCTGCGGAATGGGCGAAGACTACGGTGTTGCCCTGCAAATCGTCGATCAATTGCACGTAGATGTGGTTCAGCGACCGGTAAACGTTCAGGCGCGGCCGCTCGGAAGTTCCGAGGATCTTCTTGCGGATGCGCTCGTGTACGTGACGCCGGTTCGTATTTTTTGATGTTCGCGTAAGCATTGTCTTGGTCCTTACTAACTATTTCGCTCCGGTCTTGCCCACTTTCTTCTTCAAGCGCTCGCCCGCATAGCGCACACCTTTATTTTTGTACGGATCGGGTGGACGCAGGCTGCGCATTTCTGCGGCCACCTGTCCGACTTTTTGGCGATCGATTCCGGTGACGCTCAGTTTGGTCTGCTTGGGATCCACCGTCGCTTCAATACCGACGGGCAACGGATACTCGATCAAATGCGAATAGCCAAGACTGAACACGACCGTGTTCTTGCCCTTCATTTCGGCGCGGTAGCCAATGCCGACGATTTCAAGGTCGCGGGTCCATCCCTTGGTGACGCCTTCAACGGCGTTGTTGACCAGGGCACGCGCCAAACCATGCACAGCGGCTTGCGAATCATTTTCGCGGATCGCCACTAGATTTCCGTCCTGTTGCTGGACTTTAATCCCGGCAGGCAGGTGCGTGTCCAGCTTGCCCTTCGGACCCTGGACGGCAACCGTGTCGCCCTCAATTTTGACCGTAACTCCCTTGGGAAGCGGGATCGGTTTTTTTCCAATTCGTGACATAAATTCAGCTCTCAGCCTCTCGCTATAGAGACGTCGCTCGCAACGTCTCAGACGCAGCAAGCTGCGTCCTTACCAAACTTCGCAGAGCAACTCGCCGCCCAGGCCCTGCTTGCGCGCCTGACGTCCGGTCATCACCCCGCGGGGCGTGGTGAGAATGTTGATGCCAAGCCCACCCAAAACTCGGGGAATCTCGGTACGCCGCACGTACACCCGGCAACCCGGCCGCGAGACGCGGTTTACATTCGAGATCACCGCCTCGTTGTTGTTGGCATACTTCAGGTAGACACGCAGGATCTTGTGCCCTTCCTCTTCTGTTGCCTTGAAGTTCGAGATATAACCCTCTTCCTTCAGGATGCGGGCAATCTCCAGCTTCAGCTTGGAAGCGGGAATATCCACCTTCTGGTGCCGGGCGCTAATCGCATTGCGAATTCGCGTCAGCATATCTGCGACCGGATCGGTCAACCTCATGCGTTCCTTCTCCTCAATCACTCGTTTGCTTCGGCCATTCTTGCTTTGCGCCGAAGAACCAGCGGCGACGTATTCCGCCTAACCTAAGGGGCAAAAGCCCGCATCGTCAGGCACTCTTTGCGGCACGGCTGAAGCCGTGCCCTTCCCAACAATCTCTACCAGGACGACTTTGAAACTCCGGGAATCTCGCCACGCAACGCCAATCCCCGGAAACACAAACGGCAGATGCCGAACTTGCGCAGAAACGCGCGCGGGCGTCCGCAGATCTGGCAGCGGTTGTGCCTTCGCGTGGAGAACTTGGGCCGCTTTTCTTTGTTGTCGCGCGCCGTCTGAAACGTCTTTTGGATTTTCTTGTCCTTAACTCGTTTCGCAGTAGTCATGAAACCTTTCTTTTTGTACGCAAATCAATGGCTCAATGATTCAATCTCTCAATTCCTGCTTTCCTACGCCCGGAAGGGCATGCCGAGATGGCGGAGCAGCGCCCGCGATTGGTCGTCGCTGCGGGCCGTGGTCACAATCGTGACGTTCATGCCCTTCTGCTTGTCCACCTTGGCGTAATCGATCTCCGGAAAAATCAACTGGTCGTGCAAGCCGAGGGTGTAATTCCCGCGACCATCGAACGACTTCGTTGAAACTCCTTTGAAGTCGCGCACGCGAGGCAGCACAACATTCACCAGCCGGTCGAAGAATTCGTACATGCGGTCGCCGCGCAGCGTGACCATGGCACCGATTGCCTGGCCCTCGCGCACCTTGAAGGCCGCGATGGATTTCTTGGCCCGCGTCACCACCGGCTTCTGGCCGGTAATCTGGCCCAGCTCATTCACTGCTGGATCGAGAATCTTGGCATTCTGCGTAGCTTCGCCTACACCCATGTTGACCACGATCTTATGCAGATGCGGCACGGCCATGGGATTCTTCAGATCGAATTCCTTCATCAGCGTGGGCGCAACTTCCTTCTGAAAGCGCGCCTTCAGCCGCGGCGTCTCTTTGGCGCTGTGACGCGCGACTGCGGGAGCTTTCTGCTCTTCCTGCTGCCCACCCTTTTTCTCTTTTTTATCTTTTGCCATTGCTAACTTGCCTTCTCGGAAAAGCTTTCAGCCGTCAGCTCTCGGCTTTCAGCGAAAGATCTTTGTCCAGTTCGTAAGCTCTTCAAACTCTTGCCTTCGTGCTGAAAGCTGAGAGCTGACGGCTATTTATCCAGCGTCGTTCCACACTTCTTGCACACCCGCACCTTGCGGTCGCCACGCATTTCATGACCGATGCGCACAGGCCCGCAAGTCCCGCAGACCAACTGCACGTTCGAAAGGGCGATGCGGCTCTCCTGCTCGGCGATTCCGCCCTTCACGTTGCGCTGCGGGTTGGGGCGAACGTGCTTTTTCACGATCATGACGTGTTCGACCAGAATCTTGTTGTCGTTCGGAAACACGCGCAGTACGCGGCCTTCCTTGCCCTTGTCCCGGCCGGTAATCACCTTCACGGTATCGTTCCGCCGGATATCAACTCGCTTATGTTCGGTACTCACTGTTCTCATTTCAAACCCTTCCACTTACTCGCGGTAGAGACGTAGCTGGCTACGTCTCTAGAGTACTTCTGGCGCCAGTGACACAATCTTCAGAAACTTTTTCTCGCGCAGTTCGCGGGCTACCGGTCCGAAAACGCGGGTTCCCACCGGCTCGCCCGCTTCGTTGATCAGCACCGCCGCATTCTCATCGAATCGGATATAGGTGCCGTCTCGGCGTCCATATTCTTTATGAGTGCGCACAATCACTGCTTTCACGACCGTCCCCTTCTTTACCTGCCCGTCGGGGGAAGCCTCTTTCACACTGGCGGTGACCACGTCGCCCAAGCCAGCCCGCAGTCCGGTCGAACCGCCCAGAGGCAGAATGACCTGCAGTTTGCGGGCGCCAGAGTTGTCGGCGACCTCGAGCCAAGTTCTCATCATCACGGCCATAATTCAGTCCCCCTCAAGGCTCTGCGCTTACTTAACGTCTACGGCAACCTCAGGCACCAGCGCGGTCTTACGAACAATCTGTTTGAGCCGCCAGCGCTTCAGTTTGGACAGCGGACGGGTCTCTTCCAGACGGACCACATCGCCGATGCGAGCTTCGTTCTTTTCATCGTGGGCGTAGAACTTCTTCGCTTTCGAAACCACGCGGCCATAAAACGCATGCGACTTTTTGCGCACGACGGAAACCACGATAGTCTTCTTCATTCGGTTGGAGACCACTTCACCAACCACTTCCTTGCGCCGGCCCGCGTCAGCTGGCTGGGTTTGTTGTGTTTTTGTGTCTGGCATTACTTGCTCTCCGTTTTACTGGCGGCGAGTTCGCGCTCACGCCCGATGGTCTTCACCCGCGCGATGTCGCGGCGCATGCCGCGAAGCTTCTTCAGACTCTCCGTCTGGCCCATGTTGAGCTGGAACTTCAGCTTGAAGAGCTGATCGTTGAGATCGCGCTCCTGATGGCGAAGCTCATCGTCGGTCAAGTTGCGTATTTTTTCTGATTTCATAAAGCAATCCCAGTTTTCATTCTCGCCGTTAGCAAATGTCAGTGCGCCGCCGATTCCCGCTTCACGAACCGGGTGCGCAAAGGCAGCTTATGCGAAGCCAGGCGCATGGCTTCCGAAGCATCCTGCGGCGTGACCCCTTCCATTTCGAAAAGGATCTTGCCCGGACGAACCACCGCGACCCAGTGATCGGGCGCTCCTTTGCCTTTTCCCATACGGGTTTCGGCTGGCTTCTTGGTGACCGGCTTGTCCGGGAATAAGCGAATCCAGATCTTCCCGCCGCGCTTGACGAACCGCGTCATAGCAACCCGGCTGGCTTCGATCTGCCGGTCGGTAATCCAGCCTGGCTCCAGCACCTTCAGTCCAAAATCCCCGAAAGCCAGCTCGCTACCGCGCCAGGCTTTGCCGGTCATGCGTCCGCGCTGCTGCTTGCGGTACTTTACTTTCTTTGGCATCAACATAAATTGGCCCTTAGCTTCTGGCTCTTAGCTCGAGACGCAGCAAGCTACGTCTTTACAAGAAATTCCCTAGAATGCTCCCCCGACTTGCTGGGGTTCGCGTTTCTTTGCCGCGGGTAGAATCTCGCCTTTGTATACCCACACCTTCACGCCGATCACGCCGTAAGTAGTGCGTGCTTCAGTGAAACCGTAATCGATATCAGCACGCAACGTGTGGAGCGGCAAACGTCCCTGCAAATACCATTCAGAGCGGGCGATTTCATTTCCATTCAAACGGCCACTGACCCGAACTTTAATTCCCTTGCACCCAAAGCGCAGCGCGGAATCTACCGCTTTGCGCATGGCGCGCCGGAAACCTACGCGCTTTTCGAGTTGAAGCGCAATCGATTCCGAAACCAGCTGCGCGTCCAGTTCCGGCTTATGCACTTCCTGAATGTCAATATAAATCTCGCGGCCATTCATGCGCTTCTGCACATCTGCTTTGAGCTTGTCGATCTCGGCGCCCTTGCGTCCGATAATAATTCCCGGACGTGCGGTCTTGATAATGACGCGCAGTTTGTTACCCGGACGCTCGATCTCGATCGAGCTGACGCCTGCCGACTTGAGCTTATCTTTCAGCTCGTTCTTCAGCTTGACGTCTTCGAGCAACTGCGTGTCGTAATCACGCTCGGCAAACCAGCGCGACTTCCACGGCTTGGTGTAGCCGAGTCGAAAACCATAAGGATGAACTTTTTGTCCCATCGTCTCTCCTAAACCGCTCTGACGAATCCTACCGTGCTCCTGCAAATTTCTTGGCCGGCTTGATCTTGCTTTTCCCCGCCGAGACTTTTGCTTTGCCTTTAGCTCGGGGCTTCGAAGCTCCCGACGACGTGCCGCTGACTCTCTCCGCGCCAACCACATTGGCCAGCGCCTCGCCATCTTTCCCCCGCTCCGCCAGTTCGATCTCGATATGCGAGATGCGCCGTACGTAGTGATAAGCGCGGCCCATGGGCGCCGGACGTATGCGCTTCATCCGCGGCCCATCGTTGGCGACCGCCCGCTTCACGTATAACTTGTCGACGTCAACGTCAATGCCTTTTTCCGAACTCAGATAGTTGGCATTCTCCAGAGCCGAACGCAGCAACTTCTCAACCGTGGCCGCGACCCGCTTCTTAGTGAAGATCAGCGTGTTGAGCGCATCCTCCACCCGGCGGCCCTTGATCAAATCCAGCACCAGGCGAGCCTTTTGCGGCGAGACGCGCATGAAACGTGCTTGAGCTCGAAATTCCATTCTGCGTCTCCTTTACGCCTTCGGCGCCGGGGCTGCCGGCGCTCCCGCCGCTGGACCCGGAGCGCCCGGTCCACCGGGGATGCCAGCTGGCTTGGCTGCTGTCTCAGTCGCCGCCCGCATCGAGTGTCCCTTAAACTGGCGGGTGAAACTGAACTCGCCCAGCTTGTGGCCGACCAGATTCTCGGTGATATAGACCGGAATAAACTTCTTGCCGTTGTGGACAGCAATAGTGTGGCCCACCATTTCCGGAATAATGGTTGAGCGCCGCGACCAGGTACGCAGCACTTTCTTCTCGTTGCGCGAGTTCATGCCTTCCACGCGGGTTTGCAGGAAGCCATCCACGAACGGTCCTTTTTTAGTTGAACGTGCCATAAAGTCAGTCCTATTTCTTGCCGCGCCGGTTGACAATGAATGCGTCCGTGCGCTTGTTATTCCGCGTCTTGTATCCGCGGGTCGGCTGTCCCCACGGAGTCACCGGATGACGGCCCCCTGAGGTTTTGCCTTCGCCACCGCCATGCGGGTGATCCACGGGATTCATCGAAACGCCGCGATTGTGCGGCCGCTTGCCCAGCCAGCGCGTCTTACCCGCCTTGCCGTGCGATTCGTTTTCGTGCTCCACGTTGCCTACCTGGCCGATGGTGGCCATGCATTCCACTTGCACGCGGCGTATTTCGCCCGAAGGCAGCTTCAGCAGCGCGAT
>DATNNE010000005.1:0-22609 GCA_035601995.1 Terriglobales bacterium
CTGTTCCTGCATCGCGTCGTCGCCGATCTGCCGCCTGAGAAGCAGAAAATGCTCGACCGGCTGCATCGTTCCGACGATGCGCTGGTGGGGAAGAAAGTACTCGTGGTGGATGACGATGTGCGAAACATCTTCGCGCTGAGCAGCGTGCTGGAGCGCCGGGGAATGACGGTGTTAACCGCTGGGACAGGACGCGAGGCGATCGCGACCCTGGAATCAACTCCAGAATTGGCGATTGTACTGATGGACATCATGATGCCCGAGATGGACGGATACGAGACGATGCAAGTGATCCGGCAGAACGCCTTGTTCCGGCGCCTGCCGATTATCGCTCTGACCGCGAAAGCCATGAAAGGCGACCGCGAGAAGTGTCTCGAAGCCGGCGCGTCTGAGTACTTGGCCAAACCAGTTAACACCGAACAATTGCTGTCTGCGCTTCGTATGTGGCTTCACAGATAGTTTCTGGCTCATGGTCGGAGTGGCTTGGCAAACAGTGGCCGCTAGGGGCATAAGAGAACAACAATGACGACGAACGAGAAGGTCAACATTCTCATGGTCGACGATCAGCCAGCCAAGTTGCTGAGCTATGAAGTAATACTGGCTGAACTTGGGGAGAATCTGATCAAGGCGACCTCCGGGAAAGAGGCTCTGGAACATCTGCTGAAAAACGATATCGCGGTCGTCTTGATGGACGTAAGTATGCCGGATCTTGACGGCTTTGAATTGGCCGCGCTGATTCGCCAGCATCCGCGCTTTCAAAAGACTGCCATCATTTTTATCTCCGCCGTATACCTGACCGACGTGGATCGGCTGAAAGGATACGAGCGCGGAGCGGTGGACTACATTTCCGTTCCGGTGATTCCTGAACTCTTGCGGGCAAAGGTCAGCATCTTTGCCGAACTGCACCGTAAGGCGCACCAACTGGAAAGGCTCAATCATGAACTGGAGCAGCGCGTCACGGAACGAACCGACGAATTAGCGAGAAGAGCGGAAGCGTTGCAATTGCTTAACCGGGAACTTGCGCGAAAGAACCAGGAACTCGACGCTATCGTGCGCACCGCTCCAGACATGATTTTCAGCCGGCAGTCCGACGGGTCCAGAGATTACATTAGTGACCGATTTTACGAATATACCGGCGCTGTCACGAGTTCCGCGAACGGTTTCGGTTGGCTGGAGTTTGTGCACGGCGATGATCGGGAGCGGAGCATGGCCCAGTGGATGCACTGTGTCGAGTCAGGTGAAAACTATGAATCCGAATACCGCATGCGCGGAAGAAACGGACACTATCGTTGGTTCCGGGCTCGTGCCGTGCCGATCCGTGATCTCGAAGGCAAGATCGTTAAATGGTACGGAACCTGTTCCGATATCCATGACAGCAAAGTGTTGGAACAGTCGATGCGCGATAGCGCGATCCAGTTAGAGAGAATGGTGGATGACAGGACCGCTGCTCTCCGCCGTCTTTCCGTCCGTCTACTGACTATGCAGGATGATGAACGCCGGCGCATCGCGCGGGAACTACATGACGGTTTGGGTCAGGACCTTGCCGCTGCCAAGATGATGATGGACGGCATTGTTGGAACTAAGACCGTCCAGTCGAACCAGAAAGCCGCCATGGAGGCCAGCGAAACCATTGATCGAGCGATCCAGCAGGTCCGCAGTCTATCCCATCTCTTACATCCGCCATTGCTGGATGAAGTTGGATTGCTGTCAGCCCTTCATTGGTACTTGGACGGTCTTTCCAAGCGCAGCGGTATTGAAACCTCTCTCGATGTACAGCCGCCCGCCTTCCCGCGACTCACTGCTGAGTTGGAAACCGCCATCTTCAGAATCATTCAAGAGGCTCTTACCAATGTCTATCGACATTCGGGAGCCCAGAAAGCATGGGTCACCCTCGAACAGGCGAACAATCATGTGCTGGTGAAGATACGGGATGATGGCAAAGGCATCGACGACCCGGTCGTCGAATTGCGGCCGGGCAGCATTGGGATTGGCATCGGCGGCATGAGCCAGAGAGCGAAAGAATTTGGCGGGGAATTGAGACTGGCAAACGCCGGGCCTGGCACGCTGGTGGAGGTCGCTATTCCTTCCCTGAATCCCGCGACGCCAAAGACGCCTGCAATGGTTTGAGGCGTTCTTTGGCTATATGCATTGCGGTCTGCTCAGGCGATTCTTCCCGCGCAATCCGGATGCCCGCAGTCGCATGAAATCTCGGAGCTGCTTTTTGCCGTCTGGCACTGAGGACTGCAATACTTACTGCCCGGGGGGGTGGGACTGCAACTGCAGTTCGGGTGTGCGCACTTATTGTTCCTTGCGTTCATACATATCACCTTTCCGTAAGATAAGAGCCGGACACGGCTACGAGAGGATTCGTTTGGGCTCTGCGGTCGCTATCTTCGTTAGCCACGCGTGCCGGTCGCGGGAGCGCGTTCTGACGAAAACTGCCTCCGAACTTTATCGCCCACTTCGTGGACTCGTTCCGATATAGCGCTTCGCGTCTCATCGCCGCTGGCAGGCGCAAGTATCAGGCCGACGCCAACGCCGACTCCTATTCCAGCCGTAAAAAGAAGAGTATTGCGCAGTACGTCGCTATCGTCGCCGCGAATTACTTTGGAGGCTCGCGTCATTCGCTCAGCTGCAGCTTCATACTTTTCCTGGGCAGCATCGCGCAGGTCTCCGAGGGGCCCGGCGGCGCGGTCTCGCACGCTCTTGGTGGCGCTGTCGGATTGCTCGAGCAAAAAGAGGCCGACGCCGAGCAGGGTTTTGAGGATCTTGTTCATAGATTTTCCTTTCGATGTTGTATCAGTTCTCATACAGCACACGCTAGCACTTGGATCCTTCTGCAGCCATCGAGTCAATGCTGTAGGCGCGCACCATAATTTGCGTACTCATCGAGACGCGTACGTAATCTGAAGTAGACTCGACTATGCTCGCCTGGCTGATTGCAAATTAAGCACCCTCGGGCAACCCCAGCAAAGCCCTATACAACAAAGACCGCAGCGCTAGTGCGACGGCGGGAGATATGGTGAAACAGCATAATCGTTCGTGGCTAACCCTGGTCAGCTTTTTTCTGGCAACCACCCTCGCGTCGTCCTTGGTTTTTGCCGTTGTTTTTGCTGGTGTCACCGCGGTAATTGGCGATGAATCCGCCCAAGCTGCTGACGAGCCCCAAGTCGACCCGATTGTACCCGGGCAGACTTTTTCGGGAGTCATCACCGACGCGCGTTGCGGTCCCAGACATACGAATCGAGCGAAGAACGCGTCGGAATGCGCCAGGGCGTGCGTAGGAAACGGTTCGAGGTACACAATCGTCGCCGGCGACCGGAAGTACGAATTAACCGGCGAATTGCGGCAGATCGGCGAATTCGCGGGACAACGCGTCACCCTCACTGGCAATCTCGATGGAGAAAGCATCAAAGTGAGCTCGGTAAATCTGCAAGCGGAGCGTGGACGTGCGCAGCCGTAGCAAATCCGTCATCCAGGCGGCATCGGGATCTCTCTTCCTCCCGGGCTTCCTGCCAATTTACGGATTTGCCCGCAGAAAATTCGATGCAATGCGACTTCTCGGAGGTGACGGGATGGCGGTTCGAATCTTAATCGCGGATGACGACAGGACCATTCGCCATCTGCTTCGCAGAATATTGGAAGAACGTCCCGGTTGGGAGGTCTGTGGGGAAGCTGCTAATGGCAACGACGCGGTTGCCCAAACTGAACAGCTTGCGCCTGATCTCGCGATCATCGACTTGGCGATGCCTGACAAGAACGGTATCGAGGCTGCGCGGGAAATCTTCGCCCAATCTCCCTTAACTGCGATGCTCCTGCTGACCGTGCAAGAAGTATCGGCGGAACTGGCTCGGGCCGCCCGCGAAGCAGGATTTCGTGGAGCTGTGACCAAAGCCAGCGGGAGCGAGGTCGTTACCGCTGTCGAAACTCTTCTGGGCAAGGGCACATTCTTTGCTATCGAGGGATCTGCGGGTGCCCCCAACTAATGCCCTTCGGATACAGGGTTCACCCGATTGCCCGCTCCGGCGACATGGGGTAGTTTTTGAACGTTCGACTCTGTGCCTCGTGTCGTGGCTCTCCACGCAGGCTGGGGCGGTCATGGGTTAGTGTCGGCAATGCCGACGTTCGGACCCTCACGACCGCCTTTTGTATTTAGAGGCCCGAACTGAAATGGCAGGCGACTTCTGTAGATATTCGGTATTATTATGGCTATAACGGGGCAGTGCGAGATGAGCGACGCTCACGCAATCAAAATTTCAATTACTTGCGATCCCTTCAAGAAGAAGTCAATTTAGGACCCACTATGGCGCAGGAGAGTTTCTCGAGCGGTTGGCGCGAGCGTCTGGCAGCTCTCCGTAACATACCTCCTGTCCTCGGAATCGTATGGGAATCGGGACCGGCCGTAGTCGCAGGGGGATTGATTTTCCGCCTGTTCGCTTCGCTGCTACCCATGGCATTGCTGTGGGTTACGAAGTTGATCATCGACAGTATTGTGCACGCGGCGTCCACCCATCAACCTGTGCAACCGCGGTTCTGGTGGCTGGTGGCCACGGAATTCGGATTAGCCGTTCTGAGCACCATTCTCACGCGAATCATCGATTATCTCGACGCTCTGCTCGCCGATAAGTACACCCGTCACGTCAGCATTCGAGTCATGAAACACGCGGCGGAACTGGACATTCTGTCGTATGAAGATCCGGTCTTCTATGATCGGTTGGATCGAGCGCGGGTACAGGCGACTGACCGTTTGGGAATGATTCAGTCGATTGGGCGTCTCGTACAGCAGGTCGCGACCGTGGTTTCTCTATCGATTTCGATCATGCTCTTTTCGCCCTGGCTCATGCTGTTGCTGGTCGTTGGTGTCGTACCCGCATTCCTCGGCGAGAGCCACTTCGCATTTCTTGGATACGCCAAGAACTTCCGGCAAACGCCGATCCGGCGCCAATTGGATTACCTGCGCATCCTTGGCGGCAGCCGAGAAGCTGCGAAAGAACTCAAGCTATTTGGGCTGAACGGTTTTCTTACCGACCGATTTACACGTCTTTCCGACGAAATCTATACAGAAAACGTCGCCTTGTCCCGGCGCCGGCTCATCGCCGGCTCATTTTTGTCAGTCATCGGCACTGTGGGTTATTACGCGGCGTACGTCTTCGTGATTTGGCGCACAATTGCGGGAGCGCTCACAATCGGTACCCTGACTTTTCTCTCCGGCGCGATTTTGCAGGCGAGTACCAATATCCAGCAGATTTTCTCGACGCTTTCAGGCATCGCGGACCAGGCGCTGTTCCTGACTGATCTGCTTGCGTTCTTCGAAATGCAACCGACCATCCGCTCTAAGCCGAACGCACTGCCAGCTCCGAGGCCGATCGTGCGCGGTTTCGAATTCCGTGATGTGTCGTTCCGATATCCGGGCAGCCCCCGCGTCATCCTCGACCACATGAATTTTCGTCTGCAACCAGGGGAGCGGGTAGCGCTAATCGGGGAAAACGGCCAGGGCAAAACAACGGTGGTCAAGCTGATTACCCGGCTCTACGATCCGACAGAGGGAGAAATCTTACTGGATGGCGTGGATTTGCGCGAGTACAGTCTCGAAGATCTTTATCGTGAGATCGGCGTCATCTTTCAGGACTTCATGCGATACGAATTCACTGCTCGCGAAAACATTGCGGTGGGGCGCGTCGAAGAACTCGAAAACCTGGCGCTATTGCGGGCAGCAGCCAGGAAGAGTATGGCGGACAACGTCATTGGCCGGCTGCCCCGGGGCTACGATCAAATGTTAGGCGGTCGCTTCGACGGGGGTCTCGATCTTTCCGGCGGCGAATGGCAGAAGGTTGCGCTTGCTCGTGCGTACTTGCGCGACGCGCAACTTCTGATTCTCGACGAGCCGACGGCGGCCCTCGACGCCCGCAGTGAATTCGAGGTTTTTCACCGCTTTGCTGAACTTACCACGGGGAAAATGGCGCTCTTTATTTCTCACAGATTCTCTACCGTGCGCATGGCAGATCGCATCGTAGTACTCGACAATGGCAGGATTGCCGAAGAGGGAAGTCACGCCCAACTGGCCGGGATGGGCGGTCGGTACGCCGAAATGTTTGAAATGCAAGCCGCCAGCTATCGCTAGGACACTTACGTGATGCAGCAAAACGTTCATCTGGAAATGATCAACGCAGAAACTGAACCCGGGTCCGAGTCTTCGGAAGAAGTAGCAGCGAACGAGCAAGATTTGCGCTCCGGAGCGGCGGAGTTGGCGCACGGTTTGTCCTGGCTGCCGAGCGAAAACTCATCGCGGGCATTTGTTGACCGTTGCCGTCACCTGTCCAAGGTCCTAAAACCCTTGCTCAGAACGCTTGACGTACCGTTACCAGGCACGCCTGCTTCGGACGACTCCCGCTGGCTGCACGACAATGTCTATCTGCTCATCTCGGAATTTGATGGCGCCAGCGAAACCCTCAAGCTTAGGCGAAAAACTCCTCATGTCCGGACCCCAAGCGGTGCGGTTGTTCCAAGAGTGTCCGCCTTGGCCGAGGGCTTTCTGGTAGCAACGGCATACCAATTTAGTGAGAAGACTTTCACTTCTTATGTCGAGGCCTTTCAACAGCAGACAGTCCTTAACACGAAAGAGCTATGGGCGCTCGTCCCCGTTCTCAAGCTGGTTTTGCTGGAGCAGATTGCAGTCCGCGGTTCTCAATTGATCGCAAATCCCACGGGAACCTATGACGTTGGCGTGTGCGTCCGCAGTCTCCGCGACGTTGCTCAAGCTTCCTGGAAAGATGTCCTCGAACCACTGATTCTTCCCGATCACATTCTCCGCGAAGATCCAGCGGGCGCATATTCCCAGATGGATCTTGACAGCCGTGATCTGTATCGAAATAAGCTTGTAGAGATCGCCGAGCGCGCCGATGTCAGCGAAATGCAAGTTGCCCAGGAGGTGCTGACCCTCGCTCGACAGGCGCAAAAGCAAGAGCAGGCCGATCCGCGCGTTTCCCTGCGCTGTTCGCACGTCGGCTACTACCTCCTTGGAGAAGGTACCGCCCTGCTGCACCGGAGAGTCGGCTTCAGACCTACTCTTTACCACCGAATATCGGCCGTCCTTCGCCGATATCCCGACGAGTTTTACCTCACGACAATCCAGTTGGTCACTTTGGCTATCATGTCGGGAATCGTTTTGCTCTTGATCGAGTCCCAAGGCTCGCCTGGACTCGTTCTGTTCTCCATGCTTGCGTTGTTTCTGCCCTGTTCGCAAGCGGCTATTCAACTGACGAATTATTTGATCACGGCCGTGTTGCAGCCGCAGATTCTTCCCAAACTCGACTTGTCTGAAGGAATTCCTGATGACTGCATCACGTTCGTCGCCGTTCCCAGTCTGCTCCTGGATGACGCGCAGGTACGCCGGCTTGTTGACGATCTTGAGGTCCGCTTTCTCGGCAACCATGATCAAAACATCCATTTTGCGCTGCTGACCGACCTGCCCGATTCGCGCTCGGAGCCTCGGGAAGACGATCCGCTGGTGGATCTCTGTGCAGAACTGATAAGTGGTCTGAATGAGAAGTACGCGAATAGAGGAATGGGATCATTTCTTCTCTTCCATCGGCACCGCGTCTATAACCCGAGAGAAGAAGTCTGGATGGGATGGGAGCGCAAGCGCGGCAAACTGATGGATCTGAACCGGTTGCTCCGCAACCAATACGACAGCTTCCCGATCAAGATCGGGGATCTCTCCATTCTGTCGCGGGTTCGTTTTGTGATTACGCTCGACTCCGACACCGAGTTGCCGCGAGGGTCCGCACAACGGATGGTGGGCGCGCTGGCCCACCCTTTGAATCAGGCAATCGTCGATCCGGAAAAGAACGTTGTCGTCGCTGGCTATGGAATCTTGCAGCCGCGTGTGGGCGTAAGCGTTCAAAGTACCGCGCGCTCGCGTCTGGCAAACATCTATTCCGGAGAAACCGGATTCGACATTTACACTCGAGCCATTTCCGATGTGTATCAAGATCTATACGGTGAAGGCATCTTCGCGGGCAAGGGAATCTACGAAGTTGACGCCGTAAGCCAGGTGCTCGATCGTCGGTTCCCGCGCAATGCCTTGCTGAGTCACGATCTCATCGAAGGCGCATACGCGCGGGCGGGCCTGGCCAGTGACATCGAGGTGATTGAAAGTTACCCTTCGCATTACAGCGCCTACAATCGCCGCAAACACCGCTGGTTGCGAGGAGACTGGCAGATCGCGGGATGGTTACTCCCGCGGGTGCCCGATGAATCAGGACAGCGGGTCTCCAATCCGATCTCGATTACCGCCCAGTGGAAGATACTGGATAACCTTCGCCGGAGCTTGGTGGAACCCGCCACCTTATTATTGTTCGTACTTGGCTGGGTGGTTCTGCCCGGATCGCCCGCGTATTGGACGCTCGCAACCCTCGCTATTCTATTTGTGCCTACGTGGTGCCAGTTTGCGTTTGAGCTGGTTCGAGCCGCCGTCAAAGACAAATCAGAAATCGCGCGTGATGCAGTCGACGCGCTTTTTGCCGGGAACATTAATGTCTTCCTCAGCCTGACATTTCTCGCGCATCAAATGTTACTGTCACTGGATGCGGTCGTGCGAACTCTGGTCCGACGCATCCTCACGCGCCAACGGCTCTTGCAATGGGAAACTGCGGCGGAAGCAGAGACCGGCACTTCCAGCCGGACAACGCTCGATACTTATTTGGATTGGACGCCCGCGCTTGCATTCGGTCTAGGCGTTCTGGTGTGGTTTGTTCGTCCCCGCGCTCTTCCGGTCGCGTTGCCGATTTTGTTGCTCTGGGCAAGCAGCAAACTGTTGTCAAGGTGGCTGAACCGCCCGCCCCGCCCGCTGCGCAGCCAAGTGCCCGAAAAAGATGAACTACTGCTTCGCCGCGCCGCGCTTCGCACCTGGCGATACTTTGACGAGTTCAGCACCGAAGAACACAATTGGCTGCTGCCCGATAACGTGCAGGAGGAACCACCTTCCATCGCAGGTCGCATTTCGCCTACAAACCTTGGTCTTCTTCTTAACGCGCGACAGGTTGCCTGCGAGTTTGGTTATCTCACCGTTCCCGAGTTTGCGCTACAGACCAAGCGAACCCTGGCTACGATTTCGAAACTGCAACGATATCGCGGCCACCTGCTCAACTGGTACGACACTCGAACCCTTGTCCCTCTGGAGCCGGAACTGGTCTCTGCCGTCGACAGCGGCAATTTGGTGGCTTCGCTGTGGACTCTTCAGCAAGGATGTTTAGATCTTCTAAGCCGCCCCGTGTTGCAGAGCTGTATATCCGATGGCTTCCGCGACCACCTTCGCATTCTGGTCGATCTGCGCGCCTTCCCCCGCAAGACCCTGTCGGCGTTTCAGAAAGATATTAAGAAAGATAAGTGGCTGCAATATTTGTTGAATATCACCGATATGGTCGTGCAAGAGATTCGTCAACCTAGCCAGTCGAAGCACTCAAAGGACGCACAATGGTTCGCGGATCAGGTGCGCCTGCGACTTGAAAGCGTCAAAGGGACGGTAAGCTCCTACGCTCCATGGTTGTTCCCAGAGTTTGCTCCTCTATGGGAAAAGCTTGCCATCAATTCGAATTCCGCGCCCGACCTTCCGGCTCTTGATCGAGTGCCGAGCTTCATCGACAACCTCGCTGTTCGTCTTCGTTTCGTCATGCGTTCAGCCGGAGGCGTCGGAGAACAGCTTGCGTTGTTCCAGCGTCTAGAGGCTCTGCTGCCCGAGGCGCGCGCAAATGCGGTTCGCCTGATACAGGATCTTCAGACGATTGCCGCAAATGCGGGCAAGTTTGCGAATGAGATGGATTTCCGGTTTCTTCTGAACCGGCGCAAGCTATTGTCAGTCGGATTCGACGTTAAGACGGAGAAGGTCCATCAAGCATGTTACGACTTGCTTGCCACGGAGTCGCGCACGGCCGTGTTTACTGCGATTGCCAAGGACGACATCCGCCAGGAAAGCTGGTTTATGCTTGGCCGCGCCCATACTGTCGACCAGGGGCGTCCCGTTCTGCTCTCATGGACTGGAACCATGTTTGAGTACCTGATGCCGCTTGTCTGGATGCGCACCTTTCCGAATACGCTTCTCGAGCGCTCAGCGAGTGGAGCGGTACGCTCGCAACAGGCGTACGCCGCCAGCAGGCATATTCCGTGGGGTATTTCGGAGTCGGCTTACTTCCGAATGGATGAGGCGGGCAATTATCAATACTATGCTTTTGGAATCCCGACTCTGGCGCTGAGCAACCATGAGCTGAACGCTCTGGTCATCTCTCCCTATTCAACATTTCTAGCGCTGCACGTTTGTGCTGCGGATGCCATGAAGAATCTGCACCGAATGAGTCGCGACGGATGGTTGGGTGCGTATGGATTTTACGAATCCGCGGACTTCACCGCTTCCCGCCATCATTCCAAGCATCATCGCTACGAACTGGTGCGTTGCTGGATGGCTCATCACCAGGGCATGAGCTTGCTCTCGATTGCCAACTTCCTCCACGATGGCGTTGTGCAGCGGTGGTTCCATAGTGATCCGCGCGTGCAAGCCACGGAGTTGTTGCTGCATGAGAAACCGGTTGCCCACGTCCGCACAACCCGCACGGGCTACGGAGCCAGCGCCGCGTGAACGCCAGCCCGACGGCTGCATCCCAATGTTCGGTTACAATCTGTAGCCTGATTTCCATCTGCTAAGGTGCTTGATGCGGAAATCTTATCAAGTCCAGATATTCGCCCTTATGGTTGCGATGCTGCCCTCAGGTATGCCTCAGGTGAATGCTCAGGCCAATCCGAACCCGGACGTGATCATCGTAGATGCGAGTGCCCCTTCGCATCCCTTTCCGCACTTTTGGGAGAAAATGTTTGGCTCCGGACGCGCCGTGCTCAGCCTGCGAGACAGTTACCGCCGCGACTTGCGCGAAGTGAAGCAGGCGACCGATTTTGAATATGTTCGCTTCCACGCAATTTTTCACGACGAAATTGGGTTGTACGACGAAGACAGCCAAGGTCGCCCTGTGTACAACTTCTCTTATGTCGATCAGATCTACGACGGTCTGCTGGCCAGCCAAGTCAGGCCGTTTGTCGAGCTGAGCTTCATGCCGCAGAAGCTGGCCGCTCACAATATCCCGCATTCTTTTTGGTACAAGCCGAACGTCTCTCCGCCAAAGGATTGGGCCAAGTGGGAAGACCTCATCAGCGTGTTTGCCAAACACTTGATCGATCGTTACGGCATCGATGAAGTGGCGCAATGGTACTTTGAGGTTTGGAACGAACCTGATCTGGATTTCTGGGCCGGAGATCCGAGACAAGCAACGTACTGGGAACTCTACGATCATACGGCGCGCGCAATTAAAGGGGTGAATGCACGGCTTCGCGTGGGAGGTCCTGCTACGGCCCAGGCCGCTTGGGCGGATGCTTTTATCACCCATTGCTCCGAGAACAATGTTCCGGTCGATTTCGTCTCGACTCACGTCTATGGCAACGATCGCGCGCAGGACGTCTTCGGCACCGACGAAAACATTCCACGGAACAAAATGGTTTGCCGCGCAGTGAGTAAAGTTCACAAGCAGATCGAAGCTTCAAGCATGCCCCACCTGCCCTTGATCTGGAGCGAGTTCAACGCCAGCTACATGAATGAGCCCGATGTGACGGACTCAGCTTATATGGGACCTTGGCTGGCAGATACCATCCGCCAATGTGACGGGTTGGTTAGCCTGATGTCCTACTGGACATTCTCCGACGTGTTTGAGGAGCAAGGAGTAGTAAAGACACCTTTTTACGGCGGCTACGGACTGATCGCTGCCGGCGGCATTCCAAAGCCCGCATATAACGCCTTCAAACTGTTGCACCGGCTTGGAGATCAGCGCATCGCTCTCGATTCCGAATCTGCCTTGTTCACCCGCAGAGACGACGGCACCTTGGTTCTCGCCGTGTGGAACTATGCGCCGCCCGGAGAGCCAGGCTCACCGAGAGCTATCACTTTGCAATTGAAGAATACGAAGGCGCGGCACGCTTCCATCTCGCGCGTTGATCACAACCATGGGGATTTCCACGCCATATACGAAAAGATGGGTTCGCCCCGTTATCCGACCGAAGCACAGATAGAAGATTTGCGCCGAGCTACCGACCTTCCCGATCCAGAGAATCGCAAGCTGAAAAATGACGAACTGACGATCACGCTGCCCGCGCACGGCTTGGCGCTTATCGAACTGAAGTAGCTGAAAGCCTGAGATTGGTTTATCGAGACCAGCCGTTACTTCTCATTCCGTCGCCTCGGAAGAAGTATAAGCTTGGAATCCTGCGCGCTCCATGCCGCGTTTCGCCTCGGGATTTTTCATGAATGTTTCCCACACAAATCCGGTGCGTGCATTTTCAGCCATCAACATGGTGATGCCGGTGTCAATTCCAATCACATCCGTGTCATACCAATTTTTCAAGGGATTGAATGCATTAACGAATCCATACCGGCTCCAGGCCTCTCCATAGCGATTCTTGATGTTTTGCAGCACGCGCATCACCGGCTGCGGCAGAAAGGGAAGGGAACCTGCCGATGCGCTGGGGACAACGGTTCCATCGATTGGACCCATCGAGGGTGGGCCACCCCAAATCACATACCCTTTCTGCGAATCCGATGCCGTAATACCCCAGAGATCGTCGCTATAATCCGGAAACTGTTTTGCCAGCTCCAAACAGAAACGGCGGTGCACATCGGTGGCGATCATGGAGTTATGAAAATAGTCCGCATATTTATCACGTTTGCCGCGGAAATCAAACCAGGCCTGCGAGTATTGATGCACGAACAAGGGCGCGAATGAACCAATGTAACGAAGGCCGTCATATTCGAAGGTGCTTCGCTTCCACGCGTTCCAGGTCTCGACCCGCAGGGGATACGTCGCAGATCCCAAGCCCAGAAGATACATCATCATCAGTTCGCTATAGTTGTCCCAGCGGTAAGGCAAGAAACCGATTTCCGGAGTCCAGCCGTGCGGCAACAACGATGTATCTTCCGACAGCCACGTCCAGTCCACACGATTAAAGATCTGGTACGCTAGCAGACTGATTTCCGAATGCTGGAAGTGCTGTCGGCAGCTAAGAATTCCACAAAGCAGGATGGCCGTGTCGACAGAAGAGACCTCGGAATCCCACACCCTCTCGCCGGTGTTTATGTTGGCAAAGTGATAAAAGAATCCACGATGAGTGGGCAGCTTCTTCCACAAGAAACGCAAACTCGCCACTGCGCGCTCGCGAGCCTCGGACATAGAAACGTAGCCGCGCTTTTGTCCGATGCAAAGAGCGGTCAGCCCGAACCCGGTAGCCGCAATACTCGCCACGATTCCGGTGTCATTCGTCCGCACGTTGCACCGGTCCTTTACCATCCCGGTTTGCGGGTTGCCTTGCTCCCAGAAATAGAGGAAACTTGCCTTCTCGATTTCCTCCAGCAGTTCATCATCAGCCTGCGATAGCGATGTTTTTGCTGGTGGGAGCGCCGGCTTAAGGTGTTGTTCATCCGTAGCCGCTAAAAGCCGCTGGAAACCTGATGCGAAGGGCAGGCCAAGACTCAGACCAGCCATCTCCTTCAGGAGATTCCGGCGCGATATACTTTTGTTTCTTGAATTGTTAAGGTTTGTCCCACTCACTTACTGAAGTTTAGACGATTTCCAGCCCCCGCAGACGCCAGGAACCACAAAAAGCAAGAAACCTTTGTGCTTGACCTAGCGGATGCCTCCGCAACCTAAGCATCCAATGTGATCAACGTAGTGTCATAGAATGATCTACGGTGACAGGATGACCGTCGGACGAAAGATCGTGATTTGGGCTCTTGTGATTGCAGCTCTCGCAGGTGCTCTCGCCGCAGTGTTGGTCGCTATTCATAAGGCACAACCGATCACGATCAAGGGCGCGGTCCTGGGCCAGGACGCCGATCCACAAAAACAATTGCCTATTGCGGACGTTCAAATCACGGGCACGAACGGTTCGGCTGTGAGCAGTGCGACGTCCGATTCTTCTGGCTTTTTCAGTCTTACCTTGCGCCGCGGCCTCAGGCGGCGTCAGCCGCTCACGCTCCATTTCCGGCACCCGGGTTATCAGCCACTCGACTTAAATGAATTTGTCAGCGATCAGATCTACATCGCTCGCATGATGCCACTTTCTCATGAAACCCGCGCGCAATCGGATCGTCCTGAAGTTACGGTTTCCAACGTACGAGTACGGTATTCTGTAAAAACCACGACAGAGGCGGATGTCGGCAGCGCGGTGAAAACATTTCAGGTCGCAAATGTTGGCGATGTGCCTTGCAAAGGCCGTCATCCCTGTTCGCCCGATGGGAAATGGAAGGCAGCGCTGAGCTCTACATCGCTCGACGCAGGGGAGGGAAACGAATTCCGCAACGCCCGAGTCTCTTGCATTGCAGGCCCGTGTCCGTTTTCGCGAGTTGAGTTCGAAGATCTCTCGCGCGGAGGTCGCAAGGTCAATGTTTCGGTGCGGAACTGGTCTGACACGACAACGTTCCTGGTGGAGGCTGAGGTGGTTCACCCCATGGTCAGCGATCTTGTGCGCGTGTCGTATCCTGTGATTTTCGGCCGGACGTTGAATTTTAGTTTAGCGATTTCAGCGGAGGGCCCCAGTATTGAAGCTGAGATAAATGCAGACTCCATTGTTTTCCCGTTGGGGCCGGATCTCTATTTAAGCTGGGCCGATTGCCATGTCCGAATTGATAAAGACCAAGCCAAAGCTTATCGCTGCGAGCTCAAGCCCGGTTATCGCTTTAAATAGTTGATTCAAGCCTATCGGTGAGATAACTGCGTTTAAAACAGCCGCAGCGCTGACGTGATTTGCTTGACGATCTCAGTCTCCGGTAGCGAGGCGTCGATTGTGATCGCATCCGTCGGTTCTTCCAGACTTACAAACTGGCTAGCCAGCAACGATTCTCGCGCAAAGTGTGCCTCCCGCTTTCGCAGTCGGGAGTAAAACAGGTCGAAACTGCCTTTCAGATATACAACCTTCATTTCCAATCCTCGCTGCAATTGCGCGCGATAACTCTGCTTCAATGCCGAACAAGCAAGCACGATGTTTTTTTCTACCTGCCCCGCAATGAAGTCGTGAATAGCCTGTAGCCACGGGCCGCGATCAGCGTCGTCCAAAGGCACGCCGCGGCTCATCTTCTCTTTGTTCGAAGCTGAGTGGAAGTCGTCAGCATCAACGAATATCCAACCGAGTTCTTGAGCAAGCAATTGCCCAACCGTCGTCTTGCCTGAACCCTCCACTCCCATGATCAGGATTACCAACGGGTCGCTCCGGGCCAACTGAATCTAGATTTGGTAATCGATGTCTTCCATGATTCTTTGCAGGGACGCGGAGAGCGGTTCATGCGCGATATCCGAGCCTTCTAGTTTCTGCACTCTATCTCGCAACTTGTTCACTTCGGTCGCCACTGCCGCCAGTGCTTCGGAGAGCGGGTCGTTGATTTGTTTTGGATCGGTAATTACAACGCGTTGTCCATCGCGAAAGATGATGTGGCCGGGAACGCCGACCACAGTGGAATTCTCTGGCACGCTTCGCAGCACGACTGAACCGGCGCCAATCCTGCAGTTCCGCCCAATCGTAATATTGCCCAGAACTTTCGCTCCCCCGCCGATCACCACGTCGTCTTCGATCGTTGGATGCCGCTTGCCGTGCTCCTTGCCGGTGCCGCCAAGAGTTACGCCCTGATACAAAGTCACGTCGTTCCCGACGATCGCAGTTTCGCCGATGACCACCCCAAGCCCGTGATCGATGAACAGCCGTCGGCCAATCTTGGCGCCGGGGTGGATCTCGATTCCAGTAAGGAAGCGCGCCACCTCCGAGAGCCACCGCGCAAGCAAGAAGAAACCATGGTTCCACAACCAGTGATTGATGCGGTAGAACCATACCGCGTGCAGTCCCGCGTAGCACAAGAAAACTTCCAGGCGGGACTTGGCCGCAGGATCGCGCTCCAGCACGGTGACCACGTCTTCGCGAATTAAACCGGCAAGATGAGGCATGAATTAGGCCGCAATCGCGGTTGTCGGGATCTGTAGCGCCTCATCGCGCAGCGATTGAAACAGAATACTAGTCAAGTAACGCTCTCCGAAGTCCGGCAGAACGGCCACAATCAGCTTGCCCGCATTCTCTTGTCGCTTTGCCACTTTGATCGCGGCGACAACGGCAGCTCCCGACGAAATCCCCACCAGAAGGCCTTCTTCCTTGGCGAGGCGGCGAGCCATGTTGATCGCCTCGTCGTTGGTTACCGTGACGACTTCATCGATATAGTCCCGGCGCAGAATGCTGGGCACAAACCCAGCGCCGATACCCTGGATCTTGTGCGGCGAAGGTTTTCCCCCAGAGAGCACCGGGCTCTCCGCCGGCTCGACCGCAACTGCCTTAAATGAAGGTTTCTTCGGCTTGATGTATTGGCAAACGCCGGTAATGGTCCCGCCCGTGCCAACGCCGGAGATCAGGAAATCGACGGCTCCATCCGTGTCATTCCAAATTTCGGGTCCGGTGGTCTCGAAGTGAATCTTGGGATTGGCCGGATTGTCGAACTGCTGCGGCATGAAACCGTTCGGAGTTTTGGCCAGGATCTCTTCAGCTTTAGCGACCGCGCCCTTCATCCCGTTTGGTCCGGGAGTGAGAACGATTTCCGCGCCAAAGGCCAGCAGTAGCACACGCCGCTCCAGACTCATGGTTTCGGGCATCGTAAGAATAAGCTTATAACCGCGCACCGCCGCTACGAAAGCCAAGCCAATGCCCGTGTTGCCGCTGGTGGGCTCGATCAGCACGGTTTTGCCGGGATGAATTTTCCCAGCTCGTTCGGCCTCGGTGATCATGCTGACCCCAATGCGGTCCTTTACGCTGGCGCAAGGATTCGAGCTTTCCAGCTTCACCACCACCTGGCCAGCGCAGCCCTCAGTGACTTTGTTAAGCCGCACCAGCGGCGTGTTCCCGATCAGCCCCGTGACGTCGTTTGCAATTTTCATAATCAGCTTGTCCTCCCAAGAATTGGATGCCGTCAAATTCGTCCTAAGCCTAGTAAGGCTACTAGAGTAATCGCCTATCGTCTGTGATCCAAGTCACAAACGGACCGACTCTCGGAGACCAGACCTCACGCCAGACCACGTGCGATATACGCCAACACCGCAAGTTTACCCGACAGAGGCCCATCTTTTCGTACGCACCCTCGTTCTAGCTCCTACGATATAATGAAATGCAACACTTCAATGATATCCGGGCGCCGAATTGGACGCGAAATCGCTGTACTGGCAATTCTCTCCGTCCTCGCGATTTTTCTCTTTCCCGGCTTACAAGGTCCATATTCGGTGGTACACGGACCGGCCACCGCCCTTCAGGCAGCGAGAGCTGCGGTTCGCTTGAGGATTGCCATGGCACCGTCTGCCCTGAACGCACAGCAGGCGGGCCTGATTTCGCCCTCCATCCCTCTATCTTGGATGTTACTGTCGAATCCAAAGTTCCAGCCGGTCTGTTCCCGCGAAATAAATTCGATTCTCCGCTGCTGATTCTACTCAGCTTGTCGCTCTAGAATCTATCAACTCTGTCGCGGACGCAGGCGACTTTTTCTGGCGAGCCGGCAGCTCTACCCTCGAGTCTTCGGTGCGCAACCCACTAGCAGCAGAAACTTCTGTTCAGTTGCCGGTATTATCGACAGAGGTTTGTCACGTGTATCCGAGAGGAATCATGACTGCAAAAGAGAGAGTGCAAGGCCTCGGGCTCTACCTTACCCGGGAGCCAGTGATCCTGGCGCTGCTCTCTGCCCTTGCGGTGCTGTCTTTCCTGGCGGTGGGCGGTTTGTCGCGCATGTATCATGCGCAGCAGGAGACCTTGGCGAACCGCTGGTTTACCCGTGGTACTGCGGATCTCAAGGACGGGCATTTTGATCGGGCCGTTGGCGACTTCCGCGCTGCGCTCCGTTACTCGCGCGACAGCTATGATTACCAACTCAACCTGGCGCAAGCGTTAATCGGTCTAAAGCGAACCGACGAAGCCTATGCCTATTTGATTAACCTCTGGGAGCGGGAGCCGGAAAACGGGCTGGTGAACTTGGAACTAGCCCGCATTGCGGCGCAAAAGGGACAAACCGAACGGGCGCTTCGCTATTATCACAATGCCATTTATGCGACTTGGCCCGGCGATTCGGAAGTGGAGCGACGGAACACTCGACTGGAGCTTATCGAATATCTGTTGCGCATCAACGCCAGGACCCAGGCACAATCTGAGATGATCGCGCTCGCGGCGAACTTGGGTGACGATCCCTCTCTGCACCAGCGTGTCGGGGATCTTTTTCTCCAGGCGCAGGACTATGAGCATGCGCTCGCCGAGTACCGCCTTACCTTGAAGTCGGACCATCGCAACCCAGCAGCCTTGGCCGGAGCGGGACTGGCTGCTTTCGATCTTGGCCGATACTCCCTTGCTCAACGCTACCTGCAGGTCGCTGTAGCTGCCAATCCCGAGGATACGCGGAGTGCCGACCTCCTCAAGACAACCGAGCTGGTGTTGCAAATGGATCCTTTCCGGCGACAGATTTCAGCCGACCAGCGCAACCGAATTGTCATCGAAGCATTTGCGACTGCAGGAGACCGGCTCAAGTCCTGTGCCGCCACGGTCAAATCGAGCGGGTCTACGTCGTCCGAGAGCTTGGAGCAGAGTCTCGCCGACAGCTGGGCGAAAATGCAGCCGAAGATCAATGAGCGCGACCTGCGAAGAGATCCGGACTTCGCCGAGGGGGCGATGGATCTCGTATTTGAAATCGAACGCCAAACCAAAGCCGCATGCGGACCTCCGACCGGGACCGATCTGGCGTTGCTTCTGATCTCTAAGTTGCACGAAGGGAACTAGCGTGGATCCCTCGCCCAACTCGCAATCCGGAACCGCGCTGGAGAACGGGCAAGCCGACCTGGCGGCTTTGTTGCCCGAGCGCCCTCGTGGAGCTCTGCTGCGATCGGTTTTTCGCGAAGAACGTTTATTTCTTGTTCTATCGGTATTCATCGGTATCTTTTCCGGACTCGCGGTCGTCTGTTTCCGCTTCGCCATCGACTGGTGTCGTATCTATCTCCTGGGATCGGGAGCTACGCTCTCGCCAGCGCGGTTACTGCTGGCGCCAAGTCTCACCGGCCTAGTCATCGCGTTGCTTGTGATTCACGTATTTCCGCTGGCGCGCGGCAGCGGAGTAAACCAGACCAAGGCCGCGCTGTACATCTACAACGGCTACATCCCACTTCGCACGGCCATCGGCAAGTTCATCACGGCAGCTCTGGCCATTGGCTCAGGACACTCCCTCGGCCCTGAAGATCCCTCTTTGCAGATCGGTGCCGGTCTGGCTTCCACGCTGGGACGGCGCATGCGTTTATCTCGCGACCGCATGCGGCTGATAGCTCCGGTTGGCGCCGCGGCCGGATTGGCGGCCGCGTTTAACGCGCCCATCTCGGCGGTTCTTTTTGTGATCGAAGAAGTCATCGGGCGATGGACCGCCGGCATTCTCGGTTCAGTCGTGCTGTCCGCGATATCCAGCGTAGTTGTGATGCGGTGGTTTCTGGGTTCCGAGTCTCTCTTCCGGATTCCCGCCGTGCAACTGGAACGTCCCTCGGAACTCATCGCATATGCCATCCTTGGAGTCGTGGGCGGTTTTGCCTCGGTAGCATTTTCAAGTGGCATTGCCACGCTACGCCCGCGGCTCAAGGCGCTGCCGCGCTGGACCCAATATTTTCAGCCCGCAGTCGCAGGTTTAATCATCGGGGTCATAGCAGTTCTAGGCGCTCCGCAAGTCATGGGAGCGGGCTATGAATACATCGACCAAGCCATGCACGGGCAATTTACTTGGCAAATGCTCGCCGTCCTAGCGGGTTTGAAAATCATTGCGACCACGCTTTCGTTCGTCAGCGGAACTCCCGGCGGCATGTTTGCTCCAACCTTATTTATCGGCGCCATGCTGGGCGCAGCGGTCGGCGGAGCCGAGCATGTATTTCTCCCACATCTCAGTGGTTCGCCGGGCACCTACGCTCTGGTGGGCATGGGAGTTCTCTTTGCCGGCTTTCTGCGCGCCCCCATGACATCCGTATTCATGGTGCTGGAGGTCAGCGGAAACTATTCGATCATCGTTCCCGTAATCGTGGCCAACACCTTCGCCTATTTGATTTCACGGGCCCTGCAGCCCACGGCGATTTTCGACGTGCTCACCCGCCAGGACGGCCTCGACCTGCCGTCTATGGAAGAGCAACGCGAGGAAAGCATTCTACGTGTGGAGGACGCCATGCAACCCCCGACCGGTCCCGTGCTCGATGCCGAGCAGCCGCTCGAAAATGTATTGCGGCAGGTCGAAGAATCGCCAGCCGACAATTTTCTTGTCCGCTTGCACCCCTCCGGATGGAGCCACATCGGCAAACAAGAAATTCGGACCAAGGTCAACGAGGGCAAAGGAGCGCATACCCTCCGGTCGGTTCTTCCCATGCGCCAGCTTCCGTTTCTCCATCCCGACCATCCCCTCGACCTGGCTCTGCGCTATGCTAATCAGTGGCCGCTTGTGCCCGTCGTCAGCCGGGCAGATCTTCAGAAGCTGGAAGGCGTAATCAGCCAGCGTGACATCCTGAATCGCTACCGCGCATTCAATGAAGAAACCGGTGATTGACCCCTCAAATCGCACATCCCTGTTGACGGAAACGACCAATCCCACCTAAGATGACTCGACAGAGCATCAGTCCGTCGCCACTCGGACCATGATAGGCCAGACCATTTCCCACTACCGCATCGTTGAACGCTTGGGTGGCGGAGGAATGGGCGTTGTCTTCAAAGCCGAAGACACGCGACTACACCGGTTCGTCGCCCTGAAGTTTCTTCCTGAAGACGTCGCCAAAGATCCTCAGACCCTCAGCCGTTTCCAGCGTGAGGCGCAGGCAGCTTCCGCCCTGAACCATCCCAATATCTGCACCATTTACGACATTGGCGAGCAGGACGGCAAAGCTTTCATCGCCATGGAGTATCTGGAAGGCGCAACCCTCAAGCACAAGATCGAGGGCCGGCCACTCAAGCTCGAACAGCTGCTCGAACTGGGGGTTCAAATCGCCGACGCCCTCGACGCCGCCCACTCCGGTGGAATTGTCCACCGTGACATCAAACCGGCGAACATCTTCGTCAGCCCGCGCGGACAAGCCAAAATCCTCGACTTCGGTCTGGCGAAACTCACCCCGCAGAATCGCGTCGCCGATGTATCGGGAGCAACCCGCACTGCCATCAGTGTGGACCAACTCACCACCCCCGGCACGGCGATGGGAACAATTTCCTACATGTCGCCCGAGCAGGCCCGCGGAGAGGCGCTCGACCATCGCACCGATCTGTTTTCGTTCGGCGTAGTGCTCTACGAAATGGCAACCGGCCGCCAGGCATTTTCAGGAACGACATCGGCGGTGGTCTTCGAAGCGATCCTGAACAAAGTCCCCATCCCGCCAATTCAGTTGAACCCTGGATTGCCTCCGCAACTCGAAATCATCCTGAACAAGGCTCTCGAAAAAGACCGGGAGCTGCGCTGCCAGAGCGCCGCCGAGCTTCGCGCCGATCTGAAGCGCTTGAAGCGAGACGTCGATTCCTCACGCTCCGGAACCAGCGGCGTAGTCCCGACCGTGGCCGCGGAAAAAGCGACCCAACAAAAGGAGGGCCCACCCCAAACCCGCAGCCGTCTTCTGCCCGTGCTGGTCTGCCTCGGTTTTCTGGTTGCGCTAGGGATAGGATTAATAGCGGGAAAGCGCCTTTGGGGATCGTCCGCAGCCAGCGCACCGCTCTATCACGAGATCACTTTCCGCCGCGGCGAAATTCGCTCGGCTCGATTCGCGCCCGATGGGCAAACGATCCTGTACAGTGCCGCCTGGCAAGGGAATCCAGTGGAGACATTCTCCGCCCGCCAGGGCATGGTCGAGTCGCGTTCTTTGGGACTTGGCCGCGCCGAACTTCTGGCCATTTCATCGAAGGGCGAGATGGCGCTTTCATTAGGTAGCCACCCCGTCGGAACCTGGATCAACGTTGGCACTCTTGCCAGAGCACCGTTGGCGGGTGGGGCACCCCGCCCGGTTCTCGACGATGTCGAATGGGCCGATTGGTCACCCGACGGAAATAACCTGGCCGTGGTGCGCAATGTCGGTGGTCGCGACCGGCTCGAATACCCCATCGGCAAAGTCCTCTACGAGACCAGCGGCGGCTGGATCAGCTATCCCCGAGTTTCCCCTAAAGGTGATGTCGTCGCTTTCATGGACCATCCCAATCAGGGAGACGACGGCGGATCGGTTGCCATCGTCGATGCTTCCGGTCACAAGACTGAACTGACCCGCGAGTGGTATGGCACGCAGGGTCTCGCCTGGTCGCCGGACGGACAGGAAATCTGGTTCACCGCCAGCGAATTGGGGCTATTTCACTACATCACTGCTGTCGACCTTTCGGGAAAACATCGGTTGGTGACACGGGTACCCGGCTCGCTCGTGATCTTCGATATCTGGCGCGACGGACGCGTACTGCTCGCCCGCGCCGACCGCCGTCGCGAAGTCATGGGTATGGACCCCGGCGCAACCAAAGAGCGGGATCTTTCCTGGCTTGACTATTC
>DATNNE010000006.1:0-8921 GCA_035601995.1 Terriglobales bacterium
GCTCCTGTTCGCGCTGGTCTACGTGGGCTCGCTTTTTTCTCCCGGCTTGCAGGACGACGCCGATTCCACTCACGCCGAAGCCGCCCGCGAGATGCTGGTCACGCACGATTTTGTCACGCTGAAGATCAACGGCAATCGCTATCTGGAAAAAGCTCCGCTGATGTACTGGGCTGTGGCGCTCAGTTACGCATGCTTCGGCATCAACGAGTTTTCCGCGCACCTGCCCATCGCAGCGTCGATGCTGCTGCTGGTGCTGCTGGCAATGCGCTGGGGGCGCCGCGCCTTCGGCAACCGCACCGCACTTTACGCCGGACTGTTCATCTCCACCGCCGCCGGCTGTTATCTCTTCACCCGCATTCTGATTCCCGAATCCATCCTGAGTTTTTTTATCGCGGCTGCGTTTTATTTTTTCGTCACTGCGCTGGAAGATGGAGATGGCAACGGCAACAATAAAGCCTGGCGCTGGTACGGCGGTTACGCCAGCATCGCGCTGGCCGTGCTCACCAAGGGATTGCTCGCCATCGTCGTCGTCGGACTTTCTCTGCTGCTCTACATCGCGATCAGCGGAGAGTGGCGGCGCTGGCGCGAGTTTCGATTGTTCACCGGCACGTTGCTGTTCCTGCTGATCGCAGCGCCGTGGCACGTGCTGGCGGGCATTCGCAATCCGCATTTTTTCTGGTTCTATTTTGTTAACGAACACTTCATGCGCTTCCTCGGCAAGCGCATCCCCAAGGACTATAACAAGCAGACCGACTCGCTCTACTGGACGCTGCACCTGGTGTGGCTGTTTCCCTGGAGCCTGTACTTGCCGGTCGCGCTGCGCAAGCCAGTTGCGGATTGGATCGCGCGCCGCAAGCTTGGCGCCAACAAAACTCCGCGGCCGCCACTCAACTTTCACTCACGCACCGAGTTGATGTGCATGGTGTGGGCTGGAGTCACGCTGGTGTTTTTCTCGTTCTCCACCAATCAGGAGTACTACACATTTCCCGCCTACCTGCCGATTCTGTTGCTGCTCGCGGAGCGGCTGGCCAGCGAGGAGGAATCCGGCTCGCGGCGCTGGCTGGTGTGGAGCACCGGCGTGCTGGCGCTGATCTGCATCGCCAGTGCGGCAGTGCTGGCTGCGGGGTTGTGGAGTTCGCGGCATTTGCCGTTTGTGCCCGATATCGGCACTGTACTCGCGACGGACAACTTGCAAGCCGAGACACTCTCGATGGGGCACATACTCAATCTCACCGGACAGTCGTTTGCGGCGCTGCGTTTGCCCGCGATTCTCGCCGCGATCGTTCTGCTGATTGGACCTGCGCTGGCGTTTGCGTTGCGGCGGCGCGGCGCGCAGTTTGCGGCGACTTGGGCTACGGCTGCAACCATGACTGTGTTTCTCATCGCGGCGCACATCGCGCTGGTGCGCTTCGATCCATTTCTGGGATCGCGGATCATGGCGCGGCAGATCGCTCCTGAACTTCGTCCCGACGACCGCGTGATCATTTATGGCGACCAGTCGTTTGGGTCGTCGTTGCTGTTTTATCTGCGCCGTCCGATTGAGCTGGTCAATGGGAACACGACGTCCATGTGGTGGGGATCGACGTATCCCGATGCGCCGCACATTTTTCTCGACGACCAGGAATTGCTGCGCGCTTGGAATTCTCCGGAGCGGGTCTTCCTCTTTGTGCCGCAGTATGAGCGCGCCAAAGTGGAAGCTCTGCTGCCCGGACCACTGCACATCGCAAGTGAGGCTTCGGGTAAGGTGATCTTTGCCAATCATCCTTAGCTTGATCTGCGGTGCCGGGGCTCTCCCTGCAAAAACGAAAATCAATTTTGGCTAAATTCTTGGAATCAAGGGGGATAGCCTCGTTTGATCTGGCATGGATCCGGCCAAATTATTTAATCTAAAGGACTTAGCCGCAAATTCTTAGATCCAAAGGACTTACGGGAGCGCCCTTGGCGTAAGTCTTTTAGAATCAGTGATCAAGCGCGCATCACCAAAAACCTTTGGCAGCAATAATTTACGGGTAAATTACTGCGTTTAAAGGGGTTAGCTTGGCCGCTGCTTTAAGTTTTCAAAGAACTCAGACTGAGGAGAACCGCTGCGCGGACTTCCCTTGACCATAATCGACTAATTTGAGGAACGCGGCAAGGTCAGATGTCACAATGGGGCTGTGGATTTCGTTACTCGAGTTGACGGGTTTGCTACCATACTTTGATTTCGCGGATGCGATACAGGATGGAGCGAGGAGCTTATCGCTCGGAGGAGTATCCAATGGTTGCACCTTGGTATGAAGATGTCCCGGAGGAAGCTAGCGACATTGCCCTCACAGAATACGACATCACAGCTTCCCCCAACGATTTCAATATTTCGACCATCTTCAATTTCATCGAGTCGGGCAGTCTGAAAATCCCAGTGTTTCAGCGTAACTACGTCTGGGATGTAAAGCGCGCGTCTAAGTTAATCGAATCTATAATTATCGGTCTGCCGGTGCCGCAGATTTTCTTATTCGAGGAAAGCCGGAATAAATTTCTCGTGATTGACGGCCAGCAACGGCTGATGTCTATTTACTACTTTATAAAGGGGCGGTTTCCGCAAAAGGCAAAGAGGGCAGAGCTTAGGACTGTCTTCGATCTAAACGGTCATATCCCGGACAGAGTACTCCACGACGACGTTTACTTCAGCCCTTTCAACCTCCAATTATCCGACAGTACTCCTCCGAATCCCCTTCACGCTAGCAACTACCACACTCTCGGGGATCGCAAGACCACGTTCGACCTGAGAACCATCAGAAACGTAATCATCAAGCAGAACCTGCCCAAGGATGATGACGACTCCTCCATGTACGAGATCTTCAACCGCTTGAACTCTGGCGGCGTTAACCTATGGCCGCAAGAGATTAGAGCCAGCCTGTATCACTCGGATTTCTACACGATGCTCTACAAGGCAAATACCGATTGGCGGTGGAGGTCTCTATTGGGGGTTGAAGAGCCAGATCTGCACATGAAGGATATAGAGACAATTCTGCGGGGTTTTGCTCTTTTGATTCGCGGTAAGTCATATCGGCCTTCTATGACGGGGTTCTTGAACGAGTCCTCTAGGCAGTTTAAGAGGCTGCCTTTGGCAGAAGTGGTGTACCTGGAGCAGTTGTTTTATTCATTTCTGGATGCCTGCTCGGACCTGCCCCCGCAATCGTTTTATGGAAAAGGGGGCGGCTTCACCATCTCAATTTACGATGCTGTATTTGCGTCGTTTTGCTCGGCAGCGTTCGAGCAACATGACGTACTAAAAGGGAAAATCGACCCAGTCAAGCTCAGCCGTTTAAAGGAAGACACTGAGTTCTTTGAAGCGAGTCAGTCGAGAACCGCAGGAAAGGGAAATGTAAAGAAGCGGTTATCACGCGCAATCGAGATGCTCAGTTGAGGTTGCTATGGCGACAATCATTGACAAAATGTACGCAGATCATAAGGCACTCCATGATCTGCTTACGGGCCTCAACGAGACCTCTTTGGCAAGTGATGCTGACAACAAGTTGAAGAAGGTGCTTCTTGTTTCAGCTGCTAGCTACTTCGAACACGAGATCACAACGGTTCTCATTCAGTTTGTCGCCGATACATCTCAGAACCACGAGGCGCTACTCGCATTAATCAGGGCGAAAGTGATATCGAGGCAATATCACACTTACTTTCAGTGGGAGGGTAAGAATGCAAACAGCTTCTTCGGTCTTTTCGGCGAGCAGTTTCTTACTGAGTCGAAGGCGAACGTTAGGGAGCAAGAAGGTTTGGATGATAGTGTCCGTGCTTTTCTGGAAATAGGTTCAAACCGAAACCAGATGATGCATGAGAATTTCGGAACGTTCCCTATGGAGAAAACGGCCGAGGAAGTCTACGAACTCTACAAACAGGCGCATTTGTTTGTCGATTACATTCGTCGGCGCCTTGGAGTGGTCTCGAAACAGGGCGATAAAACGAGCCAATGAAGGTGGCGGAAGAGGACTAGGTTGTGAGCTTTTGCGGGAGCAGTCGCCTGTCTTGAAACCGGACTAAGGGCGCGCTCTATATTGCACTGTCGCGCCTAAGGCTAGCGCGGCGCGCGTTTTTCAAAGGCTGTGCCCTGGACACCCCCACTAGCGGTAGTCAGTAGGATCAAGGCAGGCATCGTAGGTCGTGCGATCGATCTGAATCCAGTCGCTGTGGTTGATTCCCCGCCTGTTCCTCGCGGTCGGGCTGACCGGGTACGCGCAAGCGATCTGAATCCATCTTTTCTGAAGTTTTGCAATGACCCGAATTTCGTCGGCGGCCTCCGATAGGTCCTGGTCTTGGGAGAAGACAACTGCCACATCGTATTCGTTACGAAAAGCCAGACGAATTACGTCCAAAGCAATGCGAACGTCGATGCCTTTCTCGCTGCCGCGGAGGAATGTGTGCGTCACCCCGTTGGGAAGCCTCACCGTGTCGTTCCGATACCGCAGCGGTCGGCTAAAAACTTCGACTCCAGTCTTGCCCATTACAGCAAGCTTTCCGACCCAGAAATGATTCCAGCGGGGATCGTCCGCCTTATCGGGAACGCCGGTGTAGAACCTAACTTGTTCCAGATTCCAGCCTCGGGAGCGGCAAACGGACTGGGAGAGTTTCTTGACGTCGTAGTTTGGGTAGTGATAACCGAATGCTTCTTTCGCTGCGCGGAAAAGATTCTGGCCGTCTATGAAGGTGACGACGCGCTTTATTGCTGGTTCGAGCGGGGTGGGAAGGGTTGCCACAAAAAATAACCCCGACCGAGGCCCTCGCGGGCATGTCGGGCGGGGAGCAATTTCACTCCTAGAATATGCGAAACGGTTCGGAGATGCAAGGCAGAATTTTTGTCCGGCACTTCGTTAGAGACAGAACGACAGAACTGGATGAGCTTCGTTCAGATGTGTTCGGAGGTGCCGAGAGGACGGCTGGGGCGCGGTCGGGAAATTCAGCTACGAGGAAAGAGGCTGCCGCTTATGGTTTTGACGGTCTTGCGCAGGCCGGTTTCGCTGAAATGGTGACGGCTGATTGCTGAACGCTCAGGCCAGTGGGCGAACGAAGAAAAACCGCAGCCAGCGAGGCTGCGGTTAGTACTGAAATTGAAATGACGAGAAAAAACGCTTCCGGTTAACGGCGGCCTTTCTTCGCTTTCTTCTTCGCCTTTTTGGCGGGCGCTTTAGCTGCTTTTTTCTTGGCAGGTTTGGCTGCCGGCTTTTTCTTAGGCGCTTTCTTTGCCGCTTTCTTGGGAGCCTTCTTGGGTGCTGGCTTCTTAGCCGGCTTTGGGGCGGGCTTCTTTGGCGCTGGGGGCTTGGCCGGTGCCGGTGGCTTAGGCTTGGCCGGAGTTGCTGGCTTGGGCTTAGGCGGGGCTGGGGCGGGAGCCGACACCGGTTCCGCTTCGTCCGCGTCCGCTTCCGAGACTGCGGGCTCTTCTTCTTCCTCTTCTTCTTCTTCGAAATCCTCTTCCAGCGACTCGTTATAAGCGCCGCTGTCGCCGAATTCCTCTTCGTCATCGCTCATGTAGAGCGTGGCATCGTAAAACGTCATAGCTCCTCCTGATCTTTCTGGCGGCCCAGTGGGGAATGGGTGGCTGGGCTGCGGGCAAACCGAAATTTTAAGACAACCCGAATTTTTAAGACAACCGAGACTGCTGCTGGAACGGCGCGCGATTATAGCACGATGTTTATTGCGGATTGCAAGCGCCGCCAACAGCAGACTACTCGCTTATCCTGTTATCACAGGCGAGAGGAAAAAAGAAAGAAGAATCGGAGGCGCGGCGCAAGTTTTCCATGCGGGTCGGCCCGCTTTGGTCGGATCACGTTTCCCGGATAACGTGCTCGGATCACTTGCTCGGATCATATTGCGACTTACTTGCTCCGGAGAACAGTCTTAGCCGCGCCCAGGTTGTCATAGCGATCATAGACACGCACGACGATTACGTGTTCGGCGGGCGGCGAGCCGTCTCTCGTTGTCCCGTCTTTCGTTGTCCCTTCTTTCGTCGATCCGTCTTTCGCCGGCTCGGGGGTCGCTTTGAAGTCGTAATCTTCGGTCCTGGCGTCGGAGAGCTGGCCTACCGGGTCCACATAGTTCCAATCGCCGGCATCGACCGAGTATTCGGCGCGCTTGATCGGCGAAAAACCATCGGCAGCGCGGAAACGAATGTGAATCTGGCCGCCTTCGAGCGTTGCGGAAAGGTTTTCCACCCGCGGCGGGGTGGTATCGACCTCGAATCTGCGGCTCTCCCGTTCGGCGGTGAGCGCCTCGCCGGGGGAGTGGGATGGCGCATCGGACGCCACGACCTTGATGACATAACCTCCATCGGGCAATAGGCTGGCATCGAAGGAATAAGCTTTGTCGGTGAGATCGTCTTTGAGCAACAGCCAGCGGGTTTCGCCGTCGCCGCGATAGTAGACCGAGTAGACGAGGTCGTCGTCGTTGTCGTCGTGGGCATTCCACTTCACGCCGATGGAATCGCGGTCATGGGTGCTGGTCGGGGCTGACTCAAAATGAGAACCAGTAGGCCCGGTCACGTCTGTGGTTAGGGTCATGGTCGACGACTTGGGCGAGGTCTGGTAGCGCACCCCGGACTGCACGGTTACATCCTCGACCTCCGGGGCGATGTTTTTGGGAAGGTAGTTCAAGGTCACGCTATCGACGTCAGGCTTTTCGCCGCCCGAGTGCAGGACCGTCTTCCACTGCACGTAGCGCGCAGAGGGGACGCCGGTTTCGGCATCTTTGGTTAAGTCGACTTTCTTCCAGGAACTCCAGTTGCGGTCGGGATTGTCCACGTTGCCGCTGCGGGCAAATAGCTCGACGCCGCCCGATCCGCGGAATTCGGCCCGGCCCCAGCGGGAAAAGATCTTGGCGTCGAAAACATCGCTCTCGAACGTTCCGGTTGCCTCAGGGCTGGGTCCAAGGACGAAAATCTTGCCCAGATTGCTACTGGCCGCGTAGACCCCCCCGCCCTGGGCTTTGGCGAACGCGGTAATCTGCGAGGCGGGAGCTTTGAGCAGATCGGAAAACTCATCCAGCCCGGTGATGGCGAAGATGTGACCGCGGTTGCCGGTGCCGGCCAGGAGATGGCCTTGGGGATCGAAGGCTAGGGCGTAGACGAGATCTTCGTGCGAAGTCCAGATGCGGGCCGGGGAGCCGTCTGGGGCGATGCGATAGACGTCCGACCCTCCCGCCGAACTTCCGCCGGGCAGGGTAAATGGCCCTGAGGGCATGGAACTGGTGGCGGGCGAGATAGTCAGGCCCGGGGCTTGGGGTCCAGCGGCCATGGGGCTGGAGGGAGCCAGGTTCAGCATCGTGATGGACGAAGGCGATCCCGAGCCTGCGCGTTTTTCGCCGACTCCGGCGGCATAGATGTTCCCTGCATGGTCGAGGGCGAGGGCCGTGATCTCTTTCTTGGGGGCGCTGTAGAGGACGAAACCTTCACCGGCGGGAGAAATGCGGTAAATCAGGCCGCTGCCGTCGGAGCCGGCAATGAGGTTGCCGTTGGCGTCGAGGGCCAGGACGCGGATGTGGGTCTCGTCGCTTTTGAAGAACAGCGAATGTTCGCTTTTGGCGGTGACGCGGTAGATTTCTCCGTGGTCGCCGGTGGCGACGTAGAGATTGCCGGACTTGTCGAGCGCGAGATCCCAGATGTATTTGGTGCCGGGAGAAAAGTAGACAGACGAATTCCAGGAGGAATCGACTTTGGGCTTGGCCGGATCTTTTTCGTCAGACTTTGCTTCGGACTTGGGATCTGACTTGGCCTCGGACTTTGCGCCAGCTTTCTGTTCGAGTTTGTAGACTTTGCCGTCGGGTGCGGTGGCTGCGTAAATCACTCCGCCGGGCGCGGCTTGCAGAGCCTGTACCTGAAGCTCTTGCGGCTCGAAGATTATGGTCGACTGGCCGCTCGGGGTGATGCGATACACGCGGGCGGGGGCTCCGGTGGCGGCATAGACGTTGCCCGCATCGTCGGAGGCGATCGCCCAGATGTAGGTCGAAGGAGTGGCATAGAGCAGCTTGAACGCGGGAGCGAGTTCCAGGCCGCCGGAGCTGCGCAGGGCCACGCCGGTCGATGTGCCTTTGGTCAGGTCGTCGAATTTCGATTGCTCCCAGGTGCGCGTGCCTTCGGCGAGGGCTGCGGGAAGAGTTATCGAGCCGAGGAAGTTAGCGATCAGAAAAATGGAAAGAGCTAGGAATAATAGCTTGCGCGGACTCTGCAATGTGTTACCTCTACGGGTTAAACTTGCGGAATATTCAGGGTATCACGGCGAAAGCGGCGGTGGAGCGGTTCGCAGGGGCTGTGCTCAGGACTTTGAGGCCGGATTGGCAGGCGCTGCGTCGTTGTGAACGCTTTTGCAGTGGGCGTCGAACTGGGCTTGCAGAGACTTCTGATATTCCTCGCGCTGCGGGCGATGGCTTTTCGATTCCGCACGAAAATGAACGGCGGCGCAGGCGGTGCAGCTAGCTTCCACGGGAATGTCGCCTAGCCATTTTGTAACGCGAATGAACGGCTTCTTCACGCTTCAAGCTTCCCACAAATGGCAGTCGCTTGCCAGTTGCGGGATGCGCTGCGCGTCCGGTGCGCCTGAGCGGCGGGCCTAATCTCCGTGGTATCGTAGATTTTTATGCCTTCCTCGCACACGGATACCCCGGTTACCCGGCGAAAAGAGTTGCTTCGACTGTTGGCCGCGAAATCTTTTCGTCTGGGCGAGTTCAAGCTTTCCTCGGGCGGGACCAGCGACTACTACATCGACTGCCGCACGACTACTCTGGATGCCAAGGGCGCGCGACTGACCGGCGAGGTTTTCCTCGACATCATCCGCGCGCAAGGATGGAAGCCGGAGGCGATCGGCGGCCTGACCATGGGCGCCGATCCGATTGTGGTTGCGGTTTCGGTGGTGAGCCGCGAGCTGAATGGCTTTCTGGTGCGCAAGGCG
>DATNNE010000007.1:0-6028 GCA_035601995.1 Terriglobales bacterium
GGGCCTTCTAGCGCGGGGCGAAAACGTTCGCGGAATCGATAACTTTGCCACCGGCAAGCGCGAGAATGTCGCGGAGATTCTTGACCGCGTCGATTTTCGCGAGGGCAGCATTCTCGATCTTGAGGCCATGCACAAAGCTTGCCAGGGGGTGGATTACGTTCTGCATCAGGCGGCGATTCCTTCAGTGCCGAAGTCGGTTTTAGACCCTGTGAGCAGCAATCGGACGAACGTGGATGGCACGGTGAATGTGCTGGTTGCCGCGCGCGATGCGAGAGTGAAGCGAGTCGTGTTCGCTGCATCGTCGTCAGTTTATGGCGATACGCCGACGCTGCCGAAACATGAGGGCATGACGCCCGACCCGATTTCTCCCTATGCCGTGGCCAAGCTGGCGAGCGAATATTACATGGTTTCTTTCTATCGCTGCTACAAGCTGGAGACTGTGGCCCTGCGGTATTTCAATGTCTTTGGGCCGCGGCAAGATCCGTCGTCGCAGTATTCGGGAGTGATGGCCAAGTTCATTATGCAGATGCTCAACGGGAAATCACCGACCATCTTTGGCGACGGAGAACAGAGTCGCGACTTTACTTATATCGACAATGTAGTCGAGGCGAATTTGCTGGCCTGCCAGGCGCCGGCAGAGCGAGCGGCGGGACAGGTTTTCAATATCGCGACCGGGCGCAGAATCACGCTCAACGAAGTTTTCAAGGCTTTGCGGGACCTGACTTCCTACTCGGGCCAAGCCAACTACGGTCCCGAGCGCGGCGGCGACATTAAACATTCACTGGCCAGCATCGCGAAAGCGGAGGCGGCTCTCGGTTACAGGCCTACAGTAGACTTTCAAGAAGGCCTGCGGCGAACGGTGGCGTGGTATCGAGAGGCTGGCGTCGGGAGTCAGATGGCAGGGAAGCTCTGATTAGGCTCGAAAAAGTGGAAAGCAGGTTTCTCGACTCCGCAGAATTGCCCCTAAATGGGGCAATTCTGCTGCGCTCGAAATGACAAGTTTTGACCTTGATCAAAACTTTCTTAGGTCTTGGGACTACAGCCAAAACGCCCCGGGAGCGGGATGCCCACATTCTGTCCGATGCTGCGGCGGCTACCCAAAAAACACAAAAACATTTTCGGTTAAATTCCTGAATTTAAACGATTTAGCTACTTTTGATCTGGCATTGCGGTGGCTAAATTCTTGAATCGAAATAACTTAACCGCAAATTCTAGAATGCAAAGGACTTATTCCTTAGAATCTTGGCCTCGACTGGTCCGAGTTTGGCTTAAGTTGTTTAGAATCAGCGTCGGCGTGTGGGCCCTCCCCTAAATTCTAGAGCGATAAGGAGTTATCTCTAAATTCCTAATGTTAAGGGATTTAGCCTCGAGCTTTGCGACCGCTGGCACTTTGACCGCTGGGATTTTCAAAGAACTTAAAGAGAGGAAAGCTACTCGGAGCATTCCCTCTAACATATTCGGCTACTTCCAGGGTGCGCGGCAAGGGCAGATGTCACATTTGGGTTGTGGATTTCTTTGAGATGGAGGCAGTAGATTGGGGAACGTCTCGTCTGTCCCAGTTTTGTAACTGCTGTGTTCTAATCAAGAGCAGCGCCAGTAATGGGTGCATAAGGATGAGCATCGAACAGAAAATCGGGCAGATGTACAAAGCACTTGAGGAAATGCAGATTACTGAGAAGTTGTCTTCTATGGCGGCGGTCTTCAATCCTGGCAGAAGAGGCTCCTTCTCGATGGACTTTGGCAAGGGAGCAGACACACCAACGGCGGCAAATAGAGCGTCCCAACTGATTTCTGCCATCGCCTGCCTCAAAGATCATTTGCGGGTCTGGTGTGCTAAACAGAACAAACCATTCACAGGGGATAAGCTGATTGATTCAAACCGGGAGGTTGGTATCGTCCATGATTTGTGGAACCTTGATAAGCATGGGGAGGTAGATCGCTCTCGGTCAAGACTCTACCCTCGACTGGCCGAGCCCCCATCCAGTTCATTGGTACTGAAAGCGGAAGTGCGCACGCCGCGACCTAAGTTCCAGCTCTACGTCCCCATTTTTGGCGGTGCTGTAGGACCGATGATGCGGATTCACGACGGAGTCAGCCTTCGCATAGGTGCAAGAGTAGTGGATAAGGATGGGAATTATCTCGGTGATCTCGAAGCCATTTGCGAGAAGGCCGTAGCAGCTTGGGAGGCCGAACTCAAGAAGGTGGGGCTGACTCTTTGATACCCATTTTCGACCAAGGTGGGGTTAGCCCGATCATACTCTAGCACGGACGGGATGGGGGGGTGGCCCGGCTTTGATTCGAATCGCGAAACTTAGGTCCGAGAATTTATGAATGATTTTTTCGCCGACAGCGACTACTTGGACCACATGGTGCTTCGCCCTCTATCGCACATACGCACGAACTGGGAACTTACTTGGGATAGAAAAACAGGAACCTATATTGCTGAGGATGACAGTTACGCCGGATTGTTGAATGATCTGTTGGCCGAGTTGGAGAATTGCAGTCCCCCACCGCGGTATCACGACAATGAAGATTGCTTGGCCAACTATGTGGTCGAGCACTTAAGGTGGCCGATCAGCAAAATCGCCAAGCGCTGGGTTGGTGCGGATTACGACTCAATCCTTGAACAGGGAGGCCTCCACGATATCGATCAGGCAAACCTCCTATTCGCCGCTGTGAGCCAACGCGGCGGAAGGGCCGGAAGGAGGTCCCCAGCGCCGTTGGGAAGCTTTCAGGCCCGGCCTTGGTAACGAACTGACCTAGGTCCAACGGTCCGGCTCGGGTGGGCCAGCCGCCGCTCTAGGTATCGAGCACGTCCCATTCGTCGCCGAGCACCCAGCGCAGGGCCGAGAGCTTGCCGCTGACGAAGCCCCAGTCCCAGTCGGTTTTCATGTTGTCCATCAGGCTCTTCTTGCCGAATCTCTTCTCCGCGTCTCGCTTCGCCCTGAGTGCTCCCTTGATGATGTCCTTAGGCGTTCCGTCCACGCGGTATCGCGGGATATCGCTCCGCCCATACCAAACCCGCGTGAACATCTCGTTTTCCGCCGCGAGTATCTGATCCACGCTCCTGATCGGGATGTCGGTGAGATGATATTTGCGCTGCAGCACGACCTTCCGGCGAAGCATGCGAATAAGCTGGGGCTTCTCCCAGCACCTGATCTTGAACGGCGGTTTGTTGTTCCTGCGGTAACTTTCCAGGTAGTCTTTCGCCGGGTTGCTCAGGAAGTTGGACGCCGCGAACAGCGCGGCAGCCGGCCGCTCAGCCTCGGCCCACGCCAGCAAGTTCTGCAGCTCCTTCGGCGGCACGCCCTTCTTGAAGTGCTTGCAGTCGACGAACCACTTCTCGAAGTGCCGGCTTCCATCCGGCTCGGTTCGCGGCTCGTCACATACGATGTCGCGACCCTTGTCAGCGGGGCTGCTCTTTAGCCCAGTTCCCTTCCGCCAGTCCACGTTCACAAAGCCAGACGCACTTAGGAGGTCAAAGCAAAATTCCTCGAACCTAGTGCTCGAGAGACGGTCGAAACTGATGTCCAGCATGCCGCGATTCTACTACTGGGGGGCTGGCTCAGCTTTGATTCCTGCTTGGACCTTTACAAATGAGGCTGCCCGACGATTCGCGGCTTTCGAAGCGTAGGCACCACGGACGATGGCGGCGGGGACTCGGCTGCAAGCGCCTCTGCGTTTGCGGGGATCACCGGGGTATCGTGGTGGACGAATGAATATGGAGTCGAGGGCCGTGGTTCCACCCTTCCGCACAGAACGCGCGGAAGAGCGGAGCAGCCTCAGCCGTGGTGAATCAGAGGTGGGCTGGCCCCCTCGCTGTAACGGTACACGTAAAGATCGTTCAAGCTGGGCGGGCTGCTCGGATGTTTACGGCGTCACCCGGAAAGGCACATTGCTATTGAGCGTGCCGTTGGGGGTGTTCACTTGAATTGTGCCTGTGGTGGCGCCGGTGGGTACGATTGCCGTGATTTCAGAAGCGGAGAGGACGGTGAATGATGCTGCGGCGCCGTTAAAGGTGACACCGGTTGCACCTGTCAGATCAGTCCCGAGTATAACCACCGGAGTTCCGACGTTGCCGGCAGTGGTCTGCGTTTTCACGAATGGGCCGAGCCCCATGGACAGCCGGAAAGCTGTGCCATAAGGGGCGCGATCACTCCCATTCGTTGTACCGTAAAAGTTTCCATCCGTCGACTGAATGAGACCATTTCTCTCTGCTTGCCCGGTACCGAAGTCGTGCAACACCGTCACGGCGCCAGCCGGAGTCATTTGAAAGATTGTGTTGGGACCCCGGTCGTAATAGCTACTGGCCTCGCTATAAAAATTTCCATCTGTCGCTTGAACCAGTGGAGTGTCTAGTGAGGCGCCATCCGCGCCGCCAAAGCGATGCAATGTAGTGAGTGAGCCCTCGGGAGTGATTTTGAAAGCGGTGCCAAATAGCGCGGCCCCGGTGCCATCGTAAGTGGTCCCGTAAAAATCCCCATCGAGGGCCTGTATCAGTTGGCCAGCAGGTGTGCTCCCATCGGTTCCATCGAAATAGAAAAGCGTGGAGAAGCTGCCATCGAGAGTAATTTTAAAGATAGTTCCGTAGCCCATATCGCCTCCCGACTCCGCGGTCCCGTAAAGATTGCCATCCGTGCCTTGCATGATCGAAGTTGGTTCTCCTCCGTCGTTACCATCAAATGTAAGCAATGTGCTGTAATCGCCGGCAAGTGTCATTTCAAAGATTGTGCCGCCAAGTACAGATGTGCCATACAAATCATGGTTGGAGGCCTCAATCAGGGAATCCGCATTATTAGGTCCTCCTGCGCATTGATATACGGTTGTCAGCACACCTTCCAGTGTGATTCTAAAAATGGTGCCGCATTCGTCGTCTCCGCCATCCGAGGTCACCCCATATAGATTTCCATCGCTGGCTTGAAGCAACCCGAGTTTCGGGTAGATTCCGTCTCCGTTGGTGCCGGTAAAGCTGTACAGCGTGGTTATCACACCTTTTGATGTGAGGCGGAAGACTGTTCCCAAATCGCTCGTGCCCCCGAGATAGGTTGTGCCGTAAAAGTTTCCATCCGTGGCCTGGATCAAATTTCCATAAGGGAGTCTTCCATTGGTCTGATTGAAAACGGCTATCGTAGTGTAGGTTTGGGATCGCGAGACGCTGGAGGCTAGGACTAAAAAAATAAAGTAGAGGATTGTGCGGACTTTGGCGGTCTGAAGTGGAACTGCGGGCATAGTACCTCTTTTCGGCTCAGACTGGGTGACAGTGGGTGGCGGCTAGTCGACACCAACAGAAGGGTTCCTGTGCGGTGAAACACCCGGCCCATCGCGAGTGACTTATATGACGCGAAACTATAGCCGAGTCCTCAAATGTAGTCAAGAACTTAGCTAAGTGGGTAAGTGGGTAGTCATAACTACCCACTACCGGGGCTGGCCCAGCTTCGATTCCTGCCTGGACCTTTACAAATGAGTTGCCCCGCGCTTCGCGGTTTTTCGAAGCGTGGGCACCACGGACGATGGCAGCGGGGACTCGGCTGCAAGCGCCTCTGCGTTTGCGGGGGATCGCCGGGGCACGGTGGTGGACGAATGAATATGGAATCGAGGTCCGTGGTTCCCACCCTTCGGCAGGCTCAGGGCAGGCTCCTTCCGCACAAAACGCGGAAGAGTGGGGCAACCTCAGCTGTGGTGAATCAAAGGTAGGCCAGACCCCCGTAGAGTTAGGGCTGACGGATGGCCAACCCGCCTCTGTTCGGCCCAGTGACCTGCAACTGTGCGGTTAGCCACTCGTTCACTCTGCAATCCATTACGAGATGAAGGCGGTCGCCCCGACTTCCATTATTCACCCGATGCGGCCGATTGAAATTCAGGTACCAGGCTTCTCCTTCCTGCATCCATACCTGGACGCCATCAAGGAAGAACTCGACCCCGTTTGCCGTTTGAATAGGAATGTGAATGCGAACTTCCCCGTCTTCATATCCCAGTTTGTGATCACGGTGTTCGGCTATTTTTGCGCCCGGGCGAAGCCGCAGGATGC
>DATNNE010000008.1:0-4015 GCA_035601995.1 Terriglobales bacterium
CGTCCTGGGTAGCGGAGCGCCGGCTGCGAGTTACTCCGTCCCTTCAGTATCTGTGAGCGGCATCAGCGTGGATTCCGGTCAGGCCTTTGGAGTCGGCTTCGCGCAAGGAGACTTCATTCAGCACAATTACCACTGGCGCGACGTCCTCACGCACGTGCACGGCGCGCACACCCTCAAGTTCGGTTATGAGGGCTGGTATGGTGACGATGTCGAGCCATTCCAGGGGCCGTGGTCACAGCCGAAATTCTCCTTCAACAATCTGCTGACACTGGCACAGGATAGTCCGGCAGTGGAAAACGGCATCTATTACAACCCCGCAACCGGCACGGAACAACTGTGGAGTTGGGATGCGGCCTCCCGGACTTTTGGACTTTTTGTGGAAGATACCTGGAAAGCGAAGAAAAACCTGACCGTGACGCTGGGCCTGCGCTATGACGACAGCGGCAATCCCTGGTCGAAGAGCCCTTCAACCGTCTTCGGAAATTTCTATCTAGGCACGGGTTCGACGGAACAGGAGCAGGTGGCCAACGGATATGCCAAGGCCACACACAACGCATTGCTGCATTCGGTCGACAACCTGTTTAGTCCCCGCGTTGGTTTCGCCTGGGATCCGACTTCGAGAGGCGACTGGGTGGTGCGCGGTGGTTTCGGTATCTACAACAACTGGCTCACTCAGGCGAACGTGCAGGAAGAATTCCGCGGCAGCCCCCCCGGAGAAGTTGCACCGACCTTCTTCGCCGGCGGGACAACTTCGGCGCAAGCGCCAATCTTCGCACTCGGAAACAGCGGCAAGCCTCCGTTTGGATTTACCTACCCGACTTTCGGGCCGGGCACAGGTCCGACACCGCAAGCGGGAGGCGGACTCGACGCGCAAGGCGGAATTGTCGGAGCCGGCTTCGCCATCGGCGCCGTTAATCCGCTGCTGAAGTCTCCGAAGTCCGATATCTGGTCTTTAACTTTGGAGCGGAAGCTCAGCAAGAACTTTGGTGCCAGCGTGGGTTATAACGGATCGCATTCCTACAATATTGTCGGCAATGGCAACTCGATCGGGAATGTATCCTACGGAGTGGACATCAATGCTTTTCCGGGCGATCTTATGGCCCACGAGAGCACCACTCCAACCCGGCTTAATCCCAGCTTCGGTGCGATAACCTATGCCGACAATGATCGGCATGGCAACTACGACGCCGTGATCTTCGATGTTCGCGGACACTTTGCTCGCGGGTTCGTGGATGCCTCCTACACTCGTTCCCGTTCACAGGATGATTCGCTTTACTACCCTGACTCCGAGGGGCTGAATCCGCAGCAGTATTACGCGCCATCCATCTTCGACGCGCCTAACCGCTTCTCTCTCAGCTTCAATTATTCGCTGAAAGGCCTGAACGGAGGAAAAGGAGCTCTGGGCTACGTTACTGGAGGCTGGGGAATCAGCGGTACCAGCATCTTCCAGTCCGGGTATCCATTGAACCCCGAGAACGTCAATTCTTATCAGCCCGTGTGCGCAAACTCGGCGCTTCCTTGCCCATCAGCCTCGAATCCGGCGGTGGGCTATGGTGCGTCAAGTGGCGACTACCTCGGTGACGGCGATAATCTCGCCTACCCGGATGTGGTCAGTTATAGCCAGTCACACTCCAACGGTTCATGGCTCAATGGAGCGATTCCTAAGAGCGACTTCTCGGTTCCCACATTCTCGATGAATGGCGCGAATGGAAACGAGAAGGCGATGCAGTTCCGCGGACCGAATTTTGCCGAGACGAATATCAACTTCTACAAAGACACGCACATAACGGAAAGAGTCAACTTCCAAATCCGGTTTGAGATATTCAATTTCTTCAATCGGGCAAACTACGTGGACTTCACGGGCTTTTCAAACATCCTCACAGGCGGCGTCGACATGAATCTGCCCGATGGAAATTTTGGCCAGGCAACGTCCTCGCATGAGCCTCGATTCTGGCAACTGGGAGGCAAGCTCTCGTTCTGAATTTCGACAAACCCCACGCAAGATACCGGCCCGATTCATCTGGATCGGGCCGGTTTCTTTGTATGTAGTCGGCGATGGGATGAAGTATAAAGACTGAGGTGGCAGAAGACGCATCCCGGGTGATGATAGGAAGACGCTGGAAGCTGGGAACGCGCCCGGCTTGCATTTCTATTTTCCTGCTTTATTTTTCTTTGACTACGTTCGCTCAAACGCACGCGGACCCCACCGCGGAGATAGCCTCAGCTCTGCAAAACAGAGAATTTCAAAAGGCGCTTGATCTAACTCATTCGGTGCTGCAAGCATCTCCCGGAAATTCGCAACTGTGGGCGATGCAAGCCGAGGCCTATGCGGGCCAGGGGCGAACGAAGGAAGCATTGGCTTCCTTTCATGCTGCGCTGAAGATCTCCCCCGACTATCTGCCGGCGTTGCGAGGCGCGATCCAAATCGAATACGACGCCGCGGACCCGGCTGCAATTCCGCTATTAAAACACATGCTTCGTTTGCGGCCTGCTGACGCAATTAGTCATGGCATGCTCGCGGTGCTCGAATATCAACAAGGAAACTGTGCCGCAGCAGCCCCCCACTTTGAAAATACGGGAACGCTATTTGATTCCAAGTCGAGCGCGCTGCACGCTTACGCCATCTGTGAGGTGCGGCTCAAGCAACCGGACAAAGCAGCCAAAATTTTCCAGCGCGCTTTGGCTCTCAACCCGGATGACCAGCGGGAGCGACGTCTGTTGGCCTCCATTCAACTTCTCGCGCACAATCCGCAGGATGCATTGGCAACGTTGGGGCCGCTGCTTCAGAGCAATCCTCAGGGTCATGACGCGGAAGCGGAAACTCTGGAACTGGCTGCCACTGCCTACGAAGAAAATAAAGATACGCCGCAAGCTGTCAGCACGATTCGGCAGGCGATTCTGCTCGACCCGCAGAATGTGAATCTTTATCTAGATTTTGCCAACCTTTCCTATTTGCATGACTCGTTTCAGGTTGGTATCGATGTGGTCAGCGATGGCATAAGCCTACAGCCCAAGGCAGCGCCGCTTTATTTTGCACGGGGTGTTCTGTATGTCCAGCTAGCCGAATACGAAAAAGGCGAGGCAGACTTTGCGAAAGCCTATGAAATGGATCCCAGCCAGTCTCTGAGTTCCGCTGCCCAGGGCTTGGCGGCGGCGCAGCAGAATAACCTGGACAGTGCGCTCGCCAAGATTCAAGCGAGTCTTGCGCGAAAACCCAACGACGCCTTTATGCTCTATCTTCAGGCCGACATTCTTTCGGAAAAAGGCGCGGAGCCGGGCACGCCAGAATTTGAGACGGCGCTGCGCTCAGCCCGTCGCGCCGTCGCATTGCAGCCAAGCTTGGGCGCCGCGCAGGGCGTGCTCGCGAAGCTCTACCTGCAATCGGGCAAATATCAGGAAGCCGCAGAGGAATGCCGGAAGGCGCTGGCCAGCAATCCACAAGATCAAGCGTCGCTGTATCACCTGATCCAGGCGCTGCGGAAGACCAACAATACCAGCGACATTCCAGAGTTGCTGAAGAGGTTGGCGCTGCTTCGCAAGCAGGCAGCGCGTGAACAAAGCCAACGCTACCAATACAAATTGGTCGAAGAGGACGCACCGCCCAACTGAGCGTCAGATCGGCGCGCTTGCATTCTCTTAGGACTTCAACATCACATACGTGCTGTAGTTTTCCTTTTCGATATTCATAAAGGGCCGCATCGTCACGCGGCTTCCATCGGTCGACATTGCCAGCCAATCCCCCGTTGCATTATTTGCTGCCTTAGCTTGCAGCAATGCGGTCCGCTCAAAGCTAGGCTGGGAATCGGCCATGGCGAAAAGTACCAGCGGGCCCTGGACCAGGGCGACTAGGTTCGGATGGTTTGCGTCAACCTGCTCCAACCGCAATGGCATGGGAAGCTCAAGTTCGACGCGATCACCGTCTTTCCATGTGCGCTTGATTGCTGCAAAGTTGCCCGGCTGCACGGAATCGGAAACCCGATTGCCATTTACGGAGAGCACCGGGTCGGGCGTGGCC
>DATNNE010000009.1:0-4021 GCA_035601995.1 Terriglobales bacterium
CGTCCTGGGTAGCGGAGCGCCGGCTGCGAGTTACTCCGTCCCTTCAGTATCTGTGAGCGGCATCAGCGTGGATTCCGGTCAGGCCTTTGGAGTCGGCTTCGCGCAAGGAGACTTCATTCAGCACAATTACCACTGGCGCGATGTGCTTACGCACGTGCATGGCGCGCACACCCTCAAGTTCGGTTATGAGGGCTGGTATGGTGACGATGTGGAGCCATTCCAGGGGCCGTGGTCCCAGCCGAAATTCTCCTTCAACAATCTGCTGACCCTGGCACAAGATAGTCCGGCGGTGGAAAACGGAATCTATTACAACCCCGCAACCGGCACCGAGCAACTGTGGAGTTGGGATGCGGCTTCCAGAACTTTTGGACTTTTTGTGGAAGACACTTGGAAAGCGAAGAAGAACCTGACCGTGACACTGGGCCTGCGCTATGACGACAGCGGCAATCCCTGGTCGAAGAGTCCCTCAACCGTCTTCGGAAATTTCTATCTAGGCACGGGTTCGACGGAACAGGAGCAGGTGGCCAACGGATATGCCAAGGCCACACACAACGCATTGCTGCATTCGGTCGACAACCTATTTAGTCCCCGCGTTGGTTTCGCCTGGGATCCGACTTCGAAAGGCGACTGGGTGGTACGAGGTGGTTTCGGCATCTACAACAACTGGCTGACTCAGGCGAATGTGCAGGAAGAATTCCGCGGCAGCCCCCCGGGAGAGGTTGCACCAACATTCTTCGCGGGTGGAACAGCGTCGGCGCAGGCGCCAATCTTTGCGCTCGGAAACAGCGGCAAGCCTCCGTTTGGATTTACATATCCAACCTTCGGGCCGGGCACAGGTCCGAACCCGAAAACGGGAGGCGGACTCGACGCGCAAGGCGGAATTGTCGGAGCCGGCTTCGCCATCGGCGCCGTTAATCCGCTGCTGAAGTCTCCGAAGTCCGATATTTGGTCTTTAACCTTGGAGCGGAAGCTCAGCAAGAACTTTGGCGCCAGCGTTGGTTACAACGGATCGCATTCCTACAACATCGTCGGCAACGGTAACTCGATCGGGAACGTTTCCTACGGAGTGGACATCAACGCTTTTCCGGGCGATCTTATGCTCCACAACAGCACAACTCCCACCCGGCTCAACCCCAGCTTTGGCGAGATTACCTACGCCGACAATGATCGACACGCCAACTACGATGCCGTGATCTTCGATGTTCGCGGGCACTTTGCTCGCGGCTTCGTGGATGCCTCCTACACTCGTTCCCGTTCACAGGATAATTCGCTTTACTACCCCGACTCCGAGGGGCTGAATCCGCAGCAGTATTACGCGCCATCCATCTTCGACGCGCCGAACCGCTTCTCTCTCAGCTTCAATTATTCGCTGAAAGGCCTCAACGGAGGGAAGGGAGCTATCGGTTATGTGACTGGCGGCTGGGGAATCAGCGGTACCAGCATCTTCCAGTCCGGGTATCCATTGAACCCCGAGAACGTCAATTCCTATCAGCCTATTTGCAACAATCCAGCGCTTCCTTGTCCATCGCCCGGCAATATCGCCGTCGGCTATGGTGCGTCAAGTGGCGACTATCTCGGTGACGGCGATAACCTCGCCTACCCGGATGTGGTCAGTTACAGTCAGTCACACTCAAACGGCTCGTGGCTCCATGGGGCAATTCCTAAGAGTGACTTCTCGGTTCCCACCTTCTCGATGAATGGTGCGAATGGAAACGAGAAGGCAATGCAGTTCCGCGGGCCGAATTTTGCCGAGACGAATATCAACTTTTACAAAGACACGCACATTACGGAAAGAGTCAATTTCCAGATCCGGTTTGAAATCTTCAATTTCTTCAATCGGGCAAACTATACGGACTTCACCGGCTTTTCAAATATCCTGAGCGGCGGCGTCGACATGAATCTGCCGGATGGAAATTTTGGTCAGGCAACGTCCTCGCATGAGCCTCGATTCTGGCAACTGGGAGGCAAGCTCTCGTTCTGAGTTTCGGCAACCACCCCACGCAAGATGCCGGCCCGATTCATCTGGATCGGGCCGGTTTCTTTGTTATGTAGTTTTGGCCATGGGGATGAAGTATAAAGACTGAGGTGGCAGAAGACGCATCCCGGGTGATGATAGGAAGACGCTGGAAGCTGAGAACGCGCCCGGCTTGCATTTCTATTTTCTTGCTTTGTTTTTCTTTGACTACGTTCGCTCAAACTGGCGCGGACCCAACCGCTGAGATCGCCTCAGCTCTGCAAAACGAAGAATTCCAAAGGGCTCTGGATTTAGCTCACTCCGCCCTGCGAGTGTCTCCCGGTACCCCGCAACTGTGGGCGATGCAAGGTGAGGCGTATGCGGGCCAGGGACGTACGAAAGAAGCCTTGGCTTCGTTTCATGCTGCGCTGAAGATCTCTCCTGACTATCTGCCGGCGTTGCGAGGCGCGATCCAAATCGAATACGACGCCGCAGATCCGGCCGCAATTCCGCTATTAAAACACATGCTTCGTTTGCGACCCGCTGACGCAATCAGTCATGGCATGCTCGCGGTGCTCGAATATCAACAAGGAGACTGCGCTGCTGCGGCCCCTCAATTTGAAAAGGCCGGCGCGCTGTTTGATTCCAAGGCGAGTGCGCTGCACGCCTATGCGATCTGTGAAGTGCGGCTTAAGCAACCGGACAAAGCAGCCAAAATTTTCCAGCGCGCTTTGGCTCTCAACCCGGATGACCGGCGGGAGCGAAGGCTGTTGGCCTCAATTCAACTCCTCGCTCACCAGCCCCATGATGCATTGGCCACCTTGGGGCCGCTGCTTCAGACCAACCCTCAGGGCCATGATGCAGAGGCCGAGACTCTGGAGTTGGCTGCCACTGCCTACGAAGAGAACAAAGACACGCCACAAGCTGTCAGCACGATTCGGCAGGCGATTCTGCTCGACCCGCAGAATGTGAATCTCTATTTGGATTTTGCCAGTCTTTCCTATTCGCACGACTCGTTTCAGGTTGGCATCGATGTCGTCAGCGATGGCATAAGCCTACAGCCAAAGGCAGCGCCGCTTTATTTTGCCCGTGGTGTTCTCTACGTCCATCTGGCTGAGTACGAAAAAGGCGAGGCTGACTTTGCAAAAGCCTATGAACTGGATCCCAGCCAGTCTCTTAGTTCCGCTGCACAAGGATTGGCGGCGGCGCAGCAGAATAACCTGGACAGTGCGCTCGCCAAGATTCAAGCGAGTCTTGCGCGAAAACCCAACGACGCCTTTATGCTCTATCTTCAGGCCGATATTCTGTCGGAAAAAGGCGCGGAGCCGGGCACGCCAGAATTTGAAACTGCGCTGCGCTCAGCCCGTCGCGCCGTCGCATTGCAGCCAGCCTTGGGTCCCGCGCAGGGCGTGCTCGCGAAGCTCTACCTGCAATCCGGAAAATACCACGAAGCCGCGGAAGAGTGCCGGAAGGCGCTGGCCAGCAACCCACAGGATCAAGCGTCGTTGTATCACCTGATTCAGGCGCTGAGAAAGACAGGTGATACGAGCGAGATTCCAGAGTTGCTGAAGAAGTTGGCGCTGCTTCGCAAGCAGGCAGCACGAGAACAAAGCCAGCGCTACCAATACAAATTGGTCGAAGAGGACGCGCTGCCCAACTGAGCGTCAGATCGGTGCGCTTGCATTCTCTTAGGACTTCAACATCACATACGTGCTGTAGTTTTCCTTTTCGATATTCATGAAGGGGCGCATCGTCACACGGCTTCCGTCGGTTGACATTGCCAGCCAATCCCCTGTTGCGTTATTTGCTGGCTTGGCTTGCAGCAATGCGTTCCCGTCGAAGCTGGGTTGAGAATCGGCCATGGCGAAAAGTACCAGCGGGCCCTGAACCAGGGCGACCAGGTTGGGATGATTTGCGTCAACCTGTTCCAACCGCAATGGCATGGGAAGCTCAAGTTCGACGCGATCACCGTCTTTCCATGTGCGCTTGATTGCTGCAAAGTTGCCCGGCTGCACGGAATCGGAAACCCGATTGCCATTTACGGAGAGCACCGGGTCGGGCGTGGCC
>DATNNE010000010.1:0-11423 GCA_035601995.1 Terriglobales bacterium
TGGGGCACCCTTTTACTGGCACCGTCGAAGTCCCCCCCATAACCTCCGAAGCACACGACTTTAAGGGTGGGCTACTCATTCGGCCATCGCTCATTGCACTCGCGTCTGATCGGTGATCCAGTTTACTTCCCAGGTCTTGCCGCCATCGTTTGAGAAAGACTGTTCGAAGTGGGGCGTGCTTGTGGTCAGGTTGGTCCAAACATATCGAATAAGGACGACCTTGCCGTTAATCGTATCCTGGGCGAGGAATTCGCCGCGTCCATTCTTGAATTCGCCGATCTGGGGTGGGTCGAGGACGCCGATTTTGCTGTTCGCCCAATAAAGGCGCCATTGATGGGATTGCGTATTGTATAGACGCACGGTCAGACCCTCGATATGGCCGACATCCGGGCTATCGAGTTCGATCGTGTCGTACTGCGCGCGGCCATCCCAAATCTTGTAGCAGACACCGGTGCCCTCAAATTCGACCCAGGTCGTAGAACCGGTTAAGGGATGCATGAGCTTCTTGAGGTGAAATTTCCATGAACCGATAAGGGCATCGAAATCGTGCTGGCCGTCCCGTTCGGTGTCTGGAGCGCTAGTTTTCGCAGCATTCGAATTCTGCTGCGCGTGTCCCTGAAGCGGCTGCAAGACGACAGCCAAGCTGCACACCACGAGATAAGTCCGAATGCGTTTGAGCGCGTTCATCACTGCCTCCTTTGATTCGTCTGTCGATCGTGCTCAGGCCGACTGCTTCGCCATGAATCCAGGCCCACCTTTAGTTCAGCAGCTTAGACTTACCCGAGTTCTGCTGGTTAGCAGGACCACGAGGTTTGAATCGGAGCTGCCGGTTTCACATTGACACGAAAAGAGACTGGCGGGACAATAGCAGCTATTTTTGGGGTCAAGAAGGAGATTCCGGTTTATGGCACGTCGAGCGTTTCTCACGCGAATGGGACAGCTGGCGGCATTGCCCTTTCTGACCGCTGCCGGCGCCCTGCAAGCACAAACCAACCGCAAGCAACTCAAGATTCTGATGAAGAGCGCCTGGGGCTCCGACGATCCCACCAAGGCCGCATTTCCTTTTTCGCACGGGCTCGCGCTGGCCGAGGCTGGGCACGAAGTGCAGATCTATCTGCTCGGAGAGGCGGTCGTGCTGATGCGCAAAGTCGTCGCTGACGCGGTCACGCCCGTCGGCTGGCCGACAGTTGGAGACTTCCTGAACAAGCTGGCTGGCAAGCACGTCCAGATCTACGCTTGCGGCGCGTGTGCGCGCGCGAGGGGCGTCACCGAAGCCGATCTAACTAGCTACGGAGCGAAATTCGGTAGCCCGCCCATCTTCGTTTCGCTGATCGAATGGGCGGACCACGTGATCACGGAGTAGGGGACTCAGGTCTGAACGAAGGACTGCTGACGACGGGATGTTTAGCCGGAGGCGTGAACCATCGGACTTCTGTTGACCCCAATCCACGACTCTGCTACGCTCCGCGCAACTCTTGCTTGGGAGGTGCGAAATGCGTCCGGTGGGCGTGACTCTGATCGCTATCCTGCATTGGTTGCGCGGCGCGCTTTATCTGGGCGTCGGATTCGCGTTGCTCGGGTTCGCACACCTCAGCGCGCACATGATTGAGAGTGTGGCTGGAGACACCCTCGTCCAGCGTTTAGTTTCTGGCCTGGGCAAGACGCTGGGAATTGCCGTGCTGCTCTTTGCCCTGCTCTACATCGTCATGGGCTTCGGCTTGTGGGCGATGAAGAATTGGGCGCGCGTGCTGACCCTGATCTTCGCTGTGATCTGGCTGGCGTCTGCCATGCTTCGCCTCGTCCACTTTCCCACGCCTCTTCACGTGCTGCGCGCCGCCGTCGACGTGGCGATTCTCGTCTATCTCTTGTTACCGGATGTGAAGCGGGCGTTTGCGGCCTGAAAGCTTTGTCCTGGCGGAAATGCCTTGACAAATGCCGCTTAATCTCTGCGCTTGAGATATCGCGCCGGCGGCAGAATCGCGATGCCGCGCCACGGATGCAGAGCCAGCAGATCGGCGTCTCCGGTCAAGATCAGGTCCGCCTTGCCATTCAACGCGACTTCGAGAAATTTGTCGTCTTCGGGATCGCGGCATTCGCGGACGGGATACACAATGGGCACGAACTCGGCTGCTCGTCCAAGCAGCCGCAGGAACTGCTGGCGGTCGGCAAGACTGACGTAGCGGTCGAACTTGAAGCGGGCAAGAACATCGGCCAGTTCGTTCATGGTAGCTTCGGACACCAGCAAGAGTCCGGAATCCACAGCCTTGCGAACCGCGTCCCCCGGAACTGAAGATGGCAGCAGGAGTCGGCTGACCAGGCAATTGGTGTCGGCGACGATGCGCTCGCGCTCGCGCATCAGTCTTTCAACAACTTCTTCAGGACCGATTCCGTCATGCCGCGAGCCTTGGCCTGGGCCCCGACTCGATCACAAAAGCGCTGGAATTCCTCGGCGTTGAGGTCGCGAATCCGCTCGTACTCCTCGGCAGACATGATCACGGCGACGTCGCGGTTTTGGCGTCGAATCACGATCGGTTCACGCTGGGCGGCGTCCAAGAGCGCGGCCAGGCGCTGCTTGGCATCCGTGGCAGAGACAGTTCGCATAATGTCTATAATAGATAAAATAGACACAATGGTCAAAACGTGCGGTATCCCTACGGCATGGCGGCCAACGGCCCCTGCGTTATACTGACTTCAGATATGGCGGGTGAGCCCCAAAAGACTTTCTACCTCGAAACCTTCGGTTGCCAGATGAATGCGCACGACTCCGAAAAAGTTGTGGGCACGCTGCTGTCCGAGGGGTACCGGCAGGTGTCGACGGTCGAAGAGGCCGGGCTGGTGCTGTACAACACCTGCTCGATCCGCGATAAGGCGGAGCAGAAAGTCTTCAACCGGTTGGCCGACTACAAGAAGTTCTATAAGCAGGGCAAACGCTTTGGCGTGCTGGGCTGCGTGGCGCAACAGGAAGGCGAAAAGATTTTCGAGCGCGCGCCTTATGTGTCGATGGTGTGCGGATCGGCGTCGTATCGCAATCTGCCGCAGATGCTGATCCAGATCGAGGTAGGGAAGCAGCGCGTCACCGGATTGGATGACCGCGAAACCGACGAGTGCTTCGAGACCGAATTCACCGCCCGCACCAATCCGCACCGAGGCTACATAACGATTATCGAAGGCTGCGACAAGTTCTGCGCCTACTGCGTGGTTCCGTTCACGCGCGGCAAGGAGCGCAGCCGGACCTCGGAATCCGTTTTGGCGGAAGCTCGACAGATGGCAGAACTGGGTTATACCGAGATCCAGTTGCTGGGGCAAAACGTGAATTCGTATAAGGACCCGGCAGGGAAAAAGAGCTTTGCGGAATTGCTCACGGCGGTCGGCGAAACTGCGGGCATCCGGCGAGTGCGGTTTACCACTTCGCATCCCAGAGATTTTGGCCGCGACATCATCGATGCGATCGATGCTGTTCCGACGCTGTGCGATCACGTTCATCTGCCGGTGCAGAGCGGATCTCCGCGTGTCCTCGACGCGATGCAACGCCTGTACACGCGCGCCGACTACATGGAGCGCATCTCGTGGATCAAGGCCGCGCGAAGGGACATTAGTATTACCAGCGACATCATCGTTGGCTTTCCTGGAGAGACCGAGCTTGAGTTTGAGGAAACTTTGTCGCTGCTCGACGAAGTTGAATACGACGCCATCTTTGGGTTCAAGTATTCGCCGCGGCCGAACACTCCGGCGCTGAACCTGGAAGATGCGATCCCGGACGAAGAGAAGGTGCGTCGTTTAGCAGAAGTGAACGAGAAGCAGCGTCTGATCCAGAAGCGGCGTAATGAAAGGTATCTGGGCTCAACTCTTGAAGTTATGGTTGAAGGCAGGAACGATGCTCGTGGCCAATGGAGCGGCCGGACGTCGCAAAACAAAGTCTTTAATTTTACCGCCCCCGAACACGCAAAACCTACTATTGGCGAATATGTGACCGCGGTGACCACAGCCATTTTTCCCAACAGCCTTTTAGGCGAAATAGTGATATAAGGAGCTTTTCGGAGATCACGATGGAAGTAGAAATGAAAATTCGCGGCCTGCTGATGGACCCGGTAACAAATATGCCGATCGTGATCCTTAAAGACGCGGGGACGGACACGGTGCTGCCGATCTGGGTTGGAATCTATGAGGCGAATGCGATTGCCCTCGAGATCGAGAAAGTCAGCACGCCGCGGCCGATGACCCACGATCTAATCAAAAACGTGCTAGTCGGCCTGGATACTTCCGTCCACAAAGTTGTGGTCACGGAGCTGCGGGAAGACACGTTTTATGCGGTGATCTGGCTGGAGCGGGAGGGGCGGATTGTCAGCATTGATTCGCGGCCATCGGATGCACTGGCGCTGGCTTTGCGGGTGGATTGTCCTATCTTTGTCGAGGATGAGGTTCTGAAGAATTCCAAATTGGCGACTACGGCGTCCGACCGGGTCACCAGCGAAGAGCTGCGCAAGTGGCTTGAAGGGCTGAATGACGAGGATATGGGCCGGTATAAGATGTAGGGATTGAGTGATTGAAGCATTGACTCATTGACGCATTACAGGCTTCGGGTTGTCTTTGGTTCCTCAATGACTCAATCACGCGATGATTCAATGACTCAGTTCTTCTCATGCCTGATCCGGCGGAACAGCTTCAACAAATCTATGTGGCGGGATTCGAGTTGAAGGTCTTTGATCGCTTTCCCAAGTGCGTCGGAGTCGTGCGCGATAATTGCATCGCGCTGCTGGTGCCGTCGCCGGACGGATTGCAGATGCTTGGCACTCCGGGATGGCTGATGGGGGAAGCGATGGGGGTTCTGGTTGAGACGGATGGAAGAAAGGTCTTCCAAGCCAAGCAGGAGATCGTGGAGGCCACGCCGGAAAGGCTGGAGGAGCTGAGGCGTTTCCGTGGGGATCTCCAACAGTTGCTCAAGTGATGTCGTGAAGTGAGATCGAGCATCACGATCATAATGTGATGCGTTCGGTACCTTATTGACATCAAACGTAAGCCGTGACATCATTATGGCATGCGTACGACTCTGAGCCTTGATGATGATGTGCTTCAGGTAGTGCGACGCTACGCTGAGAGCCGCTCTCTGGCACTTGGCAAGGCTGTTTCCGAATTGGTGCGCAAAGGATTAGCTTCGCCGACTCCCACACGTACCGTTAACGGAATCCAAGTATTTGACGTGCCTCCGGATTCCCCGAGGATCACAACCAGCCGGGTCAAAGAGCTCGAGTCCGAATTGGAATGACGGCGTTCTTGTTAGACGTGAACGTGCTGGTATCCCTCGCTTGGCCCGGCCACGAGGCTCACGAGCGCGTGCAGGCTTGGTTCGCACGCAATGCGAAGACCGGATGGGCGACATGCCCGTTTACAGAATCCGCGTTTGTCAGGATCCTCTCCAATCCAGCTTTCTCTCCACGTGCTGTGTCGCCGCAGGACGCTCTTCGGGGATTGACCATCAGCCTCAAGCATCCGGCTCACCGTTTCTGGGCAGCCGACCTTGGATTCGGAGACGCAGTCCGGCGCTTCGAGGGCCGTCTTGTCGGTCACCAGCAGGTCACCGATGCCTATCTCCTTGGGTTGGCTCTCCACAAGAGGGGGAAATTGGCCACCCTCGACGAGGGCCTGGCGACGTTGTTGGATCCGAGGAGTGGCGAGCGGGATAGAGTTGTGGTGATCCCGAAGCGTTTCTGAAGGCGAACCTGGCATCAGCGGCCGCCGCCATCGACTTTACATAATACCTAAAATCCGCTTCTTTTCGGACACTGACCCATCCTGGTTGTACTCGACAGATCCGCCGAAAGTGGCATACAGTTCGTTGTCGGCGACCGGGAAGAGCGCGTCCTGGACGGCCTCTGGCTTTGCGGGCTTCGTCTTCGCCACAGGGACCGGGAACAGCGGCATGGTGTGCAGCTTGCGTCGTTTGCCGCCGCCTCCATCGTCGCCGCCATTACGCTGACGTGCCCGAAAACGGCGCGCACGAACGCGAGTCGCACAGCGCTCGCTACAGAACTCCTGCCAGTCGGCTACCGGGGAAAATTTGTTTCGACATTTGGGGTCGGCGCAGATCCGTCGCAGTTCCATGGCTGGGAAAATAACGGAATGCCGTTACGGTGTCAAGCCCCTTTTTTAAGTGGGCTAACTGTTTTGGTGCAAAAAGGCGAAAATCGCGCGCGCCGCGAAGAAGACGAAAAGGCGAAGAAGAAAAAACAGAAGAAGAAAAATCAACGAAGACGAAGATGAAGACGACGAAGAGGCGAAGAGGAGGACGAAGGGGCAAACGCGGAGCCGCGCTCAAGAACTCCAGGAATCACAAACAGCAACACGGCGCGGATCAGAAAAGCATTTTTTGGACGAGCAACCCCCAACCCCAAAACAGCTCCGCGAGGTGTGAACTGCAATCCGGGTACCACTCCAAAACGAACCAGAGGGCGAAACTGTGTCAGGAAAAAGCGGGCGGGAAAAATCAGGAAGAGAATCGGCGCCAGAGGAACTCGGCGGCGCGAAACACTACGAGCGATGGCAACAGCACGGCGATCAGCATCAGGATCGCCACGATCCCAACCAGGTCGATGGCAAGCTCACGCAGTCGCTGAAGCCGTTTACTCACTAGATGCCCATTGCAACCAGGTCATCGGACCGCAACCCAGCGGTGAGACACTGCCGTGGACGCCGTGCTAGCACGTGCTAGCACGCGGAAAGAGGGGATTTCATGCCGAATCGGGATCGCACTACCTGCCGCCGCTGCGGGGCTCTCATTGAAGTCAGCGACAAGGCGCTCGCTGTTTTTATGTTCTGTCAGACGGCCGGCATGAAGCCACGACGCAAAGCTTCAGCGCCGGTGATCTACATCTGCCCGCCCTGCACCATGGTGCTTGCCATCCGGCCCGGGCCACCGGAGCCTGATTTTTTTAATTACGCCGCTTTTCAGATGATCAGTAAACTCACGGGAACGCAGCGCCCCGAAGTGAGCGCCGCGTTCCAGCAAATGTTTGAGCTGATCATCGAGCGCGAAGGCCGCGTCGCAGATTTCGAATTCAACGCCGCGCTTCCCGAGCCGGAGATCCTCGTGCCCGTAAAACGGCTGCGAGAGGCGAGCTAGGCAGCAGCGGCGGGCGCTGGGGTGAGGTTCAACATGTTCACCACAGTCTCGATGTACTGCGCGACGGTGAGCTTACTGCCTGAGTCGGTGAGGAATTGCTGAATCAGGTTGCCCGAGATTTGCGTGACGGCTGCGGCCTTCGAGCTTCCCGTCCCACTCTGCTGTCCAATGGCCGCAAAATTCTGCTCGGCGGCGATCACCTGGTTGGCGACCTGGTTAAACAGCGGGGAAGCGGCAGGGAAAAATCCAGCCACTCCGACTTCGGCAATCTTCGCGACCCACGGCAGATCTTTTTTGATGTCGCGTCCGGCCGCTTCAAGGAATCCCACAAATTTGCTGCTCATAGTTTTTTCTCCTGGTCTTTCTCAGTTTTGTTGTCAGTTTTTTGGATCACTTCAAAATCTTGGGCGAGTTCGGCGGCTGCCTCCGCGCTGGGGAACACGAAGCGCATGCCTTTGAAAACTTTCGAGGGGTCGGTGCGAATCCAGTAGACGACGCACAGCACCATGATCGTCATCGCCGAGCCGAGCGCGAGCGCCCAGACCGGCCCGGCTTCGAACACGGCGCCGCGCAGCAGATGATTCAACGCGTAGGTTGAGAGCACTCCGCCACACGTGAGAAAGAAACTGCCCCACGCGGTGAGGAAAAGTTGGAACAGGATTTTCGCGATCTGCATCTCGGCCGACTGTTTCAGTTTGCCGAGAACAAATGTCGCGAGTGCGTCGAAAGGGTTCATCAGTAGGGAACACTGAGCAAAAGTGAACAGACGCCGCCTACCCGCGATCTTGCAAAATGCAGCATGGAGTATCTAGACTTTCAGCCGCCCCTTGTGATCGAGCTGGCGACTCGCCCGGAATCGCTGACGGCGCTCGAACGTTTCACCGCCAGAGTCCTCGCGTGGTTAGAGGATTACGAGCAGCGCCGCGCCCCGGCTCACTTCGGCAAATTGGCTGGGATGTAGAGCGCGATCACCGCCGCCACGCCCGCATGAGCGGCGTCGATGAAGTAGCCCTTGAAACACTCTCCGGTCAGGCAAGCGTCGGCCGGCGAGAGTTTGTGTTTCAATACGCCGAGCGCCGCACCGCCAAAAAGCATGATCACTGCCTGCACGGGATGGGGCAGGGAATTCCAACCGTCACGGATTTTCTGAAGCATGGTAATCTCCTCGGGAATATACTTTTGTCCTACAAAGGGGGAACGATCGTGAAACTTAAGAAATTGCGATCGCAACGGCCGATCGCAAAAAGTAGGTCAAAGCCGGAAATCTTCGTCAGAATCAAAGGCCGCTATGATTGGCAGGGCTCTGTCTATGCCAAGGCCAGCATCCGCGTAAAAGCTGGCGAATATCAATATCTGACCTGGCGCGACGGCGGCCAGGTGCGAACCTTCTATCTCGGGCGCAAGCGAAAATCTTGACCAACGGGATCCTGTCGGCCGGAGCTGATCGAGGACCTCGCCGGCGGCCGGAGCTCGGCCCGCGCGTGTAGGGCAAAAACTAGGTTACTTTCAGGTCTGTCGGCGCTGAAGGCGCTGGGACAAAATCCCGATACACGTTCCACACTTTCATGGCTCGCCCGAGTCCGGGAACGGCCGCGCCGATCCCGTGTCCTGCACCCAGCGAATGCGCATGCACATTCGCATCTTCCTGGGCGATGAAATTCTCGCCGCACGAACACGGCCAGCCGGGATCCGTCGACCAGGTCTCGGAAACTGAAATGATGTAGGTCTTCGCATCCGTCGCATCGAGCGCAGCCTTGTAATGCGGATAGGCGTTCGAGAGTTTTTGCAGCGTGGCCAGGCGATCGCAGAAGCAGGCGCGCCAGTCCGGATATTTCTCCCAATCCACGCCGGGAACCTGCGTCCATCCTTTCGCCGCGCTCCACTCGCGGGTGGGCAGATTGAGGACTCCGTAAATGTTGTGCTGGTGCCTTTTCATGCCAAAAAGATTATTGGCTTCGCGCGCGAGTTCGCTGTGGCCCCACGTCGATTCGAGCGCGGCTTCGCAGGACGCCATCTGCGGGAAGGGATGATTTGCTTTGACGGCTTCGGCCGTCGCGCGATCGAGGAATTGTTTTTGTAGATCGTTCATGGAAGTCAGCTCCTGGCTTCTAGCGCCTAGCTTCTAGCTCCTAGCTTTCAGCTCTCAGCTCTCAGCAGTGAGATAATGCGTGCGCCCCTGCAACGGAGGAACGGAATGAAATATCTGGTCGTCCTGCTCTTTGCCGCTCTGGCCTTCTGTCAGGACAATACTGATCTGCTCAACAAAGATCCGCTTACTGCGAAAGCGATCGCCGGCGCGAAAGAACTTTACGCCGGGCTGCGCGATCCCGACTCGTTCAAGCTCGACAAAGTGTGGGCCATGCACAGCGACAAACATGGCGACGCGCTGTGCTACGTCTACTATGCCCGCAACGGATTCGGCGGGATGAACCACTCCGCGGCCGTCTTTTCTCCCAACAAAAAGGGCGAGTATCTTCTCACCCACGCGTCGAACGATTGGGGCGGGCCGAAGGGCAACATCAACGCCCCGTTTCCCGGTGGCTTCGAATACTTTTCGCGCTGCGGAGAGCGCGCCGAAAAGCACGACAAGTTCGTGAAGGATTTCACCGCGGACGTGGAGAAGTTTGTCACGAGCAATACGGGGGTAGCGCCGCCTCGCTGAGCACGGCATCACGTGCACACACAAACGTTCGGCTGATAGATCGCACTGGTGGCGGGGACGACCACCCAGCATTCCCGCGTCACCATCGATAGGCGCGCATTCGCCGTCGTATGCAGAATCAGCGCTTCGCGCGAGACCATATCCAGACGGCCGTTCGGATTCTGCTGAACCAGCGCTTCGCGCGAGACCTGGTCCAGCCGATCGTTCGGGTTTTGCTGGACGAGGCTCTCGCGCGAGACCTGATCCAGACGGTCGTTGGGGCCGCTCGGCATGCTAACTCGCTATTTTCAGTCCCAGCTTCGCACTCTGGGCCGCCGCTACTGTGCCCGAAGCCCACGGGCTGCCGGTATTCGGATCGACGGCGGAGAGCGTGTTGTAAAACGCGAACGTCGTCGAAGGCTGAAACGCAGTGCCGTTTTGGGTAGCACTGCTCGACGAGAGTACGGTCTCGACGGTGCGCGAGCCAGACGCATCGAGTTCGGTGCGAATGATTTCGTTGATGATCAGCACCTGCGATGCGGTCAGATTGGGGAAGCCGAACAGCTCTTCGTCGCCCACATTGTTATCGAACAAATATTTCGAATCGCTCGAAACCGGCAACTGGTTCACATCTTTGTAGTGATTGCCGGTGGTCTGTGAATCGGACGAGGTGAACTGGTTCGGCGTGGCATCGCTGGTGGGCGCATCGGTCTGCACGCGCCCGTTGCCCAGAAAGGTATTCAGCGGCGAGGAACCGGTGGCGTCGAGGTTGTACCAGTCGTCGTAGTTGTGCGTCGGTCCGCCGGATGGGGTGATGAAATAGATACGATCAGTCCAGGCGTTTCCGGAAGGCGCGGTGTCGACACTGGTCGCGCTGATGACGGGGCTCGCTCCGTTGTTGCCATTCGGCCCCCAGGCATAGAGCGTGACGGAGCCGCTGGCGACGGAGAACACGACTTCCGCTTCGAGAAAAACCCATCGGCCGGCGGCGATGATTCCGTTGGCAGAGCTGGAGCCGAGCTGGGTTCCAGTTCCCGAGCCTTTGAAAAATCCCAAAGCTCCCTGCTGGTTGTATTGCAGAGAGACTTGCACGGCGCCGCTGCCAGTCGAGTCGTACCACTCGTACAACACGAACCAGCCGCTCGACGGAAGCGCGGCTGTGATGAAGGCGATTCCATCGTATTTCGTTGCCAGTTGGGTCAGAAGGTTTTTGCCGGCGCTGTTGTTGGAGGTGAGTTGCAGCGACTGGCCGCTGCCGAAGCGAGTCGTCCCGCTGCTCAGACTTGCGCCCGAACCGGAGACAAAATCGAAAATCTCGCTGAGGGCGTTCGCATAGTCAAAGCCGTTGATGTACGCGCCGTTCTGAAAAATGCCAGCCATCTGCTCTAGCTCCTTAGTCCCGAGATCGTGAAGTAGATTCCCAGGATGGTTGCGTCCGCGGTGCCGCCGACGAACTCAACTAAATCGCCGGGAACCAGCGTCTGCGAACTGCTGAACGTGAACGTCGCCGTGGTGCTCGAGGCGGCGAAGTTGATGGAACCGATGGACGCGCCATTCTTTTTAATCGTGATGGCATAAGACCCGGTGGGTGCGGTGCGGCAGGCGGCATACGATCCGGTGAGCCCGCTGGGCAACGCGACTTGCGTCAGGTTCGAAGAAATCACG
>DATNNE010000011.1:0-3994 GCA_035601995.1 Terriglobales bacterium
AAATACACGACCGGCGCGGGCTATGCCGCCTATGCGTTCGCGGGAAATGAAATCCAAAAGCGGTCTTATCCAACTTCCTACGGCGGACAATGGCAGAACAAGGGCTACGAACTGATTGATGAGTTGAAGTTGCTCGAAAACGCCCGCCGCATCGGTGAAGAAGCGGTGGCCTTGCACAATGCCGATCAATGCCCCGAAGGCACTTTCGACATCATTCTCGAGAGTTCGCAGTTGGGTTTGCAGATTCACGAATCCGTTGGTCACCCCATTGAACTGGATCGCGTTCTAGGCATGGAAGCGAACTTCGCCGGCACTTCGTTTCTCACGCTCGAAAAGTTGCGCCATCTGCGTTACGGCAGCGATCTGGTAAACGTAGTTGCCGACGCGCGCCAGGAACACGGACCCGGCCTGGGCACTTTCGGCTATGACGACGAAGGGGTGCCCGCGCAGTGTACGAACATCATTACTAACGGATTGTTTACCGGATATCTGAGTTCGCGCGAAACCGCGCATACCATCGGCGAAACTCGCTCCGGCGGCACGCTGCGGGCGGAGGGATGGAACCGGTTGCCCATGATCCGCATGACGAACATCAGCCTGCTTCCCGGCGAAAAGTCGTTAAGCCTGGAGCAACTGATCGCTTCCACCGATCATGGAATTCTCATGGAAACCAATCGCTCCTGGTCGATCGACGACAAGCGTTACAACTTTCAGTTCGGCTGCGAGATCGGATGGGAAATCAAGAACGGCAAACGGACGCGCATGGTCAAGAATCCGTCGTACTCCGGGATCACCACCGAATTCTGGAATTCGCTCGACGCCATTTGCTCGCGCGACGAGTGGACGCTCTGGCGCACGCCGAACTGCGGCAAAGGCCAGCCGCAGCAGGTGATGGGAACGGGGCACGGCGCCGCACCTTCCAGATTTCGCAAGATCAAGGTCGGTTCGGCGTTTAAGAATAGCTGAGCTTTATTCATATTCATCATGCTGACGCAAGGCAAAGCCGCCGATATCTTTGATCGTGTCAAGAAGCTTTCCACCGCTGACGAGGTCGAAGTTTTCTTAACCGGCGGACGATTCTCACTCACGCGCTTTGCCAACAACATGATTCATCAGAACGTCGCGGAAAAAAACCACACCATCTCTGTGCGGACCGCGTTCGGCGGGCGCACGGCTCGCGCCTCCACCAACAAGTTCGATGACGAGAGCCTGCGGCGGGTGGTTGAAGCGTCCGAGAGTCTCGCCCGAGTTCAGCATTCCGATACTGACCTGTTGCGCATGCCCGACGCGCGCGAAGCTGCGGACAACGCGGACATGAGTATCCGCGCCACACCTCCCGCCACACCTTCACGCCATTTTGAAGCGACTGCGGCGATTACGCCGGAACTGCGCGCAGAAGGCGTCAAGCAAATTGTCACAGTGGCCGACCGTCACAATCTTACGACCGCGGGCACCTACTCCAGCAACGAGTGGGTGGAAGGCATCTTCAATTCGCACGGCTTGCATAAATGGCACCAGCAAACCTCGGCTGAAATTTCCATCACCATGATTGGCGGCGATTCTTCCGGATGGCAAAAGGCCAATTCGCCGGACGCCGCGAACCTCAATCCTCTCGCGCTGGCGGAAACGGCGGCAAAAAAGGCCGTCGATTCGACTCATCCCATCGAGCTTTCGCCAGGCAAATACACCGTGATTCTCGAGCCTGCGGCTGCGCTTGACATCATCGGCTTCATGTTCTGGGATTATTCGGGCACTTCCATCCTCGATCAGCGTTCGTTTCTAACGGACAGAATCGGCACAAAGCTTTTCGGTGACAACATCACCGTTTGGGATGATGTAGCTCACCTTCTTCAATCAGGATCTCCGTTCGATGGCGAAGGCATGACGCGGCAGCGGATTCCTTTGATAGAAAACGGGGTCGTCACTCGGGTCGTCTACGCGCGTGCAACGGCGGCTCGAATGAGGCGCTCGGAATACAAAGACAAAGCGGGTCCCATCGACGCGACGGGCCACGGCTTCCTGCTGCCCAATGAAACCGGAGAGATGCCGGTGAACATTGTTTTTGCGACGCCGCTGAATCCGCAAACGCTTGAGCAGATGATCGCCTCCACCGAACACGGCGTGCTCGTCACGCGCCTGTGGTACATCCGCGAAGTCGAGCCTTACGAAAAAATCTGTACTGGCATGACCCGCGACGGAACATTTCTTATAGAGAACGGCCGCATAAAAAATGGCATACGCAATTTCCGCTTCAACGAAAGTCTGATTCACATGCTGTTGAACGTGAAAGCCATGAGTCTCCCGGTGCGCTCCTCGGGAGAAGAGTCGATGGATATGGTTGTACCCGCCATGAAGATCGACGGGTTTAATTTCACCGAAGTGACCCGGTTTTAACGACCTGCCGTAAGCCCGCCGAACTGAGAGTCTTGTCCCCGCGTCAAGGCTCTCTTCGCGGAGCCGCGATTACCCCTAATTCATTCATCTCAAAGCCTTTACACCCCATCGTTCCATGACTTCGGTAACTTTGCACCCTTGATTCCGGGGTGTACGCTGCCCTTGAGTTGCGATACCCGGAGCGCGCCTGCGGCGTTCCCGGAAGGAAGGTTGTTGCGAGACGTGCCCACGGAAACCGACAAAGATCCAACGCTTCAGGATCACGCCAACGGCAAGCACTATGAAGAGATGCAGAGTGCGCCACGTTTTCCGCTGCACTTGCCGGTCGCGCTGAAGGCCCAGAGCCAGGCGTATGAAGCAGAAACGCAGAATATCTCGGCCAATGGCGTGCTCTTTGCCATGGACAACGATGTTCCCGTCGGTTCGCTGGTGGATTTCACCATCTTACTGCCCGGCGACGTGGTGGGATCTTCGACCAATGTTCAGATTGACTGCCGGGGGCGCGTAGTGCGCAGCTTTGAAGATCGCGGCCGCCGCGGCGTGGGAGTCGTAATCGACGAATACCGTTTTGAGCGGGCATAGACGTAGCGGGTGACCAGTCGTAGAACGAAAGCCATAAGACGCAGGTAACCAAGATAAGGAAAACGGTTAAGGAAACCGATGGCCAGCATTCCAGTCAACGTGGAACAAAATCACGAGACCGGCGGAGAAGGCAAAGGAATCATTCGCGTGATCCTGGCCGATACGCAAGCTATCTTCCGCGCCGGCCTGCGCAAAATCTTTGCGCTTGAAGATGACATTCGAGTCGTAGGGCAAGCCGAAACGCTGGCCCAGACGCTTTCCGCTTCCAAGAAATTTTCCGCTGATGTACTAATTTTCGAGTCGGCTCTCGCTCCCAATCCCGCCGACGCTGTAGCCGAACTGGTGAAGCAATCGCCGGAAGTGCGCTTGGTGGTCGTGACTCCCGACTCCAACGAAGAACTCACCCTGGAATTATTCCGGCGCGGTGCGCATGGGATTGTGTCGCGCGAGGTCGAACCTGAACTCCTGGTTGAATGCCTGCGCAAAGTTGCGGCGGGCGAAACATGGCTCGACAACCAGGGCGTTCATTGGGTGATGGAAGCTTATCGCACCCAGAGTCTGCGGCCCACGGGTTCGCGCCCCAAGGTTCAACTCACTCCGAAAGAAGCTCTGATCGTTTCCTGCGTAACCCAGGGAATGAAGAACAAAGAAATCGCCGCGCGCGTAGGAACGACCGAGCAGGTCGTAAAAAATTATCTGCGTAAAGTTTACGACAAACTCGGAGTCGCCGACCGCCTTGAGCTCGCGCTTTACTGCCTGAACCATCACGTGGTCGACGGTACAAAAATCCCTCCGCTTCCTGCCTCTGGCAACGGACACGCGGCCGCTGCGGCCGCTGGTGCCTCGAGTTCTGGTTCTGCGTCATCGGGCATTGCGACCCCGCCGGTACCACCATTTCCCGAAAAGCTCTCTTAGTTTTTGATTATTCACGGAACTCCGCGCCCTGAATCACCTTAGATTCCGCCCGTTTTCTCATCAAAGTTGCGGTTCATGCAGCGCACCCATAGAATTGAAGTGC
>DATNNE010000012.1:0-3601 GCA_035601995.1 Terriglobales bacterium
CGTCGAACCGGATCGCGAGACTCCGGGAACCAGGGCGAATGCCTGCGCGATGCCGATCAGCAACGAATCGGCAAAGGAAGTACGGGTGAGCGGCTTTTCCAGCTTGCCCACTTTCTCTCCCAGCCACATGAGAAGCCCGACAACGATCAGCGCGGTTGCGATGAGCACGAGGTGTTCGCGAAAATAATCTTCGGCGGAGTGCTCCAGAAGTTTGCCGGCGATGGCGCCGGGAATAGTCGCGATGGCGAGAAACCACAGCAGCATTCGTTCTTCTTTTTGCTCGTCCGCAGTAAGAGTCGTGTCCGAGCCTCCGGCTTCGGAGAAGCGGACGACTTTGCCGCCAAACGTCGCGCGCAGAATTTGAAACCACGTTCGGCGGAAGTAGAACAGTACGGAGAGCAAAGTTCCGAAGTGCAGGGCGACGTCGAAAGTGAGCTCGTGCGCGGGCGAAAGTTCATTCCAGCCCAGCAGGCGGCGAACAATGATGAGGTGACCCGAACTGGAGACAGGAATAAATTCTCCCAGCCCCTGAATAATGGCAAGAACCACGGCTTGATAGATGGGCAAAGTTTAGTCCGATGCGTTGCCGAAGATGGGCGCGCCTTTGTGAATGTAGAAGAGGAGCGAGTGTGCGCGCAAGGCCCAATCGTTCCTCGCGCGATTGCCGATGATTTTCTGCGCCTGCGTTTTATTCATTGCCATCCGCTTCATTGCCCTCTTTGGGCGAATTTTTTTCCGGCCTGAGCAGTGGAAATAGAATCACATCGCGGATGGTATGCGAATCAGTGAGCAGCATGCACAAGCGGTCCACGCCCACACCGACGCCGCCAGTCGGCGGCATGCCATACGACAGCGCGCGGATGTAGTCCTCGTCCATCTGGTGCGCCTCTTCGTCGCCGCGCTCACGCTCCTGCAATTGCGCCTCGAATCTCCGCCGCTGGTCCTCAGGATCGTTCAACTCGCTGAAGCCGTTGGAAATCTCCATCTGCCCCGCATAAATTTCAAAGCGCTCGGTCCAGTCGGGCTCGTCGGGCTTCTGCTTCGAAAGCGGCGATACTGCTGTGGGAAATTCGTAGATGATGGTCGGTTGCCGTAGTTTGCTTTCGGCGACGGTTTCAAAAATGGAGGCAATGGCTGCACCAGCGCTTCCACCCTTAAGCAGATCCATCCGAATCAGTTTTAATGTCACAGGAATTTTGGATCCGAATCCCGGGCCGATCGCGCTCTCCGCCGCCTGAATCGCTCTACTCAGGAGTGCCTCAACCGCTCCGGGGTTGGCAAAGTCGCTCATTTGCGGCCTGGCGCCGGCTTCCTCGGGCCAAAAATTCCAGATCGCATCGCGCATGGTCATTTGCTGCCAATTATCCCAATCGATATAGGGAGTTTCTCCTTTGTCGTTGGGGATTGACCATTCCGTCCTCAAGCTGCCAGTAACGTCTTTGACCGCCTCTTTGATCAACTCCTGCGTCAGCTTCATGATTCCCTGATAATCGGTGTAGGCCTGATACGCCTCCAGCATGGTGAACTCGGGATTCCAGCGCCAGCCCAGACCTTCGTTGCGGAAATTGCGATTGATCTCATACACGCGGTCGAATCCGCCGACCACCAGCCGCTTCAAGTAAAGCTCCGGCGCAATCCGCAGATACAAATCCATGTCGAGCGTGTTGTGATGCGTAACAAACGGCCGCGCCACCGCGCCGCCGGCAATCGGCTGCATCATCGGTGTCTCGACTTCGACGAATCCATGAGATTCCATCGTGCGCCGCAGCGACTGCACCAGTTTGCTGCGCTTCAGGAAAACTTCGCGCACCTCGGGGTTCACTACAAGGTCTACGTAGCGTTGCCGGTAGCGCAGTTCCACATCCGCCAGTTCATTCCATTTGCGGGAGCCGGTCGGGTTCGAGGCGTCCGCTTCAATCTCCTTCCCAATCGGTAAAGGCAGCAGATCCTTGCTCAGGAAGGTGATCTCTTCCACGTGCACCGACAGCTCGCCAGTACGCGTGCGGAACAGATATCCGCTCACCCCGATGTGGTCGCCCAGGTCCAGCAGTTTGTACAACTCGAATCCTTTATCGCCAACCGCATCCTTCTTTACGTAAATCTGAAGTTTCTTCCCGCCCTGCTGCAAGTGGGCAAAGCCAGCCTTGCCCATCAGGCGAATCGCCATCAGACGCCCGGCCACGCGCACGTTCACCCGCGCCTGGTCGAGTTCCTCCGCCGGCTTATCGTAGTTCGCCCAAATCTGTTCTACCGTGTGCGTGACCTCGTATTTGCTGCGGTACACGGCCTGGCCGAGCGCTTCAATCTGCTTCAGCTTGCCGCGGCGCAGATCGTAAATTTTATCGTCGAGTGCCAATGGGCTCCTTTAAGTTGCGGGCGTTACATTCTTTCAGGGGAACGGAGATTATAAACAATCCTCTGCGCTGTCCGGCAGAAACGCCGCGGAATGCGCAAGGCCTTCGCCGAGTTCCCGGGATTTTGCATTCAGATTTTAGGTTCTTCGTTTTCCACAACAAAATCGCGCGGATGTGATGAACAACCTTTACTGGCGATACAAAAAGCCGAGAATTGAGTCAGAGGCAGCACTGAGCACTCAGCATTCAGCCAGAGAGTGTTCCTCTTCAGTTCCTGCATTACTCCTGCGGGGTGGGCTAAGTGCTGATTGCTGAGTGCCTACTACTTTATGACCACTTTCTGCATTCTTTGCCGGAAGCAGATTCCCGCAAAACGCCAGCGCCGGGCAGCGGCGACCTGTAGCCCGGCCTGCGCAAACGAACTTCGACGCTTGCGCCGTTCTGAGCGCTCTAGGCGATCCTGCCGCCTTTGCGGCCGGGTGACGCGGTCAAAATCCTCCAGCGAGCCTGTGCTCATGGAGCACAGCGGGATTACAAACCGATCTAAACCCGAAAATGACCCTGGGAACCCTCCCGAGGTCGAAGAAGCACAGCCGCAAGAGCAAGACGCGGGACTTCCCGCTTGATGTTATGTTGTTACCGTGGTACATTGGTACACATGACAGACGATCCGAAGCTGCTGGTGCAGCGCGTGCAAACCGGAGTGCGCATGGAAAAGCGGCTGCTCAAAGTTCTCAAGGCCTTCGCGGAATATCACGACATGACTTTGGGCGATTTGCTGGAAGGCATCGTGCTTCATGCCTTCGACGGCAAAGTTCCATTCAATTCCACCTCGCTCGAACGCATCGGCGAGTTGAAGAAGTTTTATGAGTTGGATCTGGATTCGAGCGCCAGCCACCGGCTCAAAGAGATCAAAGCCAAAGCATCCCACCGGCGGACGACAGATCAGTAAACGCAGTCATATAGAGGGAGGATTGCCAGTGACGGAACCCCGCATGAAAGCCCTGACCAGCCTGCAATGGACTCTGGGCCTGGTGATTCTGATCGAAGCTGTTCTGTTCGTGATGCCCAGTGCTGGCCACGCCTTTGCCTCAACTCATATGCCCAACGCTGTGCGCCTGATTCTTGGGTGGGGCGAGATTCTTGGCGCGATTCTTCTTCTGATTCCGCAAACGGCGGTGCGCGGAGCGTGGGCGCTGGTTCTCATTTTCGTCTTCGCGATCCTCATTCATTTGCTGCACGGGATG
>DATNNE010000013.1:0-2363 GCA_035601995.1 Terriglobales bacterium
GTTCTCGCATGGATGGCCACTGAATGCGGACGCGTGGGACGCGCAGATGCTGTTTTTCGCCCAAAAAGGCTATCGCGCCATTGCCCACGACCGCCGAGGCCACGGCCGCTCCAGCCAGCCGTGGAATGGCAACGAGATGGACACGTACGCGGATGACCTGGCCGCGCTCATCGAAAAGCTCGATCTGAAGAACATCACTCTCGTCGGGCACTCTACTGGAGGGGGCGAAGTTGCGCGTTACATTGGCCGGCACGGATCCAAGCGCGTGTCGAAGGCCGTCCTCATTGGTGCAGTGCCGCCGATCATGCTGAAGACGGAGAACAACCCGGGTGGCCTGCCCCTGTCGGTATTTGACCAGATCCGCGCTAGCGTGGTGGCGGACCGCTCTCAGTTCTTCAAGGATCTGAGCCTGCCCTTCTACGGCTACAACAAGCCGGACGCGAAGATTTCCGAAGGCGTGCGGGACTCGTTTTGGCGACAAGGAATGCAGGTTTCCATTGTCGGTGCGTACGACTGCATCAAGGCATTCTCCGAGACCGACTTCACCGGGGACCTCAAGAAGATCGATGTCCCGACGTTGGTTTTGCACGGTGACGCCGACCAGATCGTTCCGATCGCCGACTCCGGTCTCCTGACCGCGAAAATCGTCAAAAACGCGACGCTGAAAGTCATCGCAGGTGCGCCGCACGGGATGTGTACAACTCGCGCAGGCGAAATCAATGCCGCGTTGCTCGCGTTCCTTAAGATCCCAGCGGCACAGGGAGCGGCCGTATAAGGGAAAGCGGAGTCAGCGTTGCATTTTTTGGGCAGGCTTTAAAGACGAATTGTATCGATGCTTGGCTATGGAGGATTTGCAGTCGCGTTCACAAAGGCGGGCGAAGCCGCCGTGCTTATTACCCGGTGATGTACGCGTTGAGCTTCGAGAAGTGCCTAGACGAACGCCAGAAACAAGCCCACGAGGGGGAAAGATGCGACTCGAAACAGCAGCTCGAACCGAAAAGGTAGAGAGGCCGGATATCTCGGAAGCCAGACTGACCGAAACTCAGGATCACCTTTTGGTGGAAGAGGCCCTTAACGGTTCGTCCGCGGCGTTCGGCGTCTTGTTTGAACGCCATCAGCCCAGGGTGTTGCGTGTTACATGGCGCGTCCTCCGCAACCAGGAGGACGCCGAAGATGCAGCGCAACAGGCTTTCGAGCATGCATATGTTCATCTAAGGGGATTTCATCGGCAATCACGTTTTTCCACCTGGCTTACCCGCATCGCGATCAATGATGCGCTGATGGTGCTCCGGAAGCGGCGCCTGGGCCATGTGTCCATGGAAGAAAGCAAAGTTGAAGAAAATGAGGACATGCCTGTTGAAACCCACAACGCCGCGGTAACCCCGGAGCAGTTGTGCGAGGCGCGGGAGCTCCGCGACATCTTGAGTACGGCGATTGGAGAACTGAAGCCCATTCTGGGGAAGGTAGTTCAGCTGCGGGACCTCGATGAGATGAGCGCGAGGCAGACAGCAAAAGCTCTCGAACTTCCCATTGGAACGGTAAAGGCGAGGACTTTCCGCGCGCGGCGCTTGCTGCGTCGAAAGCTGGCTGAGCGTTTGGGATTGAGTCGTCCCAAAGCCGTCGGCTCTTTGTTTGTTGAGTCTAGAAACGAGCGTCGCAACAGAAGAGAAGTTGGCATGTCGCGACCCAATCACCGCAACCTCCGCTCGAAGCAGAGTAACCACCGAAGGAAGGCGCAACTATGACGCGGCTATCGATTTTCGATTGGTATCGCATTCTGCGGGCAAACCATCAGTGGACCATGTTCCAAGCGATTCGGTATGCGTTGTGGCTGGCGCGCTGAGTGGTGATCATAAAAGGAGGAGCATCAGTGGGTAATCGTCTGAAGAGATTCGAGCTTCTGGGCTATGCCGCGGGCCTGGGTTTAGTTGTGGCACTGGTCACAATTACCTCCTCTTTACTGCTTGGCTCGACCCAGAGCTTCAGCGTTCCAGATGACGTAGCACTGCGGATTCGCCTCGATGACACGCTCACCAGCACTGATTCCGAAGTTGGTGACCCGTTCAGCGCTACGGTGTTGACCAAGGCGACTATCAGAACGCCAGAGTGTACGGACACGTTACGCAAATTGACATATCCGGCAAAATCTAGGGCCGTGCTTGCATGATGCTCCGGTTCGGCCGGTTGGTGATGCCAGACGGGCGTCGGGCGCCTATTCACGCCGAAATTGTGGAGCGTGGAAGGCGCCATCGAATCGGGTGGGCGAGGCCGCGAAACTATCGAGCACACTGTGATCGGGGCGGGAGCCGGAGCATTGCTGGGCGGAGTCTTCGGGGCTGGGAAGGGCGCGGGCATCGGTTCAG
>DATNNE010000014.1:0-2651 GCA_035601995.1 Terriglobales bacterium
GCTTGCGCAGAATCACTGTCCCTAGTTTCTCTGTCTCAGGTCAGGGGTGCACTCCACCCGTCTGTCCCCAGTTTTCCCCCTCCCTGTTTTTCTCCCATGTTCAATTTTAGGGAGTCCGCGAGAAATCGTCGGGAGGTACTACTCACAATGGATCGAGTCAAGGCAGGCTGCTATGGAATGAGGCGGTAAAGAGGTCGTGGAGTTAGAATTGTTTCTCGAACTGGAGGTTGTAAATGGCATCCGAGGTCTTTATTAGCTTCATACACGAAGAAGCTCAAATTGCGGATGCAGTTAAGACCTTTCTCGACGTGGTGTTTGAAAATAAGGTCAAATCATTCTTGGCGTCGGATCGTCTCGGCATCTATGCGGGAGACGATTGGATGGCCACTATTTTGTCTGAGTTGAAAGACGCGAAGATTTTGGTGTCGCTCTTGAGTCCGACTTCCGTTGCACGTCCTTGGGTTAATTTTGAAGCCGGGGCGGCGTGGGTGAAAGGGACAAAGGTTATGCCTGCCTGCTTCGGGGGCTTAGACAAAGGGGCGCTGCCAAAACCCTATTCGACATTGCAGGCGGTAAATCTCGGAGAAATGGAGGATGACTACTACCTTGTAAGATCTATCGCTCACTATCTTGGGATAAAATCGCCACAAAAACCGGTGGAAGAAGGCGTCCAAGAAAGTTTGAAGGCTATGGGACTGTCATTAGAGGATGATGAAGTGAATATGATTAGGATGCCCTATGAAACGCTAGGAGTATGGGTAAGGGCATTCAGCTAGGGAAAAATTCGAAGACAGACGGGACGTTCCCTATTCTAAAGATCGACAACGATCTATCCGCGCTCGCGGCCCTGGCGCACGATGGCCGCCGACACTCTCACCTTTACACCTTTCACATCCAGTGGTGAGGCTGCGCCAGTTCGCAGGGGCAGAATGCGGAACACGGCGCCATCGCGGCGTCGGATTTCCACCGCGCCGTCCCGCGCGGCCTCGTCGAGTACCGTCGCAAAATTTCCTCGCGCCTCAGAATAATTGTAGGACTTCATCGGCTCCTGGCCTCCAGCACATCCAGTTTCAATTTCACGCGCTCTCTCTAACCGCCGTCCATTGTGAGGAGCGGAGATCTTTCGTTGATGGCACAGGCCAGTATGTAGAAAAAATTTCTTGAACGAGTTGTCGAATTCCGGCCCGGCGTTCGACTATAGGGTGAAGGCGGGGCAAATGGCCCGCCACAAGGAGAACACCATGCGCTTCATGATGATCATGTTTCCGAAAGAGTACGAAAACGCAAAACCCGGCTGGGCACCCGACCTCAAAAGCATGGAGGCAATGGGCAAGTACAACGAGGAACTCGGGAAAGCCGGCGTGCTGCTCGCGCTCGACGGGCTGACCCCGCCCGCGACGATGAGCGCGCGCGTCACCTTCAAAAACGGCAAATCGAAAGTGACCGACGGTCCGTTTACCGAAGCGAAGGAAGTGGTCGGCGGCTACTGGATCATCCAGGTGAAGTCGCGCGAAGAGGCGCTCGAATGGGCCTCGCGCATCCCCGGAAAGGATAACGAAATGGTCGAAGTTCGCCGGATGTTTGACATGACCGACTTCGATCCCGAAACCCAAAAGTATATCCAAGAGAAGTTCGGCGAGGACGTGGCCGCTGAGATGCGCCAGTAGCAAGAAACTCCCGGTGCCTTGTCGAGTTCACGACGCGTCACAGAAACGAACCACAGAGAACAAGGAGAAAAAGTCATGCCACAATATCTGGTTGCTAACTACGTCCCCGACAACTTCGATCCGTCCGTCGTAACCGAAGCGATGATGGAAGAGATCCACGCGCTCAACCGCGAAATGATTGCTGCCGGCGTGAGAAAGTTCGCCTGCGGCATCTCCCCGGCTGGCAGCGCGAAGACGCTGCGGACCCAGCCCGACGGCAAGGTGCTCGTCACCGACGGGCCGTACACCGAGACCAAGGAGCACATGGGCGGATTTTGGATACTGGAATGCGCCGATATGGACGAGGCACTCGCGTGGGCGCGCAAGGGTGCCATCGCCTGCGATGTGGTGGGCGAGGTGCGCGAGCTTCTTTTCTTCCCGGCTCCGGAGAAAACAACGAAATAGCCTGGCCGCCGCGATTTCGGCCTGACAGGCTGGCATCGCGTATCGCTTACTAATAATTATGAGCAATCAACTCACTCGTCGCGATTTCGCTATCCGCACCGCCGGCTTTGGTCTGGCTTTGGGACTCGCGCCTGCTAATTCGCTGGCGGAGGCTGAGCAAGCCTCGCGCTCAGAAACTTCGCCGGCGGTCGCGGATCCATATTCCCTTGTCGATCCGGAACTTCTTTCTGTGCTCAAGCAGTTCCCCGCCTTTGACATCACAGCGGAGATGGTCGGTCAGTTCCGACAATTGCCCGGTACGCCCCCATTACCTGCTCCCGCGCCGCAGCCCGTGGAGCGGCATATCCCCGGGCCGCCGGGAGCTCCCGAGGTTCGTCTTTGGATTATTAACCCAGAGGTCGTTGATCCTGCGCCGTCGGAAAAGGGCAAGCCGTTGTTGCTTTTCATACATGGCGGCGGCTTCATGATGCCCGATCCCATGTTGATGCCCCGGCTCCAGGAGATCGCGACGGATTGCCATTGCGTCGTCGCCTCGGCTGA
>DATNNE010000015.1:0-5933 GCA_035601995.1 Terriglobales bacterium
ACTCCCGCCAGGCCGCTGCCGTTCAGCGTCACTTGCCCTGAGATGGCATAGGTGCCGTTAATTACGGAAGCGACGAAGTTGGCGGTCTGATTCGCGTTGAGGCCGGTAAATCCCTCACTTGGCGGGCTGAACGTGTATCCCGAAAGCGAGGGGACAATCGTATAGTTCGCGCCTCCCACCAAACCACTGAAGCTGTAATAGCCCGATGAATTCGTCCCAATCGAACCTTGCGCACCGCCGGACAGCGTCATCGTTACGCCCGCCAGGCCACTGCCGTTCAAGGTCACGTAGCCAGCAATGGAATAGGCTGCTACCGGATTCACGGTGATCGTTTGCTGTTTTGAGCTGCTGCCGTAGCTGGCCGTGACCGTGACTTGCGTTGTCGAGCCTGGGTTCTGCGTGACCACGGTTGTCTGGCCGCTGGTCGTTCCCCCTAGCAGCGAGACGCTTGTGTTGGGAATCACGCTGGTAGCAGAAGAGTTGAGGGAGATCAACGCTCCTCCGGTCGGAGCCGCTCCGCTCAGCGTCACCGAGTAAGTAACGGTGGCTCCCCCGTTCACCGTTGACGGTGTCGCATTAAAAGCGGTGATAGTCTGAACCACGGGATTCACCGTGATCGTTTGCTGTTTTGAGCTGCTGCCGTAACTGGCCGTGATCGTGACCTGCGATGTCGAGGCTGGGTTCTGCGTGACCACGGTCGTCTGGCCGGTGGTCGCCCCCCCTGGTATCGAGACGGTTGTATAGGGAATCACGGTGGTTGCAGAAGAGTTGAAGGAGATCAGCGCTCCTCCGGTCGGAGCCGCTCCGCTCAGCGTCACCGAATAAGTAACGGTCCCTCCGCCGCTCACCGTCAGCGGCGTGGCACTGAAAGCCGTGATGGTAGTAGGAATTACCGGATTCACGGTGACTTGAATCGTTGAGGGTTCGGTACCAAACAGGCCGGTATTGTCGGTGATATGAGCGCCATATAAATAGGTCCCAACGAGAGGTGTGTCATACAGTGTCACGTTGACGGAGCTTCCGGTAACGGAGACCGATGCGACTGTGGTCCATCCGGTGGCTCCGGAGAGATCGGTGGTGCGCAAAAGGGAGGCAGAAGAAAGAGGATTCGACCCAGCTTCACCTATTACCGTCGCACTTAGCGTCGTCCCAACCGTAGTAGTCGTCGGCGCAATGTTAAAGCCTGTTACCGTTGGTGGTATGGTGCCGTAGTCGACCGACACCTGCGTCGGCGCTACTTGTCCACCATAGTTGCACTGTGGCGTGAGGCCCGGATAGGTATAGAATGACCAATTCGGAGTAGAGATGAGATTGAAGTTATAGTCATAAAGCGCCACGTTGGAGAAGCTGAGTAGGCCGTTCGGAGGGTAATCGCTACATTGGGAAACGTTATAGACCTCTAAAACTCCAGCGAACCCCCAATTGAACGTCTGCCCGTCATTTGGAGCATTCTCTAGCGTTGTGCTTGTACGCGAGGACTCGTCGTAGGCTGTAATGTTCCAGGTGGGACAGGATAGCGTTCCGACGCTACAGGTTGATGCGACAAAACCTTGAATGGTATCGCCCGGGTTGACAGCCACAAAAGGGCTGTACCATATGTTGCCGCTGGCGCAGCAATTCCAACTGGCGATACTCCACGTTGAAATATTCGAGTAGTCCATGTTCCAACCCAGCACAGGCTGAAGAATGCTCACTACATCCTCGTTGTCCTCTAAGCCGGGGAAAAAATACACCCTCTGGCCATCGTTGGAAGTCGGCGCTGGCGGTACGGTCCAAGTTGCAGCAACGTAGGCGTACGAAGTAGTTGTGGTCGTATATGCGTCTTCAACCCACTGGTTGATCGACGGTGGCTCTACCGTTGCTGAGCCTGCTACTACAATCTCTCCGTTGGCCATGTAACGCGGATAATTGCAGGCCGGAATGTTCTCCAGAGTTCCGTCCGCGTGTTGCATGACATGTCCGTCTTCCCGCAGAGTTTCTCCTTTCGCTAGCTGTCGGACACAGGATGGATCGAAGTAGCCAGACGGAGTAATTGCGTACCGGTCTGGCACTCCCGTAGGGCGGTTCGGTCTTGTCCGGACCTGAGCGTATGCTGTGGGGCTCGCAAGAAAGGCCAAGAATAGGCTCGTGACTGCGACGGCAAGGGCGAGCTTGTTTGTGATTGCGATGGAGTTAGTCACTCGTATCTCCTCCAGACGGCCTCTTTCTCACAGTTGCGAAGTAGACCACGGGAGCGCTAAACTGATCAATCGGCGAGAGATGGCAGGAAGTGACTTTTGCTGACATATCCCCGTAGTTGGGTAGTCTTATCTTCCCCTAAGAGTTGTTCGGTCCCGGAAATTTTGCGCTTATGGTCAACACGCCTCAAAGCGCGGCTGCCAATGGTCGTCTAAATTCGTGGAAGGACATCGCCGCCTATCTTGGCCGGGATGTGCGTACCGTCATCCGTTGGGAGGAAAAAGGTCTCCCGATATATCGGGTACCGGGTGGAAAGCGCCAGGCCGTCTTTGCCTATCGCGCTGAGATCGATGACTGGATGCACGGCAAAAGCGCCGTTGCGGCCCTCCCGCTAGCACCCAAAAATGAAAAGATCCCTGCCTTCATCCCCGTAACTACTGGCGGCACTATCCCTGAAGGAGAATCGGCCAAGAAGACTGGCGCTAAGGGGTCAACACTGGCGGCAATCGGCTTGAGTCTTCTGGTCGGCGTGATCGTCCTAGTCCGCTTTCTCCAACCGGGAATCTCCGTCCAAATCACGAAGGTCACTCGCCTTACGGGCGATGCCCTGTTCAAGCAAGGACAACTGGCGGCGGGTGGAGGAAACCTATACTTCGCCGAGCTTTCGGACGGCAAGATTCAGCTCTCCAGAATAAGTGTTGGTGGCGGTCCCATCTCCCACATCGCCACACCGTTTTCCCAAGCTTCGCTTCAGGATGTTTCTGCGGATTCCAAAGAACTCTTGGTTCTGGGGCGCGATGGACGAGAAGAAGAAGCCGCTCTTTGGATCGTTCCCACTGATGGTCGGCCGCTCCGTAGAGTTGGAGAGGTCGCGTGCCATTCCGCCGCGCTTGCGCCCGATGGCAAGGCAATTGCATATGCGCGAAGACATAGCATCTTCATTACGCTCGATGAGGGAGCTACTTCGCAGGAGTTGCGCCAATTTGATTTTGCTCCGCTGAATCTCCGTTGGTCGAAATCCGCAAAGGGCGTGCGTTTTGTCCTCCAGAACTTCGTGACCAGGAACATGACGGATTGGGAAATTGAGCTCGGAGACCACTTTGATCTCCTCGCGGTTTATCGCATTCCGCTTACGCCGGAGAACTGTTGCGTGGGCTGGGTCGAAAGCTCCCACCATGAATTCTTTGTCACCGGCGGCAGCAAGAATGAGAACCATCTATGGGCGCTACCCCAGCAAAATCACTGGTGGCGGCCAGCGCATGCGATCAGTGTGGAGTTGCCGCCTCCCCTGGGCACGCTATCAGCGATAGCGTCCGATGCACGCACGGGCCGGCTATTTGCGATTGGCGGGGAACCGAACCGCGGGGAATTTTTCCGATTCGAGCCGCTCTCGCGGACTTTCAGTCCCTTTCTGCCCGGTATTTCCGGCCTTTACCCTGACGTATCGCGAGACGGCAAGTGGATAGCCTATATAGGTATCGATGGCGGCCCTCTCTGGATTAGCAGCGCGAACCGCAAAGACACGAGGCAACTGGTTTCGTCTTTCGAGGAGATCGAATTGCCGAGATGGTCGCCTGATGGAACTAAGATCGCTTTTACGGCTAAGAACCCTGGCCGGCCGTGGCGTATCTATGTGGTCTCTCGCGAAGGAGGGACGCCGCGAGAGGCTTCATCCGGCCAGGAGAACCAGGGCGCTCCGACCTGGTCCGCGGATGGCAAATGGTTAGCCTACGGAAATGTAGGTTGCCAAGCCAGTTCTGACTGCGCTGTCCATCGCATCGAACTGGCGAGTGGCAAAACCGACACGGTACCGGGCTCCGGCGGTCTGCGGACGGCGCGCTGGTCTCCCGATGGACGCTACATTGCCGCTCTTCAAGGGGAGCGACACCAACTGCTCGTCTTCGATGTAGCGAAGCAGCGTTGGAGGAAGTTGTCGGATTCGATTATGGGAGATGATTTGAGCTGGTCGCACGACTCACGATACCTCTATTCGAATCGCCCGATCGGAAATAAGCCAGAGATTTTCCGCATTCCAGTGGCGGGAGGAAATCCGGAAGGGATCGTAGATCTGGAATCCTTCAGCAGATTAACCGGCAAGTTCGACAACGGGCTCTGCATCGCTCCCGATGACTCTGTTATCCTCCTTCGCCAGATCAACTCAACGGAGATTTACGCCTTGGATTGGACGTTGCGGTGACCGGGCAAGAACTTTGAGATCTCATCTTGCGTTGGAAACACCCGTTGGACGGTTAGGGCGTAAAACTTGAATCTTCGTATGGCTTCATCTGCTGAACCATCGTTGCCCAAAAACCCTTTAAATTTTCCTCTTGCAAGACCCTGAATCTATTAGGTCGCGATTCGGCGGGTTTGGTCGTCCGAAAACAGGTGTTTTTTGTTTCTTCGGGCAGGAGGCCCGCCGTTCAGAAGTCCGATTCTCGCCGAAACGCCAAAGCGACCGGGTTGCAGGATTCTCGGGATGCCAGCATGACCTTGGGCATGCCGCAAAATGTTCTTTAAGTCGCTATAATTTGCCCCGTCGATGCCTATCACTCCCGAGGATCGCGCCCGGCAGAACATAGATGAGTTGCTGTTAGGCGCTGGCTGGATTGTCCAGGACAAGCGCGCGACCAATTTGTCAGCTAGCCGCGGTGTCGCTGTGCGCGAGTTTCCGCTGAAGTCTGGCCACGGCGAGGCCGACTATCTTCTTTTCGTTGATGGCGCACCCATCGGAGTTGTGGAGGCCAAGAAAGAGGGCGCCACGCTGACGGGCGTCGAACTCCAGACAACTAAGTACAGCGAAGGCGTGCCGGACAATTTGACTACGCCGCGCCGACCGCTGCCGTTCCAGTACCAGAGCACGGGCGTAGAGACTCGCTTCACAAACCTCCTGGAGCCTGACGCCCGCAGCCGTCGCGTCTTCAGTTTCCACCGCCCCGACACTCTCGACCAGTGGCTCACGCAGGAGTTGCAACATCCCGGCTCAACGCTTCGGGCTAAGATGCGCAACCTGCCCGAGCTGATGACAGAAGGTTTGCGGCCGGCCCAGATCGCGGCGATTCGTAACCTTGAGAAATCGCTAGCCGCGGATCGTCCCCGCGCGCTCATCCAGATGGCCAGCGGTGGGGGCAAGACATTCACGGCCTGCAACTTCATTTACCGGTTGATCAAGCACGCTGGGGCAAAGCGCATTTTGTTTCTGGTGGATCGCAGCAACCTTGGACGACAGGCTCTGGCCGAGTTTCAGAAGTTCCGCACACCGGAGGAGAATCGTCTCTTCACCGAGCTTTACAACGTCCAGCGGATGCAGTCGAACAAGCTGGATGATGTTAGCAAGGTCTGCATCACCACCATTCAGCGCCTTTATGCCATGCTTCAAGGGCAAGAACTCGATCCCGCACTGGAAGAGCAATCAGGATATGAAACTTCGATTTTGGTGAAAGAACCTGCGCCGGTTGCCTACAACCCCCTCATACCCATCGAAACCTTCGACTTCATCGTTACCGACGAGTGCCACCGGTCCATCTACAACCTGTGGCGCCAGGTGCTTGAGTACTTCGATTCATTCATCATCGGCCTGACCGCGACGCCCTCGAAGCAGACGCTTGGCTTCTTCAATCAGAACCTGGTCATGGAGTACACGCACGAGCAGGCGGTTGCCGATAGCGTGAACGTCGGCTTTGAGGTCTACCGCATCCGCACATACATTAGCGAGCATGGATCGACGGTGAACGCCGGCTTTTATGTGGATAAGCGCG
>DATNNE010000016.1:0-239556 GCA_035601995.1 Terriglobales bacterium
CGGACTGGTAAAGGTCACGCCCCAGAAATGCGTCGTCGGTTTGCCATAGCAGCAGCCCGCCGCAAAACAACCCACGCGTCCAAGTGCGTGTCCAAATGCCAACCCGGGTGCGAACGCATCACAAGTAGCAAGCGCGGGCATGCGCCGCTTGTGGACATACCACGCCGCCGCAGAAAATCCGCCAATGAGCCCGCCCGAAAAAACCCCGCCCGCCTGTAAAGTGGCGAAACTGAAAATCTCTCCCGGATGAGCGCTGTAGTAAGTCCAGTCGTTGACGATGTAAAGAATTTTGGCGCCCAGAATCCCGCACAACACCACCAGAATGCCCAGGTTCCACGCATCGTCCCCGTTGATGCCTTGCTTCTCCGAGTTGCGCACACTGATCCACAATCCGATCAGCACGCCTAACGAGACCAGAAGTCCGTAGGTGGGCAAACTGAAGTTGCCAATATGGAAGAGTCGAGGAAACACTGTTAATTAGATGCAGACCACTCAGGATTAGTAACCGCCAGTGTAGCAGGGAAAGGCGCAGCCGTAGCGGAAGAAGCAAGCCGACCCACCGAGCCGTGTGGTAGGCCGAGAATGAACCCGTCGTTAGACAGTGGGAACCCGCCGCGACCCTTTAGGCATCTCCGCATGGCGGAGCATCGCACACCGGATCTATTTGTACGAGTCAGGCCCCCGTTCATTCGGTGTTGGTTCAAAAATCGGTTACCACCATCACCAACTTCGCAGGTCGGCTTTCATTTCGCATCCTAGGCAAATCCCGCCCAATGCGCAAGGGGGACTGCACAAATAGTTGGCACTCGGTTTGCCAGCAACTTTCGTAAGGGGAATAAAGCGGGGAAGACCACCTCGGAACAGCTCTCCGAGGCTGCCCAGGACAAAGACGAAAGGACCGTCCAGTCGAGCGAAGATCGAGCAGTCAAAGCACTACCCCGCGCGCCGCTTCTCTTCCAGCACTTCATCCAACGCGTCGGCCAAATGATGTGCCCGCTTCAGATAATCCACCGCTCCTACATCCTGATTCCGCTTCAACAAATGGTATTCATCCGCGATATTGAGCGCAGCCAACACCGCCAGCCGCGCCGTGTCCACTGTATGCGTCTGCTCCGCCACCGCGCGCATCTTCGCATCCACGTACTCGGCCAGCTTGATGATGTACTGCGCGTCCGACCCGCGAAGATTGTAGGCCTGATCGAAGATCTCCACTCGCACGCTGCCTTCATCCGCGTTCTTCGCCGGCGGCTTGGTGGCGCTCGCCATCAGTTATTCTGCTCCTTATTGTTTGTCGGGACGAGCCTTGCAGCTCAGCTCGCGGCCTGTTCTTCCGCCAGCGTGTCGATCTGCTGCAGCATTTTCTCCACGCGTCCGCGAATTTCCTCACGCTCGCGGCGCAGTTGCACCATCTCGCGGCGGAGACCTTCTACCTCTTCCTCGCGTTCTTCCAGTTGCTCACGCAACCGCTGCGCATCGCGTTCGGATGCCGCTCGCGCTTCCCGCGCTGCCTTGTACATCTCAATTGTGCGATAAACTTTTTGTTCGAGCGCCTGAAAATCGTCAGAAGGAACCTGCGCCGATACTTCTTCAGCCATTCTCACCGCCATGATTGCACTTCTTCCCCGAAAGATTTTTTATCTTCAGCGCAGTATACCGCACAACCCTGTGGATGAATCAGAAGAGATGAAGCCAGCATTTGCTCATGTAGGGACGGATGTGTGGGGACGGGTCTCTGACCCGTCATGCCGAGCGAAGCTCGGCCAGCGGTCGGAACACTATCGTTCACGCAACTTCCTCAACCGACTCCCCGCCTCATCCAAGGTCGTATCCTTTTTGCAAAACGCAAATCGCACCTGCTTCGCCCCATCCCTCGGATTGTTGTAGAAGCTCGATCCCGGAACCGCAGCAACTCCAATCTCTTTCACCAGATATTTCGTGAACGCGACGTCGTCGGCGAACCCGAACGCGCTGATGTCCGTCATTACGTAGTATGCCCCACGCGGGCGAAAGCACCGGAATCCCGCTTCCGTCAACGCCGGCATCAGCCGGTCGCGCCGCGCCATGTATCCATTGGCGAGGTTTTCATAGTAAGCGCGAGGTAACTCCAGGGCCGCCGCACCAGCTTCCTGCAAAGGAGCCGGAGCGCCCACGGTGAGGAAATCATGAACTTTACGAATCGCATTCGTGATCGTCGGCGGTCCGACTGCCCACCCCACCCGCCATCCCGTCACGCTGTAGCTCTTGGACAAACCATTGATTGTGACCGTCCGATCACTCATACCATCCAGGCTCGCCATCGAAATGTGTTGCGTACCGTCGTAAAGAATGTGTTCGTAAATCTCATCCGTGATCGCGAGAACATTGAACTCAACGCACAGATCGCGAATCAATTCCAGCTCACCACGGGTAAAAACTTTGCCGGTAGGGTTATTGGGCGTATTGAGAATGATTGCCTTGGTTTGACCGTGAAACGCCGCGCGCAACTCCCGCTCATCGAACGTCCACTCGCCCTCCGCCGTCGTGGGCGGACGCAGTTTCACGAACACGGGTTTCGCCCCGGACAACACCGAGTCCGGCCCATAATTCTCGTAAAACGGCTCGAAGATTACTACTTCGTCGCCCCGGTTGCAGACCGCCAGCAGCGTCGAAATCATCGCCTCGGTCGAGCCGCAACACACCGTGATCTGCGTCTCCGGATCAACCGCAATCCCCTGCCATTCCTGCATCTGCCACGCAATCGCACTGCGCAAGCTTTTCGCGCCCCAGGTGATCGCATACTGGTTAAGGTCAGCCGCGATCGCCTCCTGTGCGGCCCGCTTGATCTCCGCCGGAGCAGGAAAATCCGGAAAGCCCTGCGCCAGATTCACCGCTCCATGCAGCATCGCCTGCCGCGTCATCTCGCGAATGACGGACTCAGTAAAGTGCTCAACTTTGTCGCTGAAGAAATGCTTCGGTTGGATAACCACATCAGCCATGATCGGCTCAGACTAGCACACCAGCAAGAATCATGTAGGGACAGCCGTCTCCAGCTGGGACCGCCACAAAAAGCCGTCATCCCGAGCGGAGTCGAGCGACCTTGTGCTCGGTTCGTCTAACTACGAAGCCCTCAAGATTCCACCCAAACTCTCAAGCGCCTTAACGATCGTCCCCGACCATCGCGCGATTTCATCCTCGCGCAACGTCCGCTCACCAGATTGAAATGTCGCGCGAAGCAACAAAGAATATTTGCCTGCCGGAGTGGAAACACCCCGGAAAATCTCCACTGGAACGAAACTTCGCAGCTCACTCAAGCTCAATCCCGCCACCATCTTTTCAATCGACGCGAATGCAACCGAATCCTCGAAAATAAAAGAGAAGTCGCGCTCCACCGCCGGATATCGCGGCAAAGCCTCATAGCGCACGGTACGCAACCCGCGCCTGAACAGCCGATCCAGATAAAGCTCGGCAACAAAAATATCCTGTTTGAGCTTGCGTGCCGCAGCAATCTCCGGATGAAGCTGGCCGAACTGAGCTACGACTTCGCCGTCCATCGTAGCGCACGCCGAATGCCCGGGATGATAGTAGTCTGCGGCATCCGCTCTGTACTCCAGCGCAACGTGCTGAAACGCCTTTAGCAAGATTTCCACATCGCCCTTGAGATCAAAGAATGTCAGAGCCCTCGGCGCCTGATGCACACTCGCGTTTAAAGCGCTGCCAGCCGCGCCCATGCAGATGCGTTTGAACTCCGCTGTCTTGTCGCCCGCCGCCTCGAACACATTCCCAGCTTCGAACAGGCGCACATCGCTACTGCCCCGGTTCAGATTGTAGGCCAGCATGTTTAACATGCCCGGAACCATTGAGGTGCGCATCACCGAAGCTTCCTCGCTCAGCGGGTTCGCCAACTCAATCACCGGAACCGACGAAAATTGCTCCGCATCCTGATGCGAAATAAATGTCAGCGAAATCGCTTCGTCGTAACCCAAGGCCAGCAGGGAAGTCCGCAGTTTCTTTTCCTTCGGTGCATCGGGCAGTTCGACGACCGCGCCAACATAGGCCGGCAGCGTGTTCGGAAATTTATCGTACCCGTGCAATCGTGCGATCTCCTCGATCACATCGATTTCCCGCTCGACATCCAGCCGCCAACTGGGAACCTGCACCGTAAACTCAAGTTCCTCTCCAGGCTCAGGAATCAAATCGAAACCCAGCCGCCGCAAAATGCGCAGGATCTCCGCTGTCCCCATCTCCTCACCGAGAATGCGTCGCACTTCAGAAACGCGCAACGCCACCGGAGCCTGATCGAGAGGCCGAGCGACGACATCAATGGGCCCGCCAATCAGTTCGCCACCCCCGGAGTGCAAAATCAGCTCGGCCACTCGATCACACGAAAGAACCGTCGACTCATAATCCGCGCCACGCTCGAAGCGATGCGACGCATCGGTGTGCAGCCCGTGCCGCCGCGACATTTTGCGCACCGTCACCGGATCCCACCACGCCGATTCGATCAGAATGTTACGTGTCTTCTCCGTAATCATGGTGTCGAAGCCGCCCATTGTACCCGCCAATCCGACCGGCTTCTTGGCGTCAGCCACGACGAGGTCTTCCGATGTCAGCTTGCGCTCGACCCCATCGAGAGTCTTCAGCACTTCGCCATCCCGCGCCCGCCGCACCACGATCTTTCCGCCTTCCAGCAAATCGAGATCGAACACGTGCGTCGGCTTCCCCATTTCCCACAGGGTGTAGTTGGTTGCGTCGACGGCATTGTTGATAGGGCGCTGGTCCAGCAGCGCCAGCCGCCGCGCAATCTTTTCCGGCGAGGGCCTGATGGTCACATTGCGAATGATGCGGGCAGTGAACCGCGCACAACCCTGCTCGTCCTGAATATCAATGGAGAATGGAGGTCGGGCGTCCCCACTCGGCTGGGCCGGAACAGGCAATCGAGGTTCGATCGCTTTCAATGGCAGGTCATAGATCGCCGAACATTCCCGCGCCACGCCATAATGATTCATCGCGTCGGGACGATTCGTGGTGATGTCCATCTCGAAGATGGTCTCATCGCCCTCGCCGCCGACAGATTCGACGGCGATTCCAGCCAGCGTCAGATCATCGGCAAGCTGATGGTAGTTGACGTCAAGGTCAACGAAGTCGCGCAGCCATTGAGGAGAAATCTTCATGTGACGAGCTTCTAGCCTCTAGCTCCTATCCTGAAGCCTCCGTTTTGGCCAGAAGCTAGGAGCTAGAAGCGCTTCACCCAAACTGCTCCAAAAATCTCACATCCCCGTTAAAGAACAATTGAATATCGTCCACGCCGTATTTCAGGATCGCAATCCGTTCCACGCCCATGCCGAACGCAAAGCCGCTGACTTTCTTCGCGTCGTAGTCCACGAAGCCATACACATTCGGATCCACCATCCCGCAGCCCAGCAACTCGATCCAGCCGCTGGCTTTGCAGTTCCGGCAAGGACCGCCATCGCGACATCCGCGCCCACCACAAAAAATGCAACTGATCTGTACATCCGCGCTGGGCTCGGTGAAAGGGAAGAACGACGGATAAAACCGCGTCTTCACACTCGATCCGAACATTTCTTTCATGGCGTGATCGAGCGTCCCCTTCAGATCGCAAAACGTAATATTCGTATCCACCGCCAGCCCTTCAATCTGATGGAAGATCGGAGAGTGCGTGGCGTCAGGCGCATCGTTGCGATGCACTTTCCCGGGACAGACTACGCGCACCGGCGGCTTCATCTTTTCCATGGTGCGAATCTGCACCGGAGAAGTGTGGGTGCGCAACAGCAATCGTTCCCGCAGCGGCTTCGATTCCTGGTTGGCGATGAATAGCGTATCCTGCGTATCGCGTGCAGGATGGTTGGGAGGAAAATTCAGTGCTTCGAAGTTGTAATAATCCGTCTCAATCTCTGGACCTTCCTCGACGGAATACCCAAGATTGCGAAACACCCCGACCATCTCGTTCATCGTCTTGATGACAGGATGCTCCGCGCCAAGAGGACGGCGAATGCCAGGGAGAGTAATGTCGATACGATTGTTGGGGGATTCTGCTCCTGTGTAGGATTGAAAAGCGGAGTCTCTAGTCTTCGCGCGCCCAAGGGAGCGGCCTTCCGAGTGGGGTTGACTCAAGATGCGATCAGAAGTCGCACCGACTACGTCCTCCACTTTAGCTTTGAGCTGGTTGACACACTGTCCAGCGTCACGCTTTGCATCCTTCGGCGCTGCCTTGAGCCAAGTGTCGTTGATTTGGGTCAGGAGACCGTTGGCGCGCGCCATCCAACGGTCACGAAATATTTTCCATTCGGCCTCGCTGTCGACCGCCTTAGACTCAGCTGCAAGCGCAGACAGAAGATCCTTTGCAGCTTTCTCCAGAGCAGTGGCGGAGAAATCCTTGAGCTTGGGAACTGCGTAGGCAGATTTTTTCTTCGGAGGCATATCAAAATACTGACAGCTGAATCGAGAGTTTCATCCTCGCGGGATAAGGCCCACGGGAGAACGACAATTCTGAATTGCCTAAGTGCTAATTGCCAAAGGCTGGTTTTCTACGCTGCCCCGCCGAGAGCGCCCCGAGCTTGCGCGGCGAGGCTCTTAAACGCGGCAGCGTCCTTTACCGCCAGGTCGGCGAGAATCTTGCGATCGAGCTCGACTCCGGCCTTCTTCAAGCCGTGGATGAACTGGTTGTAGCTCATGCCGTTCAGCTTGGCCGCCGCGCCGATGCGCACAATCCAGAGCGAGCGGAATTGCCGCTTGCGCTGCTTGCGTCCGCTGTAGGCGAACTTCAGGCCGCGCTCGACGGCTTCTTTAGCCGACCGGTAGAGCTTGGATTTTGTGAGGAAATAACCGCTGGCGCGGTCTAATATCTTTTTGCGCTTGGCGCGCCGTTTGGTTCCACGTTTTACACGAGGCATGGATCTGCTCCTTTTTCATTTCGATTTACGGTGGCTGGAGGTAGGAGACTGAACCAGTCTTTATCACCTCTTCACACGCCGGGAGCCGTCGAATCAGAGATTCGCAGCCCACAAACGCAGGCGATCGCCCGCGATCACACTAGCTTACGCTAGTACGGAATCATCCGCTTGATTTTGGGGGTGTCCGCGTCGCTGACCAGCACTGCGTGGCCCAGCTTCTTTTTGCGCTTGTGAGACTTGGAGGTCAGCATGTGGCGCAAATGCGAATGCCCGCGCTTTACTTTTCCAGTTGCAGTTTTCTTGAAGCGCTTGGCGGCGCCTTTATGTGTTTTCAACTTTGGCATAAGTCCTCAGAATCAGCTGTCAGCATTCAGCCGTCAGCTCTCAGCAAAAGATCTGGCTGAATGCTAAGTGCTGGATGCTAGAGTTTGGAACCTTCTTCAACCCGAAACGCATTGTCTACGCCTGGCCCGCGCTTTTCTGGGCTGGCGGCGCTGCGTGCGGCTTTGCGCCCGTATCTTTCTTTGGCGCCAGGATCGCGTGCAGCGTATTTCCTTCCTGGCGGGGACGAAATTCTACGATGCTTTGGCTTTCTACATCTTTTATCAGACGTTCCAGGATCTGGCGGCCCAGGTTAGTGCGGGTCATCTCGCGTCCGCGGAAAAAAATCGTTGCTTTGACCTTGTCGCCTTCGTCCAGGAAGCGCAGCACGTGGTTCTTCTTAGTTTCGTAATCGTGGTCGTCCACGTTAATGCGAAACTTGACTTCCTTGACCGTGATCGTCTTCTGGTGTTTCTTGGCCTCGCGTTCTTTTTTCTCCTGCTGGTAGAGAAATTTCCCGTAGTCCATAATGCGGCACACGGGAGGAACTGCGGTGGGTGAAATCTCAACCAGGTCCAGATTCTTTTCGCGGGCCAACTTAAGCGCTTCGTACGGGGGCATTACGCCGATCTGTTCACCTTCGTCCCCGATCACTCGAATTTCACGCGCTCGAATACGGTCGTTCGTGCGGATAAAGCGTTTATCGATACAATCCTCCGTCGGCTATAGCAGCAATCAAGATAGAAAATTATAGCATGCCGGATTGTGCGTTATCTCGGCTGTCGATGCCGCCCTAGGAATAAGCCCTCGATTTCTCACCAGATCTGCACGCGGTCTGGTGGGGCAAGATAGAGCTTTTCTCCCGGTTGGACGTTGAATGCCGGGTACCAGGCGTCGACGTTGCGGACGCCGTCTGCCCGGTACTCCGCGGGGGCGTGCGGATCGGTCATCACTTGCTGACGGAGCGCTTCTTCCCGCTCTTTCGATCCCCAGTTTTGTCCAAAGGCGATGAAGAACTGCTGGTCGCCGGAGAAGCCGTCCTGGGTGGGCGCGGGCTTGCCGGCGAGCGAGGCATGATAGCCATCGAAGGCGGCGGAGATGCCGGCGTTGTCGGCGATGTTTTCTCCCAGGGTCTGCCTGCCGTTCACCGAAATGTCGGGAAACGGTTTGTAGCTGTCGTACTGCGCGGCAAGTTTTGCGGTAGTGGCTTTGAAGTGGGCGTAGTCGGAGGGGGTCCACCAATCGCGCACTCGGCCTTTGGAGTCGAAGGCGCTGCCTTCGGTGTCGAAGGTGTGGCTGATTTCGTGTCCGATCACCGAGCCAATTGCGCCGTAGTTTACGGCAGCCGGGGCGAGCGGATCGAAGAACGGCGGTTGCAGGATCGCAGCGGGAAAGCTGAGCGCGTTCTGCAACGGCAGGTTAACGGCATTTACGGTCTGCGGATGCATGGACCACTCTTTGCGATCGACGGGATGGCCGATGCGGGCGAGATCGCGGTGGTAATCGAACAGGACGCCGCGCCAGAGATTGCCGAAGAGGTCATCGGCCTTCACCTGGTAGGCGGAGTAGTCGCGCCAGGTCTCGGGGTAACCGATTCCGACGTAAAGACTGGTGAGTTTGGCCTGAGCTTCGGCTTTGGTCGCGGGATTCATCCAGTCGAGGGCATCGATCCGTTTGCGGAAAGCGGCGATGATATTTGCGACCATGGCGTCTGCCTGGGCCTTGGCTTCGGGCGGGAAATAGCGCTGGGCGTAGATCTTTCCGATGGCGTCGCCGAGCAATACGTTTGCCAGGGCAACCCCGCGCTGCCAGCGTGGACGCTCCTCGGTTGTGCCAGAGAGTGTCTTTCCCACGAAGGCGAAGCGCTCGTCGGATAGCGCTTTGGGCAGCACGGGAGCATAGGCTTCGGTCACGTGGAATGCCAGCCAATCTTTCCAGGTTTCGAGATCAGTAGAAGCGACTAAGGCCGATTCACCGGTGAAGGCTGTGGGTTGCCAGACAATGAAGCTGGCTTGTTTGCCGAGGCCGGCGCCGCGGAAGTACTCAGCCCAATCGAGGCCGGGGGCTTTGGCGGTGAACTCGGCTTGCTTCCAGGGGTTGTTGGCTTTCTGGATGTCTTCGTTCTCAGCCAGGCTGACGTGCGTTTCTGCGATGGCATGCTCGAGTTCAACGATGCGCTGGGCGCGGGCGTCGGCGTCGGGGAATCCCGCAAGCTTGAGCATGGCGGACACGTGGGCCTGATATTTGGTGCGGATGTCGCGCATGCTGGCGGTGTCGCCGAGATAGTATTCGCGATCGGGCATCTGCAAGCCGCCCTGCAACAAGTAAGGGGCGTAGTGGTCGGAGTCATTGAAATCGGGGGCAACCCACAGTCCGAAAAGGTTCGGAGTATGAAAGTTGGTGTTGTTGAGCGCGTCAACGTCGGCCCGAAGGCTCTCACCCAAGGCTCGGGCCAGTTCGTGCTTGTCGCGGATGGCGGCAATGGCGTCGAGGTGCGGGCGGAGCGGAGCGAGTCCTTTGGCTGCGATGGTGGCCTCATCCATGAATGAGGTGTAGAGGTCGGCGATCTTGCGCGTGTTGGAGCCGGCAGGCGCGTTGGCTTTAACGGTTTCTTCAATCAGGCCGACGGTACGCTTGTTGCTCAAGTCGTCCAGGGTGGTGAAGACGCCAATTCGGCTTCGGTCGGGTGGAATTTGACTGCGTTTGATCCAGCCACCATTGGCATAATCGTAAAAATCGTCACCCGGCCTGACGGAGGGATCCATGTTTTCGACGGCGATTCCGTGCTGTTTGGGGGCTTCCTGGAAGTTCGTGGGGAGCGGGGACAGAGCTAAAAGAGCACAGGCTGTAATGAGGGGTCGGTGGGGGAATCTAAGGATGAATCTCATGCGATGGGTCTCCCAGGCGGCTGTAGGTGAGCTGCGGCCAAGAAGGATTAGACGATAAACGCCCAAAAAGGGCAACGCGGCTTGGCGGATATTTCGGAAGGACCTGATGCGGGTAGGTTGTGAGGGGACTGGCGATGTGATCGCCGCCGGCACCCGCCGCTTGCCAAAAACGACAGCAGAGGGGCACCCCGCGCCACTTTGCGGCAAGTGAACTGTCGCCCTTCCAGTTCGATTAACGACGCAGTTTTTGCACAGGCGGGGACGCCCGCGCCTCCACTTGCAGGCGCGGCTACATTACCTTTCATGACCTTCGTAATCTTTCGCGAACCGCATATGCAATACAAAATGAGAGTTCACCCGTGGATAGTCCAATCTTGTCCACAAGTCCGTGCCGGCAACAGGGCAATGGCTTGGATCGTGAACCCAACGTAGAAGAAGCGGCAGGCGATTTCCATGAAGTGTCGGATCATCGCGGTCCTCGGCACGAGGCCGGAAGCAATCAAATTGGCGTTGGTGATTCACGCCCTGCGCCAGCGCTCGCATGAATTTGAGACAGCGGTAGTTCACACTGGTCAACATCGCACGATGCTTGACCATGCCCTGCAGTTTTTCAAGATCAAGCCTGATTTTGATCTGGATGTCATGCGTCCCAATCAGACGCTGAACTCGCTGACCGCGCGCGTGTTGGATACGGTGGAGAACGCTTGCCATCGCTTTGAGCCCAATATGGTGCTGATCCAGGGCGACACCACGACAGCTTTTGCCTCCGCCCTCGCGGCCTACTATTGCAAGATAGCTGTCGGCCACATTGAAGCGGGCCTGCGGAGCCATGATTTATACAACCCGTTTCCGGAAGAAGCCAACCGGCGACTGGCTTCGGTTCTGACTGAGATTCACTTTGCTCCGACGGCCTTGGCGCGGGACAACCTGCTGGCCGAGGGCGTGGCTACGGAGAAAATAGTGGTCACGGGCAACACCGTGATTGATACCTTGCGTGCTCTCAGCGTGCTACCGCACTCGTGGGAGAATACACCGCTGGCCGGGATTCCGAACGACAATTCCCGGCTCGTGCTGGTTACCTCTCACCGACGCGAATCCCTGGGCGCGGATCAGGAACATATGTGCCTGGCGCTCAAGGATCTGGTCAAGCTGCATCCCGACATTCGGATCGTTTATCCCGTGCACCTTAATCCCAACGTGCGCAGCACCGTGAATGCGTTGCTGCAGAACACGGACAGAATCCACTTGACGGAGCCGCTCGACTACATCACGTTCGTCAGCCTGTTGCGGCGTTGTTTTCTGGTGCTCACCGATTCAGGTGGCATTCAGGAAGAAGCACCCACGTTCGGAAAGCCTGTGCTCGTGCTCCGCAAACTTACGGAGCGGCCAGAGGCTTCGCAGTTCGGTATGGCCAAAATTATCGGCATGTCGCGCGAGGGCATTGTCAACGAGACCAGCCACCTGCTCAACGACGCGGAAGCGTATCAGGATATGTCCGAGGGCGAGAATCCTTATGGAGATGGTCACAGTTCGGAAAGAATCGTCGAGGCGGTGGCGCGCTGGTATGCGAAAAAGACTCCACTACTAGAGGCCGACAAGCAGTTTAAGCTTGCGCCCCGGCCGCATCCCCGGCGCCGAAAGAGCGACGCCGAAGAGAAAGCGCGCACGGCCGCGGCAGGTAAGAAGTGATCCGAAGAAACCTGCAGCCGGGCGGTGGTTGCTCGTCATGATCTATGTTCTGTACATCATTGTTTTCGTGATTTGCGTCTATACGGGCCGTCACTACTACTTCACGCTGAATCGACTCTTCGGTTTCCAGCGGCACCCTTACATCGACATTGACACAGCCGACTGGCCACCCGTCACCGTGCTGGTGGCGGCTCACAACGAAGAGAAAGTCATCGCTCACATTCTTGAAGCCTTGATGACGGTGAAATATCCCGCGGACAAAATGCTGGTGATTCCGGTGAACGACCGTTCGACCGACGGTACCCGCGAGATTATCGACAAGTTTGTGGAAGAGTTTCCTGGACGCATTCAGGCGTTTCATCGCGCCGGGGGCAAAGGCGGGAAGGCGGCGGCATTAAAAGACGCCATGGAAATGGTGACCACCGAAGTCATCCTGATTTTCGATGCGGATTACATCCCCGGGGCGGGTCTGATCAAGCAACTGGTTGCGCCGTTCTTTGATATCGAAGTGGGCGGCGTGATGGGTCGGGTCGTGCCTATGAATGCCGGAACGAACTTGCTCACGCGCCTGTTGGATCTCGAACGGTCGGGCGGTTATCAGGTCGATCAGCAGGCGCGCATGAACCTCCGCTTGGTGCCGCAGCACGGCGGCACAGTAGCAGGAGTGAGGCTCAGCGCTCTGCGGGAAATTGGGGGATGGAATGAGAATTCGCTCACCGAAGACACCGACCTCACCTATCGACTCTTGCTGAATGGCTGGAAAACCGTGTACCAGAATCGATCGGAATGTTATGAAGAGGTCCCCGAAGTTTGGCCGGTTCGTGTCAAGCAGATCATGCGCTGGGCCAAGGGACATAACCAAGCCATGGTCACCTACGGTGTGCATCTGCTCGTGGGCAAGAATCGCGCCACGCTGCGCGAACGCATTGATGGAACTTTGCTCCTGGGAGTGTACGCCATGGCACCGGTCACGCTCATCGGCTGGGGGCTGGCGCTGGCGGTGTTTTACCAAGGCGTGGCTCCGCTGCATGGTGTGATCGCCCTGCTTTCTCTGACGGCTTACGCCGCCATTGGCAATCTTGCGGCTTTCTTTGAGATCGCCGCCGCGGCTCGGCTGGATGGGACGCGCAAACGAATTTGCCTGCTGCCCTTCCTCATTCTGGGATTTGCGGTCAGCATTTTCTCCGTCTCGCGTGCCGCGGCGGTTCAAATCAGCGACCTCGTGACCGGCGCTGAGTTCCACTGGGACAAGACCGAGCGCTTTCGGAAGGTCTTGTGAATCCGTACCTCGCAGTGGCCGCTCTGGTTTGTATGGTCAGCCTGATGTTCGTGCTGCCTCTGATTCCCACACTGATGGAATTGCGCCGGAAGTCGGACGCGCTACCGCTTAGCGTAGTGCAGCAGAATGCGGGCGAGATTCGTTATTTTTCCGATAGCTTTCGCAGCTACATCAAGGGACTCGAACCGATCATGCAAGGCTGCGTAGCCGCCGGAACCACGGCAACCGGCGCGCTTCCTGACGGCGAGGAATATGTTGTGCTCGGCCGCGTCGACGAACCCCTGGTGCTGGTGCTACAGCAACGAGACGCAACCCACCTGGTGATGGGAGCGGACGTTGACCTAACCCTGCCGGCTGAAGCCAGATTTTCGAAGGACATCTACGCCGGCGGCCAATTCATTGGCGGAGTGAAGAACAACTTCCGCGCGATCCTGGGAGAAAAAAATGTTCACCTGGGCGCGTCAAGTCGTGTGCTGCGCTGGGTTCATGCCGTCGGCGAATTCACCGCTGACCTTGACTGCAATCTCTACGGACGTATTTCTTCGGACTCGCTCATACAGCTGCGCGCGGGCTGCAGTTTTCGACGGCTGAACGCTCCCCGCATTGAAATTGGGCGCGTCGCCGTCGACCCGGAGGCATCGCCTCCGCAACCGAACCTCGCAGACGGCGGAACGCCTCATCGTTTTCAGCACGACGGCGACTTCGAAGTTCAGGCCGGTCAGGTCATCGTCGGCGACATTCTGATCCGCGGCAAGTTGTACGTTCACTCGGGTGCGCGAATTTACGGCAGTGTCAAGAGCGTCGAGGATGCGGTCATCGCGGATGGCGTTGCAGTGGAAGGAAGCCTGATCAGCGCAAGAAGAATGCGCATTGGGCCGCACTGCACCATTCATGGGCCGGTGATTGCCGAACGCGAACTCGCCATCGCAACCGGAACCCAATGCGGCACGCTTGAACATCCTACGACGGTCAGTGCGCCAAGGATTGAACTTGAAGAGGGTGTGGCAGTGTTTGGCACGTTGTGGGCGCGCGAACATGGCCAGGTGGTGGCCATCGCATGACGCGGATGCGGATTATCTTCGCGACCGGTTGTCTGATTCTCGGGGCCCTGATCGCTTGGTCCTGGGCAACCCACGACCGCTTTCGCTCTACCGCCGATCGGCTGCTCCTGCTGGTGCCCGACGGCACCAGTTTCTCCAATCCTAAAGTCACGATGTGGCTTGACGCTGGTAGCGAAGAAGGACTTCATGTGGTTCCAGTCCATGACTCTGAGTTTCTTCGTCCTCTTTGGGGAGAGTCGAAATGCGCGGGAGTGATTTTGCCCGATTCCATCCACCAGCAGGCGAGCGATGTTTTCGTCGCCACACTACATCGCTTTGTGGCCGACGGCGGAAAACTCATGCTGGTCTATGATGCCGGCACCTTCTCTCTGAATGGCACTTATGCCGCCGGACGTTCCCGGTTATCGGACCTGGCGGGCGTGGACTACGCTCTCTACGACAAGCTTGGCGACCAGACGATCCAATGGAGCGGAGTCAGCAGCACCAACGTGATTGTCAGCCAGCTGGAAATACCCCCGGGAAAATACTATCCGTTTCATGGGGAAACCAGTGCCTCCGTAAGGAAGAATGGCCCACCCATTACCTCCGGCGGAAATTTCGAGGTCGAGCTCAGGCGCTATAAATACGGCGATCTCCAATATCCCAGCTTCGTAACTGCCGGCGACTACGGCGGCGAGGTTTTATTCCGCTCCAACGATGGACTCGTGGCCGGTCGACAGCCCTATCAAAAAGGCGCTGTCCTGTTTGTGAATCTGCCTCTGGGATATCTAAAAGGCAGCACTGACGGCTTGCTGCTGCACGCTTTTCTCAGGTATTTCGCGAGTCATGCGCTGTCCTTGCCTTACCTGATGCCCGTGCCGGATGGAGTCGGCGGGCTGGTGCTGAACTGGCACGTTGACTCCAACGCCGCCATCAAGCCGCTGCAGGAGATGAGTTCGTGGACCCTGCTGCAACAGGGACCATACTCAATTCACATCACCGCCGGGCCCGATGCTGGAAAGTTTGGTGACAAAAAGGGTTTCGATGTTGATCACAATCCTGTCAGCCAAAGGCTGATCAACCAATTCGTGAAGCTGGGCTATGAAATTGGCAGCCACGGCGGTTGGATTCATGACTACTTTTCCGCTCACGTCGAAACCGACAACCCGAAAGACTTGGAACAGTTCCTTGCGCTAAACCAGAATTCTTTAGAGAAGGCCACCGGCAAACCAGTTGAAGAATATTCCGCTCCCAACGGCAATCAGCCGCCATGGGTTACGCACTGGCTGGAGGCTCACGGTTTTGTCGCTTATTACTTCACCGGCGATACCGGAATGGGGCCGACGCAAGGGTATCGCAATGGCGAACGCGAAGCCCGCAACGTCTGGGCTTTTCCCATCTCGCATTTGGACCGAGCCGCCGGCTTCGAGGAAATGAGTACGGAAGGATATTCCAGCGATGAAATCGATCGCTGGCTTGCGGCCGTCACGGACTTTGCGGTCGACCACCGTACGGTGAGGCTGGTCTATTTCCATCCTCCGGGAATTCTGCAATACCACAATGTGGTAGATCGCTGGATGGAACAAACCGGCCGGCTGAAGGCCGACGGACAATTTCGCTGGTACACGATGACCGAACTCGCAAACTTCCTGAATTCCCGCAAGCAGGTGAAATGGAAAGTCTCAGATAACGGGGGGCTGATTACGTTTGAAGCAACTCATCCTCAGACTCTTGAACACGAGACCTGGAAAATTCCTGCCAGCAGTTTTGCTCAGCCGAAAATCATAGAGGGCTCAGCCAAGGTGGTTCGAGATACCGACGCTTGGATGGTCATCGGCGGGGAAGGAAGAGAACTCCGCTTTGAAACCGAGGCGCTAGCGAAATGACGATCAGTCACCATCGCCGGCTTCGATTCGTGGCAACCCTCTTGCTCTGGGGCTGTGCCATGGTTCCAGGCGCACGAGCCCAGGACAGCGCTGTGTCCGACGCCACTTCGATCAATTCAGTTTCATCAAGCTCCGCTTTGGCCAGCGCTGCCTCATCCGGTGATCAGCAAACCAGTGACCAGCAAACTTCGCCCCAGCAGCCGGGCGCGGATGTCCCGCCGCAACCTGGACCGAAGCAGTTGACCAACTATGTTGAAGCCGGCGGCGACTATCTGAGCCTGACCAACGGCTTCGGTTACTGGGCGGGTGGATACGCTCGCGGCGCGATCGCACAGGGAAAGAATATCTGGAATGCCGAAGTCAATGGTCAGCACGAATTTGGCGACGCTGGGGTATACCTCGCTGCGGGCGATACCTATAACTTCAATCCGGACTGGTATGGCTCGCTGACGGTTGGGTCCAGTGTCGGAGGCTTCTTCTGGCCGCGCTTTCGTGGAGATGGATTCGTCAATAAGAAATGGTTGGCTCACAAGCAGTTGATCACAACTTTCGGTTTCGGTTACTACGCTGCGAAGGACGTCCACCGCGATCACAGTTTCTTCATTGGCAGCACTTACTACTTCACGACGCCTTGGATTCTTGAAGAGGGAATTCGCTTCAACGTCAGCAATCCGGGGTCGGTTTTCTCGCCGGCGGGTTTTGTGGCCTTGACCCATGGACGAAGCCAGCGACAGTACCTTACGGTGCGCGCTGGTTTTGGCGTAGAGGCCTATCAACTCGTCGGACCAACCGCGAGTCTCAACGATTTTCAGAGTCAGACTTTAACGGTAACGTGGCGGCGGTGGGTGGGGGAAAGCTGGGGAGTAAATCTAGTGGGGGACTACTATCACAGCCCCTACTACGAAAGAAGCGGAGCTAGCTTTGGATTCTTTCGAGAGTTTTAAGCTGCGCGAGAAATCGGCTGATGCCTCGAAGGCGACGGATCCCGTCCCCACCCGCGGGCACCGAGGCGGCGTCATTCCCATGCACCGAGCGCTTACCCACTTCCGTCTTGGCCCCATGAATCTGGTCACCGCTATATTTCTGTTCGTATTCTTTACATCGATCTGGCTAGCGTTTCTGCCGAAACTCTGCCATTTATGGAATCGTGTTTTGACCTTTGGGATTCGGGTCCTGCCCTTGCGTGCCAGTCTCGGTCTCGCCGAACATCATCTCACGTCTTTCCTCCGCTTCGACATTCCCTACCTCCGCATGGAGCCGGTGCTGCCAAGCGCTGAAGCCTGGTGGCTAACCTTGGCCGCTACATTGGCGCTCTTCGCCGTCAGCTTTTTTCTGTCCGGCAAATTCATCCCTTTGATGTACCTGCTGCGCGGAGTTCTGGTCGTTCCGGTTACAGCCCTTGCATATTTCGCGCTTCTCCCTGCCCGCTTTCCTCACACCCCCGACAGCTATATGCAAGGGCTGGTCACAGCGGGGATTGCATTGATTTCCACCGTTCCTCTGTTATTCGGACTGACTTACTACATTTTCGATTTCGGTTTACTGAAAAAGGCCTTCCTCACCGCCGTCACCATGGCTCATCTGGCATTATTCCTGCCCTTGCAGATTCTCTTGCAAGCTTTGTTTCTGCAAAAAACCGTTCTCTTCATGCCCGTGCTCTACATTGTTTTCGGCATGCCCCTGAACATTCTCATCATCATCGCTTTTTATTCCTGGGGAATGACCTGGTTCTTCCGCTCGGCGTAGGGATTGCTGATTCCTCTTCGTGGGGCCTGTGTTAACGGGGGCTGCAAGAAGCCGTATGTTGACAAAGGCACATAGAATAGGCACACTAACTAAGCACATATGAACACCAAACGCGCCCATGTTTTGTTACCCGAAGACTTGCTCCGGGAGATCGATGCCTTGGTTGGTCCGCGAGGACGAAGCGCCTTCCTGGTCGAAACAGCGCGCGAGGAAGTTCGCCGGCAAAAGCTGCTGCATTTTCTGGATAACAAGCACTCCGCATGGAAAGCCAAAGATCATCCTGAACTGGCCGGTGGCGCGGCCCCCTGGGTGCGGAAACTACGAACTGAGAGTGAAGGGCGGAGAGCAGCACAGCACAAAGCAAAGAAGCCAACGCGGTCCCAACGTTCGACCTGAAGCACTGATTGATGCGCTTGTTGCTCGACACATCGGTACTTATCGACGTGCTGCGGTTGCGTCGCGGACGACGCGAACTGCTCGCCGAACTCGCTCGTGGCGGGCACAGCCTGGCCACTACAGCTTGGAACGTCGCCGAACTGTATGCGGGCATGCGTCCAGAAGAAAAGGCACGGACCGAGGAATTCCTGGGCCTGCTTGATTGCTACGCGCTGACCACCACCGCGGGACGGCTAGCTGGAAGTCTCAAATACAAATACGCAAGAAAAGGACGTACCCTCACTCTTGCGGACACCATCGTCGCGGCCATTGCAATCGAACAACGATGCACGCTAATGACCGACAATCGTAAAGACTTCCCCATGCCGGAACTGGATTGCTACGACCTGCCAGATGGGTAGACATCGGAATCGCAGCTCAAAAAACTACGCAGCCGCACAGGTCGCGATCAGCGCGCCGGCTGCGACTTGCTCGACTCGCGCTTTCATCCACTGATTCGACTGGTGCTGTCCTTGCAGGCGCAGCTTCAGATAGTTGTCCGTCAACGCTTCGGTGGATTCGCCATCGCATACATTCAACGTGATCGCTTCCACCGTCTTCCCCACAAAAGCCAGCATGAACGCCAGTTTTTTCCGCGCGGCCAGATCACGCAGAATCCGATTGCGTTCGCGAGCAACTTGTACCGGCACCTGATCTCGCATAAGTGCCGCCGGCGTCCCCGGACGCGAGGAATAAGTGAATACGTGCAGGTAAGTGAGAGGCAGTTCTTCGATCAGCTGCCGGGTTTCTTCGAAATCGGCTTTGCTTTCGCCAGGAAATCCTACCATCACGTCCGCGCCAATCGCGGCTGTGGGTATGGCCGCCCGAATTTTGTAGAGCTTCTCGCGATAATGCCACGGACGATACTTGCGATGCATAGCCCGCAGCACGCGGTCGCTACCTGATTGCATGGGCACATGAGCATGCTTGGCGATGCGCGCAGATTTGGCGATCAAGCCGATCAGCTCATCACTCCAGTCCATCGGTTCCACCGACGAAATGCGCAACTTCTCGAGATTCGTCCGATCCAGAATCTCATGGATCACATCTTCAAAGCGCAAGGGCCTCTCGAGGTCGCGCCCCCACCGGCCCAAGTTAATTCCAGAAATCACGACTTCGCGATAGCCCGCTTTGACCAGGGCATTCACTTCGCTAACGATTTGGGTTAACGGCGAAGACCGGCTCTGCCCGCGCACCGAGGGAATCACGCAAAAAGAGCAGCGGTTGTCGCAGCCATCCTGCACCTTCAGGTTGGGACGCGTACGGTCATTATTCGTTCCGGGCCCGCCGCCGTCAAAAACCGGCGCGGCCAGCAACTCGGTGTGGGCGAAGATGTCGGAGACGAAGATGTCGCCTCGGGCGAGCGGCGTCAAGTTCGAAAGAGGCACGAAGCCACAGCGTGCAGCAACGCTTGCGGCATCATCGTACTGGCCGGAAGCGACTACGATTTCCGCCAACTGATGTTTGTGAGAATTACCGATAACATGGGCCACCCCTGGAATCGATGCGACTTCCTCAGGCGCCCGCTGTGCGTAGCATCCGGTCACGACGATTTGGCAGCCCGGGTTTTCGCGACGGATGCGGCGGATGGCCGCCCTCGCATCCTGATCCGCTGCCGCGGTCACGGTACACGTGTTCAAGATCACGATTTCCGATCGGGCAGGTGTGCCGGCTCGAGCCAAACCGCGCTCCTCGAACTGCCGCTCGATGGCGGCTCCATCCGCCTGCGTAGCCCGGCAGCCAAAGTTCTCCACGTAGAAGCTTGTCACAGTTCCTTATCTCGAAGGGCGAGGTGCTTCTCGTCCAAGCGAACCTGTATTTTATAGTACCTTGTACAACTTGTTCGCGGCGGGTACGTGATGCTGCCAGCCGTCTGCCCTACTTGTCTCGTTGCGTCATGGCGTCGAGTGATTGTCGTGCTTCCTCCAGTCGAGGGTCAAGCTTTAGGGCATTCTCGTAAGCATCGCGCGCCCGGGCGACTTTACCAGTCTGCTCGAGCAGAAGACCGAGTTGCATGTAATCTTCGGCTGAAGCTTGGGTAGCAATACTCTGATTGAGGTGGGCGATCATTTCATCCGCCCATTCAGGATCGGCCTGCAAGGCCTGCTTATAACTTTCTCGTGCTTTCGAGTAATCCCCAAGGGCGCCGTACAACGCGCCGAGGCTCTCGTAGGTGCGGGCCCGCATTTTGTCATCCGAAGAGAGTTGAATGGCAGTCTGGTATTGCTCGATCGCGTCTTGCAGACGCCCGCACTCTGCGAGAGCGACTGCAAAATCCACGCGCCGAATCGGATCCGATGGCCTCAGGTTCACGGCGGCTTGGTAGTGAAGCAGCGCTTCCTCGGGACGGTCAAGCACCAGCAAGGCGTGCGCGAGGTTCGCCTCAGCAAGGAAATTCGTTTTTGTAACTTCAAGGGTGTGTGACCACAGATCGTAGTTGCTGCGCCAGTACCCAATCTGACGCCACGTAAGGACCGCCAGAACCGCGAGAATGGGCAGCGTCACCGCTACGCGAAATCTGAGAGCGACTCCTCGGTCGTCCGCCCAATCGGCAGCCTGCCAAACTAACATGACGAAGATCCCGAGCATCGGGATGTAGGTATAACGGTCTGCCATTGCTTGGTCGCCGACCTGCATGATTCCGATCACGGGTACCAGCGTGCCCAGGTACCAAAGCCAGCCGGTTACCAGATATGGGCGGGACCTGCGTTCCTTCCATGCGAGAGCGCTGACGCTTACAAGAAACAAGAACGCTAATGCAATCTGCCACGCACCAAGTGTGTGCACTGGATGGGGATAATAAAGGGCGAGCCGGGGCCAGATAGCTTTCCACAGATACATCGCATAGGCGTAAATGGCATTTTCCAGACGTACGTCAAATGGAAATCTGTCAAATGAGCGTACCGCTCCTGCGGACTGCTGAGCCACAATCGTGATGACGGCGCTGCCGATACAGAGAATCAGCAAAGGCAGTTTTTCCAGGACAAGCTGGGGGAACGATGCCTGAGGCGTTGGGAAGGCGAGGTTGGAATCTTTAGCGTCTGATTGTTGTTTGCGATTCTTCCGCCCAGTCGGCCTTAGTGCTGGCGGATGGCTCCACGTCTTGATTCGTTGCAGCGGCCAGTAGTCAAGGAGCAGCAATACGAACGGAAGCGTGATGACCATGGGCTTCGATGCCAGTCCTAGCACAAAGAAGCTGGCGAAGGCGAGATAACGTTTAACGCTAGGTTTTCGAGCGTACCAGCCGTAGGCGCCGATCGTGAGCAGGAAAAACAATGTGCTCAAGACATTCTTGCGCTCCGCCGCCCAGGCAACAGATTCCACATTGAGGGGATGCAGGGCAAATAACAGAGCAATCAGCAAGCTTCGTCCGGTCTGGCCCGTCGCGCGCTGCAGCAACAGGAACAGCAATACAACATTAAGCACATGAAGTAGGACACTAGTCGCATGATGGCCGACGGGATTCGCTCCGTAGAGTTGCCAATCAAGCGCGTGGGAAAGCCAAGTGAGCGGGTGCCAGTTATCCTGCTCGATGGAAGTGAGCGCCCATCGGATGGTCTTCCAGTTGACTCCGGATCGCACGTGCTGGTTCTGGACGATGTAGGACTGATCGTCGAACTCGACAAAAGAATTTCTCTCGACCCGGGCATAAACAGCCAACGTGATCAGAGCCAGCAATAAGCAAAGGAGACTTGTAGAACCTGTGTGTCTTCGATCCATTCGAATGGTTGATGCTAGCGGGCGTCAGATTTTGGCTCGAAACCGACGGCCCCAAGGCTCCACGGGAATTTGGAGTCGAAAACGGAGCTGAGAGAAAGAATCCCACGCAGAGCCTCTGGGCTTTGGCCCGACAGTTTCCGCGCTGCTCTATGAATCGAATGCCCTTACTGCACGTCGTCGATGTCAGAATTCCGCTCGGGCTGGTCCGCACCCGCAAAGTAGACGTCACTGAACTGTGCTTTGATCGAACCCTTCAGCGAGTCTTTCCACTCCTTCAGTTGCAGCCTTTCGACGATGGGCCTGGCGTCTTTCAATGACAACATCTGCTTGGAAACGACCTTAAAAATGTGCCATCCCTGAGGGCCCGGAACCACTTGCGAAACTTGACCGGGTTGCAGCTCGAATAGGACTTTCAGGTATTGTTCGGGAACTTGGTCACGAGTCATTTTGCCAACATTGACACTGGGCGCATCGTTGGGAACCCCGACTACTTTGTAAACTTCGTCCTCCAGCTTTCCAAAGTCGCCGCCGGCCGCGGCTCTCTTTTGAATTTTCTCCGCTTCTGCCTTCATTTCCGCTTCCTCAGCCAGATTCACTTTGGGCTGAGTTCCCGGGTTGGGGATTTCGCCCTTTCGCTTGGGAATGAAAATTCGTACCAGCTCTAGCTGCTCAAACATTTCAGGATGGTCCTTGTAGTACTTTTCAACTTCGCCGTCCGACATGTTCTTGCTTTTGTCCTGGAGGTACTTAGTAAAGAGCTGGGACTCGGCTTGCAAGTACTTCCATTTCATGAGTTCTGCAAAATTTGGGTCTTTGTCGAGTCCGAGCTCCTGGGCCTTTTGAGCAAAGAGCAGAGCGTCGGGGAAGGCTTTCGCCATGGCGTACTTAATCCGAATCTTCATGTTTGGATTGAGTGCATCGGTAATCCGCTCAAAGCGTTCGCGGGTGACGACGGTCTTGCAGCCAGACGCTGATTTCGTGGTCTCTTGTTTTGGAGACGCGGGGTCCGATTTAGCATCCCCGGCTGAATCGGCACTGCAGAGGCCATCAATTGTGATTACGGGAGCATCCTGGGGCACGCTGGAGGCGGCTGCTGGAGAAGGCATGGACTTGGCACCGTTCGAAGTCTGACTGCTGCCTTGCCCTCCCTGTGCAGGGGCAGGCGACTGCCCCAAGGCAAGCGAAGAAAACAGGATTAAAGCCAACCAACGACAACCCATAGTTACCAGGCCCCCAAAGGAAATCAATTGAAATCGTAACACACCAAATTCGCGCGTCTGCAGCCGCGGCGTACACTCCATGAGAACTCAGCTGGGCGCTGCCAATGTTGGTATACAGCCAATACTGACGCAGCCACGCCCGGGCCAAAGGCGTTGATTGGGATGGACGAATTGCCAAATGGTCCCTAAGCTGTAGCGGTGGGATGAAGTCATCGAGACGGCAGTCGCGTCTAGCTCGCCAGCCCAAAAAACTGGTACAAAAAACTGGGAGAAGACCGGAGTGATTCCACCGACCTTCTCCCATATCCCAGATAGCGCCAATGTCAGCGATACTCTGTCTGAATCGGCCCCAAGAATAAGTGAATCCAGTTACTTCGCTGCTGCTGTGCCCAAAATACCAGCCGAGAACCGGTCGCAACCGATGCCGCTACCGTTGCAGACCTCTTCGGTATTCACGTAAGCAAAGCCGAAAGTCGGAGAATTGAATTCCGACTGATCAACCGGCTCTTTCGGTCCGAAGGCGTTGATGGCTTTCGCATCCTCGATATCGGACAGGAAATAGCGGATTCCGGCCGAGCAGGTTGAGTCGCTGGAGTTCGTGCAGTTTGAAACTACCGTAAACCAGTACTCTTTTCCGCCAGCCAGCGTGATGGCCTTCTTCTTGTACTTGATGCCTTTCACCAGATCCGTGGCCTCAAAGCCGCTGTCGCGACCGGTAGGCTTGTAGGTGGCTTTGGTGGTTCCCTTGGCGACCAGCTTTCCTGCGGTTCCATCTTTCTTGGGATTGAGCCCGGAGCGAATTTCCCAGTAAGAAGTTGCCGGGTCAATCAGCGGTGTTTCGCCAATGTTGTTAAAGCTGTTGGTAAACAACCCCGTCACTGTCCAAGTCTTGCCTGCAGGAACTTTGACAGGAGTAAAGGTTGCCGCTCCGTAGGGAGATCCGGTGATGATTAGGTCCGTCTCGTTTGCCAAGCCACCCGCATTCGAGTCACTGGTATCGAAATCACCGCCGTAGAAGAGACACGGCTTGCAATATTTCGGAGCGCCGGGAGGCGTTTTTATTACGTCGGGTCCGACTGAGCGTGCTGTTAGACTCTGACTGTGAACATCTTGTGCCACAGCCAAGCCGGTCAGAAGCAAAAGCGCTGCGCACAGCGCTGCGTAGCAAGTTCTTTTCACTATACTCCTCCTAGGTTTTTTTCCAGTGTTCGGGCCTTTTGCCATCTAGCGTGACCGAAAGGCACCCGAGCCCGCGGAGACCGTATCCTAACCTGATCACCGGGAATGTCAAGCGAAATGCGGCACTGTTTCTACAAAACTCTTGCCTGATTCTTGCAGACATTGCGACAGGATGAAATTCTTCAGGAAAGGTGAAACAACTTGCAGTATCAGCGCAAACTTATCGTCTCTTAGTCGGTTCAGAGCCCGCGCTCCCACTGAAAAAGGCCGCTCTTCATTCTTGATTCTTGCGGATCGTTACACGACCCGGCGATTGCCGGGAACGAACATTTTCATTGATCATGACACCGGTCCTGCGAGGATGGCGCTTATTCATCTTTGCCTGCAATTCATGTTCTGTGACGGGCTGGCGACCACTGGGAGCTGCCGCTACAAATTAAAGCACTCTCTGATTCCTCGTGAACCTGATTCTTCGCGAAAACGTGCAACACGAAGACGAGACACTACTCGCCGCCCATTTCACACGCCGGGCAGACACTCCGCTGGGTTGAATCGTGAAGGCAGAAAGAAATTAGCTAGCCCGACGCTTCAGCACCCATCGCTGACAGTTTCCCGTCTTACAGATCGCAAAAGCAGGCCGCGTCAATCACGCCGACGCCGCCGGCCGCCTCTGCTGGAAACATTCCCGGCATAGCACCGGACGTCCCTGCGTCGGTCTGAACGGCACCGTGGTCTCTTTGCCGCACTGCGAGCACACCGCTCGCGTCTCGGTTCTAGAGGAACCTTGATGCCCTGAGTTTGCGGCGCCCAGAACCGCAACCCGCTTCGCCTTACAGTTCTTGCACCGTTTGGGTTCGTTCCTGAACTGCTTATCATGGAAGAACAACTGCTCCCCGGAGGTAAAGACGAAATCCGTGCCGCAGTCAACGCACTTCAACATCTTATCCTGGAATTCCATTGAGGATGCTCCTTCGGCCCATTCCCGCCCCACTCTCACGCGGATGAGCAAGTCGCGCCCACCACGCACACGAGTGCGCAGGATTTTTGACTCATCCCCCTCAATTGAACTTGCCCCTGGATTCGGCCCGCCATGCCCTTGGCTGGACATGGATTACTGCTAATGCATAAACTGCGGAGACCCGTGATTACGCATCCCGGACTGAAGAATGCGCTCTAAAAAGGGAAGGAGCCGCCCACCACGAGACAGGCGGCCCAATTTTGATCAGTCTTGCTCTTTCCGAGCTTTTTTCCGGCTGCGCTTGCGCGCCAATGCTTCCTTCACGCGCTTTTTCTCGCCGGGCTTTAAATAAAAGGAGTGGCGCTTGACCTCCTTGATGATGTCTTCCTGCTGCACCTTGCGCTTGAAGCGCCGCAGTGCATTCTCGAGGGACTCGCCCTCTTGCAATCTCACTTCTGCCAACGGAGCTACACCCCCAAACCCGTCCAATGGGACTGCATAGTTATTGCAAGGTTCTGACCACAAGTCAAGGACTATGTTGAAAGTGGTGCCGGTCGGTTGTCATTCCGAACAAAGCCCAATGATTCAGGACCGCGAAGCCCAATGATTCAGTGCGTCATCCTGAAGCCCCGCGTTTTCTCCGGCGGGGCGAAGGATCTAGCGCGGACGACTACGTGCCGACCAGAGCCCCACGCTTGCGTCCCCCGCAAGAACGGAAACCACCTCAAAACTCCGGCCCGCTCGGCTCTCCAAATTCGTGCCATGCATTCAAATAGCGCGCGTAAGGATCGCGGTGAAAATACCTCTTGCGGACGAACTCCTTGGGACGCAGCATAATGCCCGTGCGCCCGGCCACCACGCTTACGGGGAATATATAGCAGGAATCCTCAGGCATGACATAAGCCACCAGGAAATCAATATCCGCCGCTGTATAAGCCCCCAGACGCTGCTGCGTAAAGCACCGGGCATGCAGCGCATAAAGTCCCGCCTCCATGTGAGCGGTGGTTTTCACCTGCACCCGCCACAGCTTTCCGCCACCCTCGAGCACAAAGTCGTAGCGCTGGATGTTGCCCAGTGGCTTCGACAACACATAACCGAGCCTCATCGCTTTATAAGCGAACGCAGCCTCGCCCACGTCGCCTCGCCAATTGTTGGTCACCCTCCGCACGTCTGGCTTCGGAACGGAGATCAGGCCAGACGCTGGTGTGCGCCCGTCTGAACCGCCCTTGGCTCTGCTCATTTGTTCGGAAAATGTCCTTGAAGAGAAAAACGCTGTCCAGAAGAAAAGGCGCAAGCCCGAAAGCTTGCGCCAATCTTGATCCCTATTTCCAGAATAACAAATCCAGAAGGAAACTATGACATGCTTTCCAGATTTATTTCTCCCACCGAATCATAGCTTTAGTAGAAATTGACCCGTCCAGGGGGCTTGACAACTTTTCGGCACTACCGTCGGCACTGACGCTCGAACGGTGATAAAGTTCTTCAGCGGTGTGCCAATGGAATCCAGCAGCGCCGTGTTGAAGTGGCGGAACCCTGACCGCCACGTTCAAAATCAGCGCATTCACACGTCGCGAACTTCTTAGTCAACTCCTTTCAAGCAGCTTATTCGCTGGGGGCTATTGTGGAGAACCCGGAGACATTTCTATTGTGTACATGCAAAAACTTTTATCTTGACTCGATCTTCCCAAGTGCAGACAATAGCGCGATCGCCTTTCAGGCTTGGGTCTGAGGCGGAACCGCGACGGCATCCAATCTAAAAAAAACGAGGAAAACACCCATGAAAAAGTGGCTCGGCTTTGCCCTGGCAAGTCTTTTAGTCTCCTGCGCTTTTGCTCAAACTAACAGCAATATCCAATTCCTGCGCCCATACCATGGCGAGAACCCTTCGCCACTGACGGGGTGCTATGGCGGTACACCCTGCGAGCTCCAATATCACGGCGGACCGATTTTCGAAAAAGCGCCAACCATCTACATCGTCTACTATGGCAGCTTTACGGCGAAGGACAAGAACATCATCAACACCTATTTCGAGAACCTGAGTGGCTCGAAGCAGGAGAAGATCAACACCCGCTATAGCGACAGCACCGGAAAGTACTACCCCGGCACGATCAACTTCGATCCCACCAAGGACACCTATCACGACAACTACTCAGAGGGAAAGACCCTCACCGATATTCAGCCGGTTATCGCCGCCGCCATCAAGAACAAACACCTTCCCAACGACACCAACGGAATCTACATCGGCCTCACCTACAAGGACGTCACCTACAGTGGCATGTGCACCGAATACTGCGGATACCATGGACCCTCGACCTCGATTGTGAAGGGCGAGACCATCAAGTATTCGTTCGTCGGTGATCCTGGACAATGCCCCGACAGCTGCTCCTACGAGGCCATCTACGGGACCAAGGCCAGCCCGAACAAGGACATCGATGCCGATGGCAGTATCAACATTATGTGGCACGAGTCCTCCGAGTCGCTCAGCGATCCGCAGCTCAATGCCTGGTATAGTCCTGCCGGTTATGAGTCTATGGACCTCTGTGCCTGGTTGGATCTCAGCTACAAGGTTGACAAGAACGGCAACTACTACAGCGTTTTGACCAAGGGACACGAGTATCTCACCCAGATGGGCTTCGAATTGAACAAGAAGACCCGTACCGGCGTTGTCCCGGGCACTTGCGAGAACATCTACAAGGACCTTCAATAAACACAGTTCGTAATTAAGCTGTGCGAGGCGCCCGATCTTTCGGGCCTGGTGCCCCAGGTTTCGCGTCCGTTCTTTGGACGCTAACCTGGGCCCATTTCAACGATGTCATCCCGACCGAAGCGAAGCGCAGTGGAGGGACCTTGCGTTCTGCCTCATCGGCGGGTAGCCCTAGCCCTCGCCGGTTCTTAAATCTCACCTAACCAACATAAAGGGTGCCCCATTCTTGTCGCGCACGTTGCGACAAGGGTGGGAGACGAAAATCCCAGTTCGGCGTCGATTTCAACGATGTCATCCCGACCGAAGCGAAGCGCAATGGAGGGACCTTGTATTCTGCCAAATCGAAGGTTGGCCCAAGCCTTCGCCGGTTCTTAAATCTTACCTAACCAACACAAAGGGTGCCCCATTCTTGTCGCGCACTTTGCGACAAGAGTGGGAGGCGAGACTCTCACTTCGGATTCGATTTCAATAATGTCATCCCGACCGAAGCGAAGCGCAGTGGAGGGACCTTGTGTTCTGCCAAATCGAAGGCTGGCCCCAGCCTTCGCCGGTTCTTAAATCTCACCTAACCAACACAAAGGGTGCCCCATTCTTGTCGCGCACGTTGCGACAAGGGTGGGAGACGAAAATCCCAGTTCGGCGTCGATTTCAATGATGTCATCCCGACCGAAGCGAAGCGCAGTGGAGGGACCTTGTGTTCTGCCTGAACGCCGGCAGATCAACTGACGGCTGGCCCTAGCCGGGTGCCCCAGGTTCGCGTCCATCCATTTCTCAGCGGCTCGGCGGTAAAAAGCTTTCCCGCCTCACACGACCCATCGTTGTAGAGTTGTAACGAATGCCCTCTAAACCAATCAACAACTGGCTCACTCAACTCAACGCCGAGATCGTAGCCTGCACTCGCTGTCCGCGCCTGGTGGAGTATCGCGAAAGGATTGCCCGTGAGAAGCGCCGTGCCTATCGCGATTGCGACTACTGGGGAAAACCCGTGCCCGGCTTCGGCGATCCCGACGCGCGAGTTCTTATTCTCGGTCTCGCTCCCGGAGCGCACGGTTCCAATCGAACCGGCCGTCCGTTCACCGGAGATGCGTCGGGCAAATTTATGTTTCCCGTGTTGTACGAGACCGGATTTGCCAACCAGCCCAACGCCACCGATCGCGACGACGGGCTAAAGCTGAAAGATATTTACATCACAGCCGCAGTTCGCTGTGCTCCGCCCGACAACAAGCCCCTTCCGCAAGAACTGGCGAATTGCGCCCCGTATCTCGACCGTGAAGTCGAAGGCCTGAAGAACCTGAAAGTCGTGGTCGCGCTCGGCAGGATTGGCTTTGATGCCTATCTCAATTACTTGAAGCGACGCGGCCAGCTCCCCAGCCGGAAAGCCTACATTTTTCAGCACGCAGCCCAGTACAAACTGCCCGATGGAAAGACTTTACTGGCCTCGTACCATCCCTCGAACCAGAACACCCAAACCGGAAAACTGACCCGCCCCATGTTTGTGAGAATCTTTAAAGAGGCGGCAAAAATTGCCGATGAGTAAATAGAGGCGGCGCCCGCCGGGGCCGGAAAGCTCACCCTCCCCACAGTAGGGGAAATACCAAAAAAGGGGCGCAATCTGGGGCGGACGCCGCCGATGTTTTCCCAACGAGCAAGAGCGCTCGCCTAACTAGAAGCCCACGAAGACTGGCTCGGGCTCCAAAAAGATGCCCCATATTTCTTCCACACGCTGCTGAATCGCTTCTTTGAAAGCCACAATATCCGCCGCTGTGGCATTCCCGCGATTCACGATCGCCAGCGCGTGCTTGCGCGAAATACCGACAGAGCCGTTGCCATATCCTCTGCTGAAGCCGGAATGCTCAACCAGCCAAGCGGCCGAGACTTTCTTTTGCGTAGCCAGAGCCGGATAACTGGGGATTTGCAGATTCTTGGCGGCAGCTCGCGCCGTCAGCCGTTCATACTCATCCGCCGAAAGAATAGGATTCTTGAAAAAAGATCCGGCGCTGCGGCAGTCATCGTCGCCAGAAGTAATGAGCATCCCTTTTCCCGCGCGAATTTTTCTTACCGCATCCCGAGTGTTGGCCAAGGTCGGCTTCTCGCCCCATCCCGCAAAATATTTCTTAAGGTCGGCATAGCCGATGTACGCCTCACCGCCATGCTTCAACGAATAATTCACCTGCAGAATAATGTACCGCCCGCGCTCAGTCGTGTTGAAGATGCTGGTGCGATAGCTGAAAGCACAATCCTCTTTGCCAAGCTCCTGCACTTGCCCATCCCTAAGATCCAAAGCCAGCACAGACTCAATGCTGTCGGCGACCTCTTGTCCATAAGCGCCAATATTTTGGACGGGGGTCGCTCCTACGGTTCCTGGGATGCCGCTTAGGCATTCCAGGCCGGCGATGTTGTGGGTCACGACCATGCCCACGAATTTATCCCAGTCTTCGCCGGCGCCTACTTCGAAGACGACTTCCTCATGACCGTGGCGATGATTGATTCCGGTGATTCCGATTTTTAGTACGAGGCCGGGCCAGCCTGCGTCGGAGATCACGAGGTTGCTTCCGCCTCCCAGGATGAACAACGGCAGATTTCGCGATCGCGAGAATTCGACTGCCTCAGATACTTCGGCGATGTTCGTTGCTTCAACGAAATAGCGGGCTGGTCCTCCAATTTTGAGAGTGGTTAGTGGGGCCAGCGGAACGTTGTCGGTGATGATCATTGGCGGTTATTTCCACTATATACGAATGAAAAAAGCGGTTTTGGGCTGCAGCGGCAGGTTGGTGTAAGGGTTTGATGGGCGCGGTGCTTTGACAGTTCTGTTAGGCTATTAAAAACCACTCAAGGAGAAGAAATGTATCCAGAGATTATGGTGATCCCGATGCGTGAAGAGCTTACTCGCATGGGGGTTCGAGAGCTGCGTACCGCGGAGGAAGTCGATTCCGCCATTGTCAACCAACCTGGGACGACGATGGTTGTGGTGAATTCCATTTGCGGGTGCGCGGCTGGACGAATGCGTCCGGCGGTTCGCATTGCTTTGCAGAATTCGGTGCGCCCGGAGAAGATGTTCTCGGTGTTCGCCGGACAAGACAAAGAAGCCACCGACCGCGCACGCGGCTATTTCACAGGGTATCCGCCGTCGTCGCCTTCGATCGCGCTGCTTCGCGATGGGAAGCTGATTCACATGATGCAGCGCAGCGACATCGAACATCGGGAGGCGGTCGACATCGCGGTGGAACTCAAGAAAGTGTTTGATAAGTTTTGCGCGGTTCCGGCAAGTAAGTAGCAATCTGAAACGTGGAGAGCTGCGTCGAGCCAGGAATCTAAATCCCTCGCTTCGCTCGGGATGACAGCGGTTGGGTCTTATGGGCACTCCTGAAACGTAGCCAGCTACGTTTCTACGGTGTTCGTCAGAAGTGTTCTTTTAGTCCTGCGAAGGTTTCGACTACCAGCAGCCTCGTTGGTGGCTGGGCCTCGGCGACTTCTTCGTGCTCGAGAATCCAGGTCTGGCCGTGAGGAACGAAGACGGCGTTCAGTCCGGCTGCCAAGGCGGGATTAATGTCGGACTTTGGGCTGTTCCCTACCATCCAAGTGGACTCGCTAGAGAGATCGTACTTCGATACGATCGTCCGATACGTGGACACATCTTTCTCGGCGACTATTTCTACCGCCGCAAAATACTCCTTCAGACCCGAGCGCTCAACTTTACCGGACTGCTCCGTGATGGCTCCTTTGGTAAGCAGCATCAGATGATGGCGTTGGGAAAGATACTGAAGTGTTTCGGGCACGCCGCGCAAGATCTCGACCGGGTGTTCGGCGATGGTGTGAGCGAATCCGCTGATAGTTTCGTGCAGTGCCGGAGTAAGAGGCTCAACTGCCAAACGCTCGAAAGTCTGCACGAGCGCGTGACTGAAGCTGTGCAGCCCATAACCATGGGTGACGATGCACTCGCGCTCAACGTCGTTTAGAACTTCGCGCACTTGTTCGGGCGAATACTCGTGATGATTTAGAAACGAAATGAAATTCGCGATGGCGCGTTCGAAGTAAATGTTATTTTCCCACAACGTGTCATCGGCATCGATGAGCAACGTCTGCGGGCCGTTTGAACTAGAACTCTGGGTCATAACGTCACAGTGATGTTAGTGTTGATTCGCGGCAAGTAAAACGATTAAGTGCGGAATGCTCTGTTAGAATACAACATTCATGTTCACGAAACTGGGACCCTGGTTTGCACTGCTGCTTGCTTATTTTATCCTTCCTATTACCATTTCAGCACAGAGAGAGAATAAATCAATGACTGGCTCCGCTGCCAAAGGGGCAGAGTCGGCGGGCATGCAGGTGGTTCTCGACCTGGACCAGCGGCTCGCCAAATTCCGCCGCGTGGAGATGCCGTTTCATTCCGCCAGCCTGAGTGCCGGCGAAGTAAAGCTAGTAGAGAAACTAGTCGACGCTTCGCGATATCTCGAAGAAATCTACTGGCGTCAGATTGATCCTGATGGATTGACGCTGTACGAGTCGTTGGCAACCAGCAAGAATCCACGGGACGAAACTCTGCGGCGTTACCTCTGGATCAATGCCTCGCGCTTCGATCTTCTCGACGATAACAAACCATTCGTTGGCACAACCGCGATGCCGCCGGGACGCGGATTTTATCCACAAAACCTGACTCGCGAGCAAATCGAGCAGTACGTAAAAGCGCATCCCGAGAAAAAAGATGAGATTTACGGCTCGTTCACTGTGGTGCGCTGGCACGGGAATCAGCTCGAAGGGCTTCCGTATCACATTGCGTACATCTCGTTCCTTGAGCCTGCAGCGAAGGACCTGCGCGAAGCTGCCGCTTTGAGCGATGATCCGGCCTTCGCGAATTTCCTGCGTCTGCGCGCCGACGCGCTTCTAACCGATGATTATTTCAAGAGTGACCTGGCATGGCTGGACTTGAAGAATCCCAAGTTCGACGTGATCTTTGCTCCCGACGAAACTTACGACGACGGCCTGCTTGGCGTCAAAGCGACCTATGGCGCGGCGGTAATGATTCGCAACGGTGAAGAGAGCCGCAAGCTTGAGATGTTCCAGAAGTACGTTGCGGATATTCAGGATGCTCTCCCGCTCGCGCCGGAAGATCGGCCTTCCAAGCGTGGCCTTGAAACTCCGATGGAAGTGATGGACACGCCATTCCGCGCGGGCGATCTGAACCATGGGTATCAAGCCGTAGCCGATAATTTGCCCAACGATCCGCGCGTACACGAACAGAAGGGAAGCAAGAAGCTCTTTTTCAAAAACTTCATGGATGCGCGTGTGACTTATGTCGTTCTGCCTGTGGCACAGCATGTGATGTTGCCGCCCCAAGCAGAAAAAGCGTCGGGCGAGGGTTATCTTCTGGCGACGGTTATGCACGAGATGTCACACGGTCTGGGACCAGCGTTCGCGCGGACCTCGGCGGGCAGGGTGGACATCCGCGAGGCCATCGGTCCAGTCTACAGCGCCTTAGAAGAAGCCAAGGCAGACGTGGTCGGAATGTTTGGTTTGCAGTGGCTGGTCGATCACGACGCTCTGCCCAAGAACAAGTTGGAAGAATATTACGCGTCGTATGTCGCGGGAATTTTTCGCACGGTTCGTTTTGGCGTCGCCGAGGCCCATGGGCAGGCGGAAATGATGGAGTTCAATTATCTTTCTGAGAGTGGCGCCATTAAGCGCCAATCCTCCGGCCGGTATGCGATTGACCATGAACGCATGCCGGGAGGCATCAAGGATCTGGCGAAAGAGTTGTTGGAGATTGAAGCGACCGGCGACCGGGCGCGGGCTGAGAACTGGTTCAAGAAATACGGGACGATGCCGGCAGAACTGCAGATTTCTTTGAAGTCTGCGGCATCGGTGCCGGTGGATGTTGATCCGGTGTTTTCGTTTAAGAAGAGCTTCTAGCCGCATGCTGTTAGCTTCTAGCCTAAAATCATCCGCGCCGGTGATAAAGACTCCAACTCGTCCAGCAGTTGTTCCTGTTTTTCGAAACGACGGCGTATAGACTCGGCAATCGCTTGCGTCGAACTGGCAAGGCGTCGCTGGAGAACAGTACGAGCGAGCGCCGCACTCTGTTTTTTCCGACCGCACGCCTGTGGCAAGAACTCGTTTATGGTAGCCTGCGTCCTAGATCACCGACTTCGAGGAAGTTCTCAGAATACGCTAGTGAGCTTAGCCAGTGCTACAGTCGCTAGATGGGTAGTGGAGAGCACCGAACCGCTGTTGACGCGGAGCGGAGCAACGCACTTTGAACCAGAAAGCGATTCGCACACGGCTCGATGGGGAACTCACCGAAGAAGATTTCTGAACGTTCCACAATGCAGGACATGATGCAGCAAGCGAAGTCGCAGGTCATCAATCTCGCTGAGACATGGAAGGACAGCAGCGCGAAGCAGCGAACTACCTACAGGACGAAAGTCTGGTTGGCGTAGCAGGCGGAGAGATTTTAAACCACTGGTTACATGCGTTTTTGTTCATTCAGCAGGCCGCATCCCGAAGAGCCGCATAGGATCTGCGGTACGTTTTGATGCGCAGACTAGTCATCGACGGACTGCGGAGGCATTCCCTGTTTTGGACACCACGGACACCAAGGGAGAGCCCGGTTTGCCGGTTCATTGCGGTAACGGGGAAAGAATCATCCATCCTACGTTGCTATTCTCCACACGCGCAACTTTGTTGTTGAAACGCAGGTAGTGGACACCTTCGGGAATCGGCCTTTCATCGAGTGATTGAACCGTTCCGGTGCTAAGACTTCGTGGAGACCTTCGTCCGGTGGTCTCGATGTCAAATCGAAAATGGACCTGCCAGACGGTCTTTGAGTCCTTGATGGATTCGAGTTGACCGTCTCCTTCTATCGTGGAGCGCATTTGGTGCCTCGGGTGTATTTGTGCTTCCTGATTGTAAACGATGGTCAGGAACTCAGCGTCGGAGCAACAGAAACCGGGGTGGAAGGCCGAGTTGCAAAGCGCGTCAAGCAACGTCTGCTGGATGGCGGCGTGAATGCGATGCCCCAAGAGTACCTTAACCGCTGGGCAAAACTATTCGCAGACTTTCAAACCGTTCGCGGGAACTTCTACAAAGGTGGTCACAACATCCAAATAGGAGCGCCGCCTCTTTTGCAGTCGCCGGGACCGTCATTCACCCTTCTTGTCGTCAGTCCGGTAGGGCGATTTTAATGTGGTCGGTCTCGGAGGACGGACGGGAATTGCGAGTTGTGGCCCACTATAAGAAGGCATCGCCTGAAAAGTCACATTAGTTTTCATTTCTGGGTTGCCCACGGTTAACGAGGAATGCTCTAGTCGGTACTCTTTAGCCTCACGCTCCTCCTCGACAGCCATAAATTCATCCATCACTTTGACAATTTTCTCTGCGGGTACGACGATAGCTATGCCCATGTTGACCCCTAACTTTCTCCTGCCGTCATCTGCAACCACATCCGGCTCCGCATCGTCCCAATCAAAATGCCCGTGAATCACTCCCACAAGTCTAAACTTGGATGGATTTGATCCCGTGATGTAGGAACGTGCTCCTTGGTGAACCTGCTTAGCCAACAAAACATCGATGAATACCGGAGACCCACTCAGGCCCGCTATCGAGCGGCTCTCCACCAGATAGGCGTCCATTAGATGTCCGTCTCGGTTCAACACTGGCTCGTCTCGCAGCGCGGCGACATTGCCAACGCGAACGATAGGAATGTTCTTTTTCTCACCTGTGTGCGGATAAAACAACCCGGCGAAGAATAGTTCGTCCCCTAACTCAATCTTTCTCCCGTCGTCCTCCATGCTTTGCTTGCTAATAAACCACGATTGTGGAAACGCGACGTGGTCAATTGCCTCATCAATTCCAATCTTCAGAATCGCCAAATCGAATGCCGGATCGGGGTACACCTTCCAGCAGCCAAGAAACGTATTTCTCCATTCCTGACCGCCGTCACTCAGATTCACTCGCACGCGAACCTTGTTGTCTCTCGCATCGGCTCTGATTTGATCGAGGACATGCGCAGCGGTCACGAGGTACGCGGGCTGATACCCTTTTATATCGTCGTAAGGAATGCGGCTGACCCAGAACGCGGAGCCCGCAAGTTTTTCTTCGTTCTTCTGATTGACGTACCCCAGAAAAACTACGCATTTAAGAAGTTCGGGCGGAACGTATGCCATCGCTTTTCCTTTGGCGTTGCCGGGTTCCTCGATCCAATAATCTTAGCAGTGTTGTAGTGACGCGGTCACACCGTGGTTGGAAGCGCGACGGGGCTGACTGACGGTGACCGAGTTTGTTCGCTACTTTCAACGACGCTGGATCATCCAACTTGGCATGAAAGTCCGGCAGGCGTACGAAGGACGTGTGATCGAGGCTCGGTCCTCCGAGTTGAAAGACGGCGGTTGGGATTGCGAGTTTTCCATCGAAGAACATGAGGCCAGTAGGGTAACCGAAACGGCGTTCTATGTGCCGGGAGTTTTTCCCACGCCAGAGTCGGCGATTGAAGCGGCAGTGACCGGCAGGAAAGCAGAAAATTGATTCGGGTTTCGAGTGTACAAGCCAGTGGTCGCTGATCGATCAAAGTTATGCCCAAAAGCATTAGCCTCTTCCCATAGTATTCTCTCAATCTCCTACACAATATCTAGGGCTTGAAATGTTGAGGCCGTTGCGTCAAATTGCACCAATAGTGTTGCAGTTCCCTCAGATGTCGTACACTTTCAGCTTTCCGGTCCCCCACAGCTAGAACAAAGTTTTATCGCAGGAGTTCCCTGTGCTGCCTATTGCGTAAGTCTCGGCTTGGGAGGGGTTGTCAATGCCGAACAACGTTCCCACTCACATAGAAGGTTTGCTGCGGTACTTATCGCGGCCTGACGAGCGGGCCAATGAAGATCAAGCTCTTGTATACTTCAGGCAAGTTTACGGAGAAGTCTTCACCAGACAAAAAGAAGCGAAGGGCGCTGACGGCTATGTACCCGGCTCGTTTGTGCTGGAGTTAAAAGGAAAGAGCAACAGCTGGCTAACGGGACTTCTTCAGGGACTCGCATACAAGAACAAGGGACTCGATTTCAGTCAGATTATCGTCGCCGCGAAGAACTTTCTAGCAGTGTGGCGCGTTGCCGACTTACCGGAGGACATTCGAGATGAAGTCTCGGCTGCAAAAGGTGCCCCGAATCGCATCGGTAGCCTCTTCGCAAAGACCTACGCCAAACGTCGTAACTCTCTTCTGGAAAAAGCAACTTGGAGTGGCGCTGAACTCACGGGCGCTCTCTTCCAGCAGCCGGACCTGATTGCCGAGAGTGTCAGGTCATTTGAGAAAACGATTGCCGATGGTGAAAAGGTTCGCATCAAGATAACTTTGAAGAACTTCACATCAGTGTTGAAAGAGATGAAAGAGTTCTTTGACCCGACTCAACCAGTGAAGACCGCCAGAGCTTTCTACAGCATGCTGTACGGCTGGAACGAGAAGGCCACTATTCAACTCAGCGATAAAGCGAACCACAAAGCCGCACTTGGAGGAGAAACGATCACGGACTTGGTGTCGTCCAAACGACGGAAGTTCAAAGATTACGTCGAGAATCATTATGTCTATCTCGCTACCGACGAAAATCGGGATGACTTCTTCGCCCGATACGATCAAGCGTTAGATGCTGTAGATAAGGACTTTCGTAGAAAGCACGGAATCTTCTTCACCGATCTTGATCTTTCGAAGTTTGTTCTGTGGCTTGTGAAGCAACACATCCCGAATCTTGGCAAGAACTATCTCGTTATTGATCCTGCATGCGGTAGCGGGAATCTCGTCACGAACTGGCGGTCTCCGCTTGAACTCCGACACAAGGTCGTAAGCGAGATTGAGCCGGAACTTCTCTTTGCTGTTGAAAGGCGAATGCAGGGAGACCAGTGGCATAACGGCAGGTTCACGGTTGTGCCGAAAGTTTCCGAGAACAGGGGCCTTAACTTTCTCGATTGCAGCGCACAAGAATATCTGGAGGTCATCAGGACATACTTGGCTGATAAAGGTCAGAAGCCTGACAGGCCGCTGGCGTTCCTCTGCAACCCACCATACAAGGCCGACGATAACAATCTTGTCTACGAAAAGAATAATCGGCGTACTAATGGGAAGGGATACAGAGTTCACGACTCTGTGATGAACCTGACCGGAGCCGATGCAGGAGACGAGCGATACTGTTGCTTTCTCGCACAGATGAAACTAATTTGTGATGCCGCGAGGTCTAACGGCTTACCCGACAAGTCTCTGCTGCTGATCTTCACAAAATCCGCATGGCTGACGAGGCGTGCGATTTTCTCGGACATTCGTGCTCACATGTTGGAGGCATTTGAGAATGTGACAGGGATTCTCGTCAAAGGAAACGAGTTCTTTGATGTCAAGGGATCATGGCCTGTCACCTTCAGCCTCTGGAGATATAAGTCGAAAGGAGAGCGGCTTGTGAAAGATCGCACGGTACCGCTCTACGACTTGACGTGGGTTAGGAAGAAACAGCTTGCTGAGATTCCGTGGGATGATCCACAGGAGATGGAGCGGGCGTGTGCACAGATTCTTTCTCAGGCACAGCAAGTAGAAGTAGGAGTAGTGCGAACTAGCATCAGGGAGTGGTCAGGTCAAAGAATGCTGGACTTCAAACGTGACAGAAGAAAGTCCGAGCAAAATCAGGCGACTGTTGGCGGATTGCCCCTTGGCGACCCCCGCCAGAGAAATAAAAAGGCGTACGGAGCAGTTGACGGAACCTTCATCGGATTCATGGACGAACTCACGCCTTGCAGAGTCAAGATTTCCACTCCCGATAGACCTTGGTTCAGACTAAACCCTCAGTTCATGGATGTGAAAAGAAACCGCTGTCTTTCCGGACCTCCTACGCATTTTGGGTTCTGTGCTGCAAATCTTGAACTCGCCAAGAAGCTCTTCTTTTGGTATGCATTGGCCAGAACGTTTCTTCAAGACCAGTATCCGATGTGGATAGATGCGGATGACATGTGGGAGCCGACCATCCCAGAGAAACTGGAGAGTATTGTATTTCAAACAGCATTCGCTATCGGCTACGCTGAGAACGAATGTGTTCAGACGCGGTTCCCAGCAAACAACCCGATTCAAGGTCTTCCCGAACTCACGGTCAACAATCCGATGACTCCGCTCGTTGACAGTTTCTGGTCAAAGACGATGCGTCCTTATTGTGATGACAGTCCCTCAGAAGTCGTACGTTCTGTGATAATGGCGGTTGACAAGCTGTACAGTGACTGGAAGAACCTCTTCAAAGAGCACAGGGAGTTGCCACTCTCCAGAAGACCCTACATGCTCGATGACCAAGGCCCGCAGCTTGGGGCCGGGATACCTCAGATTCGAGCGTACGCGGAAGAATCGGACGACAAAACTCTGTTGGCAGACTGGTCTCTTGTTGTCGAATCGCTGAGTTCGGCAAAGAAGGAGTTCTACGGGCTCGTCAGTTCGGCATCCAATCTGAACTATTTCGGGGTGAAGAAGAGAGCAGCCTCGGCATTGCCTGATAAGAATGGGGCCGCGAAAGCTCTCGCTTAGGCTGCCCGGAACACTGAGCGATCAAGGCAATCCCTTCCGTCGCCACTTCTTTACGAGGGCGGCTGCAATCCTGCGGTCGCGCTCATTCTTGTCTCGTAGACTGAGGTCTGCATATCGCTGGCGAAATTCACCCCCTTCATCCTGCGGAGGTATCTCTTCCTTCAATCGAGGATGACGCTCACTCCTCGTACGAAAGACGCCCGCCATCCGACGCCGCAGCAATAGCCAGATGCAGACAAACAGAATCGCTACCGCTAAACCGGAGAGCGTGACCATGGGAGACTCGATTTTATGGGCAGTGGTCTGCCTTCGAAAGGTCACATGTCACAACGCGCTAAAATGCCGGGATGGTCAGCCGCAGGAAAATCAAGCTCGAAAAGTTGCAGGCGTCCCTCGATACGATCTGCCCGAAATGCGGGAAGGTCATCAAACCCGCCGAGATGCAGCGGGTCGATTTCGAGCGGATGAAGTGTCCGGCGTGCGGAGAACAGTTCGCACATAACCACCCTCCGAAATATCGCCGTTCCTAAAGTTTAATCACGTTCTGCCGATGTGCCTTCGTAGGAGGACACAATGGCTTATCGTCTACTTGTTCCCGCTGCGCAGTACCTTCGCATGTCAACTGAGCATCAACAGTATTCTCTCGAAAACCAGTCCACAGCAATTCTGAACTATGCGGAGTCCCATGGGTTCCACGTCGTGCGTACGTACTCTGATGCCGCGAAGAGGGGTCTCGTGCTAAGACACCGAAAGGGGCTTCAACAGTTGCTGCAAGATGTCGTCAAGGGAGCTCAAGAATATCGAGCAATCCTTGTTTACGATGTCAGTCGCTGGGGACGATTTCAAGACACTGACGAGTCCGCACACTACGAGTTCCTCTGCAAATCATCAGGCGTTCCAGTGCATTATTGCGCTGAGACCTTCACGAATGACGGCACGCTGCCCAGCCTCATTATGAAGACGCTGAAGAGAACCATGGCGGCAGAGTTTAGCCGCGAGTTGGGTGTGAAGGTTCTCGCTGGTCAGAAGCGTTTGGCAAGTCTTGGATTTAAGCAAGGAGGAGTTCCCGGTTATGGATTGCGACGATTGCTTATCTCCGCAGATCGGCAGCCGAAACAGCAACTCCAAAGCGGCGAACGAAAAAGCATCGCCACGGATCGAGTGATCCTTGTTCCCGGCCCTCCGCACGAGGTGCAATGCGTCAGGGACATTTATCGAATGCTTCTGGTTGAGAAGCTGTCGGTTTATGCCATTGCCCGTGAACTCAACGAGAAGGGTATCGAGTACATGGCCGATTCCAAGTGGGACTACGCCGCAGTCCTCGCCGCTCTCACGCACCCGAAGTACACGGGTTGCCACGTCTTTGGTCGAACCTCCAGCAAACTCTACACTCCAGTCGTCAGGCTTCCGAAATCAGCATGGGTTCTCACGCCGGGAGCTTTCGAACCAATCATCGATCACGCAACATATTCGGAGGCGCAACAAATTCTCCAAGGCCGCACGATAAACAAGTCGGATGAGGAACTGCTGGATGGCCTGAGGCTAGTGCTCGCAGCAAAGGGAAGACTATCTCTAAATCTAATTAGGAACTCCGAGGATGTCCCGTCCCCCTCCACCTATCGTCACCGCTTCGGGAGTCTGCGGCGAGCTTACGAACTCATCGGGTATGGCTGTCCCGACCATTTCGGACCTATTGATCTTCGCCGGAGAACGCAGGCCTTGCGCGAGAAACTTATCTCACAGATCGCTGTGATGTTTCCCAACGACGTATCGGTTGTTCGTCGCGGAGGAAGGTGGCGAAGCCAATTGCAACTCAGCAATGGTTCGATTGTCTCCGTGCTCGTTGCCCGGTCAGTACGGATTTGGAAGAGTACCGTGCGTTGGCGGGTTGATCCAGTCCAGCATGAACGCGGTCTTGTGACATTGCTGGCGCGGCTGGACGAAAGCAACAACTCGTTCCTCGACTTCCATGTTTTCCCCAGCGTAAACCGCGTTAAGAGGTTCGACCTGCGTTTGAAGGATGACTGGCTCAATGGCGGGCAGAAACTCAGCGACTTACGTGCATTCTGCCAACTCGTAATCCGTGCGGGCGCGGTGGAAGCGCGTTTGACCGTTTAGGGCTCACTCTGCCTTCGTCACCGGACAATCATCGGGCCGAATCGTGGTATACGTGTACTGTACTCCTTCCGCCATGACAACTTCTCCTGTCGGGTTCGCTCCCGTCGCTCAATACGTACGGATGTCCACCGAGCATCAACAATACTCGCTTGAAAATCAGAAAGCCGCAATCCACGAATATGCGAAACAACATGGTTTCGCTGTAGTTCAAACGTACTCCGATGCAGGAAAGAGCGGGGTAGTCATTCGACACCGGGCCGGTCTCGCCAAACTAATTCAGGATGTCGTAGCTGGCAAAGCCAATTACAAAGCCGTTCTTGTCTACGATGTGAGTCGATGGGGCCGCTTTCAGGACATTGACGAGGCGGCACACTACGAATTCCTGTGCAAGAACTCTGGAGTCCCGGTTCACTATTGCGCCGAGCAATTCGCAAACGACGGTACATTACCAAGCTCGGTGTTGAAATTTCTCAAGCGAATGTCAGCGGCGGATTTTAGCCGCGAACTGGGAGTCAAAACCTTTGACGGCAAGAGTCGCCTAGCTCTGATGGGTTTCAGGATGGGTGGAACTGCGGGTTACGGCTTGCGGCGGATGATGGTCTCGGCGCGCCTTTCGCCGAAGCAGATGTTAGAAGGAGGAGAATATAAGAGCATCTCAACTGACCGCATCGTTCTCGTGCCCGGTCCACGGAATGAGGTCGATTGTGTAATCGCCATCTTCAAAATGGTCACGCAGGACAGGTTGGGTGTTACTCAAATAGCGCGTCAGTTGAATCAGGAAAGTATTCCATATTCAGGAGGAAAACCATGGAATAACGAGCGAGTAAAAAGGATTCTGACAAATCCGAAGTACGCCGGATGTAGTGTGTGGAATCGGACATCGCAACGGCTGCACACACGATTAGTCCCCGTTCCTTCCCAACATTGGATTTCCAAGGTGGGAGCGTTCCTTGCGATTGTCAGCCAACAAACCTTTGACAAAGTTCAACAAATCATGCGGAAGAAAAGAGAGAGATCAAGCGATAGGGAACTTCTGAAGAGGTTGAAGCGGTTACTAGCCGACAAAGGAAGGTTGACTCAGAATTTGATAGCCGAGACCCGGAGCGTCGCATCGACAGCCACCTACTACAACCACTTCGGTACGCTTCGCCACACCTATGAACTCATCGGATACTGTCCTGCTGAAAGTGCATTCCTTCGGACCGACCATCGGTTTCGCACTCTACGCTTGCGCGAGGAACTCGTATGCACTCTAACGGCAATGTTTCCCAAAAACGTCGCGGTTCTTCCCCGCGAGAAACGGGGGCGGGCTATCCTCTTGATAGACGACCGCTTCAAAGTCTCCGTGATCCTATGTTCCACGTGTCGGACTGGAAGCGGGAAGATCAGGTGGACGCTAGAACCAGTGCCAGCCGAACGTGAGTACGTAACGCTGCTTTGCCGCCTGAATTCCGGCAACGATGGATTTCACAGCTTTTACATGTTCCAGCGGGTAGACCGACCAAAACAGTGTCGCCTTAAAGAGCATGACACGTGGCTGGCCACGGGCAAGCGATTGCTGGAATTGTCGGAATTTTATACTGAAGCGAAGCGGACATCGCGTGACGGACGCTGAGAGGAGAGGGGTACTCTCAAGCAGGCGAAACCAGTTTACCTTGCGCTTTGTGGATGCTCGTTACAACCGCATAAAACTCTGACAAAGATTTTAGGCGAACTCCTGTCCGTAACCACGGATCGTTGTCAAGAAATCGACGAGTTCGAAAATCCATCGCCGCAAAGACGTAGAATCGTAAGACTCTGTCGCGGTTAGGACTGACGGTGCAAAGAAGAGTAATGAATCCGCGTTCAATTGCGGCAGGCTCTGCGATCCAATCGAGGCCTCCGGAGTCTCGCGGCCTCGTCCTGCAAAGCACTACAGACACGTTGAAATCATTATCGAACCTTAATATTGACCGGGTTGTTTTTGGGAAGTGAAAAACCGTCACATTCTTCGGGAATAGAGTCTTTATTCGACAGATCAGCTCTCGGCGCAGAACCAACGAACGCTCCGTTTGCGCAGTTCTGAAAATGTCTTCGGCAGGAGGGTGGTAGTCGATTAGAGCATACATCTCTTTATAGGAACCGAAATGGCGATGGAGCGTGCCGACTGTCGGCATGCCACGCGCGTTTAGGATAATTGACTCTGAGAGCCGCCCTTTGACTGCCAATAACTGTTTTAGTTTCCTGAGAAGTTCTCCGTCTGTCCATTGACGATCTGCATTTCTCGGCAACATCACCTGAACTCGGTCAAAGGTAGTTTGGTCCACAATCGCGGGGAAAGCTCCGGGTGTCATGAGCCAACGCTCACGTCCGAGGTACAACACCTTGCTACGGAGTTTCGCCGAGGTTCGTGCCCAGACATTGTATCCCGCGTACTTAGGATGCGTGACCACGTTGAAGACATCTTGTCGCTCCCATTCGTTTCCATGAAACGGGATTCGGTCACGATTCAACTGCCGCGCTATTTCGGTACACGAATGACGATGCTCTATAACCATCGCAAACATACGGCGCACGCATTCGACCTCTTTGCGAGGTCCTAGCACGAGTGTTACGCGGTCTGTAGTAAGACTCTTGCGTTCGCCGTCTCCCAGTTTCTGCTTCTGTCTCCCATCCGCTGACAGCATCATCCGGCGATAGCCATATCCTGCCTTCGCGCCGACCCAGAACCCAAGTTTGACCAGCCGTTTTTTCCCCTCGTAAACCTTAACTCCAAGCTCGCGGCTGAACTCGGCAGCCATGCTCCTCTTCAGTGCCTTTAGAATCGCGGTCGAGGGCGTATCGTCATTTGTGAATTGCTCGGCACAATAGTGCAAGCGTATACCGGACCTTGTGCATAGGAATTCGTAGTGTGCAGCTTCATCGCTATTCTGGAACCGCCCCCAGCGGCTGACATCGTAAACCAAAATTGCCTTATAATCCGTCTTTCCAAGATCGACATCTTCAAGCAATGTTCGGAGTGCTTCTCGGCGATTCAGCACCACTCCACTCTTCCCGGCATCTGCATAAGTTCGGACGATTACGAAGCCATGCTGTTTCGCATATTCCTGAATCGCGGCCTTCTGATTGTCAATGGAGTATTGCTGACCGTCGTCGGACATGCGCACATATTGTGCGGCAGGGATCGGTTGGCACACGGTTTTCGGGACAGTGTTTCGCGTATCGCTCACCAGCCGTAGACCTGTATCAGAAACAGAGGGTCCACTCTCCCAGCATACTCCGCGACCGCTTGCGAGAACGGTTCAAATCGTATGTGGCGAAATGCCGTCAGCATTGCCGACCAGTCGGCAGTCTAGGTTAATCACGCCCTGTAAAGTGTTCCGCTCCTTACCTCATGGTTGGCACTGAAATTGAAATTATTAGCGCATGACTCGATTGGAAAACCTGAAAGCCGAGCTTGCAACCATTGATCGCCTGAATCAGTTCTACTGGCAAACAGAAGACCCTGACCGATACGAGAAACTCGGGTATCTGGTTCGACAGGACAGGCGGCGAGAACTCATCACCGAACTGCTGAAGTTGATTCAATGATCAAGGCGAGCCCCAGAGCCTCCCTGCTCCCCCGCACAGAGGACCGGGGCTCACCTCCCCTCAAATCCAGCCCACTATACCCCTGTTTTCTTATTTTGCAAGCTGCTCTGCCCCGTGGTTGTATCTTCAGTGGGTCCTAAGATGGTATAGTCGTGAGTTCCCTTACACGGCTCTGTCGTGCCCTACGGCACTCTTTGTGCAATCCGATCCTTCGTTCGGAGGCTGCGCACTGCCAACATTCCTGCGATTTATCCACAAACTGCGACCACCGAAGTGCAGTATCTGCAATGAGCCTGTCGAGCTTGAAACCGCGAAAACGGATGAGGATGGGAAAGCTGTTCACGAAGATTGCTATGTTCGAAGGATGATGCGACTGAAGGAAATCACACCCCCGTCTAAGGCCTCCTAACAGTTTTCTGCTAGCCCATTCGTGCAGGGACTCAACACACCCGTGCCATTTACGAGCTTCAGTCGAGAATCTATTGTCTCGTTGAGCAGTTCTTGGGGAGGGCTGTTTCGGGAGAGCGTTCTTGACTCGACGAGTCCGGGACGCTTTCTCTTTTTACAAGCGCATCATGTGTCCGGCGTGCGGAGAACGGTTCGCGCCCGACCGTCAGAGCAAACAATCGTCTTGAGAAGCGCATGAGAATCGGATTGTGGAAGAACGGCCTTCCCGCTTCTCAACTCTGTGAAAACACAACTAAATAAAAACCGTTGATTCTTTTGGTCACTGATGTCATCATTAGTGACAGCCTTCCGTTTCCATTCATCTTGCATTCATCCTTCAGGCTGCATTTTGCGGCGAGCTTTCTTTCTAGAGCATCTACTCCAGTATGGGCGTTAAGAAACAACGCGAGTTTGACCCAAACACATTTCTTGCCACCATCGGCGAGGGCAGGAAGATTGTGCTGTTCCCGAAGAAACATCGAATTTTTTCGCAAGGGAATACCGCTGATGCGGTGTTTTATGTCCAGACAGGCAAGGTGAAACTCACCGTAGTCTCGAAGAGTGGCAAGGAAGCTACGGTCGGTATATTCGATGAGGGAGACTTTTTCGGCGAGGGTTCGCTCGCGGGCCAAGCTCTCCGAATGGGCAGTGCGACCGCTATGACGGATTGCGCTATTCTGCGCATCGACAAGGAAGCGATGATGCAGGCTCTCCACCGTGAACACTCTTTGTCCGACATGTTCGTAGCTTATCTGCTGACACGAAACATCCGGCACGAAGCAGATTTGGTGGATCAGCTTTTCAATTCCAGCGAAAAGAGGCTAGCTCGGATTCTGCTGTTGCTCGCTCATTTCGGCAAGGAAGGCGCACCTCAGACTGTAATCCCCAAGATCAGTCAGGAAACCCTCGCCGAGATGATAGGCACAACCCGGTCGCGGGTCAGTTTTTTCATGAATCGATTCAGAAAGCTAGGCTTCATTGGTTATGATGGTGGGAGCGGGCTGCAAGTCCACAGTTCACTTCTCAACATCGTTCTCCACGACTAGAATGTCGTTCTGCCCCTCCCCACCTTTACTCTCTTGCAGACGTGGCGACTCTCGGCTTCGCCATTTCCTTGACGACTTCTGCGAGTGTTGCTTTGACCGATTGCTTTTTGTTTTTCTTTTACCCATCCAACCATGGTTTCATGAGTCCGGGTCGTTTACAGGTCAATTTTGATCATGGCAAGTCAACCTTCTGGCGTGTTATAGTGGCCAGCGAGGTGGTTACTCCCTTCTCCTCTTTCAGGTCTTCTGACCTAAGCCAGTCCATCTGAAGTTCTCCCACCTTAGGCGTTTCAGCGAGAGGGTGGTGTGCTCAATGGCTTTTCAAGCGATCTTGCGCGAAGTCGATCACCTCCACAACGTCAGTACGCGTCTCGAAGCACTGGCGGAGAAACATCCGCCATTGTACGCACCACTCGTAACAATCGCCGGAACCGTTCGTAATACGGCCACTTTGTTGGAGGTGTTGGTGGCGACGAAAGGTCCGAAACCGATCTGAATTCAGAGGGAAGCTGCCCAGAGCCGCAAACAACGTTCACTGTTTTTCTACGTTCACCGCACACGTCCGTCTTGCGCTAAGGTTCTCAACTGCGAATCTTATCTTGTCACGTTTCGTGCATATTGACTCGCAGGCGTACTATTCCCCTGTCCGCTTGGGAGGGTCCGAATGCCCCCCGAAGCCTCGCCTCGAAACTCCTATCGAGCGCATCTATTATGAAGTGACGGGCCGTAAAATGCCGCCCTCCGTTAAGCGCATCCTGCTATCCAAGCCAACGGCCAAAGACGGCGCAGATTTCGGCTATGGGACCGAGAAATGCCAGACGACGAATGGATTAAAAAACTTGCAGATGGCAGGAGAGTGAAATTCACCAACCAAGAACTGGAGGAGAGGGCCTTTATCACCGCTCAAGTTGAAAGCAACAAGGTCACCTATTCCATCGTATTGACCAACGCAAAAACCCTGCTTAGTCGTGAAGAAGTTGAAAGTCATTTCGAGAGCGAGCTTCTGAAGAAGTAGCAATCCGGCCCTCCCCCTCAAGGGTTCGGGCTCGTCGAATCGCATCTTTGCTCTTGTGCAATTTTGACCAGACACCCACTGGCAGGCGAAGTACCATTGTTCGGCAGAGCAGTCATGGGTTAGTGTCGGTTGACTAATCGACTGTTGACCCTCACGACTGCTCTGCTCTTCCTTTTACGCGCTTGAGGACGCAAACGAAAGGTCAAGCGGTATCCGTGGCGGAACATCTCTCGCCATCACTCGCCTGTCACGATGCGGCTTGGTACGCGGTTGGCCAGTGCTAAGCTTGCATTTCTCTTTTAGAGCAGCACCACATGTTGGACAGGAGACGGCGAGTATCTGCTTGGGGCTCGGTTTTTTCATGGCGAAGAGATATTGCCCCAACACCTGTGCATCGGAATGGTCAATTTTGAACAGTTATTTGGAATTTGTTTTCCCGGTTGAGACGTACGAACGTGACACGCAGTGCGCTGGCGTGCGTGGGAGCCGCCACGCATCGGAATCAATCACGGAGAGTTTCTCCCACAGCCTCGCACTGGTGCTCGGCGAATTGAACGCGAAGACTTTCCTGCGCATCGGCAACCCTCTTCATCGCAGTTATTGGAACCTCAAACTCCCGATTGCAAGAAGTGTAGATGCCGACTGCCGGGACTGTTCCAAGCCATTTGGGGACTCGAAGCCTGTGCTTTTCCATATTGTTCGAACGAACAATTGCCTCACGTTTTCATTTCAAATAGGGAGAGCGTGTCGCCCCTGCTGGACGCTACGACCAGAAATCCTTCAAATTTATTCGCACCAAAATCTTCAGTGGTGGCGTCACGAAAATCGCCGTATGCAAATTCACAATCTGAAAGTCGGAACTTGATTTGGTCGGACGCACCGTCATCCTTTCCAACGATGAGATGCGGAGTAACTCCATCCGCGACAGAGATGCGAATCGTTCCGGTCACTCTGGCGATTGACACTGATGGAGTCACAAAAACAGCAAGCACGGGCGTGCGTTCTTCCACGTACTTGCTAAGTAGGGACACTGCGTCCTCCAGTGTGACTTTCATAACTTATGGATTAGTCTGGATTTCCAGCGGGCTGATTTATGCAGCCTTCTTATGCTGAGCCTTCAACTTCGCCCAGCGAGCGCGCTGAAACGCTGCAATCTTCCTGCGGGCTGCTGCTGACATGGTGCGCTTCGGTGGGGGCGCGCTTGCCGTCTTCGATGTCTCCGCCTTATATGGCGAAGTTCACAACTCCGAGCAGCATAAAGCCCGCAATAAGAATTGCAGTTAAGGAGTAGCCCTTGAAGTAGCACCAAATCAAGGTCACTACTGTACATACGTTGAGCAGCACGATCCAAAGCGCCGGGTGGATCTCCTCTTTTGCACCGCCTGGCGTCCCGTGATAGAACGCCAGGCGGATTGAGTTGTCAATTTCCTAGATCACGATAGGCAATCGAAGCTAGGCGCGTACGAGCCATTAGTTGCTGCCTAGCACGGCAAAGGCTGGTCCTGGGACATAACTGCTGGCTGTCCACGCGTCGTTGTTCCCGCACGAACCGCCCTTGTCAGCTGAGCACCAGAAGGCCGTCGGGACGGCATCCAGCTCATCGGTGTCGTCAACGTTCCATGCGGCGAAAGTGTTCGATGATTTTTTGTTGGTCTTCAGGACGATCCAGTACTGTGTGCCGGCGGTGACGGGAATGCCAGCCGAGTCCTTCGCCTCCATAACGGTGCAGCAGGTGCCACCGGTAGGCAGGCCGGTCACGAACCAAGTCTTAATTGCCTTTCCCGGCACGCCGCTGGCGTCGGCATAGAGGCCAACGACAACTCCGTTGTACCCTTCTCCGTAATTAACGGCAACCTCGACCTTGGTGACGGTGTGATCGGCGCTGGGAGTGAAAGCGGCTGCCTCCCAATATTCGGGCGTATATGGCCCAAAGTTTGGCCCAGAGATTGAGTAAGCCTCACAGCACCAGTACAGGGCCTTAGGGTATGCGGTAGCAAGACTGCCATAGATCTTGACCAGACCTTCATCAGAGAGTGTAGTTTGCGTGGCCGACTTGGTCGACTTCGTGAAAGTCACGATTCTTCCGTCCTGGCTCATTTCAATTCCCTTTTTGCTGGCGGCAAAAGCGGTCAGGCTGGCAAGAGCCAGCACGGTTAAGGTCAGTAACGTTTTCTTGCACATTTATCTATCCTCCTTCGTTTCTTGAGTTGGGCTTACAGCGTTGCGAAGTATAGCTCACAATTCTCGGCGAATGCGTGCAAATCTGGTGTCTCGTGGAGCGCGTTGCCGCTCATTTCCCCTAATGCGGAAGGCGGCAACGCCGGATTCTTGCGCTCTGACCAAGACCTGTTCCAGCGACGGATTCCAAGCAGGTTATGATGTCATGGTCTCCAAACGGCGCAGGAGGAAATGTGGCAGCGAAATTAGACGAAATCGACGTTCGTATCCTCAAAGCCTTGCAGACCAATTCGCGGATTCCGGTGTTGGAACTTGCTAAACGTGCGGGGCTCTCGCCGACGGCCTGCTCACGTCGGCTAAGCCGACTGGAAAAAGATGGAATTATCCAGAGGTATTGTGCGGAGATAAGCCCCAAGGTTCTGGGGTTGGAGGTCACGGCTTTTGTGAATATCCGGGTTCAGCAGTCCATGCAATCGGCAGCGGTGTTCCGTAACGCGATCATGAAACTGCCAAACGTCCGCGGATGCTACCTCACTGCTGGCCATCATGACTATATTGTGTGGGTTCGCGCGAAAGACATGGCCAGTCTCTCGAAGTGGGTTACAGATAGCCTGCACAGTATTGCCTCAGTACGCCACACCTTTACTACCGTCGTCCTGGAAACCATCAAAGATAATCCAATCCCTCCCGTGGGCGACTTTGTTAATGCTGAAGGCACGTTGGCGTGACCGGCCTATCGTTGTAACGAGACGCGGTGGCCCATACCCTGATGCCAAAGAAGCAGGCCGATGAGTGTTTCTCATGCCGGAGGAACGCAGTCGGGCATTATCCGCATGCGCTCCAAAACAGTCCACGCATCTCGCGTAGCACCATGCCCACCAGCCTGCTCTGACTAAGGAGATAGGAAGTTACGTTCGTACCCATGCGGTTCCGCGTCCTGAAAGACAACGAGACACAACCCCAGAAATAAGAAAAGCCCCGAAAGGCGATTTGCCCTTCGGGGAGTTGGTCTTGCGTGATTCCGCTCCCTCCAGAGCGGCGGTATCAGTTTAGGTTTTATGTTCAGTTTACGTCAGCTACACTCCTGCCACTGGGCGAGTACCGCAACGGCACTTTCATCGCCTTCGTCCCTGAGCCTCTTAATCTGCTTAAGCGCATGTTGCCGTTCTTGCTGAGGCGCATCCGCGAATAGCACAATCTGGTGCGGACGCACGGCTGCTGATGCTGCTACCAAGTCGAAACGCTGTTTGTCGCTGGTGAGAAACACACTCATAAAATCCTTTCTAAGAAAAGGTGTGCTACATTCAAAGTTCACGACAGGCTACATGTGCTTCCTTTCCTACCGTGCAGCGCGGGACTTGATCGCTGCCAAGGCAGATGCCGTTACCGCGACCACGCCAAGCACCATGAACGCTATAAACGCAAACATCTACTGCTGTTCTCCCGAGAGCACATCCCCATGGGGGCGTGCTTGGCTGCGCGGGATGCACGCTTGTGCATTGCCATACACGTTCGACACCCATTGCTCGCGTTAACGTTCTCGGCCTTGAAGTTCTCCGCACCGTGTTCACGGATCGCACGTTCTAGACGGTGGTTGTAAGCCTGCTTGCGCGGACGGATATGCTCCTGCCACCGATGTTCAACCGTTTGATTCTTCCCGTACACAATGCCGACGTATGGCATCCCCGTGACAAGACAGATTGCGAGATAGACTAGGAACTGCCCGCTCTCGCGCATCATTGCGCATCACCTAACTGCTTGAGGGCTTCTGATTCCCAAGAATGTGTTAAATCAATAGTGGGCTTGGTCGTTGGCTCAAGATGAAGCACAAACTGGGGATTCTCTGCGGTACCTAACTTCTGCACCATATGACCCCGTCTGGAAAGTGCTTGCCATACCCGAGTGGCTTCGGGACTAACACTGCCGCCTGATTCAAGTCGAGAGACGCCCGCCTTGTCGGCTTCCTTCGCCAACTTCTCATACGCCTGCACACCGAGACCTTTGCCACGGAACTCTGGGTCTAGGTCAACGCTGTTGATCCGCCACGCGTCTGGATTCGCTGGGTCGCTGACTGCTTCGACGTGTCCGACTTCACCAGCCTTGCCGATGTTGATTGAGGCTCGGTGGCGATTGATGAACCGACCTTCATGGGTCTCGAACGATACGTTCGGCTTGCCGCTGGGGCTCTTCTGCAACTTTGCAATCTCTTTGTCGGCGGCTTCATCGACTTCACCCTGCGATGCCGCCTGACCTTCACGCTCTACGCTTGTGCCGTGCTTCAACTCAGAGGTTGGAGTTTCCGACCCTTGGTGGCCGAGCAGTTGCACGTCTGCCGTATCAGGGCCGAATATCTTATGCGTATACGCTGCGGCAGCACGCTCCGCTTCAGTCATGGGCGCGACTGGCGCGACTGCTTTAACAGGTGCGGCCTTTGTGACTGCGGGTGATTCTTCATTTGCAGCGCCGAGGGCTTTGCCGAGAACGACTGCGCCTGCGCCTGCTCCGAGACCTTGTGCAAGTACGTCTTGTGGGATGGCGTCGATGAGTGACTGATTATGCTGAACCAATCTCTTATAGAAGGCGGTTGCGTTGGACACGGGCTCGCCTAAGTTCCTCCACAAGGCCAATGCAGACTTTTCCGCCAAACTGGGATCTGCCGAGACGCCCAGATTCTTTTGCTCTTCCGCCGTGGGCTGTACTGCGACACTGTCAGCAATCGCCGATGGGAGACCTACGATTGATGCACCAAGACCCTCAGCCTCATTTCCAAGGAACTCAGCAGACGGTGCGACGGCAGACTTCAGTTGCGACCACACATCGGGAGAATGAGCGACAGCAGTTTGCTCATCGGGGAACTGCACCACAGGCCCCTGTTTCGTAGGATCGCCACTGGGGTGAGGAAATGCAACGTTGACAGGCTGTGGCACAACGGGTCGGTCGGTATATCCGGTCGTCGTGAGCGAGTCGGGCGTCTCCGTGTATCCCGTGTCCGTTTGAACGGGACGGTCGGGCGGCATCGGTAGGAGCGCCCCTTGTGAAATTATTAGTGGCTGGGTGGACATAGCTGTTCCTTTCATGGAAATAAAAAGACCGACGCATCAACCTGTCTGCTGAGAAGACGCATTCAGGGACGCCTGTCGGTCTTTGTGTTGTCGTTTTGTTTATTTACTGCGTAGGTCTACCGCACCGGAGTCAATGTCCCGTCTTCCGGCGAATAGACATGTGTGACGCCCTGTGCAGCAACTTGCTTGAGAACCTGCGCTGCTGGCTGTGCCCCACCCTTCGCCGCTTTCAACACCGCTACTGCTTGGCTAGGGTGCGTGTACAGCCAGTGGACTGCGGATATAGGCAAAGAAGCCGACGCTCCAAGCACCCCACCCATGAGAGCACCTTGAACGGCACCGGAAGAAACATCTTCGTTTGATGATGCTGCTTTGACGCCTCCTGCCGTTGCGCCGATGCCTGCACCCGCTAGGACGGTCAACAGCATGGTGCCCGCTGTCCGCCCCATAGAACCTTTAGGAAGTTTGCTGGCATACTCGCGTACAAGGCGATCTGTATGTTTGCCGTATGCTTCATCAGAAAGCATGTTGTCCATCTCGGAACGAATCGTAATCAAATCGTTGTAGGCATCGCTACCCATTGCTGTCTTCAATTTATCGGGGCCAATTTCGTCGATGGCTTTGTTCGCTTTAGCAACAAACTTCTTGGGGTTGATTTCTCCCAAGGAGCCGCGAGTAATACCTGACGCCCGTACGCCAGCAGGTTCCGTGAAAGACTTGTCGATGGAATCGTGCAAATCTTCTAACGTACTTGCTTTAGACCATCCAGCCTGAGCCTCTTTATAGGCATCGTTGTTGCCGAATAAGGCGTCTAATGTTTTGGTGCCTTCAGCAAGTTCGGTTTCCGCCTGCTTCAAAGCGTCTGTGCTGGCGGGACTCGGACTGTAAATGACCTTCTTAGCGTTGTTGATTTTCGAGACTGCGTCATCAAAACCATTAGGCCCGAATCTTCCTGTTTCGTGATTTAGAACTCCACCGGATTGTTCTCGCAACGCATCGTACACGGGGTTGAAGTGACTTTTTATCTCATCCGCCGCGTCTTGAAATGTCCACGCCTTGCTGGAATCGGGCAATGTATATTGTGAGTAGGGCGTTCCCGTCGCCGCATCTGATGCTTTAGCGGCGGCTTCTTTAATGCCTCGGCCTGCCCTTAATCTCAGACCTTCTTGCTCCGCGAGTTCATCTTGGGCTTTTTTGAACAAACCTTGCTTCGTCAGCGGCATCATTTGGGATATGCCCTCTGCGGCAGCATCAGCAATAGCACTGCCTGCTGCACCGTATTCTGCTCCCGTCAATGCTGCTGAAGCACGTTCGCCTTCTGGTGCGTGCGCCACAGATTGAGCGGCACTTGTTGTGCCAGTGCGTACGGCATTCAACCCGCCCGTGATGATTCTTGCTATGACTGGGTTGGTCTCTGCGAGTTTCGCAACCTTCGAAGCCATTCCGAGGCGTTCTGCGATGGACAAGCCTTTCAGTGCTTCATCGCCAAGGAAAAACTCTGCGATGCCTTCAGCACCAACACCGATCTTCTGTGCAATGTTTGTTGGCGTTTCTATTTCCGTGGCTGCGTTGATTCCTTCGGTCGGAGCAAGATACTTTCCGACTACGGGAATTTTGTTGAGAACGCTGCTGACCGTATTGACCGTCTGTCCCGCACCTTTGACAATGCCTGCACCGACATCTTCGGCCACAGTGCCTGCCTTGCTTAGTGTGCTCTCTGGCTGACCATTAGTCGCAGCGGTCGTGGTGGCGTTCGATTGATCGGTAGAAGTAGCCTTTGGGACGAGTCCTGCCGACAAGTCAATCGTTGTCGGAGACGTGGTCGGCTGCGCTGGCGACTGATTTGGTTGTACAGGGCTGCTCTGTTTGGGAACAAGCCCTGCTGATAAATCTATGGTTGTGTCGGGCATACGCGCTCCTTATTGAACTACCGTTAAGCCTTGTTTCTGAGCCGCAGCCTTCGCAGCATTGGCATCTCCAGTTGGATTTGCCTTCTGCCATGCGCTCAACGAGAAGTTATGCGTTTGGGCATTTGCTCCCGATGTCGGCACGAAATGGGACCCCGCGAGGTTCTTCGGAAACCCGGCCTTCTGCGTATCCAAGTTGCCTTGGAACGTTTCGATACGGTGACCGATGTCGCTCTGGTTGAAATAGGGCGGCATGATGTTCTGCAACTCGATGTCGAGTTGTTCTTTGCTTCCACGACCTGCGTTGGTGATGACCTTAACGTAGGCCGGGATTGCACCCCGCATACGCGCATAAGAATCTGCCATCGTCTTGCCTTCGGGGCTCAGGGCGTTGTACGCATTGAGAACCTTCTTGGCCAAATCCTTGTTCAGGTCGGCAGCGAGAGTCGGGATGGTCATCCCAAATCCCTCGACGCCTGCATGTGCCGCAGCAGCGTCTGTGATGGCCGGGGCAGAGAAGATGGTCGTCAGGTTGCTGCGGTCGCCCGCGACATTGACCTTGTTCGACTTGGCAGCGGCATCGTACGCGGCGTTCGCGGTACGGTAGCCATTGATATTGTTCTGGATGTCGTTAATCGGCTTGATGGCCTTCTGATCTGCGGAGATGTCGGAAGGCTTCTTCTCGATGAACGTCTGCGCCGAATAGTTCGGCATGTGATCGGCTTCCCAACGACTGACGTGGTAGACATCGCCGTTCTGATCCTCCACATAACCCATCAGCCTCTGGTCTCGAACGTCCTGCTTGTGCTGTTCGATGGCCTCCGCTTTGTTGATGGCGTTGTCGGCCTTGGTCTGTTCCTGCTGATTGAATCCATCGACCACGCCTTGCGCCTGTTTATGTTCGGCAGCCGATGCATTTGGGTCGTTGAGTTTAGCCAACGCCTTGCCCATGGTGTCGGGTGTGAACGCTTCGGCCTTGCCTTCGGCGGTAGCCTCTGTATGCTCTTTCAGGCGTTGGTTTTCCGCCTTGCGGATGTCGTCAGGGGTCACGCCCATGAAGTCCATCAGCTTCGCAGCAGATGCGCCTTTGCCATTGGCCATCATTGCGCCAAGCACTTGGTCGGGCGCGCCGACTCCGACGAAGCGGGAGTAGTCCTGCACAGCCCGCATCATGCTGGGGTCTTGGGCAACGCTGTCCGCCATGCTGACACGCGGGCCTTTGTTGTCGCCGAGGACTTCGTCCTTGTGCCGCTCGATTTGTTCTTCGGCAGTTTGGACCTGCGCGAACTCAGTCGCGTATCGGCCAATCGTCGCCATGGGGTACTCAGCATCGGCCGGAACGACAACTCTCGAACCGTCCGGATTACGGAACTTGCCGATCTTGTAGCCCATGTCCTGAATCTCTTGGGTCAGTTGACCTTTGGCCGCTGCGTCCACGACGTAATAGTTGTGGCTCCAAACAGGGACGCCGTTAACTTCTTTTTGCTTGCCAGTCTGCGGGTCCATAATCGCAACAGGGTCGCCGTGCGGGATGAACAGGTCTTTCGTGACGTTGTATTTCCCAGACTTCAGACCTGCTTGGACTTGATCTTCGGGAACGTCCGCCTTAATCATTCCGGCGTGGTTCTCAAGCATGTTCACAACTGGTTCGTAGCTGTTGACGTACGCTTGGTTCATCTCCATGTCTTGCTTGCCGACGTTCATGGCAAGCTGGTGAGTTTCCAAGTTATTCTTCACGACGGCCAGCTTGTGGTTCTGATCGGCCTTCGCTTGCGCGTCTTGGTCGATGTTGGCCTGTTTCACGGCTGCACGTTGCTGCTCGGCGACCTTTGCGCCTTGCTGCGCGGCTGCTACGGAATCCTTGGCGTTGCCACCAGCCATTCCGCCTTTGAGAACTTCTGCCGCAAGCGCAAGACCGAGGTGAGCCAGTGAAGGCTCAATGGGCGTGCGTACTGCGGTGCCATCGGGTTTGTAATCGGTGCGGTACTGAGGCCCGCCCAACATCTCTATAGCTGCATTCCGCAACATGGTGTGGAACGGCGCGGGGCTGTTCTTGTTGGCGTCCACTTGTGCCGCGATCTTCTGCGACTCTACCTGCGGATTGTTAACCAGCGCAGCAGGGATGCTCTTTGCGGCAGGCGTGGAAGCATCGGGCGCGTTGGAGTTATCAGTCGGCTGCGCATCTGACTGTGGTGCAGCCGTAGCTGGCGTCGGGATGTTCGACGCGCCGACAGGCTGGGCTGTCCCGGTAAGGTCGGTCGTCATTGGGGTAGGAATGGTGTCTGACATAGTGTTGTTGTTTCCTTTTCGGCGTTGGCCGATTTACTTCTTGGCTTCTCCCAGCCTGTGGTTAAAACTATCTGCCGCTACGTGCTATGGCACGCCGCTCATTCTCAGCGTCGTAGAGCGCGTTGATCGCGGATGCATTCGCACTGTTGCGCAGGATTTTTTTCTGACTGTCGCTGCTCAAGCGTTCCCATGAGCGGTAATCCATCACTTGGGTTTTCCCGTCTACGAGTAGCTTCACGCCCATCACCTTGATCGGCTCCTCAAACACAGGGTCTTCTGACGAAGTCTGGTCAAAGTTGCTGAGTCCGGTGCTGATGCCCGCGCGCTGTGCAGGACGTACTGCGGGCGCTGGTGCTGCCTTTGGCTGCTCGACAACAACTGGCGCTACAGCAGGGGCAGGAACTTCTGCGGCTGGCGACTCAGGCGAAAGGTACGGCTTGAGAGACTGCCATGCCGACTCCCATGTCTGCACTTCCAGCGGGCTGCGGCCCGACTTTCCGATCCAAGACATCATTGCGATGGCGTTCTCGTTGCTGAGCGGGAACTCCGGGTGACTTTGGCGGAAAAGATTCAGAGCACTCCGCACCGCGTTATCGTGCGCAGCCGTAGTCATCGCGTTCAGTTGTTCGGCATTTGGATGCTGATCGGTTGTCAACAGCGTTGGCGGCTTGTACCCATCAACGGATTTCACGGATTCGATGACGGCTTCTACCTTCCGCTTGTTCGCCATTCGACGAACGTGGATGTTCGACTTCGTCAGTTGCGAGGCCAAGCTGTTTGGGTCTTCGGCTGGAAGGTTAGGATCATAGAAAAACTTTTGCTCACCTCCGAGTTTTCGTCCACTCTCGTCAGTTGCGAAATACGACCACACGGACATTTTTTCGCGCGGCATTGGTTCTGCTGGCTGGGCCGCTGGCTGCGCTGCCACAGGTGCTGCCGCTGCCGGGAAATCTGGCGCTGCGATGGGCTGATCGTCAAACGACGGATCGAAACCACTCGATGCTGGAGTTGCTGATGGTTCTTCTCCTCGTACTGAGCCGCGTTTGCGACCCGTTTGTGCGGGCTGGTTTTCCAGTTCCGAAACCCGCTTGCGAAAACTGTCCCCATCTGGCCCTTCAAACGCGGCCTTATAGGAATCCGAGGTCATGGCGTTCAGTTCTTGCTTTGAAAGTGTTTCAAACATATTTCCTCCTTGGTGGTGCTATTGCCGCATCGCGGCTGTTACCTGTTCTGTCCCATGCTCGGCGTTGGCCCATCGAGCCCATCATCCTCTGCGGCCTGCTGCACTTCACCTCGTCGCGCGATTTCTTGATCGCGGGCAAACTTGGCATCGAGGGACTCCATCCGTAAATCAAAAATGTTATTCCCTGTGTTTCCTTTTTCCGCATAGCGCCTGATGTAGCGGGCCTCTTCGGCAGGGAGTTTGTCCAAATCCGATTCAGAAAAACTTTTGCTCGGGTCGCGTGGGTCCACAGCTACGATTTTGAAAAGGTAGTCATGTCTTAGTTGAGCAGCCTGTTCACTCGGCGTGAGCACTGGCTGCGCGGGTTCTTCGACCTGCGTCTCCCTTACGGGCTGCGGCTGCTCGACTGGATCGGCATCAACATATCCGGCCCAGATTTTGAGAATCTCGTGGCAGAGCAGATAACTTTCGACAGCGCCCTCGTTAAGACCGTTACGCGCAACCATTGCGCACAAGGTCGCTCCATTCGTGTTGTTCCGAACGTAGTCGGTGGCGGTCTGCCGGAACTGCGTCCTCGCGGTCACTTTCTGTTCTTCCGAACAACGACCACGTTTGATGGTTCCGAACTTGGCCAAATAACGTTCGTCCACCACGCCGTGCAGCACGATGTTTTGTTCGCCTGCATAGAGTTCGTTAGTCGATTTCTGGTATGACAGAATCGGATCGGCTTCAATACGGGCAGCCTCTGCGGCTTCGTCTGCTGCGGCTGCCGCGTCACGTTGGCGCTGCTCCTCTTGAATCTCTTTCGCTCTCTCCGCGACCCACTCTTCGTAAGCGGGGCCGCGATTGGCGTCTCTTGTTCGTCTCATGCTCTTCCCTCCTGCGCCATGCTGGGCTTCGAAAACCGCTCTAAAATCGCCGCTGAGGCGGTTGTACCCCCCTTTTTGGCGACGATTTCTCTACAGGGCGGGCAAACGTGCATAAAACCGGGCACACCCGTGTACACGCCCCTTGGGGAGGGTTTCCGGCATCGGTCGCAGCTAAATCGACCCTTTTGACCTGCTGGACTAGTTCTCATTGGCCTTCGCCTTTCTCCATTTGCTCGATTTCCTTCTCTCGGGCCGCTTGTTCTGCGCGCTGTCTGGGGCTCAGCACGATATCGTCACGCATACGCTCTTGAACACCCGCCTCCGCGTATGTACGACGCGTGGGCTCGATTGAAGCGCTGTCGTGGCCGGATGCTGGGCACTTTACCGGATTGCCATTGACCAAGTATTCGTGCGTGAAGGTGAAGCCACTGCACATGCATCCGGGTTTGGAGCACTGCCCCGCCCAGACGAACGAGCGTCCTTGGCGTTTGTTGATGATGGTCACGAAGCCATCTTGTGAAGTCATTCCTGTGAAGTCGGTCGCGCTGTCGCGCCCCATCTTGATGTTGCTGCTGTTTGTGCCGCTCATGCGGTCACGAACTGATCCTTCCATTTTGTTATCTCCTCGCTTGTAGTGCTATGCCGCTTCCTGCGGCTCATCCTCGAACGTCCCGCAGTCGATGGTGATCGGCTGGCGTGACGCTAGTTCTTCTTGCTGTAGCTGCTGTTTGGCCGCAGCAATCAAATCCTTCGTAGGCGGCACTACCGCTGACAACGACGGTTCGTACTGCGCTTGTTGTGCGATGCGAATGTGCGCCCGCATGAGGCGTGCTGCGAGATTGCAGAGTTTGTAGTTCGAAACTGCCATTGCTATCCTCCAAAAACCGCGTTGCTCCGAGCGCGGACACAACTCCAGTCGAAACAACGCGGCTGTGCTGCTGATAGGTCGCAGGACAAGGAGGGAGACTAAGCCATCCTTGCCCTACTGCTAACACGGGTCATCGCCGAGACGCTCCGTCCGGCTCTCCGTGTTCATGTCAATGTGTAGTGGCCGAGTCAGGAGACAAATCTAGTCCCCTGTTGGCTCTTACTTCGCAATGTCAATATGTTCAGGCCGCTAGGTCGGCTGGTACTTCTCGCGCTGCCATTGCAGCACGCTTCAACACTTTCTCCATGTTCTGTTCTGCTTGAGTCTGCCATGCGCAGTTCTCTTTGCAGTACGAACCGACATCACCGAACCTGCCGAGAGTTGTGTTCGGTGGACGTTCTCCCATGTCGGCAAGAAAGTTAGTGAAAGTCATCCAGCGTTCGCATACCGTGACGCCTGCACCGCCGTATCGTGGGTAGTTCCGGTGATTCGGATTTGTGCAACGCTGAATCATGGCATTCCAAGTGCTGTATTCTGGAGTTTTCGTGTAACCTGCACTGTGCCCGTGCGTCATTGTTGTGCGATGAAAATGCAGATGCAGAGTCTTAGCGCACTCACGCTGATAACAGCCGCAAGATTTCGTCGTACCGTTCGTCAAATAGTGTCCTCGGACAACCTTCGTGTTGCCGCAATCGCATTGGCAAAGCCAGCGGGCATCTCTGTTCTTTGCGTTCTCGACTCGTTCGAGGGCAGTCAATCGCCCGAACTTCTGCCCCGCTATGTTTATGAAAGCTGGCATACTCCTCCAAAGGTCATCGCTGTTAGGCTCTCGTGTAATGCTTAAAGTCGCAGGGCAATCCCGAACATTCCGGGAACAGGAGTGCCTGCTGCTGACACAGTCGTCGGGTACTGGCAGGCACCCTCGTGTGTCCATCTTGTTTACGGCTTTATTTGTGCTTGCGTCGGAGAGGCTTGAACTGAAGCGACAAGGTTCCGTCGCTATAAACATTCACGGTTCCGACATGCGCGGCTAACGCGCGGGTCAAAGCCTTCTCCGTATCGTTCTCGGGCTCGATGTTCACCCATACGATGTTGTGATTTGCGCCTCGGTACTGCGGAGCCGAACTGCTTATGCTGGCGACCTTCACGACTTGTCCGTCCCGACGAAGGTACCTCGCCCCTGCACTGCACTTTGGCGTGCGTAATAATCTTGTTTCAGTTGCAGGACAGTTTTGAACACTGCCTGCTCGATTGCTGCCATGGCTCCGCGAGATTCGATCACCTCGCGCAACCCGTCTTCTAGCGTGAACTTGATTTCCACTGTCCCTCCTCCGTTGGCCGCGTCTACGAGTACGCGGGAATCTGACTCCCCGGCGCGTGGTGCGCGCCTACGCCTCCACAGCGTTTGCCGTGGGTCTTGCGAACTCTTCGTTGGCCGCGTTGACCAGTGCGCGCCAAGCCGTGTCTGCTTCCTCAATCAAGGCCTGATACGTGGGCCAGTCAAGCGCACAATTGTGCAGTTTTTCTTTCGCGGCATCGAAGGCCGCAACCGATTTTTCGTACCTCGACATTTGGCCTCCTCTTGTTGGACTCTATGTAAAACCTCTTTACAACTGGGACGAGAATCCAAGTATCGTTTTTGCGCCGTTTCCGCATAGAGAAGTGCATTAACTCTGCGCTTTCAACAACTTGTTCACAGTTGCCTGCCCAATGTACGACGGCAGTTTGCGACGACCTAGGCGCAACTATTTTGTATCTCGTTGAAATCGGGCTGCCCTCATGGCTCTATGCCCCAGCCTTTTTGCAGTTTTTGAACCGCTACATCAACTGAGAACACCTCTTCGTCATGTTCCTCCGCTTTCTGTAGCAGCCGCCCTTCCTCGGTCGCAACGGTTCGCAATGCAACATCGCCGTGGAGAACTTTATGAACTTCCAGTTCGTGCTTTGACATCGGCTGGCTGGTCGGCCTGTCGTAACTCAACTCCCGATTGTCTTCATTGAAGGGCACCGCCGTGGAGGCGTCTGGCTTCCAGTCCGAGGTGTCTTTTTCGTCCCATATCGGCTGGGCCGCGAAGTTCAGCGCGTCGAGTCGGGACAACTTGTACACATGCAAATTGTGTGGGAGGTAGTTCAAATAATTCCCGTCCCGCGCCTCGTAGGACTGAAAGTGTTCATCTATGCCCATCCAGATCGCACCAAGATCACGTTCGACGGTGTCCCATGCTCCAGAATAAAGTTGCCGCTGACATTTCTTGATGAGGTACGGATACCGAAGATTTCCGATTCTCATGAAACGCACCGCAACTGTTGGGTGCAAGATTTGCACGAGCGGCAGTTTATCTGTTGGTACAATCCAGATGCTGCTATCGCGTCCACCACGCCCGCGTTCAATCTTCACGAACGTGATTTCTGGCTGAGCGGGGTGCTGCTCCGAAATGAATGGCGGCTTTGGTTCGGTGTCACGTTCTTGCGCGATCTTTATGACTTCATCAAACGAAGTAACTTGGTCGCGCACGATGTCATCCGCCATTGTGCGGATAAATGCATTCGCCCATTTTCTGAAGCCCAAGTCGGTAGTGGCCGTACAGTCCTTCAACGCGACCAGCATCCGCGTTAACGCATGCTCGGCATCGAGAATGGGATAGTGCGCGCAAGTGTGATCCATCAGATCAAATAGCTGCGCACCGTACAGTTTTTCAGCGACCGGGTTCATGCTGCCTTCCGTTCCGCCAGTCGCACGGATTGCACGGGCTTCTTTGCGCCCACTAAGGGAACATGCTTCCATGTCTTGCCGCGCACGATTGCGCTCACGGTAACTTCTGCCACGTCATACCGCGCGCCTAGTTCTCGCAGTAGCCATCCTTCCTTGCGAAGTTTGCGCATCTCGATGACTTGTTCTTCGGTCAACTTCGCTGCACCCATAGCGGAGCCTTTCGGTCTCAGGTCATGTGCGACTCTGTGTGCTCCATCTTCAGCAGGGGTCGCCCATTCCAAATTACTGACTGAGTTATCCCACTTGCGTCTGCCGTTTTTGTGGTTGACCCATGGTTTGTTCTCAGGATTCTCCAAGAATGTTTCGGCCACGATACGATGCACATGAGTGCTCCGCGACACGCCGTTCTTACAAAGCCCCACGAACAAATAGCCTGCGCGAAGACATGCCTTCAGCAGCCTTCCGTTGCGACGACGCATACACGGATAAAGACCCTTATTGAGGACGGGTTCCATCCTTGACAAACTTCGGACTTTGCCAAAACTGCTCACCTCGTACAAGCCTTCGTATCCTGCTATCGGTTTCCATTGTTCCGTCACCTATCCTCCTTTAACAAAGCGCGAACCTCGTTCGCCTGTGCTTCCGTAATGAGCCGCTGCGCAACTGCCTGCTCTAGTTGTGCGCTATCAAGAGGGCGCTCGTCGATGCTCTCCCAACGTTGTAAAAAGTTTATGAGCGTCACGTTCGATGAAATCGCGACAAACTCCTTTGCAATGTCAGGATTCTTGGCCGCATTCTTGACGTAGAGCAAACGAGCGTACTCTGTGAGAGAAACGGTATCGACGTTCTCCAAAAACACGCGCATCGTTTCCAACAGGTTCGCGCAGCGCTTAGGAACCCCGTCAGGGCGGTTCCATCGAGACACTGCGGCTTCTACAATCGCGGCCCTACGCTTTTTCATGCCGCCTTTTCTGGTCGCCTTCATACTTCCTCCAGCCGCGTTGTGTGGAACCATTCGTGAAACTCGGCGACTTGTTGGTTCGCTTTACGGACTTTCTGCAAGTCATGCTCCGCGCTCCATGCAATCTCTAAGCGAAGAACCTCTTCATGCAGGCCGTCACCAGTAAGCAGCTTTCCAACGAACCACACCTTCAGCCATTCGCTCTCGCTCAGTTTGTTGGGAGGTCGGCGTATCATTGCGTGTTCAAACGCTTCGTCCGTCTCTCGTCGCATCCCGGCTATCTGTCCGTCGTTGAACGTGACTGTCCAGTTGGTGTTCATTTCTTTGATTCCTTTCCCAGCGGCCTGCGCATCTTCGAGAACCGCAGATCGCGGTCGCCTCTCATGCCGTATTTCTCCCATCCCTGCGAGGTGTAATATTTCTCGTCCTGCGCGGGCACTTCCAAATATTCAAATCGTTCGGTCTTCACAGTGCCTCCCCGTCGTCATTCGGAGAGTGATCCCGGTGATACCCGTCTGGTGGCGGGACGGTGACTATCTTGCCCCGCTTGGCTAAGGCTTCACGTTCGATCAGTTGCGTTGCGTAGTCGATGGTTTCAGCTTTGTTGATGTCGTCGTCTTCCTGAAAGACTGGCCGGATGATTGGATTCGCTGGGATATACCCATTCCAAAAACGCGGATCGGTTTCCGATTCCTGCGGTACGCCTATATCTGTTCGACCGTAGCCCCTGCGCGCGAGTTCCTTTTGCTGCTCGTGGAGTTCGTAGGTCTGGTTCTTCATGGCGTCACCCTGACGACGTACCTGTTCTTCATCAACGCGACGTTGGACTTCAGTGAGAACATTCCAACGCTGCGCCATTGCGATTAACACTTCTCGTTTCACTGCAAGGTCGGGGATGGGATCGGCGGTCGGCATGTCTTTGTAAATCGGCAGACCTGCCCGAAGGACGAGAAACAAGGTATTCTTGAAGTTCTCATCCGGCGCGGGGAACGACTTGCTATAGCCGATCATGAGTTGGGCCTTAATCGGACTGTGATTCCAAAGAGTCAGGTACAACGGACTGATCCCCGCTGGCAACTTGTTCAGGTCAGTAGGTTCTGGGATGTGGTTCTCTTCGAAGATGCGCTTTACTTCATCTAAAAGCGTCTGCTGGCCGCGCGCGCCGTACTGCGACTGCGCTTCCTTCAAGGAGTCCTTGGCCGAGTTCTCCGCGCGCACTGCCTTCCACTCATGCTGCTGTGCCTCGGCTACCAACTCGTTGCGCATGGCTGCTATTTTTGAATCGAAGTTCATTCGCAGATTGGCCAACTCAGCCTTCGCAACAGACCCTTGCAAAGCGGATTGAATAGCGATCACCAAGATTGCTTGCGCCGTGTCGCGTTCGCCAGTGATCGCGGAAAGAGCGGCCTCTGCTTTGGCAGCGCGATCTTCCAGTTCCTTAATCTTCGCCCGAAGTTCTCCGAGCGTGGGCGTCAACATCGCGCCTGCTTGCGCCAGCGCCTGCGTACGTTCGCTGGCCGAACTCGAAGTCAACGCTTTCTTGACAGCAAGTTCATACACTTGCTGTAGAGGGACATTGTCATTCGCGTCCTTGCGGGGTCGCCCACCCCGGTTGGGTTTTGGTTCCTGTGTTTCGATGTCGGTGTTAGACATTTGCTTCCTTTCCTGTTACTTCTTGCGCGAGTCGCGCATTGCGATGCTGTTCGAGCATCAGTGCGGTGATTTCCTTTTCGAGTCGCTTTGCTTCGACCCCGAGTCGAATGCGGTCGGCAGCAATGACCTTACTGATCTGCGGAATGTACTCCAACATCTCCGACAGAGGCATGTCGTGCGTCAGTCGCTTGCGCGCAAGTTGCTTGATCGCTTGCCCCAGCGTGTTGATCGTGAAATCTTCCAGTTGAACCATCCAGAACTCGATGGGTGCCCTACCCTTCGACGAAGGGAAGAACCGATCCCAGACTTCACTGAGTTCGAATGCTCTGCGATGCTGCTTGTTGATGTCGGCTATCATTGCTTTAATCCTTCCTCCAGTTGCCGCACTCCTTCATCTAGTGCTTGGCGGTGCTCTGGATATTTGCCATAAACCAGAATCTTTCCTTCGTTGTTGAGACCACTATAGAAAGTCACCATGGCGCGTTTGTTGACTGTTGTGGCTTCGAACTTCTTGAACAGTTCTTCAGGAGATATGGGTTCCCGCCCCTTGACGTAAATCTGTTGTGGCGGGGTGCCGCCTTTGGTACTGACGCCTTCGACAGCGATCAGCAACTTCTGCACGATCAGGGCGTCGATCTTCTCCAAAGCTGTCTGGTAGTTGCCGCCCATTTTCTTCGCTAGCGCGCCCTTTACGAGGCCGGGATTTTCATTGGCTGTGTAGATTGCTTTGGAAGTCAGGTCTTGTTCATGGGATTTTTTGACCTGCGCCTTATCCCGCGTTTTTTCCGCATAGCGTGTCTCGCCGAGCGTTGAGGTGCCCGTTGCTTTGTCAAAGACCAAGTACGTGGGTTCCAACTCACGTCCGCGCCGAGCGCTGATGTAAATCCATCGACGTGGGTCTTGATCACTGACACGGTGCAGATAAATCTTCGTGGCAGTCGTAGTTGCAAAGGCGTGGCTGCCGTTGATCTTGGTGATGCTCTGTGAGTCCACCGACACTTCATCTTTGTTGAACCAGTGCAGCAATAGCACGGCACAATCGGGATAGTTCGTCCAGATGGCGTCTTCGAGTCTCTTCATCTCGGCTTTGACGCGCTCTGTGCTGTTCGAGTCCTTGATCTTCAGAAAGTCCAGAATGGTTTCGATGATGACCAACTTCGTGTCCGGGTGCTGTGCAAGCGTATCGGCCAAACACTGAACGTTGTTGTCTTCAGGATCAGGAAGCAGAAGCACGAGCGGATCACCGTCACGCCAGCCTGCGCGGACGAAGTCAGACTTCGTGTCTTCTGCGGAGTCCTCGGACTTCCAGAAAATAACTTTTGATTTTTTGGTGGCGCGATCCAGACATGGTGCGCCCTGCATGGTGGCAACTGCCAACTGAACGGCGAAGGTGGACTTCCCGCTTTCCGCGAGTCCTAGAAGTAGTGAGGGGCGTTTCTGGTGGGTTTTGAGAATGCCATCCCAAATCCAATCACTGGGCTCTGGCGCAGCAATGTCTTTGAGGTTCGAACCATCGTAAGTTTTCATTCCATCCTTTCTTGTTAGAGTTCAGCGATGCTTTGCTGAGTGCTGTTAACGAGACCGACTCTGTCGGAGTACGCATGACATCTGCGTGGGACTTGCTACTTCAGCAAGCCAGTTGTAAATCTTGTGTTGGCCGCTCGACGTATGCGACGGGAGCGGGGTGATTGCTGACGCGCTCGAAGAACATTCGAGTCTCATGACCATCGGCCTTACTGCGCAGGAAAACCTCCTGCATTGGTGCTGCGCCTGCTGCGCGAGTCGCGTATGCGGCTGGTGAACAATAAACTAGCATCGGGTTCTCCTTTTCTCTGGGCTAATGCTTACCTGTGCCCATCTACTGATGATACCAAAGTCAACCCATCTTGTCAACACGTTTCTTGGGTTTGGAATGTTATCCCATCATGCTGTTGCTTGTCAATGGCACTTTCGTGCGTACGAACATCCGTTCCGTGGAACCCAGTTCTCGGCGGAACCCTTACTCACCGAGATGTATTGGGAAGATCAAACCCCATACCATCAAATGCTGGAACCGTGGTGTCTCCCCTTGACTATGGAACCGTGGGAACTGTGGAACCGTGTAGTTCTTGACACATTCTTATCTCCTTTATATTCAATACATACCAGAGTTCTGATATATATTTCTAGTGAATACACTTCCCACGGTTCCCACGGTTCCAGCTTTTTGGGAGTCAAGGGATTTTGTTCTTCTGACACGAACTCCGGGCCTGTCCCATGTGACCCGCTGAGTAAGGGTTCCGCTCGGAACTGAGTTACTGGTTCCCCGGTGCGCACCAGTTCTCAGAACCACCTCTCCCGATCCTGTCTCCTTGACACATTCGTGTCGTGACACGCTGCACAGTTCCTCACCCTTCATGCGCACGCCTCCTAGGCCTTCGCTGTCACACCGATGTACTTGTGGCTGTGATATCCGCGTTTCATGCGCTGTTTGTCTTTCGTACTCGGCTCCCACCCTGAGTTCGGTAGCGTTCGATAGTGGCTGTGGTCGAGTGGAGCCATGGCGACGAATCTGTGACCACGGGCAACGTGCAGCTTCGCCTGCTCGTCGGCGCACAGAGCCCACAGTCGTAAGTAATCAGGATGCGTGCTCGGCAAGCGTACGGCAGTTTTGTGAGCGGTCCACATGGGACGAGCATCGTAGACGTTACTTCGTTGAAGGCTGGCGATGAAACCCAGTACCTTGCCATCAATGCTGACGAGATAGCATTCACTCGCTTTGTTGAACGTCTCCTTGTCGTAATGGAACGGGGCGAACTTCTGCCACACGGGTTCCTTGTGTTCGCGCCCGACTTGTCGCAGTTCGATCATCTAGTCCCCAGCAACAGCGGTGCGATCTTATTCATCTGCGCCTTCGATAGACCACACAGGTCGTACTTGAAGCCGTGCTTGGACGGCTTCACTTCCAATCCCATTGGTTCGAAGATAGCGCGAAGTTGCTTGGTGACCGATGGCACGACTTCCTTCGGCTCCGTGCTGGGTGCCTGATACGTGTAATCGGCGGGCTTGCCCTGCTCGAACATCGCAGCCAGTTCAGGATCGTCCTCTGTCACTGCTGGCGCAGCGGTCGGAGCAGGACGTACGCCGATGGTCTCTTCGTACTTGTTCAACCAATAATAAGCGGTGCGCTGAACCCAGCCTGCTTGTTGCAAGAGTTGCAAGAAGCCTTTGCCTGTGTGGTTGCCCTGTGCCGAATGTAGTTCCCGAAGTTTGTAGAGACGTTCACCGACGTGGACACCTCGACGCTCCACGGCTTGGCATTCCTGCCAGAGGGTCGTAAGTTCCGTCAGGACATCAACGGCTTTGTGTTGCTGGTACGCGGTGAGGATCGCCTGTTCTTCAGGTGTGAGTGTCGCGGGTATGGGTGCTGTCTGTGCTGATGCCATAGGTTCCTCCAGTGCTGCACGTCCTGTGTCAGCGGTCTGGTTGGAACCTGTTCGACATTCGTCAGGAGGGATCGCACCTCCTCGACCAGAGACGGTAGTCTAGCACAGATCGAGGCCGGGTTGCAAGAACTGATTGACATCCGGCGCGCAGGCATGGTATAAGCCGCCGCACTCCGTTCGCTGTAGCGCGAAATAAGCCCTTCTGGCGAACGATAGGCGAAGGTGGCCCTGAACCACGTACGCGGGCAGATCGTTCGCTGGCGGGGCTGGAATCAGCGGCATTCGGCCCTACAGACGAGGGGCGAAGGGTAATCGAAGGGTACGTGAACAATGTTCGGCTGAATGACCACCTGCCCGAGGGAACCATGCGCTGTGCGCCGGGCTCAGCCTGACACCCTGTTTTGGAAACGACAGAGTGTCGTTTGTGCGCCGATACGCCGGAACCATGGACCAGTCCGGCACTCGCCATGTACCGCGCCCGCACCGGGGTTTATTGAGGGTTTCAAACCAGTTTATTAGTTTATCGCTCTACAAGTACCAACCACCCTATTTCCAAGCACTTGCACCATGTGCCAACGTGGGCAGGAGGGAGGTTTGTACCGGGTTTCCATGGACGTATAATCAACAGGTTACAGACCAAAAAGTGGTGAGCTATACATACGCACGGGGACATTAGCACGCACCTCCTTATCTGCAAGCAAGCAAAGCCTATTAGCTAGGGTACTCTTTAGGAACCCCTTTCACAGGACACCATGGATCAAGGCGTTTCTTTTTGCTACGCCGCGCTGCCTCGGACCCGAAAAGGGTGGTGAGGGTGACCCGCGACACCCAAAGCATGCTTAGGCGGTATGACACCATATCTCCCGCTAGCTCAATAACTTACACGTGCTTGCTCTCCTGCTCTCCCCGTTCCATTCGGGCCTGCGCCGGGGGCGTATTCGTACCCCGATCCGGAACGAAGTGCGGGAAAAATGTAGGATGGTCACCGTCCCGTGCGACCGAAGGACGTGATTGCCAAGGCGAATGCAGAGCGAACGCCATTGGAATCAATGTGTTACATCACGATCCTTGTTCCTAGAATACAGAACTGGGTACAAATGCATGCTGCCATGTCAAACATTCTTTACATTGGGCGGTTCCGCGTGAAAAAGAGGCGTTTGTTCAGCCAGCCTAGTCCAGCACTGGGAACTGGGAACCGTGGAAACGTACGCGCATGCGCTTTGACGACCTTGTCCGACCTGCGCCTGTCCCTTGCATGCCTCTGTGCACTCCTATTGTCGCGCATCCCATCGAGGCCGAATTTGGGTATATGCAGCCGGTGGATCGGCGTCTGCCGTACGCAACCCAATGGCTCGGATCGGTGGACCGGCATTGACAGTGTATGCACAACAGGTGTATATTGGACTCATGCTGCGAAGGTTGAATATCTGGCTCGACGCGAAAGACCTGAAGCGGTTGGCGGACGTGGCGAAGAAGTCCACACCCGGCACCAAAGTCTCGATGCTCATACGACAGGCGATTGCTGAGTTCTTGGACAAGAGGGACGTAAAGCGGTTACCGACTCACCGAGAAAGAGGAATTGCGAATGACTAACCTGACAACCACAGAGATGGCCGCACTGTTGAAGGCTGCGTCCCACAACGAACGCGATACGGCGTTCATTCTCATCGCATACAACCATGGTGCGCGTCGTGGGGAACTGTTGAACCTACGCGGAACCGATGTCGCCAACGGTTGCATCCGCATCGTGCGCCTGAAGCAGAAGAGGACGCCAATCATTTGTGTCCAGCCGTTGCAGGATTCGGAGCGCAACCTCGTTGTCAAACTTGCGGAGCAGGTTGGCGATGGGCGACTCTTTGACTTCAGCGCACGCTATGCTTCAGCAATGGTCAAGCGCTATCTCGAACGCGCTGGAATCTACACGTTCGCTCGAACGAAGTCCCTGCACAGTTTGCGGCATTCCTGCGGAACCAATCTCTATCAGCGCGGCGGCAAGGACATCTTCGCCGTCGCTAGTTGGCTAGGTCACAAGAGTATTTCGTCCAGTCAGCGGTACGTCCATATGACGACCGACGAACTTAATGCGATGGCCGCGAACGCCCTCTAGGCTGAGGGCTGTAATGCGCATTCACGTGTAGTTCGTAAGGCCGGGAACGTTTACAAGGTCCGTGTCGATGTTCATCAGATTGTGCTTAACCAGATAGATCACTTCTGTTGCATAAGGCCCGCCGATGCTTTCGTATTCAACACGGGCGCAGAGAACGGCGATCTTGTCCGGCGATGAACTCTCAAACGAAGAGGCGTCGATTCTCTGAAGTTCTACGGGCTTGTTTGGCAGCAAGATGTTGTACATATTCTCGACCTGTCTCGCACCCCATTCATCTTCCGCCTCTTCCAGTTTTCGGGGCAGGTTGGCGTATTCTTCTTGCGTCATCTGCGCCGTAATCAGCGTGTATCCAGTGATTACAGCGAGCGACTTCCCGTAGTTGACCACCATGAATCTGTGAAGTATTCCGGCCTTGGAAAGGTCGATATCGATCCATGCTCGTTCGGCAGCAATGATGACTTCTGTGTTCGTGAGCGCAGCATCGGCAGTCCGTCTGGTCAGGATCGCTTGCCATATCAGGACAACAATCCCTATGAAGCCTCCTACAACCCCAATGATGGTAGCCCGGAGGTACCAACGATAAAGACGATCCTTCAGCGGATCATATTCTTCTTTATCAGCGCTTTGACTTGGGCGGCTGCTCACGGACACTGCTTGAGTCGGATCGGTCATTCGATCATTGGATTGATTAGCCCCAACGCCTTGGGCTGGTTGGGCCGGATTCTGTAACAAGAAGGTCAGCGTCAAGAGGAAGAGGCGCATAATCACTCCATCAAACGCGCATGATAGCACCTTTAAGAGGTGCATTTCGGCGGGGCGGGTCGGAGACTTATGGGACGCCTTACCAAAGCCTGTGCTCGAAAGACTCTTGTCCCTGCCCGCAGGCACGTTTATGCTGATTTCGCATGGCCGCTGTAGCCTACATCCGAGTCAGCACGGACAAGCAAGCAAAGCAATCGCACAACTTGCCCAATCAGCAGGCGAAGGTGCGCGGCCATTGTGATCGGGTTGGATTCTCGATCATGCGGGAGTTCATTGATACCGAATCAGCCCGCACCGATGATCGCCCCGCCTTCCAAGAAATGCTCACATTCTGCCGCAAGAATCACGGCAAGGTCTCGCATGTTGTCGTGGCTGATCTATCCCGACTCGCCCGAAACGTCGTAGACCAAGGGACAACAATCGCAGAACTCCAACGTCTCGGCATCGCACTGGTCTCCGTCGATGAACCGATTTTGGACGCGACAGCCGCAGGGCGACTCAGCGCAAACATGATCGGGGCGATGAACCAGTTCTTCTCGGACAGCCTGAGTGAACGGATCAGGTATCGCATGCGTGCGGGATTCGAGGCTGGGCGATATTTGCGGGCCGCGCCGATTGGGTACATGAACGTCGAGAAGGCTCTCGTACGTGATCCTGATCGAGCGCCCCTTGTGAAGAAGGCGTTTGAATTAGTCGCATCGGGTTCCAGCATGGCTGCTGCGATGTCGCTTACATTTGCGTTAGGTTTGCGTACGCGGCGCGGCAATCAAGTTTCGAAACAGTCCTTTGCCCGGATGCTGCAAAACCCGATATACATCGGTTGGTTGGCGAGTGGCGACGACCGGGTGAAAGGAGCACATGAGCCACTGATTTCCGACGCCTTGTTTCAATCCGTGCAGGAACGGCTCAACGGGAAAAGCAGCCCTCACAAAACCCTGAACCAAGACTTCCCATTGCGTGGCATAGTCCGTTGCGAGAAGTGCGACAAGCCGTTGACGGCGGGTTGGGTCAAGGGCCGCAAGGAAAGATACGCGAGATACTGGTGCTGGAATAAAGAATGCCGTGCTGTAGGCGTTAGCCGCGAAACGCTAGAAGGTCAATTTGTTTCCATCTTGGAACGAATCCAGCCGGATGCGGACTTGCTCGGGCAACTGCCAGAGGTTGCTGCCAGAGAATGGGAGAGTCGCAAGGGGCGCATTGCTAAGGACGCGGAGATGCTTTCCAAGCGACTAGCAGAGCAACGCACTTTGAACCAGAAAGCGATTCGCGCACGGCTTGATGGAGAACTCACTGAAGAGGATTTCACGACGCTCAAACGGGGCGTTGCCGAAGAGATTTTCCAAATCGAGGCCGCGATAACCGCATTGGATTCTGAACGTTCCACGATGCAGGACATGATGCAGCAAGCGAAGTTGCAGGTCATCAATCTCGCTGAGACATGGAAGCACAGCAACGCGGAGCAGCGCCAAGAGATGGTGAGAGCGTTCTTTCCAGTAGGTATCTGGTATTCGCAACAAATGACCTACTTTAAACCGCGTAACTCCAAAATCCTTCAACTGTTTGCGAACTACCTACAGGACGAAAGTCTTGTTGGCGTCCCCGACGGGATTTGAACCCGTGTTACCGCCGTGAAAGGGCGATGTCCTAGGCCAGGCTAGACGACGGGGACCTGAAAGGCGGGAGCCGAGGGCCAATCAATCGATGTTAACAGTGCCTCTACACAGTGTCAAAAACGATTGCGGCTTGGTCGAGGCCTCTCATCTTTTTTTGCCCAATGAGGTTAGGTCAAATCTCGTCGGATGGAGCAACGAGTTAATCTCGATCTCCGAGTCAATGAGCGCAGTTGGACCACCTCAGAGCAGAGTCTTCTCTTGACTTGTGGAAAGTGCCGCCGACAAACATCGCTTTCGATTCGTCGTCGTTTCCAATCTCGCGGATGTTCTAAAATTAGTTGGCCCATGCTGGGGCAGGAGCAATCTGTGGCAGATGCACTTTTTCTGAGCCTATGGTTTCCGAGTTTTGAATTGGACGAAATGTTGCCGCGTGCTTTGGCGGTGATGCGGCAGTTTCCATTTTCTGCTGCGCGGCCGGGAATAACGTATGTAGCTATGCATCCCGTCTCCTGGAACGAGCCCACGATTTTCGAACAACGGTTCCGACCCGGCGTCCCTCCTGAAGAGGCGGTGCTTCCCGCCGCTGATTTGCTTCATGAGGACTACGCCTATTTGTTTGAAGGGTTCTGGGATCTTTGGGTTTTGTCGGACCAGCGCGAGTGGGTTCTGCAGCCGTCGCTAGTGAAATTTCTGGTGCACGGTGTGGAGTTTGACGAAGGCGTTTACGAGCACGAAGGCCACATCGAAGTGGACTTTGGCATAGACTCGTGGTTCCTTCAGGACGACGTACAACTCACCAGCGAAACGGAAACTCGAGTTCGCGCCAATGTACAAAAGCTCGTTGAGTTCACGAATAAGGCAGAGAAAAGCTCGGGAGCGAGTGCGCGATTGCTGTGGTCAGAATCGGAGGAGAACCTGGCGCAGAAATTGATCGCGCGTCTGCAGAAAGTTCAGTAAAGAAGGGGCCGCGTCTGCGACCCCTTATGTTCAAGCGGTTCACGCTATTTCGTTCTTCCGCCCTCAATTTTCAGCTTGTCGCTTGCTCCGGCTTGGGCCGCAGCGAGCCGCGCGGTAAGCACGCGGAAAGGCGAGCAGGCCACGTAATCCATCCCTACCTCATGGCAGAACTTCACTGAGTCGGGATCGCCGCCGTGTTCTCCGCAGATCCCGACCTCGAGACCGGGACGGGTCTTGCGTCCGCGTTCGATCCCGATGCGGACCAGTTCTCCCACACCCTCGCGATCGATCACCGCGAAGGGATCCTGTTTGAGGATGCCTTCTTTCAAATAGGTTGGCAGAACTTTGTTCACATCGTCGCGCGAAAAACCAAACGTGGTCTGGGTCAGATCATTAGTGCCGAAGCTGAAGAACTCGGCTTCTTTGGCGATCTCGCCCGCCAGCAGCGCCGCTCGCGGCAACTCGATCATTGTTCCGACGAGGTAATGCACCTTCTTGCCCTTCTCGCGGAACACTTCTTCCGCCACGCGCCGCACGATCGTCGCCTGGTTCTCCATTTCCTTTAGAGTTGCGATGAGCGGAATCATGACCTCCGCATGGGTCTTGATTCCCTCCTTCTCGACCGCGACTGCAGCTTCGAAGATAGCGCGGGATTGCATCTCGGTGATCTCCGGATAAGTAATGCCCAAGCGGCAACCACGATGTCCAAGCATGGGATTGAACTCATGCAGTTCTTCGACGCGGCGGAGCAGTTTTCTCAACTCACTCAACTTCGGGGAGCGCGGCTTGGTGGCTTCCAGCACCGCGATCTCCACCATCAACTCTTCGCGCTTGGGCAGGAACTCGTGCAGCGGCGGATCCAGCAGGCGAATGGTTACTGGCAGGCCGTCCATGACGCGAAGTAGGCCGATGAAATCGGCGCGCTGCATGGGCAGCAGTTTTTTCAACGCTGCGCGGCGATCTTTTTCATTGTCGGTCAGAATCATGGCGCGCATGTGCGGGATTCGGTCCTCAGCGAAGAACATGTGCTCGGTCCGGCACAATCCGATGCCCTCGGCGCCAAACGCGCGCGCTTGTTTCGCATCGCGCGGAATGTCCGCGTTGGCACGCACTCCGATCTTGCGGAATGGCTCCGCCCAGCCCAGGAACTTCATCAGTTCAGGATCGTCAGGCGCAGCGTCGAGAGTATCGAGCTTGCCTTTGATCACGCGGCCCGTGGTTCCGTCGAGCGAAATCCAGTCGCCCTCCTTGAATATCTGGCCTTTGACTCTCATCTCCCGAGCGTGCTCGTTTACCCCTATATCGCCCGCGCCGGCGACGCAACACTTTCCCATACCACGAGTGACGACCGCCGCATGGCTGGTCATGCCGCCGCGCGAAGTGAGAATGCCCGCAGCGACTTCCATGCCGTGAATATCCTCGGGAGTAGTTTCCGCTCGGACCAAGATGACTGGATTTCTCTTGCTTCCGTGCCCCGCCTTTTCCACCGCTTCATCCGCGGTGAAAACAATCTGGCCGACAGCAGCACCCGGAGATGCCGGCAGTCCCGTTGCCAGAACTTCGATCTTGGCTTTCTTCTCATCTAAACGCGGTACCAGAAAATCATAAAGCTGGTTGGGCTCGACGCGGAAGATCGCTTCTTCTTTTGTGATCAGGCCTTCTTCCACCATCTGAATGGCCACGCGCACAGCAGCAAGCCCGGTGCGCTTGCCGTTGCGCGTTTGCAGCATGTAAAGCTTGCCTTCCTGAATGGTGAATTCGAAATCCTGCATGTCGCGATAATGTTTCTCCAGGCGGGTGGTAATCTCGCGAAGCTGGTTGTAAGCCGACGGCATGATCTTTTCGAGTTCCCGGATGGGTACCGGAGTTCGTACTCCTGATACCACATCTTCGCCCTGCGCATTCAGCAGAAACTCGCCGTAGAACTCCTGGGTTCCGGTAGAAGGATTTCGTGTAAAGCCGACGCCGGTCGCGCTGGTGTCGCCGAGATTACCAAAGACCATCGCCTGCACGTTCACCGCTGTACCGAGCATGTCATCGATGTTATTGATGCGGCGATAGTGCTTGGCGCGATCGTTCTGCCAGGAACGGAAAACGGCGTCCCGCGCCATGAGTAGCTGATCGTGAGAATCTTGCGGGAAGTCTTGTTTGGTGTGCTTCTTAACGACTTTCTTATATTCCGCAATTACTTCTTTCAATGCTTTGGCGTCGAGGTCGGTATCGAGCTTGGCTTTTTTCTGTTTCTTCTTGGCATCGAAGACTTTGTCGAATTCTTCTTTCTCAATCTCTAACACAACATTGCCAAACATCTGGATTAGTCGGCGATAAGAATCATAAGCAAAGCGCGGGTTGTTGCTGCGCTTCGCCAAGGCTTCGACACTTTGATCGTTTAGGCCGAGGTTGAGAATCGTGTCCATCATGCCCGGCATGGAAAACTTCGCACCCGAGCGAACGCTTACCAGCAGCGGGTTTTCGCCCTTGCCAAGCTTCTGGCCTTGCAGTTGCTCGAGGTGGCCCAACGCTTCTTCCATCTCCCGGTCAACTTCTTTCGAAACTCCGCCATGCCGCATGTATTCGCGACAGGCTTCGGTTTGAATCGTAAAACCCGGCGGCACTGGCAGGCCCGCGTTGGTCATTTCGGCCAGGCCCGCGCCCTTCCCGCCGAGTTCATCTTTCATCTTGCCGTTGCCGTCGGCCTTGCCGCCGCCAAAGAAGTAGAGATATTGAATGGTTGGTTTCTTGCTCGCTACTGCTATTTCTGCTTCGGGGAGAGTTTGCGTTGCCATAAAATTAGTCCTTTATTGTTTCGAGGATTCTTTAGATTCCTTGCCTTCGGTCACTATTTCTGAAAAATCGGCAATGGTGGAGAATTCCTTTAACAGCGACTGCAGCAGCGCTAGCCGATTCGCGCGGACGCGTTCGTCGTCGACCATCACCATGACTTTGTCGAAAAAAGCATCGACCTGATCTCGCGCGGTCGAGAGTAGCAGTAGTGCATCGCCATATTCCTTGTTTCTATGATAAGCCTCAATCCTGGCAGCATTGCTTTCGACGTAGGCCGCTAGGTTTTTTTCCTCGTGCGACGCATCTGCCAAAAACTCGAACCCCGCTGCGGGCTCGATACCGTTCTCCCGTGCCTGTTTGAGAATGTTCTGCATGCGTTTGCATGCCGCTGCGATTGCCTGAAACTCGGGCATGTGCAGAACGTTCTTAAGGGCTTCAGCCCGGGCGATCGCGTCGACGACATCATCAGATCCCGCGGCCAGCACGGCATTTACCACGTCGTACTTAAACCCGAGCACATCGCGAAGATAGAACTCTAGGCGCTCGCGGAAAAAAGTTCTTAAGGCGCTCGGGTAATCAATCTCACCCGAAAACTTTCTTTCCGCCGGCGACCCACGATAAACTTCGCGCGCATCAACAAACAATTGAGCCAAGCCGAGTGGTAACTTTTTCTCCGCAATTGTCTTTACAATTCCGTTTGCCTGCCGCCGCAGCGCAAACGGATCTTTCGATCCCGTGGGCTGCAGGCCAAGCGCAAACATTCCGGCAATGCTGTCCGCCTTATCGCCGATCGAGAGGACCGCGCCCTCGGTCGAGCGCGGAACCGAATCTTCCATCGACTCCGGTTTGTAATGATCGTAGATCGCCTGCGCGATTGCCTGACGGGTTGCATCTGGCATGCCGGGGTCGAGTTCCTGCACGCTGGCGTAGAGTCCGCCCACGATTCCTTGCAGTTCGGTAAACTCTTTTACTAATTCGGTTGTCAGATCGGTCTTCGCCAGAGCCGCCGCTTTGTGCACGATCCCGGGACGAACCTGCACTCCGTTCCCACGGATGATTTCGCAAAGCCAACTGCACAAACGCTGCGTCCGCTTCGTCTTGTCGTAATAGCTGCCCAAGTCTTTCTGAAAAGTGACGTTCTTGAGCCACACCGTCCGCTCGCGCAACGGATGCTTTTGATCGGTCTGCCAGAAGAATCGAGCGTCGTTGAAGCGGGCGCGAAGCACGCGTTCATGGCCATGACGAATGATGCCGCGCGGATCACCATCGGTGTTCAGCACAGCCAGAAAATGCGGCAGAAGCTTCTCCCCTGCGTCTTCGATCGCGAAATACTTCTGATGGTCGCGCATCACCGTGATCAGGACTTCTTTCGGAAGCTCCAAAAACTGATTGTCGAAACTTCCCAGGATTACCGAAGGCCATTCCGTTAGGTTGATGACGGTTTCGAGGAGACTCTTATCTTCCCGCCAGCGCGCGCCGGGAACAGTGCGAGTTGCGGCATCGAGCGCCTTCCGAATCTGCTGCTCGCGATCGCCGCGACCGAGAACTTTCGCGGCACGCAAAGATTCAACATAGTCCGCACCGGCGCTCGGAATAACGATCGGACCCTCGGCTAGAATCCGGTGCCCTCGTGATTGATTCCCGGCACGAATGCCATCAAATTCCAGCGGAATCACTTCCTTGTCGAGCAATGCCACAAGCCATCGTACCGGCCGGACGAACTTTTCGCTCGGTTTACGCCAGTACATATTCTTCGGCCAGTAAATCGAGTTGATCTCTTTAGGAAGCAGTTCGGAGAGGACTTCTGTTGCCGGGCGGCCTTTTTTTGTGATCTTTGCGGCTAGGTACTCGCCTTTCGAAGTTGTCACTCTCTCCAACTGAGAAACGTCCACGCCGGCCTTTCTCGCGAATGCATGGGCAGCCGGTGTCGGCCGCCCATCTTTGAAAGCCACGCTCACTGAAGGCCCGGTGACCTGGTCGGTGACATCGGATTGGGCTGCTGGAATTCCGGATGCAAGAAGTGCCAGACGACGCGGAGAGTCGAGGCTGGAGATCGCTCCCGTAGCGGAGAGATGTTCGCGTTCCAGCAATTTTTGCACTCTCTCACGCAACTCGAGCGAAGCGGCATCGATCATCCGCGCTGGAATCTCTTCGCACCCGATCTCTAGTAGAAAATCTGGCATTCGAAGACCCTTTATTCGTTTCGCGTAACCTCAGGTCCAAAGTTCCGAGACTGTAGGAACCAATTCCTTTTTCACCTTCACTTGCTTTCCCGCAGGTTCCGCTTCGTCCGCACTCGCCGAGGTCTCGTCTTGCTGCTGATCCACATACGCCTTCGCGATCCCCACGGCCAAAGCACGCACGCGCGCAATTACTCCCACTCGCTCGGTCACTGAAATCGCGCCGCGGGCGTCGAGAATGTTAAACAGGTGCGAACACTTCAGGCAGAGATCGTAGGCAGCAAGGACCGGGAAACGCTTCTTGTTCCGCGCCCATTCGTCATCAGGACTCACCTTGCTCAAGGCGGCGTATTGATCGAGTAGTGCCTTGCATTCGGCTTCACACAACTCAAAGTGTTTCCACGCTCTCTCCACATCGGCGGCCTCAAAGTTGTAGACGGAGAACTGAAGCTCGTCCGCCAACCGCACATCGCCGTAAGTCGTAACCTTACCTGTTTCCGGATCGCGCGCCCACACAATGTCGTAAATCGAATCGACGTCCTGAAGGAACGCCGCGATGCGTTCCAAGCCGTAAGTCAACTCCGCAGATATGGGATCAAGATCCACTCCGCCGCACTGCTGAAAGTACGTGAACTGGGTGATCTCCAGTCCGTCGAGCATCACCTGCCAGCCCACGCCCCACGCGCTAAGGGTCGGAGCTTCCCAATTGTCTTCCTCGAACTTGATGTCGTGCTGGCCCAGATCAATCCCCATCGCGGCCAACGATTCCAGATATAGCTCCTGCACGTTCTCGGGCGGTGGCTTCAGAATCACTTGTAATTGCGTATGCTTGTAAAGACGATTCGGATTCTCTCCATAGCGTCCGTCGGCTGGACGGCGCGATGGCTGCACATACGCCACTTTGTACGGACTCGGTCCCAGCACGCGAAGAAATGTTTCGGGCGCCATGGTTCCTGCGCCGACCTCGACGTCATAAGGCTGTTGCAGCACGCATCCTCGCTCCGCCCAGAAGGTCTGGAGGCGCAGGATGAGCTCCTGAAAGGTCGGCGGATTGGAGTTGGCCTGAGTCAAAGTATTTAGGTCAGCAATCAGCAGTCAACGCGTTTCCGTTTCTAGGAAAACTCTACTAACTGAGTGCGAATTGCTCTCAGCTGATCTTCTCCAGCATTCCTGCCGTTACTAGCTTTTTCTCCATGTGCCGCTGGAGAGCCTGTAGCAGAAACTTTCGCAAGTCGGCCGCTTGCGCTTTCGGTCCCGGCGTTGCCGCAAAGATTTCAACTGGTGCGCGTAACATTCTGCTCGCGAGGGTCCGCGATTCTACCGAAATCTCGGATGACGCCAGCCGCTTGTCTTCGGCGCAGACCAACCCATCACTCAACGCGTGAAAGAATGCTCTACTTCCGTTCAGCGTCCGCCCGCAGACGATGCACTCGGAAAGCTCCGGCAGATAGCCCATCAGCCGGGTCATCCACAGGTCGAAATACGTGATGGGCATCCAGACGTCAGCCCCGCGCAATCCTGCCAGCACCGCGAGCGCAAGCCGGAAAACGTCATCGTTGGCTTCGCGATCCGGAAGCAACTCATCCAGCAACTCAGCTACATGGCCCAGCGCGACTGCGCGAGGATAACTCACTTCAAATGCCAGCGGCGATTCCAGCACTTCGCAAGAATCCAGACGGGCCAACTCCTGCCGTTCCCGATCCTCGTAGTAAGCTCGAACGTAGGTCAGTGGCTCGAGCGCTCCGCCAAACCGCCGCTTGGACTTCTTGGCCGCGCGCGCCACGCCCCGTACCTTTCCTTCTGAGCGAGTAAACAGCGTGACCAGCAGGTCGGCCTCGCGCAACGGATACGTCCGCAAAACAATTGCTTCCGACTCCTTCAGCGCCATGGAAGCTCAGCAGGTAACCTCTGATTGTAATGGAGCGGGGTGGAGATGGAAAGGCGCAGCCATGTACGGACTGACCAGCCGTGGGCCTTTGGTAAGCTTACTAGCTTGCCTTCGCGGGCGACTGAAATCCGATTCGCCTTCGTTTGCGACGCGACGGATCCATCAATACCCGGATGGCATCAATGATGTCCTGAATCACAGCGTCATGACCTTTCAAGCGGCGCTCTAGTTCAACCAGCTTGCTCGCAACTTTTTGATTGGTACTGAGCATCTCTCGCAGCCGAACAAAGGCGCGCACGACAAAGACGCTCATTTTGATTGCACGTTGTGAATTCAGCACTGTGGCCGCCATCACGGCGCCATGCTCGGTGAAGGCAAACGGCAAGTGCCTGCGGCCGCCATGTTCCAAACTTGAGGTCGCAATTTGCGACCTCAAGTTTCGATGCTCGCTCGCCGAAAGCTGGAACATGAAGTCGTGCGGGAATCGCGCCGCGTTTCGCTTAACTTGCTCGTTCAAGCGCTTTCACCCGCACGCCATACAACTCTGCCAGCTCGGAATCCAACATGACCTTGTGGCCTCGCAGGATAACAATTCTGGACTCGACAGGTTTCACCAGCAGCAGGTGGCGTTCGCGCGTTTGGATCCTCACTCTAGTAGATGTCACATTTCCGACTCGAGTTAAATCTTATGCCCGCTCTCCGACCTCCGAGAACGAAAAGGCGCGCGCCTTAGATAAAAGACGCGCGCCCAGCCCAAAACGGGGAACTCCGATTTTACCGGCCAAAGTACTTAGCATTTCGCTCAGTGAAGGCTTTCCACTTTTCCGGTAGGTCATCCAGCGCGAAAATCGCGGACACCGGGCAGACGGGAACACAAGCTCCGCAATCAATGCACTCAACCGGGTCGATGTACAACATTTCCTCTTCGGGGAACGCCGGCGCATCCTTCTTAGGATGGATACAATCTACCGGGCAGGCATCCACACAAGCGGTGTCCTTAGTGCCAATGCACGGTTCTGCAATTACGTATGCCATAAAGTCTGTGTCTCCCTGAGATGTTTGCGGAACTTAACAGAACCGCTAATTCTAACAAGAATGCCGCCAGTGGTACAGCGTTCAGCAGGTTTTCTACGCGCCCACCAACTCCCGCTCCGTACTTGGCTCGTACTCGACAATATGCCCCGCCACGGCGCTCGCCGCCACGGTCAGCGGACTAGCCAAGTACATCTGTCCTGGCCCACTGCGGCCCGGGAAATTCCGGTTCTGCGCGCTGATCACAACCTGTTCCGGCCGCGTGGTCACGCCCGGCCCGGCGTTGATGCAGGCTCCGCAACTCGGCTCGATCACATCTGCCCCGGCCTTCTGGAAAATCTCGAGATAGCCTTTGCGAATGCAGTAATCGCGCGTCTCCTGCGAACCAAACTGGATGTAAAACTTCACCGAGTCCGCCACCCGCTTGCCGTGCTTAAGGGCGTCAGCCAGCACCAGCGCATACATGTCCATGTCTTCGTTCTTGCCTGCGGTGCAGGTACCGCCATAAGCCAGTTCTACCGGCACGGGCGTATTGAGTTCGCGAATGTACTTGCCATTTCCAGGATCGCCCGGCGTCGCTACCATGGGCGTAATCTCGGCTGCATCCAACTCGATAACGTGCGCATAGTGAGCCTCGGGATCACTGTACAAACCTTCGATCATGGCCTCGGCTTTTTTGCGGTCCATCCTACGGCGTTCGACAAGAAAATCTATGGCCTTGCGGTCGGGCGCCACAATCCCAGTGAAGCCGCCGATTTCCGCGGCCATGTTGGTCATCGTGGCGCGCTCGTCTACGCTAAGCTCCTCGATGGCCTCGCCGGCGTATTCCATGACCTTGGCCAGTGCTTTGCCATGGCGGACGTAGTCGAGACTGAGAATCTTTAGAATGAAATCCTTCGCCGTGACGTTCGGTTGTTTCTTGCCACGAATCACGATCTTCACCGACTCCGGCACCTTGACCCGAACATCCTTGGTGATCCACGAGTTGAAGACATCCGTCGTACCGATGCCGAAGGCCACGCATCCGATTGCGCCCACGTGCGGCGTGTGCGAGTCGGAGCCAATATTCAACTGTCCCGGGAGTGCGTAGCTCTCGAGGACAATCGAGTGGCAGATTCCTTCCGAACCCTTGCGGTCTTTCAATTCGCCGTGCAGCCTGATTCCGTGTTTCGCGGCGAAATCCTGTTGCTTCAGCTTGAGCTGAGTCGCCAGATCGAGCAGGCCTAACTTTTTTTTCTCCTCCGAAATCACTTCGTCAAGGAAAGTGAGGTGGTCGCGGAAAAACAAAACGCTCGCGGGATCGTTCACCCTGGCATCCTTGCCCACATAACGCTCGAAGAAAATAGCCGCCATTGGTGTCACGTATTCATGGCTGAAACGCAAATCGGCGCGGGAAAAGCCCGTGTCGCCCGGCTTCACGTATGGGACGCCCGGCTCACCCTTTTCGTCGAGCATGTGCCTAGCGAAGATCTTCTCCGCTACAGTCATCGGCCGTTTTTCCGTCTTGATCGGCGGCAGAAAGACTTTCTTCTGCATGCGCGCGACGTTAAAGGGAAACAGGCCGCCGTACTCGATCACTTGTCGGGTGATCTCATCTTCTCCCGCGGTGAATTCGCTGAGAGCGATCTCCTGGCCGCTGCGAATCTGGTCAATCAGGGAAAAATTGGTCGAGGTCAGGAGACCGAGATTCTGGCAATTCTGCTTATAGATGCGCTCGATGTTCTCCGCGATGACGATGCGAATGCCGGCGCACATCTCCGCGTAAGGCGACTGCTCCCGGCTCGATCCCTTGCCACGCCGCTTGCCGCTTACAGCGCAGATGAACCCGCCCCTTTTTACGTCAGAACGCCCGATAGGGTGCACGCCCCAGCACTTGAGCCCAAGATAAGGGATTTCGCCCAAAGTCTCGTCGAAATAGAAGCAGTAGTGGGCTGGCGTAATTTCGTCAGTGGAGATATCGTCACGCAGCTTGGGATTGTGAGCTGGATTCTTTGTGTCCCAGGGCAAGTCTTCCCCAGCAAGCTGCCGCTTGATCAGGTCCGGATCCTCAGTGAGAAAAAAAATGCGGCCCTGCAGACGAACCTGGTGGTGACGTTTTTCGATTTTGCGTTCAAGGAGTGAGCTGTTCACGGTCTATATCCTGCCAAAGATAGCGAGCCATCCTGTTTCTATTGTAACCCGGTTACAGGCCCTTTTTGCGTAGAAGCTATCTCAAGAATAGCCCGAGGGAAGGGCAGGACTTCAGTCGTGCCGCCCGGAATCAGGACAGACGCGTGCTTTATCCTCTGAGGAAACCGGTGTACACCGGTTTATTCATGAGATCTAGTGGTGCCCGTGCGTCCGATCGTATTTTTCACCCGCCGTGATGGCAAACCCGAGACGATTCTCTTTCGGCGCGAGTGGGCAGGTGGCGTAGGGCGTCACCGCACAGGGGGGATTGTAAGCCCGGTTGAAATCGATCACCACGGTGCCATTCACAACCGGGTCGGTGTCGAGGAAGCGGCCGCCCGGATACGTGTCGGTCTTGCTGGTCAGATCGTTAAGAACGAAAAAAAGGCCTTTGGACGGATTGCCACCCAAGGCGGTGAGTTGCACCTCTTGGCCATTGATCTTGAACACGACGGTTCCAGCTACCGGAGTCGCGGTAGTGTCGCCCAAAACGTTGGGCACATCTACCGTTTTCTTCCCGTCGGACGGTATCCAGCTCGCAGTCACGCGATACGACAAGTCGATCGGGAAGAAAATCGGGCCGCGGTAATTCTTGGCCGCCTCGCTGGCGAGGTCCTTTAATCGGATGCCGATGCGCTGACCCCGCACAATGACCTTTATGCGCAGACTACCCAGTTCCACAACTGTGGGATTGCTCGAAGTATCGGGCTGCAGCTTGGCCGTGGTCACCGGTTTGCCGTCGATTGTGGCGTTGGCCTCGGGCGGAAATTTCACCGTTACATCTGTCCCCTGCAGCTCGAAAACGCCGGCGTGAGGCGGGCCCTTAGGAAACACGATGGCGTTGCTCGCATCACTACCGAAAGTGTTCTCGCCCGGCTTGAGCCAGAACAAACCCGCCAATGACAGCCAGTTCGTTTTGAGGTCGTCGACCAGTTCAGCTTTCCATTTATCGAACGACTGAATGTATACCGCGTCGGGCGCGGATGGCGACGGATTCTTGTCCGCCAGAGCCAACGCGGCCAACTGCATTGCTGCGATCGCCGACGCGATGATAAACGACCAAGTTCGCTTCATACTTAAGTTCTCTCGATCACCCGTGGTCCAGCTATCTCATGAACTCCTGCAGGTCGGGCAACGGTTCCAAGTCCCGTCCGCTAAGAATCTGTTCGAACTCGCTCAGCAATTCCCGATGCACCAATCCATTAGAAGCCAGAGTCTCGCGACCGTGCAGTTGGAATGGCCCACCCTTAAAGTCGGTCACCGTCCCTCCGGCCTCCTGCACGATCAGTACACCCGCCGCCGTGTCCCACGGGTTGAGGTTGAACTCCCAAAATCCGTCAAAACGTCCACAGGCTACGCAGCAAAGGTCCAGCGCCGCCGAGCCCGCTCGCCGCACTCCATGCGAGTGCAACGTGATCTGATGGTAAAAGAAGATATTCGGGTTCTTGTGGCGCTTATGGCTGGGAAATCCCGTAGCCAACAGGCACTCGGCCAAACTGGCGGTCTTTGAAACGTGAATTCGCTGCTGATTCAAATAAGCACCGCTCCCCTGCTCCGCCGCGAACAATTCGTCCCGCGTGGGATCGTAGATTACGCCAGCGATCCGGCTCCCTTTGTAGTCCAAACCCATCGAAACGCAAAACACCGGGAAGCCATGCGCGAAGTTCGTGGTCCCATCGAGGGGGTCGACATACCAGCGGTAGTCGCTACCAGTGTCCAGCAATCCGCCTTCTTCGCCGAGTATGTCATGGGTGGGCCAGTGCTGGCGAAGCCGCTCCCGGATCAGAGCCTCTGAATTGCGATCCGCTACCGTGACCAGATCCGCTTCGCCTTTGTATTCCACCTTGACGTGTTGGCGGAAGTAGCCCATCAACAGCGTACCGGCCTCGCGTGCAATCTCCGCCATGCGCGGCACGAAGTCGTCGCTATTCGAGGAAGATGTCATTCCGTGTGAGTTGTTTTTCGCATGTCACTGCCAGGCAAGCTACCTGTGCTTGGCGCCGTCCTCTGCGATGTACATGATTTCGTGTTTAAAGATGAAGAGATTTGGTTTGTCTTCGCGGGTCAGCCTGACCATGTTCCTGTCGTAATATTCAATCCAGCCGCTGACGATTTCGCCGTCGGCCAGCTTGATGCTGACGGGCTTCTGCTTTTCGCCTAACGACTTCAGGTACGCGGCCTCCTGCGAGGTTTCCTCGGGAGGAGTGATCTTCGCTTTCCGCGGCGCGGCAGAACCTGCTTGTCCGTTGAATGCCATAACTACATTCTACATGTGCCCGCGAGTGAACGCGGCGCCCAGCGCAAAGCGGGAACCCATGCCCAAATAAAAATGGGCCGGGCCTCGCGGATCGGGGTAGAATACGGGCCATCATCCGCATGGAGGTTTGCCATGAGAACCTCAGCTCTCCTGTTCGCTCTCCTGCTTTCAGCCTCCGTGGCCTTCGCGCAGCATAACGGCCCTACCGGCCAGCGTCAGGCCGACAAAGCCGAGGATCAGTTCGAGAAAGGCGTGCCCCCTCCGATTCATCAACAATCTTCGGTAGACTTCGCCAAACTGAAGGGCGATGCCGATGAACTGATGGTCCTGTCACAGTCGATTCACTCCGGCATCGGCGATGTGGAGAAGGGTATGCTTCCCAAGGATCTAACTGAGAAGCTGAAGCAACTGGAAAAGCTTTCCAAGCGCCTGCGCAACGAACTAGCGCCTTAGACCATTTGGTTATGAAAACAAGAAAAACGCCAGCCCCTGGTGAGGCTGGCGTCGGCAGTTGCCCTAGAGTTGTCTAGAAGTTCAGTTTCAACCCGAATTCGATTTGGCGCGGCGAACCCAGCGTGTACACGCCGGTTCCGACGCCGACCCGGTTCACGAAGTGTCCGCTGTACGTGGTGCCGTTGATGTTCCCCGGCGAACCACCCAGCAGACCCGACATCATGCTTTCCGGCAGGTCGAAATTGACGAAGTTGGGCAGGTTGTAGAAGCCGATTGACGGTTTGATCGTGAATCGCTCCTTGATGGTGTAAGTCCACGCTATGGTGGTGTCGAGTGTCCGCAGCCAGGAAAGGTCAACCTGTCCCGGAGGCGCAAGAGGCACTGTCGGAGCCACGCCGCCCAGTTGCACCAGCTGCGCCGCCGTCATCAGGCCATTCTGGATCAGCACCTCGCCTGCCGGCGTCGGCTGTCCCGCCACCGTATTGTTGTAGTTGCCGATGACCGCGTTGATGTTGCTGGCGTTAATGCCGCGATCAAAGCTTCCCACTTTAGTTCCGGGGATCGGGTCCTGTGTGGTGCCGTCTCCCGTAAAGTCGGTGCGGAAGATTTCGCCAGCGCCGGAGCCAGTGTTAGGAACGGTAAGGGTGGTCGAAAGCGGACTGTAGAAATGCGCCATCATTCCGATCTGGAACCCGTAGCGCAGATCCAGGTAGCCGCCAAATGATATCTGGTGAGTGCGATCCAGCGTCGAAGGCCCGAAGTAGCGATTGACGTTGGAGTTGTCCAGCGAGGGAACGATGAAATCCTGGTCGCCGCTGGATGCCGTGACCTGGTTGTCCGCAGCCACGCCTCCGCCAGTATTGTCGAAGCGCGACAAGGAGTAGGACACGGTGAAGTTCAGGCCGGTTGCGCCCTTGAATGGAGCCTTCACGTTGTCCGTCCACTTCATTTGCAGTCCGTCGTACGTAGAACGCCCGACCGGCGACAACATGCCGAGTGGCGGCGCATTGGGGTTGATACCGCCGAAGGCGCACGGGTAACCGAGCGCCGCAAGACAACTGCTCCCGCCCATATCGGAGGATGAGCCCAGGCCGAAACCGGCATAGTCGCTCATCGTTGCTCCGGCTGCGATCGCGCAGCCGACGCCTCCTGATCCAGGCGCGCAGCCAAATTTGGCGTTGGTTGCGTTGATCGCGGCGTTGGCGCCAGCAAGATTAAAGTAGTTGATGTCGCCAGCGTGATTTAGATCCACGCCCAACAGGTAGTGGGTCTGGACGTTGCGAACGTAATCTGCGCTGAACACCATGCCTCTGCGCAGCTCTCGCTGGATGCCGATATTCATCTGCACCGAGCGAGGTGATTTGTAGTCAGGGTTAAACATGGAAAGGCTTGGCGGGAAGAAGCATGGCGTACCGCTTGCAAAGGCAGCAGCGCCAGATGGGCAGCCGACAAGGCCGGGTTGCACATAGGCTGGGTTAGCCGCCGAAAGGTTCAGCGGTGAGCCCGCGACGTAGGCATTTTGCAACGCAATGATCGACGGCAACGCCGTGCCGATCAGTGGGAAGCTCTGAGCGCCTGCGGGGCCGCATACTGCGAGCGCAAGCGGGCTTCCGGGAGTGTTGATGGGACCATTTGCCGTTTGCAAGGTTACCGGCGATCCCGGAGATGAACAGGGCGAGAAGAATTGCAGGAACGCGCCGGTAGGTTCGCGGTTCGGACCGTCAAAGAGCACGTTGTTCCAGATCGCGTTTTCATAGAACAATCCAATACCGCCGCGGATCGAGGTCTTGCCGTCTTTCAACGGATCCCACGCAAACCCCAGCTGCGGAGCCCAGTTCTGGTTCGGTTGGTTCACCGGGTTTCCCAGTCCAGGGACCAGGGCATTGAGCCCCGGAATCGGCGGATACTGGCTGTCGGTGCGGCCAGTGTCGCGGTTCCAGCGAATACCGTAGGTGAGGGTGAAGTTCGGAATGATTTTCCAGCTGTCGCCAAAGTAGAAGAGCACTCGGTTATCGGGTCCGAGGCCGCCTGCCGGGAAACCAAGCGCCGCCTTGGTCGTCGAAAAGCCCAAGCCGTTGGCGACGGTGACGTTGTCAGCGGGATAGTTGAATGGATTGGAAGCGCCGCCAGGGAAAGGACCGGTTGCGGCGGATGCGATTTCGCCCTGAGAAACCGCCGATATGATCTGCGGTCCGTTCTTGAAAAACGAAGCGAATCCGCCACCTTGGATATGGTTGAAGCCAACGCCGTAGCGGATGACGTGCGAGCGAATGATCTTGCTGCCATCGTACTTAATTTGATGGTCGCTTTGCGGAGTGCTCTGGGGGGCCAAGAGGTTCGGGCCGGCCGTCAGCCCGCTGCCTCCCATAAAGATTTCCGCGCCGATGTTGGCAAACGGCAGCGAAGTGCTGCCTGTAGTCGCGTCGACAATTTGATTCTGGAATTTCAGGTACGAGAAGCGGATGGCATGGCTGAAGCTGCCGGTGTTGAAATCGACGCCGCCCACGAAGTTGCGGGTGATGTCCTTGTTGTCATATACCGAGTAACCAAACCCGAAGGTGGCGCCCAGGAGGTTCTGGAAATCCGAGAAGCGAAAGAACGCGCGCGCATTTTTTGTAAGCTGATAATCCAAGCGTCCCAGCAAGTTGCCTTCGTGGAATCCATCCTGAAATGTACCCGAGAACTGGGAGAAAGGAGCGGAGATGGGCACCGGTACGGCCGTGTGCTGAATGGTTCGCTCGCCGTCCATGAAGAAGAACAACTTGTTCTTGATGACCGGTCCGCCGAAGCTGCCACCGTATTGACTGCGCTGAAATGGCGCAGTGAATCCAACCGGCGTGGGCAGCGCGGCCGCGAATGAACTATCGCGGAATTGCCCAAAGGCCTCGCCGTGGAAGCCATTGCTGCCTGATTTTGTAGTCACGTTCACGGCACCGGAAGAAGTCAGCTCCGTGGACATGTCCAAGCTCGACTGGCTGATTTGAAATTCCTGAATGGCGCTCGCCGGGATGTCGGTCGTGGTCGTCCCCACAGTCTCGTCAGAGACGTCCACGCCGTCAACCTCAATACGCGCCGTACGGCCGAAACGGCCCCCGAACGAGATTGAAGAATAGCCTGCTTTCGTGGGGTCGAAGTTCTGGCCGTCCTGAATCTGCACGCCCGGTTCAAGCTGAGCCAGATCAAGGAAGTTGCGGCCGTTCACCGGCAGATTCTCGATCTGTGCTTCTGTGATGACGCCCTGTACGGTCGCCTGCTCCGTGTTCACCTGCACTGTGCTGGCCTCAACTTCAACCACTTGACTGGTCTGCCCAACCTCTAATTTCACGTTCGCACTGGCGGTGTTGCCGACTTGCACGGCTACCGGTACCTCGCTCACTTTAAAGCCGCTGGCTTCAACTCTGATGACATAGTTGCCGGGGATCAAGGCGCCTGAAGTGTACGAGCCCTTGGAGTCGGAGGTCACGGTGACTGCTGAGCCTTTGGATTTTTCTGTAATAATCACCTTGGCCCCGCTGACCACAGCGCCGGAAGGGTCCGTGACCGTTCCCTGGATACTGCCGTTACCAACGTTTGTTTGAGCTAGCAGAAACGAGGAGGACAGAAAAAAGGTTATCGCCAGAGCGAGCCCTACAAAAATTCCGGCGGGACGGAGGGGGCGGTTGAAATTCAGGGACATCGTCCACCTTCCTTTCAGAGTCGGTTCAGAATCAGTGTTTGCCAGTCGAATAACGCTCTCGCAGTCGGGTCAGGTGGGACAATTGCTATTGTTCGTTGACGGCCTGTCTTCAATTTCCGTCAGCAAACAAAAGCCTGAGTGTCGCCTCTCACAGAACCCGAACACAATTAGTCACTAGCAGTGCAATTGAGCGACCAAGACAATTAGAGGAGACACTTTGTCATGTCACCCCAATTCTGTCAATAGGTTAGTGGTTCGTTCGCTGTGTTGGGCACTGTCCTGTGAAGACAACAAATTCCATATTCTGTAGATCGTTACTGAAAACGAGATCAGGAAGCAGGCATCGGAAGGTGCCGTCAAAACTTGGATTTGGTCGTGTAATAGCCTGCCCGATGCCGGACTGTAAGTGAGGAGCCTGCCGACGGGTCGACCTTTACTTCGATACGGCGAAAGCTGGAATCGGAAAGCCGCTGCGAGGGATAATACGCAAGCAAATATTGCGTGCGCAGCTCATCACTGATTTTTCTGAACGCGTCGTCGAGTTCAGGTACTGACGTGGCGTAGAAATATTTGCCGCCAGTGTCCTCGGAAATCTGGATCAAGGCATGCTCCCCGCCAATATCGCGCCCAGCGCTCGCCTCTATTGGCACGTCAATGATGCTGTAGACAATGGCTTCGGCCTCCTGAGCCGAACGGACTGCTTCTTTATAGTCGATGCGGCTTACCGTGTCACCGCCGTCAGTAATGACAACCAAAACCCGCCTTCCTTTGCGCGGCTCGAGCGCCTGCGCTCCGAGGTAGAGGGCATCGTAGAGAGCGGTAGCCGATCCCATGCGAACCCGGTCGACCCCACGGTCGATCGCTTTGAGGTCGGAGGTAAACGGCACCACTTCACTGACAATCTCGCTGAAACTGTAAAGCGAAAGCGCATCGACCGGCCGAAGGATGGCGTGCGCGAATCGGCGCGCGGAGGACAGCTCCAGTGGCAAATCCTTGCGCGTGCTCAGGCTGGTATCAACGTCGAGCACGATGGAAAGAGGCAAAGCCGACTCTTTATCGAAAACCGAAATTGTCTGTGGTTTCCCGTCTTCCAGCAGTGCGAAGTCTTCTTTCTTCAGACCAGCGACAGGTGCGCCATGTTCGTCCGTAACCGTGACGAACACGTTCACCAGCTTGACGTCAACCTTCAGCGTGGTTCCAGCACCCTGCGCTGCGCTCGTGCTGCCGCCATTAGTCTTCGAACTATCAGTGGAGGCCGGCTTTGCCGTGCCCGTTCCACCAGAGGCCCAGGGTGGTTTGGGCACCTGCGCGTGCGAGACCGCGACAGTCAGCAGGATAACCAGAAATCGAAGCCGGAGGCTGAAACTTTTCTGTGCGGTGGACTTATCGTCGCGAGTCTTGCGGATGGACTCTTTTCGAGAGAAAGATTTTAAACGCAAAATCTGCAGAGATGCTCCGGCGCGGCCACGAAGAGACAATCTGCTCACTTAGATGCAGACCTTCCCGAATGGCTGCCCTCCGCCCTGGGAATGCCGGATGGGAAGGGCTCGCCATCCGCCCAAACCGCGCCATCCTCAAAATATTCCTTTTTCCAGATGGGCACGGTGCGCTTTAGCGTGTCGATCAGCCAACGGCAGGCATCGAACCCGGCAACCCGGTGCGCCGAGGCTACCACAATCAAGACGCTGATCTCGCCGATTTCCAACCGGCCTAAACGGTGCACTATGGCGACGTCGCGGACGGAAAATTGCTGAAGCGCTTGCTCAGCCAGCGCGTTCATCTGCTTGACAGCCATTTCTTCGTAAGCTTCGTAATCTAGATAGAGAGTGCGCCGGCCTCGCGTGTTGTCACGAACAATGCCTTCAAATACAACTGCGGCTCCATCTGAGGACTGCTTGAGTTTGTCGAGCACCGCCTGCGCGTCGATTTTCTCGCGCACGATCAAAGCGTAACCCCGACTTTGCGCCGGCTCGTCGCGCTGTGGATCCGTCGAGCCTCCGCTTACCGGCGGCAGGAACGCAACCTCGTCCCCTTCCTTCAAGCGCGAATCCGGTCCGGCAAATTCCTGATTGACGGAAATCGCAATTGAAGCGGCAAGTTCCCCTAGCCGGGGATTGATTCCTTCGTAATGCACGAAGACGTCGCCCAGCGTGGCATGTTCAGGCAAGTTGAGGAGATCGCTGCCTCGCCCCGCCAGATCCTTCAACATGCCGAAAAACAAGATGCGCACTTGCATGAAATCCCGCCGCGATTCTGCGAACAATTGTCAGTAGTGTAACGCGGCTGCCTCGTCACCAGCTTTCTTGAGACAGAAAAAGCCAGTCCTCTTTCGAGAACTGGCGGCCGTGCTTAAGGAGATCAGAAACTCATCATTTATGTTTTTCTTCGTGCCCCGCAGGTTGCGACGCGTGCGCCGCCGGCGGTCGCGGCGGTGAACTCTGACGCTGTTGCTGCCACGCGTTGAACTTGTTTTGTTCAGTCTGCTGGTGCTGAGCGTTCTCCTGCACCGGCGGAGCTTGTCGCACTAACGGATGTCCGTTCCCGCCCGCGGGCGGTCGCGGTACTGAAGGTGCCGCTGGACGCGCCGGTTCCGCTTCACGTGCTGATTCCTGTGGCGGAGCAGTCGTAGTGCGCGGCGCGCTCGGCGAAGGCGCCGGGTGGTTGCCCGCTGTATTCGTGGGCTCTTGTGGACGCGAAGCCTGATTAGCTTGCGGCGTGGGCGTTCGAGTAGCGGTTTGCGGTTGTCCCGGAGCCTCGGTGCGCACGTTGGGCGCTGCAGCTTGACGTTGTCCTAAAGACGCGCGCGGCGCGGGCGGCTGCTTGACCGCAATGACCTGCCGATTCATTACCGCAGCGGGCGGCTTTACGTTTGCAGGCCGGCCGGCACCCATCACACTCTGGCGGCTCGGCTGCACTGGGATGTTGCGGGAAACGGGAGCGTTTGCCATCTCCTTTTCATCCACTCTTGCCAAGTTGGCCTGGACCGGACGCGCGTTCACGAATGTGTCATGTGAAACCGCCGTTACGGCGTTGGCTACGTGTTGATTGGCATAAGTAACTCGGGTGACGTTCGTCGTGTTGTTGTTGATGATGGTCGTGTTGTAAACATTGGTCACCTGGGTCACGTTAACCCGCGTGTTGGTAATGTTCACATTGTTTACGTAGCCAGGGCTGGTTCGATACCAGGGCACGAAGACCTCGCGTGGAGCCAGTGGGAACCACGCCACGCCGGCGCCGATGCCAACTCCGAAACCAAAACCGCCTCCGCCTACAAATGCGACAAGAGCCGGGGCATACACCGGGCGGGCAAAAACCGGACCCGGGACCCAGCACCATCCACCTCCCACAAATGCCCAACGTCCATAGTGGAACGGAGCGAAACCCCACGGCTCGTCTTCAACCCAAGTCCAACCCCAGGGAGCCACCCAAACCCAATGTCCATAGCGGTAAGGAGCCCATCCGGGAGCAACAGCAGCCGGAGCCCATACCGGACCGTAATCCGCTACGTAGCGCCAATGGCCGTATTCGTCAAGGTCAGATGCGCCGGTCATGTCGGGTGAAACGTAATTGGACGACTCGGCGTGGTCGTCACGCTCGTCACGCTGGAATGCGAACTGGTCAAAATCGTCATTCGCGGGTACCTGATCGATCTCGTGATCCAGTTGATCGCTACCTGTGAAGCGGGCTCGCTGGCCCGCAATCACGTCGTAAGAGTTTCCTCCGCCCGTGGCCTCGCCTCGGCCGTGCCAAACCGTGGCATCGGTTTCGTTTCCATCCGCACCTACGTCAACGCGATATTCGCCGGTGCGTTGGATCTGAAATGCCACATTCGGCGTATCGATTTCAAAGTGATCGTCATCGTCGAGGTGCCGCACACGCACGATAATGGAACCCTGCGACAGCTTCAGCTGCGTCGTGTGATCATCGATGTCAAGAAAAGTGACGCTGGTTTCCGAATCCATGCGAATCGAAGTCGAACCCGTCTGTAGCTCGGCTCGCGAATCCTTGTCAGCCCACAAATTGTCGCCGGTGGTCAGCGGACGATTTGCGACGGCTTGCACCCAGTCGCCTTCGCCGCCGGGTTGGAAGGAAACGGATCCATCAGAGAAACTGAGGCGCGCCACGCGGCCTGGAGGATCTTGCGCCGGTCCCTGCGGTTGCCCCTGGTCCTGCGGCGGCCCCTGCGCTTGCACCTGATCCTGCGGCGGCGGCTCCTGCCCGACCACTCTTTGCGGTGCTTGCAACATCAGCAACATCCCCGCCAGGACAACTCCAACTGCCAAGACTCTGTGCGTCTTCATGAATTTAGATTCCTCTTTGCAACCCCTATCGGCACTCCCTACATTCTCTATTAACCCCGGCCGGTGCGATAAGTTCCATACCGTAAATCCTGCACGGAAGTAACCTTACGCCCAAAAAACATGCCAGCTTTCTTTCTCGAAAGCTGGCATCTTAATTTGTCAACTTTTGTTCGTTGTCACCCGACGGGCTGTTCGCTCAAGACTTTCTCGCGCTCCTCCGCATCTTGCTTCTCCTGCCGAGGCGAGGAAGGCAACGCCAATTCCAAAACTTCACTGATCGTCTTGACATAATGAATGCTCAGATTCTCGAGTTGCTCCGGTGTTAAGTCCTCTTCCACATTCATCTTGTTCTCCGCCGGCAGGATCACATCGTGGACCCCCGCTCGTTTGGCCGCCAAAACTTTCTCTTTGACCCCGCCAATCGGAAGCACATTCCCGCTCAGCGTGATCTCGCCCGTCATCGCGGTTAGCGGGCGCACCGGATGCCCGGTTAGCAACGAGACCAGCGCCGTAGCCATGGTCACCCCAGCGGATGGGCCATCCTTTGGAATCGCTCCCGCCGGTACGTGAATGTGAATATCGTGCTCCGCGAAGAAAGTCTCGGGAATTCCAAGATGCTCTGCGTTGGACCGAACCCAGGTCAGAGCCGCTTGCATCGACTCCTGCATCACCTGGCCGATCTGCCCGGTCATGGTGAACCCACCTTTGCCCTTCATGGTGTTGGCTTCGATGAACAGAATGTCGCCACCGGAAGGAGTCCACGCTAGGCCGACTACCACCCCAGCGCGCTTGGTGCGTTCCGCGATTTCGCCTTCGCTGCGAACCTTGATACCGCCGAGGAATTCCTGAACGATCTCAGGCGTCACCACCAGCTTTGACGTTTTGCCTTCCGCCAGACGGCGCGCCTGCTTGCGGCATACCGTACCGATGTTGCGCTCCAGATTCCGCACGCCAGCTTCGCGAGTGTAATGCCGGATGATATTGCTGACCGCTTCTTCCGGAAACTCGATCTGCTCTGGCGTGATTCCGTTCTCTTCAATCTGCCGCGGAATCAGATACTGAAACGCAATGTGTATTTTCTCTTCCTCGGTGTAGCCCTGGAGTTCGATAATCTCCATGCGATCCCGCAAAGGCTCGGCGATCGGATCGAGCATGTTCGCCGTAGTGATGAACAAAACCTTCGACAAGTCGAACGGCACATCGAGATAGTTGTCGCGGAAGGTGGCGTTCTGCTCCGGGTCGAGCGCTTCCAACAGCGCCGAACCGGGATCGCCACGGAAATCGCGCCCCACCTTGTCGATCTCATCCAGCATGAAAACCGGATCCTTAGTCTCGGCCCGCCGAATGCCTTGGATGATCTGTCCAGGCAAAGCCCCGATGTAGGTGCGCCGATGGCCGCGAATCTCCGCTTCGTCGTGAACGCCGCCCAGCGAAACGCGCACGAATTTCCGTCCCATCGCTCGCGCGATGGATTTCCCCAGCGAAGTTTTTCCCACGCCCGGAGGTCCGACAAAACAAAGAATCGGCCCCTTCATCCCAGGCTTCAAACGACGCACGGAAAGATAGTCGAGAATGCGATCCTTCACCTTTTTCAGATCGTAGTGATCCGCGTCGAGCACTTCCTTGGCTTTGATAATGTCCACGTCGCCGCCCGAAGTTTTCGCCCACGGCAGCACCGCCAACCATTCGATGTAGTTGCGCGTAACCGAATAATCGGCGGCCATGGGTGACATGCGCGAAAGCCGCCCTAACTCTTTCAGCGCTTCTTTCTTCACTTCATCGGGCATCCCCGCGGATTCAATCTTCTGCCGCAGCTCTTCGGTATCGCGTGCGCCTTCATCCTGCTCACCCAGTTCTTTCTGGATGGCCTTCATTTGCTCGCGCAAGTAATATTCACGTTGCGTCTGTTGGACGCGGTCCTGCACTTCCGACTGAATCTTGTTGCGCAGTTGCTGGACTTCCAGCTCCTTGGCTAAGTGTTGATTGATCTTCTCCAGCCGAACCCGAACATCGGTCGTTTCGAGTGTGTCCTGCTTATCGGCGGTGGAAAGAGACGGCAGCGACGAGGCAATAAAATCCACCAGCCGGCCAGGCTCTTCAATGTTCATCGCCACGGTAGAAAGCTCGTCCGACAATGTCGGCGATCCCGCTACGATCTGCTGAAACAGGGTCAAAACGTTCCGCTGCAGAGCCTCGACTTCAGAACTCTTGGGCGGAATGGCTTCTGGAACCGAGTCCACTCGTGCCCGCATGAAAGGCGCGAGTTGAGCAAACTCTGCCAATCTCACCCGTTCCAGGCCCTCGGCGAAGACAAACAGGCTCTGGTTGGGCATTTTGACTACTTTGTGCACCACGGCCAGGGTTCCGACCGTGTAAAGGTCGGTAGGCTGCGGCGTGTCGACGCGAGCTTCCCGCTGCGCGACCACGACGATGGTTTTGTCCTCACCCAGCGAATTAATCAGCTGAACGGAGCTCTCCCTACCCACGGTCAGCGGCAATACCGCATGGGGGAAAAGGACCGTATCCCGCACCGGCAGGACCGGCAGAGCCCGGTCTTCGGGCTCGCTATTGCTTGTGTTTTCTTTCACTTCTTTGGTTTCTTTCACTTCTTTTGTGCGCTCCGAGCGCGACGCCTGTGCCATGATTTCACCTTGAGTGTAATATGCTCAAGTTTGATGAGATAAGCACGCCGGAAGATGCAAACCACCTTCCGGAAATGATTTCCTTGGGCTGATGAATTCTAAACCTTCCGAGTCGGGTTTGCACTAAACCAAAGGTACACAGAACGTTTAGCCCGACCCAGTTACGCCGAAAGGTACACTCCCAGCACTTTCACCGGGCTCGCGCTCTCGGCCAGATGCCGTAATGCGTTGCGCGCAACCTTGTCGTCTCCGCAAAGCAGGTCGGCATAGAAGACGTATTCCCATGGCCGCCCACGCATGGGCCGGGATTCAATCTTGCTCAGGCTAATATCTCGGAGCGCAAATACACTCAGGGCCTTGAATAACGCTCCGGGCACGTTCTTCACCCGAAAGGCTATCGATGTCTTATTCGCGCCGGGAACAATGTGGCGGCCCTTTCGGATGAGAAAGAATCGAGTGAAATTCTTCTTGTCATCCTCAATACCAGCCGCCAGTATCCGGCCTTTGTAAACGGCGGCAGCCTGGCGCCCCGCGATCCCCGCTGCGTCCTTCAGCCCGTTCCCCACTACGTGCTTCACGCTTCCAGCGGTGTCATAAAACGGCATTGCCTCGACCTTCGGATGCTCCCGGAAGAAATCCCGGCATTGGTCGAGCGCCACCGGATGCGAGTACACTCGCCGGACATCGCTCATCTTCACTCCCGGTGCCGCGATCAGGTTGTGCACGATCCGCAAACGGTATTCCCGCTGAATAGAAACGTTCCGCGCTAACAAGAGATCGAAGTGCTCCGCCACCGAACCGGCCAGCGAATTCTCGATAGGAATCACAGCCGCGTTGACCGAACCACGTTCTACGCGATCGAAAACCTCCAGCGACCGTGCACATGGCACGATACTGCAACCCCGAACCATTCGCTTCGCCGCTTCATGGCTGAATGAACCCGCTTCCCCCTGGATGGCAATTCTCATAGGGTGGACAACCCATTACCGGAACTATATTACGCCGCGGCCAGAGACAACTCGCAGTCGGCCACAACCTTGTTACAATCTCATGCCGGACCCGCCGTGGAAAGCGCCGCCATGGAAAACAAACAACCGATTCAAATCGTTCTGTTATTCCTGGAAAGAATCAATGCCCACGACGTCGAGGGAATCTGTGCCTTATTGACTCCCGATCACCTCTTCGTCGATGGCCTGGGGAACAAATTCAGCGGCGTCGAGAACCTCCGTAAAGGGTGGGCCAGCTATTTCAGCTGGTTTCCCGACTACGCGATTTCACACGAAGATGTCCTGGGCAGCGGACAAATCGTTTTGCTCACGGGAAGCGCCCGTGGGACTTACGCCGTCGACGGAAAGCTCCCAAAAGAAAACCACTGGGAGGTTCCGGCGGCCTGGAAAGCCGTTGTCAGGAACGATCAGATCGCAGAGTGGCACGTCTACGCCGACAATCAACCGGTCCGGAAAATCATGGGGCAGACCAATCCCTGAATCCCCAGTTGTCGGTCTAAAGCTCCTTTTCCAGCACAAACGCATCCACTCCATTCGTGTAGTAGCGCGGAATCGTTTTCACTACGCTGTACTGGTGCCGCTTGTAGAAAGCCAGAGCGCCCACGTTATCCACAGCCGTTTCAAGCTCGACGCTACGGCATGCGGCCACATGTAAACGCTCCTCAGCTGTTGTCAGCAACTTCGAACCGACCCCAAACCGCCGGCTCGCCGATGGCACATCAATCGTGAGGATGTGCCCAACTCCCCGCCGCGTGACCTGCGCAACAATGAAACCCAGAAGCTTCGGCGAGGATTCGCTGACCGCAGGCGCATTGTCCCCGGGCTCGACTACAACCGACTCCGCAACCACGGTAAAAGCTCCTCGCAATCGAATGTAGGCGGCCAGCTCCAATCGCGAGTACACGATCCCCGGTGCAAAGCATTCCTGATCAATGCGCCACAGACTCTCAAAATCCTCGCGTCGAAAGTCTCGCAATGCGAATTCCACCCCGTTATTGTAGCCGCGCAGCTTCACATATTCCGGCCTTCGCACTGATCCCGTGAGGGTTAAGTTTTCCTCAAAAATAGTCCACGAAACTGTTGCCTCATTGCACCCCAAGACGTACCATTCGCATCAGAGACATTTGTGGGCCGCTTGTTCCTCATTGACGCTCTCGCTGCGGTCGCCGCCGTCGGATTGTGGTTCTTGTGCCTCGCCAGCTACAACCGCCGCCGGGGAACGAAAGCCCTGCACTGGGTCGAAGCCGCCTGCTCCCATCGCGGCCAACTGACCGAAGCCCGTTGGGTCGGCACTTCGAGCGTACAGGCGCACCTGCGATTCGCCACGCACTGGTTCGAAAACGCCCGCGTGACCATTCGATTGCTTCCGCGTCCGATGCCCATCCAGTGGATGCTAAGTATCTGGCACAAACAGAAGGAAACGCTCACCTTTGAGGCCGATCTCGACTGCGCGCCCGGCATCCGCCTTGACGTTTTGCGCCATCGCTGGCTCACCCATAACGATAACAAGGTCATTCGAAAGTCGCGCAACTGGACCGTCGTGCGCCCCGGCCCTGTAGTACTGACCACTTGCACGCAGTGGAAACAGGAATTGCCGCCCGTCATCAATACCCTGATGACCTCCCGCGGACATAACCTGCTCAGCGTGCGCTTCCGTCCCGAGTCTCCACACCTGGCCGCTACCATCGATCTCGAAGCGCTCTCCGACGAGCGCGCCGCCGCCGGCTTTCTAGGCGTGCTAAGAGACCTAGCCGCCGGAGCCTCCACCCACCGCCAATAGAAAGCCCAAAGCTCCGCAGCGCATTCAGCCGGGCGCAGCCCCACTCTCCCACCCGCACATTTCCCTTGACTTACTCACCAGCCAATCCCATATCCTGCCATGCAAGAATCCACCCAGGTTTCGACTGATCAAAGCTAGGGAGGAAACATGGAGTTCAATGGCGCCGCCCTGTTCGTGACGGCGTTCATCGCCGTGCTGGCGCCGCTGATTTCCGAAATACCCATCGGACTGCGTCTGCCCATGGTCGTGGTTGAAGTCGGACTCGGCATCATCGTAGGCCCGCACGTCCTCGGATGGGCTTCGGACAGGGGCATGCTCGGCATGCTGGGCTATCTCGGCCTGATTTTTCTATTCTTCCTCGCCGGAATGGAGCTCGAACTCGATGCCGTTCGCGGAAAGCCCTTGAAGCTTGCTGCAATCGGATGGGCCCTCTCGGTCGTCGTGGCTTTTGCCCTGTCGGCTCTCCTCAATTGGATGCACCTCATTCGCGCTCCGCTCTTAATTGCGGTAGCGTTGACCACCACCGGCATAGGCACCCTCATGCCCATCCTGCGCGATTCCGGCGAACTCGGCACCCGCTTTGGAACCTATATGGTCGCGGCTGGAGCCATGGGAGAATTTGGCCCGATCATGCTGCTCTCTTTGCTGCTGACTCGTGAGCACACCCGCTGGCTGCAAACCGCGCTCATGGTATTTTTCGTGGTGCTGGCTCTGCTGGCCGCAGGGATCGCCTTGCTGCCCAAGCCTCCACGCATCGCCTCCTTTCTCGGAGAAACCATGAACTCCGCCAGCCAGTTGCCGGTTCGTATTGCCATACTGGTGCTCGCGCTCCTCATCGCCATCGCCGAGAAGTTCGGCCTGGACTTGATTCTCGGCGCCTTTACCGCCGGAATGATCGTCTCCCTGGGCAGCAAAGGAATTCAAGGGACCAAACTGATCCATCGCTTGGAAGCCATCGGATACGGTTTTCTCATCCCCATGTTTTTCGTGGCCAGCGGCATGCATTTCGATGTTCACGCGCTGGCCGCCAATCCCCGCGCCCTGTTGCGGCTGCCGATGTTCTTGCTGCTGATGTTTATCGCCCGCTCGGTGCCGATCGTTTTCTATCGCTACGAGCTGGCCAAAGAAGACCGCATTCCGTTCGTGTTCTACTCGGCAACCTCTCTGCCATTGCTAATCGCCATCTCCGAAATCGGCGTCCAAACCGGCCGAATGCTGCCCGACAATGCCGCCGCCCTGGTAGGCGCAGGCATGTTGTCGATTCTTCTTTTCCCCATCACCGCCCTACTCTCCCGGAGATACGCCGCCGTCCCCACCCCAATCGCAACCACAAGAGTTCAGGAGGAATAGAAGAATAGAAGAAGGGTGGCCCAGCCTGTCATACCGCTTCGGCCCAAAGGGTGCCCCATTCTAAATTTCGCGTTCTGTGCGAAGGCTAGCGATTTTAGCCAGCCGGGTGGCCCATTCTAAATTTCGCGCACTTTGCCAAATTTAGAGTGGGGATTTTGGAGGGCGTGGCCTACCCAAGCCCGCTTTTAGCTTGACCGGGGATGTTCCGATCTCCCCAAACTCTGTCATCCCGACTCAACTCTGTCATCCCGACCGGAACAGATCATCGCAAAGCGATGATCTGCGAAGTGGAGGGACCTAGCGTTTAATGTGCGCATCGGACGGTGACTGGCCCACCTCTGCGGCCTTTGCAAAGGCCGTGATCAATGCAGCCTGCGTCCCGATTTTCCACCCGTGATCCCGACCTCATCGTTCCCACCTTTACAAGCACGTAAAGGTGGGCCAGCCCCCAGCCTGGCGATCATTTACCCTTATGCTGATGCGCTTCGTCTTCGGCTCCCCGCCGGGCTTTCTCTCGGCGATGGTCTACGGCATCGCCACGATTTGCATCACATGGTTCTTCATCGAGCCGGCGCTGGGTGTGGGCGTGATGGCGAGCAAAACGTCCAAGCCCGCAATAGCGCGGGTTCAGAACTTTGCCACCCACCTCTCCTACGGATTGGGCATCTGTCTTGGCCTTTTGGTGGCCGGGGCTTTAGGTAGGTAATTCGCGCGAAGGATGGGCCACTCGAATTCCAATGATTTTACTTTTGCGTTTTCTTGCCGGTGATGGTCAATTCGACGATTTGTCCATTGGGATTTTTGACCTGCAAGACCTTGCCGTTCAGTCTGGTCGGGAATTCTTTCCCGATGGTCCAGTCGATGAAGGTTGCAGCGGAGCCACTGGCGCGGCAGGCGTAGACCGTGTCCGCCAGGCGCATGGAAATCTTGTAGCGATCCCCATCGGCCATATGCTGGGAATCGGCCGCGACTCTTTCGAAGGCGACCACCCGGGCGGTTTGATAGCCTTCGTCGGCGCTTTGGGCAAAGGCCTGCAGGGCGGCCATGGTGATGCAGCACGACAAGACAGCCAGACGTGTCTTCATTGACGTTCTCCTGTTGTAATCGAAAAGAGTATAGACCGAGTGCTGTCTATTCGGATAGTTGTGTTTGCGTGCGTGCCCCAGCCTTCGCAAAGAACGCGAAAGGCTAGGCCACCCGACTCTCCTACAGGGGGAAAACCGGGGACAGACGGGACGTTCCCGGCCTTTGGGTAGACAAATTTAGGTGGACGTTGCGCCTGTCCCCAGGTTTCCTCAGAGCTTCGGTTTTCCAATGAGGGCCGAAACGTGAGTAGCGCGATCCAACGGAACGGTGAGAGTATTTGCTGGCAATCCGGAGGTGGACCGCATGATGGCTAGCGCTGCTGGCAATATTTTTGCCCAACTGCCTCAATCACTGTCGGAAGAAGTCTTTCAAGAAATAATCCACGGGGAGAGATTTCGATTGGAACGAATAATCTCTTTCGGTCAGGCAACACCCGATGGGCAATGGTATGACCAGGAGCAGCATGAATGGGTCGTATTGCTATCCGGTGCAGCGGGCTTGCGTTTCGAGACAGAAGAAGGTCTACGAATATTACATCCCGGAGATTTCGTTGACATACCTGCGCACACACGGCATAGGGTTGAATGGACAGACGAGAAGCAAACTACTGTTTGGCTAGCTTTGCATTACTCAAAATCTGATGCACGATAAAAGGGAAACTCGGGGACAGGCGGGACGTCCGCCGGCGTTGGGCTAGGGCTAGCCGATGCTTTCAGCACAAACAAAAGCGGGTGAAACAACAGCGGGCGCCCTGTCCTTCTCGCGTCCTTTGCGAGAGTGCGGGGCGACATTCCCAAATTGGAACCGGCCCGGCATCCCGACGACTTTTACCTTGATCTCCCGCCTCAGCGCTGATAACATATGCATACGCTGATTATCTATAAGATAACGAGCGAACTTTGACAATCCATCGCCACCGCCTCCCGCCAGCGCGAATTTCGAAATCCCGAAACGGAACCCGCGGGCTGCAGGCATCGCGTAACTCCAATGTTTCCAAGATTTTGCCTCTAAGTACCTTTAGAACCATAGATCTAGGAGGCAAGAAAAATTCCAGGTCTTTGTTTTCTAGATTTTAGGCAAAAATGAGAGTTTTTTTTGAGGGAAATGTTGCACCATAAAATGTGCAACTGGACCAACCGTCTCAGCTAACTCCGGGCTCGGGCACAAACCTGTAACCCACGCCGCGCACGGTTAGCAGGTGCTTGGGCTTGGCGGGATCGTCTTCGATGTAGCGGCGCAGCCGGACGATGAAGTTGTCGATGGCACGCGTATCGGTGTCTTCGTGCAGTCCCCAGACTTCTTCGAGAATGGCTTTGCGCGAGACGATGCGGCCGCTATTGAGAACCAGATGCCGTAGCAGTTCCGCCTCCATCACAGTCAGCTGGATGGTGTTCTGCTTGACGCGCAATTCGAGTTTGCCAAAGTCAATGGTTCGCTCCTCGAAGGAGAAAGCGTCGGCGGCCGGCGTATGGCTGACGCCCATCCACTCGCGGCGGCGCAGCAAACCCTGCAGCCGCGCCAGCAGGATGGGAAGCTCGAACGGCTTGGGAAGATAGTCGTCGGCCCCGGAAGCAAAGCCCTTGAGCACATCCTCGGGCCGGCCACGGGCCGTCAGCATCAGCACGGGAACGAAGTTCTTCGCGGCGCGCAACTCGGTCGCGACGGCAAAACCGTCCTTGCCCGGAAGCATGACGTCGAGCACGACGGCATCGAACTCTTCGTGGTGAGTGCGTTGCTTGTGGCCATTTTCCTTATGGCCCAGTAGCAACTCGATGGCGCGTTCGCCGTCTCCGGCAACTTCGACGCTGTGCCCTTCGGCTTCAAGATTGAAACGCAGTCCCTGCGCGATGTGCGCTTCGTCCTCGACAATCAGCACGCGGCTCATGCCCGCTTCTCCCGAACCGCGCTCTCGTGCGCTGATTTGGCCTGGTTCGCCCGGGAAGTGTTGCGCGGCAGCTCGACGACCACCGTCGTACCCTGGCCTTCGCCCAGGCTCTCGGCGAAGGCGCGGCCACCGTGTTTCTTGGCGATTGCGCGCACGATGAACAGGCCCAACCCGGTTCCTTTGATGTGCGCGATGGAGCGATTGGAAACGCGATAGAAGCGCTTGAAGACGCTCTTCAACTCGGCCGGCGGAATGCCGACCCCGTGGTCGCGGATGCTCAACCGCACACGCTTCTCGTCGGGCGCTTCGAGGCGGATGGAAACATCGACTTGCTCGCCGGAATACTTGATCGCATTGTCCAGCACATTCGAGATGGCGGTGCGCAACTCCGCCGGATCGCCGATGACGATGGTTCCGTCCCCATGAGTGCCGGCAGGCTCGAAGCGGAGCGCCTGGGGTTGAAGATGATGGCCGGTGCGGGCAACTTCGACACAGTCGCGAACCAGATCTCCGAAGTCGATGGGAACGCGTTCGCGGCTGCTCTTCTTGTGCCCCGCGACGCCCGCTTTCAGAACCTGCTCGACCGTGCCTAGCAGGCGATCGGTATCGTCCAACATGCGGCGATAAAACTCGCGCCGCTGGGCCTCGTCGACGTCACGATGTTGGAGGGTCTGCAGGTAAAGGCGGATGGAAGCAATCGGCGTCTTGAGTTCGTGGGTGACGGCGTTGATGAAGCTGTCGTGCTGCTCGTTGCGGCGAATCTCGCGGAGCAGGAAAATCGTATTGAGCACCAACCCGGTAGTGATGGCGCCGAAGAAGATCACGCCCAGAAAAACTTTGATGCCTTCGCGCCAGTTGAGGATGATCCAGCCGAATCCGACGGCGACCGCGACGCCGGCCAGACCGACGCCTAGAACGAGGAAGGTGATCGTCGCTTTGCGCCGGCTGGTGATGCGCATGAAACGATTCTACCGCGCTCCCGGCGGCGTTGGGTGAATTCCCGGAATCAGGCTAGCGGGGATTGAGGACTCGGGGTCCTTCGACTTCGTTGCCGTCCGGTTTCGCGAACGGCAACTGCGCTCAGGATGACAGTGTACTTTCTAGACTGAGGCGAGCTCGGGAGTTGGAGCTGCGGCTTTTGCTTTTTGCTTCCTGTCGAGCTCTGAGAGCTTCACGCGATACACATGGCGGGCCAGGCCCAATTTCTTGAGCGTCCAGATGCCGTACCAGTTCATATCAATTTCATACCATCGCAGGCCGTGGCGTGCGGAAACCGGATGCGCGTGATGGTTGTTGTGCCAGCCTTCGCCGAAGGTCAGGATCGCGACCCACCAACTGTTGGTCGAAAGATCTTTGGTGACGAAGCGGCGCGAGCCCCAGCTATGTGTCGCCGAGTTGACCAGCCAGGTTGTATGCAGGCCGACGACCGTGCGCATGAAAACTCCCCACAGTAAGAAAGGCCATCCGCCGATCGCAAACAGGATCACACCCAAAACAATCATGGGGACGTAATGATATTTCGTGATCCAGACATGGAATTTGTCTTTGGCGAGATCAGGGACATAACGCGCCAGCGTGGTGGTGTCGTGATGCATGGATTTGCCAGTCAGAATCCAGCCCATGTGCGCCCACCACTTGCCGTCGACGGGCGAATGCGGGTCGCCTTCCTGATCGGAATACTGATGATGAATGCGATGCGTGGCCACCCAGAAGATTGGTCCGCCTTCGAGCGCCAGAGTTGCGCAGGTGGTGAGGAAATACTCGACCCACTTCGGGGTCCTGTAGCCGCGATGCGTCAGCAGGCGATGGTAGGCCATGCCGATGCCCAGGCTTCCCGAAACCCACCAAAGAAACATGGACACGAACAGAGCTTTCCAGGTGAAGAAGAATAGTGCCGCAATCGCCCCGACATGAAACAGGGCCATAAAGGTTGCGGTTACCCAGTTGATCTCGTTGTCGGCGGCTGGCTCGCGATGTAGCGCTTCAAGTTCCATTGCGGGGTCCCTGTATTCGATGTGGGTGCTATAAAACTAACCTAGCAGGGACCGGCGGTGGCGAGTGTAATAGTTCTGTAATAAGCAGGTGAGACTGGCATTACGGAAGTACCCGTCAGTACCCAGGTCTTCCAGGTTGCTGGTTTTCGGCCTCGGCTAAGGTACGACCGTCACCCTGACCGTGTTCGACTTCACAGATCCATGGGTTACTTGCACTAAGTAATTGCCGGGCTTGCCCATGTTGTACAGATCGCTCACGACCAACCGGTCTTTCCAGGTCGTACCAGCCTTCACGTTGACCGAAATGCAGGATGTGATTGGCACCACGAGTTCCTTACTGTTCACCTCACGACCACGCTCAATAGGCGGCGCTGGTCTGCCATTGGCGTCGTGCACGTCAACGCTATAAGGCTGCTCGCCTATGCAGACGCTATTGAAACCATCTGAAATGAACCTCCCGTTGACCTCAATCAGTATCTTTGCGCCCGATTTTTCAACGGGGCGAACGCTAGCAACAACAAGCTTTGCCTGGGCGGCGCGTGGCGCAAGCTGTGTGTCCTGGGCCTTGGCGTAAGCTGCGATCCACAATGTAGTGAGTAGAAGTGCGATCAGCTTACTCCGCATGTTTCCTCCATCACCCAAAACAGACGACCAACTACGATTCTCGCGTTTCCGCGCTCACGCCGAAGCGCCTTTCACTTCGACTCCTGCCCATTTTTCCAGCAGGGTTAACGTGGCGGCGTAGTCGAGATCGCCGTGTCCATCTTCGTCAGCGACGTCGTAGATTTCTTCTACCGTCTCCAGGCCGGGCAGTCTGACGCGGAGTTCTTTCGCCGCGTCGAGCGCGAGCTTGAGGTCTTTGTGCATCAGGCGCAGCGGGAAGTTTGGCGAAAAGTCACGTTTCATGACAAAGGGAGCTTTGTATTCGACCACGCCCGAGTGGACCATGGAAGCCTGGATCAAGGGCAGAAGGGTCTCGGCGTCAACTCCCAGTTTCGCTGCGAGCGTCAGGGCTTCGGCGAAGCCTTCGTAGATAAGTGCGATCTGCAGATTCATGACCAGCTTCGCGGCTTGTCCCTTGCTGGTTTCGCCCATGCGGAAGATCTTCTTGCCGGTGGCGGCAAATAGTGGTTTCAGTTTTTCAATGGCTGATTCGTCTCCCCCTACAATGAAAATCAGCGTGCCGCTTTCCGCTCCAGCTTTGGAGCCGGTCATGGGCGCGTCTACGTATTCCACTCCCTGCGCACTCACCCGTTCGGCAAACTGGCGGGTGGATGAAGGTGAGATGGTGCTCGAGTCGACAATCGTCATACCCTGCGTCAGGGATTCATGCACGCCTTGTGGCCCGAACAGAACGCCTTCAACCGCCTTGGTGTCGGAAACGCACATCCAAACGACCTCGGCATCACGCGCTGCCTCTGCCGGAGACGCAGCGCTGCGCGCGCCTTCCACATCTTTGCCTGGAGTACGATTCCATACCGTGACTTCGTGACCGGCCTTGGCCAGATTCGAGGCCATGGCCCTTCCCATGATTCCTAATCCTAAGAACGCAACACGCATTTTACCTCCTGTATTTAGTCCTGAAAGAACTTACATCATCAAGCCCCAAACAAGAGACGTAGCAAGCCACGTCTCTACCGATTAATGGCCCTGTAGAAACGTTGCCTGCAACGTCTCGCCCTAAAAAACGGAACCAAGTTCCCTAAGGGATTAGAACCGACTGCCGCATTACGGTCAAGCAATCACCAGCGAATTGTCTTAGAATGAGGGCAGCTCTCGCGCCCAAACGTCGCAAACGTGCTGGAAGCCATTTGCGTCTGGCACTTCGCCCGCTGAAGCAGTTGTACCCGAAGCCGTCACTTCGGCCAGGAGCAGATGTTAAAGCCAACGCTTACGAATCCTGTTCTCCGCAAACGCGCGCGCGCGTTTGGCACTCTGGTGCGGCACTCGGCGGTGACTCCACGCACCGGCCAGGCCTACAAACCTAAACTGATCAGCAATGGAGAGTTGGGATTAACCTTCATCGGCCATGCCAGCTTTTTCGTGCAGATCGGTGGGCAGAACGTCATCATCGATCCCAATTTCGCCCGCTGGTTGTTTGTGCTGAAGCGGTTGCGGCAGCCGGGAGTGCGGCTGCGCGATCTTCCTCCCATCGATCTGGTGCTGGTGACGCACGCCCACTTTGACCATCTGCACCGGCCGTCGTTGCGCGCCATCGTTCAGCAGGCGCGGGTTCGGCGCGCCGACCCGCCCACGATTGTGGTGCCGCATCACGTAATGGATCTGGTCTCCGACCTGGGCTTCGGGGATGTGATCGAACTGGACTGGTGGAACAGTTATCGCCATCGCGGCCTTACTGTGACACACGTGCCTTCGCGGCATTGGGGCGCACGCATTATTAAGGATTCGCATCGCGGCTACGGCGGCTATGTGTTGCGCGACAGCAAGCACTCTGTCTATCACGCTGGCGATACCGCGTATTTTTCCGGCTTCCGCGAGATCGGCCAACGACTCGCGCCCGAGCTGGCGCTGTTGCCCATCGGAGCTTACAATCCGCCGTCGTTCCGCAATGTTCACGCCAATCCCGCCGACGCCACCCGGGCTTTCCTCGATTTGAAATCGCGCTGGATGGTGCCCATGCACTACGGAACCTTCAAACTCTCCCATGAACCGATGGACGAGCCGCTACAGTTGCTGTCGCAGGAAGCCAAGGCGGCGGGGATTGAGGATCGGGTGCTAGTGATGGAAGAGGGCGTGACGCGGTTCTTCTAGAAGACATCAGTAACCAAAAACTTGAATCAATCTGACAATGGGCTTGGTTGACGCACTCCGGATGACGCGGCTGGATTTTGGCTATCCATGGTAGAATGGTATAGTTGTAAGGTAGAATATCTACCATATGAGCCTGAACATCAAAAATAAGGACGCCCACAAGCTCGCCCAGCGGCTATCCCGGCTCACCGGAGAGAGCATGACCGAAGCCGTCACCGAAGCGATCCGCGAACGCCTTAAAACGGTGCAAGACAAACAGGCTGCCAAGCTCTCCGACCGGCTGCTCGAAATCGGCCGGGACTGCGCGACGCATCTCAAGGAACCGTTTCGCTCGGCCGACCACGGCGACCTTCTCTACGACGAGAAAGGGCTGCCCAAATGATTCTGGACACTTCCGCTCTGATCGCCATTCTCCGCTTTGAAGCGGAAGCGTCCGAGTTTGCCAGAATCATTGAGCGCGCCGCGCAGCCTCGTATTTCGGCCGTGAACTATGTGGAAACCGCGGCGGTGATTGATGGCAGCAGAGATCCGATCGCCAGCCGCCGTTTTGATGAACTGATCGAAGCGGCGCAAATCGCCATTGAGCCGGTCACCGAGGCGCAAGCTCGAATAGCGCGCCAAGCTTATCGCGACTTCGGGAAAACCAGCGGCCACCCCGCCAAATTGAATTTTGGGGACTGCTTCTCCTACGCACTGGCAAAATCCAAGGGAGAGCCACTTCTGTTTAAAGGTCAAGACTTCTCGCGGACGGATGTAAGGTCGGCTCGGGCGTGAGTTGGTTGCGAGACAAGCGGGGGAACGTTCCCCGAGGTCGATTAGATTGGGAACCGGGGAACGTCCTGTCTGTCCCCATGTCTTCTCGAGGGTCCATTGTCCAGGGTTTACCGCGCCACGCGTGTCGGTCAGTACATGTACGGGCTATTTTGTGCTGGCAGCTTGAAATGCCATGAAGAACATAAATGCAACCTGGACAACTATCAATCCGATCATGACGCTCGACACCCGTTGCAATCCGGCTTCCGTGTCTATATCGCTCCCCCGAGACAGTAGCCAGAATGCGCCCAGGTAAATCACGGCCAAAGAAAACCAGACTGCGGTCCACACGCGCCCGTGCATACCGAAAAGGCCAAAAATCCAGAAAATGACCCATGTTCCCGCTATCCATCGCAGCTCGGTTTTGTTTTTCGCTGACATGAGGATCGAGGTCTGAGCGACATGGCCTATTCCGAAGATCAGTCGGAATGGGTGTCAGTCAACGGTCGAAGATAACGCAATTCGCGAACTGATCGCGCCATATCGCGATCGCACAAGCAATCCTTACCTATCGGCGCAATCTGTGGTCGAACTTATAGGATAATCTCTACGAGAAAAACGGACCTTTTCGGTCCACCGGCCGCTCTCGCGGGGCATAAGCTCGAAGATGGTGCCACACCCACCTGGAGGAAGGCATCCGGACTCCGAGGCCACCGGAGTACGTTGTCCATATAAATTGCCTTGAGCGTCGAAAATGACGTTCGAGGCGGGGTCATTCCCATCGTCGCCATCGAACGCATGCAGTATCGTCTCCGTCCATTTGCCATTTGGGCTGGGGGTGGGTCTCCGAAAAAGCTGAAGCATTGGGATTTGCTGAATTTGCCCCTCGCTCCTAGAATGGCTGCCGCTTCAATTCAGAAAATCAATTCAGGAGAAAACATGAGAACAAAAACGATTGCATTAACTCTGGCGCTGTGTTTTGTTGCGGTGCCGGCGAGCTTCGCCGCTAACCCAAATATCGGCACCTGGAAGCTGAACGAGGCTAAGTCGAAGATTCCGCCAATGGCAACGAAGAACAACACGGTTGTCTACGAGGCTGCGGGTGACAACGTGAAAGCCACTGTAGATGGCATCGACGGGAAGGGTAATCCCTTCCATAGCGAGTGGACGGGAAAATTTGACGGGAAGGACTACCCCCTCACCGGCGATCCTACCGCAGATACCCGGTCGTACAAGAAAATTGACGACCACACGACAGAGTTAACCAATAAGAAAGACGGCAAGGTTACTGCGACCGGTCGAATTGTGGTGTCGGCCGACGGCAAAACTCGTACCCTCACGGTGAGCGCAACCGATCCGAGTGGCAAGAAGGTCAAGTACGCCGCGGCCTACGACAAGCAGTAGCTTGATATTCTCAAGATCGACTGCGGCGCGATGCCCTTCCGCTCGAATTCTGGACGGGAGGGCACAGTCGCGTTTACGCCAGTAATTCTCAATTGGTGGTATCGACGGGTTGAACTGACAATCTTCGGCACCCTCGTCCGGATCGCTGGCAGAACGCGCTTCACTTGGCTGGCGCGTAGAAATAATAGTCCGCTGTATAGCTGCTTTTCGTCTCGGCGTTGCGGTGGGACTCGTCGCATCCCTCGGCTGGCGGCTTGCCGCCGTGGGTGTGGACGCGCTGGATAGTCGTCACTTTCGTGAGCAGACCCGTTCCTGAATGACCCACGACATTAACCAGCAACCATGCAACGGAGCCAGCATCCGGCGAGTCCACGTGTGCCGCGGCCTTGCCAGTGACTTCGCTGCCATCGTTCAGTTTCCAGGTGGGGCCGGCGAAGTGGCTTCCGATCACCTTGCCTTTTTCATCTTTCAGTTCCGCGTCGGGTGCCTTGAGGGTCCAAGTGAACTTGCCATCCGCGCCAGCCTGGCAGGAATAGATTTGCGATCCCGAGGCATGCGCGAGTAAGACAACTTCTTCGCCGGGAGGAGCCTGAATCGCAAGCGGAACGTCGGGCGGAGACACTTTCTGCGCGTTGGCTAAGGGAAAGCAAAAGCCCATTACGACGAGTCCCACGATCGCGGGAGTGCCCTTCGCAAGTCTTGGCATGGCGCGATTGTAGCAGGTCGGATCGCGGCAGAGACGGGAGGCCGGAGGTATTGGATTTTGAGAATTTCGAGTTTAGGAGTTTCCATTTTTTTTAACAACTTTTAACATTGGTTGGTCTAGACTCTTTCACCGGAGGATGTTCTATGACTGACAAAGTGAAAGCCGTACCTGACGGATTCCACACCATCACACCGCATCTGACGGTTCGCGATGCCAAGCGCGCGATCGAGTTTTACCAGAAGGCCTTTGGGGCTGAGGTTCTCAGCGTCGCCCCGGGTCCGGGAGACAAGGTGCTGCACGCTTCGCTCAAGATCGGAGATTCGATTCTGATGTTGAACGATGAGTTCCCGGAGTTCGGCGGTCAACTCGGGCCCTCGGCCACCGCAGGCTCCCCGGTCGCGCTCCATGTTTATCTCGATGATGTCGACACTGCATTTCAGCGTGCCGTTTCCGCCGGCGCCACCGTAAAGATGCCGTTGATGGATCAGTTCTGGGGTGACCGCTATGGCGTCGTGATCGATCCCTTTGGGCACAGGTGGTCTCTGGCAACCCACACCCGCGATATGACGCAGGAGGAAATGGAACAGGAGCAAGCAAAGGCGTTCGCCAAAATGCCAAAGTCGGCTTAATACGCCAGCAGGATTCTGAGGTCTCGCAGGTTGTTGCCGGTGGGCCCGGTCATGATCGTGTCGCCTAGGGCGTCGAAGAACGGATAGGCGTTGTAGGCGAGAAGGCTGGCGGCTGGCTCCAACCCGCGAGAGTTTGCGCGGGCGAAAGTTGTTCCGTCGACGATCGCGCCTGCGGCAGGACTGTTGCCATCGATTCCGTCCGTGCCCGCGCTCAGCACCGTGATGTTTTCACCCGCGATCTTTTGCGCGCAAGTCAGCGCAAACTGCTGGTTGCGTCCGCCTGTGCCTCCGTTGGTGACTTTCACTGTGACTTCGCCGCCCGAGATCAGACAAACTCGTTCTGATTTCTCTTGTAATTGCGTCAATCGTTCTAACAGATAATCGGCTGCCCGCGCGTAATCCCAGTCGTCACAACCGTTGTCCACTTCGACGCCGAAGCCATGGCGCTCGGCTTCTGCCTTGCAGGCTTCGAGCAGAGTTGAATTCGAAAGCACCGTCCACCAACGGCTGCGATGAAAGGCCGGGTCGTCGGATTTGGGAGTCTCTTCCAGCGCATGGCGATGAAATAATTCGCGAACCGAAGCTGGGAACTGCTCGAGCATCCGATGCTTCGCCGCAATCGCGTAACAATCTTCGACGCTGGTAGAGTCGGGCATGGTTGGACCCGAGGCGAGAGCATCCGGGGTGTTGTCGGGGACATCTGAAACCAGAATCGAAACCTGCTGCGCCGCCAAGGCCGCTTGCGCTAATCTTCCCCCTTTAATCGCCGACAGATGTTTGCGAATGGCGTTGATTTCGGCGATGGGCGCACCCGAGTGCACCAGAACGCGATAGGTCGCAATCAGATCCTCCAGCGAAATCTCGTCATCAATCGGCTTCTCCGCAATCGAAGACCCACCGCCACTCAACATGACGATCGCCAGCGACGATGCATCCAGCGCGTTCAGCGACTTCAGCGTGGCCTCGGCGGCGCGAATCGATTCCTCGTTCGGCGTGGGATGTCCGCCATGGAAATAGCGAAAGCCGCGTGCTTGCGAATTTGGCTGCACGGAACTTGCGACGATGCCTTCGAAATTATCTCCGGCCTGAATCTCCAACGCATTGACCATGGTGTGTGCAGCCTTGCCGATGGAAACCACGAGCACGCGGTTGTAAGAATGCAGATCGTAAAGGTCTTCGCGGACGCGCAACACGCCGCGCTCGCAGGAAACATGCTGCTCGAAGGCTCGATCGATACTGGATTCTCCGAGGGCGCGTTCGAAAAGATGCCGTGCTGTTACCCGCATCTCGATAGCGCGTCGCTCGCGGTTAGCCGTCGTCGAAGACATGGGTGGAATTATAGAGGGTGATTCGCTGTCATCGGCGTGCTCTGCGGCCTTTGTCACGGGCCTCTGCGACAAGAGCTTTTGATCGCAGAGCACGCAAAGAAGTGCCGCAGAGCTCGAGTGGAAGTTACAACACTCCCGGGAGCCAGGCTTCGATCGCCTCCCGCAATTCCCGCCAGCGCCCCTCAAAGAAGTGATCGGCTCCTTCAATAATGACCAACTTCTTCGGTTCAGGAAGCGATCGCACGATTCCATCCAGCTTCGCTCGTGGCCCGAACTGATCGCGGTCGCCGCTTACGAACAACTTGGGTTTCAGGCAAGCGTTGAGAAACTCGAAATCGTAGGCGCGATCGTCGATCGCGCTGACCGGCAAACCAAGCCCGATCATGGCTCGCACGCGCGCATCAGGACACGCCACACGTAATCCCACCGCGGCTCCAAAAGAGAATCCGGCGAAGATCAAAGGCAAATGAAATTCGCGATCCAGCCAATCCAGCGCGGTGCGGATGTCCTCCGTTTCACCATCGCCGTGATCGTGCTGACCCTGGCTCAGTCCCGCACCCCGGAAATTAAAGCGCAGCACCGGATAACCAAAGCTGTTCAGCGCCTTCATGGTGTGAAAGACGACTTTGTTGTGCAGCGTTCCTCCGTAAAGTGGATGCGGATGGCAAACTAGCGCAGCATGAGTGGCGTGCTCCGCTCCCATGTTCAGCAAGGCTTCCAGGCGGCCAGCAGGGCCATCGAGGAACAAAGAGCGGATCGAACTGTGCTGTGCGCTCATTTCCGTGAACAGAATAGCAGCCCGTAGCACCCCTGGCTTGGTGAGACGTTGCGGAGCAACGTCTCTACACCGCGACTGTAGAGACGTAGCGTGCTACGTCCCGGCTGTGGCTGAATTGTGTCGGCGAAAAGACTGTGCCCCTCCACGTGCGTTATTCTCTTTCCCATGGATGTCGTCGCCCTCACCCGTCAACTGGTAGATATTGAATCGATCACCGGCAATGAGGCGTTAGTCGGCGACGTTCTTCACGGCGAACTGAGTCGCCTGGGATACCAGGTAAATAAGCTCCCCGTCGAAGCCAACCGTTGCAACGTGTACGCAACGTCGCCGCAACAGCCTAAACCTGACATTGTTTTCTCGACTCACATGGACACAGTCCCGCCGTTCATTCCTTCTTCCGAAGATGCCACTCGGATCTACGGCCGGGGATCGTGCGATGCCAAAGGAATTATCGCCGCTCAGATCGCGGCCGCCGAACGGTTGCGTGCAGAGGGCGTTTATGTCGGACTTCTTTTTCTTGTAGGCGAGGAACGAAACAGTCTGGGCGCGCAGGTGGCTAACAGGAAATCTCCCGGTTGCAAATTCCTGGTGAATGGCGAGCCTACCGAGAACCGAATGGCGACCGCATCGAAAGGCACGTTGCGGGTGAATGTGATCGCGGAAGGAAGGATGGCCCACTCGGCTTATCCGGAACTGGGCGAGTCGGCGATCGACAAACTTCTCGAGGCCCTGCGCCGGCTGCGTGCCATGAACTTACCATCTGAGGGAGGCATTGGTCCGTGCACGTTGAACATCGGCGTGATCGAAGGCGGCCGCGCTCCGAATGTGATTCCGGATAAAGCGCGAGCGCAACTGCTTTATCGGCTGATCGGGCCTACCGACGAATTACGGCGGGAAATTGAGCGGGCGGTTGCGGGCTTGGCAAAGATCGAATTCGTTTTGGAAATTCCGTTTCTCCGCCTGCGCACCCTGGATGGCCTGCCCACTATGGTCGCCGCCTTCACCACGGACATTCCCGCGCTCACCAACTGGGGCGAACCGCTGTTGATCGGACCCGGATCGATTCATGTTGCCCACACCGAGGGCGAGTACATCGAGAAACAGCAATTGAGCGATGCAGTAGATTTGTACTGCACGATTGCGAAGCAGCTGGGAAGCTAAGCGCGGAAGGCCTTGGTCTCGCTGCGTCCCCGGCCTAACAGTAGGCAAAATAGTGCGTGAAGTTACCCGTGCGCAAGAAATGAAAGCCAGGATCACACCCGAGCTCGACGAGGGTCTTGTCCGCGAAATTCAGACGATAGCGGACGAAGAGAAAATCTCGATCAATACTTGGCTCGCCGCCAGCCTCGAACAAATCGTGCGCGAGCGGAAAACCTATGAGCGAGCGCGAAAAGCGCGTTTTGGCTCGACTGCGCGAAGGGCTTGACTTGCGATGGGCACCTCCCCGTTCTCGTGGGCAGCTTCACCAGCGGTGATCACGGTGCACTAAATAGCCAACCCGTTGGAGTTCAGAGCGTTAGGCGAGGGTCGCGCCCGCAGTAGCCGAACCGGAAATAGGTCTCCTGCGCCGCCTTCCGAAAACGTGCGTCATGGGTTGCGATGTCTCCCTGCCGTTCAAAACAGTTACACTTGATCCATGACGACTCAGACGCTCAACTCCCTTTCCAAGGCGTCTTCCGCCTATCTCCGTTCCGCTATGCACCAGCCCATCCGCTGGCATGAGTGGGGCGAGCAAGCGTTTGCGACTGCGCAGCGCGAGAATAAACCCATCCTGCTCGACATCGGCGCGGTCTGGTGCCACTGGTGCCATGTGATGGACCGCGAGTCCTACGACAATCCCGAAATCGCGGAAATCATCAACCAGCGTTTCATCGCAGTGAAGGTGGACCGCGACGAGCGGCCCGACATCGACAGCCGCTATCAAGTTGCCGTTAGTTCGATCAGTGGACAAGGCGGTTGGCCGCTAACCGCGTTTCTTACGCCGGATGGCAAACCGTTCTATGGAGGAACCTATTTTCCGCCGGACGATCACTATGGGCGTCCCAGCTTCAAGCGTGTGCTGCTTTCCATCTCGAACGCCTATCACGAAAAAAATGACGACGTAATCGAACAAGCCAAACTGGTGGAGGGTGCAATCTCGCACGCGGAGTCCTTTGCCGGAAAAAGCGCAGAGTTTTCGCCCGCCGTCATTGACGCCATCGTTGAATCCGCGCTCAAGATGTTTGATTCGCAAAATGGCGGCTTCGGCGGCGCTCCGAAGTTCCCGCATTCGGCCGCCCTCGATCTGCTGATCGATAAATATGTGCGCACGGGCGATGAGAAACTGCGCAGCGTGTTTGTGACCACGCTCGAAAAGATGGCCCGCGGCGGTGTCTATGACCAACTGGCGGGCGGATTTCACCGCTACTCCGTCGACGAGCGCTGGATTGTGCCGCACTTCGAGAAGATGTGCTACGACAACTCCGAACTGCTGAAGAATTATGTTCACGCCTATCAAGCCACAGGCTCCGAATTCTTCGCCGATGTATCCCGCGACATAGTTCGCTGGATGGATGAATGGCTGAGCGACCGCGAGCACGGCGGCTTCTACGCCTCGCAGGATGCCGATTACTCCATGGACGACGACGGCGATTATTTCACCTGGACTTTGCAGGAAGCGCAGGCCGTTCTCACCGAAGAAGAAGCCCGCGTAGCCTGCCTGCACTATGACATCAATGAAATTGGCGAGATGCACCACAATCCCGCGAAGAACGTGCTGTACCAGCGGGCCTCGGTGGAAGAAATTGGCAAACGCCTAAGTCTGCCCGAGCAACAGATCGAGACTCTGCTGCGATCAGCGAAGGAAAAGTTGTACGCTGACCGCCTGACACGCCCTACGCCCTACGTAGACAAAACCATCTACGCGGGGTGGAATGCGCTCTGTGTTTCGGCATATCTGGAAGCTGCCAAGGTACTCAGGCTGGAAGCGGCTGAACACTTCGCCTTGCGCTCGCTGGATCGCATCCTGGCCGAGGGCTGGCATGAAGATCGGCTGCTGCACGTGCTCGCCTACTCCGATGCCAAGGCGGAGCGCCGTCAAATCCCGGGCGTGCTGGACGATTACGCTTTCACGACCGTCGCTTGCCTCGACGCGTACGAAGCGACCGCCGATCTCAGCTACTTCAATTTCGCCAGACGTATTGCGGACGCCATGGTGGACCGCTTCTTTGACCCAATTTCGGGCGGGTTCTTCGATACCGGTGAGATCTCATCCGACGAGAAAGCGCTTGGTGTATTGGGCACTCGCCGCAAACCATTCCAGGACTCACCGACTCCGGCAGGAAATTCCGTGGCTGCAATTGCGCTGCTTCGACTTCACGCCTATACCAACGACGCAAGCCTGCGTGAGAAGGCGGAGCAGACCATCGAGCTCATCGCTGGATTAGCCGGGCAGTACGGATTGTTTGCAGCAACCTATGGAATTGCCGCGGTACATTTGTCGAATCCGCATACGCAGATCGTAATCGTAGGAAATGATGAACAGGCCGACCGTCTCTACGACGCTGCCGTAGCGTCTTATTCTGCTAGTAAGGCTGTGCTCAAGCTGGCCGCAAACAAAGCTGTTCCGCAGAACCTTCCACCGGCGTTGGCTGAGACCATCCCGCAACTGCCGGCGATGCAGCAAGGCAAAACCGTAGCAGTCGTTTGTTCTGGATTCACCTGCCAACCTCCGATCTCCGATCCTGACGAACTCACGCGAAGCTTGCGCCAATTGTCATCGATCGGCCGGTAATCCCGTCGAGTCCTTTCCATGGACCAAAAAAAGAGGCTGATGATTGCTTCTGCAATCGCCAGCCTACTGAATTCTAAACCTGCGTAGAGGCAGTTTGTAGCTGCCTCTGACGTCTTATCCGCAGTGTCCTGTACAGGACGGGATCGGCGCGCCGTCTTCCGGCGCCGGAACTGCCGGAGCGGCAAGCGCGGTGTATGCGCATACCATACCTACCATCAGGAACAACATCCTGACCGCACGTTTCATGGATTGTTCTCCTAGCGGGTCCCCTGGGAGCGGCGACCCTAACTTGGCAGGGATTATACAGGGTCGTGTCAAGTACCTTCATGGAGAAAATCCTTACCGCCAACTTTTTAACAAAATTGTCATATCCGCGAATGGCGTCCGCGGAACCGTTTCTGCCCAATTTTCAAGTAGATAAACAGGTGGAATTAAAACGATTCGGGCCTGCGGTTGTCGGCGCGCCGAGAGCTCCGTTGTCCAAGATTGAGACAACTTCTGTCAACGCACCAGGTTCTTACTCAATATGCGGGCAGGAAACGAGGATGTAACTTTGCCGGAAACAGACATCTTATGGACTATATGCTTGTCTTTGACTTCGTCGTGCTCCGCCTCCGCTGGAGCACGCGAGAAAGCCCTGTCCACCATGCTTTCGAACATCGGAATCAGGGAATCGTCAGCAGCCGGATGCCGCGCCTCGTTAAGACCAAAATCCCAGCGCCGTGACATCAGCAGGTTGGCGGATTCTTCCCGGGAGGTCGCTTTAAGCAACGCGTATCCCGTCCAGGTCAAGATGGAGAGACTATAGGCCGTGGTATTGATGAGGTTTACCGTAGGGGGATGAATTTGCCCGCCCGAGACCAGGGCCAGGACGACCAGCTCGATGCTCGCGAAACTGCCAAATCCCAGAGCGATACCGAAGCTGAACTGCTTGCGGGAAACGCCCAAGTGTCGGGAAAAGAACAAAAGGAACAAGATGAGGCCGCATTGAATCACCCGCACGCAGCGTTGCACGATAATTACGGCTTGGCCCAAAGGCGTCTCGGTACCCGATTGACTCGCCGCCGTCACCACCATCGCAACCAGGAACATAACCAGCGCCGCCCACTTGAATAAGAGGGTTCCCAGGTCCTTAAGGTTGGGATAAGGACGAAGCACATCCAGAAAGATCTCATGAATGACCTTGAACCCAATCGCCAGACTGATCGCTGCGCTGATCCAATAAGCATAGAAATACACCAGCTCATGGTTAGTTCCTTTTGGGCCGGTGCTGAGCTTGTAAATCGGGAATAAGATCAGAAAGTTCACAACCTGAAAAACGATGTAGGAAAAGAAGACTGGGAACTTGCGATGCAGCCCACGCCAAAACATGATCCCCGCCAGTGACAACTCCAGGACTGGATGGGCGATCCACAATGCGAGCTGGATATTGGCGTTCATGGGGTTTAGCTCATTACCGCAGCTGCCGTCGGGTGTCTTCCACCCATTTCCTTGCTTCATGACCTTACCAGTTCTGGCGAAAGGGTCAATGGACGAAAGTAACCAAAGGTAACAGTTACCCTGCTACTTTTTCTAAACAGTTGTTGCGCCGAAAGATAGATTCGCGATCCATAACGGAACTGCGGAATTTCGTACTCTGGGGTGGTTACTATGGGAGACGGATCTGTTCGGCCAAGTCGAGGGGTCGAGGCGAGAGCGGGATTCGCCGTGCCTCCTCCAGACTTCAGCGACACCCCTGCCTCTTCAAAGTTTCGAAGAGACAGGGGGTACTCCGGACGATTCTTGATGGGAAAGGCGACGCCCTGGCGTTGACTACTTGTGTTGCGCAACGCGGCCGTCCGCATTGCCCACAAGCGTCCCACTGCTGCCGATGTTCGCTGGAACCGCGTTTCCGTTCATATTCAGAGCTGACACAACGGTCCGAAACTCCCGTCCTCCGTTAACAACCACCAGTTCCAGATCAATCCACGATCCGTTTGAGTAGTTAATCGTGGCACTCCCAGTGCAGTCGCCGTGAATCGCATAGGTACCGGTTTCGCTTTGAAATTTCGATCCTTGCGGTGTGCCGTCGATCACGACAAAGTCTATCTGCGTGAACTTTCCGTTTCCGTCGAAGTGGGTCATTGCGACTCCGTTTTGGGGTAGTACGGCGCCAGACCCAGGCAGAAGTTCGCCGGAGATGGTTTGGCCGTAATTGCCTTTTAGCGAAGCATTCGAGCATGCCCCAGCTTGCGCAAGGGTTGCGCCTCCAAGTGTCAGGCATGCTACCGCTGCTGTTAGCATTGCTTTGCAGAACCAAGTTTTCATTTCTTGTCTCCTAGAAGGTTTTTTCCGGGCTCTGGGGCCTCAGTTGTCTCGTTCGAGTGGCAGATTGGTCCAACCCAGCGCGGCTGACAATGGTGCGTGCATGAAGATTGGCTGATCTTTTCGTGAACTCGTAATCAACTGAAAATATTGCTGTTGTCTCTTGATGACAGGGTGCGATGTAGTTCTGGGCCTCTCCTACTATTACGCTCGGCAATATGATCAAGCTTTAGCACAATTCAACAGGACGTTGACCTTGGATCCCCACTTCTTCATTGCACCCTTCCATCTTGCTTGGCTGTACTCGCAACTCGAGCAATATCCGGAGGCCATCACCGAGCTCACGAAGGGACGACTCCTTCGAGGGGACGATCACGCGAAGGTCGCTGCTGATGAGATCGCCCTCAGGAAGGCATTCGCGGCGCAGGGAGCCGAGGGGTTCTGGCAGGAAATTCAGAAGTGGAACGAAAGAGATTCTCCGAACGTCGGAGAATTCGACATACCGCAAGTCTATTCGCGGCTGGGAGAAAAAGAAAAGGCCATGGTCTCGCTTGAAAGAAACTATGAGGACAGGGCTCCGTTGGTGACCTTGTTGAAAGTCGATCCTGCCCTGGATACGCTGCATTCCGATCCGCGTTTTGCCGATCTCCTTCGCCGCATGAACTTTCCACAATAGCGGCGGCTGACGCCGAGGGACTCGGTCAAATCCGCAGTTCGTTTTCCGGGGTCTGTACTGAATCGGGGAAAGTGTTACCCGGCACGAAAAGGTAAACTTGTCCCATCGTAGGGAACGCGTCAACGCCTTCGACAGGTCAGCGTCAGCCCTATTCGCCTAAAGTTCTGGGGACGCCTGGATGTAGGCGCGCATCATCCGGACTTCGTGATCTTTTTCGTTCAGATCGTGAAGAAGGATGTCTCGCAGGGAAACGATCCCGCGGAGTTGCTTGTCTTCGCACACCGGCAGGTGGCGGAAACCGTGGCGTCGCATCAGGACCATGCAGGTCTCCAGGCTTTCGTCCGGACTAACCGTGAGCGGGTCGTCGGTCATGACCGCTTCAACCCGCGTGGTGCGAGGATCGCGTCCTTCGACCACTACGCGCTTCATCAGGTCGCGCTCAGAAAAAATGCCAATCAGACGGCCTTCGCTAAGTACGGGAACCGCCCCAATATTGCGGTCTACCATCGCCTGCGCTACGTCGAGCACCATCTGATTGGCATCCGCCCGATACGTATCCTGTGTGTTAATCAAATCGTAAACATGCATTGAATCACCCCCTGGAAATTCACCCAGAAGCAACGCGGGCGCGAGTATATGCCGAAACCAAGCCAATGAAAAGGGGAAGAATCATGTATTCAACTAGTGGCTATCGCGTAGGTCCCAGATTGGGACAGTCCCGAGGAGGGCTTGCCCAACTATTCCGGACCTAGGAAAACAAAATACGAGCACGCCCAGAGCGCCGTGGGAATGCCGCCGCCCGCCTGGGTTGTAAGAATAATGTTGTAGTCGTCCGATGGCTGGAGTCTTTCGACTACGGATGGCAGCGGCTGCGGCTGAACCACCGCCAGATAGGAAAGAAATCGATAGATGTCGGGCTCTCCGCTGTAGCCTTGCGAGACGAAAGAGATGTCCGTATTCTGACTGGCAAAGTGCCAGCTCAGCGACGCCGCCAGCGCGACCGCGTCCTCGTAGGCCTTTTCCGAAATTACCGCCTGGCTCGGATTGTCGAACACGATGCGCAGCTTGCGTTCGTCTTCGCGGCTGAACTCTCGCACTTTTAGCGAGCCCGACTTGGCGGTTGCTTTCCAGTCCACGTGCCGGGCAGAATCTTCCGGCATGTACTCTCGAATCAGATACAAGTCGTCGCCTCGGCCGCGGGCGAAGGTTTCGAACTCGCCAGTGATCATCGGCAGAACTTCGAAAAACTCGTCGGCGGGCTCCACTCGCGGGTACACGACGATTTCGCGGGCCAGCGGCACATGGCGGGTTTTGGTCAGAAATGCGAAGGGAAAGCGCGTTGCCAAGCCGAAGGTTTTCTGCTGATAACATCCTCGGCGATCGAAGCGCAGTTCAAGGTCCGCCTTCAGTTCGCTGCTGGCAGGAATATAGGGAAAGTACGCCGCCCCCTCGAAAATACTTGGCGGAACTTCGATTTTCGGGACACGCCGCAATTTGTAATCGCGAAAGTGCATCCACTGTTTATCCGGCGGACGTCCGGGCGGGACGGCGAAGGTTGCCGGCGACCACTGCCAATGTTTGGCACTGTTATTTTTTTTGACCGGCACGACATTCACGGAAAAAGATGGAAGCCATCGCCGCGGGTTCCGTAAAACGATCCGGCCCAGCATGGGACGGCCTGCAAACACGTGCTCCGGCAGGCGAACATCCAGTTCCAGATCGCGCAAGACCAGCGCAGACGCGAAGCCCGAGACCATAATTGCGGCCAGCATCGCGGCCACGACGATGTAAAGCAAGTTGTTGCCCGTGTTCAGCGCGGCAATCCCGATAAGCAGCACGATGCCCACGTACACGATCCCGACCCGCGTAACGTCGTAATCGAAAGCGTCGCGAATGCCAGCGCCGGCAACGCGTCGGGCAAGATACGGCACCGTCGTCAATCCCACGATCACGGCCAGCAGCAGGGCAGCGGAGGCGAGCACGAGCGTTGCCCAGAGGTTTCCCGACTCTCGCGACACGGTGGAAAAGAGTGCTGCTCCGAAAGCTAAGACCAAGCCTACAATCGCCACCAGGAAGCGCACCCAGACTTCGGGAATATCAAGGTGCAGGAAACGAGAGAACCGCTGAACAATGGATAGCTGCGGAGTGTTGGCCGGCCTCATCTTTTACCCACGACCCCGAGGACCCACTACCCCGAGCAGGATGAAACTCCAGCCAATCGACAACGTAACGACTCGCTTGATGTGCGGGTTCATCGCGAGGCTCCGGAGAGGAACTTAGCTACGGCGCGATTGAATTCCTCGGGCACTTCTTCATATGGAAGATGCCCGACTCCCTCGAACATCACCAACTGGCAATCGCCGAATATCTTTTTCAACTGCGTGGCCGAAGCGGGATCGACCGCGGTGTCGGCCATGCCCCAGATCAGAAGAGTTGGGATGTTTTTGATGCGCGGCAAGAGCGATTCCAATTCTTCCAGATCGCGATTCCACGACCGCACTACAGCGATAGCATAATCGTAGGAACCTGGGATGCGCATGGGTTTGCGGTAGCCCTCGATGCTGTCAGGCGGAATGCGCCGCTGGTCGCCAAACATTCTGTGATGATAGTACTCGTGCAGCACAGGTAGACGAGGCGCGAGACTTACAAAGAGCGGCGCGATCAGAGAGTTGCCAAGAAAAACCGTCAATCGTTTTCCGTGCGCAGACCAGGGATTGACAGGATCGACCAGAATCAGACGCCGAATGCGTTCCGGCGCCATAGCGGCGGCCATCATTGACACCGCTCCGCCGTGCGACGTGCCCAGCAGATCGCACGACCGCACACCGGTTGCATCCATGAAACGCAGGAGACGCTCGGCGCTCGCTTTGAAAGAGTAGTCGAGGCCCGGGGGGCGATCGGAAAAACCCGTTCCCATCAGGTCCACTGCATAGACCGTGGCGTGCTGCGCTAGAGTCGGAATGGCGAAACGCCAGGAGAATGAGTATCCCAGCAAGCCGTGGACCAGCAACAAAGTCGGTCCTGAGCCAGCGTGAAGGTAGCGCATGCGTGCACCGTCCAGCATGACCCAGCTTTCCTCGACGATGAATTGGGGCTGCACATTGATTCGCGCATCCAATGGGCTTGTCACGGCGATTTTCTGGTCGCGATGAGACAACTTTTCCTCGAATCCAGCCTTCTATATATAAGAGTATCGCCTCTGTCGCTTCTGTGAAGGGAGAATTTCGACTCTCCCTTATTTTTTCGGCGGCGGTGGGTCGGACAGCCTAAGGTTTGGCTGAATCGTGGTTAAGCTTCGGCGTCAACTTCCGAATGACAAATTCTTGAAGCAAATTAGTGACGGCAGTTCCTCCAATTTCGAAGGCTGCGTTTTCGAAAGTTAGTTCTGCGCCATCTCGATCCTGGGCTGGATAGTAAAGGTTCGAAATACCGCCTGAGGCCAAGCTTCCCAGAATGTTGGAATAATTTGGTTGCCAACGCCTATTATCGCCTTTGCAAATCACCGAATTCGCGATCGCGTAGAGGAACCGCGATCGCATGCTGCCAACTCCTTTGTAGAAATAGCGCGGATCTTGTTTCAGTAGTGATGGCAATATCGCAGATCCGATGAACGTGCCCGTGACTGTGTCTCCATAGCCGGCGCCGAAGCGCTTTGCATAGCCTTGCGCGCCCTGCCCATATTCCTTGAAATGATTTTGCGCCTGCTGCACTCCCGCTGCGCCGCCGACAAACACGAAGGTAAAGGGATCCGCCACCGTCTTCCAGGCCAGCTTGAACTTTTGTTTCGAGGTCAGGGGAACTGCATTGGGGATGTAAGTGACATAGAAATTTGGAATGGCGCCAAGCACGCGCTGCTTTTCTTCAATCTTGAGTTGCTCTTCCGCCACTTCGACCGGATTGACTCCGACCTGCACCTCTGTGACATTACTGGCAACCGCTAACACGATTGCCGGAACCGAATCGATTTCCCCCGAATGCAGGACTCCGGAGAATGTCTGCGTTGCAAAACCCGCCGACGTGATTGCGAGCTGAAACGGTCCAGGTAGGACATTCGCAAAGGAGAATTGCCCATCTGCGCCGGATAGCGCCTCTTGGTTGAGCGAGTGATCTTCATTGGTGAGCGTCAACCGCGCTCTCGCGATCACAGCTCCGCTTTGATCCATGACCGTTCCGCTGATGCTTCCAGGCGATCGTTGAGCGGATGGCTCGCCGTCCGAGGCCGTCCTCTGGTGTTCCGGGCTAGTTACGGGCGTTAGCTGAGGGGTCTGTCCCAAACAAAACGATGTCCAACCCAGGGTGACGAACGCAAGGACTATGAGTCCATACTTGAGTTGGAAAGTCATGAATTAATTCAACTTTATCCTCTCACGTAGTTCCCGTCCAAATCACCAAAGGTGATCCACTTTCGCGGCTCGGCACCGAAACCGGAACGTCTCGCAGGGCACGCCCCACGAACACGCACAGGTTGGCCTTTTCTCACTTCTCAAGCAGGCTGCAGCCCCGATCTGTGAAGTTGGATGCTCGATTTAATCACATTACTGCCTTCAACAACTCCGATAGTAGACACGCTGGGGCAGCCCTGGCGGTGTCGGATTTTGACTGGATATTCCGCGACCCTAAGGATGTGGCTGACGGTGCGATGTGTAGGTATCGAGGAACGCGACAACGAGCGGCCACGCCTGTGAGGCAGCGACCGGGTTATAGCTGGCGCGCGCGTCGCAGAAAAAACCGTGATCAGCATCTGAGATTTCTACGTTGATGTAGTTCTTGCCCGCGTCGCGCAATGCCTCGGTCACAGACCGAATCTGATCGGGTCCGATGTGTTTGTCGCGGCCTCCCCAAAAAAGCAGAACGGGCGCGCGCAACTCACCCATGCGATTCAGCAAACCGGGATTATTAGCGTTGGGCGCGATGCCGCCGCCATAAAACGAAACGGCGCAGGCGGCCGGCACCGTCAGTGCGGTCAGGACGGCCGCGCGGCCGCCCATGCAAAAGCCGACCACAGCGACGGGAAAGTCCGCGCTCCCGCCGTTCGCTGTAAGCCAAGCGTACGCCGCCCGCAGATCCACCGCCATTCCTTCATCGGAAAGCGCACGCATGTGGCTCATTACGGAGGGAAAATCATCGTAGCGGCCCTCAAACCCTGGCGCGGTGCGATGGAATAGTTCCGGAGCGATGGCGAGGAATCCGAGCCGGGCAAATCGCTCCGACACATCGCGAATATGGGCGTTTACTCCGAAAGCTTCCTGGCAAACAATCAGGCCGCGTGCGACGGGAGCGGCTGGGCGCGCGACGTAGCTACGCATCGAGGTTCCATCGTCGACCGCCAGCGTGGCGTACTCGGTTTTGAGATCCATGGTTTCGGGCCTTTCACAACTTTCGCAGCAGCTTCTTTAGGACGCGGATACCTTTGTCTACGTGTTTTTCCTGGAGCAGGAATGGTGGCAGGAAGCGCAGGACCGTGTCTTGGGTACTATTGAAGAGAACGCCTTCCGCCAGACCTTGCTCGACGATCGGACGGGCGGGCGCATCGAGTTGCAGCCCTTGAATCAGGCCACGGCCGCGAACTTCGCGGGCTACCGAAAAGCGATCGGTCAGAGCTTTCAGTTGTTGCTGCAAATATCCGCCGACCTGGGTAACGTGCTGCAGCAAGTTCTCTTCCTCCACAATCGCCAGATACTCGAGGGCAACGCGGCAGGCTAACGGGCCTCCGCCAAAAGTGGTTCCGTGCTGCCCTGCGGAAATCGCTGATGCGAAGTCTTCCTTCACCAGAAATGCTCCGAGCGGGATGCCGGCGGCAATGGGCTTGGCAATTGCAACGATGTCGGGAATTACACCGAAGGCCTGGAAAGCGAAGATGGTGCCGGTGCGACCCAAACCGCACTGGATCTCATCGAAAATCAAGGCGGCGTGATGCCGGTCCGCTAAAGCGCGGCATTCCTGCAGAAACTCGACAGAACACTCGTAGATTCCCCCTTCGCCGAAGATGGGCTCGAGCACAATCGCGCAGGTGTTGTCATCGACTGCGGCGCGGAGGGCTTCGAGGTCATTGCGTGGAACGAACTTCACGTCTTCGAGAAGCGGTTCAAACCCTTTGCGATATTTATCCTGCCCGGTGACGGACATGGACCCGAAGCTGCGCCCGTGGTACGAGCCTTCGAGGGCAACCAGTTGGCTCTTGGCGGCACCGCCGACGCGGTGTCCGGCGAGGCGCGCGAGTTTTATGGAGCCTTCGATGGCTTCGGTACCGCTGTTCGAAAAGAAGGCGCGCTGCAAGCCAGATAGGGTGCAGAGCTTTTCGGCGAGGCACCCTTGATATTCGTTGTAATAGAGATTCGAGACGTGAATGGCGCGGGCAGCTTGCTCGCGAATGGTCTTGACGATTCGCGGATGAGCGTGGCCGAGCGCATTCACTCCCAGTCCGGCGACGAAGTCGAGATATTTCTTGCCATCGAGGTCGAAGAGAAAAACTCCCTTGCCACGCTCGATGACGAGGGGGTAGCGGTTGTATGTCTGAAGCAGGAATTGCTTTTCTCGCTGGATTACTTCTTCGGTCGTGGTCATCACATGTGTCCGCGAAACAGCGCGCAGCCAAGGAAAAGAATTTTAATACACCACGAAAATCACGGCGTAATTTCAAAGATCACGCCGTTGTTCCCGCTGCCGCCTACATCAGTCGCGCCGTAAAGGTTGCCGGAGGCGTCTTCGGTCAAGCTGCCGCTTGGGAGTCCACCATCCGCTCCTCCGGTAAAACGGTAAAGCACGGAATATTTACCGCTATTGCTAATTCGATAAACGACGCCGCAACCAAAAGTGCAAGTTAAGTTTACAGTTCCACCATAGACGGTGACGCCGTAAAAGCTGCCGACCGCATTGAGAAGTCCGCCAGAGGGCTCTTCGCCACCACTGGCTTGCTTGCCGAAGGTGTGCAGAACGTGCTCTTTGGCCTCTGCGTTTACGGTAAAGACCACGCCGCATCCGGCCGACGCAATGGCGCAGTTCGTGGTATCGCCGCCGAACTGGGTCACGCCATGAAAGACGCCGCTCGCATTTCGAAGCAGATGCCAGCGCGGGGAAACACCGTCCGCGCCGCCGGGGAATGTGTAGAGTGTCGTCAGCTTGCCGGTTGTATCCAGTTTGAACAGGGTTCCTCCGTTCCCCTGCACGTAGCTGCCGCCAGTGGCGCCATAAATATTGGCCGCCGGGTCGGTGGTCAAATCCTGGGGAAATGCTCCGTCTGCCTTTCCAGTAAACCTGTACAAGACCGTCTCCTTTCCGGATTGGGTGACCTTGAAGAGTACCCCGCACCCTAGGCTGCCGTCGCAGCCAGAGACACCGCCAAAGCTCGCGGAGCCATAGAGATCGCCGTTGACCATGACCAAGCCAAGCTCCGGCTGCCCCTGGTTCTGAGACCCGTCCTTGCCGCCCTTGAAGCTGTGCAACACCTTCAGCGATCCGTTCTTGGCCAGTTTGAATACTGTCCCACAACTGCACGTAGGATCACCGCCGAGCGATGTGATTCCATAGAGGTTGCCGTCGGTATCGCGAAGCAACCGACCGATGGGGATTCCTCCGTCCGACGCGCCCGTGAAAGTGTAGAGGATCGTTTGCTGCCCATTGGTATCCAGCTTGAACACGATTCCGCGGTTAGACTTGCCCCCGAATTGCGTTGTGCCGTAGAAGTTGCCGGCCGAGTCGCGGATCAGGCCTCCGTTGGGAGCGCTTCCATCCGAGAAGTTGAAAGTATAGAAAACCTTGAAAGTGCTGGCGGACACAGCCCCAGCAAGCAGCAGCGTCAAGATCAAGACCCTGAGTGTTTTCATGGCAGTTCCCCTGAGAATAGTCGACAAGTATATACCTTGCTTTCCTTTGGCCTGTTGTCATCGAGCTCCAGATTGATCAGTGTAGCTGCTCGAAAACTGCCCAAATTGGGTTACAAAATACCACATGGACTATTCCAAAAAGCATACTCCGGCTATGGCCGGGCCTCTATAATATTGGAAGCTATTGTATTGAGGCGTCTTAGAGGCGACCCCATGCTTCCCTTGATGGCAGCGAAAGTGCAGAACAGACAGCAAGGTGTTTTGTCCCTGCGGGCGGCGGAGCCTGTGCGGCGCATGAACAGGGATTTTCAAATCCGGTTTACGGCCATTCTGCTGGCCTTGCTAACCACTGCTGCCGTGGTTTACGCCGGTTATAATCTTCAGGCTGAGGGTCAATTCCAGGTTCCAGACGACGGAGTGTGGTGGGTCGAGCATCAGGGCCGACTTACCGCTGATCGAGTCGAAGTTGGCGGACCCGGAACTCGGGCCGGTATCAAGGTTGGCGACCAACTCACCGCGATTGACCAGCGAGAGGCAAATACCGCAGCGGCTCGAACCCGCGAACTGTATCGTGTAGGCGCCTGGTCGAAGGCTACGTATTCCCTGGTACGGCAATCGGTCCCGGTCGATGTGGTGCTCATTCCGGTTCCGGCCGACCGATCGCAGAACAACTGGCTTCGCCTGATTGCTCTTATCTATCTTGGCATCGGGCTGTATGTTCTGCTGCGGCGCTGGACCGCGCCGGGCTCGACTCACTTTTATATCTTCTGTCTGGTCTCGTTCATTTCCTACTCGTTCCATTACACGGGAAAACTGAACGGATTTGATTCGACCATTTACTGGGGGAACGTCGCGGCTGGACTGCTTCAGGCTGCTCTCTTCTTGCACTTCGCCCTGACCTTTCCTGAGCGGCATTGGTTCGTCCGCAGACATCGCTGGGTAATCTTCGCGATTTACGTTCCGGGGCTGCTGCTTTTGAGTGTGCATGTTCTGGCAGTCTCGTTTCTCAAAAGCAGCGAAGTGCTGCGCTGGAACCTGGACCGAATGGAGATGGGTTGTCAGGCGCTGTTCTTTGTCGCTGCGGCCGGAGTGCTGCTGTACAACTACCGCCGGGCAAATACCCCGATCTTGCGGCAGCAGTTGAAGTGGGTGACTCGCGGTACGATTCTGGCGATCACCCCGTTCACACTGTTCTATGTGATCCCTTACCTGACCGGCGCGCTACCGACGGCGGCGATGAAGATTTCCGTGTTGTCGCTGGGGATCCTGCCTCTTACTTTCGGTTATGCCATCTTCCGCTACCGCCTGATGGATGTGGATCTCATCTTCAAGCGCGGCATGGTGTACACGCTGGCTGCGGGCGCGATTGCCGGCGCATATTTTGCCGTGGTAGCGGGCGTGGCCGAGCTGGTCCATTTACAGATACCCAGCTCCGGACCGCTCGGACTGGTAATCGCCATCGTGGTAACGGCGCTGCTGTTCGATCCGGTGCGGAAATGGATTCAGGGGCGCATCGACCAGGTCTTCTATCGCACGGGCTACGACTATCGAAAAACACTGATCGAGTTCGGACGGGAACTGAGTTCGGAAACGGATCTGGACAAAATGCTGAGCGCAGTAGTGGACCGATTGTCGCGGACGCTGCTGGTGGACCGTATGGCCGTGTTCCTCTCAGAAGGAGAAACGTCTCAGCAATTCGTGGTCGCCAAATCGTTTGGCATGACGCAGACAAGCGGCATGGATTTGAGCTTCCTGGGCACGCCACGACCAGAGGACGCAGTTGGCCATTTGTTCTTCGACAACACTCACCAGGTCCCGCGAGAAACTGTGAATGCGCAGCAAGCCATTGCCAGGCTTGACCTGAACTATTACATTCCCTGCCGCGCCCAGAAGCACACCATTGCTGTGCTGGGCTTGGGCAAGACCGTGGAAGGGGATTTCCTAACCAGCGAAGATGTGGAGTTGCTGGAGACTTTGGCCGGATACCTGGGAATCGCCATTCAGAATGCGCGTCTGTATGCCTCGCTGCAGCAGAAAGTTGCGGAATACGAGCGCTTGAAAGACTTCAACGAAAACATTGTGGAGTCGATCAACGTAGGCGTGCTGGCGGTGGACTTGGGAGACCGGATTGAGTCCTGGAACTCGCAAATGGAAGTGATGTACGCTCTGCCGCGATGGCAGGCGCTGACGCGGCCTATCGGCGAGGTTTTCCCGACGGCTTTCGTCGAAGAGTTCTACCGCGTACGGCAGAACCCCGGCATCCACAATTTGTACAAATTCCGTCTGGGGACGCCGACGGGAGAGAGCCGCGTGGTCAATGTCGCCATCGCGCCCCTGGTCACGAAAGACTTCAACGTCATTGGCCGGCTGATCATCATGGATGACATAACGGAACGCATTGAGTTGGAGGCACAGCTTTCGCAAGCTGACAAGCTCTCATCTATCGGGCTGCTGGCTGCGGGCGTGGCGCACGAAGTGAATACGCCCCTAGCTGTCATTTCCTCCTACGCGCAGATGTTGTCGAAACAAGTGCAGGGCGATCCACAAAAGGGCGCGCTACTGGAGAAAATCACGCGCCAGACTTTTCGGGCGTCCGAGATCGTTAACAACCTGCTTAACTTTTCACGCACCAGCGGCACTGAGTTCACCGCCATCGATATCAATAAAATCATCTCCGATACGTTGGCCCTTCTCGATCATCAGTTCAAGGTCACGAAGATCAAAGTTCGGGATGAGCGAAGCGCGCAGATCCCACTGATCACTGGGAATGCGGGACGGTTGCAGCAGGTGTTCCTGAATCTATTCCTGAATGCCAAAGACGCCATGAGCAATGGCGGAACGCTGCGCATCGCCACCACGAACGGCGACAGCGTCGGGGTAATGGTCTCCGACACCGGCACTGGCATCGCGCAGGAGCACATTCACCGAATTTACGATCCATTCTTCACTACGAAGACGGCGCCTCGGGAAGGGCAGGCGCGGGGAACAGGACTCGGGCTGTCGGTAACCTACGGCATTATTCAAGAGCACGCTGGGAAGATTCGAGTGGAAAGCCGCTCCGGCGAAGGCACGACTTTCTATCTCGATTTTCCGTTGACCAAGAAGGCTGTCAATGTCTGAAGCAGCGGTGATTGCGCGCCACAATTCGGGAGAAGCGTCGCTGCCGACGGCGGGCGCGGTGTTGATCATCGACGATGAAGCGGCAATCCGCGAATCGCTCGAGACGTTGCTCGAACTCGAGGGCTACGGGGTGGAATCCGCCGCAAGCGGTGAAGAGGGGCTGGCGCGGATTGGCGAACGAAGCTTCGATCTGGTTCTGCTCGACTTGGCACTACCCGATCGCAATGGCATGGACCTGTTATCCGAAATTCACCTGCAGGATCCCGGACTTTCGATCATCATGGTCACTGCTTACGGGACGGTGGAGAATGCAGTAAAAGCGATGCAAGCAGGCGCAGCAAACTTCGTTCAGAAGCCGTGGGACAACGAGAAGTTGCTTGCCGATGTCCGCGCGGCGGTCGCCCGGCATCGCGCGGAAGAAGAAAACGTCCAACTCAAGCGCGCTCTCAAGCAACGCTACAACTTTGAGAACATCGTGGGCAAGAGCGAGCCCATGCTGAAGATTTTCGACCTGGTGGCCCAGGTCGCGCCGAGCCGTTCCACAGTGCTGCTGCAGGGCGAAAGCGGAACCGGCAAGGAACTCATCGCCAAGGCCATTCACCTAAACTCGCCGCGCCGTGACCGTCCGTTCGTTCCGGTCAATACTGGCTCGATGCCTCCCGATCTGCTGGAATCCATCCTGTTCGGGCATGTGAAAGGGGCGTTCACCAGCGCCATCGCTTCGAAGAAAGGTCTGTTCGAAATTGCCGACCGGGGCACCCTTTTCCTGGATGAAATCGGCACCATGAGCCTGGACACGCAAAGCAAGATTCTGCGCGTGCTGCAGGACAAAAAGTTCATGCATCTCGGTGGAATACACGAACTTCAGGTCGACGTGCGAATCATCGCCGCGACCAATGTGGACTTGAAGCAGCAGGTCCGCGAAGGCAAATTTCGAGAGGATCTTTTTTACCGGCTGAACGTCATCACCATTGACCTTCCGCCGCTGCGCCAGCGCAAGGAGGACATTCCGCTGCTGGCGGGATTCTTCCTGAATCGATATTCGCAGGAAAATGAACGCCCGACGCGTCGCATCACCCCGGAAGCACTGCGACCGTTGCTAACCTATTCCTGGCCGGGCAATGTGCGGGAACTTGAAAATGTAATCGAACGCGCGGTTGTGCTCTCCGCGGGTGTGGAGGTTGGGCCTGAACTTCTTCCCGACCAGATTGCGGGGCGGACCAGCGCATTTTCCGCACTCGAGCGCCGCACCGACGCATCGTTGTTTGACATCATGGAAGATTGCGAACGGCAGATCATCGTCGAAATGCTGGAAAAGTGCAACTGGAACCAGACCGACGCAGCCGAGCGTTTCCACGTCCCGCTTTCCACCCTGAACCAGAAAATCAAACGCCTGAACATCGATATAAAGAAAAAAGCGAAAGAATAAGCTTTCAGCTCTCGGCCGTCAGCTTTCAGTTCGTAACTTCTTGGCTGGAAAGCTGACGGCTGATAGCTGGAAAGCTGAAAGCTTCTCTCGCCTCTGCTATAGTTCGAGAATCGCACCGCACGATTCCTGAACCCATGGAACTGATCTCTCCCACGGAATTCGCCAAAGAAACCGTCAAGACTGTAGAGGATTACTCCCTTCTGGCGGGACAATCCATTGCCAATCTGTTCCGCCATCCGCGCTATTTTGCCGACACATTGCAGCAGGCCGACCTCATCGGCGTAGGATCGCTGCCCATCGTGGTGCTCACCGGTTTTTTCACCGGGGCGGTTTTGGCTTTGAACAGTTCCACTACCCTGCAGCGATTTGGCTCGCTATCTTTGCTCGGACAACTTGTTTCGGTCGGAATGGTTCGCGAATTGGGGCCCGTGTTGACCGGGCTGATGGTTGCCGGAAGAAACTCTTCGGGCATGGCCAGCGAATTGGGCTCGATGGTCGTAACCGAGCAAATCGACGCCATGCGTGCCCTGGGCACCGACCCAGCGAAAAAACTGATAACGCCAAGAGTAATCTCCACCGTATTCATGCTCTTTTTCCTGACCATCATCTCTGATCTTTTGGGAATGGTGGGGGGCGGCGCCGTTGCCCGATTTCTGCTCGGGATCAACTCCCACCAGTATTGGAGCACAGCCTGGCAGATCCTGACCTTTCAAGATGTTTTCATGGGTCTGGTCAAGCCTCTGCTCTTCGGGTTCATTATTTCCACCGTGGGTTGTTATTACGGGATCTCAGCTCGGGGCGGCACGCAAGGCGTCGGCAGGGCAACCACTCAGGCAGTGGTCGCGTCTTCGGTTTTTATCCTCCTCGTGGACTTTTTCGCGACCAAGTTATTGATGGCGATCTTTGGTTACCAGTGATCCATGGCCGCACCTCCCACAGAGATCGCGCAGCGCGTTCCTTCCGCACCTGAGACTGCGGCCAATGTCATCGTTTTCCAAGATGTCTCGATCGCGTTCGAAGACAAACCTGTCCTTGATGGGATCTCTTTTCGCCTTGCCAAAGGCGAAACAAAAGCCATCTTTGGCGTGGCCGGCTCCGGCAAGAGCACGATCCTTAAAATGGCGCTGGGATTGTTGAAACCGGACAGCGGACAAATTTATGTTCTGGACAATGACGTCACCCAGATGTCCGAAGACGCGTTATTTGAGCTCCGGCGAAGGGTTGGCATTGTTTTCCAGGAGAGCGCGCTTTTCGATTCGCTCACGGTGCGGGAAAATGTCGCCTTTCGCTTGCTCGAAGAGGGACATGTTTCCGACGATGAAGTTGAGAAGCGGGTGCGGGAAGCCCTGAGCTTCGTGGAACTGGAAAACACGATAGACAAGTTTCCCGCAGAACTCTCGGGAGGAATGCGGCGGCGTGTCGCCATTGCGCGCGCCATTATTACCCAGCCGGAAATTCTACTCTATGACTCTCCAACCGGCGGCCTTGACCCGGTCACTTCCACAACCATTATTCAATTGATCGTGAAACAGCGAGACGTTTACAAAACCAGCTCGCTGCTGGTCACTCATCGGCTGCAAGATGCTTTCATCATGGCCACACATTATTTCGATCGCCAGGCGAATGAAATGCGGCCACTGCCGCCGGGAATGCGTGGCGAAGTACCCATGGCGTTTCTCATCCTTCGCGACGGAAAAGTGATTTTCGACGGGGATGCGCACGAGTTAGCGCAGTCGAAGGATGAATACATCCGGGAATACATTTCGTAAAAAAGAATTGAGAATTGAGAAATTCAGCAATCGGGCAATTGGGAACAATTCCTCAATTACCCGATTATACAATTGCCAAATAGCGTTTTAGCTGGCCTTTGCGGCCTTTACCATGGCCTCGCGGCGCGCTGTCACTTGGCCCTCCACGTACTTGAACCAATCGCGTCCCTGCTTCGAGCTATTAATCAACTTCTCGATGTTTGCAAACATGCGCGGGTTGTTCATCTTAGTGCGCAGTTCCGCAAGAAATGGCTTTACCTTGGCAAAAATAAAGAACATCTCACCGCCAAAACTGGGATCCAGGACGAGTTCCTGATGAACCGTTCCCGCGAGGGTGAGCGTTGCAACCATGCTCCAGTATCCCCCGACTTGGCGCAACCAGTTGTTTTCCTGGGAGCCCAAGGCCGTTGCAATTTTCATGAAGTCATCGATGCTTTCGGGCCAGAAAGTTACCAGCCACCAGTTGCGCGCCTTACGCAGTTCGGCTTCGCGGCGCAGGTCGTAAAGTTTAATGATGAGCTCAGCGTCTGCAGCAGTCGGCTTTTTCGGCATAAAACACCTCCTGAGAAATTTGGATTGTGTTGGGAAATTGGACCGATTTCATTGTACGGGATTGGGCGCTCCCTAATTCGAGGCAACTTTGGTCCGGGAAATCTCTCGATTTCTTCCATTACTTCAGCTGCTCTGCCCGACGGCCGCGGCCTCGACGGGCGCAGCTCGCTCATACTCACACTCTTTGTTTGGGCAAGCAATGACCGGACCTGACTTCAAGAATTTCTCGACCAAGTATTCACTTCCGCAACTGGGGCATTTCTCCGGAATCGGCTTGTGCGCCGAGGTGAACTTGCACTTGGGATAGTTTCCACAGCCATAGAACGTATTTCCCTTGCGGGCACGCTTTTCGACCAGATCGCCTTCTTTGCAAAGCGGACATTTCACACCGATGAAATTTTGCTTCACATACTTGCACTCGGGATATCCGCTGCAGGTCGTGAACTCACCGTAACGGCCGTGGCGAATCATCATATTGCGTCCGCACTTGGGGCACACTTCATCCAACGGAATGTCAGGAACTTTCTTGCCCTGATCGAGGCGCCGCGTGGTCTTGCAATCTGGGTATCCCGTGCAAGCCATGAACTGGCCGAAGCGTCCGCGCTTCAGCACCATCACTCGGCCGCAGTTCTCGCAATACTCTTCCTGAGTCGTTTCCTGCACATCGGCAGAATCCAAGTCCGGCAAGTTGATGGGGTTTTCTTTCGTGAACGTGCAACTGTTGGGATCTTCTTTGTCGTAAGAACTGCAAGCGTAGAACGAACCGTGCTTGCCCCACTTGATCACCAGCGGAGAACCACAGCGCTCGCACTTCTCGTCCGTGGGCTTCTCCATCCGCTTGATGTTCTCCATGTGCTTGGAGGCGTAGCGGAGATCTTTCTCGAACTTCTTGTAGAAGTCACCCAACGCGTCGGTCCACTTCTCTTTGCCTTCTTCGATCTCGTCCAGTTCTTCCTCGAGACGGGCGGTGTATTGGATATCGAAGATGTCGGGAAAGTTTTCGACCAGCAGATCGGTCACAACCAGACCAATTTCCGTAGGCGTAAACTTGCCGCCGAGCTTTTGCACATACTGCCGCTCCTGGATGGTGCTAAGAATGGCGGAATACGTAGAAGGCCGGCCGATGCCACGCTCTTCCAGTTCCTTCACCAGCGACGCTTCGTTGTAACGCGGCGGAGGCTCGGTGAAATGCTGTTCGGGTTTCAGCGCTTTAAGGGTCAGCTTCTGACCGGCCTCGAGTGCAGGCAACTTATGCTTGAGCTCCTCGTCTTCTTCGTCCTTGCCTTCCTTGGATTCTTCGTAAACTTTGAGGAAGCCGTCGAACTTCAGAACCGAGCCGGTGACGCGGAACCAGAAAATGTCCGCACCTGATTTGGCATCGATGTCGACTGTGGTCTGGTCGAACACCGCTGGCATAATTTGCGAGGCCACGAAGCGCTGCCAGATCAACTTGTAGACTTTGAATTCGTCTTCTTTCAAATACTGCTTGATCTGGTCCGGATGACGCAGGACCGAAGTCGGACGTATGGCTTCGTGGGCCGCTTGTGCAGCCTTTTTCTCTTTGTAGGCGTTCGGCGCTTCCGGCAGATATTGATCGCCATACTGCGTCTTAATGTATTCGCGCACTTCGGCGAGCGCTTCGTTCGAAACGCGCACCGAATCCGTACGCATATAAGTAATGAGGCCGACAAGTCCCTCTTCGCCCAACTCCACGCCTTCGTAAAGCCGCTGGGCGATCATCATGGTGCGCTTGACGCTAAAGCGAAGTTTGCGGGAGGAATCCTGCTGCAGTTTGCTGGTGGTGAATGGCGGAGTCGCGTTCCGCCGGCGCTCTTTCCGATCGACGGTGCGGACGAGCCAGTCCGCGTTCTCCAGAGCGGCGCGAATCTTTTCCGCGTCTTCGCCGTTAGTGACCTCGATCTTTTCTTCCCCCTTGCCGAGAAAACGTGCGTCGAATGCAGGAGGCTTAGGGCCGGCGAGATTGGCATCAATCGTCCAGTATTCTTTCTTTTCGAACGCCTTGATTTCGCGTTCGCGCTCGACGATAAGGCGCAGTGCGACCGTTTGCACGCGTCCGGCGGAAAGACCACGCCGAACTTTATCCCAGAGCAAGGGAGAAACTTGGTAACCTACGAGGCGGTCAAGAACGCGCCGGGCCTGCTGCGCATCCACAAGATTCTGATCGATATCACGGGGATGCTCGAAAGCTTCACGTACTGCGCGCTGCGTGATCTCATTAAAAGTGACGCGGCGTATGCGATCAGGCTCGTCATCCTTTTTCTTTTTTTTCTTCTTCTTCCCCTTAGCGTCGTCGCCCAGTTCTTCCGCCAAATGCGCCGCGATGGCTTCCCCTTCGCGATCCGGATCGGGCGCGAGGTAGATGTTATCCATCCCGAGTGCCAGCTTCTTCAGCCGGGCGACCACTTTCTCTTTACCCGGAATAACGACGTATTCGGTTTCGAAGTCGTTGTCGACGTCGACCCCGAGCGTGCTCTTGGGCAGATCCTTTACGTGGCCGAGCGAAGCCTCGACAGTGAAGCCCTTGCCCAGATACTTCTGGATGGTCTTCGCCTTGGCCGGCGACTCGACGATAACTAAACCTTTGCTCAATGTGTCCTCAGTCTTGGTTTTGAAACTAGCACGAATGCGGTCGCGGCAACAAGCCGACCCTCGCAGCTCTCAGCTTTCAGCTATCAGCTCTCAGCTTATGGATGAACGATGCCACCATGCGCTTTACCTCGACAGTCCCCTCTGAAAGTCGCTGATAGTCAACCGTCCGCAAGAACTCCAGATCATGCGCGAGCAACAGGTGATACTCAAGTTCGCTGGCTGAACCCATTGCAATCTGCAGAAAGCGTCCGAATTCGCAGTCACCCTTTCGACAGGATCCTTCCGCGATGTTGGCACCTATTGAAGCAGCCGACCTCCGCATCTGACTGGTCAACCCATACATTTCGTCTCGTGGGAAATATTTGCTCGACTTGTATACATCAAGCGTAAGAAAGTGCGCCTTCTCCAGGCCTTAAGGCTCCTGAAGCTCTGCACGATACCTCTCCTGCGGCCATCCGGCTGAAAGCTGATGGCTGAAAGCTGACAGCTAAAAGCTCTTCACAAAATTCTTGCCCGGCAACTGCTTCACTTTCCCTGCCAGCTCTAGCTCGAAGAGCGCCGCAAATATCTCGGAGGACGACAGCGCCGGCTCCAATCGTTCCACGATTTCATCGATGTGCGTGGCTTCGTCGGCTTTGAGGAGCGCGAAAATCTTCTTTTCGTGGGGCGACAGCTCCGTTTCCCCGAATAGAGATGCGGTTTGTTCCGTCTGCGATTCATTGCCACCCTCAGGCTGGAGCGTAAGTCGTACGTCTGCCGGGAGTTCCTCCCAAACGTCCTCCCACGTCGCCACCAGCTTCGCGCCTTGTTTGATCAGCGTGTTCGGAGTCCACGAGCCCTTGTTGGTAACGTTGCCCGGTACGGCGAAAACCTCGCGGTTCTGCTCCAAGGCGCAGCGCGCAGTAATGCGGGTACCGCTGTATTCGGCGGCTTCCACGACCAGAACTCCCAATGAAATTCCGCTGATGATGCGGTTACGGATTGGAAAATTCTGCGGCGCGGCAAACGTGCCTATCGGAAATTCAGAGATGACCGCGCCGCCCAGCGCGAGAATCTGTTCGACCAACCGCGTGTTCTCCTTGGGATACACGACGTCGACGCCTGTCCCCCACACCGCTACCGTTTTGCCTTTTGCCGCAATCGCCCCGCGATGCCCGGCCGTGTCGATGCCTCGTGCCATGCCACTGAAAATTACCAGGCCCCGCGCAGCCAGATCACACGCCAGCCTCTCAGACATGCCTAATCCGTAGGGCGTGGGATGACGCGTGCCGACCAGCGCGATTCCCGGCTGCGAAATCACCGCGTCGTTCCCACGCACGTAAAGAATGAGCGGCGGATCATAAATCTGTTTCAACTGCGCTGGGTATCTGGGGTCGTCCAAAGCAACGATCTGTGCGCCGGCAGCGGCAGCTTTCCCCAGTTCGTCCTGCGCGAGTTCTATCGAACGCCCGGTACCGAGCGATTGCGCCGAAACTGCGCGCAGGCCAGCGGCTTCGAGTTCCGTGAGAGAAGCCCGGAAGAGCGCTTGTACGCTACCGAAAAACTCAATGATGCGGCGCGCCTTGGTCGGTCCCAATCCGGGCGTAAGAGCCAGAGCCAGCCATTGCGTGGACGTTTCGCTGGTTTTGCAAACTGACACGGCTGCTGCTTCGGCCACTGCGCCCTCCGGGGGTCTCTCGGGCATCTATACACGCCGGGAAAGCGGTGTCAAGGTAAGATGAACATTGGATTTGTTAGAATCGATAAGTTCCATGATGAAACGCCTTCGGATTTCCGCCATCTCCTACCTTAATACTGCGCCCTTGATGTGGGATTTCGAGCACGGAGATTCAGGCACTGACTTCGATATTTCCTACACACTGCCCTCCCAATGCGCCGTGAGTTTGCGCGAAGGTTTCGCGGATATTGGCATCATCCCGGCAGCGGCCTACACCAGCGTCCCGGATCTGGTAATTCTTCCGGACGTGGCTATCGCTTCGCGCCGCGCCGTTCGATCCATCCTGCTGGTCAGCAAGGTTCCGCTGGAAAAGATTCGGAGCATCGCGCTGGATACCTCGTCGATGACTTCGGTCGCATTGACCAAAGTTCTGTTTGAAAAATGGTGGGGAGGCGGCCGAACATTTACCGCCATGGCACCGGACATCGAACAGATGCTGAAGACGCACGATGCCGGCTTGGTAATTGGAGATCCGGCGCTCCGGATCAATCGCTCGCATTACATCACTTATGATCTCGCCGAAGAGTGGATATGTTTGACCGGCAAGCCGTTTGTCTTTGCCTTCTGGGCAGCACGGAAGGAAGCCTTGAAGCACGCACCACGCGACCTGGATCTCGCCACAGTGTTTCAGGAATCACGCGACCACGGGTTACTGGGAGAGAGCGTCGATCACGCGGCTCGCGAGTGGGCGCCGCGGTTAGGCTTGAGCCAGGAGAGCGCGAAGAGCTATCTGACCGAGAACATTCATTATTCTCTCGACCCCGCTTGTCTTCATGGCATGCAGCTCTTTTTGAAATATGCCGAAGAGTGCGGAGCACTCTCAACCGCACCACCGTTGTTCTTCCTGGATGCGGCGAAAGCGGCGGCAATTTAGCCTTATTTCCCGCTCTTGCAACTCGGCACTGTAAACTACTTCTCACCACAATCGAATGCTGCCTCATCTCCAGTTGTTGCTCGCGGTTTCGACCTGGGTAAGACTCCGGCGGCTCGGCGGCGTGGGACTGGTGTTGCTGGGAATCGCGGACAACTCCGTTATCCCGTTGACCGGCAGCATGGACGTGCTGACCATCTGGCTGTCTGCCCGGCACCGCGAGCCGTGGCCCTACTACGCGCTTATGGCAACCGTCGGCGCGGTGCTCGGCGGTTACATCACTTATGCTTTGGCTCGAAAGGGCGGCAAGGAAGCGATGGAACGCAGGCTCTCGAAAAGACGAGCCGCAAAAGTCTACAAGAGATTCGAGAAATGGGGATTCGGCGGGATTGCGATTCCGGCCATTCTGCCTCCGCCTTTTCCTTTCTTTCCTTTCCTCTTGGCGGCAGGCGCCATGCAGTATTCGCGAAAGAAGTTTCTGGCTGCTCTCGTGCTCGGCCGTGGAGTTCGCTATTCGATCGTTGCCTATCTCGGGGTGCGCTACGGAAACCACATCGTGCGCTTCTTTGCCCGGTACCACAAAGAGGCTCTAGCCATACTGATAGGCTTCGCAGTTGCGGGAGGAATTCTTACTCTGATCCAATACCTTCGCTACCGGAAGTGATCCGGTCCTTCCGAGCGCTGACGGACGCCTGGTCAAATTTGGAGCAAGCGCCCTGCCTCCGCTAGAATTATCCCAGCCGTATCTGATCCCATGTCCTTGACCAAGCAGCAAGCTCTCGATCTGTTTCACTCCGATGATTTGATCGGCATCGGCATGGAGGCCAATTCCCTTCGCCGCAAGCTCCATCCCGAAGGTGTGGCCACCTACATTATCGATCGCAACATCAATTACACGAATTTCTGCACCGAGTACTGCACTTTTTGTGCCTTCTACCGTCCGCTGAAAGGACCCAAAGCTAAAGAAGGATACATTCTTGACTTCGAAACCATTTACGAAAAGATTCGCGAGACCGTCGAACTCGGTGGGACGGGAGTGCTGATGCAGGGCGGCTTGCATCCCGATCTGAAGATTGACTGGCATGAGCAGATGCTGCGCGGTATCAAGCAGCGTTTCCCAAAGATTCATCTGCACTGCTATTCAGCTTCGGAAATTATCGCGATTGCCGAATACAGCGAACTGAGCATCTGCGACACGATCATGAGGCTCAGGGACGCGGGTTTGGATTCAATCCCGGGCGGCGGAGCGGAGATTCTCGATGACGAAGTCCGCTACAAGATCGCGCGCCTGAAGTGCCTCACTGACGATTGGCTCAACGTGCATCGAACCGCGCATAAGTTGGGGATGAGAACGACCGCGACCATGATGTTCGGTGTCGGCGAGAACTACGAGAACCGCGTCAACCATTTTCAGCGGCTTTACGAACTGCAGGAAGAGACGGGCGGCTTCACCGCGTTTATTCCCTGGAGCTTTCAACCTGCGAACACCGCTCTCGGCGGCCGCCACTGGGACGAAGCCACGGCCGTCGAGTATTTGAAGGTGCTCGCAATCTCCCGGCTCTACCTCTCAAATTTCCTGAACGTGCAATCCAGTTGGGTGACGCAAGGACTCAAAGTCTGCCAGCTCGGCCTGCAGTTCGGCGGCAACGATGTGGGCTCGGTGATGCTCGAAGAGAATGTCGTAAGAGCAGCGGGCGTGACCAATTGCACCACGGAAGAAGAGTTGCGGCGAATCATCCGCGACGCTGGGTTCAAGCCGGTGCAGAGAGACACCCTCTACCGGACATACTTTCTCAATTAAGACCACTAGATCCGACCTTACTCTGAGTGCATCGCAAACGCATGGTCATCCATCACATCAACGCCGTCCGTATTCCCGATTCGAGAGCCTTCGATCAGGTAGAATAAGGGTTTCGGATGGACTCACCTTGAGTCGCTGAGAAGCCTCACCCAGAACCGCATGCTCTTTCCCTGCCAACTGCTAGCCGCGCTCGTAGCTCCGAAAGGCATCGGGCAGTACATCCGGCAGCATTTTCTCGATAAGACTTTTCAGGGCCTATATCACCCCAACGCTTTTGACACAGCGTTGCTCATTCCCTATTTCATCGTCCTGATCCTGCTGGCCTCGTATGGCGCACATCGCTACGTTCTGGTCTATCTCTATTATAAGAACAAGAAGAATCGCACGACTGAACCGTCTGCCCATTTTTCGGAGTTGCCGCGGGTCACGATTCAGCTCCCGATCTTCAACGAGCAATTCGTAGTCGAGCGTCTTCTGGATGCCATTTGCCGAGTAAACTATCCGCTAGAAAAGCTTGACATCCAGGTGCTCGACGATTCGACCGACGAAACCGTCGCCGTGGCACGAGGGCTGGTCAATTACTACGCCGCTCGAGGATTTCCGGTCACCTACCATCATCGTTCCAACCGCGAGGGATTCAAGGCGGGCGCGCTATCCGAGGGATTGAAAACGGCGAAAGGCGAATTCGTCGCGATCTTCGACGCAGACTTCGTCCCTCCCGAAGATTTCCTGCTGCGCACCATTCACCACTTCACCGATCCCAAAATCGCAATGGTGCAAACCCGCTGGACCCACATCAATCGCAACTATTCGTTCCTGACCGAAGTTGAGGCTATTTTGCTCGATGGGCATTTCGTGCTCGAACACTCCGGACGGGCGCGCAGCAAGGTATTTTTCAACTTCAACGGAACCGCAGGTGTCTGGCGGCGGTGCGCAATCGACGACGCCGGCGGCTGGCAACACGACACCCTGACCGAAGATACCGATCTCTCTTATCGCGCCCAACTGAAGGGTTGGAGGTTTATTTACCTGCAGGATGTGGAGTGCCCGGCAGAATTGCCGGTAGAGATGACCGCCTTTAAGACACAGCAGGCTCGATGGGCCAAGGGATTGATCCAGACTAGCAGGAAGATTCTGCCGCAGGTGCTCAAGAGCGATCAGAGATTCCACGTAAAGCTTGAGGCTTGGTATCACCTGACCGCAAATCTTAGCTATCCCTTGATGATCGTGCTCTCGGTGCTATTGTTGCCGGCCATGATCATTCGCTTCTACCAGGGCTGGTTTCAAATGCTGTACATCGACTTGCCGCTGTTCATGGCGTCGACTTTCTCCATTTCCAGCTTTTATCTGGTCTCGCAGCGTGAGTTGTTTCCCGGAAAATGGTATCGCGCTCTGCTTTATCTTCCCTTTCTGATGGCGTTGGGCATCGGCCTCACCGTAACCAACACGCGCGCCGTGCTGGAAGCGCTGCTGGGAAAAAAGTCCGAGTTCGCGCGCACTCCGAAATACCACGTCGAGTCCAAGCAGGACAAAGTGCGCGCCAACAACTATCGCCGCGGTCTGGGCTGGGTTCCCTGGGTAGAGCTGCTGATCGGATGCTACTTCGCGATCACGGTGTACTACGCGATCGACAACGAGAATTACATTACGGTGCCATTCCTGATTCTGTTCGTGGTGGGCTACTGGTATACGGGACTAATGTCTCTTTTGCAGGGGCGATTCGCAGGCATCTCGCTTAGCGCCGAGACCCATACCAAGCCGTTCCCGGTAGGAGTTTAACGTCACGAGACTGGGAAAGAATGTGCGCCGCGCTCACAACATCGTCACGACCGGCACGCGCCCCGTCGTTTTGATATCCTAGGGCATTGTGCGGATGATGTGGTTATTTCTGATTCTCGCCTGCAGCGGCGGGGCCGTGTTGTGGGCGGGCATAGCAGCTTATCTTCGTGTGCGACGTCACCTGAAGGTCACGGCTGAGTTGAGAAAGAGCGGCGTCCACCGCGAAGTGGATAGCCTCTAGTATGACCTTCACGCAGGCAGACTGGAGAACCGGAGCCATGAACAAACCAGTTACCGGGATCCTCGGAACCCAAGATCTCGTTCTCGACGCCGTAAGCCAAGTCGCAATCGTGATCGGAGCCAGCCTGTTTGTGGCTCTGTGCGCCCGTATCACGGTGCCGTTGCCCTTCACCCCGGTACCCTTGACTTTACAAAATTTCGGTGTGCTGCTCGTAGGACTGGCGCTCGGACCCCGTCGCGCCTTCGCCGCACTCGTTCTTTATCTCGCGGAGGGCCTCGTCGGTATGCCAGTATTTAATCCGACTGGGCCCGGTGGCATAGCTCAGTTGCTGGGTCCCACCGGTGGCTTCTTGCTCGCCTATCCTCTCATCGCCGGCATCGCCGGCTGGGTTTTCCAAGTAAAGAACGAAAAGAAGAGTTTCGCCCGCGCCGCCATAGCTTGCGTTCTCGCGGAGATTTTCTTATTCGTGTGCGGACTGTCCTGGCTGGCCGTTCTTACACATTCTGTCGCTCTGGCAATACGCTTCGGTCTCTACTGGTTTGTCTTTGCCGAAGTGATTAAGATTATGTCCGCCGCCGCGCTAGCCAGCGGCTGGCAGCGTTTCCATAAGGTTCAATCATGACTCTCTCCGCCGCCGCTTCCGAACACTCGCCTACGCCGATCACCGAAGGCAAACGCGAAATCACAGTCGCTCATAGTCCTGACTCCGATGATGCCTTCATGTTTTATGGACTGGCCACAAACAAGGTTCGCGTCCCCGGCCTGCGTTTTACCCACACGCTTTCGGACATCGAAACCCTGAACCGGAAGGCCATGGAAGGCGTCTACGACGTGACCGCGATTTCTTTTCATGCCTATCCTTATATTCAGGATCACTACGCGCTGCTCCCGACCGGCGGCAGCGTGGGCGATGGCTATGGTCCGATGATCGTAGCCCCGCGCGCCTACTCGGTCAGCGATATCAAGCATAAACGTATCGCCGTCCCCGGAACCTTGACCACTGCTTATCTCGTATTGAAGCTGTTTGCTCCCGGGATCGAAACCGACGTCGTGCCTTTCGATCAAATCATTCCGCAAGTGCTGGAGGGCAGACAAGAAGCCGGCCTCATCATTCACGAAGGCCAGTTGACTTACGACAAGTCCGGCCTGCATCGCATCGTGGATCTCGGCAAGTGGTGGCAGAAAGTCACCGGCCTGCCGTTGCCCCTCGGAGGCAACGCCATCCGCCGCAGCCTGGGCCCCGAACTGATGACCAGCGTGGGTAATGCCTTGCGCGAGAGCATCCAGTACGCCCTCGATCACCGCGAAGAAGCGCTGTCCTACGCCATGCAGTTCGCCCGCGACCTCGACTCCCAACTCGCCGACAAGTTCGTCGGAATGTACGTGAACGAGCGCACCCTCGACTACGGCCCCGAGGGCCGCGAAGCCGTCCGCCGTCTCCTCGACATGGGCCACAAGGCAGGAATCATTCCGCAAGAGTCCAGAGTGGATTTCGCGGCCTGACCCAATTCGACTGATACCAATTCGCAATCAGTGAAGCGGAGCCGCTTCCGCAGAATTCGTAACGCTTGTGCCTTCGTGCAGCAGCAATCGATCCGTCTGCGAATCGAAAGTGAAAATCTCCGCATATCGACCCCAATTCAATGCAGTGTCGAGTTGGCGCTCAACGTCCTCCTGAGAGAAGTGCTTGTCCAGCACGTCGCGGAAAAATTCCAAGGGGACCGCCCGGTCTGACTTCCGCTCCAGCGCGTTTCGAATCTGTTGAATCAGCGTGACGTGACTAAGAGCCGCATCGCGAAACAGTTTCTTGCGCGTGCCGATATCTGCGTCCGCGAATTCTTTTCCCGCCGGAGTAATCTGAACGTCGCCCTGAGTTGAGTCGGCGAAGCCCAGCATAACTGCCTCGTCCACGATGGGAAACAGATCATCCACTTCCATCAGCAACTCTTCCGCGAGGTGATACATGTCCTCCCTGCCGCCGCGATCGTTTAAGAACTCGAGCAGTCCAGCCATCCCTCCGGCAGTTGCATGCGGCAGCACCTGAAATGAAGCCTTGCGTGCGACGGGCAACTTCGTGACCGGACCAAACTCCAGCTCGGGCTGTGTCATCACCTTGTAGATGTAATCAACGTAGATAAGAAACTCAGCCGTCTTCCGATCACGCGGCTGAGGCAGGGAAATGCGGAAATCCGCGCGAATCTTTGCCGGATGCGTTCCCAGAACCACGACTCGATCCGCCAGCAGAACTGCTTCTTCAATGTTGTGCGTGACCAGAAAAATGCTCTTCGTGGGCATCTGATCTTTCATCCACAACTCCATCAGCTCGCGCCGCAAGCTCTCGGCGGTCAGAACATCCAGCGCGGAGAATGGCTCGTCCATGAATAACACTTCGGGTTCTACCGCGAGAGCCCGCGCAAATCCGACGCGCTGCTTCATGCCCCCCGAAAGTTCCTTGGGATAAGCGTTTTCAAAACCCTTGAGTCCCACGGTGCCCAGCGCTTGCACTGCCTGGCGATGCCGCTCCGCGTGCTCCAGCCCTCGTGCCGCCAGTGGAGCCTCAACATTCTCCAGCACGGTTAACCATGGGAAAAGCGCAAAACTCTGGAACACCATGCCGATATTTGGAGTGCAGCCGTCGAGTGGCTGACCGTGCACGAGTACCGTACCGCTCGACGGCGCGGTCAATCCCGACAGAATTCTCAGCAGCGTCGATTTCCCCGATCCAGAAGGCCCAAGCAGCGCACAGATAATGCCCGACTCGACCGATAAATCCATGGGAGCGATGATCTGAATATCCCTGCCATCGGGTTGCGTATAGGACTTCTCGATCTGCCGTCCTTCGATGATCGTTTCCCCAGGCTGCGGTAGCTGCGGTTCTGGCTCACGCGCTGCCTCGGGCTCGCGCTGAACCTCTGTGGGCAGCGCTCCCGAAAGTTCATCCATCATTCGCTGCCAGGCTTCTTCCGGAAGTTCATCGAACAAACGCATGCGGTCGTCGGGGTCGATTCGGTCAACCAACGCACGCATTTCTCCCATCGGCAGCAAGTGCAGAAGCACGTATTGGTGATAGTAGGGAAATTGGGCGACAAGGGCCGCGGCAAGATCAATGGGCAAATGGCGGAAAAGCGATTGTTGCTGCTCGAAAGGAAGAGCACCCAACGCGTCGGCCGCATGCAGGATGTCGGAAGTCTGCAGCAGAGCTACAGCCTCATTCCAATGGACCTGCGAAACCGCATCCCTGAGCCTTTCATCAAGCGGTGAAGTCATTGGGCGCTAACACTCCAGAGTAATGAACGCTCCCGGATTCAGTCGCATAAGAGCGTTCACAATATATCGCAGGGCGGGGCTACCGTGCTGATAGCTGACAGCTGAGAGCTGACAGATTCTACCTAGCCAAACCTGTTCGTTCCAGCAGCTTTACCAAACTGTAAAGAGTCTGGTTGACGGGCGCTGGCACGCCCATTTCAGCGCCCCTGCGCACCACAAAGCCGTTCAATGAATCGATTTCGGTAGGCCTTCCGCGGGCAATATCCTGTGCGGTGGAAGAAAGCGCCTCCGGCACCACACGACCGAGCTCTAAGACCGCCGCGATCAGCATGTCGGCGGACAAATAAACACCGGAAGCGTTGCCCACCGCGACTCCCTCGGCTACTACTTGCTTCATGACGTCAACCGAGCCGGCATCGGCGACGAGACGTCCGTACCTCGCGCGCGACAGCGCAGACAGTGCATTGTAGGCACAATTCATGATCAGTTTTTTCCACAGTTCGAACGTGATGTTTTGTGACACCTGGCAAGGCACGCCGGCGCGCGCGAATGTCTCCGCGATTTCTGCAAGTTCCGATTCACTTGCACCCTGGTTTGACACTGGATTTCCAATGACGAGATCACCCCGTCCCGAGTGCCTGACTTGCCCCAATCCGACCATCTCCGCGGCGATATAGACAACCGCAGAAATCGCCTGGATGCCCGCCGCGAAATCCATTCGCTCGGCATTGTCTACTCCGTTCTGAAGAGAAACCAGGTTCGAATCGGTCGCCAGATACGGCGCCAGCAATTTCGCCGTTTCTTCCGTATCCACTGTCTTCACGCAAAAAAGAACCAACTGCGCATCGCGCACCGCTCCTAACTCAGTAGACGCAGAAACCGAAACGCGCTCTTTGAAATGAATACTGTCGATGAAGAGGCCATCACGATTGATCGCGTCTACATGCGGCGCGCGACCGACAAGAGTGACTGGAGCGCCCGCGCGCGCCAGCATTCCTCCGAAATAACATCCGACCGCTCCCGCGCCCACCACGGCAATCCGGGGCCAGTTTTTTTCCGGCATGGCATCTCCAAAGTCTTATTCTGTCATCCTGTCTATAACAACGACGGCGGAGTCAAGGGCGCACTGGAGCGTCGACGCTGTGGGTTTTAAAGAAGCGCCATTTCGCTCTCGTTGAGGTCTTGACTTTTTCACGAGGACCAAGACTCGCACATTTAACATTGAATCATGGGTGGCAGCTTCTGCTCCACCAACCATCTATTCGGGAAGAACACGGAATCATGCCGGCATACGCCGAGGGCTTAAGCATCCTCCGCTCTGCCAGCCTCGGCAAACGCGGAAAAGCTGCCGTTGATGCCGAAACCACCCCGTTGCGGAATCCCGAGGAGTACCAGTACGATCTGAACCTGCGGGACGTTGCCGAAGTATGGCGACGCGGGAGCGTGATTGCCTCGTGGTTGCTGGATCTAACAGCTAACGCACTCGCGCAGGATGCGAATCTTTCGAAGTTTGCCCGTCGCGTCTCTGCCTCGGGCGAAGGTCGATGGACGATCAAAGCGGCGATCGACGAAGCGGTACCCGCGCCGGTTCTAACCTCAACCCTCTACGAGAGGTTCAGCTCGCGGGGCGAGGCCGACTTCGCAGACAAGTTGCTGTCCGCAACGCGTTTTTGAATTCGGCGGGCACTTGGAAAAATCTGAAGATAAGACAAGAGTGGCTTAAGGAGATGAATGTGACCAATCCTAATTCCGACGCGCTAGTATTTTTTGGTGCAACCGGGGATCTCGCTTACAAAAAGATATTCCCTGCGCTGCAGGCGATGCTGAAGCGAGGCCATCTCAATGTTCCGGTCGTTGGCGTCGCCAAAGCTGGCTGGACGCTCGAGCAGTTCAAGGCGCGTGCGCACGATAGCCTCGAGAAGCATGGCGGAGTCGATCCAGCCGCGTTTGAGAAGCTCGTCGGCTTGCTTCGTTACGTCGATGGCGACTATCAGGACCCGGAAACATTCAATGCGCTTCGCCGAGAACTAAAGGACGCGCATAACCCAGCGCATTACCTGGCAATTCCGCCGGTTCTGTTTGAAACTGTCGTCCAACAGCTGGCGAAATCGAATTGCTCAAATGGGGCGCGCATCATTGTGGAAAAGCCGTTCGGGCATGACCTCGCGAGCGCGCAGGAGCTGAACAAAGTTCTGCTCAGCGTTTTCGACGAAGCAGACATCTTTCGAATTGACCACTACCTTGGCAAGCGGCCGGTAAACAACCTGCTCGCTTTCCGCTTCGCCAACACTTTCGTGGAAGCCTTCTGGAACCGCACCTACATCGAAAGCGTGCAGATCACCATGGCTGAGGATTTCGGCGTACAGGGCCGAGGGGCTTTTTACGATCAAACCGGCACCGTCCGTGACGTGGTGCAGAACCACCTGTTCCAAATATTGTCCAACCTGGTGATGGAGCCGCCCGTCCGATTTGACAGCGATTCGGTTCGCGACGAGAAAGTAAAAGTACTGAAAGCAATTCCGGCAATCGACGAGAAGAACCTGGTACGAGGCCAGTTCCAGGGCTACCGCGATGAAAACGGCGTAGCCAAGAACTCGCAGACCGAAACATTCGCCGCCTTAAAGTTGGAGATCAATTCCTGGCGTTGGAAGGGAGTTCCTTTCTATATTCGTGCTGGCAAGTGCTTGCCTGTGACCTGTACTGAAATTGTGGGCAGATTTCGGAAGCCTCCGTCACTCGTTCCCGATTCCGCTCTGGTTGAGAATCATCTGCGAATGCGCCTGAGTCCAGAAGTCACGATCGCCATAGGGATGATGACGCTGGCTCCGGACGCCGAAGGAATGTCTCTTCAAGACGGAGAAATGGTGGCCACCCGTTCTCCGAGCGCAGAGGAGATGGACGCTTACGAACGCGTGCTCGGAGCCGCGATGGCAGGAGACAACACACTGTTCGCTCGCGAGGACTATGTCGAAGAAGCGTGGCGCATTGTGGAACCGGTATTAAAAAAGAAAACGCCAGTGTTTCAGTATGCCCCGAATTCGTGGGGGCCGAGTGAAGTCGAACGCGTAACTCCACCGGGAGGCTGGCAAGACCCTGTCGTTGGACACGATGCGCCGTCTGTGGTCGGCCATGCTGCTTAAGACATTTGCGATCGATGAAGCGAAGACACTGCCATGACCGATCATTCCGGCAGGAAGGATTTGCCGGCTTAGGGCGGTGATCTTTGCGGATCGCGAGGCCGCCGGCGATCCGAAAGACTAGAATCTCAGCGAGCGAGGCAGAATGAGCGATTCAAATCAAGCATTGATTGCTGAAGTGGACTTGCCCCACGAAACTGGCACCACCTCCAAGCGTCCGACATGGGAGCAGGTTGAAGGCAATCCGCTGCCGCTTGGTGTCACCTGGATTGAAGAGGAGCAGGCATTCAACTTCGCGGTCCATGCGGAGCGTGCCGAAAGTGTCACATTATTGCTCTACGCCGCCACCGATTTGGTGAACCCTCTGTTGGCCTACCGTCTCGACTTCTTGCGCAACAAGTCTGGTCGAATTTGGCATTGCCGGATACCGATCAACAAAATCGCTGATGCGCGCTATTACGGTTACTCGGTGTCGGGGCAGGCTACTTACTACATCCACAGCTTTGATCCGCAAAAGGTTCTGCTCGATCCTTACGCAAAGGGTGTGTTTTTTCCACCGAGTTTCGACCGTCAATTGGCGATGCGAGAAGGGTCGAATGCAGGCAGCGCACCCTTGGGTGTGGTACCTGCCAATCGTCCACTATTCGACTGGGTCGGAGACCGGACGCCGCGCCCCGAGTCGGATGCAATCATTTACGAACTTCACGTGAAGGGTTTCACAAAGAACCCCAACTCGGGTGTCGAGCCATCTCGGGCCGGCACATATGCCGGCCTGGTTGAAAAGATTCCTTATCTGAAAGATCTCGGGATTACGGTTGTGGAGTTGATGCCGATTTTCCAGCGTGATCCGCAGGAGGGCGACTATTGGGGTTACATGCCCTTGAACTTTTTCGCTCCCCATGCGCAATACGCAAGTGATCGCGACATCGGTGGACAACATTCTGAATTCAAAGCTATGGTGAAGGCATTTCACGAGGCCAACATCGCGGTGGTGCTTGACGTTGTGTACAACCACACGTGTGAAGGCGATCATCGAGGTCCTATCTACAGTTTCAAGGGCTTCGACAGCGCCAGCTACTACATGATGTCGCCCGACCCGGCGAATCCCTATGCAAATTACTCTGGCACCGGTAACACCCTGAATTTCAGCAGGGGGCACGTGCGCAAGATGGTGATGGACAGCTTGCGTTGCTGGAAACACGAGATGCATATCGATGGATTCCGGTTCGATCTGGCATCGGTGTTCAGCCGCAATGGAGATGGATCCATCAACTGGGGGCACGCTCCCATCTTCGCCGATATTGCGGGGGATCCGGAACTGGGCAAGCTGCGCTTGATCGCGGAGCCGTGGGACACGGGCACCAATCAACTTGGCAGTGGATTTCCCGGCGTAACCTGGCTCCAGTGGAATGGAAAATTCCGCGACGAAGTGCGCCGTTTTGTCAAAGGCGACCCCGGAATAGTTCCTGACCTGATGCGGCGTATCTACGGCAGCGACGATCTTTTTCCTGATGACCGAGCCGAAGCTTATCACCCCTACCAGAGCGTGAATTATGTAACTTCGCATGACGGCTTCACTCTGTACGATCTCGTCTCTTACAACCGGAAGTACAACTGGGCGAACGGTCAAAATAATCAGGACGGGATGAACGACAACTACAGTTGGAACTGCGGGTACGAAGGCGACGAAGGAGCGCCCAATGATGTTCTGGCGTTGCGCCAGAAACAGGTGAAGAACTTCTTTTGTCTGCTCATGCTGTCGAACGGAACCCCGATGTTCCGAGCCGGGGATGAGTTCCTGAACACGCAGTTTGGCAACAACAATCCCTACAACCAGGACAACACCACGGGATGGCTGGACTGGAGCCAGCTTCGCACCAATCAGAACATTTTTCGTTTCTTCAAGAACATGATTGCGTTTCGCAAAAGCCATCCTTCGCTGAGCCGCAGCCGGTTCTGGCGTGAAGATATCGCCTGGTACGGAACTGGCGAGAGAGCTGACTTGTCGTACGAGTCTCGCAGTCTGGCGTTCTGCCTGCACGGCGCTTCTCAAAACGACGATGACGTCTACGTGATGATCAACGCGTACTGGGAAGAACTGGAGTTCCAGGTTCAAGAAGGAACGGCACAAGAGTGGATGCGCATTGTGGATACTGCCTTGGCGAGTCCTGACGATTTCTCAGACCGCGGCGAACCTCTGCAAGCGCCGAGTTATTCGCTAGCGCCGAGATCGGTTGTTGTGCTTCTTCGGAGGAGAAAGTAGTGCGGACACACAGCTAAGAAATGACCCAGTCGCGAAGCGCATGCTGCTCGCCGACGGTGCGAGTTTCGAGTATGACTCTTTGATCGTGGCCGCCGGTTCGCAAACCTCTTACTACGGACACGACGAATGGCAGCCACTTCAAATAAGGCCGCCTTCCTGATTCAGGTATTCGATTGCCGGAAAAAAAGAAGGAAGCAAAAGGACCGGAATTGGAGCGAACTTAAGCAGGCGATATTCTCATTAAGGCAAGCATCCCGATAAAAGGGCGGTGCACCTGAAGCGCCACGTCGTACACGAAAGAGTTCGCTACGGCCGACCTCGCCAGGGTAGAAATCTCATCGCTACTAAGCGTACAGATCAATGAGCCGCCCGCTCCAGCCAGCGGGACCGGCCGCATAAAAAAGGTAATGGGCGATCGCCGTGCGTTCGACAGAATGGCTCCAGGCCCATCCGGAGAGATACTCCCAGCCCGTGCGCCCTGTCTCATCGCTCTGGGAATCCTCTACGGGCGTTCCGTCGATGTGATTTGCTCCGCCCCGGCGCGTCGAAGCCGACCAAGCGAAAGCCTCGGTGGAGGGAACGAGACTAATCTGGCCGGCCCGCATGGTTATCGCTCTCTGAGTAAGAGGCACGAGGCTGGTCGACACATCGGGCGGATCAACCGGATTCACCGACGCCGGGAGCAGTTTAATCGACATGGGAAATCAGTTTGCCAACTCTCAATCTATCGGCAGTTCCGGCCGATCTAAAGAACACGGTGGTACTTTAGCAAAAGCTTCCGACAATCCGACTTCCTATCCCTGGATCTCGTTTCGCTTACCTCCATGCGCCAACAAACTGCCAATTGAGTGCAGGTCCGATTTGTAAGGTTTTCTGCCGATCTGAGACTACCTGAATAGGGACGGCTGAGAACGCGAAGCGCAATACGAGCGTCGGATTCTAGCTCTGGCGGCTTCGATTTCTTGGATGGCCTGACCATTCCTGATCCAGGAGCGAAAAAATGACCATTGCAAATCAAGTCAAAGCCGCTGAAAACTTGCCCGTATTATCGACTGACGCTTTCCAGCCAAGTCCTCGTCTCACGTCCGGGTTGAAGCCAATTTTTGTCGGGCCCAACGGTCTGCGGGCGGGCTGGCGGCTGCTCATGTTCCTTGCCTTGTTTGCCATTCTACTTGGAGGTTTCGTTCTCATCAGAGCAGGCGGCCCTCAGGCCTTTCTAGAAAAGTACAGGAGCCACAGCCACATCATAATCACGCCGCTTGTTATGGGCGTGTCAGAGGCCATCACTTTGCTGTTTCTCTGCGCCGCTGCCTTGATCATGGGCAAACTCGAGCACCGCAACTTCAGCGAATATGGTTTGCCACTGCGTAAGGCCTTGGGGAAGGATTTCTGGCTCGGGTCTTGCTGGGGTTTTCTCGCGATCAGCGGCACCTTGCTGACGATGTTCCTGCTCGACGGGTTCCGTATTACCGGCCTGGCTCGGCATGGGACAGCAATTGTGTATTCGCTTGTCGGGTGGGGCATCGCATTTCTCCTGGCCGGACTGGTTGAAGAATTGCTGTTTCGCGGATACATCCAGTACACGCTCGCGTCCGGAATCGGCTTCTGGCCGGCGGCGTTCGTGATGTCCGGTTTGTTCGGGTTGGGCCACATCTTCAATCCCCATGAGAATGCGAGAGGCTCAGCCACGGTTGTGCTGTTCGGGCTTCTCCTTTGCTTTTTCTTGCAGAGGACCGGGAATCTCTGGTGTGCGGTCGGTTTTCATTTAGGCTACGACTGGGGACAAATGTTTTACGGAGTTCCTGACAGCGGCATCGTGCCCTATCACAATTTGCTCAGCTCCACCTTCAGCGGGCCGCAGTGGCTCACCGGCGGGATGGTTGGTCCTGAGGCCAGTTTCTTAACGCCGCTGGCATTGCTGGTGGTAGCTGTGGTTTTCAGCCGTCATCATCGCGAGATTCGACATCAGGTCCATGAGCCGCAGTCCGGGCGAGTAACGGTTTCGTGATGTCATAGCTGTCTCAAAGACCTTCGTATGCTTTGCCTTTACGTTTCGCGGCCTGAATGAACTATGCCTATTGAGTCACAGATCGATGCGCCGGACTGGTCACGATCGTGAGCCAACACCGCCAGGCTTTGGAAAAACAGTTCGCTCGCATTCTCAGTGAGTATGGCGGGCCCATCTCGCGGCTGGCGTTCAGTTATGAGGCGGTGGCCAGCGTAAGGGAAGAATTGGTACAGGAGATCGCGCTGGCGATCTGGCAAGCATTGGCTCATTTTCGAGGCGACTGCTCGGAGAGGACATTCGTGTACCGCATCGCTCACAATCGCGGCCTTACCCATGTAGGCAGGCGACGGCCGCCTCATCAGCCGCTGGAGGAACTCGAAGAGTCCGAACAGCCAGTTGATCCACGGCCCCATCTTGAGGAGCAAGTGGCGCGAACTGATCAGCGGATGCGGCTTATGTCGGCAATTCAGTCTCTGCCCGTAACTCACCGGCAGATGATCGTGCTCGCGCTCGAAGGCTTGTCGCAAGCAGAAATCGGGGAAGTAATGGGCATTACGGAAAACAACGTGGCGGTGCGCCTGACCCGGATCCGGAAAGCTTTGAAGGACACGTTGGCAGAGAGAATGACTGGAGAGAGAACATGACGAATGACCGCGAACTTGATACCTGGCGCGAACAATGGAGCAGCGTCGCGGAGCCGCCAGCCGAGTTCCAGCGCAAGGTCCAGGAGAGGATCAAGCGTCAGGAAAGGCGCTTCATGCTCGGCAATCTCCTGGCGGTAATCGCGTTCCTCGGGCTTTTGATTTTCGCCTTGTTCTTGCGGCATCGATCGACCTGGATGGGACCAGGCTGGTCGACCGGGCTCATCGTCTTGGTCTTTGTGTCGGCCGCATGTCGGATGTGGTTTTCGCGCGGAACGTGGCATCCTCAAACACAGTCGACTCGTGCCTTCGTAGAACTTTGGCACAAAAGAGTCACGGCTCGAATCCGGCTGCTTCGAATCTCCATCTATTTGTTACTCGGCTGGATTATTTTTTGTGCGATACTCAAAGCCGCAAATTGGAGAACCATCGGGCAGGACGTGGGGACCCATCCTAAGGTCTGGGAGGTGGTGCTGGTTGCCTGCGTGCTCATGCAATATCCCGTGATCTGGTATGGCGTGGATTGGCTCCGGCGCCGCAAACTGGCGGAACTCAACGAAGTAGAAAAAATCATGAATGAAATGGACGGAAAAAGCGTGCCCTGAAGCTGACTCGATTGAGCCTGTCGGATAACGGCATTCCGGTTGGGGCCGGTGGCAAGTGCGGCCGGAATTTGTTTCCCTGACTTCGCAGGAGTTGCACTCGCGCGCGAGGCGCTCGACTTTACGAGGCCTACGACCGAGACGCCGGCGCCAGAGACGTTAAGGACACCGCTAACATCTACAACGCCGCCGGCGGCAACAGCTTGGACTGCCATCAACTAACTGCGGTCCTCGCAAAACTCCGCTTCAACCACGTGGCGGCTTTGGCGGCAGCCGCGTCGACGACGCGGCCTATTTTCGGAAATCGCCTTCGCAGTTTCGACAACAGAAGACGGGCCCAGGCGTATTCCGAAGAGAGAATCACTAACCCGAGAATAATAAATACCGTGCCGTGCATGACAGGCAGAATCACGCCAACGATTCCAAACAGAATGAAACTCCACCCTGCAACGAAGACCAAAACTCGCTTGGAGCACAGTTTCTTGACACGGGTCCGCGACCAGGTATCAGAAGCCGAAAGAGCCGTGCGGATATCACATCCTGAAATCACGATATACCTCCATCCCACCGAAGATTATGACTCCTCTGCGATTCCGGGAGCAGAATGTCGAATCATGATCTTCTCCCCTTGGTTCTATTCCAGACGCGTCTGGTTTCGGGTTGAAACAACTTACTTACTGGATTAGACAAGAACTCGCGAGACTGCGGTGTAAGAAGGTTGTAAAGCTGTGGTAAACTCTGATTCCTCGAACGCCGCCGGTCGCCGGGATATTTCCCGGCGACCGATGAAAGCGGCTGGATCTGACCCGCGCCCGAGCAGTTCCCTACATTCTCAGTTCGCAGGGAAAGGTTCCCATCGCATTACAAACGGATCATCCAGATGAGTCTCGGGAGCAATCCAGACCTGAAGATCGCCGCCGATGTCTGCGACATACAGTTTGTGTCCCGGATATTGCACCGAACTGAACTGTGCCCACGAGGGATCCGATGTCATCAGCCACCGCTGGTTGTCCCATGCTTGATTACGCGGTTTGCACGGCCATTGAATGACCCTGCCGTTCCATTGCGCCGCTTCTATGTCCGCGCAAAGACCACTCTGCACGTTGCGGAGCTGCACGATATTTCCGTCCGAATTGGTGGGCCAGAGGTCCCAGATCTGACTGGTCGAAAAGCTGTTCAGCAAGACGGCCAACGGCATCCCGGCATCCTTGCTTTCATTGACCACATCAATCGATTTGCCCGCCCACTTTTTCGATTTTAGCGTCACGCGCTGATATGTCCGGGAGAATTCCGTCTGACCGTCACGGCGCACCCAGGCATAGGACCGGTGGTCGCCGCTGGTAGCGATATTCGTTACGCGGCGCTCCGGGCCGCCGCCAGTCGAACCGAGAAACGTTGCGTTTCCGAAAGTGAAGACGCCACCGTCGGCGGCCACCAGCCAATATCCGTTCACACTTCCCCCGGCGTCGTAGCTCAAGGTCATGCCGGTTATAGGATTCCATCCGTCCCAGTTGCCGCCGGTGGAACCATAGAAGACGGCATCGCCGCGAACGTGCACTCCGCCGTCCCGCATCGCGATGTAGTAGCCATTGCCCGAAGGCGTGGCAGCCATTCCAGTCGGAGTGGTGTCACCCTGGACATCGCCGTGAGGCGCGGCATTGCCCACCGTCCACACACGACCGCGCTTATCCACCGCCCACAGACCGCGACCGCTGGGGTGGGCCGCGGCCGCGGTTATGTACTCATCGTCGTTGGGGTCCGCCGGATAGCCGGAGCAATCGCTCAGTCGTCCGCAGCCCAGCTCGGGCGGGGTGGGAGCTGTACCACGCGAGTGGATTATGCCTTCCCGCGTGACGACCCAATACCCTTCCTGGCCCGGAATGGCGGCGATGGTTCCAGACTGTCCGACGCTTGGGAACGATGGCGCGCCGTTGATGGCGCGGGTTTCATCGGGCGCACCATTATCCCCATCCACCTGTACCCAGTAGCCGCCGTTGGGCGCGGCCGCGATGCTGGTGAAGTTCTCGCCGTAGTCCGATCCTGACGGAATATAGGCGTGCGCACTCGGGGTGAGAAAGCTTAACCCGGCCAGCGCCGCGGACGACGTGTAAACAAGTTTCTTACGATTCGATTGACACCATTTCCAAAAATACGAGTTCATGATTTTTCCCCTTTCATTGGAATTCAGTTTGAGCAACAAAGCCTGTTTCAACTACGGCGCCGGGATCACATCCCAGTCGAGGCCGGCATTGGTGTGGAAAGAGAGAATCAATCCCGCACCATACTCGTCCGGATAGCCGTACAGCCGGTAGTCCTGGTGGGAAAATAACTTGAACTGAATCTCCCCGTTCCCGGCTTTCACCGGCATCCAGAGCTGGTTTTGCCACTGCTGGATCGGCGTCTTGCAGGCGTACTGAAGGACCCTGCCACTCACAGAGTTGCCTTCCAAGTCCATGCACAAACCACTGTTGACGTTGACCAGTCGCATGGCGCCGGCAACATACGGAACTGGGGGCACGATCTTCCACTTCTGACTGGCACTGCCGTTGGCTGCGGCCAGCTGCAAAGGCGTTCCCGGTTCCATGCTTCCGCCCGGCACATCGATCACTTTGCCCTGCGTGATCGACTTCAGCGTGATCGGGGGAGCATCCTGCGATTTTCCGACTTGGCCGTCCGCGCGCACCCAAGCATAAGAGCGTCCTTCGGGCCGGGTGACGATGTTCGACACCGCACCTCGTCCAGCACCGCCTGTGGATCCCAGGAACGTGGCACTGCCAAAGGTGTACACACCACCATCGGAGCCCACCAGCCAGTACCCGTCAACCGCGCCGGTAATGTCGTGGCTTAGCGCGATTCCCACCAGATCATGTCCGCCAGGCCGGTTGCCTCCCGTCGATCCGTAGAACACGGCGTCGCCACGGGCGTGCACGCCTCCGTCATCCATGACGATGTAGTAACCCTGTCCGGAGGGCGTCGCGGCGATTCCGGTAGGAGTCCGGTTGTCACCGGTGACGTCGCCCAGCGCCGGCACATTCCCCGCAGTCCACAGATGGCGGGCGCTATCGACCGCCCACAGTCCCTGGCCGTTCGGCGATGCCGCTGCTCCGGTGATATACCCGTTGTTGCTGTGGTAACCCGAGCAATTGCTAAGGTGCCCACTGCAGAGTTCGGGAGCACCGCGGGCATGAATACCTCCAGTCACGGTCACAACCCAGTAACCGTTGGTGCCGGGCACGGCAACGATGCTTCCTGCCTCGTTAACGCTTTCGTACTCCGGCGCGCCATCAATCGCGAGGGTTCTATAGTCTGACGAATTCCCTGGGGTCTGGAGCTGAACCCAGAACCCGCCTCCGGGAGCCGCGGCAATACTGGTGTAATTGCCGGCCGGCGGCAAGTTTGGCTGTGAGGCATTCGCTGGGGTCGTCGCGAAGCCGAGGACCAGCAACAGCAGCAGGCACGGCATAACGGCGAGCACACGGATAAAGGAATTAGAACGGTACGGTTTTATATTGTGTCGGATTATCATCTTCTTTCTCCAGACTGTGTCTGGTTATGGACTGAAATAACTTACATGGTGGATTAGACGGGACTCGCTAGGATCACGGAGTAAGAAGGTTGTAAAGTCGCGGCAAACTCTGATTTCTTGAAGGATCCGCTAATCGAAGTGGATCGAAGTGAGTGAACTCACGCAGCAAATGCATCGTTATTTCCCAGTTCAAGCTGCGGTTGGTGTAGTAAGAGATAATCAACGCCGCACGAGATTCGGGATAGCCGTAGAACTGGCCCGGCAGACGTCGGGAACGCGCGCGGCAGGCGATTGCCACCTATAATGCTTCCGGAAGCAATCGCGCAGTTCCCGAATCGCACGGTTTGACAACGTGAAACGTCCATTCGAAAGCGCTCGCTGGTGCGCCCTGATCCTCGGGCTTGTGGCTGCGCTCGCGATTCTGGCGTTCCTGCAGTATCGCTCCGGCCGCCAACTGAGTGAAGCAACATCCGAGCAGATGCGAACCACTCTCGATGGCGCAATCATGGATATGCGCAGCGAAGTAGAGAGCGAACTGGAACAGATTTGTCTTAACTTGCAAGCGAATCCTGCACGCCGGGGGCTAGGCGACTTACAGCAGTACGCAGTAGGGTTTGCTCAGTGGCGGAGTACTGCAGAGTATCCGGGGTTGATCGCGAATGTTTTTGTTTGGCGATCTGGGGATTCGGACAGCGCTCCCGTTCTACGCCTGAACCCAACCAGCGGCGAGTTTGTAGCCAGCGATTGGCCGCTCGGGATGGCACCATTACGCAAACGACTTCAGGAGATGTTTCCCAGCCTGCCGCCAAGTAAGCCGCAGGTTTCGTTTGCATGCCTGATTGACGAACATGCGCCGGCTTTGGTGCATGCGACGCTGCTCAATGATCCGAGCCGCCCCGGAAAACTGCCCTGGATTTCGTGGATCGTCATCCAACTGGATCGGCAGGTGATGGCCAAGCAGATTTTTCCGGATCTGGCCAACCGCTATTTCAGCGGGAGGGATGGTTTGATCTACCAGGTTGCGGTGCTGAGCGGCAGTGCGGATCAGGGTCCCGTCTACTCATCCGATGACGAATTTGGCAGCCAGCCTACCATTATTCCTGACGCGACACTGAATCTGTTCGATCCGCCGCTTTCTCCGCTCATGCCACAGACCATTCATTATGGTGCGGGAGAACGCGATTGGCGGATTATCGCGCGGCACCGCAAAGGATCGCTGGAGGCGGCGGTTTCGTCGATCTTCTATCGCGATCTAGCCATTGACTTTGCCGTGCTTACGGTTTTGGCGATCACGATTGGGCTGATCATTGTGCTCAGTGCTCGGGCTCGGAGGCTGGCGCAACTTCAAGTGGATTTCGTGGCCGGAGTTTCCCACGAACTCCGCACGCCGCTCACTGGCATCGTTTCGGCAGCGCAAAATATTGCCGACGGAGTTGTCGAGAACAAAGACCAGATGGCGCGGTACGGCAACGCCATTCTGAGCCAGGCGAGACAGCTCAGCGAACTCATCGAGCAGATCCTGACTTTCTCCGCCACAGACACAGGACGCCAACGGTATCACCTGCAACTCAGCGATGTGGCACAGGTCATCGATGCCAGCCTGCAGAATACGGCCGTGCTGGCTCATTCTGCTGGAGTCACGGTGGAGCGAGTGATCGAGCAAGATTTGCCGCGAGTCAACGTCGACTGCAAAGCGTTCTCGCAATGCCTGCAAAACCTCATCGCCAATGCCATCAAATACAGCGGCGAAAAACGATGGGCGCGCGTGCGAGCGTATGTCGCCAATGGTCCGGATGGGCAAAAGCAGGTTAACATTACGGTCGAGGACAAGGGAATCGGAATCGACCCCGCAGATTTAAAGCAGATCTTTGAGCCTTTTTACCGCAGCGCCACGGTTACAGCGGCGCAAATTCACGGGAGCGGGTTGGGGCTGCCGCTGGCGAAAGCCATCGCCGAGGCGATGGGGGGCAGTCTCACAGTGGAAAGTACGCTGGGGCAAGGAAGCTCATTTACGGTACACTTGCCAGTTCACGAACATTCGGAGGTACCCAAGGACCCAAGTGCCAAGCTGAACTCTGTTTCGTAGTTACAAATATGGATGGAAAAATCCTGATCGTCGAAGACGACGAACTCATTCGCATGACGCTCGGGGACCGTCTGAAGAGCGAGGGTTACGAAGTGGACTTCGCGGTGGACGGCGACGAGGGTTTGCGGAAGGCTACGCAGAGTTCGTGCGATCTCGTAATTCTGGACGTCATGCTACCCCGCAAGAGCGGCTTTGATGTGTGCCGGGATGTTCGCATGGCGGGCGTGGTAGTGCCGATTCTCATGCTGACCGCGCGAGGAGAAACCATCGACAAGGTGCTGGCGCTGAAGATTGGCGCAGACGATTATCTGACCAAGCCATTCGACGCCATGGAATTGCTGGCGCGGATCGAAGCGCTGCTGCGACGTGCGAAGACGCCCACGGTCGCTGGCGTTCAGAAATTCGGCACACTAGAAGTTGACTTGCGCGGGACGAGCGTGTTGCGCGAGGGCAAAACTGTCCCACTCTCCGCACGAGAGTTCCAACTCTTGCGCTACTTCGTCGAGCATCCTGGCACAACTTTGTCGCGCGACGTCTTGCTCAAGGAAGTCTGGTCGTATAGCACTGACGCCTTCACGCGCACGGTGGACGTACACGTCGCGAGCCTGCGGCAAAAACTCGAGGAAGATCCCAAACGGCCGTCGCTGATTGTGACCGTCCCCGGGCTCGGCTACAAGTTCGCCCCGTAGAAGCAGGTTAAGAAACCGATGGCAAGAATGGGCAGGCGAGGAGCCTGCCCAACCTATGTACATCGTCCATCTCCTTAGTTGACGGTTCTGCGGAATGACGTCTCATTCCACCGCCGGGCAAGGTTCCGATCAAGTCTTGACTCCAGACATAACCCACTCTTAGCGCCAGGCAAGTCATAGAGTGCGTTTAGAATGGGCAAGAACTCCTGCCGCAAATTCGGTTTGGGGACGATGGCGCTGACTGCCAGGATTAAGTCCAGCCGGATTGATTCTTCGTCCGACATGCCCACGATCCTGGTCCCGTCTTGATCCGAGCACAGATTGATGATCGAGATCGCCATGTTGGCGGAGGGCATTTCAAGATCCATCAAGACCAAGTCGGGTTCAAGAGTGACGGCCAGTTTAATTGCTTCCTTAAAGTCCGCGGCCCGGCCGACGACGTCCACCGTCTTGTGGAAATCAAGTAAAGTGCATACCACGGCCATATAATTCGGTGACCCGTCGGCTATGACCACGCGCAGCTTGTGCGCGTCGCTGCATATTGCGGAACCTTGGCACGGCTCCATTGGTTCAATTGCGGTTTTCATAAGATCCTCCTGTTTTTTTGCCTCTCGGTGAACCTTAACCGAAATCTTCTGAGGCTGGGGTAAAGTGTCAGTAAAGCCGATGTAAGAACTGTGTAAAGGCGATGTAGCTGGGGGACGATGCGATACCACTATCGAGTTATTGTGATCGCGACTAACTATAATCAGTCTCGATTCGGGATGGTTGGGTATTTGGAAGCCGCTTTTTCTTGCTGCTGGTCGCTAGAAAGTGTACTGTTTTACGGGCCACGACGCGGGCTTCAGCGGAGATACGGAACGCGTTCCGTTATCGGGTGCCGAGGACGAGTACCAATGAGCGCCAATCGATATGCTTTTCGGAGCCGAACGATGCTCACAGCGAGTACCCGGGCGCTGTTGCTGATTGCATTAGTGTTGTCGATGGTCGGGTTGGCGGCTTTTGGCGATGAATCCCAAGGGCAGAGCGTCGCGAAAGCGCACAGCGTAACTATCACCTGGAAAGCGACTCCATCCACTCCTGACGCTACCGTCGTTGCGTATAACCTGTATCGCCGGACAACTCCGAAGGCGCCGTACGAAAAAATAGCCACCCATGTGACTGGCACGACCTACGAGGACCATCAGGTAAAGAGCGGAACGACTTACGATTACGTAGTGACGTCGGTCGACCAGCGTGGCCGCGAAAGCAATTACTCAACCGTAATAACGGCGAAGGTTCCGTAAACTCGGGGCGCGGCGGCGAAATATTCGGGGTGCCTTTGGTCGTCTTCATGCAGCCGCAAGGCTCCTCATCCCGTTGCGACACGCCTTGATGTTGCTTCTGATCGTGATTTCCTCTTGTAGGTAGCTACCCTCTTTGGTCCATAGCAGTGCGAGAGAGGCACGCATCCCTGTCGAACGCTTTGCCGGTTCGGCATCGTCCATGATGCCAGCAGTCCTAAAAAGAATGCGCTTCGATCGCACTCCCTAAGAGGTAAGAACCTGGACAGGATCCTTGATTTCTCCCGCCATTCAAACCGAAACCTGAGTTTACCGCTGATTTACGAGCTTCTTACCTCGTGGGCCGTCGTCGCGACATCATATCCAACATATTGAATTCATCAACCTACAAAGGAGAAGACACGATTGACTCTAAACAATACTTATTCGTACCGCTTTTCTTTAATACGGGTCGCGGTGTTAGCGGGCCTGTTCGTGCTACTTGTTCTCGGCTTCATGCCGAGCCGAGCCGGCGCTTCTGATCAGACCTTTGTTCCTGATCCGAGTTACACCAGCATTGCCGCCGCTCCTAACGGAGGGTTTTGGGTGCAGTTGCACGGCATGAAGGACTACGAGTGGGACTTTAGAACCATCGCCATTGACGGGGCGCCGGTGTTTGAGAGTATTCCGGCGTTCGGGAGCATCGCTTCCATTCCCGGCAAGAACGGTTACTGGATGGTGAGGCCGAGCGGCGATATTTACGCGCGCGGAGAAGCTCCCCAACTTTGCGGAGGGCGGTTGCAAAACTGCTCCGGGTTTAGCACGGATCCCGCGCAACGCATAACCGCTGCTGCCGCCTCTCCGCACGGCAGCGGTTTGTGGGCGGTGGACAACAACGGCCATGTGTGGACCGCCGGCGATGTCGTCTCCTATGGCGACGTTAGCAAAGACGGCTCCATTCCAACGGGAATCGTCCCCACCCCTTCCGGGAAGGGTTATTACATCGTCTGCGAGGACGGTGGTGTGCACGGCCGCGGTGACGCGGTGTTGTTCGGTTCAACCGGCGGCAACAAGCCTGGCGGCCACAACATCACAGGAATCGCCCTGAGCTACAACCTCTTCGGCGAAGTCAACGGCTACTGGCTGGTGGGCTCCGATGGCGGCGTGCACTCGTTTGGCAACGCCCCCTTTCTGGGCTCAACGGGCGGCGCCCCAGGAGGTCACAAGGTGTCGAGCATCGTGGCCCGGCCTGACGGCCGCTCTTACGCCTGGGTGTACAGGGATGGCAAGGTGGAAAGCGTGGAAGCTCGCCCGGTGGTGATCAAGTCGGTGACGGAGGGCAAGGTGATCGATGTACGCAACGCCAGCACAGAACAGACTCCCCTGCACCTGGCTGCGGCCAACGACAGCACCAGCCAGAAATGGAAATTGTTGCCGTATAACAGTGCCTTTAAAATTGTCAACGTCAACAGTGGCTTGTGCATGGATTTGGAATATGGGGCTGCCAGTGGCAGGGTCATCCAGTATCCCTGCAAACAGGAAGCAAATCCAACCAACCAGCTTTGGAAACTGGTGAAGGATGAGTCCGGCGCGGCGCAATTCTACGTGCTCGAACAATCGGAATACCGGTTGTACGGGTATCCTGAAGAAATGGACGCAGGATTGATCGTCTCGTACTACACCAACCCCGGCCTGAGCTGGACCGTAACTGCGGTTCCTTGATCGGGGATGTAAAGCGACGCTTGAATCGGCCGTTGGGATGAAACCCAGCGGCCGACGTGTCTCTGGAGCAAGAATTTACACCGGCTTTACAAGCTTCTTACAACTTCCCCTCCGCGGCTGGGTCATAATAGTCATGTGGTCAATGTCCATATTTGGCGAACAGAGCCAAATTATAGAAATAGGAGAAGACTTATGACTCGACATGCTATTTGCTTGAAGTGGTTTCACGCTGTCCGCGGTAGCCGCGCCGGGCCCGGCCTGTTGCTCTTGCTGGTTTTCGGCTTCGCGACAACTCCTGCAACCGCATCGCAACCCTACTTGCCTGCGGGAAGCAATTACACCAGTATCGCTGCTGCTCCAGGAGGCGGGTTCTGGGTGCAGTTAGACTCAAATGATTACCCGCCAAGACCCAAAACTCTTGCGATTGAGGGAGCGCCGCAGTATGAGAGCGTAAACGAGGTCGGAAGTATCACGGCCATACCCGGTAAGAATGGCTACTGGGTGGTGACCTGGGAGGGGAAAATCCATCCGCGAGGAGACGCTCCCAATCTTTGCCATGGAGATCTCGAAAAATGCTCAGGTTTTCGCCAGTTCTCACGGGGGATTCTTGCAGCCGACGCCTCGCCGCACGGAGACGGCTTGTGGGCGGTGGACAATGAAGGTGCAGTGTGGACGGCGGGTAACGTTGAGTCGTACGGGGATGTCATGGGCGCCAACGGTTATCCGACTGACATCGCCGCGACGCCTTCTGGCCGGGGATATTACATCGTTAGCACCGACGGGGGCGTGCATGCCCGCGGCGACGCTGTGTTCTACGGTTCAACCGGCGGCAATCCCCCCGGCGGACATGACGTGACCGGAATCGCACTCAGCTACGACATCCTTGGCAGAGTTAACGGCTACTGGTTGATCGGCTCCGATGGCGAGGTTCATCCCTTCGGGGATGCGCTAAAGTTGGGCTCGACCGGAGGTGCTCCCGGACGCGGTTCGGTGTCGAACATCGTCACGCGGCCCGACGGGCGCTCTTACGCCTGGGTGTACAAGGATGGCAAGGTCGAAAAGTCGCTCGATGCCCCGCCGTTCGTGATCACGTCAACTACGGAAGGCAAGGTGATCGATGTGCCCAACAGCAGCACGGAACCCGAGACCTGGCTGAAGCTGGCCGCGGCTAACGACAGTGCAGGTCAGAAATGGAAGTTGTTGCCGCATAACGGAGCCTTCAAAATTGTCAACGTCAACAGCGGCTTGTGCATGGATTTGGAACATGGAGCTGCCGGTGGCAGGGTGATTCAGTATCCATGTAAAGAGGAGCCAAATCCGACTAACCAGCTCTGGAAAGCGGTTAATGATTTAAACGGCGGGATCCAATTCCACTTGCTCGAACACCCGGAATACCGGTTATACGGGTATCCCGAGGAAATGGGCGGAGGATTGATCGTCTCCTACTACACCAATAGCGGTCTGGGCTGGACGGTAACTCCGGTCCTTTGATCGAAATTCACTGTGCGCAACATCGGCCGCTGGGAATTATCCCAGCGGCCGACGCACGTTCAAGAGAAATCAGAGTTTGCCGTGACTTTACAAGCTTCTTACGCCGCGATCCTAGCTAATTCCGTCTAATCCACAATGCAAGTTATTTCAAATCCATAACCAGACACAGTCTGGAGAAAGAAGACGATGAGACGACACAATACAAAACCGTACCGATCTAATTCCTTCATCCGTATGCTCGCCGTGATGCCGTGCCTGCTGCTGTTGCTGGTCCTCGGCTTCGCGATGCCTGCGAGTGCGTCGCAACCAAACCTGAATCCGTACGGCAATTACACGAGTGTTGCCGCCGCTCATGGAGGCGGGTTCTGGATACAGATGCACGCTCCAGGACACATGGCCGAGTACAGGACCGTGGCGATTGATGGGGCGCCCCAGTATGACACCGTGAACGAGCCGGGAAGCATCACGGCCATACCCGGCACGAATAAGTACTGGGTGGTGACCACAAATGGAATGATTTTTGACCGCGGGGGCGCACCTTACCTTTGCGAAGGACGCCTCGCAAATTGCTCCGGTTTCCGCAGCGCCAACCGGTCGATCATGGCAGCCGCCGCATCCCCGAGAGGCGACGGCCTATGGGCGGTTGACGATCAGGGCGCGGTGTGGACAGCAGGAAATACCGTCTCCTACGGGGACGCGATGCACGACAGCCGCTACACTCCGACTGGCATCGCGGCTACTCCCTCTGGCAATGGTTATTACATCGTCATGAATAATGGAGGCGTGCATGCCCGTGGCGACGCCGTGTTCTACGGCTCGACGGGAGGCAACCGGCCCGGCGGACATGATCTGGTGGGAATCGCCCTCAGCCATGACATCACGGGCGCCGTCAACGGCTACTGGCTGGTGGGCTCCGATGGCGGTGTGCATACCTTTGGCAACGCTTTGTCCCTGGGATCTACAGGCGGAAGTCCTGGGCGTGGCGCGGTCTCAAACATCACTGGGCGGTCTGACGGACGCTCCTACGCCTGGGTGTACGCCGACGGCCGGGTAGGGAAGTCCGGCGACGCTCCACCGTTCGTGGTCACATCGGTCACGCAAGGCAAGGCGATCGAGGTGCCGAACGGAAGCATGGCATTACTGACCCCGTTGCAGTTGGCGACAACCAACGGAAGCAGCAGCCAGAAGTGGCATGCGGTGAGAGCGGACGGCCCTTCAATGATGGTCCAACTGGTCAACGCCAATAGCGGACTATGCATGGATTTGGAAGGCGGCCACTCGAGTGGCAGGGTCATTCAGTATCCGTGCAAAACGGAAACCCCGGATTTCGATTGGGCGAACCAACTGTGGCATCCCGTCAAAGATGAGTCTGGAGCCATACAGTTCCAATCGTTGCAACAGCCGGGGCACAGGCTGTACGGCTATCCCGACGAGTATGGTGCAGGATTGACCGTCTCGTACTACACCAACAATAGCTACGGTTTTGGCTGGACCGTAACTCCAGCACCTTGATCGAAAGCCACGGGCCGCCGACGTCGGTCGCTGGAAAACATTCCAGCGACCACCCGGCGGCACTGCGCTAGTGGGGGATTCCGAGAGTCGGGTGAGGGAAGTCGGCGGGCAGCCGTTTTATCGGCCCGCAGGCCCAGCACTCGATTCACCCAACCCTGCACCGTACGATTCCGCTAACGCGTGCTTCTCCTCTTCGGTCAATTGGGCCGCGATGCTGCGCATGCGCATGTTGATGTCGTTTGCTCGCCTGCCGCTGGCGAAGGCTTCAATCTGCTCCAGCAGATAGGTGGCATTTTGGGTCGCAAGAGACGGCGCTCCCGTCACAAAGCCGATTGGACCGTGGCAGGCTTGGCACGGCGGCAACCCGCGATTCCCATCTCCAGCGTTGATAAGGCGTCCAGCCACGGCTTCGTGCTTAGGATCAGATAGCGGCTGCGGAAAGGCGCGATCGTCCTGCGGATCGGGCGCAATCGGCATCATCCAATAGTAAGCCGCGACGTCGGCAGAGTCTTCCAGCGACAACGAGTTTGCGATCGGTTGCATCACGGGCGAACTGCGCTTGCCCGAGCGGAAGTCATCCAACTGTTTCCAGACGACCAGGCGGTCCATGGCTGCAAGGTTTGGAACCGAGGGGCTTGAGCTGAAACCCTCGCGACCGTGGCAGCGATCGCAGCGACGCGCGATCAGCAGCCCACGAAGCGCATTTCCAGAGGAAGCCAGCGCAATCGTTCGCGCCGTCCACGCGACGTTGGAAGGAATTCGAACCGGGGGTTCGTTAACATCTGATCCCATGACGTCAGCACGTGCCGAGAGCAACAGCAACATCGCCACGGTCAGAACGGCCAGCCGGATCGGTGCTCTCCGACGCCCGCAACCTTTTGCTAACGATTTACGGTTTTGCACAATTCATCCTTGCTTCCCGACTTAACTTTCGAAACTCTTCTGGTGGGACGGCGGTCAAGCGGCTTCTCATCGTGTAATGTCCGGGTCCGCAAAACTCGTGGCAGGGCATCTGGTATTCGCCGGCTCGTTCAAGCTGCAGGTGGGTCTCGACGATGTAGCCTGGAACCACCTTCACTTCGTCGGTAGTCCCACTGATGGTTAGCTGGTGGACGACGTCAGCACTCGTCATCCGAACGCGGATAGGAACGCCGGTCGGCACCACCACGCACTGCGGGACAAAAAGATATTGCTCCGCGATCATCCTGACGGTCACCGTGCCGCCCTGCTCCTCGACGGGTCCCAGGTTGCTTTCGACGAATTCACCGCGCAGATGCAGAGTTTGAGGATTGACTCGGTTGGGTCCGTCCAATAGATATTCAATGCCGGACTCGACCTCGTAGGGGAATCGCACCGTCAGCCATACGCAGATCAGCGTCGTGCTGACCAAAACGACTCGAATCAGCTTCCTCACGCCCGAACCCTCCTTCACGGCGGAGGCTTCGTCAGCCGGGCGGGTTGCCAGTGAGATTTTCGAATTTGAATTGGGCACTGTCTCTCGCACCAATCCTCGCTAGCCGATCGGCTCGCCACATTCTCTCACGCACATCTATGGTGGCGGGTTCTTATTTCTCAAGTCGTAAAGAGAGATGCACTTCATCGAAGCAATAGCCACAACTTTTCTTGAACCGGCTTGCTAGCCTTGACGCAGCAGGCCGCGTGGAAAAGAGCTGGGCTAAGATTTGGGATATTTGTAGGCCCTTGGCGGACCGGTAGTTCAAAAGGGTGAGGCATCCTTTGTCGACGAGGCCCGCCTCTTCATGAGTCGCGGAGATTTTCTGGAGGAAACCTACTACTCATTTTCGTACAGTCCTATTCGCAATGAAACTGGAGCTCGCAGGACTTTTCTGCCATTCGATCGAGGTCACTTCGAAAGTCATCAACGCGCGCCGGCTTCGTACTCTCTTGGCACTGTCTGCCAATGCGTAGATGCCTCTTAGTCAACCTTGTCGTTCTTTAGCTTACTTGCAAGAGCCTTTATCTCTTTTTCCCGCGCGATATTCACGACGCCTTTGGCGTCGTCGTACAAGCTCTCGCGCAAAAGATTGTAGAGTCGGGCTTTTAGCTTTGCGCGTTCCGCAAAAGGCTCGGAAATGAAAAGTTTTTGGCTCTCCGAACACGTCAGATTCCTCCCGACGAGCGCAGGCGCGAGATCAGACTGTGGATCTCGTAGCGTTTGCGCAGTTGCCTGTAGGTTAAAAAGAGCAGAAGCGAGGGCCATGGTAAGCAGAGCAAAATGAAGGTTCGCCACATTTCTACCTCCTCCCAGTTTCAAGGCCGTCGGGACCGAAGGAATGCATACGCCGTTCCACCCAATTCGAGTCACAGGGATGAGATTGATTGCCGTGGGAGTTGCCGCCTACAAGAATCCCGTGCCGCAGCTACTTCCTTCTTGGTATTTGATTCGGCACGTCGTGATGTGGTTTAGGTATTGCGGTTTCTGGCACGAAAGTCGCACTGATGTGGGCTGATTATTCAGAGCCCAATGCCCGGTAGACCCAGGGGAGCACGAGGAGGCGGAACACTATCGACCCGACCACTATGGCCACAAGAGCGCCCAGCGCCATGTTGAACAATTCATGAAACATTGATGGGTCCCCCGACGAACCATAGCGTTCCGGGCTGGCCTGAACAATCCGGTGAATACTGTATTTTGCGGAACTTCCATTTTGGCGGAACCGTCCGATTCATCTGTCAGCTCGCGCCGGACATTTGAAACGGTTCCTCCGGATCCGGCTCTCGCACTGGAACGTCCGGGTTCTCAGGACCATCGGGCGGTTCTTTTATAGGTGGTGGCGAGGGTTCCGGTAGTTGGCGAAAGTCGAAGCGCATGACATATAAGATGCCGACGAGCGCTCCTGCGACCATCTCTTCGCGCTGGTGGTTCGCGAAAGAAATGGAGCACGCAACCCGGATTCAGGTGCGAAGGGGCAATGTGAACGAGCCTCTCGTCCCTCACTGCGACTTTTTCTCCATCGTGTAGGTCATCCTTGTACCGCGCTCCATGTCGGTCTCCGTAACCTTCATCGACTTGCCATCGGGGGCGACGGCCATGACAAGCTTGTAATGGACCACGCCTTCCAGCTTGTCCGTTTCGACGATCGTGTTCGCATTGATTTGTTTCAGCGACACGGTGCTGTGGACTGGATCCCCGTGGATTAGATAGTCCTTCCCGTCGAACTTAGCCTCGTAACCTTCGCCGCTGGGGTTGGAAGCCTGCAACCCGCCCGCCGTACCGTGGTAGGTGACGGTAACTCCATTCTCAGATGTGACCTTTACCTTGTGCGCTCGCCAGGTTCCAGAAATCGCATGCGCGTCAGATGGACGTACACCTATCCTTTTGAAGGTTTGCTCCGCGGTAATCGGTACCCCGCTAGGCGCGGCTGAGTCTGTTACCTGCTGAACCAGAGTTTCGCCGTCTGGGGAAACTGTGTCCGTTTCCGAATAAACAATCTTGCCGTCTTGTTTTTCGGTCAATTCAATGCCGTTGTTATCGATAACCCGAATACTGACCGTGCTGAAATACGGCGACCCAGCAATCGGATAGTCCTTGCCGTCCGCATTTATCTTGATCTTGGGAACGCAACTCGAGCATTCGTAGCTCCCCTTCTGCAACAAGTAAACTTCCGGCTTTTCGGGCAGCTGAGCCATCTCCATTTTAACTACCCAGGTTCCCTCGAACGGATTTTGTGCAAGCAATGTCGTTGGCAACAGTAGCAGCAGCGAAAAGAGGCTCTTCATGCGGTTGTCTCCTTCTTCTTTCCAGCGCATAAGTCAGGAACTAGGCGAACCTGATCACGTTCCCAGAAGCAGGGTTACATCAGCGACCATGAAAGCCTCCGCCACCGTGGAAGCCTACCCCCCCATGGAAGCCGCCATCGTGAAAGCCTCCGCCGTTGGGGGATGCCCCAAAGCCACGCGATCCATTTGGCGTTCTAGGTCCGGAACGGAAACCGCCGCCCGCAGATCCTGGTCCGTGGTAAATGCCACCGGCGTAGTTGCCGCCCCCGACATAGTGGTTGCCGGGACCCCAGTTATGAATGTCAGTGCTGAAGTGGCGATAGTAGGGCGATCCTCCGTACCCGTAGAACGGGGCTCGATACACCCACCACGGCGAATAGAAACCCCAGCCGAAGGGGCTGTAGAAAATCCCGTCGCCAGGAATGAAGGTGTAGGCGCCGTACCAAGGATTCCAATACCAACCAGCACCCCACCAGCCCGGACCCCAAGGTCCGCCTCCGCTGTTCGCGTAGATGCCGGACGCGTTGACGTTCGCTTCGGCAAGGTATGCCGATCGCAGACTGCTCCAGCGATACAGATCGTCTTCCTGATACGACTTCTTGTTAAACTTTTGTGCTTTCAGCGGAGCGTTAGCGGCAAGGCTCACCTGACGCCCGCCCTTCACCGTGATCTGCCCACCGTTCCCTTCGACCTTGGCCTCACCATCAAAAACGCGGAACGCTCCTTGATCCAAGTCGAAGTCATACAGTCCGGTTTTCAAGAGCTGCACAGTCGAGCCGCCTCCCGTGATGCGAATATCGTTTTCCGGGTGTATCTCCGCGACTTCGATCATCGCGTGGCCTTTGTCGATTCCGACCTGCGTGTTCGTGATGCTTGACGAGATCATTTTCACCGAACTGTTGATGCCAACCCGCAGAAAAACTCCAGGCGTCAGCAGAATTTCGGCCTTCCCGTTGTCCGTGGTCAGCGATTGGCCTGCTTGCAACTGTGTCGTACCGATCGATTTCGAGTCGAGGGCCTGATCACCCGCCGACACTTTTCCTTCTACGTAATTAAGCGTTCCTGGCACCGCAGATTTGGCGTTTGGGTCAGCCGCCCACGCGGGCGCAAATAAAATCGCGGCCAGGAGGAAGTTGGCAATTGCTTTCGTCCTTGGCAGCCACATATGCATTTTTCTCCTCACTCTACTATGTTTGATGAGCAGAGTTAAGGAAGTGATGCACCTCGCAGAAGCGTGGAAACGAAAGGGAATCTCCGAGGGTCACAGTGGAGGCAGAATGTTGTTGCGTGTGAACAACAAGCCCGCTGTCTGATGAAGATCGAGGCATGCCCGGAGCGCCACAGATGTTCCTTACTCACTCGAGACGCTAATGTACGGTGCATTCCTTCGAGATAGTCTTGATTGACGTAATCGTTATCGTCACCGGGGATGCAGAGCCCATTTTGGTTAGCGCGTCGGAACTTGTGCTCATTGTAGGCGCTTCGCTCCCTGTCACTTCTACTCGTTGTCCCAGGTACTTGCGCAGCTTTATTTTGCCCGTAGCCTGAAGTTCGTACGTGACGGCTGGGTCCTGCTTCGTCAGGACGTAGTCCCCGCTGAGTCTGCCGACGCAGCCTTGTACAGTTACATCTCCTTTGTCGCTTTTCGAGTTGTGGTCGCTCGTGGCGCTGGGATTGTTATCTTGGGCCGCGAGAAAGCTTGAAGAAAGCAGCAGAACGAACAAGAACTCTCCCATAGAAGTTCTCCTCTGACAGACTGTGAAAGCGATTTCGGCTTGAATTATAACGCTGAGCTTCGAGCGTGGAGAGAACAAGAATTTTGGGGTGCGTTTTTTGGAGATCCCATTGACGGACAATGCGGCTGCGCGCAAATTCCGCCAACGACCGCGTTGGCACGGGAGTCGTCGTGCAACCAACCTCTTGAGTTCGGTATCCAACTCAAGGAGAAGCCGGAAACCTAAGGTAATGTCTAACTGATTGGGTCCGGCGTTGTATAATTCAGTTAAGCAGCAGTTGCCGGTAACAGTGGGATGAAATTGCTGAGACATCTTGCGGTTGGTCAGCGCGGCTGGCGTGGTGTCTTGGTTGTCATCGCCGTTTGCTCATTGACGCTGAGTCTTGCGACTCGCTTTTGGGTTAGTTCTACTTCTTCGTCCCACGCTACAAACTCCATAGAACGCCGATTGCTCGAGCCCACGCGGCAACACCTTGATCGGGATGCCACTCGATGGGTTGCGCCGACTGCCAATTTCAGCGTTGTCGAGCCCATCTCTATCGAAACTCGTCTGGCTCTCGCTGGACCTCTGCTTCCGCGGCACGTTTTCACCGACAGCCTATATAACAGGCCCCCGCCATCGTCCGGTATCCTCCTTTAGTTTTTTCGCATCTCGGGTTGTTTGATCCAGTAATAGTGCCGTCCTCAAGCAGGCTTTTGGCTGCTTGGACGGAATCTGGCGAACGATTGACTGCAAATACATAAGGTCAATCGAAAGCTGATAGAGAGGATTCGCATGGCTCTTGAGCCTTCTATACCCGCCGAAGGGCTCGATGCTCTGCGCCGTTTAGATACGTGCACGGTTTCGAACGCGATCGAAACTTTTCAGCTGAGGCTGCGGAATGCCGGCTTCGCCGACGCCCGCGTCCGCTGCGTTTTCGAAGATTTTCCTCCGTTGGTGGGATACGCAGCCACAGCCCGTCTTCGCACCGGCGAGCCCCCAATCGCGGGTTTCTACCACGACCGCCACGACTGGTGGAACAGCATTCTCCAGGTACCTGCTCCACGAATCGCGGTTTTGCAGGATCTGGACGAGCCACCCGGCGTCGGAGCATTTCTCGGCGACGTGCATGCCGCCATTCTGAGAGCACTCGGCTGCGTGGGATACGTGACCAACGGCGCGGTGAGGGAACTGCCACGCGTCAAGGATCTGGGATTTCAGGTATTTGCAGGAAATGTCTCGGTGTCGCATGCCTACGCCCACATCTTCGACTTTGGGTCGAAGGTCACTGTCGGCGGCTTGGAAGTGCAACCGGGCGACCTGATGCATGGGGATCGACACGGGATTTTGACCATTCCCAAAGAGATTGTGTCCGAGATTCCTGCGGCTGCGGCGAGACTACGGCAGGCAGAGGAGCAGGTGATCGACTTTTGTCGTTCGCAGGAGTTTTCCGTGAACAAGTTACGGAACGTAGTCAAGGGATTGAGTTAGTGGCACATTGCTGGCCGGGATGCCAGAGAAGGCTGGTGTTTAGGAAGATGAATCAACGTGGCCACATTCGCAGGAGAAATTGTCTTCGCGCAGGCATATCCAGGGCTGTGGGACACGCGACTGTTGGGTTTGCCTTCCTGTTGGCGTTTGGGCTGTCATCGTGCAGCGGCGGTGGCAACGGGAAGGAAAGTGCACACGAGGCGGTTACGGTCGGAGTGACGAATGTAGTCAAGAAAACGCTGAGCCGGCAAATTACCTTGTCTTCCGAACTTGTGCCCTTTCAGGAGATCGACGTCTATGCCAAGGAATCGGGCTACGTGCAGAAGTTGAACGTCGATTATGGAACCCATGTGAAGGCAGGCCAGGTTATGGCCACGCTGGAGATCCCGGAGTTGCAGGCGCAGTTGGAACAGGATGAAGCCGAGATCAAGAACGCAATCAACCAGGTGAGCCGCGCCGATCACGAGTTGCAACGCTACGACGCGCAATACAACGCCTTGCACCTTCAATATACGCGATTAAATCAGGTCTTCGAGACTCAGCCCGGGATCGTGGCACAACAGGAAGTTGACGACGCCCAGGGCAAGGATCTTGCCGCCAGTTCTCAAGTTGACGCTGGAAAAGCGTCGATGGAGGCGGCCCAGAGCCAGTTGGCCGCTGCCAAAGCGAAATTTTTTCACGACCAGACTCTATTCGACTATTCCAAAATCACGGCGCCATTCTCCGGAGTCGTGACCGAGCGCTATGCGAACCTGGGGACTCTGGTCCAGGCGGGAACGAGTTCGAGTACGCAGGCAATGCCGATCGTCCGCTTGTCTCAGGACGATCTGTTTCGTCTGGTCATTCCTATTCCCGAGTCATACGTTCGCTACATTCGTATCGGGGATCCGGTGAATGTTCACGTGCCTTCCCTGAACCGGACTTTCCCTGGCAAGGTTGCGCGCTTCTCTGTAGATGTCAGAGCGGACACTCGCACCATGCACACCGAAGTGGATGTTCTGAATCCCGAGCGCATGCTCATGCCCGGCCTTTACGCGGAAGCCGAGGTTGGTCTCGACCAAAAAGATAATGTTCCCACCGTGCCTTTGCAGGCCTTAAGCCACGAAGGCGATAAAACAACCGTTTTTGTTGTAAATCGCGATGGAGAAGTGGAAGACCGCACCGTGCAAGTCGGATTGCAGACTACCAGTGACGCGGAAATCCTTTCCGGATTAAATGAAGGAGAGCAAGTTGTAGTCAGCGACCGCAGTGGCCTAAAGCCGGGTCAGAAAGTTCACCCGCAAGCGATGGCCGTGATGCAGTACCAGGAACAGAATGCGCAGTAGCAGAGCGACTGGATAGCGTTTATGCCGGGATTCTCAATTCGTAATCCGTACTTCATCGTTGTGATCTGCCTGGTGCTCCTGGTGATTGGCGTGACCAGCATCGCGCGCATGCCGGTTGATTTGTTTCCACCCATCAATCTGCCGGAAGTGGTCGTGGCCACTTTCTATTCCGGTATGCCACCGGAAGACATTGAAACCGATATTACAGACCCTCTCGAACGCTTCTTTACCCTGGCCGCAGGCGTCGATCACATGGAGTCTCGATCGCTATTAGGGGTGAGCATCATCAGGGTGTACTTCCAGCCGGGAACGAGCCCTGATGCCGATGTGACCGAACTTTCCAACTTGGCTTTGGCAGACTTGAAGCGGCTTCCACCGGGAACTCTGCCGCCGGTGGTGCTGAAGTTCGACGCGTCGAGTTTGCCGGTCGCTCTGGTTACGGTCAAGGGAGAAGGTCTTAACGAAACTCAGCTTCACGATTACGCGCAGTTTGAAATTCGCAACCAGATCGCGGTTGTGCCAGGCGCCGAGATTCCCGGCGTCTTCGGCGGCACCTACCGTCAGATCATGGTCTACGTCGACCCGTACAAATTGTTATCTCGTCAATTGAGTCCAATGGACGTTGTGGGCGCGGTCAACGACTCGAACCTGATCCTCCCCGCCGGCGACGTAAAGATGGGCCCCTACGATTACTTCGTCTATTCCAATAGCCTCGTCGACAGCATGGACCAGTTGGGCAAGCTTCCGCTCAAGGTCAAGGGACACTCCTGGGTTACGGTGAACGACGTTGGGAAAGCAGAAGACGCACACCAGATTCAAACCAACGTCGTACGCATTGATGGCCAGAAATCTGTGTACATTCCGGTGATGAAGCAGGGCGGCGATACCAACACGATCGCGGTCGTCGACGGTCTGCGTGCGCTCACCAAGCATCTTTACGACATTCCCAAGCAGATGGTCACCAGCATCGTGTTCGACCAGTCTGTGTATGTGAAGGAAGCCATCCGCACCGTGTTGCACGAGGGATTTCTGGGGTTGATTCTTACCAGCCTGATGATCCTGATTTTTCTGGGAAGTTTTCGGGCGACCTCAGCCGTGTTGCTTTCCATCCCTTTATCAGCGCTGGCGGCGTTTGTGGTGCTGGCCCTGATGGGCGGCACGGTGAACACGATGATCCTAGGTGGAATGGCGCTGGCGTTTTCGCGTGTGATCGACAACTCGGTTATTTCGCTGGAAAACATTTACCGCCATCTGGAAATGGGAGCCGTTCCGATGGTCGCCGCCGAAGTTGGGGGCACCGAAGTCAACCTAGCCGTACTCGCGGCGACTCTGGTGGATGTGGTCGATTTCTTTCCTGTGGTTTTTCTCTACGGCGTATCCAAGTTTCTTTTTTCTGCCTTGGCTCTGGCGTTCTGCCTCTCGCTGCTGGCTTCATTTGTCGTGGCCATGACCGTGATTCCGTTGTTCTGTTCACGGTTTCTGAAAGCTGTGCCGCATGCGGCCGAGCATAAGCATGAAGGGTACGAGCTTGAGCCAGAAAAGGCGGTGAGCCAATCCTCGATGGACAGGTTCAATGCCCGCTTCAACCGCATGTTCAACAGGGTCCTCGATTATTACGAGCACTGGGTGAGGCGGGCACTGAAGCGGCCGGGCATAACCGTGCTGGCGCTGAGCGGTGTTTTTCTGGCCAGCCTGGCAATTTATCCGCTGCTCGGTTTGGCTTTGTTCCCGAAGACTGACGCCGGGCAGTTCACCATCAACCTGAAAGTTCCAACCGGCACTCGCATCGAAGTTACGGATCAGTACATCGCTCAAGTGGAAGACTTGATTCGCCATACTGTGGAACCGAAAGATCTGAAGCTGATCGTGTCCAATATTGGCGTGGTCGCGGACTTTTCCGCGTTGTACACCACCAATGCGGGTCCCTACACCGCGACGGTCCAAGTGCAGCTAAACGAGCCTCACCATCTGAGCAGTTTCGACTACATGGATCGGGTTCAGAGCGGGATAGCAAAACAGTATCCGGACATTCGGACATTCTTCTCGAGTGGCTCGATGGTGGATGCAATTTTGAATGCCGGCATGCCCGCGCCGATTGACGTGCAAGTAAGCAGCCCCGATTTGACGCAGATCTATGGCATTGCCCAGAACCTGGCCACGGAAATTCGGAATGTGCCAGGGGTGGGCCAGGTTTATATACCGCAGGACATGAATTACCCGACACTGCGCCTGGATGTCGACCGCGTGCATGCGGGAGAGTTGGGCCTGACGCAGAAAGACGTCGTGGACAATGTCATCACAGCGCTGAATTCCAACTACATGATCGCTCCCAATTACTGGGTCGATCGCAAGAGCGGCAACGATTATTACCTGACGGTGCAGTTCTTCGAAAAAGGTCAACCCGCCATTCACGACATGGCGGATTTCGGACAGATCCCCTTGCGAGATCCGAACAACGGAGGCGAGTTGAGCTGCGGTCCGACCGGGCCAGGAGGCACGCAGTCCGCGTGGGCGTGCGGTGGGCAGGGCCGGCCGATTACGGTGCTCAACAATGTTGTAAACGTAAGGCAGGTTCAGACCCCGACCGAAGTCGACCACTATCAAATTCAGCGAGCCATGGACGTTTACGTGACTCCAACTGGAGAGGACCTGGGACGCGTCACCAGTTCTATACGCGACATTCTGGCGAAGACCAAAATTCCAGGCAACGTCCGTGTGAATTTGCGGGGAATGGTGCAGGGCATGGAGGCGTCGTTCAAAAGCTTAGCGCTCGGCTTTCTAATTTCTTTCTTGCTGCTGTTTCTGATTCTGACGGCACAATTCAAATCGTTCATCGATCCTTTCCTGATCATGCTGGCCATCCCGATGGGATTTGTCGGCGTGCTGTTGATTCTCCCGCTCACGCACAGCACGCTGAATGTCATGTCGCTGATGGGCGTGCTGATGTTGGTAGGCATCGCAGACTCGAACAGCATTCTGATCGTTGACTTCGCGCACAATCTGGAGCGGCAAGGGTTGTCGGCGGAGGACGCGGTTATAACCGCGTGCCGGGTGCGCCTGCGGCCGATTTTGATGACATCGCTTGCAACCATCATTGGCATGATTCCCATGGCGCTCAAATTGGGGACAGGAGCTGAGCAGTACACGCCCATGGCCCGCGCCATCATCGGAGGGCTTACTTCGTCGGTGCTCTTGACCATCTTCATCGTGCCCGCGGCGTACTTGCTGGTTTACGGCAGACGCAAAGCGCAGGTCGCAGAAGCCCTGCCCGGGGGGCCAGTCGAATGAAAGAAAGACATTCTGTCCGTCCTCGGCGCTCAGGGTTCTGGGGTAGAGCGGTGATACTTAGCGCCGTCCTTTCTCTCACGATCAACCTCGCGACCAGGTACAGCACAATCGTGCGCGATGAAGGACGGCCGACAAAGACCGTAACGTCGCGGTCCCTTGATGCCAAGCGGCAGCATCTGTTGAATGACGGTCTCCACTGGTCCGCTCCCACTGCAAAGTTTGTTCTGTTCGAGCCCGCGCGACTGTCCGCTGCAGCATTGCCTTTCGTTCATTCTGTTACTGGACGCTATTCGGAAGAATGCCTGTACGACAGACCTCCTCCTCATTGCTGAGGATCGTTCTTGAACATCCGTTCGAGTCACGGTTCGTGTCATGTCCTGCGATTTCAGCAGGCGATCTCATGGAGGAGATCATGAAAAGGAATCTGTGTATTTGTATCGTGGTGTTCGTGGTTGTCGTACCGGCGCTTTACGCCGCAGAGCCGGGCCATTCCAGCCCCTACGTGCAGGGAACTGTGGTGCACGTGCAGCAGCATAAAGTTTATTCGCCAGACTCCATGATCGGAGGCAGCAACCCATCCGATGCGCCACTGACTTCGCGCTACTACGCTTACGAGGTTTCAGTGCGCGTCGATTGCACCACTTATGTTGGCCGGTACGAAACGCCGTTTAACTACATACCGTCAGAATTTACTTCCAATCAGACGATCCAGGTGCGCTTGACGAAACACGTCATGTATTTTGATCTGCCGAACGACCCGGACATGAGGATGGGAATCGTCCGCCGCAGATCGGATTGCGGTCAGAATCGCTAATCGCAAACCTCGGACTCGGAGCTCCTGCGGTGGGAAGAACGACAATTTCGTCCGGCTGCTGTGGCAGCGTACGAAACCCTTGCCTCCGCTGGGTGCGCGTAACGAAGGCGAGGGAATTTCGATGAATGCTTAAGAAGGTTAACCTATGAAGCGAACATATAAGCACATCGTCGCGTTCTTACTGTTCCTGGCACTGCACGTGTTTAGCATTGCGCAAGTGTCCGTCAACGTGCAAACGGCACAGGGTCTGCCTCCGGCTCCGATGCCGCAAGCCAGTTCGACGCAAAACAGCTCTGGCCCGCCGGCGAATGCGCACCAACCCTCCGCTTCGCAGACTCCGGGGGCGCCGATGCCTTTAACCTTGGCGCAGGCAGAAGCCCTTGCCATGAAGAACAACCCACAGATCTCTGTCGGTCGGCTGCTTGCTCTGGCCTCCGTACAGGTTACGCGCGAGGTGAAGTCGAACCTGTGGCCCACGGCTACGGGTGATCTGACGGGCGTCGACGCCCAATCCGGCAGCCGCATTACTGCGGGAGCGCTGAACAATCCGATCATCTACGAACGCTTCGCTGCTGGCGTGATGGTTACGCAACTGATAACCGACTTTGGCCGCACGACAAATCTGATCTCCAGCGCGAACTACGCGTCCAAGGCCGAGAACCAGAATGCCATGGCTAGCAAAGAGCAGATCCTTCTGGCCGTGAACCGAGCTTTCTACAATGCGTTGCAAGCCCACGCCTTGGTAACCGTCGCGCAGCAAACCTTAGGTGAACGCCAGACCGTGACCAATCAGGTAGAAGCGCTTTTCAAGAGCAAATTGAAATCCGAACTGGATTTCAGTTTTGCAAGTGTGAATCTGGCGCAAGCCAAACTTCTGCTGCTGGATGCTCAAAATAACGAGAACGCCGCTTTCGCTACTCTGTCGATGGTGCTCGGGTTTTCGAGCTTGCAGGACTTCCAACTGGTGGAGGACACTAATCCTTTGGCGCCGCCGCCGGGCAATGTAGATGATTTGATTTCGCAGGCTTTTTCGGACCGGCCGGAAATCCTATCGCTACAATTTCAGTACCAGTCTGCGCGGAAATTCCAAACTGCGGAACGCGACCTGCTCTTTCCCACCATTCGCGCGATGGGAGCTGTGGGGGACACGCCCGTGGGAAATGCGGCGGTGGTTCCGAGTCCTAGTCCTTTGAATAACACGTACGGGGCCATCGGCGGAGACATCGAGATCCCTCTCTTTAACGGCTTCCTATATACGGCGAGAGCCCGTGAGGCGAACCTCAGAGCGCAAGCTACTCAAGAACGGCTTCGAGACATACGCAACCTGATTTCGCGCGACGTGCGAACCAGTTGGCTGAATGCGAACACAGCTTACCAGCGATTGTCGGTCACACAGCAATTGTTACAGCAGGCCAATCTGGCTTTGAGTCTGGCTCAATCTCGGTACAACCTGGGGCTGGGCTCAATAGTGGAACTGAGCCAGGCACAACTCCAACAAACGCAGGCTGAAATCACTTTTGCCCAGGCCGGTTATGACTACCGCCTGAGCCTGGCAGTTTTGACCTATGAGACCACAGGAATCTAACAGTGATTTATTCGTTCATTCGTCAGGCGTTGACCGGGTACCGGAGGAAGCACAACCCATCATTCACCCGAAGGCGACGCGGCAGGAAGCTACCGCTCAGTACCCGCCAATGGCTGGTTCTCAGTTTTGGCATTGCCACGCTGGTCGGAACCATATTCATACTTGCGCTCTACTATCAGCCGGGCCGATGAACTCTTTTGATGCAGCCGACTTCAGGGCCGCGTTAGAGCGAAACTCGATTAATGCCAGCCCAAAGAACAGCCGCGAGAGCCCACACCGCCAATAGCGGAATCAGAGTCGTCAAGCCGTGCAGGCCAGCCAACTGTCCCAGGTTGAACGCGCCATGCACTTGGTTCGCGCCCTGCTCGGCGGGGACGAGCACAATCCCAAGATTCAAGGAAAATCTGCCCGCCCAAAACGACGGCCAATAGAACTGGCGTAGGGGGCAGTGGAACTCATCAGGAGGCTGCGCCGAGACCGAAACCGCCATGAGTGTAAGCGCAACTCCGGCAGCAGCCAGTGCGCCGAGCACGATCCTCCAGGCTGGGCGCGCATAGTCCCACAGCGGCGCCAGCCCCAGACACAGCAAAGGCAGCCCCGGGGCCATGTATCGCGGGCCGTACGACCAGCCGGCCGGCCACGAGGAAAAGGAAGCGTGAAAAAGGAAATAGTAAGCAGCGATCGCAGCCGCCGTGACTGCCGTGGCATGGGTCGCGGGCTGCTTCCAAAGTAATCGCAGACCGAAGGGCGCGGCCAAGGCGACTGGCCCAGAAAACAGCAGTCCACGACGGCAGCTGAACAACAGCTTTAATGCGACATCAATTCTGGGATAGGTCAGACCCATATAGCCGCGCGTCATCCACGAAAAAGCGCCCGGCGGATAATAGGCATAGCTGGGGTGAAACACGGAATCGAATGCAGCGTGCTGATAAGCCATGAGCGCGATAACGCAAGCAAACGCTCCGATGGCAATCCCAAGAGCGACGCCCGAGCGCCGGCGCCATCCGTCTTTCCAAACCAAGGCCAGAGCCAGACCGGCAACTATCGCGGAAGCTGGCGCAGAAGGGTATTCTGTAACAGTGGCCCACCCGGCGGTCAGACCGAGAGCCAATCCCCAAAGCACATCCCTGGTTGAACTCAAATCCCGACGCAATTGCAGAGCGCAAGCGAACGCGAAAACTAAACACGCTCCCGCCAGCGCGTGCCCCCAGAACAGCGTCGAATATGCCCACATGGGAGTTGCCAGCCCCAGTGCGATAGCAGCAAACGCCGAGGCGCTTACACTGCTTCCCAACTGCAGCGCAATCCAGAACAGACACGCACAAGCCGCGGCCATTGGAAGAGCGACGGCCCACAGCGTGACGCCATAGGCAAGGTCGACCAAACCATGAGGCGACACCGGATCCACTCCATCAGATCGCAAGAGCGCGCGCCCTGCCCAAGCGGCCGGAAGAGCCAGCAGCGCGAGTCCGGGAGCCTTGTCGGAATAGTAGTGGCCGTTGGCAAAGGCTTTGTCCTCGGTATTCTGCTGAAAATCATCGATTCGCAATGTTCCCTGCTCAACGATGGCGCGTACCAAGTCGAACCGGGAGTTCTGATTCCATCCGGCTCCTTCGTAAAAGTATGCGTATGAAAAAAAGATCACAGCGAAAATCAGGAGCGCACGTATTTGGATCCAAGAACCACTGCTCTGCGCGGGAACATTCATTGCGGATAGGATCAAAACGCCCCGGAGTTCAACGAAATACTACGCCTGAACAGAGCGACCACCGCCGACTGCTGAGTGCTAAATATGAATTCCACAAGTCAGATTTTCAAGAAAATACCTTTGCGATAAAGCACCCACATCGCTGCCCAGCAAACCAGCGCATAGCCCAGGGCATATAGTAGCGACGCATTCGCCGGGTTGGCTAGCGGCACGAAAATACTTTCGTAAATTGATTCCTGCCAGCTCATCCCTGCACTCGTGTGGAAATGATCGAGCAAGTCCGATATAACTCCGGAAAACACGTAGGCGGTAATGGCATTCATGCCAAACACTAGCAGCGGTTTCGTCCAGAGGCCCCGCCATTTCTTAACGTCGACCATCCAGTAACACAGCGCCAGACAGAGCACAGCCAGGCCGGCGGTGAAGATCACATAGGAACTGGTCCAAAGTTTCTTATTGATGGGAAAGCCGAGGTCGAGAAGCTTTCCTGTCATCACTCCGATGGCTCCGAACAACGCCATGCCCAGCGCCTTGGTCCGCACGGAGCGCGACGAACGAAGCCATTGCCCAGTGAGCATGCCAAGCAGGCTGGTCGCGACCGCCGGTATGGTGCTCAACACGCCTTCGGGATCGCGCGTACCCTCGTACAAGTGTCCGGCGAGCAGTTGACGGTCGAGCCAGGCTGCAAGGTTGCAATCGGGATCAAGCAGTGGGATATCGTGCGTGGGCACGCCGAATCCGGGTACCGGCACGAAACGCATCAAAATCCAGTAGCCCAGGAGACAACCAGCAATGGTGGCGATCCAACTTCGCCAGTCGGTCCACAAAGCGAGAATCGCGGAAATCACGTAGCAAATCGCGATCCGCTGCAACACGCCATAGACGCGCCACGACGCCAGATGATACTGATTGGGAAAGCCATTCAGAAACATGCCCAAAGCAAAGAGCACCACTCCACGCCACAGCACATGTCTGAGAAGTTCTCGCCGCGACTCTCCGCGCTTTAGCCGCGCGCTGAAAGAAAATGGCATCGCCACGCCGACGATGAACAGAAAGAATGGGAACACCAAATCAGTTGGCGTCCATCCGTTCCACTGGGCATGCTTGAGCGGCCAATAGGAACTGACCTCGTCGCCCGCGTTGTTGACCAGAATCATGCCGGCAATCGTCGCCCCGCGGAACAAGTCAAGCGACATCAAGCGCGATGACGACGAGGCGTGTGTTAGCGTGGTTGCCTCTTGCTCAATAACGGCGCTCGGTAGCGGGGAAGGCATATGAAACTAGCGTATGTTAACAGGTCGCGGTTCGGCTCTGGGATGCGGGCGTAGCACATGCGACGGAGCGAGGCTCCGCCGAGCTTGTCTGCAAATTCATTGCAGGTTGGTCTTCACGGGATAGTATTTCTGAATCATTCTCCCAGTCATCAATCCGCCTTCGTACTCCGGGATGATCACTTCGTCGGCTCCCGAATTGCGGATGGCGTTGGCGTACCGTTGCTGCCCGGCTCGCGTGATGATTTTCAAATTTGGATTCAGCGCTCTCGCAGTCACGGTGATGTACAAATTATCGGCATCGTTGTCGATCACAATGCAGATTCCTTGCGCTCGCTCAATTCCGGCGGATTGCAAAACATCGTGACGCTTCGCATCTCCCTGGATGACCATGAGCCCGTCTTTGAGGAGTTCCCGATAAAGCCCTTCGTTGGTTTCAATCAGGACAAAAGGAATCTCAAGGCGGCTCAACTGATCCACCACGGTACGACCGACCTGGCCATATCCGCAAATAATAAAGTGGCCTTTTACCTTTTCGAGGCTGACTTCGTTCACCATGGATTTCCAAACCTCCGTCCCATGCCGGCTGAAGATCGTGACCGCAACCCGCTCTGCAATCCAGATCTGAAAAGCAAAGACTCCCATAAAGACAAATAGGGCAAAGAATTTAGTGCTGTCGTGAACGGTGTGGTAATCGATGGCGTGTGGATTGACGATCCAGAATAATGCATCCTGCCAGCGCAACCCCTCCAGCTTCATGTAAACCCGCACGCACAAAAGGCCGAAGCCCGCGAACAGCAGGAAGGGTAGCCGCAATCGACGAATAAAGATGACAAAGACGCGACCCATCGGACTCCCAACAAAACCGGCTCGACGACAGTGAAGACTGCTGCTCAGTTTTCGGGCTACAGAACCGCTGTGGACCCAGTGACCTTCAACATGAATGCTCGGCACTATATCAAAAAAGTCTCGGAAGCCGAGAAAAGAATTCCAAGAGGCAATAAGCAAATTGCCCTTCGATTATTCGATCACCGATTGAAAGTCGGCGGCGGTAAGTTCTCCCCAATGCACTGAAGGCTTGGCTTGTGGAAGCCCTGCGCCTGTGCAAATCAGCACCACCACAACCGCGACTAAGGTCTTGCGCATCAGCGTTTTCTCCAGGATACAGGGAGTTCTAGCGCTCACGAGCCTGTGACTTTGGTCACCGTGACCGGCCACTGAGCGCAGGATATGATCAGGCTTTGGGCGCTTTCATGAAGAAATTGAAGTTCATTCTGGGCCTTACAAATAACGATAATGATTACCAGATCGAGCAGGCGGCGGCGGCTGAGACCGCGGCCAAGCGCCTGGGCGTAGAGTTGCAGATCATCCATGCGGAGAACGACTCTGTTACCCAAAGTCAGCAACTTCTGAAGATTATCCAGTCCCGCACCGACGCGCTGCCGGATGGAATCCTTTTTGAACCCGTCGGCGGGACGGCTTTGCCGCTGGTGGTGCGTGCCGCGGCCACAGCCGGAATCAGCTGGGTTGTGCTGAATCGCGACGTGGAATATATCGCCGAGTTGCGTAAGGCTTATCGAATTCCAGCTTTTTGCATCACCTCAGATCACGAAGAAATCGGACGCATTCAGGGCCGGCAGTTTAGCGCCATCCTGCCCAACGGCGGAGCGGTTTTGTACATTCAGGGCCCCTCGGAAAGCTTGGCCGCGAAGCAGAGGACGTTCGGAATGTATGAGACCAAACCGGCCGAGGTGCAGGTCAAGCTCATGAAAGCGCAGTGGACCGAAGCTAGCGCGTATCGTACCGTCAGTTCATGGTTGCGATTGTCCACTTCTCAGCAGACTCATGTGGATCTTATCGCCGCCCAGGACGATTCCATGGCCGTGGGCGCAAGGAAAGCCTTTCAGGAAGAATTGAACCTGCAGGCGCGCGAGCGCTGGCTGAAGTTGCCTTACATCGGCTGCGATGGTCTTCCGAACAGCGGGCAGACTTGGGTGCGGCGTGGCTTGCTGACGGCCACAATCTTTGTGCCGCCGAACGCTGGCACCGGTCTGGAGATGTTGGTACAAGCCATCCAAAGCGGCACCATGCCAGAAGAGCGCTCGTTGATTGCACCAATCTCGATTCCCGGACTCGATGCCTTGGCTGCCTCCCACGCCGAAAAAATCCGCACTCTGTCTGCGGGAAGATCATAGATCGCAAACCCCGTCACAGGCGGCATCTAAGCCTGGCTTTTGTGGGCAAGTAGAGTTCCACGACTTTTCTCCGCCCGCTCTGCGGATTTTCCGCGATGATCCCTGCGTTTTAAGGTTTTGTCCGAGCAACGATAAATCAGAAAATCTTGAATCGCGGAGACCGCTGAGAACTGCCGCAGAGATCGCGGAGGTAACGAATCGCTTGTGACTTCCGAAGTTGCGCTTCCTCTTGCTACAGTAGTTCTCTCGAAGGAGCACTTATGCCCACGCTGGTCGCGCAGCCTACTCGCATTTCCGCAGCGGGAACCAAACCTAAGCTGATTGACGAGTACATTGGACGAGTCAACACGAAGACCACTGGCGTGAGCGTCGCCCACATGCGCAGTCCTCAGGGCTGGGAAGAACCTGGGCAGACTCCGGAGTTCGACGAATTCACTCTGGTTCTCAAGGGCACGGTACGAGTGCGGCACAAGGATGGTCAGGTCGATGTAACCGCCGGCCAAGCAGTCATCGCGCACGGAGGCGAGTGGATTCAGTATTCCACGCCGTCCGAGGGAGGCGCGGAGTATATCGCCGTCTGTCTGCCGGCATTCTCCATGGAGGCGGTTCACCGCGACCATTAACCCAACTCAATTTTACTCAGCCCGCTACGCCGCGGAACTGTGGTGAACATCGCGTCAGGACATGGCCCGATTGCGCTGGCCGCCGGCGAGGCTTTCGTGCCTACGGGCCTCATACCACAGAGCAAGTTCGACGCGGTTCCAGAATCCAAGTTTGTCAAAGATGATGCGCAGGTGATTTTTCACAACATACTCCGTGGTACCGATAATTTCGGCCACCTCGCTGTTCTTGAGTCCTTGAGCGACCAGTTCGATGACCTGATGCTGGCGCGGGCTAGGAACGCGGCTTCCGTAGAGACCGTTTGCTGGTATGTCTGATTTTGAAAGCTGCATAAAAATTAAGACTCCTGGTTCTTCCGACGCCAGACGTGGGTTTAGAGATTCGTTCCATTAGGTTTCGACCCTTTCCTGGTGACGTTCTTACGATCGTTTGAACTTCGCCATCAATGCGCGTTTGAACAGATTGTCTAGCCCCGCACAAGGCGAGTTCAACGTAACTTGTCACAAGAGAATGTGAGGGCGGTCACACCCAAAAAGCAGCAGGAGAGCTGATCTGAAAAGGGTGCCGAAGATTTCCACAGTCGAGCGGAAACGCTACTTTGTCACCCTGCACGCAGACTGAGGATTATTCTTGAACTGCGGAATTCCGACCTAAATACTATTGTGCCAAAGAGTGGGCCGGAGTGTGCAGACTGTCGAATGCAGGATTGGACTTGAAGCGCTGAGGGAAGGTTTCCTCGTACGATGACAGGCTGGGACAAATGAAATGGTGAGGTAAGGTAAAGCCAAATGCTTCCATTTCTTGCTTGGCCCGAATCGCAGTCCAGCTCTGTTCGGCCATGCGGTATGCGGCGATGGTCATTCCCGTCCGGTCGTCCCCTAGTCGACAGTGGACGAAGACCTTCTTGCCTGGGTTTTGCCGAAGCAGGATGAGAAAACGTGCGAACGCGTCATCTTTGGGGAAAGGACAGTGCCACGGAATCGCGACATATCGCATCCCGAGTTTGGTGACTTGTTCACTCTCGCTTTTTCTCGACCCGCGCAGGTCCACCACGATGTTGATGCCCAAATTTGCCAGAGCTTTGAATCCTTGTGCAGTTGGCTGCCCACCGCGATACAGGGCCGGAGTCACTTCGCCTGCGTTGGGGATGCCTGCAATAGTTAGCGAACGTCCCAAGGAAGGTTCTTTGGTGATGGTTGACACCGGTGCATCCGCCGTTTGGAGCACCCTCCCAGCCGCCGATAGGCCGGCCACGAGAACGCTACTAATTATCAGTTTGTAAGATTGCTTTAGCGTAGTCATAAATTCATGCTAATTGTCAGCGATCCGTCGCGGGCTGTGCTGCTTGCGGTGATACCTGGCCTGCTGCGGAGATGTCGATGTCGACCTTTTCGTTCACGTGGAGAATGAACGTGCTTGGGTTCTTCAGCCCCCAAGCCACGTAGGGAATGGCAATGTTGGTGCGCGCTCTAATATTTTGCCCTTGCACTTGTACCGGCAGAGTCAGGGTTATCGGATGATCGGTGCCATGCAGTCTTAAAATGCCCTCGACCTGCACGCTGGAGTTCCCCTCGACCTTCCCTGACATCCTGGTAGGCGTGAAAGTAATCTCGGGGTAGCGCTGGCTTTCCAGAACTTCCTGGTGCATTTTGTGGTCGCGTCCCTTGTTGCCACTGTTACCGCTTGTCGCGTCAACCACAACAAGCCCGCTGGCCGAGCCAGTTGACGAGTTGAAGTGAATAATTCCACTCTTCAGCACGAAAAGTCCGTGCACGGTATGGAGAGTAGCTGCTACCGTGAATTCGATTCGCGTATAGGCCGGATCGAGTTCGACTGTCCTCTCTTGGGCCCGGAGCGTCTCAGGCTGCAGGCTAATGACGAGTAAAAGCAGTCCGGCGCATTGCCCGTGAGTCATCCAGGCTGGCGGTTTGCAGCTATTCATGCTGGACTTGTTCCGACGGTCTCGACTGAAATGTTCACGCGATCTATCGCGGGAAATGATAGTAGACGTCCTGTTTGGATGGGATGGGCACACCATTCTTGGATGCAGGAGTAAAGTGCCATTTTTCCAGTGCGCCGAGCACCCGTTGATCGATGGAAGGGCCGAGGCTTTGAACTACTATCTTCTGCACAATGGTTCCGGTCTCGTCGATCGTGATCTCGACAATGACGTCTCCTTGGATACCCGCCGCGTCCGACCCGAACACTGGATCGGGGGACACAACTGGCAGGGCCGGTCGAATCTCCGGGCCCGAGAAGGTTCCGTACGAGAGCGACCCGTATAAAGAGCCAGCTGCGGGACCACCGGAGCGTGCGGAGGCGGTCTCGTTCCCGACTTCCAACTTTGCGGGCGGCGGCTCCGTGCGATGTGCACTTTCTTTTCTTGCGGGACGCTGCCAGGTGAGGTGCGGCTTCGGTTGCTCCCGTGCAACTCCAGAGTCACCTCCAAAGTAAATGCGGGTCAGGGAACTACCGCCTTGGCCTCGGACGACTGATGAGGGAGCCACGAAGATTGGGGCTGGGCTGTGCAGAAGCCATCCAAGAAATAGAAAGTGCAGCGCCAGGGAGACGCTCAGCAGTGTGGCCTGACGTTTCGGAATGCCGGGATAAAGTTGCGTGAACATGAGCTGCTGCGGGCTAATTCTCTCTCTATTCTACTCACTGTTTGGCTAAAATAAACAGGTGATTGCGGTTTCAGAACGGAACTTAGCTCGCAAACGCTGAAGTCAGTATGCACTCCCATCTTGGGTAGCTACGCAGATACAATGGTTTGCATCTACAGGGCGGCAGCCTGAATCAACATAACGTTATTATTGGGCTGCGTATGCCCCTGACTATCATCTATGAACGACCTCAGCCCGAGGAACCAATTGCGGCACAAAAGGATACCTTTTGCTTGTCTGGCGGTTGCATGTGTTCTGGCCAACACCCTTCTGCTTTGCCGACCTGCGTTAGGCCAGGCGCCGGCGCCAACTCCACAATCTAGTTCGTCTTCGTACAGCGGCGGCCAATCCAGCAATGCCAGCCAGTCCGGTAATCCCGGCGCGGCCCTTAGCCAGAGCCCGTTCTCAGGCAGCGTTCCCGAAGGCAAACCGACGGCAGAGGTGTTGCCGCTTTCTTTCAAAGACGCAATCGATCGCGGATTAAGAAACAACCTTGGCCTTCTGCTGCAGAGTGACACCAGTTTGACGGCCCAGGGAGAAAAGTGGAAAGAGCTCAGCGAACTGTTGCCCCACGTGAGTGCCACGGTCAGTCAAAGTGTCGAGCAAATCGACCTGCCAGCGTTGGGATTTCGCTTGAACTTCCCCGGGATACCGACCGTAATCGGCCCGGTCGGGGTTTTCCAAAGTGGCGTCTATTTGACGCAATCCGTGTTCGATTATCATGCCATCGAGCGTAAACGGGGTGCCTCGTACAACGAGAGGGCCGCGCTGTACAACTTGAAAAATGCTCGTGATCTGGTCGTGCTCGCGGTTGGGAACTCCTATCTTGTGGCGCTCGCAGGATCCGCCCGGGTGGACACGGCACAAGCCGATGTAGAGACCGCGCAAGCCCTGTACGACAAGGCTGCGGACCAGCAAAAAGCCGGAACGATCCCGGCCATCGATGCGCTCAGGGCGCATGTGGAACTGCAGAGCAGACAGCAACAGTTGATCGTTGCCCGGAATGACTATGCGAAACAGAAACTAACACTGGGGCGCGTCATCGGGTTGCCCCCAGGACAGGAATTCAGTCTGACCACGGCGGCTCCGTATGAGCCGTTAACCACCTTACCGCTGGAGCAGGATTTACAGCGTGCCTATGCATCGAGGCCAGACTATTTAGCAGCGGCGCAGCAGGTGCGATCGTCGGAGGAATTTCGCCGAGCGGCAACCGCAGAATATTATCCGTCGCTCGGTATCGCGGGTGATTATGGAGCGGCGGGCATCCGTCCGGGCAGTTCGCACAACGTGTACGAAGTGGGAGCAACCTTGAATATCCCCATTTTCGCGGGCGGAAGAACCCATGCGGACGTTCTGGAAGCGGAAGCCACGCTGCGCCAAAGCCGCCAGCAATTGGAGAACCTGCGCGGTCAAATCGACTACGAAGTTCGCAGCGCCCGTCTCGACCTTAATGCCGCTGCCGATCAAGTCGAAGTCGCGCGCAGCTCGGTTGATCTTGCCAACCAGACGCTCGAGCAGGCGCGGGATCGCTTTAGTGCAGGCGTGACCGACAACCTGGAGGTAGTTCAGGCGCAAGACGCTCTGACTTCGGCCAAGGAGACATATATCTCGGCTCTGTACTCCCACAACCTGGCCAAGATAGAACTGGCGAAGGCTGTGGGTTTTGCAGAAGAGGGGGTCAAGCAATACCTTCAGAATCAAAAGTAAAATCAGGTACGCATATCATGGCAGAAAATACAGACACAGTGGTGAAGGACGATCAGCCTCAGACTCAGCGGTCTGCAAGTCAGCCGGCTCCATTGCCCGCGTCGGACAGAGATCTCCGCTGGAAGAGTTTTCGCGCCGGCAATCCCCGGTTCCGCGTGTTTCTTATTGTCGGAATCGTCTTGCTGCTGGTGGCCGGATTCTTTCTGTGGCGCTATTTCGCGAGCTACGAGGATACGGACGATGCGCAGATCGATGGTCACTTGAACTCGATCAGCGCCCGGGTCTCGGGGCATGTCTTGAAGCTCTTGGTCGAGGACAATCAGTACGTGCCGATCGGGACGCCTCTGATTGAGATTGATCCTAAAGACTACCAAGTAGCACTGGATCACGCGAAGGCGGACTATGCGGACGCCGAGGCCACGGCCGAGGCCGCGCGGGTCAATGTGCCGATCACCTCGGTCGACACCACCAGCCAAACCTCCAGTGCGCAAGCTGATGTGGAGAACGCGACCGCCGGGATCGCTGCTGCTCGTCAGCAATTTTCGGCCGCGAAAGCGCAATTGGCAGAGGCGGAAGCCAACAACGTAAAGGCGCAGAACGATCTGGTGCGCTACAAACAACTGGTCGATAAGCAAGAGATTTCGCTGCAACAATATGATCAAGCTGTGGCCGCAGCTAACGCGGGCGCTGCCGCGGTCGACGCGGCACGGGCCTCTGCATCCGCGGCGGACAACCAGGTTCGGCAAGCGCAAAGCAGGCTTGCACAGGCGCAGGCGAACCTTCGAGCGGCGGGTACCGGTCCACAACAAGTTGCAACCATTCGAGCGCATGCGCAATCTGCGGAAGCCCAAGCCGAAACCAAGAAAGCTGCACTAGAACAGGCCGAACTGAATCTTCAGTACACAATGATTCTCGCGCCCGTCAACGGAGTCGTCACCAACCGAACAGTAGAAGTCGGGCAAAATGTTTCGATCGGCCAGGAACTGATGAAGGTGATCAACCTTGACGACATCTGGGTGACCGCGAATTTCAAAGAGACCCAACTCAAGCACATGCAAGTCGGCCAGAGGGTTACAATCCACGTGGACACGAATGGCAAGGACTACAACGGTCACGTGCAGAGCATTGCGGGCGCAAGTGGCGCCATCACCAGCTTGCTGCCTCCAGAGAATGCTACCGGCAACTACGTTAAAGTGGTGCAACGCATTCCAGTGAAGATTACCTTCGATCCTGGTGAGACCAAAGAACACGTTCTGCGTCCCGGGATGTCGGTAGAGCCCAAGGTCTGGGTAAAATGAGAATCAGGGGAAGTTGATGTATCGGATCATTACTGTCGAACGCGAATACGGAAGCGGAGGCGGCGAGATTGCCTGCACGCTTGCCAAGCAGCTCGGCTGGAAGATCTGGGACCACGCGCTGACTGAGGAGATCGCCAAAGTCGCCAACGTGGAATGTTCGACCGTCGAACGCTGCGAGGAGCGCGTCGACAGTACGTTTCAGCGGCTCGTCAAAGTGTTTTTGCGTGGGAGCTACGAGCGCAGCATACCGTTGCCCGGAGCGGAGACATTTGATACCGACCGATTCGTGGCTGTGGGACAGCAGGTCATGCAAAAAGTCGCCCAAGCCGGCAATTGCGTGATTGTGGGCCGAGGCGCGCCGTACTTTCTGCGTCTGCGAGCGGATGCCTTCCATGTTTTTCTCTACGCACCCCGCGCGGAGAAGTTCAACCGATTGCTCAAAGCCGGCAAGAGCGAGAAAGAAGCAGAAGAGTTGCTGGACACGATCGACCGCGATCGAATCACATTCGTGAAGCGGTACTTCAATGCCGACTGGCCGACGCGTTGCCTTTATCACTTGATGATCAATACCGCTGTCGGGAATGAGAACGTCATCTCCACGATCCTGAATACTATGCACTCCCTGGAGCGCGCACCGGTCAGCGTCTAGCGAAATCAGCCTATCCAAATTAACAAAGCTCTCCCTGCGCCTTCCCGGACGATTGGCGAGGACCAAGAGCGAGGACGCTCGCGCCTACATTGAATAGAGTGAGCGTTTCAGAAACTCTCCGGCGCCGGGGCGGCCTACGAACTTGTTTTCTTCGACGATGACGCGGCCACGGGACAGCACAGTGTCGGGCATGCCGGTTACTTGGATGCCTTCGAACATCGAATAATCGACGCGCATGTGATGGGTTTTTGCGCTGATGGTGTGTTTCCGGGCGGGATCGAAAATAACCAGGTCAGCGTCGCTTCCTATTGCGATTGTGCCTTTCCGGGGATAGAGGCCGAAGAGTTTTGCCGGAGTCGTGGAAACCAGTTCGACGAAACGGTTCACGTTGAAACGCCCTTGCGCAACACCGCCGGAATAGATCAGGCTCATGCGGTGCTCGATCCCGGGCCCCCCGTTTGGTATCTTGGTGAAATCATCGCGTCCCAGTTCCTTTTGTTCTTTGAAACAGAATGGGCAATGATCGGTTGAAACCACCTGCAGGTGATCCTGCTTCAATCCGCTCCAAAGTTTTTCCTGGTGCCACTTCTCGCGCAATGGAGGCGTGAAGACGTATTTCGCGCCTTCGAATCCGGGGGCATCGAAATTCTCGATGGAAAGATAAAGATATTGCGGACAAGTCTCAGCATAAACGGGAAGGCCGCGATCACGAGCCTCGCGAACTTTTTCGAGAGCATCGTTACAGCTCAAGTGCACGATGTACACAGGCGCTCCGGCCATCTCTGCGAGGGCAATGGCGCGGGATGTGGCTTCCGCTTCGGCGGTAGTCGGACGCGTCAACGCGTGATATTTCGGCGCTTTTTTCCCTTCCGCCAGGGCTTGCTGCACGATCACGTCGATGGCGCTGCCGTTTTCGGCGTGCATGCAAACCAGGCCTCCATTCTTCGCGGTCGCACGGAACGCTTTGAAGATGCTGCCATCGTCGAGCATGAATACGCCGGGATAGGCCATGAACAACTTGAAGCTGGTGACGCCTTCGCGCACGAGAGCGTTCATCTCTTCGAGTTGCGCGTCCGCGAGATCGGTGATGATGCAGTGAAACGAATAATCGAAGACGGCTTTGCCTGACGCCTTTTTCATCCAGGTATCGAAGGCGGTTCGGAGCGTCTGGCCTTTGTACTGGATGGCGAAATCGACAAGGGTTGTGGTTCCGCCAAAGGCTGCGGCTCTTGTGCCGGTTTCGAAATCATCGGCGCTGGTCGTGCCTCCGAATGGCATGTCGAGGTGAGTGTGTACGTCGATTCCTCCGGGCAGGACATACTTTCCGGCGGCATCGATGATCTTCGTGGCGTTGTCGCGAGGGAGATTTTGTCCGATGGCGGTGACCTTGCCGTCGCTAATGGCAACGTCGCTTGAGTAGGTGTCAGTGGCCGTGACCACGCGCCCGTTTGTGATGATGGTGTCAAAGCCCATCGCTTCCTCCCTCGAACTGGCAGAGCAGGCATTTTATGCTAAACTGCAACACCTCGGATCGCCGATTTCAAGAGTAGTCGCAGGAGGCGGGATGCAGTTCGGTATCACGATCAAACCTGACATGCCTGTGGAGCGCATCGTTGCACTTACGCGTCAGGCGGAAGCCGCGGGTTTTCAATATGGCTGGATCTTCGATTCTCATGTGCTGTGGCTGGAACCGTACCCGTTGCTTACCCTGATGGCGAGCAACACAAAGAACATGCGGCTGGGACCGTGCGTTACCAATCCCGCCACTCGCGACATCACGGTGACTGCCAGCCTGTTCGCTACGCTCAATCTAATTTCGGGCGGGCGGATGCAACTTGGCATTGGGCGTGGGGATAGTTCGCGGCGAGTGCTTGGCAAGAAACCGGTTGGGGCGGGCGATCTGGAGCGCGCAGTGAAAGCCTTTCGTGAACTGACGACGGGACATGAGATCGACTATGAAGGCCAGCCTACACGGCTTTCCTGGGCGGAGGGATCGCCGCCGGTTTGGATTGCAGGATATGGGCCCAAGGTGCTCGACCTTGCGGGCAGAGTTGCGGACGGTGTCATATTGCAGTTTGCTGATCCTGATTTGATCGCGTGGTGTCTTGGTTTCGTGAAGAAAGGTGCCGAGCAGGCAGGACGCGACTGGCGCAAGATTGAAGTCATGGCAGCGGCGCCGGTATGGATTTCGGATGATCTGAAGCTGGCACGGGAACGCGTGCGCTGGTTTCCGGCGTTGGTTTCAAATCATGTGGTGGATTTGATTTCGCGTTACAAGCCTGAGGAACTGCCGCCGGAGCTGACATCGTTTGTGCGCAATCGAGGCGAGTACGATTACCAACACCATTGTGAAGTGGAGAGCAGCAACGCAAACTTCGTTTCGGACGACGTCGTGGATAGATTTTGTTTGGTTGGACCGGCCGAGGCGCATCGTGAAAAGCTGCGCAAGCTGGCGAGTGTGGGCGTGACGCAGTTTAATGTTTATCTGATGTGCGGCGACGAAGAAGACACTCTCGAACAGTACAAAAAGGAAGTATTGCCAGCCTTTCGATAGGCCGGGAAGCACAGCTTCGACCTTGTGAACTGCGTAGGAATTCGTCTTATACTTCGTGAATGGAACCGGTTATCAAAGGCGCAATCCCCGTTTTGCCTGCGGCTGACACCACTGAGTCTCTGAGTTGGTGGACGGAAGTTTGCGGTTTCAAGGAAACCTTTCGCGACAACACACCGCCGACCTATGCGGGGATCAACCGCGGCGATGCATACCTGCACATCGCCGGGATGAGCGACAAAGCATTCGCGCGCAAGATCGGCGACCAGACCATGGTGCGCCTCGCCGTCGAGGGTATTGAGGCGATGTATGCCGAGTACCAGAAGCGCGGAGGCAAGGTACATCCCAACGGTCCATTGCAAACCAAGCCCTGGGGCACGAAAGAGTTCGGGGCAATTGACCCCAACGGCGTTTGCGTGACGTTCCAGGAATAAGAGCACCCCACTAGGAAGCTCACGACGCCGCCTCTGCCGCAGGTATCCCTGGTTCTCTCTGGTAAACCGCCATCAATGCGTAATAGACCACGAACGAAACTGCGAAACCTACGAACCAGGAATAATCGTAGAGCGTCCGCAACGTCGGAACGACTAATCCCACCAGGGCTGTTCCCGCGCCCGCTGCCAACGCGGCTATGGCGAGCCAGTTGAAACCGCGCGAATATTCGTAGGCGCCGCCGCGCAGGTAAAGGTCGTCAACCAGCAGCACTCGCCGGCGCACCACAAAATAATCGCAGATCATGATGCCGGCTACCGGCCCGAGGAATGCGGCGTAACCGCCGAGCCATCCGAAGATCATGGTTTTGTAGTTTCCCAACAGTTTCCATGGCATCATGGCGATCCCCATGAAGCACGTGATTACTCCTCCGGTCCGGAAGCTGATCTTGCGCGGCCATAAATTGGAGAAGTCGTTGGCGGGTGAAACAACGTTGGCGCCGATATTCACATTGAGAGTTGCGAGCAGAATGGCTAACAGCGAGATGACTACTGCAACCGGTGAATGAAACCGGCTCAACAGTTGTACCGGATCCCAGATCGCGGTTCCGTAGATGACTACGGTCGCTGACGTCACCAGGATTCCGATCAACGAATAGATCGTCATGGTGGTCGGCAGAGCGAGTGCCTGGCCGATCATTTGTTGACGCTGGCTGCGGGCGAAGCGCGTGAAGTCTGGAATGTTGAGCGAGACCGTTGCCCAGAAACCTACGGTGGCATTCAAGGCTGGAACTAGGAACTTAAGGAAATCTGGGAAGCTGGTGAAATGCGATGGAGCTGCGAGCATGGGGCCGAACCCTCCAGCAGCGCGATACGCCCACGCCAAGAGCAGGAGTCCTACAGCTAGCAGAACCGGCGCGCTGATGCCTTGTAGGACGCGAATGTATTCGACGCCCTTGAGAATCACGGCGAGATTGATGAGCCAGAAAACCAGGAAGCAAACTGCCGTGCTGTAGGGGAAATTTTTCCAGGCTGGAAACAAAGTCGCAAGCAGCGTGCTCACGGCTTCACCACCGATCCAGGTTTGAATGCCAAACCAGCCGCATGCTACCAAAGCGCGCAGAACCGCGGCCACATTTGCTCCCAGAACTCCGAATGAGGCGCGAGCCAGCACGGGAAAAGGGATTCCGTAGCGTGCACCCGGATGCGAGTTCAACATCATGGGAATCAGGACGATGGTGTTGCCGAGGAATACCGTGGCGACGGCCTGCTTCCAATTCATCCCTCCCTGGATCAGACTCGCCGCCAGCATGTAAGTCAGAATGTTGACCGACATCGACACCCAGAGCGCGGCATAGTTGTACGTTCCCCAGTGGCGGCGTTCGTCCGTCGCCGGCGCCAGGTCGGGATTGTAGAGCGGACTGGCTTCGATTCGGCTTGTGGTCATAAAAGTCAGTCGGCTGCCAAGGCTTGCCCGCTCTGCGCCGTTAGCGGACCATAGGTTTCGGGGCGCCGGTCGCGGAAAAACTGCCAGACCTTTCTCACCTCTGCAATCATATCGAGGTCGAGGTCGGCGACGAGGACTTCGTCTTTATCGCGGCTGGCCTGCGCGACGATCTTGCCGCGCGGGTTGCAGAAGTAGCTCTTACCGTAAAACTCACCGATGTTCCATGGCTTCTCGGTACCCACGCGATTGATTGCACCCACGAAATAACCGTTGGCCACCGCGTGCGCGGGTTGCTCGAGTTCCCACAGGTATTCTGAAAGTCCGGCTACCGTGGCGGAAGGATTGAAGACGATCTCTGCCCCGTTGAGACCCAGAATGCGCGCACCTTCTGGGAAATGGCGGTCATAGCAAATATAGACTCCGACGGCAGCGTACTTGGTTTTGAAAACGGGATATCCGAGATCACCGGGAGTGAAATAGAACTTTTCCCAAAATCCGGGATGCACGTGAGGGATGTGGTGCTTGCGGTATTTGCCGAGATAACTGCCGTCCGCATCGATAACAGCGGCCGTATTGAAATACATTCCCGGCATTTGCTCCTCGTAGACCGGAACTACGATCGCCATGCGATGTTTAGCCGCAAGCTTCTGCATCAGCTTGGTTGTCGGCCCTTCGGGAACTTTTTCTGTAAGCTCGTACCAGCGGATGTTCTGCTCGGCGCAGAAATATGGCCCGTAAAACAGTTCCTGCAAGCAAAGTACTTTCACCTTTTGTTTCGCAGCTTGTTCGATAAGCTTGAGATGCTTGTCGATCATGGCTTTCTTGATTTGTGGCAGCGAGCGGTCGCTCGTCAGTACGTTACCTGCCTGGATCAGGCCACAGCGCACGGTCCGAGACATAGATGCACCTCCGCGAGAGGGTAAATATAGCAGAGGTTGCAGGGATCGGAATTATCCTTTTGTGGCTGTCGCTTTGGATGAAATAGAATCGCGGGCCTTAGCATACCCGGGTTTGATGGCCGAATAGATGATCTCACAGCGCTGCTTGTAGGGCAGGAATGCGCTCTTCATCGCGTTGATGGTAATTTTTTCAAAATCATCGAGCGACAGACCAAAGGTATTGGCGGCCGCCTGGAATTCCTGAGTCATGGAGGTATCGCTCATTAACCGGTTATCGGTGTTGAGGGTGACGCGAAATTTTTCCTGATAATAAATTCCGAAAGGATGCTGCGCCAGGCTGGGCGCGGCTCCAGTGTGGACATTGCTGATCAGGCAAATCTCGAGCGGAATACGCTTGTCGAGAACGTATTGCGCTAGGTCGCCCAATTTCACGGCTCTACCATCTGCGATGGCGATGTCTTCGATCAGCCGCGTCCCGTGCCCGATGCGGTGCGCTCCGCAATATTGAATGGCCTGCCAAATCGATTCCTTGCCATAGCCCTCGCCCGCGTGAATGGTGATATTGAAATTCTTTCGTTGGATGTAGTGAAAAGCTTCCACATGTTTCTTGGGCGGGTAGCCGCCTTCTTCGCCGGCAAGATCGAAGCCTACAACGCCACGGTCGCGAAAATCGACGGCGAGCTCCGCCATTTCCAGCGATACGTCCATGTTGCGCATGGCACAGATAATCAGTCCCGAAGACACTCCAAAAGCTTTTCGTCCGCGCTCTAATCCCCTCAAAACCGCAGAGACAACCTGTTGATGGGTCAATCCTTTTTCGGTATGAAAAACTGGTGCAAAACGAGTTTCAAAGTAAACCACGCCGTCGTTGCTCAGGTCCTCGACCTGTTCGTAGGCGACGCGCTCCAGCGCCTCTTCCGTCTGCATCACCGCGATGGTATGCGCGAACCCTTCCAGATATTTCGCGAGGCTTCCTTTGTTGGCGCCCTGATGGAACCATTGCGCCAACGCTTGGGGGGCGTTGGTGGGGAGCTCGAGGTATTTCACGTCATTCGCCAAATCGATTACGGTTTGGGGTCGCAGCACGCCGTCTAGGTGTTCGTGCAGGAGGACTTTCGGCAGGCTTCTCAGTAATTTTTCATCGAGCTTCATTGAAGGCTCCATCTCGGGGCGAGCACGATCATTATAGATGCGCCTGCTCTAGCGATGACCCAAAGCAAGATTGTCTCGGGCTAGGTTCACTTGAGGCAAGGTCTCCAGCTCAACCTTGACGGGGTCGGATGTGGCTGTTAGATTTCGATTCCACCTGCATATCCGGAGGTCAAGGGTCTGACTGAGCCAGCGAAGAGGAAAGATTCGATCGATTTTCGCCGGCGCAACTTTTTGATCCGCTGCTGCCAGGGAGCTTCCACGGCGCTCATTCCCGCGGGTCTACGTGGCCTCGCCTTTCCTTCGATCTTCGATTCCCCAAACACACCCGGGCCGAAGGGCGATGTCGAATTTCATTTGCACCCTCGCTATCGCGCTCAGATGCCGCTTGATGCCATGCTGCTCAAGACCCAGGCGGGTCTGGACAATTTTGTCACGGAGAAATATCACGACCAGATCGCCGTAATTCTTGCTGAGTGGAGTTCGAGCTTGCTGCAATCTCCGAAGGACACGCGGGCGCTCGAGAAGATTGTTACTCCTGATTTCTCAGCGTCCTCCTTGCGGCCGGTTGAATCGCGGGTTGTGCGTCCAGGGGCAGTGCTCGAGGTTCATCAGAATATCTTTTCGCATCGGACCTCCCTGGGACGCGAAGCCTTTCTTCAGGAATTGCGTTCCTCGATGAGTTCTTTTTCGAAGATTGTAACCGCTGAGTTTCAGGTGGTGAGTATTGATGCGATCCCTGCAACTTCGCCCGGCGCTGTCGACTTGAAAGGCGAGAACGCGGGCGCGACACAACAGGTTCCGTTGGGCTTGCGAACTCGCGTGCGCTACGAGTTGGTGGGCTCAAGGCCCGATTTCTTTCGCGAACAAAGGGTGGGGCACTGGGAACTCGAATGGGCAGCCGCGTCGGACGGCAACTTTGGGTTAAAGAGCTGGCGGCCTCTTGACGAGACAACTGGCCGCGCCATCGATCCAATCTACCTAGATATCTCTGCGCAGGCGTTTGGTCGCAATGCGTCTTACACTTCGCAGTTGCTTCGGGGAGCCGATTATTGGCGGACAGTTCTCGACGGAGCTTGCGGGATCGACATTTACGGGCACAACGGGGTCTCGGTCGGGGACATCGATGGTGACGGATTCGACTCCCTCTACGTGTGCCAACCCGCTGGCCTGCCCAACCGTCTCTATCGAAATCACGGAGACGGAACGTTCGACGACACTACGGAAGTGTCGGGAGTTGGGATCCTCGAAAATACAGCGTGCGCGCTGTTTGCCGACTTCGACAATGACGGCCGCCAGGACTTGATCGTGGTGCGTACAAGTGGCCCACTGTTGTTTTTGAACCAAGGTGGCGGAAAGTTTCGCCAAAAGCCTGACGCGTTCAAGTTCGCCAATCCTCCACAAGGCACTTTCACAGGGGCTGCCGTTGCCGACTATGACTGCGACGGGTGGTTGGACATTTATTTTTGTCTTTACATCTACTACCAGGGGACCGACCAGTACAGATATCCGTCTCCTTATTACGCCGCGGAAAACGGACCTCCCAACTTCATGTTGCGCAACAATCGGGACGGAACCTTCCGCGATGTCACCGCGGAGTCGGGTCTGGACAAGGACAACACCCGCTACAGTTTCTGCTGCGGGTGGAGTGATTACAATCGCAACGGATGGCCTGATCTTTACGTGGTGAATGACTTCGGGCGGAAGAATCTTTATCGTAATAACGGGGACGGAACTTTTACCGACGTCGCGGCGCAGACAGGAGTTGAAGACGTCGGCGCGGGCATGAGCGTCTGCTGGTTCGATTACAACAACGACGGAGCCGAGGATCTCTACGTCGCCGATATGTGGTCGGCGGCTGGCACGCGTGTCTCGACACAAGACATTTTCCAGGAGGACGCTCCCGAGGAAGTGCGTGCCCTATATCGCAAACATGCCATAGGAAACTCCCTGTTTCGCAATGCCGGCCGCTTTGGTAATAAAGACCGTACTTTTCAGGACATGAGCGCCTTTGCTGGAGTTGAAATGGGGCGCTGGTCGTGGTCGAGCGACGCGTGGGATTTTGATCACGACGGATTTCCTGATCTTTACGTCGCCAACGGTATGATCTCCGGTCCGTCACGTCCAAACCAAGCGGAAGATCTGAACATTTTTTTTTGGCGTCAGGTGATTGCGAATTCGCCCAGCACAGCGAAGCCGGCGCACGATTACGAAGAGGGATGGAACGCGCTAAACGAATTGATCCGCGCCGACGGCACCTGGAGCGGGTTCGAGCGCAATGTCTTTTATGCGAATAATCGCGACGGAACGTTTTCTGATGTGTCGGCAGTCGTGGGCCTGGATTTTACCGAGGACGGAAGAGCGTTTGCCCTTTCCGATTTCGATCACGATGGCCGGCTGGAAGTGTTCCTAAAAAACCGCAATGGTCCGCAGTTGCGGCTTTTGAAGGATGTCATGAAGGATCTCGCGCCTTCGATCAGTTTTCGGCTTCGCGGGGTAAAGAGTAATCGCGACGCCATCGGCGCGGCAGTTACAGTGGAAACTGACGTGGGTCGTCAGACGCGAATGCTGCAAGCGGGTTCGGGGTTTCTTTCTCAGCACAGCAAGGAGGTGTTTTTCGGTTTGGGCGAGGCCAAGGAACAGGTGAGAGCATCGATCCGTTGGCCCAGCGGGCTAGTACAGGAACTGCATGATCTGCCCCTCAACCATAGAGTCTGGGTTGAGGAGGGATCGGAGTCGTATAAAGTCGAGGCCTTCAAGTCAGGTCCTCCGGGGCCAACGTCCGCATTTCTTGCGAGCACAGTCAGTACGGCTGAATCCCTGTCTTCCCCAAAACCAGGCGAAGCGCGCAACACTCAGAATGACCTCGAATCACTTCCCACGGCGGTTGAAACGTGGTTGCTAGCGCCTGTATCCGCGCCGGATTTTTCACTCCCTGACTTGACGGGAAAGACTCGCACACTCGCTGCGCTTCGCGGCAAGGCTGTGCTGCTGAATTTCTGGGCGACAGAATCGACTAGCTGCCGCGAAGAGTTGAGAAGTCTCAACCAGCTCCAGAAGCGCTGGGTGGACGCGCCTTCGGGAAAACCAGGGCGTCAGCTTCTCGCTGCGAACGTCGACGATTCTGCCGACAAGCTTAAGGCGCTGGCGCGTGAGCTTCATCTTTCATTTCCCATTCTCCGCGCTTCGGATGACGTGGTCGGCATTTACAACATTCTCTATCGTTACTCGTTCGACAGGCATCGCGACCTCAGCCTTCCGACCTCCTTCTTGATTGATGAAAAGGGAGACATCGTCAAGGTCTACCAGGGGCCGATAAACGTCGAGCACGTCGAACACGACTTCCGCCACATTCCACAAACTGCGGCCGAGCGGTTGGCGAAAGCGCTGCCGTTTCCCGGCGTCAGCGACACGCTGGAGTTTCGGCGCAACTATCTTTCGTACGGCTCGGTTTATTTCCAACGAGGCTATTTCGACCAGGCGGAAGCGTCATTCAGACTGGCACTCAGCGACAATCCATCGAGCGCGGAAGCAGTTTATGGCCTGGGAAGTGTTTACCTAAAGCAAGAGAAAAGTAGCGAAGCGCGGGAGAGCTTTGAGCGCGCGATCAAACTTCGCGCGAGCTATCCTGACACTTTGCCGAATGCCTGGAACAATCTCGGCCTTCTGGCCACGCGCGAAGGCCGTACCGCGGAAGCGATTCTGTATTTTCAAGAGGCTCTCCGCCTGAGTCCCGATCACTTAATTGCCCTCGATAATCTTGGAAACGCTTACCGCCAGCAGAAGCAGTGGGATGAAGCTCGCAAGGTGCTGGAGCGCGCGGTTGCGGTTGGACCTCAAGACCCAGAGGCGAATTACAGCCTGGGGATGGTCTTTGCGCAGATGGACGACAGCGATCGTGCCCACGAGTATCTGCAGAGAGCATTGAAGTTTCGTCCGGTGTATCCCGAGGCTTTGAATAATCTCGGTGTGCTTTACCTGCGCACGCGGCGCAGGGATGAAGCGGTTGCAACTTTTGAAGAATGTATCCGGGTTGCGCCTACGTTCGATCAGTCCTATTTGAATCTCGCCCGGGTCTATACGATCGAGGCCGCGCCCGACAAGGCGCGCGCCGTTCTCCTTGAACTTCTCAGACAGCACCCCAATCACGCTTCGGCGCAGAAGATGCTTGAGCAACTGCCTCAATAGGGCAGACATCGAGGCCGAGCCATGAGGAGGAGCCACCGCCGAGAAGGCCTTGCTGCGCACGGGTTACAATGCGATGCGGAGGATACATGTCGAAATCGCGTAGGCAATTCTTGGCGGCTACTTCTCTCACTTTACTGGGCGCAGCCGCTGCGTCTCTCAGTAAGGCACAGGTGTCCGCCGATTTGCCGCCAGGTTCGCCATCCGCGTTCGGCACTGGGCCTGCAGTTGGACCCGAAGTCACGGTCTCCACGTTTGCCGAAGCCGAGAAGCTAGTGCAAGTGTCACTCAGCGATGCCGAGCGAGCGATGGCGGCCGCTAGCTGGCGGAAGACGATGGCAGGCCTGTATGAGCGCCGCACAGGTCCTCGCAATTTGGCGCTCGAGTCGACGCTCGCACCGGCTTCGCGCTGGGACCCGATGTTGCCCGGACAGAAGATTCTCCCGCAGCACGACCGCTTTGTCCGCAGCAAGGTTGATCCCGGTCCATTGCCCACGAATGATGAAGACATCGCCTTCGCTCCGGTCACTCAGCTTTCCCGTTGGATCGAGACTCGACAACTGAGTTCGCAGCGGCTGACGAATCTCTATCTCGCGCGATTGCGCCAGTTCGATTCCAAGCTGCGGTGCGTGATCACGCTCACGCCCGAGTTGGCGCTTGCCCAAGCCAGGCAGGCGGACGAAGAAATCGCTGCGGGCAAGTATCGCGGGCCACTGCACGGTATCCCGTGGGGAACTAAAGATCTCCTCGACACCTCTGGAATTCCTACTACATACGGCGCTGAGCCCTTCCGAAACCGCGTGCCCAAAGAAGACGGCGCAGTAGTGAAGCGTCTACACAACGCGGGCGCCGTGCTGGTGGCTAAGCTGAGCTTGGGTGCGCTGGCGCTAAACGATATTTGGTTCGGTGGGCAAACCATGAATCCATGGCTGCCGGAAGAAGGAGCATCGGGATCGAGCGCAGGACCGGGCGCAGCCACGGCTGCCGGATTGGTCGGCTTCGCGATCGGGAGCGAAACCGGCGGCAGCATTGTGAGCCCATCCATGCGCTGCGGGATTACAGGGCTACGGCCCACGTACGGGCGGGTACCGCGCACGGGCGCGATGACTTTGTGCTGGTCGCTCGACAAGCTTGGTCCTATGACGCGCAGCGTTGAGGACGCGATGCTGGTGTTGCAGGCCATCTCAGGGCCGGACGCTGGTGATGTTGACAGCGTGCCGAGCAAACTGGATTTCGACGCGGGTGCAAGCGTTCAAGGATTGCGCGTGGGATATTTTCCAGCGTGGATGAACGAGCGTCCCGCGACCAGCGTGGACCGAGCCGCTCTTGATGTGGTTAGGAAAGTCGGCATGGTTCCAGTTGAGGTTGCCATTCCGGATTGGCCGTACGGCTCGCTCAATCTGATTCTGTTCGCGGAAGGTGCAGCTGCGTTTGAGGAACTCGGGCTCAACGGCGGGATGAATCAGCTCAGAGTCCAGACGCCGGACGCATGGCCCAACATTTTCCGTGAAGCGCGATTCCTTTCCGCCGTTGATTATGTCCAGGCTGACCGGCTTCGCCGCAAAGTGGCCGAGGAGATGGCTCGCATCTTCTCGCAAGTCGATCTGCTTCTGGTACCATCCCTACGCGACGAAATGCTCACCATTACCAACTTTACCGGGCATCCATCGCTCACACTTCGCGCGGGTTTTGTTGAGGTATCGCGGGCACGCAGCGACTGGGCGCCGGACCCGAGCATGCCGCTCCCGTCGTTTTCTCCACCTCGGCGAGTGCCTCACGGCATTACGCTGATTGGGCGGCTCTTTGACGAAGGTACGCTGGCGAGTGCGGGGCTCGCGCTGGAGCGCAGCTTTGGGGTGGCGGGCGAGCGTCCGCCAGGATTCTGAGCTGGAAATAGGGCGATAAGGGTTGTCCACCCTTTATGCTGGTCTCCGAATCAGCCTCCCGCACCCTACTGCTTCAGTGGGGTCGGAGCCGTCAGCAGGTTCACGAACATCTTGTAGAACTTCTCGGTATCCAGGTCACCCTGCACTTCGACCGGCGGGATCTCGATCTTCGGCTTGTCCCACTCCGTCCATGTCAACGTGTCCCCGTAGCTGTAACCCTTGTCCAGGTTGACATCCATAAAGCGCATTTCTTTTTTTGTGATCAGGCCGGGATCCAGCCACGCGGCGGCAGCCAGCTCATCCCACAAATAGTTGTACTCCCCGTGCAAGTGGGTGTATTGGCCGATGTAGCGGGCGGCCGGAGAATTGCCCGCCTTAACCCGGTCGATCAGCTCGGAAGTCAGTCTCGTCTTTACCGAAATATCTACGGGCGTACAGACGATTTTCTTCCACGGGGCATGCAGCACAATGTGCGCCGCTTCCGGATCAAACCAGAGGTTGAATTCACGCCGCGGAGTATCGACGAACTCGGGATCGGTGGTCTGCGGATTCAGGCTTGCGCCCATGAACACCAGTTCCTTCGCCATCCCTGCAAATTCGGGGTCGATGGAGATGGCCAAGGCGAGGTTCGTCATTGGCCCGCCTTCGTAGATCGTAATTTCGTGGGGAAACCTGTGGACCATGCGGATCAAGAAGTGAGCTGCATCTTCGTCGGCCGGCTTGGTGCTCGGCTTGCCTTCCGGCATGTCTCCCAAGTCGTCGGGCGGGTGATAGAACCGCGGCGTCCAGGCCCCCAGCCAGGCTACCGATCCGTATTGTTGCTCCCAAAGTTCCGTCTCTTCTTTTCGCCGCACCAGCGGGTACTCCGCTCCCGGCACCACTGGAATGTCGGTTCTTCCGATGAGTTCGAGCATGCGCAAGGTGTGCGCAAGTTCGGCCTTGAGCCACTGATCGCCCGTCACCACCGTAATGCCCAACACTTCGGTCTGCGGAGACTGAATCAGCAACAGTATCGATTGCTGATCCGTTCCGGCGGGGCCAGCCGCGTCTTGGTCGATGATGATCTTTCGCTTTTGTCCCCACGAGATGGCGCATGTCGTCAATAGAACCGCGGTCGTCAATAAGCAGCGTTGGCGGATTTTCATCTTCACCTCATGCTAGCGATGGCCATTATAAGTCGATTGCAGATTGCAGTTCCGGCATCTAGAATGGCGAGCGCAAGATCGATGTCATTTCGTCTTCCCGATGCGTGCTTATCCGATAGCCCGATTTCGCGTCAACATAGGCCAGCCCGAACGGGGTGGAACTCATGTCGTAAGTTGCGTTGCGGCGGTCGTTGCGTGTCTCGCTGCCCTCCTGATTCTGGGACAAGTCACTCACGGACAGTCGCAGGATCAAGCGGGCTCCGCCACATTACAGGGATCCGTGATGGATTCGCGCGGCCTCCCAATTGCAGCCGCCACCGTTTATCTGGAAGCCAAGGGTGGGACGCAAACTCTGACTGCCCATACGGATTCAGGAGGCAGTTACCGCTTTTCGGCGCTTCGGGACGGCGTTTATAAGCTGCGGGCGGAGATGGCGGGATATGGGGGCGCGAGCTTCGACCCCTGTGTCCTTGAACCGAAGGAAACAAAGAGAGTTGATCTAACACTTGAGCCGGCAACCGCTGCTACGCCACAGAATAGCTCGCCGGGCACAAGCTCGGGAACTCCGGGAGCAGAAAAGCCGCAGTTTTTCGATGAACCTAAATTCACGGTGGCGGGTGTCACCGAAGCCATGAATCCCGGCGGGCACGGATCCGATACCATTTTGCGGACCACGGAAGCGCTGGCGAAGGAAACGGCTTCGCTGGGCTCTACCACGGCGAACGCGGAATCCAGCAGCTCCCGAATGCCCGCTTCGCCTTCATCAAACGCTGCAGCGGAAGAGTCTCTTCGTGCGGAGGCTGAACACGAACCTGGAAAGTTTGAATTGAACTACCGGCTCGGGAAAATGCTTGTCAACGACGGGAAGGCTCAGGAAGCGCTTCCGTATCTCGAACGGGCTTCTCAACTCAAATCTGGCGACTATGAAAGTGCATATGAGCTCGCGCTCGCTCTTGCTGATGCCGGTGAATATGAACGCGCTCGCACGGAGGCTCAAACACTGCTGGTCGCGCCAAACCGAGCCGCCCGACAGCAGCAAGCCGAACTTCATCACCTGCTTGGAAATATCCAAGAGAAACTGGGTAATCCTCTCGAAGCAGTTCGCGAGTACCAGCGAGCAGCGGAGCTGGACCCGAGCGAAGCCAATCTTTTCGATTGGGGGACGGATCTGCTAATGCATCGCGCGTTTGAGCCAGCCATCGAAGTTTTCACCCAGGGGAATCGTCTGTCTCCACGTTCCGCTCGAATGCTGGCCGGCCTCGGCGTGGCCTGGTACGCACGTGGTGCTTACGACCAGGCTGCCCAGTGTCTCTGCGAAGCATCCGACTTAAATCCCGACGACCCCAACCCATATCTCTTTCTAGGGAAAATGCAAACTGTCGAGACTATGCAGTCGGGCTGCATCGTAGAGCGGCTGGGGCGATTTGTTAGGCTCCAACCGGAGAATGCTTTGGCCAACTACTATTACGCGCTGAGTCTTTCGAAGCGGGAGGATTCGCAGGACGCCAACAACGTGGGGCTAGTGGAGTCCTTGCTGGAGAAGGCGGTGCGTCTCGATTCCAACCTCGCTGCCGCCTACCTGCAACTGGGAATTCTCCACTCGCAGCAGGGGGAATCTTCCAAAGCAATCTCTGCCTATCAAAAAGCGATCGAAGCCAATCCGCAGTCGGAAGAGGCGCATTATCGGCTCGCGCAAGCCTACAGCCGTGCGGGAGAAAAGGTAAAGGCGCAAACCGAGCTACAGCTCTACGAGCAGTCATCAAAGAAAACCGCCGAGGAAGTCGACAGCGAGCGGCGGGAGATCCAGCAGTTCGTATATACCTTGCGGGATGGAACCCCCGCCACACAACCACAATAGAAAGCTGGGACTTCTTGCTGACTGGAAGACGCGGCAAGGCCCGTCTCTGAAAGATCTGAGCCTATAAATTGCCAAAATTGCATGGCAGACTTCGCTCAGTCTGCGCAAGTTCACGCGACATGGCCCACCCTAGAACCTCAGCTTAAGCGCAAACTGGATCGAACGGGCATCATTTACCGTCTGATTAATCGTCTGACTGACCACCCCGAAACTGCCGGCCGTATTGATGTCTTGCTGTCCAGTACCGGCGATGCCAGGCAAGAAGAAATGAGGGTGGTTGAAGAGATTGAAGAACTCCGCTCGGAAATCCAGTCCCATGCTCTCCCAGGGCAGCGGGAAATGTTTAATCAGCGAAAAATCAGTGTTCACAAACCGAGGTCCGTAGACGGGTGCGCGGGGAGCATCCCCAAGTTCGCCAGCGGGTGCTTTTTCGAATGCACAAGGATTAAACCAATTGGCAAGCGTGTGAATCTGAGCTGGCGCAGCGCAAGTCGGGTTGGCTGCAACTGGCCCCGCCTGGTTGGGATTACCGACTTCGTTCGGGCGTTGCAAAACTAACCCGTTGTAGAAGAAGAAGACACCAGATTCGTCGGCGCTATCGACCACGAACAGCGGGAAGCCGGACTCGGCCCTTTCGATGACATTCACCTCCCAATTTCCCAACACCGCATTGGTAGCTCCGTTCCAGTTGCTACCAAAGTGTTTGCCCTTGCCAAAGGGCAACTCGTAGAGCACGCTGGCGGTGAAAACGTCGTTGAGATTTAGTTGCGACAATCCCCAATCCAGCTTCTGAGCTCCCGGGAGCGGCCAGTACAGCGCACCGGGATTGCTTCCCAGACCGTCAGGCATACCGGAATCGAAAGTGCGGGACCACGTGTACCCGAGCAGTGCATAGAGGCCGTGCTGCGCGCTCTTGGTCTCACCTTTGATCTGAAGAGAATCGTAACGGGCATTTCCGATGCTGTTATTGCTGTCGACGGACTGGAATGGAAATGCATAAGGGAAGGTCGGGAAGCCGCAGCCGAGAGTGTATCCCGGGACGGCGCCGCATGCGGCGGGCGAGCTTATGTTTTCGTTAACCTGGCTGACCAGGATGTGAGTACTGCGCGAGCCTGCGTACCCCGTCGTCAGCACAACATTCCCCGGCAACTGGTGCTCAACGTTCAAGTTGTACTGCTGAACCATACCCTGTACGAAATTACGGTTCATGGATTGGATGGTGCCGGTGTAATTGCCGGGATTTACAGGCGCGTTATAAACGGCACCACCCGGGACGGGCGTGGTTGAGGGCGTGCCGGCCGGGAGAAGAAAACCGTTCGAGAGCCCGCAGCCGGTGCCGCCGAATGTGGGGCAAACTCCGGTCGGGAAGGGATCCACTTCAGCGTAGAAGGGCGGATTCTGCCACAGGCCTTGGCCGCCCTGATTCCAAGCGGAATCGTGGAAAATGGCATATCCGGCACGGATCGCCGTTTTGTCGCTGCCCATGGGCTTCCAAGCCAGCCCGATTCGCGGTTCTAAAGCAGTTTTCTGAAACTGGATACCGACGCGGCTATCCGAAGCGACGCAGCTGGCGCAGCCGCTCAAGCCCGGACTGCCCGAAGGGACGTACCACTTGAGGGTCTGAACATCAAAGTTTGCTTGGCGGTTTTCAACTTCGGTTTCGGGCGTTGCCAGAGCCCAGGCAAGTCCGAGATTTACGGTCAGATTATTGGTTACGCGCCAATCATCCTGAACGAACGGACGGAAGAGTTTCCAGTGCCGGCCAACCGTGCCTCCGAGGAAGGTCTGATCGTGAGCGGCAAATGTCCCCAGACTTCCAAGCAGGAGATCGGCCATATTGTCGCCAGTCGCTGCGCCGTTCTGCGAAATAAAACCGTCTTGGAATGCGTTATTTCTTATATTCATCTGTTCGACGCGAAAGGTCGCTCCGAACTTAATGTCGTGTTTGCCCCGAATCAAGTCAAGCGTGTCAGCGACCGAATAGACGTTGGTCCCTCCCTGGTAGGGCGCGTATCCACGATCTCCGAGCGACATGTAACTGGTCATCTGAAACGAAGTCATACCGCAACTGATGCAATCCTTGTCTGACTGGTTCAGACTGGCGGGGTAACCGGTCAAACCATCGCAATGGCTTCCTAGATCAGCTCCAGGAATGCCGATGGCTGCGGCTTCGCAGGTGCCGGTGCCGAAAGAAAGAATGTGGTTGAAAATCCTGCTGAACCCAAAGCTGGCCTGATTGATGGTGCGGGGAGAAAAAACGTGCGTCTCGGACAAGGCAACATTGCGCCCGTGGTTGTCGATGTACTGATTGCTGCCAAAAGCGTTGACTTCGGCCCAAGTCGGCGAGCCTCCCGGCACAAAGTTCGTTGCCTGGTCATAGCTGAAGCGGGCAAAGATCGAATCGTTGCTGGAAAAGTTGTGATCGACCCGGATATCGCCCGTCCCCTCGTTGAGCTTTCTGACCGGCTGGTTCACGTAGTTATAACCTAAGGCCGCGTTCGCTGCGTTCGGGGTTGGGTAGAGCTGAATAACTTTCGCGGCAAGGGGATTGATCATGGCCGCCGGAATTACGCTGCAGTCCGCACCGAGCGGCTGGCTCCCGTTCGCAGCAACGGGCTCAGGCGTCGTTGTACCAGGCACGCACTGGAAGTGAGTGTCTGCCCCGGTTGCGTAAGGATTGTTGAGGATGGGAAAAGAGGCCGATCCGCGTGGATTGCCGAACGGATCCAGGTTGAAGTTGTAGTCGCCGGTTGCGTCGGGCGTCATCATGGCAGTGGTCGGAACCAAGCCGTTAAACGGCACGCCGAGACGCTGCATCTTGGCCTGATAATCGATAAAGAAAAATGTCTTGTCCTTTTGGATTGGACCGCCCAAAGAACCGCCAAATTGATTCAGATTAAACTTGTTTCTGGTCGGAGCGAAATAGTTGCGGGCATCCAGGTCGGTGTTCCGAAAATACTCAAACAGACTTCCGTGAAACTGGTTCGATCCCGACTTGGTTGTGACCAGAACTGTTGGACCTGCACGTTCTCCATATTCCGCCGAGTAGTTGTAGGTTAGAACCTTAAACTCCTGGACTGCGTCGAGGTTGGGAAAAATAGCGATGCCACCTTCGTCAAGCTGATTATTGTCGTTGCCGTCGAGCATCCAATCGGTGCTCTGGGCGCGCGATCCACCGACGGAAAGCGAAAAAGACCCGCGTGTCGAGGCTTCGCTGCTTGCCGCCCCATTGAAGAAACTGTTTGGATTGGTTTCTGCCGTCGTACCTGGGGTCAGCGTTGCCAGTTGGACGAAGTTGCGCCCGTTCAAGGGAAGCTGGGCGACTTGCTCAGAGGTGATAACTTGTCCGAGCGTAGGGTTGGCGGTTTCTACCGCGACTTCCGTCGCGCTTACTTCAACTTTCTCGGTTACTGACGCAGGAGCCAGCGTAAAGTCCAATTCGCGATGCTCGTCCACTTGCAACCGAACATCCTTCTGTTCCGCGGGCTGGAAACCCTGGAATTCTGCCCGAATCGTATAATCCCCGATGGGCAGCAAAGGCATGAGGTAGTGGCCTGAATCGTCCGTCTTCGACTCGCGGGTTGCGCCCGTGGCCTGCAGCGTCGCTCTTACTGTTGCTCCCGAGATTACCGACCCGGTTTTATCCGTAACCGTGCCCGAAAAACTTCCATTGGCTTGGCCATACAAAAGTGGACAGATAAAAAGCGCAAGTGAACAGAACGCAACCAGCAGGGGCTTGCTCGTCAGCATCGAACTCTCCCTCGCGGTATCCGTCGAGACGCGAACGGAGTCCGCACATTTCGCCTAGTAAAGTGTTTGGAGGTCCCGGGTGACAACGCGACCATCTAACTGTAGGAGCGAAGCAAAGTCAAGATTTTTTCGCGCTGCGCTTGGTTGAGGTCTACTCTTCTTCGAATTTATAAGTTCAGTGACGGAATGTGTCAATCGTGTTTGCAATGCCAGCTCATGCCCGACATCCAGTCTGAGCAGTTGTCAACCGCTATGCCGCTGCAAACTCCGTCGCGTTCCAGCGATGCAAAATTTGAATCCGTCAATCTCAAGGCCGGCGTTGGCTTTTGTCACGCGCCGTCCACTCCGCGTCGTAGTGTGCGCGATCGTAAAATGATTTTTGCGTGCCTACGCCAGTGGTCGAGAGTCCGGCATAAAGATTCGCGCGGCGGACTGCTTTATGCTCCGGCAGGCCTTCCCCGAGGAACACGGCAAAGCTGCCGATAAATGCGTCGCCCGCGCCCGTGCTGTCGATACTTTTCACGCTGAACGCAGGAACATGCTCCATGCCTTCGTGGCCGGCCAATAGACAGCCGTTCGCTCCCAGCGTAAGGATTACCCGCTTGATACCACCAGCAAGCAGCTTCTCTGCGCATTTCTTCGCATCGTCAACAGTGCCTACCGGCATTCCGGCGATTGTCTCGGCTTCACTTTCGTTGGGAACGAAATAATCAAGTCCGGCGAGAGCGCCCAGATCGACGGGTTGCGCGGGAGCCGGGTTGACGATGCAGCGAATGCCGTTCTTGCGCGCAAAAGCGACGCTGTAGTAAACAGTTTCGAGCGGAATTTCAAACTGCAGCACCATGCAATCGACGGTCTTGAGTACGTCGGACGCGGCGTCCACGTCCGCGGGCTTTAACAGATCATTCGCGCCCTTCACTACGAAGATGCGATTCTGCCCGTCCGGCTCAACGAAAATCGGCGCGACGCCGCTGGAGACTCCTTCGATTCGCCTCACATGAGTGGTATCGATGCCCAGCTTTTTGAAGTTCTCAATCGTCGCCGGACCGAATAAATCGCTGCCCACGCGAGCGACCATGAAAACGTCAGCCCCGCAGAGCCGCGCAGCGACAGCCTGATTCGCTCCCTTGCCGCCAAACCCCAGATCAAACTTCTGACCAAAAATTGTTTCACCGGCCTTCGGGAAGCGGTCGGAAAAAGTAGTCAAGTCAATATTCGCACTGCCAATCACCGCGATGCGAGGCCGTTTCGCCATGAGACCTGCGAGTCTAGTGAGCGCTTCCGATCGTTGTCAATGAGTTTCAGATCCTCACTCGCCGTAGGGAACCCAGATGTTCTTTACCTGGGTGGCATGCTGCAGAAACCATCGCCCTTCGCTTTGCTTCACGTCGAACCAGTCGATAGCGCGACCTTCGTTGGTAAAGACCTGCTTCAAATTTCCTATGGAGAATGATTTTGCCGCGGACGCGCTGGCTTCATCTCCGAAGCACCAAATGGCATCGACATCGTCGTGCTCGGCAAGAGTCCTAAGAAGTTGCGACGAATATCCCGTAACGATGTCCACGACACCGCCAGGCAAATCGCTGGTATCGAAGAGTTGGTACAGGTCTCCCGTGATAAGCGGATACGTTTCCGAAGGAACAACGATGGCCGTATTCCCCATGGCGATCACAGGCATGACCAGCGACAGAAAGCCCAGCAAGGGCGCTTCCCGCGGGCAGATGATGCCCACAGTTCCAATGGGCTCGTTCATCGCGATCGCGATACTGCGCAACGGCGGATTGTGCACAGCGCCATCGAATTTATCTGCCCACGCCGCATAAGAGAAGATACGCTCAATGCCCACGTTCACTTCCGCCGCGGCCTGCGCCTCTCCCACAGCAGCGGCGAGCCGGTGAGCCATCTCGTCGCGCCGTTGCGAAAGGTTCTCGGCCATGTAGTAAAGAACCTGAGCGCGGTTGTGCGCCGTGCTCTTCGCCCACCCTGCGGCTTTGCGCGCGGCTTCGACTGCGTTGCGAATGTCTTTGCGATTGCCCAGCCCGACCTCTCCGAGCAGTTGGCCATTCTTGCCCCGGACTTCCATGCTGTAGCCGGAATCTGGCCTCGTCTGTTTGCCTCCGATATAGAGCTTCACGGTTCGGTCGATGTCGACAGCGGAAGTTGCCGGTTCGCTTGCGCCGTCCGGTGCCCCGGCCGGAGCCGATTTCGCTGCAGGCAAGGCAGGCGCGTTCTTGAACCACGTCGGTTCCAGATATTCCAGCAAGCCTTCTTTGCCGCCCTCGCGGCCGTATCCGCTTTCGCGGTAGCCCCCGAAGCCGCAGGAAGGGTCAAAAAGATTCGTACAATTCACCCACACCACTCCGGCTCTGAGCTGCGATGAAACATGAAGTGCAACATTGATGCTCTCGCTCCACACGCAGGCCGCGAGACCGTACACAGTGTTATTGGCAAGCTCGACCGCTTCAATCGGAGTGCGAAAAGTCATGGCCGCCAACACTGGGCCGAAAATCTCTTGCTGTGCAACGATTGACGTGGGATGAACGTTGCTGAGCAAAGTCGGAGGGAAGTAGAGCCCGCGCGACGGCATTTCCATTTGCGGTTGCCAGCAGGTCGCACCCTCGGATATGCCCTGATCGACCAGCCGCTGTATTCGATCAAGCTGAACACGGGCGACAATCGCGCCGATATCGATTGCTTTGTCGAGTGGCGGTCCAACGCGGAGCGTGCTCATACGGTCGCGGATTTTTGCGATCAGCGGCTCCGCAATGCTCTCCTGCATAAGCAGGCGCGATCCGGCACAGCACACCTGTCCCTGATTGAGCCAGATTCCATCGACGAGGCCTTCGACGGCGCTGTCCAGATCGGCATCTTCAAAAACGATGAAAGGAGATTTGCCGCCCAGTTCGAGCGAAAGCCGCTTGTGACTTTGCGCAGTCGCGCTGCGAATCGTGCGGCCCACTTCCGTCGACCCGGTGAATGCGATCTTGTCCACATCGGGATGTTTCACAAGCGCTTCGCCAGTAGAACCGTCGCCAGTCACAATGTTTACCACGCCCGCGGGCAGTCCAATCTCTTGGCAGATTTCGGCAAATGCAAGGGCCGTCAGCGGCGTAAACTCGGCAGGCTTCAACACGACCGTGTTTCCCGTCGCCAAAGCGGGCGCGATCTTCCAGGCCACCATAAGCAGTGGGAAATTCCAGGGAATAATTTGTCCCACGACTCCACATGCCGTGTAGTCAGGAAACTCCTGTGGTAGAAGTTGCGCCCAGCCAGCGTGGTAGTAAAAATGGCGCGCGACCAGCGGAATATCGAGATCGCGGCTTTCGCGAATCGGTTTTCCGTTGTCCATGGTTTCGAGCACAGCCAGACGGCGAGAGTGCTTTTGTACCTGCCTCGCCAGAGCATACAAATAGCGAGCCCGCATGTGTGGTGTAACAGATTGCCACTGGGGAAGGGCGGCGCGCGCGGCTCTGACGGCAGCGTCGATATCAGCGGCCGAGCCTTGCGCCACGCTGGCAAGCTTTTCGCCGGTGGAAGGATCAGCGGTGTCGAAATATTTTCCTTTAGCAGGCGGCAACCACTGTCCATTAATGAAGTGGCCAAAGCGGCGCCCGTGATGGTCGAGCCAGGTCAGCGCCTCTTTCGCGTCTTCCGGCGCCGGACCGTATTCCATGGCAACGAATTTTTCAGCGATGCTCATAAATGTGGGCGCGTCCGTCCACGCTCGTGCGTCCCAACCAGCAAACTATGCAATGGGATGGCGGTAATCCGCCGAGTAGCGCCCGGTCGCGTGATGCTCGAGTTGCCGCTCAATATCATTTAACAGCCCGCTGGCTCCGAGGCGGAACAGGTCCGCTTTCATCCAGGGAAGGCCCAGTTCCTCTTTCATCAGCGCAAGCCAATCCGTGGATTGCTTGGCGGCGCGAATTCCGCCCGCGGCCTTGAACCCAACGGCCATGCCGGTCTCCTGCGCATATTCACGGATAGCGCGGGTCATCACAAAGCCAACCGGTAGGGTGGCATTGGTTGGTTCTTTACCAGTTGAAGTCTTGATGAAGTCCGCCCCCGCCATCATCGCCACGAAGCTGGAGCGGGCCACGTTGCGGAAAGTAAGCAGATCCCCCGTTGCCAGGATGACTTTCATATGCGCGGGACCGCATGCCTGTTTGAAGGCGGCGATCTCATCGTAAAGTTCTTGCCATCTGCCTCCGAAAACGTGCGCGCGGGTGATGACGACGTCGATCTCTTGCGCCCCAGCCTCGAGCGAGCGACGAATTTCGGCGATGCGCTCAGACAATGGCGACAGTCCCGCAGGAAATCCGGTGGCAACCGCTGCCACTCGCACGCTGCTGCCCTCGAGCGCTCTTCGAGCTGTTTCCACAAACCGGTGATACACGCAAATCGCGGCCACCTGAATACCGAGATCTTCGATTCCAAGACGCTTCACCAGTTCGTGCTGAATTGGTTGCCGGCCCTTGGCGCACAAGCGGCGGACCCGCTCGTCTGTGTCGTCTCCCGAGAGAGTTGTGAGATCCATGCAGGTAATTGCACGCAACAGCCACGCTGCTTGCCATTCTTTTTTTACGCTGCGACGCGCGACATGAGTCTGTGCCCGGCGTTCCACCGCGCTCGTGTTAACGCGGGCCTCCTTCACCCAATCAGGATTGAGTGGAATACCTCTATTGGACAGAAGGGGGTGTCCATTCAACGACGCCAAGGGAGCGCTGGAATCTCGTAGGACGCCGTCAGCAGAAGCGGCGTTGTCGGCGATCGCAGAACCCTTGCTATTCTCCACCGACATTTAGATGTTCTCCGCCAAAACCGCGATTCTTGCGTTTATCGGCCGGAGCCTGAAGGCCCGGCCGCTGACCGTTGCGAGGCAATTGTACGGCAGAACTCAGAAAAAGGAAGCGTCCCGATTCGCTTTGTTCCGCCATCGATGGGCCATAATCCGAGTTCTCAGGTACGCACTTTGGCCTTGACACCCACAATTCTCGACGCTAGGCTTCGCTGATCTTTTCCGCAAATAAATGTTTACGCCGCACAATCTGGGCATTGCGCTCATCATGATGATTACCAGCGCCATCTGCTGGGGTTCGTGGGCCAACACGTACAAGGGCGTCAAGAATTACCGTTTCGAGTTGTTCTATTGGGACTATGCCGTCGGCATTTTCCTCATCTCCCTGGTTCTCGCCTTCACCATGGGAAGCACGACGAATGACGCCAACAGTTTCCTCAATAATGTTCACTCCGCTGACGCTTCGAATATCGTTTTCACAATGGTGGGAGGAGCGATTTTCAATCTGGCCAATCTCTTGCTGGTCGCCGCGATTGATATGGCTGGCCTGGCCATTGCGTTTCCGGTGGCCATTGGGATTGCTCTCGTAGTCGGTGTAGTTCTGAGCTATATCCTGCAACCGAGGGGCAACGGCGTTCTGCTCGCCGCCGGAGTCGGTTGCGCCGTCATTGCTGTAATCATGGACGGCAAAGCCTACGGGAGTTTGGCTAGCGCGGGGCGCTCCACGTCGAAAAAAAGCATTATCGTCTGCATCGTTTCTGGAGTCTTGATGGGCCTGTGGGCGCCATTCGTAGCCCATGCGATGACCCAGGGCAATACTCTTGGGCCGTACAGCGTTGCCGTGTTTCTAACTCTTGGCGCGCTGCTTTCTTGTTGCATTTGGAATGTTTATTTCATGCGGAAGCCGCTGGTCGGTGAGCCGGTGAATTTCAGCGGATTCTTTCGTGGCCCGGTTTCTGGACACCTGCTAGGATTGCTCGGCGGTGTGATTTGGGGCACAGGGATGGTCTTCAATCTTGTGGCCGCGAACTTCACCGGCGTGGCGATTTCCTACGCGATTGGCCAGTCCGCACCGATGGTGGCTGCGTTATGGGGAGTGTTGGCGTGGAAGGAGTTCGCAGGCGCCGGAAGTCGCGCCAAGTTTTATCTGGGCCTTATGTTTGTCTTCTATTGCTTTGCGATTTTGCTGGTGGCAAGGGCGAACGGATAGAATGTCACGCCCTTCAACTGGCGATATTCTTGATTTTGAGAATGGGACTGATGTCCCTGTGGGTGCGCGACGATTGCAACTCTCCGCATCGACGGCAAGAACATTTGAAAGTCGTACTGCCCGAAGCGGAAGCATGGCCACACATATCGCAAACAAACCGTCCATCCACATGGGGCACCATGGGCCTGAACTGGAGGCCAAGAACGCAATAGGGACAGCGCACCACGGTTTGGGTCATCGCAATTCCTGAGTCGGACGACGAGAACAAAGACCAGCGTTCCGTGAAGAACCTTGTCACCGCAGCCCTCGCCGTCCGTTAGGAATGAACTTATCTCTGAACAGGCTCCCTTCGTAATGGCCCACCCGTGCCGTGCTCTGGCACAGGAGTGCCACACGATGCCTTGATTCGATTAAGACCGAACTGTCATTCGGTCATGCCTGCTTCTTTTCCGCCACTTCCAGCCTGGTCTCGGCGCGCTTCAGATCGCCGGCGGTTCGCTTGAAATCTTCTTCAGTGTTACAGGTGGGGAGGTGTGATTCCGCACGTTTTTTGGCTTCCCGGGCGCGTCTCGCATCAATCTCTTCGGCGCGCTCCGCGGTCTCAGCCAGAATTGTTACCTTATCCGCCAGCACCTCCGCGAATCCCCAAGCTACCGACAGGCGGTGAGTGTAATTGTCTTTGCGATAAGTGATCTCGCCGACGGCGAGCTCGGTGATCAGCGGGGCGTGTCCCGGCAGAATGCCCAGATACCCGTCTTTACCGGGAATCTGCATCTCCTCCGCCACATCGTGGACAACCGTCTTCTCCGGAGTGACAATCTCGAGTTGGAAAGTGTCGGACATAAAATCAGGGCTTCGGGCTTTAGGCTCCAGGATATGCGTAGCGCCTAAAGCCTGTTCTTACGCTACTGCCTTCAATTTCTCCGCCGCTTCCAGCACTTCGCTAATCTGGCCCTTCATATAAAACGCCTGTTCTGGAATGTCATCGTACTTGCCTTCGTTGATTTCCTTGAAGCCCTTCACCGTGTCTGCGACTTTGACGTAGCGGCCGGGCGCGCCTGTAAACTGTTCGGCTACGTGGAACGGCTGCGAGAGGAATCGTTGAATCTTACGGGCTCGCGCCACCGTCAGCTTCTGATCTTCGCTCAGTTCGTCGATACCCAGAATTGCGATGATGTCTTGTAGATCTTTGTAACTCTGCAACGTCTTCTTCACCGCCTGCGCCACGTCGTAATGTTCCTGGCCCACGATCCGAGGATCGAGAATGCGAGAGGTCGAAGCCAATGGATCGACGGCGGGATAAATTCCAATCTCCGTCAACGCGCGCGAAAGTACCGTGGTCGCGTCCAAGTGAGCAAACGTGGTCGCTGGCGCCGGATCGGTCAAGTCGTCAGCAGGAACGTAAATCGCCTGCACCGAGGTAACCGATCCCTTCTTCGTTGAAGTAATTCGTTCCTGCAGTTCGCCCATCTCAGTCGCAAGATTAGGCTGGTAGCCCACGGCACTGGGCATGCGGCCCAGGAGGGCTGACACTTCGGAGCCTGCTTGCGTGAAGCGGAAGATGTTGTCGATGAACAGCAGCGTGTCAGCGCCTTCGACGTCGCGGAAGTATTCGGCGACGGTGAGTCCGGTCAGAGCTACACGCAAACGGGCTCCGGGCGGCTCCGTCATCTGTCCGTAGATGAGGGCTGCTTTCGAATGCTCGGGATCTCCCGGCTTGATCACGCCCGACTCGGTCATTTCGAGCCACAGATCGTTGCCTTCGCGGGTACGCTCGCCGACTCCGGCGAACACGGAGAATCCGCCGTGCTGCTTGGCGACGTTATTGATCAACTCCATAATGACGACGGTTTTGCCCACACCCGCACCACCGAACAAACCGATCTTGCCGCCTTTCAAGAATGGCTGAATGAGGTCGATGACCTTGACGCCGGTCTCGAACATCTCGGCGGTCGTCGCTTGTTCGTCGAATAGCGGCGCCGGACGATGGATTGGCATGGTCTGCGTGTGGGCGATGGGACCGAGTTGGTCCACCGGTTCACCGATCACGTTCATGACGCGCCCGAGTGTGCCACGGCCCACCGGCACGGAAATCGGTCCGCCCTGGTCAATCGCTTTCATGCCTCGCACCATGCCCTCAGTAGCTTCCATGGCGACGCAGCGAACGCGGCCTTCGCCCAGGTGTTGCTGCACTTCGACGATGACGTTTACCGGCGAGGGCACAGTAAAGCCGTCGCTCACAATGCGGAGCGCCTCATAGATCGGCGGCATGCTAGCTTCGCTAAACTGCACGTCCACGGCCGGGCCCGCGACTTGAATCACATGTCCAACATTTTCTGGCATATTTCGATTCTTTCCTCTGTAGAAACGTAGCTTGCTACGTTTCAGCGGCGACAACCAGACGTAGCAAGCTACGTTTCCACAGCGAGCTAGCCTGCGGCCGCTGCTCCGCTTACGATCTCGATAATTTCTTTCGTAATCTTCGCCTGACGGGCACGGTTCATAGCCAACGTCAGCGAATCAATCATATCGGTTGCGTTGCTTGTGGCTGCGTCCATAGCGGTCATACGCGCCGCGTGTTCCGCTGCCACCGATTCGAGTAGTGCACGAAAAACTTGTATCACTACGTACTTCGGCAATAGCGACTGAAACAATGCTTCGGCGGGCTGCTCGTAGATATAGTCAACCGGAGCGGTAGCAAACTTTGCAGCCGCCGCATCAGCCTCCCTCGTATCCGCCGGACGAATGCCAACGCCCGCGCCTTTGGCTGCTTCGAGAGCTCGCTCTTTTTCTTTCTGAGTCATCTCTTCGGCCTGGGCGATGCTGACTTCGCCGATCTGTTCGATCGGCAACACTTCCTCCACGACCAGCCGCTGCGAAATGACTGACTTGAATTCATTGAAGAGGATGTAGACCGAATCGATCTCACCTTTGCAATAGCGATCAATCGCTCGCCGAGCCAGCTCAGAGGCCATGTCGTATTGAACCTTGCCCAACACTCCAACATGCTCGCCCACCAGCGTTATCCGCGGCGATTCCTGAGAATCGACTGTTCTCGGCGGAGCGACCGCGTATCGGCGGCGCAGGAAGTCGCGGCCCTTGCGCCCGATCGCTTCGATTTCGATGTTCTTACCCGATTTCGATTGCAGGAAGCGTGACGCCGCTTTCAGAATGTTGGTGTTGAAAGCGCCGGCTAGACCTTTGTCCCCGGTGACCACGATCAGCAGCACGTTCTTCTCGGGGCGCTCTGCCAGCAGTGGATGCTTTGGCTCACCCGTATCCGGATCGTAGATTTCGGCCCGCGACACCAGCGACTTCAAAACGTTGGTCAACATTTGTGCATAGGGACGCGCTGCTAAAGCGCGTTCCTGGGCGCGACGCAGCTTGGCCGCTGAAACCATTTTCATGGCCTTGGTGATCTGCCGCGTGTTGGTCACACTGCGGATCCGGCGCCGAATATCGAGAATGTTTGCCATTGCACCAGTGTTGGTAGTGCGTCGTCGGCACTTCGCTTCTGGCTGCTAGCTTCTAGCTAGAAGCTAGCAGCCAGAAGCTTACTTTGTTACTGCTTGTCTTTCCGTTACGAAAGTTTCTTTGCATTCCTTGATCGTCTTGGTCATCTCGGCTTTCAAGTTGTCGTCGAGAACCTTTTTCTCCATGATCGTGCGCAGCAGGCCGGGATTGGTTGCGTCTACATACTTGTAGAGCTCAGCTTCGAAATCCCGTACCTGATCTACCGGGAGGTCGTCGAGAAACCCGTTTGTGCCCGCAAAGATGATCAGAATCTGTTTGGAGAACGGCAACGGCGAGAACTGCTTTTGCTTGAGGACTTCAACCAGGCGCTGTCCGCGATTGAGCTGATTCTGCGTGGCTTTGTCGAGGTCGCTGCCGAACTGCGCAAAGGCGGCGAGTTCGCGATACTGCGCGAGATCGAGCTTCATACTCCCAGCGACCTGCCGCATCGCTTTAATCTGAGCACTGCCGCCTACGCGGCTTACCGAAATACCCACGTTAACGGCTGGCCGCACGCCGCTATTGAACAAGTCAGTCTCCAGAAAGATTTGCCCATCGGTGATTGAGATGACATTGGTCGGGATGTACGCAGAAACGTCGCCCGCCTGAGTTTCAATAATTGGCAACGCCGTAAGTGACCCTCCGCCTTTCTTGTCACTTACTTTCGCCGCGCGCTCCAGCAAGCGCGAGTGCAGATAGAAAACGTCTCCGGGGTAAGCTTCGCGGCCCGGCGGACGCCGCAACAACAAAGAGATTTCGCGATACGACGCGGCATGCTTTGACAGGTCGTCATAAATAACCAGGGCGTGCTTGCCGTTATCGCGAAAATATTCGCCCATTGCACAGGCCGCGTAAGGGGAGATGTATTGCATGGGTGCGGGTTCGGAAGCCGACGCCGCCACGACGATGGTGTAATCCATTGCGCCGTAGTCGGTCAGGATTTTCACCACCTGGGCGATCGAAGACCGCTTCTGTCCGATGGCGTTGTAAATGCAAATGAGATTGTTGCCTTTGTTGTTGATGATGGTATCGAGGGCGACGGCCGTCTTGCCGGTTTGACGGTCGCCAATGATCAACTCGCGCTGGCCTCGGCCAATCGGAATCATGCTGTCGATGGCTTTCAACCCAGTGGCCATGGGCTCGCGCACCGGTTGACGGTCAATGACTCCTGGCGCCAGCCGTTCCAAGGCGATGAATTTGTCAGTGGCGATTGGCCCTTTATCATCGATGGGCTGCCCCAGCGAATTCACGACGCGGCCAATCAAGGCGTCGCCGACCGGTACGCTCATGATGCGTCCTGTACGCTTGACCTCGTCGCCTTCCTTGATCTCGGTGTAATCGCCAAGAATCACGACGCCGACCTGATCCTCTTCCAGGTTCATGGCAATGCCGGCAACGTCGTGGGGGAAGGCAAGCAATTCCCCGGCCATGACCTTGTCGAGACCGTAGACGCGGGCAATGCCGTCACCTAAGGTTACGATCGTGCCGACTTCGTCCACGGCAATCTTGGATTCGTAGTTCTCGATTTGTTGCCGGATCAGCTGCGTGATCTCGTTTGCTTTGATTTGTGCCATAGGGTCAGCTTCTAGCTCCTGGCTTCTAGCTCTTAGCTTTTCTTCGCGCCCCGTGCCGCTACACCACACCTCACTGGCTCTAAGCCAGAAGCTAGCGGCTAGGAGCTAATAGCTTCTTTTATCCTTCCCAACTGTCCTTTCACTGAGCCGTCATAAATGGTGCTGCCGATCTTCACGATGGCACCGCCGAGGATGGACTCATCGCGCGAGTACCGTGCTCGAATTTTTTTCCCGGTCAGCTTTTCCATCTGGACTTCAAGGGTTTGTCGGTCGGTCTGGTTGAGGTCGCGGGCGCTCGTGATCTCCGCTTCGGTGAATCCCATGCGCTGATTCAGTTCCCGTTCAAATTGTTTCACGATTGGTCCGAGGAAACTTATGCGTCGATGATCGATCAGTACGGCGACGAAATTTCGCACGGTCCGTGAGATTCCCTGGCGCACAACAATTGCATCCAGCACGGCGCGCTTCTGCTCTGCCGTGATCGACGGCGCTTCCCAAACCGCCCGCAGTTCCTTGCTTCCGGCGACCAATTCGGCGACGGCTTGAGCCTCTCGCAAAGTCTTGTCAGGATCAAGATGACCGTCGAAGAGAGCGTCAGCGAAGGCGCGAGCGTACGTGTTGGTCACGGAAGCCACGAGTTATCGTCCATCCTTCCGCTTCTCGCTGCCGTTGGCCGAGAGTTGCTGGGCAAAATCGCGCAACAGCGCCTGATCAGTAGCGGGATCGACACGGATCTGCTTGGTCGCCAGCGATACCGCTAGTTCAGCCGCGAACGCTTTCAGTTCGCGACGCGCTGACTTGGCTGCCGCCGCGATTTCTTGTTCTGCTGACTCAACGATTTTGCGGGCGTCTTCGGCTGCGGCAGTTTTGATTCTTTGTTCTTCGGCTGCGGCTTCTTTCTCCGCTGCGGCGCGCATCCCGCCAATCTCCACATCGAGTTTGGAGAGCCGTGCCTCAATTTCCGCGAGCCGCCGATTGGCTTCTTGGCTGGCTTTGCGCGCCTCTTCCATTGCCTTTTGGATCGAAGCCGTGCGGTTACGGAACAGTCCCGGCAGGTTTTTCTTCGAGAGCCAGGAAATGGCAGCGGCAATAACCACAAAGTTCAGCAGCACGCAGACCCAGTACGCGTGCTCCAAGTTGAGGCCCGTGAGTTTCGCAATAAGTCGGACCGCTGGTGAGTGCTTGAACTGGGATGCATCGTCCTCGCCCGCGGCCTCACGCGTTTCTTTCACCAGTTGCTGGCTTAGCGAAACCTCGTTCGATGACGCGCTGGACTGCTGATAGGACATCGCCGTCAGTTTCGATCGCCGTGTCGCGGCCTGTCCCGACAAAGCGAAGCAACTCAACATTAGGAATGCGACGACTGCAAAAAGCAGCGGGAGCTTCGGCCGGCGGTCAGCGGTTCGTAGATTTCTCAGCGTGCGCATTGGTTTCATTGGCCGCCACCTGCGGGAACCGCTCCCGGCCGCAAAACGATCCGGATGATTTCGGCGGCCAGCTTCCCACTCTCCGCCTGCAGACCAGTTTGCGCTGCAGCTTTATCTTTCTCGATGGCAGCTCGCGCCTCTTCAACTTGGGCCTGCGCTTTCTTCCGCACCTCAGCCAAGGCCGCCTCGCGTGCCTGCAACGCCTGCTGCCGAAGTGCTTCCTGATTCTTGAAAACCGCCACGCGAGATTCGCGCAAGCGCTGTTCATATTCCGCAGTTCGCGCTTCGGCGGCGGCGATATCGGCGCGTGCTTTCTCGACAGCTCCTTCAGTTTTGCTGCGCCGCTCGGCTAGCACTTTCACCAACGGCTTGTGAACCAGCGCCGTGTAGATCGCATACAGCAGAACCATGAACACAATGGTTGGTATGGATCCGAGCAGTAATTCCCCTACTTGCTTGAGTGTCTGGTCCATGTCTTGAGTTTGATAAAAATCTTGTGCTTGATAAGAATCCCGAGCGAAAGAGGGCTTAAGAAACCATCAAACCTAACATCCTGCAAGGCTTAGTGTCAACGCGGGAACTGTCCCGGAACCAGACAAAGTAGCGCCGTGGAGCGTATTTTTGGACGATTGTCAAGCCTTTTCGTGAAATTCAGTAAAGAATGCTTGACTTCTGGGATAGCGAGTCTAGCATGGAAGTATCACCTCCGATCCAATTCAGGATCGAGTGGGCCGATAGCCAAGGACTGTCACCGCTTCTTGGTTGCCGGCCCATTTAAATTGTGGTGGCAGAAGGCTCATCGTCTTTCGCGCTTGATCGTCTCCGAGACGGGCTCTCCTGAGATTCTGACGGGCCGGACGTCTGCATCCAAAACAAACTCCCTCACTTTTCTCATCACTGACTCGGGCGCCTCGACGTCCAACTCTACTAACCCGTCTTTGTACTTCCGCGAATAAATTCGGGCTCGCGCTTCCAGCATCGCCAGCGTCTTTCCTTCTTTCTGCGGTACCCGCAAATGTACGCGGCTTAGGGCGTCCGCTTGCAGCAGCTGGTCAATGCGGTCCAGGAGCGTGCGCATGCCGGCGCCTTTTGCCGCGGAGACATGAATCGCCTTGGCGTCGTCCCGCAAACTATCGCGCTGGCGGGGAGGCAGCAGGTCAATCTTGTTCATCACTCGCAGCCGCGGCTTCGCATCCGCTTCCAACTCCTTCAGCACTTTTTCCACTTGCACGTCCTGCTCGGCCGAAAGCGGGCTGCTGGCATCGGAAACTTGCAAAATCAGTTCTGCCCGCTGCACCTCCTCAAGCGTCGCTCGAAAGGCGGAAACTAGCGTGTGCGGCAGGTTACGAATAAAGCCCACAGTGTCAGACAGCAATACCTGGCGACGAGAAGGCAGCGTAACCCCGCGAATCGTTGGATCCAAAGTCGCGAACATTCTTGGCGATTCGAGCACAGCCGCCTGGGTTAGCGCGTTGAATAATGTGGACTTTCCTGCGTTGGTGTAGCCGACCAAAGCGATCAGCGCCACCGGAACCGATTCGCGGCGTTGGCGCTGTTGCGCCCGAATGCGCCGGACGCTTTCTATTTGTTCCTTAACGTGGCGAATTCGCCGGTAGATTTTCCGCCGGTCGGTTTCGAGTTGGGTTTCACCCGGACCGCGTGTGCCGATTCCGCCTCCGAGTTGCGACATCTCAATTCCGCGGCCTCCCAGCCGTGGCAGCATGTACTCGAGCTGTGCGAGTTCCACCTGCAACTGACCTTCACGGGTGCGAGCGTGCTTGGCGAAAATATCGAGGATGAGTTGAGTGCGATCAATCACCCGCGTTTTAACGACCTTCTCGATGTTGCGTTGTTGGGACGCAGTCAGGTCATGATCGAACAAAAGAAGATCGGCAGAGACTGAGGCTGCGGCGCCGGCGATCTCTTCTAGTTTGCCTTTGCCAATCAGCGTGGCTGGATCAGGCTTGTCGCGGCGCTGCAGGAATTCGCCGGCAATTTGCGCCCCAGCGCTGGTTGCCAAAGAGCGCAGCTCGTCTAAAGATTCTTCGGCACTGAACTCAGGAACCGGAGGAGCCTTGGATGCTCCGGACACACCGCTGGCGCTGTCTCGCGCCGCCTGCGCGCCGCTGGTCAGCGACCCCTTCGCTTTTTTGGCGGCCGACCCCGCACGCGAGCGCATGCGGTAGTCGATCCCTACCAAAAAGGCGCGCTCCGTCGGACCACGATCGTTAGCCGTCGAAATCGAGACGCGCCGTGGGCTCTCCTTCTTATCTGACACTCTGGACTCTGAACTGCGCAAAGATTGGCTGCCTTATCCGTCCGTTCCGGACGCGCTGGGTGCCGGACCAGGATCGGTAGCTGGGCTTGGCGGTGCCGGAACCATGGCAGGTTTATCGCCATGGGCATGGGCCACCCTTCCCATTGCTACCGTCGAAATCGCGTGCTTGAAGATCAACTGCTCCTGATTATTGGTCTCAAGCACGACAGAATACTTGTCGAAGGAACGGATGCGTCCCGTGAGCTTGACGCCGCTCAACAGGTAGATGGTGATATTCAATCTTTCTTTGCGGGCGGTGTTGAGGAAGGTGTCCTGAATGTTCTGCGCCGGCTTGTTATCCATGCCGATCTCCTTAGCTTTCTCGACCGCGAAAGCTTTCTGCACTGCACACGTTCGGTTCCTCGGGCCGCAAAAAAGCAGCTTCGGGGAACATGGGGGAACGCTCAGGATGCGTAAGCGCCCATCCGCTCCGCCCACGCACCCAAAGCAACTCTCGTACAATACGGCCTGGCCAGCTACTTTTCAAGCCAGCGGTTTATATCTGCCCTACCGCGCTGGTTGACATAAACACAACAAAGTGAAACCATTCGTGCGCTGAAAGCAAAGCGGGGAACAAGAAATCGGTTTCAATCTTCGGCAGCGCACGTCTGCTGCGCGAATTCACACTCGTAAATCGCTGGCGCGTCGGCCATCAGCGTGGGTTCCTGAGCTGTGCCCGGCGCCGGCAGTGGAGGAATATCGATGCAATCGATGATTACTTTGGCGGCTTCGTGGGTGGCGCCCACCCACACTGGCAAGGAAGCACTGGCGCTGATTCTTCGGTGGTTTCACTTCATCGCCGGCATCACCTGGGTCGGATTGCTCTACTTTTTCAATCTGGTCAACGTTCCATTCATGAAACAGGTGGACGCGGCCATGAAGCCAAAGGTCTTTCAGTATATGACGCTCCCCGCTCTGAACTGGTTCCGCTGGAGTTCGCTGATCACGGTTTTCGTTGGCTTCTGGTACTGGGGAGAAATCTACGTTGGAGCTGACGCTAAGCTAATGGGAGTCAGCCCGTTGAGCACCATTGGCCTATTCCTGCTCATCTGGATTGCTGGTTGGGCAATCCTCTTTGCCGTGATCAAGCAGGCGCCCACTGGATACGTTCTCGGAGTCATCGTCGCCGTGGTCGCCATCGTCGGGGCATGGCTGTTTGTGAACTACACACCGGTAGGTCAGGACGATAATCACGTGCTATCGATCGGGGTTGGCGGCGGCTTTGGCATCATTATGTTGTTCAACGTTTGGGGCATTATTTGGCCTAACCAAAAGAAAATCATTCGCGGAACTCTGGCGGGAACGCCGCCGGCCGACGCAGCAGTCCTGGCCCGTCAGGCGTTCCTGGCGTCACGAACCAATTTCTTCCTATCGGTGCCGTTGCTGTTCTTCATGGCTACCAGTTCGCACTACGGGGTTTTCGGGCGCTAGGAGGGATTGCCAAGCTTGGTCGATTCGTAGAGACGTAGCTCGCTATGTCTCCCTCGTGCTGTGCCAGAATGAAGTGTGCATTCCGAAAAGTATCTGCAGGGAATTAGCCTGTTCAACAACGCGGAATTCTTCGACGCCCACGAGGCACTCGAAGACATCTGGCGCGCCGCACCGCCAGAAAACAAAAAGTTTCTTCAAGGACTGATCCAGGTCGCCGTGGCCTTCCATCACTATTCCACGGGAAACCGCGTAGGCATGCGGTCGGTATTGGAGCGCGCCATAAAGAATCTCTCCCAGCCGGCGGGAAGTTTCGGGGGAATTGAACTGACCGCCTTGCTTAAATCACTCGGCCAATGGCGCGAGGCCCTCGACGATAAAACGTCACTCCCGGCTCTGCCGCACATCGGTCTGCTGAAGGCTGATAGCTGACACCTGACGGCTAAGTGTTAGAATCGCTCTTTCCCGTGACTCAGTCTTCCACAGCAAAGCCGCGCGCGGCCCCATCTCTGGCAAGAAAGTTTGACCCCGTCCCTTTACTCGACCTGCATCGGCAATATCAGCAGATTCGCGAAGAAGTCCTGGCTGCAGTGGAGCGGGTCTGCGCGTCCCAGCAATTCGTATTAGGTGCGGAGGTCGAAGCCCTGGAGCGCGAAATAGCGGCATTCACGGGCGGCAGCGCGGCTGTGGGCTGCGCCTCAGGTACGGACGCGCTCTGGCTCGCGTTGGTGGCTGCGGGAGTCCAAGCCGGAGACGCAGTAATCACAACCGCCTTCAGCTTCTTTGCCTCGGCTAGCGCCATTGTGCGCGCGGGAGCGAGGCCAGTATTCATCGATGTAGATGCTGGCACGCTGAATCTGAATCCGGAGCTCGTTGAAGCTCGCCTTCGAGCGGGAGGATCGTATAAAGTTCGAGCCTTGCTGCCCGTGCATCTTTACGGCCAATGCGCTGACATGGATGGGTTGCAGTCAATCGCCGATCAATTTCATCTGTCTATCATTGAAGATGCGGCGCAGGCCATTGGAGCAAAATGGCGGGATCGGAGAGCTGGATCATTAAGCGCGGCAGCGGCATTCAGTTTTTATCCCACTAAGAATCTGAGCGCGTATGGTGACGCAGGACTGGTCACCACGTGCGATTTGAATTTGGCTGAGCACATGCGGAACCTGCGCAATCACGGCAGTTCGCGGCGCTACCATCACGAAGAGATCGGCTGGAACTGCCGCATGGATGCGATCCAGGCCGCCATTCTCCGCGTCAAGTTGGCGAATATCGAGGCTTGGAACCAGCAGCGCCGGCACCGCGCCGCTACTTACGATCGTTTGTTGGCCGATGCGGGGCTTGCGTCGAAAGGAAGCGACTCCCAAGTCAAGCCGCTGCAGACTTCTCCGCATGCATTTCACGTCTTCCATCAATACGTGATCCGGGTCCATCGCCGCGATGAGCTGCGCAAGTTTCTTAGCGATCGGAAAATCGGTAGCGAGGTCTACTATCCCATCCCGCTGCATCTGCAACCCTGCTTCGCTTATTTGGGTTACAGTGCTGGAGATTTGCCGGAATCAGAACGCGCAGCCGCCGAAGTGCTGGCTCTCCCCATGTTTCCGGAACTGACGGATGCTGAACAGGAACGCGTCGTGGAGAGTATTGCGGAGTTCTACTCGTAGGGCGTCATGCGCTTTGAAATTCGCAAACGGACCCTAGTGATGCCGCGTCTTCTTCCTCGGCGTCGAAACTTCCTTTGCTTCTCCCGGCGCCAGGACGCGACGCACAATTGGCGTATTCATCTTGTACTTTCGCTCGCTGACGTTGCCATCGTCGTCTTTCACTCGTAGTACAAAGACTGGCAGAGCGCCTTCTTTGTCGAAATTTTCCTGCGAAACTGTCACCGGCAAGAACCCGTTCAGATTGTGCTCGCGATAGGCGGTTTCATAGCGATGCTTTCTGACATTCCAGGTGAAGACACGGATTTGGTTGTAGTCGAAGGGTAGGCCATCCTTGGGTTCGGTGAGCACGACCAGGTATTGAGGAACCTTTTTGTCTCCGTCAGCGACTTGATTTAACACAAAGAATGCCACAATCCGCTGGCCTTCGGCGTACTCTGCAATCTCCAGAGGCACATCCAGGTCGACGAATCGCGCCAGTACCCAGCCCACGCGGCTGTCGGGGTCACGGATGAGCCACCAGTCCTCCATCAGCGGCGTCACTGGCTTGGCTGATTCGTTCTTCGAGCTCGCTGGCTTCGCCATCCCGCCGGGCACCGTCTTTTCGGCAGTGGCGCGCCGCAGGATGGAGACTTTCGATCCCTGGTTCAGCTGATAAAGATGCTCAGTTTCGCGGCCGGGCTCGAGGTGAATGTTTGTGTCGTTGCGCGTCGTACCAATGGCTTGGATTGGATCGCTCTGGGCCTGTTGCGACAGCTTCTGAAAACCGTCGTAAACCGACTCCGGAACCAGCGAACGCTGTTCGATCCAGCCTTCCGCCCCGCTGGCGGTGCGCACGCGGACAAAATGTCGTTCGCGTTCGAGAACCTGGACGCGATCACCGTTCTTCACTGTGCCCGTCTTGCTGAAGACCGCGGAAACACGGTCGCGAAGAATCGCTTGCGGGGCGGAGACGTAAGCGATCTCCTGCACCCGGCCTCGTCCGCGACCGCAACCGGAGAGCAGAAGAGCCGGCAGCAACGACAGCAGCGGCAGCAGAAAACGCCAACTCGTTTTCACAGAGACCACAAAACAATATAGCGCAGGGTTTCGACCAAAATCCTAAAATGCAGACAGCGCTGAGGAATTCCGCAGAGAACGCGGAGTTGTGCTCTGGAAAAATCGATAACGGACTCTCAGTCGCCGAAGCTAATCCCTATCGAGCGGGCCGTGTTTACGATTTGCCCATGAGGGTCCACGGTCTTCAATTGACCAACGGCGTGGTCAATATCCACCGCTTCAATTCGAGTATTGTGCAAGCAAACCATCTTGCCGAAACCGCCCTCGGCGATCAGGTCGACGGCGGCCACACCGAAACGGGTGGCCAGGATGCGATCGAATGGAGTTGGCGAACCGCCGCGCTGGATGTGGCCCAAGACACTGACCCGCACATCCTTCTTCGTACCGCGCGCAACCGAATCGCCGATCCGATTGCCAACGGAACCGGTTCGCCGATGCTCTTGCCACTCCTGGGGCAGCTTGATGCCTTCCGCCACTACGATAATCGTGAAATGCTTTCCGTAGGATTCGCGCACGGCTACGTGCTCGCAGATTTTGTGAATGCTGAACGGAATCTCAGGGATCAGGATGACGTGAGCGCCTCCGGCAATCCCCGCTTGCAGCGCGATCCAGCCTGCGTCTCGCCCCATGACCTCAACAACCATAATGCGATGGTGTGACTCGGCCGTGGTGTGGATCTTGTCGACGGCGTCGGTCGCGGTCACGAGCGCCGTGTCGAAACCGAACGTGACCTCGGTGGCGGAGAGATCATTATCGATGGTCTTGGGCACGCCTACGATGTTCATGCCCTTCTTGAAAAGCTCGAGAGCGATTTTCTGCGAACCGTCTCCGCCGATGCTGATCACGGCATCGATTCCCAACTGGTGTGAGTTGGCGATGACTTCATCAGAAATGTCGCGGATGACTTCCACGCCATTCTCGATGGTGCAGTAGTGGAATGGATTGCCGCGATTCGTGGTCCCAAGAATTGTGCCGCCGCGGGGCAGAATTCCGCTCACATCCTTGAGCGTGAGCGGGCGCGACTTCTCCGGCCAGATCAGGCCATCGAAGCCATCGGGAATGCCCATGACCTGCCAGTGGTGCTTGAGAATCGCGGACTTGACAGCCGCACGGATGACCGCATTCAGGCCAGGAGCGTCTCCGCCTCCCGTACAAATGCCGATACAGCGGATGTCAGACATGTGGCGCGTTTATTAATTCACTGTGAGCGTTGCCGTTGCAGTCAACGTCGTGGTACTGGCATAAGTTGCCGTAATCGTAACTGTCTCCGGCGGTGTGGCTGACCCTGCCGTGAACGTCACCCCTACCCCAGTAGTTGTTGGGACGTTGATCGTGATATTCGTTGGGTCGCTCGTGCTCCAGGTCGCGGTGGGGGAAACGTCGACCGGGGTACTGTCTCCGGCCACAGTTGCATTGGCGAAGTAAGGAGCTGAAGTCCCATTGACCGTGACAGTGCCGCTCTGGGGAGTGATTTTGAGAGCTGTCACGTTTCCGAGACTCACTGTGATGCTCGAAGTGCCGCTTGTCGTTTGATAGGCCGCCGTGATGGTTGCGCTGCCCGGCGAAGCGCCGGTCACGAGTCCTGAGTTGGTTACGCTCGCCACTGTGCTCGTGCTGCTGCTCCATTGCACGCCCGAACCCAAAGTTTTTGTGGACCCGTCGTTGTAGGTTCCGACGGCACTCTCCTGCACGGTCGCGCCCTGGTTGATGGTCGCCGTCGGACCAACGGCGATGGAGGTCAAAACGGGGTCAACAAAAAAGCCGCTGCAGCCGATTCCCAAGGCAAACAAGAAGAGGGTCGCAAATGCAGCCACGAGTTGAAGTTTCTTCTTACTGCTCAGCATGTTAGGAAAGCTCCCGGGGAGCCGCGCATTGCGACGGCGCCGCCCGTGGCGCTAATAAATTGTAGCAGAGAACATTCCCGCCAGCGTATGCCCTCATACACGGCAGTACCTGTCCTGTTACGTCGCGCCAAACTAAAGAACGCCAATGCCCGGTAAGAGTTGCGGACTAAATTTAGCAGGGCAGCACTTTGCACTCAGCATTCAGTCCCTGCGGGAGCTGGGACGACCGGCCAAAAATCCACTGGCTAAGTGCTGAGTGCTAATTGCTAAGTGCTGTCTTCTGTTCCGCGTAATATCCGTCCCGCGTTTGGACAACATAATCCTTTTGTTTGGCCGCCAAGCTGATCTTGTGATAACCCGTTTCAGCGTTGCTCTTATCGGGCGTGTAGCCCAAGTTGTATTGCGTCCGCAGTTCCTCGGCAATGCTGTCGTAAATTTGGTCGATCGCCTGCTTTTTGGAAACCTCGTAGAGACGGCCGCCTGTTTCCCTTGAAATCTGATCCAGGATTTTCTTTCCGTCCACGCGAGGTTCTTGGGGACTTCGTCCGCCGCCGCGCCCTCCTCCTCCGCCGCCGCCCGGCCATCCCCCACCGGGATAGCCGCCGCCGGGGAAGCCGATGTGTGACCTGCCACTGCCGGGGCCACCGAATCCGTTGCTGTTTTCGTGTTTATCGGCAAACAGGATGGAGTAAACCACGGTATCGGCGCGCTGGGCCGCTTCGATAGCGCTTTGCAGCGACTCCCTGCTGCCCCGGTCATCTCCGTCGGAAAGAACAATCAGCGCCCTGCGACCCTGCTGCTTTTTCATGAGTTCGTTAGAGGCTAGGAAGATCGCATCGTAAAGCAAAGTGCCTCCTCCCCGGCTCGCCCGCGGCTGCGAACCTGGAGCAGACTGAGGGTCGGAGGATTGAGGGTCGGATGACCCGCCGGCGCGCTCAAGTTGTGGAGTATTCAGCAACTGTAGCGCGGCCTCCAGTTTGTCATGGGATGACGTTAGATCCTGAAGCAGTTCGACCTCCCGGTCGAAATGAATGAGAAATGCCTTGTCCTTCGCGTTCGTGAGCATCTGGTCGAGAAAGACTTTGCTGGCGCTTCGCTCCTGGTCAAGAACATTTCGCTGACTTAGGCTGGTATCAACGAGCAAGCCAAGGGTAAGAGGCAGGTTCGTGTCCTGGGTAAAATATTTGATCACTTGCGGACGCCCGTCTTCCTGAAGATCGAAATCGTCCTTGGTCAAATTGCGAACGATCTGGCCTTTTTTGTCACGAACAGTGACGGGAAGCGTAACCACTTTGACGTCAACCGACATCGTCGCCACACCCTGGCCGTTTGCGGCCTGAGCATGCGTATCCTGACTTTGCGCAGACGAATTGACCAAGAAGAGGGAGACGAGTGCGAATTCCAGGCTGAAATGGCGTCGCATACTCAGCATGGTAGTCATTGCAGGTGCTCTTCGGACGGAATTCCCATTTCTTTTCCGATATCGATCTGCACGGCTTGAAAGCCACTCAGTGCCTTGTCGAGGTTTTCCACGACGCTGGCGATTCTAGTGTTGTCGATGGCTGACCGCTCCAGCTCGTGAGCTAGAGCTTTGCTCTGCTTGGACACATCCACGTCTGCTTTAGTGAGCTTCTTGGTCTGAGGCTTTAATCCTGACTGCTGCGAGGTGGAGAAGCTTCTCATAAATTGCTGGTTGTTACTTCGCGCCTCGTCCACGGCATCGTTCAAGTTCGAGTAGCGGGACGAATCCGACTTAGTTGCATTCTCAGAAAGCTGGATGAGACTCTGCGCCTCTTTTCTGGCGGCTTCTGTGCTTTTCGTCAATTGCCGGAACCGGGCGGTTTGCTCTGGAGTGGCCTGGAGCGCTACCGCGCGATTGAAATCGTTTATGTCGCTGTTGTTGGGCGTTGGGTTGGGCGCACCCATCGAAGGGTTCCCGGCACTCGTGCCATGCCCTCCACGCTGGGCCAGCAGCATGGGTGGGCACACGAGGAGGGTAATCTGACAGACCAACGTTAAGAACCGATTCAAGAGAGTTGCGCTCAATATATGGTACCGGCCACGCCGCCAATCACAGGTAAAGAATCCGTAAAGGAAAGTAAAACCTTGTAAACTCGACAAGCCCTCATATGCGAAAGCAATTCGTTCCCTTGCCCTGGTTCGTGCTTTGTATTTTGTTGTTGCCCAGGGCCGCCGCGCAGGCTGCTCCGTCGCTCCCCGATCGAAAGCCACACCTTCCCGTCCAGGCTAGCATTGCGTCCAAAGTTTGTGTCCCCTGCATTCGTGCGCACGAAGAATTTCTTGCCTCCGACGCGATGCGGGGACGGGGCAGCGGCACTCACGACGAATTCGTGGCCGCGACCTACGTGGCGTCGCGATTCCGGCAATACGGCATTGAACCGGCCGACGACCACGGCGGCTACATTCAACGTGCGGCGATCGGGCAGAAAGCTGGCAAAACACAGTCGTCGGAAGAACAAAGTTTCACATGGAATGTGATCGGCATATTGCACGGTCGCGATTCATCGCTGCAAGGCGCGGCAATTTTGTTTTCGGCTCACTTGGACGCGTTGGGGATCGGAACTCCGGTGAACGGAGACAATATCTACAACGGCGCGGACGATGACGCATCGGGCGTCACTGCTGTTTTGGAACTCGCGCGCGTGCTCGGCCGAGGGCCGCACCCACGGCGGACCGTCATCTTTGCCTTATTTGGCAGCGAAGAGCTGGGCGGGCTTGGGTCCGCATATTTCCGCGCGCATCCCCCCGTGCCGCTGAAACGGATTGCTGCCAACCTGGAATTCGAAATGATTGGCAGGCCCGATCCCGCAGTCAAAGGCGACACTCTTTGGCTAACGGGATGGGAGCGGTCGAATCTTGGCTCTGCGCTGGTCGCGCACGGTGCGAAGCTGGTGGCCGATCCGCATCCAGGAGAGAACTTCTTTACGCGCTCCGATAATTTTGTTTTGGCACAAGAAGGCGTGGTGGCGCAGACCATATCAAGCTATGGCTTGCACAAGGACTATCACCAGCCCAGCGACGATCTGGCTCATCTAGATCTCAAACATATGGACGCAGCGATTGGATCGCTCTTGGCGCCATTGGAGTGGTTGGTGAATTCCGACTTTCAACCGAAGTGGAATGCGGGAGGACAGCCCTAGGATGCACTTAGCAATTAGCCAGCGCAACGGGAGCGGCAAGAAACTTGGTTGGCTAATTGCTAATTGCTTCTCTTCGCTTTGCTGATCTTCTCGTCAATTGGCTTGCGGCCGGCGAAGCCTTCGCTGGTGTCGTGCCAGAAATGAATCCCAGACTCTCCCAGCTTCCAGCAGAGCAGCACAATGTGGCCGTCAACTTTGCAGGGAAAGTCGAGCAGTCCGATATCGAGATCCTTGACTTGAACGCCGATAGAATCGATCTCAGCCAGCGCGTCTTTCACGCGCGGGATAGCCTTTTCGCGTTCAGCCTTCCGGCGGGCCATGTGGACTACGTTAACCAACAGGCCTCCCTGCAGAAAAACGCGGTGCGCGAGTTCCTGGAGTTCAGTGTCCACGGCATCGATCAATTTCTTGCCGTCAATCGCGGTGCGCAGCAACGATTCCAG
>DATNNE010000017.1:0-32160 GCA_035601995.1 Terriglobales bacterium
TTTCATAGATCTGGCCCATACCCTCTCAACCCGACCCAATCGATTCATAGATCTACGCGGATTCGCGTGTTTTTTTCAGGAGTAGTTCCATGCCCATTCCACTTCCCAAGCGTCCCAACGTTCGCCACTGCACCCACATCAAAGTCACCGGACAGCAATGCGGTTCCCCCGCCCTGCGCGGCGAGTTCTTTTGCTATTTCCACACCCGCGTGATCAAAGGCGTGCAACAGCGCGTCGACATGCAGCTCCATTCCATGGCCCTGCTCGAAGACTGCGAGTCCATCCAGCTTTCGATCATGCACGTAGTCGATGGCCTGATCAAAGGCACCCTCGACCCAACCCGCGCCAGACTAATCATCCAAGCCCTACGCATAGCCGCCAGGAACGCGAAAAACGTCCGCTTCGACGACGTGCACTATCGTGCCAACGAACAACCCATGGTCCGCGAAGTCCCCAACTACGCCCAACAATATTTGATCGAACACCCCGAAATAGGCCCGCCCATAGATAGCCCGTGTGGCGCGGGCGCCCCCGCCCGCGAGGCCGCGACAAACTCAGTAGTTAGGATCGAAGCCCAGGCCGCGCCACAAAGTGTTTCCCTGGAAGCAATCACAGAACCAGCCGCGAAGCGGCGACAGAACACAGCCCACGGCGCAAGCCGTGGGATAGAAGCCAAAAACACCGCAGCTCCGAAGGAGCGAAAGACCCCCCGCAACGAATCCGCGGATGACAACGACGCGAAAGAATACGAACGGATCCAACAAGCCCAAGCCGCCATCCCCGGCGCCCTGGCAGGAAACTGGCGCGACCTTCGCACCGTCTTCGAATTCGCCGGCATCTGCCAACAGAACAAGGCGGAGTGCACAGATCCTTCGTTGGGAATCCTTGGCGAAGCCAAGGACTCCGCTGCCTCAGGATGACAACTTGCTAGGCGTCGTCCTCGCCCATTTTGGTTCGTAAATGTGCATTGGGTTGCATCTGCTGGGGTCGTCTCTTGGCCGACGATCTTGGCTAAGTGTTTGTTTATCATCTACTTACGAAAGCCTGGCGCGATGGTGGTCCAGCTGCATTTCCCCTCACGCCCGCTGCCTTGGGGCGTAGATCGGGGTCCGAATTGTTAAGCTGGACGCAAGACACCGTCATCGCTATTCCGCAGGCGTTGCCTGCGCCGCCCAAGCGTAAGCATTCGCTGCTCCCGGTTCTGATCGTGTTGTTCATCATTTCTTATGGATTGATGTGTCTGCTGGCGGTAGAACAGGATCGAACCATTTCTTCGCAGCGGTGGATGATCCGGTCGCTGCTCAGCGACAGCACCGAACTCAGCAGCCTCAAAGGTAAGATGGTTCAAAAGCAATATGCCGACGCCCAGGCCCAGGCGAAGGCAGGATCTCGCTCCCAGGCGCAACCTCCCATGACCCAGGTTCCATCGACTCAGGCTCCTATGACTCAGGACAAGCCGGGAGCCGCCGCCCAGAGCAGCCACAATGCAGGCAAATCGCGAAAGACGATGCCGCCGAAACCGCCGTTAGGGATTTCGGACGTTGTGGACGGACGCAGGATTTTGGGAACGATCTGAATCTCAGGGCCAGGGGATGTCGATGAAAGCCCTGGCAACCGTACTACTGGCGATGTCTCTGCCCGGTTCGAAGCTGGCGATGCCTTTGCGTCCGCCGGTCGACCTTCCTGTTGCACACCACGCGCGTGAGAGCGGAATGTGGTACATGGCCGAGAGCGGTCATGCCGTGTTCTGCTATGGTCCGGTCATGCTGGTCAAACAGCCGGATGGCGGACTGCAGCATGTGGCCACTTTCTGCCGGGGTGATCAGACGATCGTGGTGTTGAAGGATTAACGCTGCTGGCCGAGCTTCGCTCGGCTGTCCGGACGGGGGCGTTCCGGGCCTACGTGGGCGTCGTTCGAACGCCGGCGCATCCTGTACATTATTGTGATGGCTAAGTTTGAGAGGCATATTTTCATTTGTGGGAACCAGCGGCCGCCGGGGCATCCGCGAGGATGCTGCGATCCGGAGGCAAAAGGCGAGTTGCAGAAACTGTTCAAACAGAAGCTGGCGGAGCGCGGACTCAAGGGAAGAGTGCGGGCGAATCAGTCGGGATGTCTCGATCAGTGCGAGCATGGCCCGAACCTGGTGGTCTATCCCGAAGCGGTATGGTATGGCGGGGTGACGCTGGCGGATGTCGAAGAGATCATCGACTCTCACATTGTGGGCGGAAAGCCGGTGGAGCGGCTGAGGATGCGGGAGTCTTGCATCAACACGGCTAGCTGTGAGCATAAGCCGCGGGCGGCATCGACCAAGTGAGTCCGAGGATCACACCAGTTCTCTGTTCCCGGTTCTTCGTTCTTAGTTGCGGGTTAGTTCTGCTTCTTTTTTGCCGGTGATGGTGACGAAGCGGATCACGCCCTGGCTGTCTTCGAAAACCAAGCCGGTTCCGTCGGGGTTCACGACTGCGGTGACCAAATGGCCGTAGGATTTGGGGATGCCGCCGTGGGTTGGAGTCTGGTCGTAGCGCGCCAACTCTCCCTCTTTCATGCCGTTGACGGCGACGAAGCGGATGACGCCGTCGCTGTCCTCAAAAATCAGGCCGGTTCCGATCTGGTCGGCGATTGCGGTGACCAGACGACCGTAGGATTTGGGGACGTTGCCCTGGGTCGGAGCAGCGTTCTGGGTGGGAGCACCGGCGTGGGCGACGGTCGCGCTCCTGTTTCCCGCCAGGTATCCGGCGACAAACAAAAGCGCGGTCCCCAGGATCAACACCATCCTCTTTCGCATCGTTCTTACTCCTCTTTTGGAAGAACCAGAATCTTGTGCATCATGCCAAGATCTTCGTGCAACAGGATATGACAGTGAAACACGAAGGTTCCGGCAATCGTGGGATCGCGGAAATCAAAGCGACCCTTGATGCTGTGGTAGGGATGGCCCGGCCCTTCCCAGAAGGGAATCTCATAAGTGTCGCGTAGGTCTGGCGGGACCGGCTTTCCGTCGACTTCGAGAAGCATGAAATGGATCTGGTGGATGTGGAAGTCATGGGTCTCGAGAGCGCGGTTTTCGATGATCCAGTCTTCGACGGCGCCCACATGAGTGGTGATTGCGGGCTTCTCGTTGGCTTCGAAAACCTTCTGTTTTTGGCCGTCGACGGTGATGTAGAACTGGATAGGCCCGTTGGTGCCGCCGAATTCCTCGGAGAAGTAAAGCTTCCGAAGGGTGGTTGGCTTCTGATTTTCCAAGTCTGCGAACTTAATGCTTTCCCTCGTGATGGGAGCCGAAGGCTGGGTGGCCTTGGTCTCTGCCGGTTGAGTTTCATCCGCACTGGTCAGCTCGATGTTAGCCAGTTCCTGTTCGAGATCGGGGTTGCCAGTCGGGCCGGTCGAATATCCGAGCGACATGAACTGCGCTTGGGTTCCTTCCGGAGGAGCCTGCACGACAAACTCCGCGCGTCCGGCCGGAGGCACCAGGATGGTTTCCTCGTCTCTCGACTTGGCGAGAGGATAGCCGTCGAGAGCGATCAGTTGGAGTTTCTGCGGCTTGCCATTAAACCAAACTTGCAAGGGCATGAAGTCCTGGATGGTGGCGTTGAGGACGCGCCAGAACTGCTTCTCGTTGGGCTTCATGTTAATGATGGGAGGAGGAAAGCTGGGAGAAGAGGCGACCTGGAAGTTGATGGTCAACTGATAGGGTCCGGGCACCCAAGGAACCAAGTACTGCTGACGAATGGTGAACACGCGCTGAGTAAGTCCCGCGACGTCTGGGTTCAGCTTTTCCATGCCCTCAACAATCAGGGCTCCGGCAGCGCCTCCGTTGACCTGGAATTCGGTGAAGCCGTGGATGTGAGGGTGGTACCAATAGAGCCCTGGGGGCTCGTCGGTGGGAATCTGCATATCAAAGCGAAAGGCGGGTTTGCCGGGTTGGATCAGAGTGGTAAGTACGTCATCCTGATGGCAGACCGGCGGAACGTTCAAACCATGGAAATGCACATTGGTCGAATTCAAGGTCGGAGTTCCGGTGTCGCCGCAAACCGCCGAGCTAGACATGTCCATTCCGCTCATCCCGACTGAGTCGTCATCGCTCTCAATGCGATCCTTAATGTCGAGGACAAGATGATCGCCCTGTTTGAGACGCAAGGTCGGGGCTTCCACTTGACCCTTGCTGGTGTCGTAGATGTAGCAATAATGGTTGAAGCCGGCGGTATCGACCGAGTGCCGCATGGTGAATTCAGCGCTGAGAACGCCATTGACGCTACTGAGAGCGAGGGCATCCTGAACCACGGTGCCGGCGTCGGGACGAGCGGGGCACTGGGCGTGCAGACTCACAAAAGAAAACCCGCTTAACAGGATGGTCAGCAAATATCGAAACGCAGAGCGCATATTCAACTCCTTATATCTAGGTTAGAACGGCCGAGGTGGAAAAGCTCCGATGGACAACAACCCCGGACTGTTTAGATCGGCGATGGGCGATTTGGAGGATTCGGTCAGGGTGCATTTTCCCTTCGCTGATTTCACCTCAACCTCCCCGATCGAGGACGGTGCGCCGAACTCAGCGACGTATATCATTCCGCCAGTCCCCGTGGTTTCTTCCAAGGCCAGAGACGCGGTATAAGACCAATCAGTCACGAAACCCTTGAGCGGCCGGGAGACGCAACCTCTTGAAACTTTGCCAGTGCTTTTGTCAAAAAATGCAGCGGTGAGGTTACCCGATTGATTGTTGCTAATGTAGAGCAGCGTCTCATCCGGGCTCAGCAGAATGTTACTGGAATTGATCGCATTCCCCAAGCGATAGAAGACCGTCGGAGTGAGCTTGCCAGAGGAAATGTCGGAGATTTCGACCACCGTGAAGGGAGAGGTGTCACCGAAGATGGCGTAATGCCCATCCTGGGTGATATCGACAGCGCTGGGATAAGTATTGCCGCGGCTCGAACCGGTGGAATTCTGCTCATCGCCATTCGATACAGGAACGCCCGCCGATATGTTGAAGGATTGGATGGAGCCATCGCCATAGGTGACGACCATGATGTCGCCATGGACGGCCATGCCGTCGATCACGCCGCCTTGCAGGCCGGCAACGGTGATGTCACCGACAAAGCTGAGTTTGCAGCCCGGCTGCACCTGGAAGGTTCCGATAGTGCTCAAGTCAGTAAAACTGGCATAAATATATTTGGAGTTCATGGCCAAGCCGACGCCGTTGGATGCGCCGGTGTCTTGCTTAGAGCCATTCGCATGGCCAGCAATTTTGAGAGTTTCGACGCTGATTCCCTGGATCTCGCCATTCTGGGCGTCGGAGGCGTAGACACACTCGGCGTTCCCGCTGTCGAGCACATTTACCCGATTGGCAGCAAAGTAACCGCCTCCGATGCCACCTCGCCCGGTCAGAATTTTGGCTTTCATGGCCAGTTGACCGTTTGTCCCGACGGCGTAGAAGCTGACACTAGTGGCGAGACTGGGCGGCACGTCATCATTGGTAACAACATAATGGGGCTTATCGGCGCCGACGGCCACGCCGCTCGCGAAGCAAAGGCCAAGCAACACCGCTGCCACGCGTGGTAAACAAGATTTCAGGGACATCCTCATAATTCTTCCTTAGCGGGGCAAGAATAGAACCAATTAAGCTAACCGCGAGTCGGGCTGCGGTGCAACAATAAACGAGTTATTCCGCCCGCGAAAACTACCACGGTTGAAAAAGTTTGCGGAATAGTGGAAAACCGCTTTCTCGCGTCCCCAGGGGGCTTTGGGGTGCCCGCGTTCATCGGCGAGTGCAATCAGCGCTCACACTATACACCAAGAAGCGAACTACTACTTTGGCTAGTTTTGGTTTTACCTTTGTCCTCGCTACTTCTTATCGGAGTCTACTCATCGGGGTCTGCTTGCGTCTGCCAAGTTGAGGATTGTCATCTCTCCCGCTCCTGTGCTACGTTAGTGGAAAGTTCACGCCTTCAAAATCCACAATCACAGTCGCGCCGGGTTGTGGCCCGCGTAAAAAAGCGTGTCGAACAGGTGAAGCTATGGCTATAAGAGATGCGGTTGATTCCATGCCGGATGAGCGGACAACCGAACCTGAAGGTTTTGCCAACCGAAAGCTGATTCGTCCTTCGCTAAACCGCAACGACCACAACCATTCGTCGGCACCTGTGGGAGAGCGACGAGACCGTCCTGAGCGCTCCAACGACCGCGAGCGCAACGATCGTAACGACCGCAACGGCGGCGGCCGCAAAGCGGCGCCCCCGGAGCAAACCAACGCGGAGAATTTCTACTATCAAAAACAGATGCAGGCGAGGACGCCGATGGTTATCGTGTTGCGCGACGGCGAAGAAATCCACGGTGTCATCGAATGGTACGACAAGAGTTGCCTCAAGGTGACTTGTAATGGGTCGCCCAATTTGATGATCTACAAGCCTGCGATTAAGTACATGTATAAGGAAGGCGAGAACGCCAGGAAATAGGCTTCGGGCGTCAGGCTTCAGGATTACGACCTGACGCCTAAGGCCTGAAGCCGGCGTCTTTTGACTGATTCGATAACCTCCCGTTGACAATCTCTTATATCTTCCTTAGCATCAATCACTTGGTGTAAGGTTACTGACTCCATCGCTGGGGGGAGCCACCTGTGATCAAGCTGGACATCATCAACGAAGTGGTCAACAAAACCGGAATCACTAAGACCAAGGCCGAACTGGCAGTGGAAACAGTCTTTGGAAGCATGAAGCGGTCACTGGCCAAAGGCGATCGCATTGAATTGCGAGGGTTCGGCGTATTTAATGTCAGGCCGCGCAAAACCGGCATCGGACGCAACCCGCGCACCGGCGCTGAGGTTTCCATTCCACCGGGTAAAGCGGTGCGCTTCAAACCTGGCAAGGAACTGCAAGCCATCGACTGAAGGGCCGTTTCTCGCGTACGATGGAGACACGGGCCTTCCCGCCCGCACTTGTTCTAGCCCTGACAACGCGGAATCTTGATGCCTGAATTTCTTCCCCCAGTTTCCTCTTCTTCGACCACCGATTATTACCGTCCCGTCGAAGTTTTTGTCGTGCAACCTCCGAAGCAACGTTACTGGCTGCACATCGCGCTGCTCGTGGCCACGATTTTCACCACCCTGGTTGTGGGCGCGCGCATGGAGTTCAACTTCCAGCACAACCAGCCCGCGTTTTCGTTGAACGATGACGAGGTTCCCTTTTTCCCGGTGCGCTGGACCATGGCTGAACCGTCGCGCCTGCTGCTGGGCTTGCCGTTTGCGTCCACGCTAATGCTGATTCTTCTGGCGCACGAGATGGGACACTATCTGTGTTGCCGCTACTACGGCGTGAATGCGACGTTGCCCTTCTTCATTCCGGCGCCAACGTTGATCGGAACTCTCGGTGCATTTATTCGCATTCGCTCTCCGATTCGCTCCCGCGCGGCGCTTTTTGATATTGGAATCGCGGGACCGATTGCGGGATTTGTAGTGGCGGTGACGGTGCTGATGTTCGCCATGCCTCTCTCGAAGGCACTGCCGTCGGCGATGGCGGGCTCTGATATTCAATTGGGGTATCCACTGATTTTTCGATTGGCCTGGTACGTTCTTCCGCTCGGGCAGTTGGAGGCCGGTTCGTCTGCCTTGCACTCGGTTTACTTTCATCCCACTGCAATCGCGGCTTGGGTAGGGATGTTCGCAACCGCACTCAATCTTTTGCCCGGCGGTCAACTCGATGGCGGGCACATCGTCTTCTCTCTTGCTCCTCGCGCGCACAAAACGGTTTCGCGCCTGACGATTCTCGCGCTGATTCCGATGGCGCTTTACTTCTGGGCAGGGTGGTTGATCTGGGCGATTCTGCTGAGGATCAGCGGCATGCGGCATCCCATGGTCGCGGAGTGGCCGGGAGTGACGGGCGTGCGGCGATGGATTGCGGGGTTTGGTCTGGTCATGCTGATCCTAACTTTGGCGCCAGCGCCCTTCGCGCACAGTTCCCTGCTGCAGGTCTTCCACGAACTGCGCGGGCAGTAGCGCCGCGGTTTTTCGATCAGCAATGCCGATGAAGTTTCCTGAGGCTAACCAAGAAGTCCCCGGGACGTTGCAGAGATTTGACAAACTGATGACACAACCGTTTCGCCATCCTTGTACATCTGGGACCCGGCCAGATTGTTCGCGCCGTAACTCACCGAAAAAGGGATGGGCTTCGAATATGCGGAACTCCTGGTTGTTGACGATGTTTCTGCGGCTGAATCTTGCGGTTGCTTTACTCGGCTGCTTCTGTTTCGCGCAGGGTGCTGCCGACGGCGCATCTAAAACTCCGAAGGGTCCGGGCAAAGTAATCGTGCATCCTGCGCTTGGCGGGGTTATTTTCGAATTTGACGTTGACCAGAACGGCACCGAGGGCATGCTCAGCGAGGGCGTCGTAAGCGGCGACTGCCCTTACGCGACCGAAACTTTTGACCAGAAAACCGGCAAGATTATCAAGGTGGTCAGAAAAGGCAAATCCGCCGGTTGCGGAGACGATGATGTTACCTGGGGAATCGTGGGCTCTTCGGTGGGGCTGGTCGAACACTACCACAGCCCGACCTTCGATGATCCGGAGCTGACCTTTCCAGTGCTCAATCCGCTCGAGGGGAATCAAGTTACGGGCGACTGGCTGTCCCCGCTGAAGAAGAAGGGTGAGATCGAAGCTGTGAGCAGCAATCAGGGCACGCCCGTGAATGCATTTCAGGTCTACGATTTCACCACCATGCTGGAATACGTGTATGGTTCGAACGTCGCGAAGAATGAATTCGGCCCGGTGGTGCAGATTGGTTCTGACCGTGGGATTATCGGCCTGAATACCAAGACCAATCGCGCTGTCGTGACAGTTGGGACGAGTCCGTTTGGAATTGCCGACATTAACCAGATTGATCTGACTACGGGCAAGATTGAATCATTCCCGGGCGTTGGATCGGGACAGGTGTTGGGCATTGCGGTCGATTCCGAAGACGATATGGCAGTGACTACGACTTTCGGCGACGCCGGCGTGGAGTTTTACGATCTCAAGAATCAGACGGGCTTCGAGGTGACGCTGCCGTTTATTCCGCAGAACTGCGATGACGCCTGCACCGGAGTCGACGTGGAGTTCGATCCCATCCACAAACTCTTTCTCGTGGCACAGCCCATATCGAGCCAGCAGCAGAACTCAAACTTCAGCACAATCTATGTTTACAACAGGCAAGGAACGCTGCTGGAGACGCTCAACAAGTTCAACTTCTTCTCGCAACGATTCGATGTGTTCCCGGTGCATATGGCAATCCATCCCAGCGACCGCAGCGGGTTTGTCGACGTCACCAATTCCATTGGGGTAGGTGCAATTCAGTCGTTCACTTACTAGACGCGACCTCATCTGACGGGTCGATCATGTTTAGCAGAAAAACTTTCTCTAAATGTTTTCGCTGATTCCAGCGAAGAGATCGGTCTCCTGCACAATCAAGCCGGGGGTCACCCTGGCGACGAGATGGAACATCTCCTGCCGTCCGCGCTGGCGGACGTGGGATTCGAACATGGGCCACAAGGGCGCTTGGCTAGCGTGAGCCTTGAATGCGGCGATCTTGGCTTCCAGATAATCTCCGATTTCGATGATCGCGGTTGCGGGCGGTAGCGTGACCGGCTGGCGGTCGGGCAGGGTGAAGTTGGTGGTGCTGTAATAAAGCTTCTGCGTTCGGTGCGCAGTGATTTCGCCGGTGAGCTGGTCGGGATAGCGGTTGGTGCGTCCGGCCCAGTGAAAAGCCATGGTCGCGAAAACGGAGGTCATGGAGTGGTCGGTATGGCCGGTGACGGAGCCGTCCGGGCCGAAAGTCATAAGCACGTGCGGACGGAATCGGCGAACCTGCAGGGTCAAGTCACAGACCGCTTTGTAGAGATCCTGGCGATGAAGCTGGCCGTCGGGATAGTCGAGCACGATTCCTCGCGAAATCTTCAGAACTTCACAAGCTGCGGCAAACTCCTTGCGACGCGCAGCGGATAATTCCTGGTCATTTGCGGCGCCACCGCGATGGGTCGCGGCCTGTCCCGGAGTCAAGCAGACTACGCAAGTTTCGACGCCGCGATCGTGGTAGAGGCGCAGCGAGCCGCCGAAGCTTCCGGCCTCGTCGTCGGGATGAGCGGTGACGCACATCAAGCGAAGCATGGGTTCATTGTAACTTGAGCATTGTGGCTCAATTGCTTGCAGGAGGTTGCAAGATGTTGCACTCTGGTCTCATTCTCGATTCAAAAGAAGTGCTTCAAATTTGCCGTCATTCCGCAATAGAATGGGTCGCGGGCCAGCACGAGCGAGGACGCCGGTGCCTACATTGGAGACTCTTTGCACGTTCTTGTTACCACCGATACGTTGAGCGGAGTGTGGACCTACACGCAAGAACTGGTCACAGGGCTGGTGAGCCGCGGAGTGCGAGTCACACTGGTAAGCCTGGGCGATATTCCGCTGCCGCAACAAACTTCGTGGATGGACGAACTGCAGGGCCTGGAATACCGTCCGACTGCGTTTCGTTTGGAATGGATGCACGGAGCTGAACAAGATCTCAGAGACTCTTCCGCATATATTGCTGCGCTGGTGAAGGAACTCAAACCTGATCTGCTGCACCTGAATCAATTGTGCTATGGAAACCTCCCCGTCGACACTCCGCGCGTGGTCGTGGCGCACGGCGATTTGATCAGCTGGTGGAAGGAAATCCACGGGCACGAGTTCAAAGAGAGCCGTTGGATGCGCTGGTATCGGGAGGTAGTAACGCGCGGCTTGTGGCATGCCAGTGCAGTGGTCGCCCCTTCGGTATGGATGCTGGATGCGATTCGCAATTGCTACACGCAGCCTCGACGGGACGCGGTGATTTATAACGGCCGGAATCCGGTTTCGTTTAATCCCTATGTGAGTAAAGACGATTCCGTGCTCGCCGTGGGACGTTTGTGCGATGCGAGCAAACAAGTCAGCTTGCTGACACAATACACTCACCCTCTGCCGGTCTGCATTGTGGGGGCGGAGACGCCGGTTGCGGATTCGGAGATTCCGATCCGCACCGACGTGAAACTTGCGATCGACCAGATCAGTGTGGCGATTAAAGGGCCGCAGACGCAGGCGCAACTGCGCACTCTGTACAGCCGCGCATCGATTTATGCGGCCACGTCGAGATATGAGGCTTTTGGGATGGCTCCGCTGGAAGCGGCGTTCTCGCGCTGCGCCATCGTGGCGAATGACATTCCTTCCTTCCGCGAGATTTGGGGCGATGCCGCGATTTACTTTCAAGCCAATGATGCGGAGAGCCTGGCAGATGTGATTCGACGATTGCACGAGCATCGCGATCTGTGTCGCGGCTACGCCACCCGCGCTTATCAGCGCGCGCGCGAATGCTTCACTGCCAAACGCATGATCGATGAGTATGTGCGGCTGTATCATAGTTTGATTGCAGCGAGGTTGGCAGTCGCGTGAGTTTGGCTTCAAGCTTTTGGCTCTTGGCTTCTAGCCTTGGTGTTTCGTTCCCTCCAAGCGTTAATTCCTCCCAGCGTTGTCATTCCGAGCGAAGCGAGGAATCTGCTTTTCCCGCCGAGAACTGGAACCCGGTGGATCAAAGCTGTTATCTTCATAGCTCAAATACATTTCAATTGGAGGCCTCATGGCTACAGTAAAAATCACGATCCGACCGAACGGTCCGTTTGTCGTCGAAGCTCCTGAAGGTACGATCGAACTGGTCGACCCCAGCGGCACCAAGTACGATTTAACCGGCAAGCCTGCCTTTGCCCTCTGCCGCTGCGGCGGATCAGTCAATAAACCGTTCTGCGACGGGACCCACAGCAAAATCGGATTCCAAGGCGCCGAGTTGGCGGTGAAGAAGGCAGATGGCTAGAGGTGAAGCTGGAAGGGCTAACGAAGCGAAGGCCGCGCGACTGATTGTTTTGGTCTTGTTGATGGCTCTGCCATTTTTGTGCGCTGAAGCGCAGACTGTTCACGCCGAAGATTTCGTCGAGCGCTCCGGAACCAAGCTGACCCTACACGGTGAGCCATTCCGATATAGCGGGCCGAACATCGAGTGGCTGGGCCTCGAAGGCTACGGCCCGCACGATCCCATGGGGCCACGATATGCCAGCCCCTTCGAAATCGATGACGTTTTTGCCACCGCAGCGGAAATGGGCGCACGAGTAGTGCGGGCGCAGACTATGGGCGATACCGTGGGTTGCGCTCTGTGCATCGAACCCGAACCAGGCAAGTTCAATGAACTGGCGTTCCAGGCGTCCGACTATGCGCTGGTCGCGGCGAAGCGGAATGGTATACGGATCATCATCACACTTGTGGGGGATTGTGCGACCTGTTCGCTTGGTGGAATTGGTCAGTATCTGGCGTGGAGTGGGAAGCAAAATCCTCAAGATTTCTTTTCCGATGCTGCGCTGATTGCCGCGTATGAAAAGCACATCGATGCGGTGCTGAATCACGTAAATGCATTGACCGGTGTGCGCTACAAGGACGATCCGACGATTCTCGCGTGGGAAGATTGCAACATGTGCGGGCTCATTGCGTTGCTGATGGGCGGTGGGCCGGGTGCGCTGGGACAAATTTCGGATTGGGTCGGGACCATCGGCCAGCATATCAAGCAGCAGGATCCGCGGCACCTCTACTTGGACGCATCCGGAATTTTTCGGACCTACCCAAAAGTTCTCGACAACAAAACTCCCGACCTAGTGACATTTGAATACTATCCCCATTGGGACGCGCTGCTCGGCACGGGTGAGCACACGACGGCGGAGACGTTTGGCCGCGACGCCGCTGCAGTGACGAGTCACGGAAAAGCTTACATCGTGAACGAATTTGGGTGGGACCGAACCGACTGGAAGACGCAACAAGACCTGCAAAATGTTCTTGACGCCCTGGCGCGCGATCCGAACGTTTCGGGCGATGGCTTCTGGGCGCTCCAGGCGCACCTCGACAATTTCGGCTTCCAGCCGATTCCGGCGGACACTAACAATGCTGCCTATGCCGAGAGCGGCGAAAGCGGCGAATGGTGGGCGCTTTATTATCCGGGCATCAAAACGCTGGTGAATTCCGCTGGCGATATGGCGGCTCGAGCGCAACAACTCCGCGCTCACGCTTACGCGATGTCGGGTGCGCCCTTGCCAAAACACGCGACGCCGCCAGCGCCCGTCATTACGTCGATTGTGATCGGAGGTCTCATCGCCTGGCGTGGCTCGGCAGGCGCAGTGCGTTATTCCATCGAACGCATGGATGCAGGCGCGAAAGAATGGAAAACAATTTGTGATCGCTGCGCGACGGATACTGACGATCCGTGGCCAGATCCACACGCAACCCTGTTCGGATCGCGTTACCGAGTGACCGCCTACAATGCTGACGGTGTCCCCAGCGAGCCGTCAGAGCCGCGCTAGTGCGAATAATTCAGTGGATCGTCTTGGTCTTGCGCGACATGTAATCCATAAGCAGATATTGGCCCAGCGTGTACGGCGTGGTGAAGTATGCTTTGCCGCGGCACATTTCTGTTACTTTTTGCACGAACTGGACCAGGCCGTAATCCGACGCCAGCATGAATGTGTTGATCAGGACGCCGTTACGCTTGCACTTGGAAACTTCCTCGAGCGTTTGGCTCACGACCAACGGGTCGAGCCCGAAGGCGTTTTTGTAGATGCGTCCGTCTTCGAGCGTCAGCGCGGACGGCTTGCCGTCGGTGATCATCACGATCTGCTTCATATCTTTGCGCTGGCGCTGCAGAATGCGCTGTGCGAGGCGCAGGCCTTCGCGCGTGTTGGTGTAATACGGGCCCACCTTCACGCGTGCGAGTTGCGAGAGCGGAACTTCCTCGGCTGAATCGTGAAACAGAATCAGGGACAAAGAATCGCCGGGATACTGCGTGCGAATCAGGTGCGAGAGCGCCATGGCGACCTTTTTTGCCGGAGTGAAGCGATCTTCTCCGTAAAGAATCATGGAGTGCGAGCAATCGAGCATCAACACGGTCGCGCATGAAGACTGGTATTCGCACTGATGTACTTGCAGGTCGGAATATTCAATGTTCAGCGGGAGTTTCAAACCTTCGCGTTGAATGGCGCTGGAGAGCGTCGCGGTAATGTCGAGATTGAGCGTGTCACCGAATTCATATTGCCGCGATGCGCCGCTGGCTTCGATGCCGGTGGCCATGTCGCGGGTGTCGTGACGTCCGAAACTTGATTTCCCCAGCGATCCCATCAGATCGCGAAGCGTCTTGAAGCCGAGAAAATCCAGGCTCTTGTCGGTGATTTCGAATTTCACCTGTTGTTGCGCCTCGCTCACCTGTCCGCTGACACCGGATTGCCGCGAAGGATCGTGGGGCTGATCGATACTGATGTAATCCTCTTGCTGCATGCGCTGGATCAGTTGGTCGATGAGTTCATCCAGCGTGCCTTCCATTTGCATCTGCTGGAGCTGCTGACGCATTTGCTCATCCAGCAGATCGCTGTCGAGCAATGCCTGCTCGATCGCGCGGCGCAGATCGTCGAGAGTCTGCTCGCCATCCCCGAACTCGTCGTACATATAATTCTGGAATCCGCTCTGCAGCAGGTAGTCGGAGAGTGCGCCGAGCAAGTCTTCCATGCTCATTTCGCCGGCAGGGTCGGGGACGTATTTGGAATAGCGGATGCGTTTCATAAAGGCGCTACTGGCTACTAGCTTCTAGCTCTTAGGCAGTTTAGCCAGCAGCCAGGAGCTAGAAGCTTTGATTCAGTTAAACGTCCTTCTGCCGCGGAACGGGACATCTTCGCGCTCGAAGGGCTTTTCTGCCACTTTTGGCGGTTTTTCTCCGGCGGTGAACAGGCGCTCTTCGTTCCGTCCGATGCGTTTGTGGGCGTGCAGCCCCTCGAGCACAAACTCCGCCGCCGAGACTTGTGTCTCCGCGCTTTCTTTTGGTCCCACATTCAGCTTGACCAATTTTTCCATCAGGCCTTGAATGCCGCGCAGCGATTGCAGCGCTTCCGCTGCACTGGCGGTATCCGGCATTTGGATCTCGCCGCCGAGATCGAACCACTGCACGATTTGGTTCATGTCCGTGCCCTTGAAATATCCGTCGTACGTTTTGGCGATGGCCGTGCGGATCAGTTCGCGCCCTACGTGGTCCGCGCCTTTCATTTCACCTTCGTATTCCAGCTCAAGTTTGCCGGTGATCGCGGGCATGGCCGCATAGATGTCTCCGATTCGCGGCACCACCAGTTTCTCGTCGTGTCGAATGGCGCGGCGTTCGGCGTTCGAGATGACATTCTCCATGCAGGAAATAGGGAGACGCTGACTTACTCCGGAACGCTTGTCGACTTTCTTATCTTCGCGCGCAGCAAAGGCAATTCGCTCGATGACCTCCTGGACGTATTTCGGAATGTGCAGTTTGTATCCATCGCGCTGCGTCCAGGATTCTTGCGTGGTGATGGCGATTCCCTCTTCAATCGTGGCCGGATAGTGAGTGCGAATTTCGGAACCGATGCGGTCCTTCAGCGGGGTAATGATTTTGCCGCGAGCAGTGTAATCCTCGGGGTTGGCGCTGAACACGAGCGCGACGTCGAGTGGCAAGCGAATGGGGTAACCCTTAATTTGCACGTCCCCTTCCTGCATGATGTTAAAGAGACCGACTTGAATCTTCCCTGCAAGGTCAGGCAATTCGTTAATTGCGAAGATGCCGCGATTTGCGCGCGGCAGCAATCCGTAATGCACGGTCATTTCGCTGCCGAGTTCGTGGCCGCCCCGCGCGGCTTTGATAGGATCGATGTCGCCGATCAGATCCGCGATGGTTACATCGGGCGTGGCCAGCTTTTCCACGTAACGATGTTCCGGCGTCAGATACGCGATAGGCGTTTCGTCACCGAGTTGGGCTATCTGGTCCTGGCAGCGCCGGCAGATGGGCGCGTAAGGATTGTCGTGAATCTCGCAGCCCGCGATGTAAGGCGTCTGCGCATCCAGCAACGTGGTCAGAGCTCGCAAGATGCGGCTCTTGGCCTGGCCGCGAAGTCCCAGCAGAATAAAATTATGACGCGAAAGAATGGCATTAACGATCTGCGGCACCACGGTATCGTCGTAGCCGACAATCCCAGGAAATATCGGCCCTCCCTGGCGAAGTTTCGCCATCAGGTTGTCGCGTAGTTCGTCCTTCACGCGCCGGGTGCGGAGTTGTTGTTCTGAGAATGGACTGTGGCGTAACTCGCCGAGCGTCCGTGGAAGACTCATGATTGAAAAACCCCCGGAGAACTGCTTCTGGCCCGATTATACGCTTGCTTCCAACTTATCCCGCGTGGCCGTTGCCGCCGGCTTTGCGGCGCACGTGCATGGTGCGGCGCATGGTGGGGAGGATGGTTTCAAAGAACGAAATGAGGGCCCGCAGGCGCTCGGCTTCCGAGGTCATCCCTAGCAAAGTTTGTTTGAAATCGAGATCCAGAGGAAGTGAACCAGCCAAGTGAAACGAGAGTTGGCCTTCGGCGACTTCCGAAGATCTTTCTGGCTCGGCCCCAGCCAGGGTCATGATTTCGCCGTGCAGTTTCATGGCTTGGTCTATTTCCTCTTTTGAGGGGATCTCAGGTTCATCGTGTAAATAGAGCACTTCGGCTCGCAGAAACGATCGTTCCTGATTCAGTTGCATGACTTCGAAGCGGGCGCGGCCTTCGGTGACGATGTCCATGCGCCCGTCGGGATATTTCTTGGTGACGGTAAGAATTTCCGCGGTGCAGCCGATTTCGGCGAGTTCCTGATCCTTCCCTCTCAGCACACCGAATTGCTGGTTCTGGTCGAGGCATTCCGAAATCATTTCGCGGTAGCGTGGTTCGAAAATGTGTAGAGGCAACGGCGTGCCCGGAAGCAGAACGAGGTCCAGGGGAAACAACGGCAACAGTGTACTCAAGAACAGCCTCCGGGATCCTTCGCAGCGATGCGCAGCGCGAATTTCTAGGATTGTACGCCAGAGGCTGATCTTATCCGGCTTGACTTGCGCGCCTAAGGAGAATAGAAGCTCGAAATGGGATCGAGTGGAATGCAAGTCTCCGGGAAAGTCGTCGTGATCACTGGCGCATCGATGGGTATTGGCGAGGCGATTGCCAAGCTGTTTGCCGACAATGGTGCAAGCGTGGTGCTGCTCTCGCGTGATGCGGAACGCGCGGAGGCTGCCCGTGGGCGCATCGGGCACAGCGAAGGCACCTTGGCGCTAGCCTGCGACGTGCGCAATCGGGAGGAGATTGATCGCGTGGTTGGGCTTACCCTGCACCATTTTCAGCGTATCGATGTGTGGATCAATAACGCTGGCCACGGAATATTAGATTCGGTGACGAACGTGGACATGGCGGCGGTTCGCGAGACGTTTGAAACCAATTTCTTCGGGGCGGTTGAGGCGATGCAGGCGGTGATTCCCGTGATGAAGCAGCAAGGCTCGGGGTCGATCATCAACGTATCGAGCGTGGCTGGGCATATTCCGATACCGTTTCACGCGGTTTATAGCGCCACTAAGTTTGCCATGAACGCGATCGGCAAGGCCGCGAGGATCGAGCTCATGAGCTCCGGGATCAATGTGCTGACCGTGTGTCCAGGCTACGTGCGCACCGACTTCGGCAAGAATGCAGTGAAAGGCAAAGAACAAAAGCAAGTGCGGCCTGCCCGAGTGCGAGGGATCACGGTCGAGCGCGTCGCCAACGCCGTGCTGCGAGGCTATCTGAAACAAAAGCGCGAAGTGGTTGTTCCGTGGTTCATGCATCCGGTGATCAAGATCTATCAGCTCTTCCCGGGGATAATGGAATGGGCGATGGTGCGGATGGCGCGAGAGCGTGTGTAATTATTTCGACTCTCAATTATTTCAACTCGTCGAGCAAGGCGGTCATCTCGGACTGCGCGTGGGCATTGTTCGTGCGCCTGGCGGATGAGATTCCCTCCACCAGCATTTTCTTAGCTTCATCCACGCGATTCGCGGTCACCAGCGTCTGGGCGGCCATAAAATAGCCCGCGGTGTAATCGGGATGAGTGGAGAGCAATTTCCCGAACTCCTCCAGAGCGCGTTCAACTTCGCCGGTTTTCGAGTATTCCATGGCGAGGCCGTAACGGGCGAAGGCATCGTTAGGGCTTTGCGAAAGAATCTCGTTGAGCATTGCAAGTCGGTCCATAGAAGCAGTTCTCGGTTGTCAATTCCCGGTTCTCAGCCAGGATAGATTACTACAACCCTGGCTGAACTCTTTGCGATCCATTTCATTGGTGAGTACAATGCCTTCATTCCACAAATAGGAGTCTTAGCGAATGGCGTGTCCATTCTTCATGCCGACTAGCAGGTTGGACGATGGCGGTTGGCTTCATCCTTCGCGCCTGCCTTTGGGTGGCGGATGGATGGGCCATTGTTCTGCTCCTGGCTATGAAGGCACAGAGCCGTCGAATCAGGAGCTACGCGAACTTTGCAATCTGGGTTACGCTGCGGGTTGTGCGCGTTTGCCCGAAGACCGTGCTTACGATGCGGTGAGATTTTCCATCGCTCGCGACCGCGGAGCACAGCTGGAACTTTGGTTCGTTTGCGAATCAAGGCATTGTCCAGCGAGCCACGGAATTCTGGAATACGATCTCTCGCTTGGCCAGTGGATCTCTTCTCACCCCGACGCGCGTATCCAGAAAATGGCGGAATGTTATTTGCAAACTTATCTAGTGCGTAGAATCCAGCCCGCTGCGGCGGGTCTTAGCTCGAGCACAAATCGATGAACGAGAACCACGAACCAACGTTGCCACGCCCTGTGCGCGATTCGCAGTCTGAAATGGCCGAGATTGTTTTGCCCAACGATGCCAATCCTCTCGGCGCCCTGCTCGGCGGTCGCCTGATGCATTGGATTGACCTTGCCGGGGCCATGGCCGCGCATCGTCATTCCCGGAACTACGTAGTCACGGCGGCGATCGATCATATGGATTTTTGGGTTCCGGTGCATGTGGGTGACCTGGTGATTCTTCGCTCGTCAGTGAATCGTGTGTTCCACAGTTCGATGGAAGTCGGAGTAAAGGCCTGGGTGGAAAACTATATTTTGGACGATTGCAAACACGTGAGTTCAGCTTACTTGACATTCGTGGCCGTCGATGCGGGCGGGCGCCGGGTCCAGGTTCCGGCGGTGATTCCTGAAACCGACGATCAGCGGCGGCGCTACGACGACGCGGGGAGGCGTCGTCAAATACGGCAGGAGCATCTCGATCGGCGACGTAGCAGCCTGCGCTAGCCTGTGACGCGCGTCACAGCGGTCGCAACTAAGTTTGAGATATTTTTCTTCTCGCACTCAAATGAGAGTTCTCCATGGATAGCGCCCTGCTGGTTCACCGTCTGCATTTTGCCTTCACGGTCACTTTTCACTATTTGTTTCCTCAGCTCACCATGGGGCTCGCGCTGTTGATTGTGGTGCTGAAGACGCTGGCGCTCCGCCGCAATGACGAACTCTACAACCAAGCAGCGCGGTTCTGGGCGCGCATTTTTGGCATCAACTTTGTGCTCGGCGTGGTGACGGGCATTCCCATGGAATTTCAGTTCGGCACCAACTGGTCGCATTTCTCGCGCTTCGCCGGCGGCGTGATCGGTCAGACCCTGGCGATGGAAGGCATGTTCGCGTTCTTCCTGGAATCGGCGTTCCTTGGGTTGTTCTTGTATGGAGAGAAGAAGCTGAGTCCGCGTGCGCATTGGTGGTCGGCGGTCGCAGTATTTCTGGGCTCTTGGCTTTCGGGATACTTCATTATCGTCACCGATGCATGGATGCAGAATCCCGTGGGCTACGAACGAGCGCCCGACGGCTCCGTACAACTCGCCAGTTTCTGGGAGTTGGTGCTGAATCCATGGGCGTGGTGGCAATATGCGCACAACATGAGCGGCGCGGTGATCACGGGCGCTTTCGTCATGGCTTCCGTGGGCGCATTCTATGTGCTGTCCAACCAGTATCGCGAGCACGGACAGATTTTTCTGCGCACCGGCGTCTGGGCAGGTTGCATCTTCAGCATCCTGCAGCTTTTCCCTACCGGCGATGGTCAGGGTCGGATGGTGACGCGATACCAACCGGTCACGCTCGCCGCTATGGAAGCGTTATTTACCGGCCAACCCGGCGCGCCGCTGGTGATCATTGGTCAACCCGATGTCGAGGCGCGCAAGATTGACAACCCGCTGCTGGTTCCCAAAGCGCTCAGCTTCCTTACCTACCGGCGTTGGGAGGCGCACGTGGAAGGTCTCGATTCCTTCCCCGAGCAGCTGTGGCCGCAGAATATTCCCCTGCTCTACTACAGCTACCACATCATGGTGGGGCTGGGCACGATCTTCATCGCGATCATGGTCGTGTCCGCTTTTCTGTTATGGCGCGGCAAGCTGTTTGACGCGCGCTGGATGTTGTGGATTCTGCTGCTGAGCCTGCCGTTCCCCTACATCGCCAACACCGCGGGATGGATGACCGCGGAGTTGGGCCGCCAACCTTGGCTGGTTTACGGCTTGATGCTTACGGCGGATGGATATTCCAAAACCGTGTCCGCCGGGAATGGCATGTTCACGCTGCTGGGATTCATGGGCATGTACACGGTGCTGGGAATTCTCTTCCTCTTCCTGGTTCGTCGTGAAATTGAACGTGGACCTGCCGCGGCAGCGGCCCTTGAGCATTAGGCGTCTCGAATTCGAGGATCTATGGAAACGCTCTGGTTCATGATTGTGGCAGTGATGGTGGCAGCTTACGTGGTGCTTGACGGTTTCGATCTCGGCGCCGGCGTGATCTGTCTTTTCGTCGCCAGGAGCAGCGCGGAGCGTCGCATGGTGCTGCGCGCGATCGGTCCGGTGTGGGACGGAAACGAAGTGTGGCTGCTCGCAGCCGGCGGAACACTTTACTTCGCCTTTCCGCAACTGTATGCCTCGAGCTTCAGCGGATTTTATCTTCCTTTGATGATGGTGCTGTGGTTGCTGATGCTGCGCGGCATCGGGATCGAATTCAGGGCGCATATGGATAACCCAGTGTGGATCGGCTTCTTCGATGCGATTTTCTTCGTCTCAAGCGCGCTGCTGGCAATCTTCCTCGGCGCGGCGTTGGGCAACGTCATCCGCGGGGTTCCGCTCGGTCCAGATGGATATTTCTTCGAACCCCTGTGGACCGATTTCCGGGTTGGTGCACATCCCGGCATTCTGGATTGGTACACCGTCATGGCGGGCGTCATCGCCCTGGTGACGTTGACCGCGCATGGCGCGCTTTACATCGTAACCAAGACGGAAGCTGACTTGAACCTCCGCGCGCGCAGGGTGGCCTTGGTCATGTGGCCGATTCAAGCGCTGCTGACCGTCATCAGCCTGATGGCAACCAATTGGATAAAACCCGAGGTCATGGATAACTATCGGGAGCATCCTATCGGCTTGGCAATACCGTTGTTGGTGCTTGCAAGTCTTGGCGCGATGCTTTGGGCCACGTTGAAGAGAAAAGAAAAGCCAGCGTTCGTGGCTTCCGCCCTTTACATTGTGAGCATGTTGGTCGGCGCTGCTTTTGCTCTGTACCCGGTGGTGCTGCCGGCCAGCACCGATCCCGGTTACAGCCTGACCATTTACAACTCTGCCGCAGGACATCACGGCTTGGTCGTAGGCGTGACCTGGTGGTGTATAGCGTTTGTGCTGGCCCTCGCGTACTTCGTTTTCATCTTCCGCATGTTCCGCGGCAAAGTGCGCCTCGAGGGCAGCGGCTACTGACGAGCGATGTATCGTCTACACTGGTTTCCAGGGTGGGATCCCGACTTAACAGCAAAATCGCAATCGTTACCGGAGCGGGCAGCGGCATCGGCCGCGCTCGCGCAATCGCTCTCGCGCGTGAAGGCGCGAAGGTTGCTTTGGTCGGTCGCCGGAAGGAACGGCTCGAAGAAACAGCGCATAAGATCGGCGATTCCGCCCTCGTCCTCGCGGCGGATTTGTCCAACCCAGATGAAGTTATCTGCGTGGTGCAACAAACAGTGGCACATTTCGGCGGCATCAATGTTTTGCTGAATAACGCGGGCGTCCTTCATATTGGAACCGCCGAGCAGATCACACCAGAACAGTGGGACGAGACCTTCAACGTCAATGTCCGCGGCCTCTGGCTGCTCTCACGCGCCGTGGTTCCCCCAATGCGAAAAGCTGGGGGCGGCTCCATTATCAACATGGCATCGGTCCTCGGAATCAACGGAGCGCGCAACCGGGCTGCGTATGCGGCTTCAAAGGGCGCTGTGGTTCTGCTGACCAAGTGCATGGCCATCGATCACGGACCCGAAAACATTCGGGTGAATGCGATCTGCCCCTCGTTTGTCGAGACCGATCTCACGGCCGCCGTGATCAGCAAAGCGCCGGACCCGGCTTCGATTCGGTCAGAACGAATCGCCGTGCATCCTATCGGCCGCCTGGGCCAGCCGGAAGATATCGCCGGCATGGCCGTTTACCTTGCCAGCGACGAGTCGGCTTGGGTGACGGGATCGGTGTTTCCGGTTGACGGAGGATATCTGGCGGTTTGAGTCGCTCTGGAAACTTTCGCGCCTCCCCGGTAGTCTAATTTGGGAGGGATTCTGCGCTTCCCTGCCGATTTGGTCTTCATGAAGCTTTCTAATCTGATTCCGGGCCTTGTTCTTTTCATCTCACTATCTGGGGTTGCGCTGGCAAAAGACGCTGCCCCTGCCACATCGGTTCTTTCAAAGGAGTTCGGCGGATGGCAGATGTCCGGCTCATCGCGAACCAGCAGTGATCCCGCTGTCGCCGACCCCGTCAACGCAGCGGTGCTCAAAGAATACGGATTCACCGGATTCGAATCGGCTACATATACGCGGGATGATGGTCGCAAGCTGACCTTGAAAGCAGCCCGCTTCGAGGATGCCAGCGGGGCTTACGGCGCCTACACCTACTACAAGACGCCGCCAATGTTGATCGAGAAGATCGGCGACGGAGCCGCCTCGCTGAACGAACGCGTCCTGTTTTATCGGGGCAACATTCTGGTCGACGCGGTCTTTCAGAGGCTCTCGGCCATGTCTGCGGCTGAGTTGCGGGAGATGGCAGAAGGTCTTCCCTTGCCATCCGGCAATACCCGCAATTTGCCGGGACTGCCCGCTTATCTGCCAACGCAGTCCTACGTAAAGAACAGCGCGAAGTATGTGGTCGGACCCGCCGCGCTGCAAAACGTGGACGCTCCGATTCCAGCCGAGCTCGTGGACTTCAGCGCCGGAGCCGAGGTGGTGGTTGGAAATTACAACAGCTCGGGCGGAGAAGCGACTTTGACTTTGATCGCCTATCCCACACCGCAGATTGCAGCCGAGCATCTCCGACGCATTGATGCGGCGCACTCGCAAAGCTCACAAACCGCCAGCGGGACGCCTCCGGTGAATCCAAATCTTCAGGGTCCGGTCTTTGACAAGCGCACGGGTCCGATCGTGGTGGTGGTGTCTGGTCCAATATCGCAAACCGAAGCCAAGTCGCTGCTGGCTTCGGTGAATTACGACGCCAACGTCACCTGGAACGAGAACACCTATTTCACCAAGAGAGACAACCTGGCAAACCTTTTGGTGAACGTCATCATTCTCTGTTTCATCATTATTGGCTTCGCTCTGGTCGCTGGCGTGGCCTTCGGAGGCATCCGCATCCTGGCCAAGCGCATGTTTCCGGACCGGGTATTTGAGCAAGCCCAGAACCGGGAATTCATCTCGCTGCACCTCTCCGAAAAGCCACCGGAGCCGTAAGTGAGGCTGTAATCTACTCAATCAAGATGATTTAGGCCTGTTTCGCGTCCCGTTTGTCTCACAATGAGCAACCCACAGGGACTATTAACCTATTTTGTAAGTAATTGAAAATAAAGATGTTTATTTCCCAGATATTTCTTGACACCCCCCTTTTTAGACTCATAAGATTTCGCCAGAAAGTTTTGACGGTTTGATCTCCGTTAGAACTATTCTCCCTTGAAAGAAAAGGCTGCCCTAGTTGCCGGGTGGCCTTTTCATTTTGCGTGAAGATTGCGAACCTTCGGCCATCGATGCGCTGCTTTGTTGGAACGGTCGTGCGCTATAGTTCGTATCTCATCCAAGACGCGCTCGGCAGTTCAGCGAGGAGGACGTGATGTTCTGCGACAAATGTGGCACTGCGCTACAGGCGGATCAGCAGTTTTGTAGCCGGTGCGGAAAAGAAATCGCTGGACCGATGCTGGGCTATCCGCAACGCAGCCGAGTCCGGGAGCATGTTCGACTTCTGGGAATTCTCTGGATTGCGCTGTCAGCCCTCGACGGCCTCATGGGGGTCGGCTCATACGTCGTAGCCAATGTCATTTTCAACCCGGTCACACATCCGGAAAGACCCGCGTTCCTGCATCCCTTCTTGAGCTTCATTGCCACGATCGTGATCGTAAAGGCTTTCGCGGGATTTGTTGCAGGCTGGGGTTTGTTGCAACGGGAACCTTGGGCACGCATGGTCGCCGTGGTGCTTGCATTTCCGTCGCTCCTCTTCAACGTGCCCTTCGGTACCGCACTCGGCATTTACACCCTCTGGGTTCTGCTGCCCGCAGCATCCGACGTGGAATACGAGAAGGAAGCGCGAACCGTCAACGCAACCTGAGTGCGGGGGGTGCATGTGACGCGCCCGTGTGGAACAAGCCCACGTGGGGACGGGCGCCGTCGCCCGTCCATGCGGAGCGAAGCTCCGCAGCGCATTAGAGGCCGCCAAGACCTCAGCGACCGCCAAGACTCTCGATCTCGCGGGACACCACGCCCTTTACGCTGACTCCGCCCCCATTTAGAATCGAACTCGAGCCGACGTAGCTCAGTTGGTAGAGCAGCCGATTCGTAATCGGCAGGTCACCAGTTCAACTCTGGTCGTCGGCTCCAGCCTAACCCCTCCTCGACTTCCTTTACTCTTTACTCGGTTGAAGTTGCAGTTCTCTGGAAGTTCGGCGGTGAGCCATCAGCTTTGACCAATGCAGAGTTAACAGCAACTTTACGGCTGGCTTACCTTCCATTGCCGCCGACCGTCGTCTAATCAGAGGAGACACGGTTATTCAAATCTCATAAACATACTCGATAAGGAGACAAAAACTCATACGGCGTTCGTAGATGGTTGGGACTGGAAAGGAATTCTCTCTCCTGAGCCAGCCACGAACCAGGGAAAAAATCATGAAAGCGAAATTATTCTTATACTTCGGTGCCGTGGTTCTCGGCCTGGCCCTCAGTGCCAGCCCAGCCGCAGCGCAAGTCGAATGGAACACGGTCCACAACTATGACCAAGGCGTTCAGCAGGCCATCGCCATGCATCCTTCGGGGATGGTCCTGGAGTTTCACCGAAGCAACGGCGGGACTCCTCTCTGGTATAAAGTGGGATGGCTGCAAGGAACCACGGTGAACTGGGGACCAAGCCAGCCCGCCCCAGCGAACGGATACTGGCCTAATGTGGCCATCACCGGGGACGGGCACGTACTTTTTGTTTGGTCAACCGGCGAGTCTAAACAAAATTCCACCCTCTATTACATGGTGGGGAAGATCGACGCCCCTGGAGGTAATCGACAGTCCATTCAGTGGCTGACGAACGGACAGGCATTCGATGCGGGACATAACAGCTCCGTGGCCATGAATGAGAACGGAGTGATCGTGGAGGTGCATGAATCGGCCACCGGAGGCTGGGGTTTGTTTTACCGGGTGGGCCACTTTGCCAACCTGGCTGGCGGCGACTACAACATCACTTGGGATTCTGGCCCCAGCGGACAGCACTATGACAACGGCGTCAATCCGCACATTGCCATCAACAACAACAACGAGGTGGTAGAAGTGCACCAGGTACCCGGAGAGGACCTTCTGCACTACCGTCGCGGGGTGGTGCTGAGCGGGGGCATTATCGATTTTCGTGAATCGAAGCGCTACCACGACTACGCGTATCAGCCTTCGGTGGCGCTTTTGGACAACGGGCAAGTGCTGGAAATGCACGGACAAGATAAGGATAAAGGAGTCTATGCCTTACCCGGAACCCTGAACGCCACGAATCCGGAGCTGATCGACTTTACGTGGGTGGCCAGACCCGACAACCGCGCAGCGAAACATCCGGTTGTGGCGACCGACGGAACGCGACTGGGACCGCGCATCGCGGTTGGCGCTTGGTCAATTACCGATGCCCCCGTTGGTACGGGCATTCTGAACTATGCGGTAGGGTTAATCCAGGAACCTGCTCAGTAGCGGAAAGCAGGGGGGTTGAATTCGGGGCCGGAGTTTCGATCGAATCGATCGGATGAAGGCTCCCGAGATCATTTCGGTCGCGATATAGTTTCGTAATCGGCAGGACACGAGCTCAACTGGCCGAAGGCTCCAGTTTCCGTGAGCCCATCGTCAATGCTTGCTGGCTGATGCTTGTACTGAAAGCTTACCGGCCCAGGCAAGGCCGTCTGAATATTTGCCAGCGTCAATTCGCGTCTGCACCTTCCACTGCGTTGGATCCTTTTGCGATAGATCAATGACTGCAACCTGGTTGCTGCGCGGGCAAGAGACGTAAGCTACCATGCCATCCGGGCGCACGACAATCTCGGCTGGCCCATCGGGGACATCGATCGTGCGTGCGGCTTTCAGCGTGTCGAGGTCGACTACTGCCACCTTGCCAACAGAGGGAAGAGCCACGAGAAGCCAGCGTCCATCACGGGTAGATGCCGTGCCGTATCCGGGAGCGGGCAAGGGCACCCAAGTTTTAACTTTGTTTGTGGATGTATCGATGACCGCGAGTTGTGGTTTCGACTGATCGGCGGTGAACACCAGGCGGTCGTCGTTCGAAATAGAGACACGTTGCGTCTGGGCGGAGATGGGGATGACGGTGATCGTCTTGCGTGCGTTCATATCAAGGACGGAGACGGTGCCGGGATCGACGTTGGCGGTGTATCCGAGGCGTCCGTCGTGCGAGAGCGCGAGCATGTGCGATTCGGCTCGCGAAGTTGGAATGGAGCCGACGATCTTGAGCGTATGGGGATCGATCGCGGTCACGGTCTGGTCGAGCTCGGTGGTTACGTAGAGCAGGCCACTATTCGGATCGTAGACCACGCAATGCGGCCTCACGCCGTGACCAAAGTCGACGTTGCCGATGACTTTGCGGCTGGCGATATCGATGACGACCAGGTTGCGGCCGTCGGTTCCGGGCTTCCCCACGCCGGAGTCGCCATAGATGGGCACAAACGCGGTGCGGCCGTCGGGCGACGTTGCCACCTCGTGTCCGGTGACGCCGCCCTCTGGCACTGCCGCGATCTGCTTGGCAGCGACGGGATCGATGATGCTGAGAGTTTGATCACCCTGGTTCGCGACGAGCAGCACACCTTCTGCCTCGATTTTGGGACGAACCTGCGCGCGACCGCGAGGGGAAAAACTCCCCAGGAAAACAGCGAGCAGTAAGAAACACAAGAACAGTGGTTTGCGCATAACCGGGCAGTTTATCACTGCGGTTAGGTAGTCTCTCACGACATGCGGGTCACTCTTTCGGAAAGCCAAACGCACCAGTCACTCCAGTCGCAGCTTCGTGCTACATTCTCCTCAGCGGATGTCTCCGTTTAGCGAGCATCGTTCAGCCAACAATGGAACAGCGCCTCATCCTCGTTAATCTGTTGATCAAGCTGGGCGTCGCGGCCGCAGTGGCTAGCGTCCTCGTCCGCTCGGTTGAGTTTAAGTCGCTCCTCTTCCGCGAAAGCCGCGCCCTTAAACAACGGATCTACCTCATCCTGTGGATCGGCGTTCCCATGGCTTTGGGGGTTTGGGTCCGCTTCATTCAAACCAGTTTTCTGGCTGGCGATTTATCTTTTGAAACCACGGTGCTGCTCGGGGTTATTGGTGGCCGGTTCACCGGGATGGTAGGAGGCGCGTTGCTGGCTCTTCCAGCTCTTTTGCATGGGGAGTGGGCCACTCTTCCCTTCAATCTCATCGTGGGTTTCGTCGCCGGGCAACTGCGCACACTCACTCCCGATCGCGAAGATATCTGGTCATTCTCTCCCTTTATTGATCTGAGCATCTATCGGATGATCCGCCGCAACCTGCCGACTCCCCGGCTGTTTGACTGGCAGATCATGTTCTTCGTGACCATCGTGGCCCTGCGTTTCGTGCAGACAGAGATGTCTCACTTCCTGCCCTATGCGACGTTCAGCTTGGAGAGTCCGAACTTGTGGGTGGAAGCACTGATCTACGCCACCTCGGTGATGGTGATCGGGATCGAGCTGAAGATCTGGAACAGCGTGCGGCTTCAGATCAAACTCGAAGAACAAGAACGTATGCTCTTGCACGCCCGCATGGAAGCGCTGCAAAATCAGATCAACCCTCATTTTCTGTTCAACACACTGAATTCGGTTTCTTCGCTGGTGCGCTTCGATCCCGATACGGCGCGCGAACTGATCATCAAACTTGCGACGATTCTGCGACGACTACTTAGCAGCGGCGATGCTTTCGTGCCTCTGCGCGAAGAACTGGAGTTCATAGACAATTATCTCGACATCGAAGTGGTCCGCTTCGGCCGGGACAAACTGCAGGTCATCAAGGAACTGGAACCCGTATCGCTCGACGTGATGGTGCCGAGCATGCTTCTTCAGCCACTGGTCGAAAACTCGATCAAGCACGGTCTCGCCTCCAAAATTGAGGGTGGCAGCATTTTTCTGCGCAGCCGGCTGACCGACTCCCAGTTGATTATCGAAGTGGAAGACGATGGTGTAGGCATGGGTGCCGCGAACTTCCTGGAAAAACCCACGGGGCTGGGAGGAACTGGAATCGGCATGGCCAACGTCGCCGAGAGGTTGAAAGTGTTGTACGGAGAAACCGCGCGCATGACCATTGACAGCCACGAAGGGAAAGGCACGCTGATTCGTTTGCGTCTGCCCGTTTTGCAGAGCGAAGGTTCGATTCCGGCCGCGCTCTACGAAGAACGTTCGAGCACGCGCCGGTAGAATTCCTCATATTGCGGGACGATCCTCGACGAACAAAACCTCGACTGCGCCACCGCGCGGCAAGCCTTTGCCATTTCCTGCAGGCGGCTCTCGTCGCTTAGCAATTCGATCGCGTATCGCGCCATAGTTTCAACATCCCCGACATCGGCCAGGTAACCGCTCTTCCCGTGCTCGATCACCTCGGGCACGCCTCCCACGCGGGTTGCGATGGGCACTACTTCGCAAGCCATGGCTTCCAGAGCCGCGAGACCAAAGGACTCCAATTCGCTCGGCATGAGAATCAGATCGGCGAGGGCCAGCTTTTCATGCACGTTGTCCTGCTTACCCAGAAACAAAACGTCGTTATGAATTCCCTTCTGGACGGCCAGCCACTCCGCGCGCGAGCGATCTGGCCCGTCGCCGATCAGCAATAATTTGGAAGGAATCTTCTTGCGCACGCGATCGAGAATCTCGATGGTATCGGTAATGCGTTTCACCGGCCGAAAGTTCGACAGATGCACCATGATGCGCTCGCCGTTGGGGGCGTACTCAAGCCTCCGCTGCGCCGCACCGGCGTCGCGAACATAAACGTCGCAGTTTACGAAGTTGTAGATGACCTGGATGTTGTTCTTGACATCGAACTCGCGCAGCGTGCGCTCCCGCAAATATTGCGAAATGGCAGTCACGCCGTCGCTCTGCTCGATGGAGAAACGCGTAATCGGCAAATACGATCGATCCAGACCGACCAGGGTAATGTCCGTGCCGTGAAGCGTTGTCACAAAAGGCAGCTTCTGTGCTCGGGGTTTGGCCGCGAGCATTTGTCGCGCCAATAAAGCGCTTACCGAATGCGGGATCGCGTAGTGCACATGCAACAGGTCGAGTGCATAGAGTTCCGACACTTCCGCCATGCGGGTGGCCAACGCCAAATCGTACGGCGGGTATTCGAACAGCGGATAACGAGAAACGTCGACTTCGTGGTAATGAATGTTGGGATGCAGCTCGGTCAGCCGGATCGGTTGCGCATAAGAGATGAAGTGAATTTCGTGTCCACGCTCGGCCAGTTCGACGCCGAGCTCGGTGGCGACGACTCCGCTGCCACCGTAGGTTGGATAGCAGGTGATTCCGATCTTCATCCCCGGTCCTTTCAACCTCAGCCCGTCGGCTCTCTGATTCGATGGTGACCGGTGCGATGGGATTCAGATTCTGGCAGCTGCTTGGGGAAAATCAGAAATAGAGAAGAAGAAGACGGCCGAGCTAAGATTCTGCATTGCTGGCGCCCTTGGCAGCGTTTCGGCTTTTGAGGCCCTCATCCAGCTTATCGAGATGCTTCTGCAGCCGGTCTTGGACGTGATTGTCCAGTTGAGTAAACTCAATGCCCATCCCAACTCCACCGTCGCTGGCGCGCACCACGCCGCTGGTATGAATCTTTTCCGAGTCCATCCAGAAAGTGATTGTGACTTTTGTGCCGATCGCTAAAGGAAGAAGGGTCTCAACATAACAACCGCGCCCCCCAATGTCAGTGGCATTGGTCTGCATGTGAGCACGCCGGGAATCCTCGAAGCCAATCTCCAGAGGAAACAGAACCTTGTGCCGGACATATTTCCTCTTGTTCTTCCCGGGGGCTATTGCAACCTTATCGTTCTTAGTCAGAGCCAGCCAGGGGACCTGTTGGTTGGGCAGAATTTGTACGCCAGCTTCGATCTGCCTGGCCACGCCGCTATCAATCACCCATATCACTTTGAAGCGCGCCTTCTTTTCTTCGTGCTGCACGCCGATGACGTCGCCAGACTTCAGCGGATGACTGATGCCCAAGATCCGTGCGCCTTCGCTGCTTAGATTGGTGGCATTGGCGTTCTGAAAGAACGGACGGCCGTCCGCATCCATGCCCCACACTCGCACCAGAATTACGGTCGCGACCCGGGTTTCCGGTCTTTTATCCATGTTTGTCCGTGCCTTCCGCTGCATTCTCCGCGGCTGGCCTATGATACCGTGGCGCTTGCGCGCTTGTTGCGGCAATTTGCTGGGTTAAGCCTATCCAAAGGCCGTGTACGTTCGGGGTCGCGGCGCTCGGGAATCTTAGGCGAGGTCGTGATAGGAGATGAGCTGGACCCCGCTTCGAGTCAGCATTTCACGGGCTTCCGGCGAGGTCAGAACTCGCAGTTCTTCGGCGCGCGACTCGTGCAAGCGCGTTTTAATGCGCCCCAGGTCGTCGTCGTTGTGTCCGGGATGGCAAACCAGTTCCCAAATGCCTTCCGGCAGGCTCTCGACGATGCTTCCAAATAGATAGGTATCCATTGCGCCGGTCGCCACAATGCCCACAGTTCCGTCGGTCGTGAGCATACCGGCTTCGGCGACGGATTTTTGGAACCTGCCGCCTAGGCGATTCAGAACCGCGACTTGACTGTACCGCTTCCATAAGCCTGGGTATTTCGCCAGGATGGAAAAGCGAACCGGTCCAAAGGGATTACGCACCGCCCGAACACCGCACGCCCGAGCTGCCCGTAACAGTGGGCGCAACACCTGAGGAAATATGTGAGTGTGCTTGTGCGTATCCAGGTGAGAAACGGCGATACCCGCCGCTTGCAGTTTACGAATCTGTGCCGTCACTTCGGCTTCAATCTCATCTGCATCTATGCGCCCACCGACCGCGCGCAGAGCGAAGGTGTTTAGACTTTGGTAAAAGCGTCCGTCAGCGAATTTCTTGTCAGCGAGCGTTGGAGTTTGACCGCCTCGCACGGGTACGCCGTCCACCAGTACCACGTGGCAGCCAATGCTGAGCCGTAACTCAGATTTTGCGCGCTCGACGGCGTCATCAAACGCCTGACCATTCGCCATGAGCGTCGAGGACGTCGCCATACCGAGGCAGTGGGCCTCGACAATAGCGCGGTTCACTCCTTGAGTAAGCCCAAAATCATCCGCATTGATGATCAAGCGGCGCACGCGCCAGTCTAGCAGAGGGCAATCAGTACTCAGTAGTCAGCACTCAGTCCCGGAAAATCCGGGATGGTCATCAAGACTCGGTCGCCAAATACTCAGTGCCAAGTGCTGAATGCAGATTGCTAGGTGCTGACGGCTCCACTCACATTGACCGCTCTTACACCGCAACGTATACTTAAAAAGTTCTTCGTGTGGATGCCCCTCATCTCTGCGAGGCCTATCATGTGACGGTGTCGTCATGGATTTACGTCATGACGAAGCCACAGGGGGCGAGGGGCGGTTAGCTCAGTTGGTTAGAGCGCCTGCCTTACAAGCAGGAGGTCGCAGGTTCGAGTCCTGCACTGCCCACCAGTTCGGAAATTCCGGTCGTCAAAACCGGGGACGTAGTTCAGTTGGTTAGAACGCT
>DATNNE010000018.1:0-10346 GCA_035601995.1 Terriglobales bacterium
TCGGGATCGCTACGTGTGCAGTTGGTGCGAATTGCACGGCAGTCAATTGATTCTCGTTCCCACACCGCAGTCACAAGGGCAGGCGCGGCATGTCCGCTACCCCTTTGATGCTACGATCGTCGGCCGAGTCACGGCGGTTACCATGCGCATTGCGGGAATGCGCGAAAGCCCGACAAAAGGATCGCCGCTGACTTGACCAGCGGGCCCACTTCCCCCGGGTGGGGAATCCGGGGCAGCCGTGCTCCCGAGTTTGCGAAGAGGAAGAAGTAGTAACGTGATAGGAAGAAGCAGTGCGGCGGGTTGGGGCCGCCGCCCAACCCTCGAAGCACTTTGGGCCCGCTATTGTGACGTGGCAGGTGTCGCGAGGATAAGCGGCGCTCTACAGTCCCCTCCGCTCTTGGTAAGATCGTCGGCTCGATTTAACTCGCCAGTCTGAATCGTCCGCAGCGGCAGCGGTACTTTGTCGATTTTGCCGCTCGATAGGGTTTTCTCGTCGAGCAGCAGTGTCCCGATACCGTTTGCGGAATCACGTAGAAGTTTCGCAATCCAAGATAGCTGAGAGAGCCTCGGGAATCTCGGATCCAGATCCAGTTGATTTAGTTCTTGGTTTAGCTGATCGAAAAGCACCAGCTTGCGATACGGGTCATCCGGGCAATTCTTTGCGTTATCCGGGCAGGGAAAACGCTCGCGAAGCTGATTAACAATCTCAGCGAGCGTCGGCGGCACCGTCGGTGTCATCCCCTCGTTACACGTGTTGGGCACCGGGGGGTTTTGCGGATCGCACGCGCGACATTCCTTATTGCGACTATAGTCGCCCGCCCCATTCTTGACGGCTGTCGCCGGATCTATATAGCTGACAGTCGAATTCGCGGCGAGATCGTTCGTGTCGAGCAGCTTGAGCATTTCGGGGTAAGCGCTACGCACATGATTGTCGCAGGCATAGTTGCTGTCGGGAGCCTTCATCGTAATGCGTAGCGTGCCGGTGTTATCCAGCGAACGCTCTTCCTTCCAACTCGCGCACGATGAGGCGTTAGGAGGAGAATCGGTCTGGCACGGCCCGAGGTATAGCTTTGTGGGTCCGTTTTGGTAATGAAGGTGAACACCGATTGTGTGCACTGGATCTTTGCCTGCGTCCCCGTAGCCCGCACCGTCGACGTCGAAGTGGGCGGCAAAGTGCATGTAGTAAACGCCGTCGCTACTGTAAGAGTCTGGCATCGGCAGGATCAAATAGACCGCCGTCGCAGTCTTGGGGTCGGGATTCGCCTTCGCTGCCCAGTTCCACACCGAACTCGACAACTTGATCTGCAGGAGTTCAGTCTTAGCATAGCCGTCGTTCGAGAGTGTCTTCGTCTTACGTTTCGGAGCACAAACTTTGTCAAAACCCACGCAACTGATTCCTGCGGGAATTTCGTATCCGTCGCCCGCAGAGAAGGTGGGTACATTGTGGTGGTGTGGCTTCTTTGGGTCAGGGTAGGGAGCCATCGCGATGAGTACGGATACTTTCTTCTTTCCGCTCATGAATTGATGGTCTTCGTATAGAATCCACGGCCCCTCTAGCGCAACATCGAGTCGCTTACCGGCCTGCGCGATTGACGAGGCTGTACAGCAGAGCAGCGTTGCGAGACAAAGAGCAAGATTTAGTCGAGCTTTCATTTTGGTTCTCCTGCGATTTTTATCTAGTCCCTTGTAGTTCGAATGCGGACCAGTAGTACGGATGAGCGGACGTTGGCTGAGAAGCCAGTGCCAACTGTGCGGCGTGCATAGCATCTGCGACGCCGCTTCCATCGATCAGATGTGCGTAAAACTGTTTCATGAACGCTGCAGTTTCTCGGGAATCGACGTTCCATCGGCTGGCGACCACGTGGGGGACGCCGGCGCTGAGAAGAGATTCCACCAAGCTTTCAGTGCCGGAACTTCCGACCTGAGTGTCTCCCTTGGTATGACACGCGGAAAGCACGGCTAGCTGGAGACCACCAGTCTCTCTCGCAACAAAGCTTTTCCCGCCGACCAAGCGCGACCAGTGGGTGCCGGGCTCGAGCTCGGCGAGCACGAGTCCGCTACGCTGCGGCGATGCGACAGCGTGTCCCGCAAAGTGAAATACACTAGCGCCGCGGAGGTTCTGACGAATGGCGGAAAGGGTTGCGCTGCTGTTTTTAAGCCAGACAGCGGAGGAAAATCTGTCAGCGACCGCTTGTGCCTCATCGTCGGCATCGGATAGTGGCGTAAACCCCTCTTCTGCCGGCGCTGGGACACTGATGACGAGCGCCGGTGTTGCCTCCGTAATCGCCGTCACTGACCGGAGACGCATAGTTCGATAGAGGCTTGGTGCAACAACCACAGTCATACGTTCACCGAGGTAGTGTGTGCTGGGATCCACTAACGCATCCCACGGAATGGCCGCGAGGAAGTCATCCGGTTCAACCACAATGGTTCTGCCGGGCACTAGTCTGTCCTCAACGGGTGCGATGAGCAGGTTGTAAAGCGCTCCAGCAGCCGCGCGAAGTATGGTGAGATCGGAATTGCGGTCGGAGCAAAGCCGCTGGAAGCGGAGCGCCAGATCCTGCACTGCCGGCAAGGAGACCGGAATCCATCGAGAGAAAACGCCGCGATCGTCGTACGCCCACACCGCAATTCCATCCGAGAAAGTCCCGAATGTAACAACCGTTTCGTCACGGATGAGAGGTAAACGGTTCGCGACAGCCGTGGGCAAGGGCAGCGGCGGGGCATCGCTTGGATCCGGGGGATTGTCTATGCCCACGTTCTCCGCAGGACGCGGGGATGCAGGATCGTCCGCCCTTAGCTCAGCGCCTCGATACCATTCCCAAAATTCAAGAGCAGAAGTCGCATCGCCCTGGCGAAGTTTCCACTCCACAACATCGCGGTACGCGCTTCGAGTTTGTTCCGCCCACTGTCGACGGTCGCCCTCGGAGCGATATGAGTTGAGAGCCCACTCCGCAAGAAAAACAGCGGATCGAAGTGCGGATTCGGCCGCCGCGGAGTCGGCTCGTCGCATGGCGATGTCCGCTTGAGCAGAGTAGAATCCGATTTCAGGATCAAAGCTGGGTGCGCTGTCAAGAGTAGGTTTAATGGCCTGAAGGCGTGCTGCGGCTCGCTCCACATCGCCTTGGCGGATTTCAGCATTAGCAAGATAGACCTCCGCGTCCATGTAATCGCGCGTCGTCGCTGCAGTTTGCGGTGAGGCTGCGAACAGCGCGCTGGCTTGGGAAAATTGCGCAGCTGCCAATCCCGGCATGTTCGCAAGGTAGGCTGCCTTTCCATACCAATGGTGGGCCATCGCTCGTTGCAGCACATCTGGGTGACGGTCAATCAAGGCAGTGGCTTCTCTCAGTAGGGCAACTTGGAGATTGGGAAGGCGAAGTTCCTCTGCTGCGGTTTCCAAATTGAAATAAAGGTTGTAACCCTTCATGAGGTCAGCGCGACCGGTCCAGAAAAGCTTCAAGCCTTGAGACGTAAGCAAGAAAGCTGTGGTGGACTCCCCAACCGAAGCGTGCGCCAGAGCCTGAAACCCCAAAGCGCGCAGGTGCAGAGCAAGGTATTTGTGGCCTTCGGCTTCCTTCAACCCCCTGTCGATTGCGGTTTGATAGGTTCCTAGATCACCGACAGCATTGGCGCAGTTGGATTGCTCCAGGCTCATCTGGGCCTCGATCCATGTGTAGCTGCTATGCGTAAGGGGTTGACTCATGCTACTCAGCAAAGCTAAACAACGTGGTCCCTCCCATAACAAGTGATCTGAATAAACTTCCTCTGCATGCGCGCGCAATTCGCCAGCGGTATTTCCAGATGCCTTAAGCAGCAGAGCCGCGTTGTGGGCTGACTTTCGGCCCTCTGTGTAGTCGCCCCTATCATTGGCCCGTAGAGAGGCTGCCAGAGCTTCAATACCAGGAAAAAATGTCGCCGACATGGATCCGTTCAGCAAATCTACCAACCACCTGTCGTCGTGCCTCTTGTGAGCAATGTCCCCTAACTCTGAGAGAGCGGCACGAGCTTCGAGTGAAGGTTGTGCTGGAGGCTCGGGAAATGCACGCGGTAGCCAATCGGTTATAGCAAGGCGGAGGTACTGCTCAATGCGCCCATCAATCTTCTCCCGCGTCGTGGCATCGTTCGCACCTGCTGTCGCGATCTCCGCCGGACTTAACAGGGGTTCGGCTTCACTCTTCTCGTGCTGTTGTAGTGTGACTTTGAGAGCGGTCAGTCTTCGTCGGGCGTCGTCGGACCATTCGCCTCGCGGATCGACGCGCAGGTAATGTTCCCAATCATCCACCGCCTGGGTGTAGAGAAACATGCGCTCGCAGGCAAGGGCACGGTTGAATAAGGCCACTGGGTCGTCCGGCGACTTGGCCAGTGCTCTGCCCAGCGATTCGATGGCGTTGCCATAGTCAATGGCCCGGCTGGCAGATTCGGCGCGCACGAAATACGCCGAGCCCAGGTCAGTCAACAGGCCGGGGGAATCGGGCTGCACGTCGAGCGCGTGTTGTAGCGACTCGATCGCCGCCTCGTAGTTGCCATCAAGCAAATCGGCGCGAGCTCGCGCCTGCAGCCATACGGGATCATTAGGGTTTTTGCTCAGGTTCTCGGCAATCAGGAATTCGGCCTTCAACAGAGGTTGTGGCTTGTCGAAATCTGATCGCTGCGTGCCTCGCTCTGCTTGCATGGGAGCGTACTTAGCGCCGGGGATTCTCACTTCCATTGTCCGGCGCTCGGTGTAGGCCTGCGCGAGTAGTTGTTCAGCGGACGGAGGATGCAAAGCCCGCACTCCAATCCAGGCAATCATGGCGACGGCGGCAATCGCCGCAAGTGCGTACGCCGGAGTTGGCCAAACGAACATTGTCCGCCACCAAAAAACCTTTTTCCGACCTTGCGCGGTGTCACGTAACGTTGAGGCCATATTGCGCTGCCAGGCGGGACGCGCGCTGCTCAGCGATGCCAGCAACGCCTCTTCGCTGGTTGTCACTTCGTCTGAGAGCGTCTCCGCTGCATTCTTTAGCAGAGGCCCGCAGTGTCCGCATTGGGCTGCGTGTTTCATCAATTCTCTCGTCTTTGCTTCCGGTAGCAGACCGGCTGTCACGTCGAGCCACTCAGTCTCCTCAAAGCAATCAGGACCCGGTGGTACATTGCTGGGCACGCCCATGCGCAAAATCTCGCTCTGCACAGACTTGTGCATCCGCACCTTCCGGCTGCAGTCTTGGCAAGACTCAACGTGGCGTTGGGCTTCCCCCAGAGCCTGCTCCGAAGGTCGCCCTGAATCCGTGACACTTGCCGCGTGCGACGAAACGAGCCCATCAATTTCGTCGCTGTCAAGATGTTTGTCGAATGGCCGTGTCAAAACCAGCTTCTCCTATCAATACGATTCTGCCGGGCGAAATCCTTTTTCGCTGGGCTGTGGTGATACTGAAGTTTGAGATCGCAGACCTACAATCTGCTCGCGGACCAGGCGCGTCAGACGGAAAATAGCACTTTCAACGCCCTTCGCAGTCAAGCCTACCGTGGGTAGAGCGGCTATGGCCTTGGCGCTCATGCCCTGCTGGTAATAAAGCCAAAAGATGAGACGGTCCCGCCCTGTGTCGGAGCCTTCTGAGCAGGTCTCAAGGCATCGGTCGATTTCTTTTAGAAGGACCTGGCGTTCCATTGCGGCCTGTCCACCCAGGTCCCCACTCTGCGCCTGGGGGTCAAAGTCTTCTTGCAACTGGGCGGTCTCTCCCGATCCACGCTTTTGAGAATGGAGTGACTTGAAGTGGTCGCGAGCAACATTGACCGCGATGGTCTTTATATAGCCAAGTACGGCATCAGGATGCTGAACCGAAAAGTCTTGTAACGATCGGCACTTGTCAGCGCAGAGCTTGAGGTAGGTCTCCTGGACTAAATCGTCAACAATTTGTTGGGGGATGCTGCCCCATTGGTCAGCGACTCGAAGAATGGAAAGACCGATCGAGCGATGAAAGCGGACAACAAACTCCTCCCACGCTGGGCCGTCATTGGATTCGGCGCAAGCGCGTATCAACTCTTCCGCGGACATGGACGAATGGCGTGTCACTAGGATCCCAAAGCACAGTGTTCCGAATTCTACACGAAGTTCCAGCCCTTATCGGCTTAGCTACAAGTCGCCGATGACACTAGCAAATAGGAAAACAAATTACCGCAAAAAGGATTCGGACTTACTTTTTCGTTTCTCATCAGTGAGGCCCCAAAGCCTGTGACTCTTCGATTTGAAAGGGATTCTTGTCATGAATTGGCTCTCCGCATCGACGACCGTTTTGCTGTTGCTCTCGACAGCCGCCGCATCTACCTCGCAGCACGCGTCCTTTCAGGCGGTTCAATTTACGACGACCGCCGACATTGAGCAGATAAAAGGGCTCGATCCAACCAAAGCGACTCTCGACGGTCCTTCAGCGGCGAGTCTGTTGATCGACCATCTTCTCGGCGACATCTCAAAGGACGGATCGAAGTACTGCATAGTTCATCTCTTACGATGGTCAGATACGTCTACCGTAGCGAAACCGGTAATCCAAGCGCAACACTTCTATCTCTACCGTTCAGGCAGCGGAGGTTGGTCAGAAAAGCGCGATTGGTCCCAGGAGGACTTCACTACTAGCCAACGAATATATGGCGCAAAACATGTTTCTTTTCTGTTTATTCACTTTAATGCGGCGAGCATGAACGCGAACTATCTTCCCGATTACGATTTTACGATCACAAGAAAAACACCGGCGAATGTCGCTCATGTGTATGCTCTGCTTTCTACATTCACTGGAGGGGCGACAGCGACATCAGGCAGCGGCAAGCCGGCTCGGGTGACCAAAGCAGTTGCAGAGGTAGTCTGGGGTGGAGGAAGTCTAAGCCTCCAGTACATGCCGTCGGATGTGCTGATCAAAAGCACATTCCGAACTGGAAGCGATGTTCTGGATGCGAACTTGTCTCAGACTGATCAGAAGCTCGCAGACGATATTACCTTTGACGATGAAGGGTCCTACTATTGGGATGTCGGTTTTGTCGTTCCGGTAAGAAAGATCAGTGACATAAAGCTGGATGCTACTTCTGGGGTTGCCACTCCGGCTCAGGTAAGCGGCACAAATGTGTTCGCAGTCCTCGATGGCTACATAAAGCCAATCGACGTAAAAGGTAGCGGTTTTAACTTTATTCCTCACCCACTTGGCGGAGTGGCGTTCGCGAAGCAACCCCTACATAAAATTTTGGTTGGCGGAGCATGGGGGCCGCAGGCAGCCGAACTCTATCTGGGAGCCGTGTTCGTCAAGCAGCCTGAGCTTTCGGGCAACGACTCGTGCAGCAATCCGAGTGGTTCTTCGCTCACTAGCAAGTCACACTACTGTGCACAATTCACGATTGGCCTCAACCTTTCGGTTAGCGCCATAGCGAGTAAGCTCGGCGCGCCCAAATAAGTTGAGTACGAAGAGTAGATCGACGTTGGCCAGCAATGAAAACGCGGACTACGTAGTTAGCCATTAACAAATAAGGAGAAGATCATGCCCGACACTTTGAAAGTTCCACCGCACCGCTCGTGCGGCGCGTCCGAAGTACACCATCGGCTGCTTGAGAATCGCGCCTATCAGCAAAATCGAATAGACATCGAACGCTACACGTCGCGATTTATGTTGTGGGGAGCGAGAAGCCGCCGCACAGGACCAGTCACCATTCCCGTCGTGGTGCACGTCGTATACGGCGACGCAACTCAGAACATCTCCGATGCCCAAGTCCAAAGTCAAATCCCCGTACTTAACCAGGACTACAGCGCTGCCAATACCGACAAGGGAAACGTTCCCCAAGTCTGGTCCAACCTAGTGGCGGATGCTCAGGTTCAGTTTGCGCTCGCGACAGCTGATCCAGACGGCAAGCCGACCAACGGGATCGACCGTGTACAGGCTGGTGCGCAATCTTTTACCACCGACGATAGAGTGAAGTCTGCCGCCACAGGAGGGGCCGATCCTTGGCCCTCTGACCGCTTTCTCAATATCTGGGTCTGCAATTTGGGAGGCGGGCTGCTGGGATATGCCCAATTCCCGGGCGGGGCGGCAGCAACAGACGGCGTCGTGATTCTCTACACGGCTTTTGGAACGATCGGCACCGCAACAGCCCCGTTCAATCTGGGAAGGACAACAACTCATGAGGTTGGGCACTGGTTGAATCTGATCCACATCTGGGGCGATAGGCTTGATTGCAGCGGGACCGACCTCGTGGATGATACTCCCCCTCAGCAGGCCCCGAACTATGGTAAGCCCACATTCCCGCACGTCACGTGCAATAACGGGCCCAACGGTGACATGTTTATGAATTACATGGACTACGTCGACGACGACACCATGGTGATGTTTACCCCTGGCCAGGTTGCTCGTATGAGCGCCGCCCTCGATGGACCGAGGTCGTCGTTCGCAGGCAATGGGCAGGCCAGAGGGCAGCAGTTTACTATGCAAGCGGTGACAACGGAGACGACATGAACGAAGAAGGTATCTCTCCCAGCGTTCTGAGCCAACGCTGGCTGCACTCCCACGAGGAGGACACCGAGAACGCCATGGTATTTCGTCCATCAACGTATCCTTTCCCTCCATCACGCGGCCGAACCGGCTTTGAACTTCGACCGGACGGAAGCGCGGAGGTCCTTGGCATTGCTCCGACGGATGCTCCTCAGGAGCAACGAGGTACGTGGACTATAGACGCAGCGAAACAACTGCTTGTGCATGTTCCAGCGCTGCAACAAACGACAAAAATGACCATAGTTTCTGGGAGTCCCGATCGCTTAGTGATCAAGAAGTGAGACGACCTAGGCTCATTCGGCGCAGAGATGCGAGCAATGGAAGCCTGAGCCGGAGGTAAGGGTTCGCGCTAACGGAGCACCGGTCCCTGGGTAAATTTGCTCTTCAAGGAGTTTCCATGATGCGCTCAATATTTTTTGGGGCGGGATTGCTGTTTGTTTCCTTGGGACGTTTGGTCGCCGCGGAGCCTGCGGTCGGTACCTCATCGCAACTCCAAATCGTTTACCCTCCGTCTGACATTGTCAGGAATGGGAGCGAAGAAAACGTCCAAACGACCTTTGCTCTTCGTGCCTTGAAAGACCATATTGGTGATCCGAAGATCGTTGCTGGTAGTTTGCGAGATGAAGATTCCTCCGCTCAACTGCCGACCGAGGCATTTCAGCTTGTGCGTACCAACGGAGGTACGGAAGAACTCTCAGCGACAGCTTTGACGAAGTTCTCGATTCGTCTGGACAAGAAGTTCCTGCGGGCGGGCAAATACTCAGGGACGCTTTGGGTCGGCGCTAGTCAGGATTCCGGAGCACAATCGATCCCTCTAAAAGTGTTCGTGCGGCCGCATTATTCATGGCTCATTGGCGGTATTGCGATTGCGGTCGGCGCTTTGCTGTCTTGGTTCACGCTGTTTTGGGTTGCCCGCCAACGCCAATTGGCAGCTAACCAGGTATTGATCGTGCGGCTTCAGAAGGTTGTGAGTAATCTCATACAGATTCTGCAGAGCATCCCGGAAGCTGTTGCACCGGCGCCCGCACAGAGCATGGCCCACCTTAAACAAATACAGAGGGTCGGTATTCCTCAACTGCTGAACGATAAGGAACTCAGCGTCATTGCCGGCGTCGTGGTGCCGCCGACCGGCTCTGTCTCTGTTGTCGACGAGATCGACGGCATGAATCGAATCGTGCAGCATGGGTTCACAGAGTTGCTTCGAATGTGGAACGCGCAAGGAGCAAACCAAGCGGCGTTGATTCCGTTGTTTCAGGAGATGGATACACTGGGCGCGACCGCGCAGCCGTTGGCGAACCTGGATACGAAGATTCAGACAATTCTGGCCAAAGGGCCAACCGCGAGGATGGTTGTCGATGGGCATTCGTTGCCTTCTGAGGACACGATTGTTCACCGCGTGATCGCCACCACCCAACTGCTCGACGTTCTCTCAGTGCTTACGGTAACGGTCGTGGGACTCTACGTACTTATCTGGAAAAACGCCGGCTTCGGCACGATGGGGAACTATATCGAAGCATTCCTATGGGGGCTGGGTCTGAAGCTCGGTTCGGATTTGACCAAATTGGGGCCAAGTGACGTTAGAACGTCCATCGGAATTAAGACCCCGAGTGCAACATCCTGACCTCATACCGCGAGCGACGCCTATGAGACGCTTTCGGGTCGCGAGCCTGACAGATCAAGAAAGGGTCTGTTACAATTTACCCACGGTGCATGGACAGATGCGCTGGGTTGTAGGGTCGTGCAGCAGGATTTGGGCGTTGGCTTCCTGTCCACTTCCTGTCCATTAACCCCCGGAATTCGGTTATATGGGGTGGAAATGGTTGACACAGGCGACTCTATGGA
>DATNNE010000019.1:0-5050 GCA_035601995.1 Terriglobales bacterium
GGCTTCGAAGTTTACCGAGGTTGGGTATGTGGGGCGGGATGTGGAGTCGATGGTGCGGGATCTCGTCGAGATTGCCATCGACAATGTACGTGAAGAGAAGCTCGAGGATGTTGCCGACAAGGCGGAGTTGAATGCCGAAGAACGGCTGCTGGATATTTTGTTGCCGCCTTCGCGTCCGGAGCCTGCTGCTTCGCCGTCTGCTGCGGGCGGAGTGGTGATTGATGGGAGCACGGCGTTGACTGAGTCCTCGAACCGGACGCGGGAAAAACTGCGACAGCAGTTGCGCGAAGGAAAACTCGACGAACGCATGGTCGAGATCGATGTGCGGGAGAGGAATTTTCCTTCGTTTGAAATCATCTCCAATCAGGGCATGGAGGAGATGGATGTCAATATTAAAGACATGCTGCCTAACATCTTCGGGGCGCGGACCAAGAAGCGGAAGATGAAGGTAAATGAGGCATTTGAATATCTGATTCAGGAAGAAGAGCAGCGGCTGATAGATATGGATCAGGTGACGCGCATGGCCATCGATCGCGTGGAAAATTCGGGGATTGTGTTTCTGGATGAGATCGACAAGATTGCGGGGCGCGAAGGCGGGCATGGGCCGGATGTTTCGCGCGAGGGCGTGCAGCGGGATATTCTTCCAATCGTTGAGGGGACGACGGTAAATACGCGCTATGGCATGGTGCGCACCGATCACATTTTATTTGTGGCCGCCGGGGCGTTTCACGTTTCGAAGCCCAGCGATCTGATTCCGGAGTTGCAGGGGCGCTTTCCTATTCGCGTGGAATTGCAGTCGCTCACCATGGAAGATTTTGTGCGTATTTTGACGGAGCCCAAATCGTCGCTGGTTAAGCAATACACCGCGCTGCTGGAGACCGAAGGCGTGAAGTTGGAGTTTACACCGGAGGCGCTAAGCGAAATCGCGCGCTTCGCCTTTCGCGTAAATGAGAGTACGGAAAACATTGGCGCGCGGCGGCTGCACACGATCATGGAGCGCGTGCTGGACGAGTTGAGCTTCGATGCGCCGGAGAAAAAAGGCGAGCACGTTATTATTGACGCCGATTATGTGCGGAAGATGCTGACGGATATCGTGAAGGATCAGGATTTGTCGCGGTACATTCTGTAGGGCCAAAGTCGGGACGCAAAGAGTTTGGTGTGCGAGCCTCAGGTTCATCGCCGAACGCTTGTTGGGTTCGGGTGCCGCGGGTCGAGACGCCGAAGGCGTGCTGCGAAGTCCTGCGCATCGGCCAGCATTTGGGGAATTTCGTCTGCCAGTCGCCTGTAGTTGTCCTCGTAGTCGGCACGTTCTCGCTTCTCTTTCAGTCGACCTGCAATTTCGCCCAGTTTTCGGCAATCGGGCTCAGGGCTCCCTTTGAAATTACGCCACAGTTGTTGGTGCTTGCCCTCGCCGGTTAAGGCCGTGAAACCATTGGCTTGCGCCCTTTGCAAGGCTAGGTGGTAAACGTAGTAGTAAGCGCGGCTCAACGCGCTTCGCAATGCCGATTCCTCGGGGCGCTTCGCGAGTTCGTTTGCGAGCGTGAAATATTGCGACCAATCGAAGGGAGGCGGAGACATCAAACTAGCTCATAGGTGAAATAGAGATCGCCTAATGCTTGTCGCGAATTCGCTATCCACCAAGCATCATCGAACTTGTCGAGGGCCGTCTTCGCGTCTCTGACGCTCCCCGGCCACATGGCGACTGCATAAAGTGACCGCGACCCCGACTCGTCAATCGGTGCCCTCAGAGTGAGGACGGTATCGGCACCGAAATACCACTTAAGTTGTTGCGCTGCTAGCACAAGCAGTTGAGGAATTGTCCGATGCTTGCGAAGAAACCCAGTTACTGAAGAGCCTGCGGGTAGGACGTATAGCCTCCGCAGTTCGTTAAGTGCCGCTTCATGTTCGGCATCAAAGACAGCCATCTCCCTTTCGAGGTCCCTCAAGACGTCACTCTGCTCCCAGCGTTCCGCATCGACAACTACTTGCTGAAATTCCTGATAAACCATCGGGGCAGGTGGATGGCTCCAATTGTTACCGGAGACCTGACTCTCTAAGGATTCGCTGAGCATTACGTTTCTTCCTTAACGTCGAGCATGGCGAAGATTCCATCCTCGTCAGCCTTCAATTGATACGCCATGCCCTCATAGCTGGCGCTTGCTGGAAATTCTCGTTCATAGCGAATAAAAATACCATTGGCAATTTGTCCGGAGCCGTCGATTGTTACTTTTCGTTTATCCCATTTAAGGACAGAAGCTGTCGTTTGCGCTGGTGCACTATCTAGAGCAGCCATGGACGCTGGAATTATTTTTCTCAGAACTTGTATAAAAGGTGCGCTCTTGAGCTGAACGTGCAAAGCAACAATCGTCTTGAAGGTTGCTGGCTTAATTTCGCCCTTTGCGGCCAATGTCTCGATAGCCGTCTTAAGAATCTCGATCGTTTCCGGTGCGGTTTCCCAGCTTGTGTTGTCACGCGTGAACCGGCACGCGGCAGGGCTGAAGAAGAATGATACCTGCTTTTCTGTTAGTCGGAATTTGATGCCTTGTTCCGAGTTCTTGCCAGTGGTTAAAATATCGACGTCGTCAACCTTTACATTCCACTTAGCAAAGGCTTCAAAGAGAGCCTGCACAACCGCCGCCCGATCTAGCCAAAGCTTAAGATTGGGGCGTTCGTATTCGACGAGCACCTCAAAGTAGGACATCGGCGTTGTTACGATCTCGGGCATTGTGTCTCCGCACTAGATTTTACCTTGGACATCGGCGTAAAGCCCGCAATTACGTGAGCACAGACGACGCACCAAAGGGAAGGAGAACATAAAGCAAAGATAATTCCACGGCGGGGTGTATCATTCTCACATCCCTCGTAAAGGGTTGGCATTCCATTATGAATCTTGAGATTTTGGTTTCCATTCAGACTGGCATGTCCCTGCACTCGTGAAAATCTCTGCCGTCCCTTCGGGACTCGGTTCCTATTTTGTGAGCCTACCCCGGACTTACGTCCGGGGCTAACATATGCCGCCCCTCGGGGCTGTGGCTTGGTGATCCGTGCTGTGCGCGCATGTACGAAGCGCGGGCCAGGGGCAGCTTAGGCTTGGCATCGGCCTCAGTCTAGGCTCTCATTTGTTTGTACTCCGGCGTGAAGCGTACATCGGGTATTCTTCTCCCGGACACTCCTCATGAACCTTCTCGATCTAGTTGTCGGCAAACCGATTCGAACCAGCGATGAGCGGGGCGAAGAGATTGGGCTCACGCAGGGCGTGCCAATCTTTGGGCTGGACGGGCTGAGTTCGGCGGCTTATGGGCCGGAGGCGGCGCTGAGCCTTTTGATTCCGCTGGGGCTGATGGGCGTGCACTATATCGTTCCCATCAGCGCGGCCATTATTACATTACTGATCATCGTTTACTTTTCCTACCGGCAGACGATTGAGGCTTATCCCTCGGGCGGGGGATCGTATACGGTGGCGAGATTTAATCTGGGCGCGCCTGCGGGGTTGCTCGCGGCGGCGGCGCTGCTGGCGGATTACATTTTGACGGCGGCGGTGGGGATTTCGGCAGGGGTGGGGGCGCTGATTTCGGCGGTGCCGTCGCTGTTGCCGCATACGGTTTCGATGTGTGTGGGAATTCTGATCGTGATTACGATTTTGAATTTGCGCGGCGTGCGCGAGGCGGGGACGGCATTTGCGGTGCCGACGTATTTGTTTGTGGGCACGATTCTCGTGACCATCGTTGGCGGCATTGTGCGGGTGCTGATAAGTGGAGGGCATCCCGTGCCGGCGGCCGCGTTGCCGGCTGTGCCACAGGCGACGGCTGTGGTGAGTTTCTGGCTGCTGCTGAAAGTCTTTGCCAGCGGCTGCACGGCGCTGACGGGCGTGGAAGCGGTTAGCAATGGAGTGAAGGCATTCAAAGAGCCGACGGTGAAGAATGCGCAGCGCACCCTGACCGTGATTATTTTTCTGTTGGCGGTGATGCTGGCGGGAATTTCCTATCTGGTGAAGATGTACGGGATTGCGGCGACCGATCCGGGCGCGCCGGGATATCAGAGCGTGCTGTCGATGCTGACCAGCGCCGTGTTCGGCAAAGGGTTTTTTTATTACCTGACGATGGGATCGATTTTGGTTGTGCTGTCGCTGTCGGCGAATACGGCGTTCGCGGATTTTCCGCGGCTGTGCAAGGCCATTGCGACCAACAATTATTTGCCGCATGTGTTTGGATATCGCGGGCGGCGGCTGGTTTACACCTACGGCATTGTGGTGCTGGCGCTGTTGTGCGGCGGAGTGCTGATTGGGTTTGGCGGCGTGACGGACCGGCTGATTCCTCTCTACGCTGTGGGGGCGTTCATGGCGTTCACGCTTTCGCAGGCTGGCATGGTGATGCACTGGCGGAAGAAGCGTGGCCCGCATTGGTTGAAAAGTGCGATGGTGAATGGGCTGGGGGCGACCGTTACCGGGATTACGACGCTGGTTGTGCTGGTGGCGAAATTTGTGGAGGGAGCGTGGATTACGCTGCTGTTTATTCCGGCGACGATTTTTCTGTTTGCGCTGGTGCGGCGGCACTACCACTTTGTAACGGTTCAAACCAATTGTAATGAGCCGGTGGACGCGGCAAGTTTAAAAGAACATCCCATCGCGGTGATCGCTTTTGACCGCTGGAGCAAGATCACTTGCCAGGGGCTTGAATTTGCGGCGCGGCTTTCACCGGAGGTGATTGCGGTCCATGTGGACCCGAGCGAGCATTCGGAGTTGCTCAAGGATGAGTGGGAACACTATGTGGAAAAGCCGTTTCGCGAGGCGGGAAAGGAACCGCCGGAGTTACACATTCTGCCTTCGCCTTACCGTTTTGTCATCGTTCCATTTGTGCAGTACGTTCTCGAGTTGTCGAAGAAAAATCCCAAGCGAAGTATTGTGGTGGTGATACCGGAGTTGGTGGAAGACAAGTGGTACGAATATTTTCTGCACAATCAGCGCGGACGGCTGCTGGAGTGGGTTTTGCTGGCTCGAGGGAATGAGCGGATATTTACGGTGAGCGCGCCGTGGTATGTGGGGAAACACTGA
>DATNNE010000020.1:0-4304 GCA_035601995.1 Terriglobales bacterium
CGCGGCGAGCAGATCGGCCGTCGAACACGAGTGGATGTGGGCGTTGTGGGCACCGTAAAAGAGACCCTAGACGCTCTCTTTCCCTTGCTTGAGGACAAATCCGATCGACACTACCTCGATGCTTGCCTGAGACATTATGCCCACACTCGCACAGGCCTGGACGAACTGGCGGCAGGTAGCCCGGGGCGCACTCCCATTCATCCGCAATTCGTGGCAAAACTGCTCGATGAGTTGGCGTCGGAAACCGCAATCTTCGCATGCGATGTAGGTACGCCTACGATCTGGGCGTCGCGTTACCTGCGCATGAACGGCAAACGGCGGCTGCTGGGTTCGTTCCTCCATGGCTCGATGGCTAACGCGCTCCCTCAAGCTATTGGCGCACAGGCCGCGGCGACAGGTCGACAGGTCATTACTCTGTCGGGGGACGGAGGCATTGCCATGTTGCTGGGCGACCTGTTGACGTTGCGCCAGCTCAACCTGCCGGTCAAAGTTGTCGTTTTCAACAATGGCGCGCTCGGATTCGTGGAACTGGAAATGAAGGCCGCTGGATGGGTCTCCTACGGCACAGACTTGGTGAATCCCAACTTCGCCAAGCTGGCGGAGTCCGCCGACATAATGGGAATTCGAGTGGAAGCGCCGGAAGATCTTCGGCCGGCTTTACAAACTGCACTGGACCATGATGGCCCATGTCTCGTGGACGTAAAGGTAAACCGACAGGAGCTTTCGATGCCTCCCACAATCATGTTGGAGCAGGCCTTGGGATTCAGTTTGTACATGATGCGAGCGATTCTCAGCGGAAGAGGAGACGAAATAATCGATCTGGCCACTACCAACCTGCTCCCTCGCTGAACGTTCCGGGTCCTACGAGGCAAATGCAGCTAATGGGAGCAAAGAAGATAAGCGATCAACTTGCGAATCGAGGATATATCAATGACCAGCGTCCCAATGTTGCCGCTTGAAGCCCTGACTATAGGAGGGGATTGATCATGGCAGCCGCACCCGTCTCGCCGGTTTCGCCAACACGCGTTGAACACGGGCCTTCAGGGCTCAAGGCAACTTGGCAAAAGTACGGCATACCTATTCTTGTACTGTTACTGGCGACGGCGGTCATTGTCACGCTAACGCGCAACTGGAATACATGGGAAGGAAGCGCGAGCGAGCAAGTTACGAATGACGCGTTTGTACGCGGCGATCTCACGCCTCTCAGTACGAAGGTGCCCGGTCTTGTTCGTGAGGTGAAAGTTGGCGACTACCAGCAGGTGCACAAAGGGGATGTGCTGCTTCGACTGGAAGATGAGGACTACAAAGCGCAGCTTGCCCAAGCTGAGGCTGCCGTGGAGGCGGCGAAAGCCGCCATTGTAAATAATCGGCGCCAGGGCAGTCTCCAGGATTCACGGATTGATCGGGCAGCTGCAGGAATCGATCAGGCGAACGCCCAGATCGCCGCGGCCCAGGCCGGCAAGGAAGCAGTTCAAGCGGATGTATTGCGCACCCAGGAAGAACGCACGCGACAAGAAGCCCTCCTCAATACACATTCCACGACTCAACAGAAAGTCGAGACTGCCATTGCGGACGAGCGGCGGCTCGCTGCTCAGGCCGCTAGTCGCGAGGCCGACCTGACGCAGGCTCGAACCCTCCTCCACAGTAATGAATTGGCGGTGGAAGCGGAAAAGCGCAGCAAAAGTGTTTTGGAATCGCAAGGGATGCAGCTTCTTGCCGACCTTCATGCCAAGCAGGCCGGACTCGCGGTGGCCCAGGTGAATTTGGGCTACACCAAGATCCTTGCCCCCGCCGACGGTACCGTCGGGGAGAGACAAGTACGACCAGGCCAACTTGTATCCCCCGGTACCCAGGTAATCACGTTTGTGGAGAACACACGCTGGGTGCAAGCGAATTTCCGTGAGACCCAGCTGACCAACATAAGAATTGGAGACACTGCGGAGATTCGTATTGACGTTTATCCCGGCCAGGTTATCCAAGGAAAAGTTCTGCAGATTGCACCGGCAAGCGGATCGCAATTCGCACTTCTACCTCCCGATAACGCCACCGGGAATTTCACGAAAGTTGTGCAGAGGGTGCCGGTGAAAATCAGCCTCGATAGCTCGGCTCTTACGTCCGAGTTACGACCTGGGCTGTCTGCGGTTGTAAAAGTGCGAATCAGAAAGTAAGCCAAATAGATCATGAGTGCCACGACCATTACGATTTCTTCGACTAAGCGCCCAGGCGGCCCTGCCAGTATGGTCGCCGCCCTGCCGTCGGATTTGTCTCATAGTCCGCTGCAGGGAATTCTAGGCGTCGTCATGGGCGCTGGGATCGTAACCCTGGCTGGCCGCCTGTTATCTCTCGGTTTGGCGGATCTCAAAGGGAATGTGGGAATTGGGTTTGATGACGGAGCCTGGATCGCGAGCGCATTCAACGCCGCCATCATGTTCATCGGGCCGTTCACTGTATATCTGGGAGCCTTGTTGGGAACGCGACGAACTCTGCTGGTTTCCGCCGCAATGTTTATCGTGGTTTCTGCTCTACTTCCGTTAGTCCACACCTACAGCTTGTTGATTTTCTTGCTCGTGATCGCAGGCCTGACTTCCGGAACTTTCTATCCCCTGACCCTAACCTTTGCCCTGCGCAACATCCCCCTCCGCTATCTTGCGTTCACGGTAGCACTCTACGCCACTTGCGTCGAAGGGGCCGTCAATTTTGCGCCTTCTCTCTATGGTTTCTACCGGGAGCATCTTTCGTGGGAATGGATGTTCTGGACCTCGGCAGTCATCACGCCCGTGATGATGGCATGCATTTATTTCGGAATACCCGAGTCACCGAAGCCACAAAACTCTCGAACTGCGCCGAGCTTCATTGGGTTTTTCTACGCCAGTGCTGGTTTCGCCTTGGTCTTCGCCGCGCTCGATCAGGGACAGCGGCTCGACTGGTGGCGCTCAGGAGTGTTCACAGCTCTGTTTATCGGTGGAGCATTCTTGTTGATCTGCAGTCTTGTTCGTCGCCTGCGCAGTCCTAATCCGCTGGTGGATTTGCCTTACCTCCGCAAATGGAACACGAATTTGCTGGCGGTTGGGTTGTTCGCCTTTCGCTTCGTTCTTCTCGCCACTATCTTGATTATTCCGCAATCGCTTGCGGTGCGCGGTTTTGACGCGGCTCAAATCGGCCCAGCAATCCTTTGGACAGCACTCCCAGAGCTCCTCCTGGCGTTTCTTGGCGCCATTCTTCTTAACCGAGGCTTCGACACACGTCTGCTCATGGCCATCGGTTTTGCCTCGATTGCGTTCGCGTGCCTTATAAACGCCAATTTCACCAGCACTTGGACGGCCGAGAACTATTTCCGGACGGAGCTGCTCATGGCTGTTGGACAATCGTTGGCCTTCATGGGACTGGTTTCGTCCCTGATATTGCAGGCCATCTTTTCGGGAGCACTAGAGGTGCCGCAGCGAGCACTGACGTTCTCCGCATTCTTCCACACGATACGGTTGTTTGGAGGGCAGATCGGCGTGGCCGTAATGGGCCGTTTCATAGCCGAGCACGAGAAACTGCATTCGAACCTGCTGGGACTCCAGGTACAGAGGGGCGACTGGATTAGCGAAGGTACGGTGCGAAACCTGACGGCAGGCTTGGCAGCGAAATCGAACGGATTGGCCGGGGCCGCAGGACGAGCCCTGGGCATCGTCGATGGCAAAGTCCGTCTGCAGGCCTACGCGCTGACGTTTATTGATGCCTTCCATCTCGTCGCTTGGACCTGTGTCGGGGTTCTGTTTGCGATCGCAATGCTACACCGATCGCCGATGAACTTCCGTGACTTGGGTTCCTTGCAGGGCTCTACCTCAACGGAAGAGGCTAAGCCGTGAACCGGCGTGTCGCGCTAATGGCCATCATCTTGTTCTTAGGCCACAGCTTTGTGTTCGGACAACAAACCGATTCAATCTCGCCGCGGGTTATCACCCTTCGCGAGGCTGTAGAACTGGGCCTGAAGCACAATCACGTTGTACGAATAGCCGAGTTCAAGGTCGAGGAGAAGCAGCATGCGAAAGAAGTCGCCAGAAGCGCGTACTTTCCACTTGTAAGAAATGACAGCGCTTTTGTCCACGTAACTGACACTCAGTTCATCGCGATTCCCGCAGGCGCGCTCGGTATCGTGGCCGGCAGTCCAATTCCTCCGCAGCCATTCATCCTTAATCAGGGAGGGCAGACCTTCGTGACCAGCGGGACCGGCCTCGTACAACCTCTCACCCAATTGTTCAAGGTGAAGGCCGGAAATGATGCCGTGCGCGCTGAGCTGAACGAGACGCGTGGAAAGG
>DATNNE010000021.1:0-3033 GCA_035601995.1 Terriglobales bacterium
GCCGCGCTCGGGGAGATATTCCTGAAGGCGTTTGTACTGCGCCGCGTTTTTCTCATTTCCAACTCCGTTGGCGATGCGGTGTTGATCGGATCCAACCATTCGAGTGACACGCTGCGTCTCAGAGAATTTCTTGCTCGCAACGGTCAACCTCACAGCTATCTTGATGTCGAGGTCGATCCTGACGTACAGACTGTTCTTGACCAATTCGAAATTCCGATAGCGGACATTCCAGTCCTGATTTGTCGCGGCACAGTCGCCCTGCGCAATCCAAGCAATTCCGAAGTGGCTGCCTGCCTCGGATTGAACGCCGGAATCGATCAGGCCGACGTGAGCGACGTGGTTGTAGTCGGCGCCGGACCAAGCGGGCTCGCGGCGGCTGTCTATGGAGCCTCAGAAGGACTTAAAGTTCTGGTCCTTGAGAAAAATGCACCGGGAGGACAAGCCGGATCGAGTTCCAGGATCGAGAACTATCTCGGTTTCCCCATGGGAATTTCTGGTGAGGAACTCTCTAACCGCGCATTTGTTCAGGCGGAAAAGTTTGGAGCACATATCGCTATCGCTCAATCCGCCATGGGACTAAAGTCAAACCTGCCGCCATATACGGTCGAACTGGAAGGCGGAGGCTCAGTGCGGGGTCAAACGGTCATCATCGCTGCTGGCAGCCGATATCGCAGACTCGATTTGCCGAACCTTTCCCAGTTAGAAGGAGTTGGAGTCTACTATGGCGCTACCCACGTCGAGGCCACTGTCTGCCGCGACGAAGAGGTGGCGGTCGTGGGCGGCGGGAATTCAGCAGGGCAGGCGGCGGTTTTCCTTGCCGGCACCGCCAAGCATGTTTATCTCGTGGTGCGAGGACCATGCCTCGCTAAAACCATGTCGCGATACTTGATTTCCCGAATCGAAGCGAACCCGCGCATTACTCTTATGGCTTGGACCACAATCGAAGAGCTTGAAGGCGACACTCACCTTAAGAGGGTTCGGCTGCACAACACCAAAACTGGCGCGAACGAAACCCGCGACATCCAGCATGTATTCATGATGACCGGCGCCGATCCCAACACGGAATGGCTTCGAGGTAGTCTCGCGCTCGACGCAAAGGGCTTCATTAAGACCGGTGCGGAGGTTCAAGACGGCTGGCCTCTGCACCGGCCACCTTATCTGCTTGAAACGAGCCTTCCCGGAGTTTTCGCGGTTGGCGACATCCGGGCTGAGAGCGTGAAACGTGTCGCCTCGGCAGTGGGCGAAGGATCCATGGTTGTTCAATTTGTGCACAAGGTGTTGGCTGAATAGATTTTTCTTGATTCCGCCAAGCGGCTCTTTGCCGCATGTCATGGAGGCGATTCTGACTACGGTCGCCCCAGCCCTCGGTTGGCGCTAAATCGTCGCCCACAGAGCTCCAGGGAACCGACGTTGCTCCGATCGTGCAAAAACAGCTCACAACAGTCTCCTTGCACTACGATTTTTATCGGATCTTCTTCGAGGCACGAGCGACTAGCTCGTCCAATCTCGAAAGCAAAAGCTTGAGGATCGGAGACTGGTTCGACTTTCTGTAGCCGAGGACCAGATCGACAGTTGGCGACTCTCCCTTCAGAGGGCGGCTCGTTACAGACGCAGGGAGAAAGTTCTGTGCGTAAGCAGGTAACAGCCCTACGCCGCGGGTCGACATTATTAAGGAGATTCCCATGGTGACGTGGTCCGTCTCGTGAGCTGGCGTGATATTGATTCCCGATCGCTTCAGGTATTTGTCGATGACCGCACGCAGTACAGGAGCCGTATGAGACACAATCACGAATGTTTCGCCTACTAGCTCCCTTGGATTGATCGCTTTAAGCGCGGCGAGACGGTGGTCACTAGGCAAGATCACCACCAAAGGCTCCTTCACGAGAAGACGGAACGCCAGGTCTGGCATCGCTCGTTCCTTTCGAAGAAAAGCGGCATCGATTTTTCCTTTCGAAAGGCCCTCAGCAAGTAGCGGGGAATATTGACTCGATATCATCACGTCAATGTTTGGCAGCTCGTCGCGCAGGATCCGCAAGGCTTCGGGCATCCAGGTCAATTCGTGTCCGGTCAGAAAGCCCATCGAGAAGCAGGGCTTGGCGGGATGAACGGCTCGGCGTGCAGCTTCGACTCCCGCATCAACCTGCAATAGAACCCCGCGCGCGTGATCGAGAAAGGCTCGACCCGCCGGTGTCAGCGCGACGCCACGAGCTGTACGCGTCATGAGTTGGGCGCCAATTTCTTCCTCAAGGTCTCGAAGCTGGCGGCTGAGGGACGGCTGCGAGGTGTGCAATTTGGATTTTGCCGCCAGGCTCAGACTCTCCGTTTCGGCGACCGCAACGAAATAACGAAGGTGTCGTAATTCCATTTCTATCCCCCATGCTTGTGAAGCATTGCTGCCAAGCCTAACAAAGTATGCTTCAAATCCGCTACCACTGGCGACTTAGGCAATCCAATGAGGTGATTGGATGCCTTGGGCGAGCAATAAAGTTTTGGCTCATGCCTGATGAGCATATGTCTAATTCGAGGAGACGGACTATGTCAAAGAAATTGGAAGGAAAGGTTGCACTCATCACGGGCGGATCGCGAGGCATTGGTGCAGCAATCGCTAAGCGTCTAGCTGTGGATGGAGCGAAGGTCGCAATTACGTACACGAAAGGTGCCGACGCGGCTGTGGCCGTCGTCAAAGCCATTGAACGCGCAGGCGGGAAGGCTATCGCTATTCAGGCGGACGCCGCGGATGCCGACGCCGGCAAAGCAGCCGTCGAAAAAACCGTTGCGACATTTGGTCGGCTCGATGTCCTTGTCAACAATGCAGGCACGGCCATCCCCAAACCGTTCGTGGAGTCCACCCTGGAAGAGATGGATCGCGTGCTCGACATCAACGTCCGCGGGGTATTCGTTGCGACGCAGGCGGCGCTGAAGCACATGACTGAGGGTGGTCGCATCATCATGATCGGCTCGGCAGTTGGCGAGCGTGCCGTCGCGCCGGGACTTGTGCCCTACGCGGCCACGAAGGGGGCCGTCAAGATGTTC
>DATNNE010000022.1:0-99533 GCA_035601995.1 Terriglobales bacterium
ATGGATGGACTCAAGGTGAAGTCATGACCGAACTGGTTGATTCGTCGATTGCACAATACGCAGTGATCGAGGCTCGTCGGACAGAAGGTCCTTCGGAATGCTTCGTGATTGCCTATCCTGATGAGGAATCCCTGCGGGATCTCATCGCCGGCCCCAGCATCATTGCGTGCGGCTTCGCCTCCCGTGAGGAGGCTCAAGCAAAGGTCGACGCTGACTTCTGGACGACCGCCGCTTGGGAACGAACTTGGAGAGGACTTACTGTCGTCGGAGTTGAGGGATATCCACGCGGAGCCTTTTCGGTAATGCGGCGCATAGGAGCCACGTTCGATCTGACGCACACTGGGAGAATCGTTCATGGTTTTCTCCGGGCGGCTATTGCAGCGGCCATTCTCATCTTTTATTCCAAAAACGCATTGTCCACTGTGATCCGATCTCTTGTCGCAGGTTGATTCTCAGTTTGGCATGATTCGGGTGAAGAAGGCAGACTTGCTGGCGGTTGCCCACTACCTGATCGGCCACGTTTCCTACAGCCAGGTCCCGGCTTTGGCGAAGTGGCATAAGGTAGAGGCAAAGAGGGGCTCCGCGTCCCCACGGGAGCTTCTCGTCAAGAAAGTGGGCGCCTACCCATTACCCTCCCGTTCCCGTGGCGATCTGCGACGCAATCCCCTCGGAACCTCCGTCTGGAGCCGCTTTCGGATCGATGGATTGAAAGTTTTATTTTGTCCTTCACCCGCAAATGGGCCAATGATTCCCCTTCATGAGTTCAAAGAGTTTTGTAGAAATAAGGAGGCGCTGAACCACTTGGTTAACGTTAGATCTGACATCGAGGCCAAACACGGACGCCAAATGCGGCGTCCGGTGAGTTGAAGGGTTGGAACCAGAGAGGTCGGGGACTAACCGTCAAGAGCCTCCATTTAAGCCTCACTCGGCAGCGCGCCAAGTCGAACTGCGCGCTCTTATATTTGGAGCGACGGTCGTGGTGTTAGGCCCGAGGTCTCTTTCGTAAACAATGCCGTCCTGCGTGACGATGAAGGTCTTGACGCCAGATGACCGGTAGTTTGCGGGATATGCTACCAAGGCTACGCCGCCCCTCTTCTTGCCGCCGGAACCATAGCTGCTAGTCCCGGCCACAGAATCTGCCGTCACAATTCGAAAGTAGTATCCATGGAAGGGAGAGGACTCATTGCCTCCAGCATTCGTTGTACTGGCAGAGACGAGGCCCAGGACATACTGGCGGATGAAGTCATCGTCATATACATCTTTTGTCTCGCCCTGCTTCTTTGCCATTGCGAATGCACTACAGATTTCAATCGCAGTGGCCTCGTTTTCTCCGACCCTGCGAAACTTGATTTCTTGTATGCCAGTCTTGGAATCGAAATACCAGGCACCATTCTTTGAAACCAGTGGGATCGGAAAGGGCCAGTTTTCAGCGCCAATGTACAGCACTGTCGTCCCGTCAGCTTCTCTGACCAGACGGCGCATTTCCCGATATTTCTGGCAGAACTTCTCGCGTTCGAGCTTGTCTTGAACTTCGTCGCTCGAGGAGGTGACTTCCTTTCCTGCTCCGAGGATCGCTTCCAGGGACGGCTCGTCTTCATTTTGTACGGCCTGAAACAGAGCGCCGCTAGCTTCTTCTGGAGAGGAGAACGTCTTTGGTTGGGAGTCCTGAGCAGAGCTCGATCCAGCAAAGCCGGCTACCAGCAGCAGCAAGACGACCAACAGCAGACAAAAGATGCCGGATGCGAACCCGCAGGCAAGTTTCACGGTGAATGTTTCAAGCGTCCTATAGTTTGTGCGCATAAGTTCTTTCTCCATATCATCAGTCTCGTTTCTGGTAACGGAACCGAATTACCGGCGACCGCCGCCTCCCCCGCGAAAACCGCCGCCTCCGAAACCACCACCTCCACGGAAGCCTCCGCCAAAGCTCGACCGTCCGCGATAGGAGAACCCTCTCGCGACTCCTCCATGGTTAAAGCCGCTGAATGCACCGGAACGAGTGCCGTCGAATCCGTGATGCGACCCGCCGAAGCCCCGTGAGTCGGAGAAGCCACCGCCGCGAAATCCGCCGTCATGAAATCCACGGCCGCGATTGAAGTTGTTGCGGTTGGCGAAGATTCTGCTGTGTGACTCGTAGTGGTGATGGTCGAAACGAATGCCGTGGTGATGCCAATCGTATCCCCAGTTGTGCCAGCCCCAACCGTACCCACCAAAAAAGCCGACTCCAAAGCCGAAGCCAAATGCAATTCCCGGACCATCAAAGAAGAGCCCCGGATACCAATACCAGTCTGGCCAGATCCCGATGGGCTCTCCATACACGAGCCAAGGGTCATACTCAGGAACGTAAACAACCTCCGGGTCGGCGGGTTCGATCACAATTGTCTGTCCCCGCTTGGTTACGTTTTCCTGCGATGTGCTTTTTAGGTTCCCAGCATTTTCCGCACGCTCACGCATTACCTGAATGGCGTTCATCACGTCCTGCTCTTGGTTGACGAAGGCATCACCGAGCGATGAGGTCCATGACAGATTCTTGTCCATGTTGGCGAGCACCGAAGGAAACTCAGTGAGCGCCTTCACGCTCGGGTCCCACGGTTGCTTATTTACCTCTTCACCGAGTTTTTTTTCCTTTAGATCAGAATGCTGCTGCATCCACCGGTCTGCTTCCACAACTTGGTCAGGATAGGTAGCCGCTGCAAGAATCTGTGCCACTAACGCATCCGGATACAAGGCAATAGGCGCCACGAGTTGCTGCAGCTGTACCACCGTCTGTTGCGCGGCCTGAACCTTCGGTGGTGCGGATGATTCATCCGATTGGGCGGCGAGCCCCGCTCGCGCAGTCGCTAACGCAACGCAACAAGATAGAAAAAGAGACAGGGTCTGCTTTAGGAACTTCACAATCATTCTCCTTGCGGCGGGCCGGTATCTGAGCCCATTTGATCGTTGACACCCAAGAGCAAATGCACGCGGCTTTCCAATCAACCGCGGGAGGGTTTCCAGCGCATGAGTCGGGTAGTTGTTGGAGATGTGCTGATGAAAACCAAATAAGGCGTCCACCGGACGACACAAACGCCCGCATTTCGACGGCCTTCGGATTTCGACTGGGCTCCGCAAGCCCAGGATTCGGCAAAACATAGGGTGCGCTTTGGTTTTGACTGTGTCTCGGGACGGTCCCAAAAGACCTTCGCTTACCGCGCGGGATCACCGCTCTTGGTTCGCGGACGTAGGAGAGCAGGAGTCGCCTTCGCAGCGGCAATGAAAGATCAAGGGAGGCAGGACTGCGAAGGCGACTGTCGGTCTTGGCGCATTGCCATATGCTCCTCTGATGCTGCAAAGGACGACTCCGTCACGCTCTTATTCTGAAATGGACATCGATTATCTGAACTAAGCACCAAATGCCCCTTCGTGATTGTGGCACGCGAAATGCATGGAGTATTTGCGTTCAGCTTTGGTGGCCACGGGAGTGGACGACACCTGGTTGATGGTTCCTTGATCATTCGTGGAGGTCTCTATGCAGGTAATGAGGTCAGCTGCAATCGGGGTGAGTTCAGAGTTGATGTCCGACATTCTGAATTGCGTTTGCCCCGATTGCGGCGGAAGCATGGGCTGTGCCGGCCGAGCGTTCAAGTGCCTCGGCAAGTGTCAGCGGGACTGGCGCGAAATCTGGGAGCGAGTTCTGTCCGCTGGTTTCGACAGACGATCGACAAGGGCGATCAGAGCGAGTTAATCAGTCAGGCCTTCGCTGACCACAAGCTCTGACTCCTTGGAGGGACGTGCTCCTTCCTCGGTGACGCTAACGATCAGCTCAATCAAAACCATTGCCAGAGAATGCACCGAACAGCTCGTCTCTAACTAAGTAGCGGAAGTTTATCTGGCGCTCGAAACCGCCAAGGAGAAGCGTTATGAAGAAACCACTAACCTGTCTGATCAGCATGTTGCTCGTAGTTCTGCCAATTCTCTCCTCTTCTGCTTCGGCAGCGGAACCGGAGAAAGACGAAGATCGCTTAAGGAACAGCGGCACGGTGTTGAAAGAAATTCTCGATGTTCCTGACGACATCCCCCGGGACTTGCTCGACAAGGCCGACTGTGTAGTTGTCTTTCCGTCCGTTCTGAAGGCGGCTTTCATTGTCGGCGGCAGCTATGGGCGAGGCGCGATGTCCTGCCGGAGAGGCGAAGACTTCAGAGGATCGTGGGGTGCGCCTACCATGATGGCTCTCGAGGGCGGCAGCTTTGGCTTCCAAATAGGTGGCGAGGCAACGGATTTTGTTCTGCTCGTAATGAATGAGCGGGGTGCGAGCGGAATTCTAAGCAGCAAGGTGAAGCTTGGAGCGGACGCCTCGGCCGCGGCAGGCCCGGTCGGCCGCACTACCTCGGCAGAAACAGACGCAACGCTGCGTGCGGACCTCTTGAGCTATTCCCGCGCTCGGGGTGCGTTCATAGGTGTCTCTCTCGAGGGATCAACCATTCGTCCCGATAATGGCGCGAACCGGCAGATTTATGGACAAGAACTTTCAGCAAAAGAGATCGTGCTGTCCGGGCATGTCGCCATCCCTCCAGCAGCTCAGGCGATGATTTCGACACTGGATTCCAGGACTCCGAGACATCGGTCATGACCCGGAAATCTGGCGAGCGCTGGGAGAAGACACAGCATTACCGCAATTTCTATTTCAAAGACTGAAGCACGCGACAAAAGACAAACGAAAGGAGAAAACTAATGAGTGCCATCAGCAACGTGAAAGTAACGGGTGTTCGCAAAGAAACCGATAGCCTCGGTGAAGTGGATGTTCCAAGCAGCAAACTGTGGGGAGCGCAAACGCAACGGTCACTCGAACACTTCAACATCGGGAAGGATCTGATTCCGCGCGAAATGATCGCGGCTTACGCGACTCTGAAGAAAGCCGCTGCGAATGCAAATCACGCAGGCGGGCGGCTCGATGACCAGCGTCACAAGTTGATTGTTCAAGTCTGTGACGAGATCCTCGCGGGCCAGCATGAGGACATGTTTCCTCTGCACGTCTGGATGACGGGAAGCGGCACACAATTCAACATGAACGTGAACGAGGTGATTTCCAACCGCTGCTGCCAACTTGCAGGCACGCCGGTCGGGAGCAAGGCGCCAGTTCATCCCAACGACCACGTCAACATGTCGCAGTCTTCCAACGATTCCTTTCCTACTGCCATGAACATGGCGGCGGCAGTCAATGTGAAAGAGCGACTCATACCTGCGGTTAAGAACCTGCATGATTCAATCGACGCGAAGGCGGAGGAATGGAAAGACATTGTGAAGATCGGTCGCACACACATGCAGGACGCCACCCCGATCACGCTCGGCGAGGAATGGTCGGGATACTCGGGAATGCTCAGCGACGATCTTGAGCGTATCGAAGATGCGCTGCACGGTGTGTATCGCCTAGCGCTTGGCGGAACGGCAGTGGGAACGGGCATCAATGCAGCCCCAGGATTCGGCGAGGCGGCCGCTGCTGAAATTGAAAAGCTTACGAACCTGCCTTTCATCAGCGCTCCCAACAAATTCACGGTGCAGGGCGCTCATGATGCTCTCGTCCAGCTCTCCGGCACACTTCGCACCCTCGCGGTCTCGCTCTACAAAATTGCCAATGACATTCGGCTGATGTCCTGTGGCCCGCGCGCAGGCTTCGCCGAGTTGGTGATTCCTGCGAACGAACCCGGCTCGTCGATCATGCCGGGCAAAGTGAACCCGACCCAGGCCGAGGCGCTAACCATGATTGCGGTCCAGGTTATGGCCAATGATGTGGCCGTGGGCTTCGGCGGAGCGGGCGGATACCTGGAGATGAACGTCTATAAGCCTCTCATCATTTTCAACGTAACTCACTCGGTCACGATCATGACCGACGGATGCACTAACTTCCGGAAATTCCTCATCGAAGGGACAAAACCAAACTTGAAGAAGATCAAAGAATATGTGGATCGCTCTTTGATGCTGGTGACTGCTCTCTCGCCCGTCATTGGCTACGACAAATCGTCGAAGATTGCGCACTATGCGCTAGATAACGACCTCACGCTCAAGCAAGCCGCACTGAAGCTGGGATTTGTCACGGAAGACGAGTTCGACCGCGTGGTGGATCCGGCGAAGATGGTCCACCCGTACGTGGCAAAAGCCAGCTGAGAAACAACTTTAATTTCTGTCGATACGGCACTGAAGAAACACGAAGGGGAGAACATGACGACGAATAAGCGCGGAATTGAACTGCTTCACGATCCATCCCTCAATAAGTCCACAGCCTTTACGGAGGCCGAAAAACAGGCCTTCGGAATCGTTGGCTTGGTACCCGATGTGACCGAGACCGAAGACCTGCAGTTAAGCCGGGTGATGCTGCAACTGGGCCATAAGAATACGGACCTTGATCGCTACATTTACCTGGTCAACCTGCTCGATCACGACGAAACCCTCTTTTATCGGACTGTCATGTCTGACCCCGCTCGCTTTCTGCCGATCGTTTACGACCCAACCATCGGGGAAGCTTGCCTGAAGTTCGGCCATATTTACCGCCAACCTCGCGGCATGTATTTGTCGATGACACGCCGCGGCAAGGTGAAGGAGATTTTGAGAAACTGGCCCCAGAAAGATGTCCGGTTTATCTGCGTCACGGACGGTGGCCGCATCCTTGGCCTTGGAGATCTTGGCGCCAACGGAGCGGGCATCCCCATTGGCAAGCTGCAGTTGTACACCGCCTGCGCCGGTGTACCGCCGCAGTATCTGCTCCCGATGTACCTCGATGCGGGCACTAACAATGAGCAGTACCTGCACGATCCCCTGTACTTGGGCATGCGCAAGACCCGCCCGTCCACCGAGGATCTTTATTCTTTCGTCGACGAATTCGTAGAGGCGGTGCAGGAAGTATTCCCCAAGTGTTGCATCCACTTCGAGGATTGGACTGGAGCAGATGCCGTGCACTTGCTCCAGCGCTACCGCGATAAGTATTGCGTCTATAACGATGATGTGCAAGGCACAGCTGGGATCACTCTTGCTGGGATGATTAATGCGGCCAAGCTCAAGGGCACGAAGCTAAAGGACGAAAAGTACCTCTTCCTCGGCGCGGGCTCGGCCGGGATTGGCCTGGCCAACTTGCTTTGTTCCGCACTGGTGGCACAAGGCCTCACGCTCAAAGAAGCGCAGTCGCGGGTCTACATGTTCGACGTCAACGGTCTTCTGGAAGATACTCGCAAAGACCTAGTCGACTTCCAAAAACCCTATGCACACAAGCACGCGCCAACTCGGGATTTCGTCGCTGCTATCGAGAGCATCAAGCCAACGACGATCATTGGGGTGAGCACGATCGGCGGCGCGTTCACGCAAAAGGTCGTGGAGGCAATGTCACGTGTCAACGAGCGCCCTGTAATCCTTGCGCTCTCCAACCCAACCGAGCATGCGGAGTGCACGCCAGAACAAGCTTATACCTGGTCGAAGGGCAAAGCGATCTATGCGGCCGGCGTGCAGTTCGAACCGGTCCGCTACAACGAACAGACATTTCTGCCGGGACAAGCGAACAACTTCTACATATTCCCGGCGGTGGGTATGGCGATCTTCGCCACGCAGGCGAAGCGCGTTACCGACGAAATGTTCATCGAGGCCGGGCAGGCGGTGGCGGATCAGGTGCCGTCCGACCTGTTGAAACAAGGCCTTCTTTATCCATTGCAGTCGAACATTCTTGAGACCGAGATTCAGACTGCCGCGCGGGTGGCAAAGCTGATCTTCGATTTGGGGCTCGCTCGCGTCAAGCGCCCTGCCGACATGGTTGCGTTCATTCGCGAGCACATTTACAAGCCGGAATACAAGACGCAACTAGAGCCCGTGGCCGCAGTAGCCTGACGGAATGCGCAAGTGCATGGTGAGGCAGTAGGCACGACCTCTACTGCCTCATTCCCAACACAAGGAACGCGTTCGAATTACTAGGCCGCGCAAGCGGCAATGGAGAATTGTGCCTTCGAACATCAACCAGACTGGCATGTGGCTTTCGCTCGGCCTTGCCTTTGTTGGTGGGTATGGCGACGCGGCCAGCTTTGTCCTGGCAAAGACGTTCACTGGACACGTCACCGGTAATTTGGTTCTCGCCGCCATCGCTGTAGCGGCTCATGATTGGCGGGCAACGCTTGCGCCTCTTTCCGCCATTGTCACTTTCTTAATTGGAATTGTTTTGAGCGTGCTGATCGTACGGCCCCTCAAGACGTGGTCATCGTGGCCGTTGCTTCCTACGGTCATGGGAATAGAAGTGATCCTGCTAGTAGCAGCGTCTCTTGCGCTCTCATCAGGTCTGGCTCAAGGAGTCGGAATATTCGTGATCTTTCTGTCTCTAGCTCTGGGTCTACAAAACGGAGCGTTTCGTCGTGTTGGTGGCATCAGCGTTCACACGACATATCTGACAGGGATGATTACAAGCCTTATCTCGACAGAAGCCGAACAATACACTTCCGAAGAGGTTCCTCACGACGTAAGACCTCACGATCCAAAGATAGAACTTCTCTGCGTAATCTGGATAGCCTTCGTGGTGGGCGCTGGGACGGGAGCAGCGTTGGTCCTTCATTTTGGCGCACTCGGGATGCTAGGAGCCGCGCTGCTTTTGATCCCACTCGCGCTGTGCGAGGTGCAATCTTGATCAAGCGAGAGTTTCCCAAGCTCGTGCTTCTAGTGTGCATCATGTTATGCATTTTGGTGGCCTACGGATATTCCCAGACAGGTCTAGGAGAAACACTTAGCGGCCCGGACAGCGATGAGACGGGTCAGGGCCACCACCGACATCTCTTTGGAGACTGGGATGGCGAACGTTCCCGGCTGCTCGAACGCGGTGTGCGATTCGACTTCCAGTACGTCAGTGATTCTCTCTGGAACATTGAGAGCGAACAGCAGGACCGACTCGCAAGTTTTAATCGGTTCCGAGGTACGGTGGACATCGATTTCGGCGCGCTGGTCGGCGAGCAAGGATTGTATTTCCACGCGACAGCGCTATGGCAAGGCGGCGGCAATCTTGGCGCTTATCTTGGCCTGCTCACCAGTCCTAGCGGACTGTCGAGCGCGAACACATGTCGCCTCGATTCCTGGTGGATTGAGAAGAGATGGCTGGATGAACGGATCACTGCGCGCATTGGTCAGTTCGCGGGTCAGGATTTTTACGGAGCCCAGCACGATGCGGCTTCCTTCATTTTTGAGCCGATGGGATATGCATTAGGCAATCTATTCACAGACTCCGAGTCCTTCGATCCTCCTTCTACTCCCGCGTTTGAATTGCGTTTCGTGCCGATTCACAACCTCTATGTGAAATCAATGGTGGCGGCTGCGGTCCGCTCGCCTTTTTCACAGAATCCAACCGGCCTGGTTCCGACGTTCAATGGAACTCCGGTAAGCGTGTCGGAGATTGGGTTTAGTCCGGGCAAGAAGGCGTCGTCCGTTCGAGCCTTCGACAATGTCGAAAGCCGAAAAGGATACTCGGGCCTCTATCAGTTCGGCGCCTCCTACAATCCCGCAAAGTTCACGTCACCGACGAGTCTGACACCCCGGGCGGGCAACTACCTTTTGTATTGGATGGCGAGCCAGGCCCTTTGGCGCGTGGATCCGAAAGAAGCAAAAGGCTTGGACGCGACGCTGGCCTACGACTGGAGCCCCGCGGACATCAACCGGAACAACACGCAGCTCACGGCTGGACTGCGATTCAACGAGCCGCTGCCTTTGCACATTCACAACACCATGTCCCTGGGCTATGTGCGTAACAGCTTGAGCTCGCAGTTCCTCCCGCGAGCCACGCCTGCTTGGAAGACGGAGAATGCCGTTGAATTCAACACGCTTCTCGACCCCCTGCCCATGCTCCTTGTGCAGCCGGTCATTCAGTACTACGCGAACGTGGGTGGACGAGCGCAGCGCTCCGTGGTTTTCGGATTCAGGACCAAGGTGGAGTTTTAGAGATGTTTTGGCATTGCTTTAAAGGAGATCCTTCATGAACATCGGTGGATTATTCGGAGCGTTAACTCCTGTCTTTTTTGTCCTCGCGCTTGGTTACCTGGCTGGGAAGCGCAATGTCTTCGATGCGGACCAGTCCGCGGGTTTGAGCAAACTGGCGCTAACCTTTGCCCTGCCGGCCTCTCTGTTCGTCAGCATGACCGACATTCCCAAAGATCTTCTCCTGCAGCAGGGTCTTCTTGTCCTGGCACTGATTCTGTCCCACGTGGGGCTTTTCGTCGTTGCGTGGGTGCTCTTGCGAAGGGTGAAGTCGCTCAGTGGGACGCCTTCCATCATCTATGCGCTTATGCTCGCTACCTCCGCGACCCCGGTCTTTGGCCTCGCCGTTCTCGAACCACTCTTGGGTCGAACCAGCGGGGGTGCCGTGGGACTCGTGGCCCTGGCAATTAACCTAACAGTACCTCCGGCAGTGATCCTTCTGGAAATGGATGCAGCGGCGAAAGATCTAAGAGTCGCCACCAATTCTTCGAAGCCAAGCGCGATCGTAACCGGCCTGAATGCTGGTTTGAAATCGCCACTCCTGTGGGCGCCAATCCTGGGAATCGCTGTTGTCCTTTTGAGCGTTCACTTGCCAGCTGTGGTAGCCAGCTGTTTCGAGTTGATTGGCTCAGCCACATCCGGCGTAGCGGTTTTTGCGGTAGGCCTCGTTTTGGCAGCTCATCCGGTTCGTTTTTCACGTGCGGTGTTGGTCGGTTCCCTTGCTCGTGTAACCGTGCAATCGGCGGTTCTCTTCGCAATACTGCATTTGTTGCACGTTGTTAGTCCGTTTGCGCGCGAGGCGCTGGTTTGCTGTAGCTTTCCCCTGGCTACCGTGGTCGTGCTCTTTGCGGCCAGGTACAAAGCAGTGGAGTCAGAAGCCGCGTCTATGCTTCTGGTCTCAACGCTCGCTTTGGTGGTAACAGTACCGACGATCCTCTGGTTGAGCCATTGATTTATAAAAATACTGACTACGGAGAAGATTTTATGAATGTCGGGCTCTTGCTTCTGTGACTGACTGTGGGACTCACTCTGGCGGCGCATGGCACGCAAAAACTGTTCGGATGGTTTGGGGGACCAGGGCTTAACACCACAGGACAGTTCTTCACTGTCCTTAATTTCCCTCCCGGCGTCGTTGCCGACTCGACTCTCGTCATCGTCACGCAGGGAGTGTCAACTCCTGTTGCGCAAGCGTCGGTGACGCAAACGCTTCGGCGCACCGATAAGGGTTGGCGGATCGCCCGACGCCTCATTAAAGAAGCAGCAGAGGGAGGCTGCGGTGCGTGAAAACAAAAAGGAAACCGCACACCAGTTTGAGGTGGCTGAGCTACGCCGAAAGGCGAAGGACTTCCATCAGCCCAGACCGGTGGGCTGGAACAAGCCCACGATACACAGACGATACACAGAGCGTCGGTTCTTTTGCATTCCCTACCGCTACTTACAGGGCATTACGATGCGACCGGTGCCTTGTAATTACGACGTGATACAACATATCAGCGCCCTTTCACGGCGGTGACACGCCTATGCCCCTAGAACCCCTGCCTGGAGGTGGTTTCAGATGCAAGTCATTCAAAAGTTTGCTGCCATTTCTGGAAACTTTTCAGAACTGGCCGGGTTCCAAGCTCATAACCACTCGTCGCTTTACACATAAGGACAAGACGCAATGCCGGGCATCACCTAACTCTTAGGCGGGGGTTGAAGCCGTGTTTCCCAACGTTGAAGTACGCCACCTGCACGCAGTCATTGCCTTGGGCGAAGAGTTGAACTTCACGAAGGCCGCTCTCAGATTGCACCTCACCCAATCCGCGCTCAGCAGACAAATCACCGAGATCGAAAAACAAAACAGATTTCGCCTGTTCACTCGCGACAATCGACGTACTGTCCGTGTGGAGCTCACCGAGGCAGGGCGAGTCTTCGTTGAAGAGGCTCGGTCCTCGCTCGTACATATGGAGCGGGCTGTGCATCTCGCCCGTACCGCCCATGACGGAGCAGACAACGTTTTGACGATCGGACACTCGCACGAAGCCGATCAGTCCTGGGTTTCGGACCTTCTCGCTATTCGTCTCCCCCTTTACCCTAACCTCGATGTTCGACTGATCAGTCAGTTCTCTGTCGAATTAGTCCGCAGTGTTCTAGCCGGGGAACTGAATCTCGCCCTGGTCACGGCGCCGCCGGCGGACCCTCAGATCACCGCTGTACCATTCGCTCCGGCACTAATCTATGTGGCTTTCCCGGAGAATCATGCGGCTGCTCAAAAGGAGCAAATCGTGCTCGAAGATTTCGCCAAAGATCGATGGATCTTGTTCGCGCGACGAGTTTATCCCGTGGTTCATGACGCGATCATGGACGCTGCACGACGCGAGGGAATCACTCCGAAACATGCACATGACACAATGACGCCGCAAGAAGCGGTTCACTTGGTATCTGAGCACGTTGGCATAGCCATCTTCACCAAACCGAAGGCCCTTGGTTTCCGCGTTGAGGGCGTGACGTTAAAGCCACTTTCTGATGCCTCATTGTGTTTCCAAACGTGTGTGATTATGCGATCCGACGACGATTCACGATTGGCGAACGAGTTCGTCCGGTCCTTTCTGCGCCGATCTGAAGATCAGCGGCGTCCGCCCAAGCCAATTGAATTGCCCCTGTCCGCCCGAGTTGTCAGTATCAAAAAGGCTAACCCGATGCCGCGCCGTTGACCGGACGGCCTCGCCGGTACGGAGTACATCCCGTTGTCTATATCCGCGTATCTGTGCCCTGTCGTCCGCATCTCTACGTGCCGTCTTCGTCATGATCTGCCTCTTCGGTGATCCACTGGGACGGGTTCGGAGTCAATCTAACAGCCGCAGGCTAACGTCAAGGCACTTTCGCGGCATAAACGATGATTCCTACGGGCTACCCCTCATTTATTCCACGGTTGCCTGTGACGCTGCGCCTTCCGTGCGGCTGTTCCTGTTGCTCTCTCGCCCCGCCTAGGGGATCACATGAAGAAAAGAGGCAACATTATGACGAAGAAGACTCTCAGCAAGAGCGACCTCGCGCAGTTTACGGGGAGCGAGAACTGGTATCGGCACGGGATCAACCGCAACGTTCTCTACACCGACGGCGTGCAGTACGTCGCCGAGCACGGTGGCGCACATTGGCTCCTGGACAAAATTGCGATCATTCAGCCCTACAACAAGGCCGTCACCGCCGAGGAATTTCAGGTCTGGAAGCTGGCCGTACGTCCCGACCGAAGCGCTACGCTCACCTGCGATGATGGCAACGGCAACATCGTGTGTACCAAGGTGATCGAGCACACGGATTTCCCCTTGGACGAAATTGCGCTGTACTTCGCGAACAAGGTGATCCATCTGCCGAACGAATACTAATCAAACTTAAGCCCGCGCTGGCGTCCTCGCTGGCGCGGGTTTTCCGGTTTGACTTGCGTCAGCCGATCAAGAAAAAGCCGCCTGCGCCGCACATTCATTCACTTCTAACCGAGCTATTCCCATTGGGAATAGGTGTCGCCCGAGAATTCATTGGACAATCGCCGCGCATGGAATCAAGTTGGTTAACATGTAGCGGTGGTTGGAGTCAGGCCATGTCTGAATTCGCTCGAACACCAATAGAACCAGCTCGGGCCTTCCCTCCGGCTTCCACCGGGTCACCCATAGGCTCTACTGACTTCGCGAATGAGAAGCACTACTCGATTAACGAGATTGCCAAACTCTGGGCTCTCAGTGAGAAGACAGTTCGACGGATCTTCCAACGGGAGCCAGGCGTCATTCACTGGAGCAGGGAAGAGACGCTGCACAAGCGCGGCTATCGAACGTTACGCGTGCCAGAGACTGTTCTTCATCGCGTGCATCGGAAGCTCCGCAAAGCAAGCTGACAGCGGGGTTGCTAAGCGTGCTTTTCCACTAGGCGTAGCCCCTGGATCTGCCAGCTCTTCTCTACCGACGATACCAATTGCTCCTGTCGGGCCTTGACAAAGGGAGCATAGTGCCGCTCTGTAGTCTTCACGCTAGCGTGCCCCAGCAGAATAGATACTTGGTCGATGGGAACGCCGGCCAACAGGAGTTCGACCGCAAACGTGTCCCGTAGCATGTGCGGATGGGCCCTCTTATCGAGCTTAGCCCATTTGAAGAGCCGCTGCAGACTGGCGTGCCAGCAGTTGCTGGCCCGATAGTGCAGACCATTACCAGTCCAGAAGAAGTAGCGAGAATTACTGTTTTCCACTGTGCTCAAGAGTTCGACCACGTGAGGCGGCAATGGCACGTATACCGGCAGCCCCGTTTTCTGTTGGTAAAGAAATAGGCGATTTCCCGTCAGCCGCACCCGCTCAAGTGTGACCGAATCATTTAAGCGGAGCCCGCTATAGCGCATCAGAAGCAAGAGTGCCCGTACCCGGACCCTGTGTCCGGGGTTTGTGCTCCAATGAGACAGATCGTAAGTTACGTTCACTAACTTCTGAAACTCTTCCTGCGAAAAATAATCAGTGGGCACGGGTCTGACCTTGATCGCGCCCAATTCCTCGACCGGGTTCTGTTTTAGCCAGCGTTTACGCACGCAGTAGGAGAAGAAGGAGTGCCAGCGTTCCTGCCGTTTCTGGGCGGTGATGGGTGCGACCTTCCAAGATCGAGTGAGCAGACCGAGTTCGTCGTCGTTGAATTCGTCAATGTAGGTCAGACCTCGACCCCGCGCAAAGCTAACGAGCTCACGCTGCATCAGCGAGAACTTGTAGAGCCAGCTGTGCGAGAGCCGTTGTCCCTGCTTCCTTGCAATGAACGCGTTGAGCGCGTCCTCTACTGTGACACGGGCCGGCGACGGGTCGGCCGCCTCCGCGTCCATCAGCCGCGCCTTCTTTTCCGCCTTCTCCCAGGCGCGAGTGCGGGCGCTGACGCGCACGAAGGCGCCTGTCGTTTCAACAATGCCCATGATCCATTTCGGGCAGCGGCAACGTCTGTAATAGGGATCTGACTGCGCGCAAGGAGGGTAGTGACGAGTGTAGACGCTCAACATAAGTGCCTCCGGGAGAAGGTGAGCCCACCGGAAGCATTGTACGATAATTGTACGAAACTAGGTAGCTGCCTGTAACCTATTCAATCTACAGCATTAAAATTGGTGCGGAAGGGGGGATTTGAACCCCCACGCCTTTCGGCGCCACCCCCTCAAGATGGTGTGTCTGCCAGTTCCACCACTTCCGCACTTTCGAATCGTTCCTGAATTTTATCATGGGCCAGCTTTTGTGGACCCATTCCTCTCGCCCGAATATTCCCCTGTTTGGATCCCGCTGCGCGAATCAGGCTGTCTTGGTGACGGTTCAGGATGAACACGGCCGTGTTCGACCTGTCACAGTGAACGGTGACGTGAGTCATTGCGGCTTTTTCGACCGAGGATTGAAATGGGTTCGTCAACAGTCATCAGACCATTACGTCATGAGCACCCAATCAGCGACGAAAATTGAGTTTGAAGTGATCCCCCGAAGCAAGGTTTATCAGGAAGTTGCCAGGCAGCTCGAACGGCGCATTACCGAACAGATGAAACCGGGGGACCTGCTCCCCCCGGAACGCGAGCTCGTGCAAATGCTCGGGGTCAGTCGCGGCTCGGTGCGCGATGCCATCCGCAGCCTGGAATTGATGGGCCTGCTCGAGCCGCGACAGGGCATCGGGACAGTGGTTCGTGACCCAGCAGATGCGCCCGCGAATCTCCTATCTGCGGCGCTGACGCAGCAGCAGGAAACGATTCGCGAGCTCCTGGAAGTGCGCAAGATGATCGAGCCGCCGCTGGCGGGCCGCGCCGCACTGCACGTGTCCGCGGCTGAACTCGCTGAGATGGAGCAAATCCTGATTCGTCAGGAAGAGAAGGCACGGCGTGGAGAACTCGCTATCGACGAAGACTCGGAATTCCACTACGCCGTCGCGTTGGCCTCAGACAACACCGTGATTCTGAAAGTCGTAGACAGTTTGATGGATCTGTTGCGTGAAACCAGGGAACGTTCCTTGCAGGTGGAGGGACGGCAAGAGAGATCGCTTGCCGGACACCGCAGCATCCTTCGAGCCCTGAAGCAGGGAGACGCAGCCGCCGCCGAGGCGGCCATGCGCCAGCACTTGCAGGAGATAGAAAAGATCGTAATGCAAAAGCTGTAAAAAGAATGGAGGTTGCCAAATGGGCCAGCTATTCGCAGTTGAGGTCGTTTACCGGGGAGTTTTTCAAAAAACCCTCGCGAAAAACATCACGCGCGACATCGTTCTCGCCGCGCACAACCAGGGCAAGCTGGGTATTTCCTTCGGCCGTTACGGAGATGCTCCGGAACGAAACGGCATTCCCGCCAAGAGTTTCGCCATCGTCGCCGACGACGAACAGACACTCGAAGCTGGAATGGCGCAGTACGAGCCGAAACAGGTTGACCTGACCGTAGTTCTCGATGACACGCTCTGCAAGGGCGCGGAGTCGTGGGCATGGTACGGCTTACAGCCGGTGCATCACGCACTCAAAGCCGGACACACTCTCATCGTAGTTTCCCGCGACGACGCACCCGCCCTGCTGAAGAACATTCACCGCCGGGAAGAGCCTTACAAGTTGGGAATCCTCAAGGGCATTACCAGTTTCTCCGGCATGTGGGTTTTCAAAGATGATCACACAGACGTGCGTGTCCTCGGCGCCATCGCCAAGGTGCTGCCGGAAGTGATGACCTTCGAGTCGGTGGAGAAATTCATCAACCAGAAGCTCAAGAGCGAACTGAAGGTTACGTCGGCTCGCAATGCTTTCGAACGCTTTTCCAGCGTCGATGTGGAAGCGGGCGTGGGCAATCCCGAAGAGCTGTTCAAGTTCGATCTGCCGCGTTGGGAAGACATGCGCTGCGGTGTATCGATCAAAGGTCAGCCGCAAGGCGGCGCGTTCGCCGATCCGGTTACCGGGAAAGTTGGCGGTTTCCGCCCAGCCCGCAACGAACTCTTCAAGAAGTACTCGACGCGCACCCAACGGCCGGTGGTTAACTTCGCCACTTGCACCAAGTGCACGCTGTGCTGGCTGAACTGTCCGGATGCCGCGTTCGACGTCACCATCTCCGGAACCTACGACACCAACCTCGAAGCCTGCTGCGGTTGCGGCATCTGCGAGGAAATTTGCCCGGTGAAAGATTGCATCACCATGGTGAACGAGTCCGAGTTCCACGGCAACGACAGCCAATGGGCCGCGTTCGAGAAAGATCAGGATGGGTACCTCAAATGGCTGGAAACCACGATTAAGAAAGCCGAGCCGATCGAAAAGCGATCGTACGGTTTCCGTTATCGAGGCCAATACAAAGAACAGGTCCCCGAGGCCCTGGAAGTCGCAAAGAAAGGCTAATGCCCCTAAGGGAGCAACCTGAATACTAAGGAGATTGAAATGGCGACACTGACAATACCGGTTGAAGAAAAAAAGAAACCCTTGGAACAGGAAGCCCTGATTACCGGCGCCGAGGCCATTGCGATTGCCTGCAAATTGGCCAACGTCGACGTAGTTACGGCTTACCCAATCCGGCCTTACGACACGGTTATGCAGTACATCAGCCAACTCGTAGCAGACGGCGAAATGGACTGCGAATATATCGTGGCGGAAGGCGAACATTCACAATTTGAAATCGTGAAGCACGCGTCGGCTTGCGGAGCGCGCGTGTTCTGCGGCTCGAGCGGCGTGGGGTGGATGTATGCCATGGAAGCGCTGACCGTAACCCCGGCGCTGCGCATTCCGATGATCGCGATGGTGGGCAACCGGGCGCTCGATGATCCCGGAGCCTTCGGCGTGGAGCACAACGATGCGCTCGCAGTCCGCGATCTGGGTTGGATGTTGACCTGGGTCGATAGCGCGCAGGAAGCGTTAGACACTGCATTGATCGCCTATCGTGTGGCGGAAGATCGCCGCATGTTCGTTCCTTTGGCGATCAGTTGCGATGGCGCGTTCCTCACCCACTCGCAAGCCTTGGTCCAGATCCCGTCACAGGAGCAGGTAAACAAATTCCTGCCTCGCTATAACCGCGGCGATCTGCTGCTCCATCCCGACAATGTCATTTCGGTGGCCCCACAGGCTAACGAGGATTGGGTCACGGAGATTCGGCGGCAGAACTACGCAGTTACCGAAATTGCCTGCGACGTCATTCGCGAAGTCTATGCCGACTTCGAGAAAACCTTCGGACGCAAGTATGGCAATCCGTTCTTCGAAGAATATATGACCGAAGATGCGGACGTCGTGCTGCTAGCCATGGGAACAATTTCGACACCAGTCAGAGTCGCAATTCGGAAGATGCGCGAAGAAGGCAAAAAAGTTGGCTTCGTTCGCCTGCGCTGGTACCGGCCGTTTGCCGGTCCGGAGATTGCCAAATGCCTGGAGCGTTTCAAGGCCATTGGCGTAATTGATCGCGACTTCTCGTTCGGTTCACCGAACCTGAGCGGCGTGGTGGCGACGGAAGTTCGGTCCGCGATGTACACCGGCAGCAGCACCAGGCCGCCGGTCATCGGGTTCATCGGTGGACTGGGTGGCCGCGAAATCACCGTGCCAGACGTGGAAAAGACAGTGGAGACTGTCTTCAACGCGGCGAAAGGCAATGCGGAACCGCTGACGCAATGGATTGGGCTGCGGGGATAACGCCCGTTGACGCGTGGCGTTATTCATAGCCGGAAAGGACAAAAACAAATGAGCACATTCGTAGATGAAAAACCGACGCAAAACCTGGAGCCCTTCAAAGGAGTCAAGAAGGTTCCACACGAGGAATATTACACATCCGGCCACCGCACCTGCCAGGGCTGCGAGTCTGCGCAAATCATGAAACTGATGGCGAAGGCTGCAGGTCCCAGGACCATCGTTCTGGGCAGCACCGGTTGCATGTACGTGGCTAACACCTCTTACTATGCGACGCCGTGGGGCGTGCCGTGGATGCACACACAGCTCGGGAGCTCGGGCTCGAGCGCGCTGGGAGCGGCGGCGGCATTCCGCGTCCAAATGCGCAAAGGCTACATGAAGGACGAGCCCATCAACGTCATCGCTTTCTGCGGCGACGGCGGCGGTGCGGACATGGGCCTGGGAGCGATCTCAGCCACCATGTGCCATCCCGATTACAACCTACTGATCCTGATGTACGACAACGAGTCTTACGCCAATACCGATATCCAGATTTCTGGGACATCGCCCTATGGCGTCAACACCTCGTTCAGCACGCCAGGAAAGGTGAAGCGGATTATGAATCACCGCTGGAAGAAAAACATGGCGCCTCTGATCGCGGCTGGCCATCCCACAGTGAAATATGTAGGAACTATCTCTACGTCCTATCCGCTGCAGGCGATGAACAACGTTCGCAAGGCGCTATCCATCGGCGGTCCGACGTTCATCCACTGCCTCAACCCCTGTCCGAAAGGCTGGGACTTCGATCCTGTGCTTTCATTCGAACTGGGCGAACTGGCCGTGAACACCGGCATTTGGCCTCTGTATGAGATCGAAAACGGCAAGCTGAAGCTCTACGGCAAGACCGAACAGATTGCCAGTGGCAGATTTAAGCGCCTGCCGGTTCGCGATTACTTGCTCAAGCAGGGAAGGTTCGCGCACTTTATCGATGAAGATATCGATTACTTCCAGAGCAAGATTGACGACATGTGGAACAAGTGGCTGGTGCCGGGAGTGATTCCGCTCCAGAAGGATCTCGAAACCGAGTAAACCCGCCCGCCCTCTCGACCAGGGGGCGGGTTTTTTCCATTGCCCGGATCACGTCCGGAGGAGCTTAGAAAAGAAGACCTAAGAACTATCAAAATTTAGGAGGGTGCACCATGGCCACGAATGTGACCTCCTTAGTTCATCCCGAACCCACGCTCGGCAAGATTGCCGGAAACCGTTGGATCCAGCTGGTGTGCGGTATCGTCGCGATGATTCTCATTTCCAACTATCAATATGCCTTCACGCTTTTTACTCCAGGCATGAAACAGACATTCACCGGAGTGCCTTACGCAAAAATAGCCGCCGTGTTTTCGGCTTTCATTTTGTTTGAAACGTGGCCCATGCCCGTGGCGGGGTACTTTGTCGATAAGCTCGGCATCCGGAGGCTTATGACATTCGGCGCGATTTGTATCGCGCTGGGATGGGTGCTGGGTGGGACCATAGCCAAATCGCCTTTTGACCTCTACCTTTATTATGGCGTGATCGCCGGAACTGGAGCAGGAATCATTTACATTTCGTGTGTAGCGAATGCGGTGAAATGGTTCCCGGACAGATGCGGACTAGCCGTTGGTCTAACCGCCGCAGGATTCGGCGGCGGCGCCGCCCTTACTGTCATACCCATCGCCAGCACAATCCATAGCATGGGGTGGGCCACGGCGATGGCGGTCTGGGGGCTTGCCCAGGGCCTTATTGCACTGGTTGCTGCATTGATACTGCATCATCCGCCTGCCGGATGGGCTCCTGCCGGATGGGACCAGCGCGCAAAGCAGGTCCACAAGGCGGTGTCGCAATCAAGGGTGAACCTCACTTGGACGCAAACTCTTCGAACACCCGAGTTCTATTTGCTCTACACGATGTTTTTCTTTGCGTGTGCGGGTGGTTTGATCGCTACGGCGAATCTCTCGCAAATTGCGAAGTCGCTCCACGTGAGCGACGCCAAGGTCTGGGGGCTTGCGATTGTTCCGCTGACCGTAACTTTGACGTCAATCTGTAATGCCCTGTCGAGGATTCTGTGGGGCTCGGTCTCAGACCGGCTGGGGCGAGAGAATACGATGTTCCTTACATTCGGTATCGAAGCGATTCTGGTGTTCCTCGTGACCAAGATCGCGGGAAGCCCCATCGCATTTGTGATGCTGTTCTCGTTCGTCTTTCTCTTCTGGGGCGAGATCTACTCGTTGTTCTCAGCAACGACGGGAGATATATTCGGGCCCAAGAACGCCTCTGCTAACTACGGCATGGTGTACACCAGCAAGGGAGCAGCTTCTATTTTTGCGGGCTTCGGAGCGGCGGCGCTGGCGGCATACCTCGGCGGCTCTTTTGCGGTCGCATTCTACATTTCGGCAGCATTGTGTGCGATCGCATCGCTCTTCTCCTTGTTCATTCTGCGGCCATTGATCCGGTCCAGAATTGCGAAGGAAGCTCCGGTGACGGCGAGGCCGGGAGCGTTAGCGAAAGAGAAACAGGAAGATAAGCACTTGGTCGGGGTTGCATAGACCGGCTGCGTCTGTGCGCGGTCGCTATTAACTCGTCGCGAGAGGTTCGCAGCTCCGTCTGACGGGGCCCGATATTGCGGGCCATCAGATTATGCCGTGATGTGTATCACGGGAGGACGCGGCTAAAGAGGTTATTTATAGGCTGTGATTCCTCCCTCAGCGGAGCTGACGTGAGGAGGGAATCGCGTAGGCGAACTCATATGGCTGATCGAAAGGAGAAAGTTTATGGCCGCTCCATGCATTGCTCCTCAAGTGGAACCACCGGTCGAGAAGGAAACCCTGCAAGCGCGTGAGACGAAGCCGGCAGCCCCTAAGCAACCGCCGCGGGGTATTCTGTCCGAGATCTTCGAGGGACACGAAGATTTTCTTGGTTTGACTCCCGACTAGTCTCCACGGCCGCAAATTACCAGGCTCCGCGAAATGTCGTTTCAAGATGGCTTCTCATCGGGAGCGCGCGTACTTGCAGCGAACCCAAATGTCATTCCCCGAGCGCAGCCTACTTTCGAGAAGGAACTCATACGGCTCTGTGAGTCGAGGCCGCTGACCTTGAAACAGCGGGTCCGGAATCTTCTAATCAAGATGTTCAAGGGCCACGAAGAATTTCTGGGCTGGACACCCGATTAGTCTTCAAGAGGTACTGTCAGTCTGGTAGAGAGCCCATGCGCTCGCCAGATCCTGGACAACATGGCCAAGAGATTTGTAGACGGTGATCTCCTCTGCCGAGCGCCGGCCCTCGATCTCGCCCGCCAACACCTGACCAATCTCAGCGACGATGTGGTCATCACCAATCAGACCCGCCGCTTTGGCGCGGAGAAATTCCGCTCCTTGATTTAGAACGCCCTCACGACTGTCGACAAAGAAGCGCGAGCGGACGACGAGGTCGCTGTCGACTTCGGCCGGCCCCGCATAACTCGATCCGACTAGGTTCAGGTGTGTCCCCGGCCGCACCCATTTTCCCTTTAAGATCGGCTCGGCCGCCGAAGTGACGGTACAAACAATGTCGGCCTCGACGACGGCGTCTTTTACTTCTGCCGCGGTGCCGACCGGCAACCTAAGTTCCGCCCCCATCCGCTCCGCGAAAACCCGCGCGCGTTCGGGTGAACGGCCCCATACAACTATGGACTCAAGATCGCGAACCTTGCCGATCGCTCGCGCGTGCGTCGCGGCCTGTTCACCATAACCAAGCAGGGCTAGTCGACGTGCATCTCTGCGCGCCAATGCGTCGGTCGCGACCGCGCTGGCCGCCGCCGTTCGGATCGCCGTGATCTCTCCAGCATGCACGACGCAAACGGGAGCGCCGGTTTCGGGATCGAATAGGATGACAAGGCCTTGATGTGACTGTATTCCACGAGAGAAATTCTCGGGGAAGACACTGATCAATTTCGCGCCAAACGGGGCATGAGCGCCCATCGCGCCGGGCATAACGCCGAACAGCCGGCCGTTGGAGAGCGGGATAATCGAACGCAGCAGTTGCTTGGTCTCACCCCGCGAGAATGCAACCATCGCATCGCGAACGATAGGGATGCACTTCTCATAAGTCAGCCGTTTTGCAACTTCTTCGCGGTCTATAAATCGCATCCGATGCTTCCTCGTTGTGAGTCAAGGCGCACAGTTTTTACCTGCCGAGAATCGCACAGCCCACATTTTTCCCTGGCCTAGAGCTGCCATTGATCCGCGTGCCCGAGAATAATCTTGGGATCTGCTGATCGAGAAATATATACCATCAGCTACCTTGCCTCGATTGGGCCGAACGTGTTGCAAGATCGACAGAAAACCGGGGAGCGACCGGACGAAAAAGCGCGTTTCGCCGACGGCGCGCCGGCCTAGCCATTCACGGGCGGACAACCCGGAGGCTTACTGGCGTCATCAGTAACCGGCATTTACCCGATCTTGGTTACCCTGGGGAGGTTACGAACGGGCTATACACAAAAAGGAGAGCCCTCCAATAAACTAAGGTACATGACCTTTGGGGTTCTTCCCCTGGCCGGTCACAGGCTGGCAAATATAAGATCCCGTGAATGAACGACCCCCTTTTGAGACCGAAATAGAAAACGTATCCAACCAAGGAGTCCCGTCACATGAATCACGCAAGAAAGATGATGATTTGTCTGAGTGTTTTCTGCTTAGTGGTTTTGTTGCAGAGTTTTGGCTCTCAAACTGAGCTCGTTACGCGAGATCAGGCCAGCGCAGCACATCAGACATCCGCTCGGTCGAAGAACGCGACGAACAATTCGCGAGCGACAGCAAAGCTATCGCGGCGCATGCTGGGCGCGAATCCGCCGACCACACAGATTGGATTTCTAAGCGCGCCCCAGATCGCGGCCGGCGGCAGCGACTATTCGACCTATCCGGGAGTCGTAGGCTATTTCAATGGCACCGGTAAGCTGCAGGGTGCTGCCATGCTGGTTGACACCGGCACTTCGACTCCGGCGATTAATATTTGCGTCACGTTCAGCAATGGGAACGGCGGCTTCACGACCGCTCTTACTCCTCTGGGGACGACGGTCGCAACCGAGTCGGACGCGATATTCGCGGGCGATGTCAATGGCGACGGCTACGATGACATCATCGTTCTTGCTGGGATGGCAACGACCACGCCCCTGACCCCGGCCACTATGTCGGTTTGGCTGAACAAAGCTGATGGAAGTGGAACCTTTGTTCTCAATGGCAGCTCGACGCAGATCACGACCAATAGCGCGGTTGGGGCGACTCTCACTAAGGCGAAGCCCGACACGAACCTCGACCTGATAGTCGCGGACAATGCGAATCCCGGCAACATCTGGACCGTGAAAGGCAATGGCGACGGCACCTTCCAAGCTCCCACTTCCGTCGCATTCACCGGGCAGCTTTCGCCATACTCGACGGTAGCTTTTGCAGATTTCAATGGCGATGGCTTCCTTGATTTCGCCGGTTCCAATGGTGCGACCGGTGCCAACCTTTACCGAGTTGAGGTGTACCTCAACAACGGGTCGAATACCGGGTACCAGGCACCTATTGGCCTCAACACGCCCGACGGTAAGTTCGAATCATGTTTCAACCTGGCTGGTGACTTGAGCGGTCAGCCCAATAACCAGGCCGACATCGTCGTCGCCAACTGCGACAATGGCATCGCGGGCCGCCAGAGCAATTTACTGGTCTACGTTAACAATGGCAACGGAACCGGAACGTTTGCCAACAGCAACACAGGAATGGCTTACTCCGCGGGAGCCTGGCCAGCGGGCTTGAGTATCGCGGATATGAACGGCGATGGCTTGAATGATCTTGTCGTCAGCGATCAGCAGGCTGGCGGCGTAGTAGTTCTCTCGGGTGATGGCAAAGGCGGACTGCAAGGCCCCCCGGTAGTGGTGAGCTATGCGGCTGGCGGAGGGCCGCGCAGCACGTTGCCGCCCCTGGTGACTGACTATAACCCTGCCCTGGTGGCGGACTTCAACGGAGACGGCCTTCCCGACGTGATGCTGCCGGACTTTCGATCCAACTTCACTTACCTCCAAGGCTATGGCAATGGGACCTTTCGCTCGAGCGTGAATTACTACGCGGAATTGCCGGCTACGAGCAACCGTTTCCCCACTTCGGTTGGGATCGCCTCGGGAGACTTCAACGGCGATGGCATCCCCGATTTTGTGATCGGCAATGCCAATAGCACCGGTGTCGCCGGCGGTATCACCGTATTCCTCTCCAATGCCGATGGCAGCATGAATCCGGGCGTGACCTACCCTGGTACGGCAGCGACCGCCCAGTTGAGCTATGTGGTTGTAGCTGATTTTAATGGGGACGGCAAACTTGATATTGCCGCCACTGACGCCGTCAATGGTGGTGTGCAAATCTTCACCGGCGTCGGCGATGGTACGTTTGTGGCAGGTGCAACCTACCCAACGGATACGATTGCTGCCACCACGTTGGGGATCGTCACGGCTGACTTCAATGGCGATGGCCACCCCGACCTGGCGGTGGTCAATCAAACCAGCAGCGGCACCGTTGGGGACGTCGGTATTCTGCTCAACGATGCGCAAGGACATGGCAGCTTCACTTTGGCTTCTGCCAATCCTCCGCTGTCAGCACCGGCGCAAGAGCTTGCTGCCGCCGACCTGAACGGAGATAAGAAGCTCGATATCGTCGTGCCGCTTTTTGGTACCACGACCAGCCCAGGCAGCGCGGTAGCCGTGCTGCTGGGGAATGGGAACGGGACCTTCGCCGCCCAGCCGGACTTCCAACTCGTGAACGGCGCCAATACTTTCTACCAGCCGGTCGATGCAGCAATCGGCGACTTGAACGGCGACGGGAAACCGGACTTGATCGTGGGGACCGACGATCAAGTTCCCGGCAGCTTCCACCAGGGAATTGTAGTGGCTCTGGGAAATGGCAATGGTACATTCCAGACCCCTAATCTGTTCTCCAGCTCATCCCAGACCGGACCTGATCCGATGGGAGTACAGCTAATTGACTTGAATCGTGACGGCCATCTGGATGTGATCACGGCCAACTACAAGAACGGCACTGTGGCTGTGCTCTACGGCAAAGGCGATGGAACGCTTTACGACCCCGTCGAGTATGTCTCGAGTCTCGAGCCATTCGGCATTGCCTTGGCGGATGTCAACGGCGACGGTGCAATCGACGCGATTGTTTCCGGAGATGGCAATGGTTTCTCGGGGGTCAACGTACTCCTGAACAGTAGCGGGGACTCTACCACCGCCAACTCCTCCACCAATCCTTCCGTGGCGGGCGAGCCGGTGACTTTCACGGCCACCGTTGATGGTTCCAAGGTAAAGGGTGTGACCACGGTTCCGACGGGAACAGTAACTTTCTTCGATGGCACAACTGCAATCGGGCAGCCTGTCCCTCTGACCTCTGGCGTAGCTAAACTGAACGCCGGCCTAACCGCTGGTTCGCACAACATCACTGCTCAGTACAGCGGAGATGCGAATTACTTGGCGAGCACCTCGACAGCGTTTGCCCAGGTAGTGAAACAGTCCGCGGCCTCCACCGCGGTTAAGTCGTCCGCCAACCCCGCAGGCATCGGGGCGACCGTGACTTTTGCCGCGACCGTGGCCTCGACCGTAAGTGGCGACACTCTGGTTCCGACGGGCAGCGTAACTTTCTTAGACGGCTCCACGAAGCTGGGGTCGGCAACGCTGAATTCCAGCGGGCAGGCCAGCATCAGCACGAGCAGCTTGGCACTCGGTACGCACAGCATCACGGCCCAGTACGGTGGAGATACGAACTTCATGGGAAGTGCGTCGTCGGCGTTGAGTCAACTGATCACCGCGCAACCGGACTACTCGCTGAGTGCAAATCCAAGCAGCCAAACCGTGAACCCTGGTAGTTCCGCCGCCTACGCCATCACTCTGACTCCGAGCAATGGCTACGACGGAACCGTTACTTTTGCATGTCCTTCTTCCGCGCAGTTGCCGGCGGGAGTAACCTGCACTTTGCCAGCTCCGGTTGTACCGGCGGGCAAAGCGGTCACATTGACGCTAAACACTACCGGTCCGAGCGCTATGTTGCGCGCACCTTCTGGAACCAACTCACATCCGTCTGGGATGAATCTTTGGGCGAGCCTTGGCAGCATCGGAGTCTTCGGTCTGATGCTTACAGGCGATTGGAAGAAGCGTAAGTATCGTCGCCTGGCAATCGTCCTCGGAATTCTTGCCATCGTGATGATTCTTGCGCTGGTGGGTTGCGGCGGTGGTTCCAGCACACCGAATACGGGTGGCGGGGGCACGCCTGCGAATACCTACACCATAACCGTCACGGCGACCGGTTCGGCCGGGACAAACAACGGCAGTACCCAAGCTCACCCGCTCACGCTCACTCTGGTCGTCAAGTAGGCGGCTAGTCCGGTGCTTCTGTAGGGCGTTGCCGAGAGGCAACGCCCTTCGCTTTTCTCCTCTGCCTTTCCCCACATTCCTGACCTCTTCCAAACAGGAACTACTTCGCAGTACTCTCAGCGCCATTGTCTACTCGATAACTAATCGCAGCCATCCAGAAGCCCGCATTTGGCGATTAGGAGAATGGAAGAAGTGTGTTGACAAAAGAGGAAGGGCGTTCAAGAATAGCTACCGTCCTTTCCCCAGAAGGGTTAACCTTACCCTAGGCTATTTGCGAAGGATGGGTTAGCTGCTCTAAGTGCGCGCTCCCCCGAAACCAGTGGATGGGCGGGTAGCTGTCAGGTCTTGGCGGAGAATCGTGCGCACCCAATATCGACCCCGAGTAAGACGTGCGGCTTCGGGTCATTCCTTCAGCAGTAATGCCGTGGAGAACACCATAGCGCCGTCTACAAGATTTGAAGAATTGCGTAAAGGAGGAACTACAAGTGAGCCCAGCCAATGTTTTTCGCAAGATGTGGTCCAACGATGAAGGTCAGGACATAGCGGAGTACGCCGTGATGCTTGCCGTGATTCTAGTGATCGTCGTCGGCACGATCCGACTTATCGGAGGGAACGCAAACAACGTGTTTTCCAGTGTCGCGAGTTCGATTAGCCAATAGCGCGAGCCCCCGGCAGTAGAGTGTAGAAACCTGATGATCCGCCTCACCCGTTCGACCGAGGTATCACCTGGACATATCGCTGGCATTCCCGCAGTGATGAAGCAGATGGGCACTACGCTTGCGACCGCGGCCTGAAACCACCGGGCAGCTGAGCGTCCATGCAGAATCGTGGCTTCTACGTGGCACAAGCTATAACCACGCGCACGCGTAGCCCTAGCCTCCGGCACAAGACTGGCCCCAACAAATCCAATCCTACGGGGAGCGGCGCTATGCACAAGGCTGCTGTGCGCGCAACCCACGTCTCCAGCGTGAAGTTGCCAATCAAAGTTCGACCGGGTTCCCTTGCCCACGACCAGGACCGCCTTCGGACCATTAGCGACGGACTAAAATAGCCCTAATCATGGCGAACTTGCGGAAGAACAATGTCGACAACTCAGGGTTGACGATCGAGGCGTCTCTAGGGCCTGAGAAGTTGGTTCCGACCGGCGAAGTGTGGCAGCGTGACTTCAGGAGTATGCGGCGTCACGCGTGCGGCGAGCAATTTGTGCGCGGGCTTCTGACCCGAACGATTGACTATGAGGAACTGGCGCAGGAGGACTTCTCGCGTTTTCATGTCCGAGAAGCGGCGGTCGCGGGCCTTTATTTGACTGAAACCGTTCATCCATCTGGTTACAGGATTCCGAAACATGCTCATGAAGTGGAGTCTTTATATCTCCTGCTCGCAGGCAGTCTCACCGAGCAATTTGGCCACGAGAACGTGGAAAGGCGTGCTGATGAACTGATTTTTACCCCAGCGGACAAGCCTCATTCCAATGTTTTCCAGGAGCGCGGGGGACGTTGTCTTATCATCGAACTGCACCCGACCGTGCTTTCTCGCGTATGTGAGTGGGGAGGATTGCCTACGGACCTCAAGTCGTTTCGCGGACAGCCCGCTTGGTTGGCCAGAAGGCTGTACAACGAGTTTCGTTCTGGCGCGGCCATCTCGCCTCTGGTGGTGGAGGGATTAGTCCTTGAAATGTTCGGCGAGATTTGCCGACAACCGGGCCCGCTCCGGAGCTCCCGGTCTCAGCGAAAGGCCACTCAAGCTCGCGAATTTCTGGATGCAGCCTTTTCACAACCTGTTTCCCTCGCCGACATCGCACAAGCTGTTGACGTTCATCCAATTTATCTGGCGCGAGTATTCCGGCAAACCTACCGGTGCAGCGTCGGAGAGTACCTGCGGCGCCGCAGGGTTGATTTTGTTTGTCTTCAACTTTCGGGTTCGGACAAACCGCTGGCAGAGATCGCATCGGAAGCAGGCTTTTGCGATCAGGCCCACCTGACCAGAACCTTTCACCGGCTTACCGGATTTACTCCCGGCCAGTATCGGTTGGCACGCCGAAGCTAGTTCGCCGGGTTCAAATACAGTTCCGCATGTGCAAGACCCGCCCTGTCGTGTTGCGGTAGTGTCCTCGGATTATGGCGATAAGAATAAAGTTAGTGTGGGTGTTTGCGGGGATTCTGATTGCGGGCGTGGTGGCTTGGTCGGCTGCTGCAGATGGCTTTGGCACGATAGGGATTCGATTTGAGCAGTTGTACTGGGACGACCATCCCGACAAGCGTGGTCCGTTGGTTGTTCTGGCGGTAGAGGAGGGACTTCCTGGCGCCAAGGCCGGTGTCCAGAGGGGCGACATTGTCTTCGCGATTGACGGAGTGCCAGTGATGGGCCGAGACCTGGCGGAAATCGAACGTAAAGCGATTCGGGGACCTGTAGGAAGCACAGTTCATCTCTCGTTTGCCCACTTGGACGGCAGTCAGTCGGAGTTGGCCGTGACCCGCGCGCCCTACCAGCCTTACCTGAACGCAGCTTCGGATCAGTTCGCATACAGCATCCCCGGAAGCTGGCGCATCGATCCGCGCTATGACTTTCCGCTCGCGTGGGCTGCCTCGATTGTGTATCACGGCTCGGAGGACGTCGCTTTTTCACCCGACTTCGACTTCAGCGACTCACCCGAGTATCACTCGTACTTATTTTTCTGGTGGCTGGACGGGACGCCCACACTCACCGCGAAACAGCTTGAGTCCGATATGGTGGTCTACTTTCAAGGTCTGGCAGAACAACGCGGGAAGAGAAATGGCTTCCAACCGGATGCTTCCAAAGTTGCTGCTAGTTACAGCGCTAATCCTGCGGGCCCGCAGAACTTTGGGGGAGCGACTGCCAGTAGTTTCAAAGGTGTGGTCAGTATTTACGACACACATGGCAAGGTCATCGATCTTAATTCGGAAGTGGTAACCGGCGTGTGCCCGGGCTCGGATCACACGGTGGCGTTTTTTGGAATGTCCATGCAACCGCGTCAGGAAGGAATTTGGAAAAGCATCGACACCGTGCGCGACAGCTTTCGCTGTAGCCGATAGGAGTCGGAAATGGATCGTCGGGGATTGTTAGTCCAAGTCGTGAGCGCTCCATAAGTTCAGGGTGCTCTGTTGGAATTTCAGCTTCCACTGGCCGTTCTGCTTCACCCATGTATTGCTTAAATGCTGATATTTCTCTAACTGGCTGCCAGGAAATACTGCCTTGTAGATGACGACGGCGCAGCCTTCATCGAGTGGAATGACATTGAACTCATACAAAATGGGCGACGGCTCCGGGTGTTCAGGCGGATGGACATCGCGCACGAATTCTTTTTTGCCTGTGCTGTTTCCATTGGTCTCGACTGAAAGGAAATCGTCGGCAACCGCGTTCCTGACATATTCTGCATCGCCACGTTCCAACGCGTCCTGAAAAGCTTTTTGCGTGCTGATCAATTCCTGCTTAAGCGAAGACAGGTCCGATTGCTGCGGAGTGCCGGCGTTCGTCTCTCCGGCGCGTGCAACCGCGGACATCATGAGAGCCAGGTAGAACACAAACGCTGTCATCCGTCGGATATTCATGGGAGGCTCCTCTTTTTCGCGAGACGTGTAGACTGATTATCTCGCAATTCAGTCTATTGAAACGAATCAATAACCGATATTATCTAAGCAGTGACAAATCAGCCTGGGCGGAGCCGATGGTGCCGTTACTGCCTCCTATCCTGGCGCCGCGGTGGTTCTTTGCTTGAAAGGGATTTGAACCATGAAGACTCCGGGCTTCGCTTCTTTCTCTCTGCTGCTGGGTGCTCATCTGCTTTATACGGCCACGCTCGTCGCCGCAGCCGAACCGGCAACGCGGCCATTAGTTGACGGATGGACTCTTCAATCCTCCGGCAAAGTTGCTGAGACAGGCGACGTGATTTCGAACTCGGCCTACCGGCCGAAAGGGTGGTACACGGTTTCGGTGCCCACGACCGTAGTGGCTGCGCTGGTAAAGCAGAAGGTCTATCCTGACCCGGCCTTTGGCATGAATCTACGGCAATTTACCGGAATGACGTATCCAGTAGGCGCAAACTTTTCAAACCTCGCCATGCAGCCAGACAGCCCGTTTGCCGTGGCGTGGTGGTACCGCAAAGCGTTCACGCTTCCGGCCGGTGACCGGGGCAAGACAATCTGGTTGGACTTCAACGGCATCAACTACCGTGCGAATATCTGGGTGAACGGGAAGCAAATTGCCAATCTTCAGCAGGTCGTCGGCGCGTGGCGAACCTATGAGTTCGACATCACGGGCGTTGCACATCCCGGGGCCGAGAACGTTATCGCGGTCCAGGTGTGGGCTCCGCAAGAAGACGATCTGGCGATTACCTTTGTCGACTGGAACCCCGCTCCCCCGGATAAGAACATGGGGCTATGGCGAGCGGTGAACATCAGGACGAGTGGCCCGGTTGCTTTGCGCTACCCCGCCGTTCTGTCACACATTAATTCTCCCGCGAACGACAGCGCTCAACTCACCGTGACTGCACAGGTCAAGAATGCGACCAATCACGCGGTGAAAGGCAGGCTGAAAGGCACAATCGAAAAGACGAAGTTCGAGCAAGAAGTGAACTTGGCCCCGAACGAGGTAAAGGATGTAACCTTCGCGCCCGGTGAGTTTTCGCAGCTCACGTTTGCACAGCCACGCCTCTGGTGGCCGCCGCAGATGGGTACTCCGGACTTGTATCCGTTGCATTTGGAGTTCGAGATTAAAGGACAAGTGTCTGACGCGTCGGACTCGCACTTCGGGATTCGCGAAATCACTTCGCAGCTCAACGACAGCGGTAATCGCGTCTTCAGCATAAACGGTAAGAAGATTCTGATTCGCGGCGGCGGCTACTCCTCGGACATGATGCTGCGATACGACGCGAACAACATTGACGACCAATTTCGATACATGCAGGACATGGGGCTCAACACGGTCCGGCTAGAAGGCAAACTTGAGCCCGAAGACTTTTTCGAGCAGGCCGACCGCAAAGGCGTGCTGGTGATGGCGGGTTGGTGCTGTTGCGACCACTGGGAGCATTGGTCGAATTGGTCGGAGGCCGATTACCAGATCGCTAAGGAGTCGCTGGTTTCGCAGATCTATCGCCTGCGCAGCCATCCGAGCCTGGTCATGTGGCTGAACGGCAGCGACAATCCGCCGCCCCCCGATGTTGAGGAGATGTATCTCGACGTCGAAAAGCAGGCGCTGTGGCCGAACCCGGTCGTTTCTTCAGCCACTGCTAAGCCGGCCGGATTTTCCGGCCGCAGTGGCGTGAAGATGACTGGGCCGTATGAATACGTCGCTCCCTCGTATTGGCTGGTCGATTCCCTCGACCATCCTTCGCCCACCGAGTGCAACGAGGGCGGCTGCGGGGGTGCGCACGGGTTCAACACCGAAACCAGCCCCGGCCCGGCAGTCCCACCGATTGAAAGCCTGGAACGATTCTTACCGAAAGATCACCTGTGGCCTATCGATGAATACTGGAACTACCATGCCGGCGGCGGCTCGTTCAAAGACATCCACGTGTTCACCGATGCGTTGAATGCGCGCTACGGCAAGGCTGATAACGTTCAGGACTACGCCTTGAAATCACAGTTGATGGCCTATGAGGGGATTCGGGCCATGTACGAGGCTTACAGCCGGAACAAGTACACTTCAACTGGCGTGATTCAATGGATGTTGAACAATGCGTGGCCTTCGTTGATCTGGCATCTCTACGACTATTACCTGCGTCCGGGCGGCGGATATTTTGGCGCGAAGACGGCCATGCAGCCGCTGGATCCGGTTTATGGCTACGACGATCACTCGATTTGGTTGGTCAGCAGTCAGTACCGGGATGCGAGCAATCTCAAAGTCACGGCCAAGGTTTACAACCTGGACATGAGTGAGAAATTTTCCCGGGAAGAAATTGTGAACGCGTCGGTGGACAGCACGAACAAAATCTTCGCGCTCCCGGAGATTCAAGATCTTAGCCCGACTTATTTCCTGCGTCTCACGGTTCTGGATTCGACTGGAAGAATCGTGGGATCGAATTTTTACTGGCTATCCACCTCTCCCGAGACATTGGATTGGGAAAAATCAAACTGGTATACGACTCCGACGGCGACTTACGCTGATTTCACGGCCCTCAAGCAATTGCCCAAGGTAAAGCTGAACGTAACTAGCCGCAACGAGCGTAAGGGCGATGAAGAAGTCACCCGGGTCACGCTCGAGAACCCGAGCAAGAACCTGGCATTTTTTGTTCGCCTCAAGGTCGACAAGAGCAAGGGCGGTGAAGAGATTCTTCCGGTGCTGTGGCAGGACAATTATCTCTCGCTGATGCCAGGCGAGAAACGCGAGATCACGGCAACGTATCACGTTAGCGACCTTGGCACTGCGAATCCCGTAGTAGAAGTCAGCGGCTGGAACGTCGAATAGCTAATTTCGTCGTCATGTTGGACTGCGCATCCGGATCAGTCTGGCGGTCTGTTTGTTATCCTTCCTCACCCGCGGGCAAGCCCTTAGTCTGTCTGCCGCTCAAGGCGTCCATGTCGATCGGTTCGACAAAACTACAAGACCAAATCAGTTCGATCCCAGCCGAATCTTTCGGCAGATCGGTTGCCACAACGGGCATTTGTCAAGCCAGCCTTTGGTCGAGAGTTGTGCCAACTTTACCATTAAATTACCGACGTAATTACCGACGTAATTATCGGTTGTGATAGACATCAATGTGGGTCGCCAGACGGAAGCGCCGTTTCGATCCCCAGATTCGAGCTTCCCCACGGCGGTTGCAAAAGACCTCGGCATCACCGTTCGAGGAGAGCCATGTCAAAGAAAATTCTTGTGGTTGACGACTCCAAGACAGCCTTGATGATGGAGCGCGAGATCGTCGAACGGCGTACGACGTACCAGTGTGTGACTGCGAGTGACGGGCTGGAAGCGGTCGAGAAGGCGCAACTAGAGCGGCCCGATTTGGTTTTGATGGATGTGGTAATGCCGGGCATGAATGGGTTTGAAGCCTGCAAGAGGATGCGCCAGCAAGCCGGGACGCGCGAGATTCCCATTGTTCTGGTCACTACTCGCGGCGAGGAATCATATATGGAGGCTGGGTTTCAGAGCGGATGCAACGACTACATCACCAAACCGGTCGATGGCGCTGAGTTGGTGGCTTTGTTACAGAGCTATTTAGGTGAGTAGGGAACTGAGAACGAGCTAGGTTTTTCTCCGGTTTTTGTCGAATCAGTGCCACAAGGATCTTCATGAACGGTAACAAAAACGGCGCGTCTGGGACGAAGTCCTCTGGAGCTGCCATGAACGATCTGCGGTTGGAAGCGGCGCGGAAAAGGCTGAGCGAGAGCAGCAGTCAAGAGGATGCCATCGAGGGCCTGCGCGAGATTGCGGCCAACTTTCTCGGCTCCGAGGAAATTGGTCTGTTCAAAGTTGAACGGAGAACTGCGACATTTAAAGTTTATTGGTCATTCGGAATCAACCCAGAGAATTATGACCTGCTGCGAGCCCTGGGCGAAGCGGGCTTTCAACGCGTGATGCGGGGTGAATGCCACGTTGTGCTCCCAACCCGCGACGGCTCTGGCTCGGTGGTTAAGGTCCAGGCATTTATTCCTATCCGCTTCGCAAACCAGACGGTGGCGATCCTTGCGATATTGCGGTTGCTTCCGCAAAAGGTCGCATTCGACAGATCAGACATGGAACTGTTCAAGCTTCTTTCCGACGAAGCCGCTAAACCTTTGTTTGGATCGAGTGTTCATTCGATGCCAGTCGAGGGACCGGGAATCAGAGCATGACCGAGGCCAAGTTCAATCCGGCGGTGCTGCCCACGGAGTTCATGAAGAGTTTTGATCACGCCGACTCAGAACAGGCCAGGCACTTTCTCTATCCGGGGCAACTCTTCGTAACGCGCGATCCCATCACCATCTCAACCATTCTCGGATCGTGTGCGGCTATTTGTCTCTGGGACAGGCACAAAAAGGCGGGAGGAATGAACCACTATCTTTTGCCTGAAGGCCAGGGTGAGGGGCCGAACCGGCTGCGCTACGGCAACGTCGCCAATGCTGAACTGCTGAGACAAGTCTTGGCTCTCGGATGTGAACTGCGAAGTTTGCAGGCCAAAGTCTTCGGAGGGTCTTGCGCGTTCGGCAATGATCCTTTGCGGTCGCTCGGAGCAAGGAATGTGCAGCTTGCGGAAAGTTTTCTTCGCTCTGCAGGCATTCCGGTGGTTGAAAAAGAGGTCTCTGGAAAACACGGCCGCAGGCTGGTATTTCAGATCTCCGATGGCGTGACCACGATCAAGAATTTCGACCAGGTGTAAGAGAAAAACTTTGCGCCAGTTGGCGTGACGACGAGAGGAGAACGGGTGGATTTGGCGGACTTTGACCGTGAAGCAGTTCTAGCGTCGTTTCTCATCGAGTCGAAAGAAGGCCTGGACTTGATGGAACAGGCGTTAGTTCAAATGGAATCGAGCCCTTCCGATTTTGAACTGCTTCACAGTGTTTTCCGCGTTGCCCATACCATCAAGGGCAACGCAACCTCGTTGGAACTCCGCGCAATCGCCGGATTCGCCCACGTAGTCGAGGACTTGTTGGACGTTTTTCGCGAGCAACAGGCTCTCCCCAGCGCAGACTTGATTTCAGTGCTGCTAAAAGCGGTGGATGAACTTCGTGCAATGGTCTCAAGCGCGGCGGCCGGACCCCAAGAGCTTACTCCGAGCCAACAAGCGCTCAGGAAAGAAATAGCGCGGGAGGTTGAAAAACGTGCGAAAAGGATTGTCACCGCCAGCGAAGCCCCGGCGGAATCGAATTCAACCGCAAAGGTTGAGATACCGTCAGGCGCCCACCGCACGCTGCGCGCCGACGTGGACAAACTCGATCGCATGTTGAACCTGACTGGGGAAATTGTGATCGCACAAGGACGCCTGCGCCGGATGATCGAAAAGCTTGATGCCGAGCAGGGGCGAGCCATGCTGGAGATGCATCGCGAGGCCGAGCGGCTGTACATGGAACTGCAAAGTGAAGTCATGAGCATCCGCATGGTTCCAGTCGGCCCAATGTTTCGCCAGTTTGTCCGTCCCGTGAGAGATCTTGCTAAGAGCCACGGAAAATTAGCTCGTCTGGAATTGGTAGGGGGCGAGGTCGAGGTTGACACCACCGTGCTTGAACAATTGAAGGATCCCCTGCTGCACTTGTTGCGCAATGCGGTCGATCACGGTTTCGAGAAGCCGGCCTTGCGCGAAAGCCGAGGCAAGAACCCCTGCGGGCTGATCCGGCTGACGGCAGCGCACAGCGGCGGAAACATTATCGTGAAACTGGAGGACGACGGAGCGGGGTTCGACCGCAATCGCATTTTCGAGAAAGCAAAACGCCTTGGACTCTTGTCCGGTAAAGATGAGGTTCGCGACGAGGACCTTTACGATCTGGTGTTTCGAGCGGGATTTTCAACCACCGACTCGGTAACCGATCTTTCCGGTCGTGGAGTCGGGCTCGATGTTGTCCGCCGCAACATCGATAATTTGCGCGGAACCGTCGAGATATCGAGCACGTTCGGCAAAGGCAGCACCATTACCATCCGCTTGCCGCTGACCTTGGCCATCATTGAAGGGTTTTCCGTCAAGGTTGGCAGCGAGACCTTTATCGTTCCTCTGGAACACGTGACGGAGTGTACGGAACTGCCGGAGGGACAGCACAGCCCAGACGCCAGCGGGATTCTTAGCCTGCGCGGAACTGCCCTTCCTTATATCCGATTGCGGCACCTGTTTAGCGTGTCCGGCAAAGCTCCTAAGAGGGAGAACATTGTTGTTGTCAAGGTCAACGAGTTTTATGCCGGAATCGCAGTGGACGAATTGCTTGGTGGCATGCAAACGGTGGTCAAGCCGTTGGGCAGGGCATTTCGAGGAGTTCCCGGGATTGCTGGTTCAACGGTTCTTGGCGATGGACGTGTGGGCCTGATCGTTGACGTGCCCAGCCTTCTGCGTGGGGTAATGCAATCGACTTTGCATGCGCAAGCATAGACAAAAGAGCAGCCGTTAAAGAGGTGAAGGACAATGAAGAATTGGCAAGATCAGAAAATAGGCACGCGACTGGGTGTAGTCTTCGGAGCCATCCTGTTGTGCGTGATTGCCGTCGGTGGAGTCGGACTGAACTGGCTTGGCCGCCTGAATTCCGACATGTCGGCTGCGATGCAGAAGCGTTACAACACGGTGGAGTTGACGCACCAGACGATCGAGAACTCGATCACCAACGCACGCATCACGTTGCAATTATTTGAGACTACCGATCCTGACGAAGAGAAGAAGCTCAATCAGCAGAACGACGCAATCAGCCACGAAATCAGCGGGCAGGTCGGGGAAATCGAAAAGAGTCTCAGCTCCGCTCAGGAGCGAGAGCTGTTTGAAGTCGTCACCCAAGACCGGCAGGCCTATATTTCGGCCAGGAATAAAGCCAAGGGGCTGCTCGCCGACAAGAAACGGGAGCAGGCTCTGGCAGCGTTGCGCGACGATGTGATCCCAGCACTCGACAAGTACCGGGGTATGTGGGAAAGGTTTATTGACCTTCAGACTGCCGCCATGCAGCAAAGTATGAAAGAAAGCCAGGAAGACTACACTGTGGGCCGCAGGATTGCATTGTTGCTTCTGGCTCTCACTCTGTTCCTGGCCACGCTCTCGGCACTCAGCGTTACCAAGAGTATTACGGCTCCGATTGAGCAAGCAGTCCAGCACGCGGAGCGAATTGCAGCAGGCGATTTGACCAGGGAGATCGCTGTCACCAACCGTTCAGAGACCGGCAAATTGCAGCAGGCCATGCGAGAGATGAGCAGCAGGCTGTCGGGCATCATCAGAGACGTGCGCGAAGGATCCGCTGCGGTTGCATCGGCGGCCCAGCAAGTCTCAGCCTCCTCGCAGAGTCTTTCTCAGGGAACCAGTGAACAGGCTGCTTCGGTTGAGGAAATGAGTTCGAGCTTGGAGCAGATGAACGCGTCCATTACCCAAAACGCCGACAATAGCCGCCAAGTGGAGCAGGCTGCGGCCAAGGGCGCGATGGCGGCAGAAGAAAGCGGCGATGCAGTTAAAGAGACTGTCGAAGCCATGAAGCAGATTGCCGCCAAGACCTCAGTGATTGAAGAGATTGCCTACCAGACCAATCTGCTTGCGCTCAACGCGGCGATCGAAGCGGCTCGCGCGGGAGACCAGGGCAGGGGTTTTGCGGTGGTCGCCGTCGAGGTTCGAAAGTTGGCCGAGCGGAGCCAGTTAGCGGCGCAGGAAATCGGCGGACTGGCGGGGAAGAGTGTCAGCGTAGCCGAACGATCTGGCCAATTGCTGTCTGACCTGGTCCCGTCTATCAAAAAGACCGCCGACCTGGTGCAGGACGTTGCTGCTGCATCGACCGAACAATCTGGCGGCGTGACGCAAATCAACAAGGCCATGTCCCAGGTCGATACGGTGACGCAGCGCAACGCATCGTCTGCGGAAGAACTCTCAAGTACCGCGGAAGAATTGGCTGCACAGTCTGAGCAATTGCAGCAGCTAATGACTTTTTTCCGTGTAGCGGGAGAACAGTCTGCGCAGCGCACCGGGGACGGCAAACAGCGGATGGTCATGCCCCTGAACCCAGTATTCAAAAGCGATTTTGCGCAGCGCAGCCATAATCAACGCGACGGCAAGGCGACGGAAGAAGCCAACTTCGCTCCGTTCTAAAGAAGTGCATTCGACGAAGCAAACGGCATAGATGCGAGGAATGAAATTATGGGAGCGTCGAACCAAGGGAAGAACCAAATCCCTCAGAGCACGGTGCAATACCTTACCTTCTTAACCGCAGGTGAGGAATATGCGATCAGTATTGTGAAAGTGAGCGAGATCGTTGAGTACGAGGCCGTGACAAGCGTACCCAACACTCCAGTCTGGATTCGTGGCGTCACGAACCTGCGCGGCAGAGTTGTCCCGGTTGTCGATCTCACGGTGAAGTTCGGATTGCCAGCCAGCTGCATTACCAAGTTCTCTTGCATCATCATCACCGAAGTGATGTTCGAAGGCGAGAACCTGACCATGGGGGTGTTGGCCGACTCGGTCAGCCAGGTTATTGATCTCTCTGCCGACGAAATCGAAGAGACTCCGCCATTCGGCACTCGTGTGAAGACTGAATACCTGCTGGGCATGGGGGCGCTAGGCAAGAAGTTTTGCCTGATTCTTGATATCGACAAAGTGCTTTCCGCTGATGAGTTGCTGGCGGTGACGGAGTCCGTTGCCGACGAAGGCCGCGCAGACGATACGAGCATAGGCGCACCAGCCAAAGAAGCACGCTTCGAGACGGGAGCATAGCTTTGCCCGCTGGAACCGCTGCAGGCAAGGATTCAGGCAAGTCCGCGCATGACGGCACCTGCCTTGAGCAACCACCTCATCTCTCGGTGAGCCCCGCGCTCTTCCAAAAGTTCCAGAAACTGATTTACTCGGAAACCGGCATTTGGCTGGGCAGTTCAAAAACAGCCTTGTTGTGCGGACGGCTCTTTCGGCGCCTTCGCGCACTCGAGATCACCTCATTGGAAAGCTACTACGAACGGGTTGTACAACCGGACCAGCACGAAGAGCGCGCCCGGATGATTGACGCCATCACCACGAACGAAACCCGCTTCTACCGCGAGCCCAGACAGTTCGAGTTTCTGGTACAGAGAGTGTTTCCCCGCTGGCAGGCGGACGCCGAACGCGGACTGCGACCCAAGCGAGTGAATATCTGGAGCGCTGGATGTTCTTCCGGGGAAGAGCCATACACCGTGGCCATGCTGCTGGCCAAGCATCTTCCCGCGGAGCAAGGCTGGGACGCGCGGATTCTCGCCACTGACATTTCGAATCGAGTGCTAGAAAAGGCTGGTAAGGGGATTTATCCCATCGCGAGGTCAGCGGAACTCCCAAAGGATTTGCTGCACGGGTTTATGTTGCGCGGAATGGCGGAGCGGCAGGGCGAGATGAAAGTGAAACTTGAAATCCAGCAGATGGTCGAATTCCGAAGGCTGAACCTGGATCAGGAGTCGGATCTCCTCGAAGGTCCATTCGACGCGATTTTCTGTCGCAATGTCCTGATTTATTTCGACACGGCTTCGAAGCAAAGGGTAGTCACGAGCCTCATTCGTCATCTGATGGACAACGGTCTTTTGTTCGTGGGTCACGCTGAGAACCTGACTAGTGTGTTCCCTCAGTTACGCAGCCTTGAGCCGACGATCTACACAAGAACGGGAAACAGAGAACAGTTGTGAGGACCGTGAATAGAGCGACGTAATCCGCAACTTTTACTTGCCTTCGAAAAAGAGTGCGCCACGTATGCATCGAGATGACTTACACGTCCTGGTCGTAGATGACTCGGCAATGGTTCGCCAGGTTATGCAGGCCATCCTCAGCACCAACAGCCGGGTCAAAGTCAACGTTGCGGCAGACCCGCTGATTGCGTGGGTAAAAATGTTAAAGGAACCTCCCGACGTTGTGATTACGGATCTCGAAATGCCGCGAATGGACGGTCTGACCTTCATCCGGAAAATCATGTCGGAAATGCCTACGCCAGTCGTGGTCTGCTCGGGTCTAGCTGCTCGCGGCACTGAACTCGCCCTGCGCGCGCTTGAAGAAGGAGCGGTTGAGGTAATCACGAAGCCTAAAGTTGGAGTGCGTGACTTCCTGCACGAATCCGCCGTCACCCTCGTGGACGCGGTCTGGAGCGCATCTCAAGCACAAGTCAGGCCGCGGCCGGTCATGGCGGTGGTTCCACGTCTGACGGCCGATGCCGTTCTGCCTCGCAAAATTAAGTCCCACTCCGCAGTGACGCCGAACGGAGTGATTGCGGTGGGCGCCTCGACCGGTGGAACCGAAGCCCTTCGTGTCTTCCTTACAGCCATGCCGACGGACTGCCCGCCGGTTGTGATTGTGCAGCACATGCCTGAAGGTTTTACCCGTGCATTCGCTGATCGCTTGAACAAAGAGTGCGCCATAGAAGTCGAAGAGGCTCGGGACGGCAGCCGCTTACAAACTGGGAAGGCACTGATCGCACCCGGCAACCGCCATATGCTCGTCAATCGCAGTGGTGAAGAACTTGCCGTCCAGATTGTCGATGGACCGCTGGTCTCCCGTCATCGTCCAAGTGTTGACGTGCTCTTTCGGTCAGTGGTCGTCTCCGTCGGCGCGAAGGCGGTTGGTGTCATCATGACTGGCATGGGCGACGACGGCGCTCAGGGCCTTTGTGAAATGAACGAAGCTGGAGCCACTACGATCGCGCAGGACGAAGCCAGCTGTATCGTTTTTGGAATGCCGAAAGAAGCGATTGCCCGGGGCGCAGTGAGCGTCGTTGTGCCTTTAGACCAGATCGCAAACACTGCACTGGACCTGCAGCGTCGTCGGGCGGGCTGGAAAGAAGAACTCCAGAAACGATGAGATTCAAGACTCAGTGCTGCAGCGTGCTTACTGACGCCACCCGAGGTGTTCTTCGCGTCCTTTGAAAATGTCATGAAGCAGATGAAAGAAACGCTGCTTTAGCGTCAACGGCTTCGCCTCGGGCGCTTCCGTCGTTGCGGTTTTTGCATCCGCCTCTGGTTCGCGGGCTGTAACTGCCCCAGTAGCCATGATCATGGCCTCCTTCTAGAAGTTAATCCTCAGAATCCCGATCGCTTGTACTTGCGACAAACTTCGCGCTAATCGTCTGCCGAGAGGAGGTCGGAAGAGTTCAATCGAGTTCTCATTCTAAGGAAGTTCTAATCCTGCAGGTAAGATCACCGATGGTATAGCACTTCGGGGTTAATCTCCTGGCTAAGCTTCGCTGTCAGATTTGTTCCTCAGTTCCTGGACGGAGAATTCACCGAACGAAGTACATTTACCCGATCGGCACTCTGTAGTACAGGTACCTCCTCCGCGCAACCTCCGTCCGTTCTCCAAGGAAAACTCACGCTTTTGGCACCTGTTCGCTGGTTCCGTGCGATGCAATCCTACTTCTGATGTCGTGCCCTCAACTCGCAACGCGAGGTTCACGGGCCAGGAATTCGCGTGGATCCGGAAAAGATCAGGAAAATATAATGAGCCTCCTCCATTCCTCTCGGCTGTCAGCATCAACCTTAACGCTGATCTTGTGCCTGGTTACCGTCGGCTGCGGCGGTTTGTCCTCGAGTTCAAATGGTTCGAAATCCAGCGGTGGGAGTAACCCACCACCACCCACGGCTAATGTTTCTGGAGCCGTCACACCGGCCGCAAATGGCAGTGGCGTAACCCTCACTCTCAGCGGTGTGGCGAATGCGACCGCCACGGCAGATGGTGCCGGAAATTACACGTTTACTGGTCTGGCCAATGGCTCCTATACGGTGCGCCCTGCCAAGACCGGTTTCAGTTTCAGCCCGTCCAGTCAAGTCGTCACCGTAAACGGAGCGAACGTCAGCGGCGTGAACTTTGCCGGAGTCGCAGGCTGCAGCGGCGGTGGCGGAAATGCTGATTTCTACGTTGGGACAAACGGCAGCGATTCCTGGTCAGGTACCCTCGACTGCCCCAACGCCGCGAATACGGATGGGCCGTTGGCTTCGATCGCTCAGGCCCAGATCGCGGTGCGAAAACTCATTCAGACCCATCCTAATCGGACCATCACAGTTATGGTCCGGCAGGGAACGTACTATCTGCCGTTAAGCCCCACCAGCCCGGGAATGTTGAATTTCACTGCCAGTGACTCGGGAACTTCGCAAATGCCCGTCATCTGGGAAAACTATCCCGGAGAAATGCCGGTCGTCAGCGGGGGCGAAGCCATCGAAGGTTGGACAAACTCATCCGGCAATTTGTGGCAAGTTGACCTGCCTGCCAACACTCAGCCCTTTGAGTATCTCTTCTACAACGGCGGGCGCCGCCTGCGCTCGCGCTTGCAGTCGAATTCGGGTGTTGGATATTACATGAATGATGGCGCCTGCTATTCCACTGCCACGGGGCAGACTGTCGCCGTGACCAACTGTAATCTTGGAACTTTTCTACGGGTGGCTGCCGAGGTGCCTCCCGGCAACACGGGTTGTCCCAGCGTAAGCAGTGGAACTCAATCCAAGTGTCTCGACCGTTTTAAATATAACCCCAGCGATCCAATCGCGAACTGGGCCAATTTGAACGGCGTCTATACGGGAGATCCCTCTCATCCCTGCAGCGCCGACAACTCTAATTCTTATCCGGTCGGTGACATCGAACTCATGCTTTTCGACTCGTGGACTGTTGACGTTATGCGCGTAAGCTGCGTGGACACCAGCAACCACATCGTTTATTTCACCGGCGCGACCCGGGGTCTTACCAACCAGTACGTCAATTTCGGTCCCACGGCTGGCCACCGTTACCTGGTCGACAATACGTACGATGCTTTTCAGCACGAGCAGCAAGCCAATCAAACCGGCCTTTGGTTCCTGGATCGTTCTAAATCACCATGGACCCTTTTCTATCTGGCCAACAGCGGAGAGAATCCTAATCAGGACAATACTGTCATCCCTCAACTACAGCCTGCCAGCGCCACCACCGGCAGCATGCTGAATGCGGTTCAGCTTCAGTACGTCACCTTTCGGGGCATTGTGTTTGAGATGGACGATTTCATCCCGCCCGCCGGGGGGTTCAACAATGATGAGAGTGGTGGAAACACGCTGCCCGCGGCCATCGACTGCGAGAGCTGTCAATATGTCACTTTCGATGGCATCACGGTGCGGCATACTTCTACTTCCGGTCTGCAGATCGCTTCTCTGGCCAGTCACTCTGGACCGCCGGCGGCCAATGATGTAATCCAAAACTCGGCTTTCTACGACCTCGGTTCCAATGGCGTCCATATTGGCCACATGCCGCAAGGATACGACCTCGCCACCAGCGTCGTACAATCCGTGACCGTGCAAAATAACATCATTCAAGGCTATGGCCGCGTCTTTCCCGATGGTGAAGGCATAGCCGAAGGCAACGGCAATAACATTCTGTATCAGCACAACGACATTAATGACGGGTACCACGCGGGTATTTCGATCTGTCTGGACGGATGCCCGGGAGAGAACGGCAACAGCATTGTCAGTCAGTACAACCATCTCTGGAACCTGATACAAGGCATCACCTCGGATGGAGGTTCGCTTTACTACGCGACCGGAGACCCGCAGAAAAGCGGGACAGGAAACAAGATTCTGAACAACCTGATCCACGACGTGAGCGATTCATCAATTATCGATCGAGCAATTCTGGGCACAGGGTACGGCGGCCATGGCATTTATCTCGATTTCGAGTCCGCAGGCGTGAGCATTGAAAACAACGTCGTCTATCGTGTTTCCGCGTCCACGGCGTTCATGAGCGAGGGGCCGGCAAGTGGGCAACCGCCAAACACGTTCCAGAACAACATATTTGCCTACGGCCGGAGGGGAATGTTCAACGAGGGAACGGCGTGGCCACAAAACTGTAATTCCTCAACCAAAGCCAACCTGACGAGCAACATCCTATATTTCGACCAAAATGATTCGACGGGATTTTACGCGATTGATGGGTGTGCCGACTCCTGCGGAATGGCCTTCAATCAATATCAGAATTTTCAACGAAATCTCTATTGGAGAACCGACGGCCAATTCGCAACCTATTCGAAGGCGTTTCACGTCTTGACCACTACACCTCCTCCGGATCAGGCGAACTCATGCAGCCAGCCTCCGACCCCAAGCACAGCTTGGACGTTCTTCGACTTCCCCACTTGGCAGTCCGGACGTCCGTTGGTTGACGGAAGCCCTTTGCCGATGAATGAAGACGCGGAGGGAACTGTAAGCGTCGATCCCGGTTTCGGCACTACCGGTCTTCCCACTGATTTTCTGCTTTCCAAATCGCCGGTGGCAGGCTTCGACTACTCTCAAACCAACGACACCATAAACACCGCCGGTAGGACGAACCCCGTAATTCATCCGCCAACCGTGCCATCCACTTTCCCAACCTACTACTACGCCGCCTTCTAGACCTGCTCCGAGCTTGCTAATCCGGTCCGGGTCATGACTGCTGCATCAAGTTGTTCAAAAGTTTGTTTCTACGCGCTTGTAGGGCCGAGGGAAGTTTTTGGGCAGGCGCACGTGCGGCGGTATGGTATATGAGGAACGTGCTCAGACGAAATGGAGTGCTCCTGATCCCATGAAGAACACGCATGCTGCGCGCGATGGCGAAACGGCCGTTGAGCCAACTTTTGCCCGACGGTCCGAACTGCCCTCCACAGGATCGAACCGCAGGGCTGTGCTCAAGTCTCTTGGCTTCGCCGCAGCGGCGCTGATGTTGCCACATGGCTTGTCAAACAACATGAATCTTGCGGGCACGTTTCCGGGCAGCGCTGAAGGATGGTCAAGTTCGCCGGGCCCAGCAAAGAATCCCAAATGGTACGGCTTCAACCTGCTCGAATACTTCTCCACCGATCCGGATTGGATGAAGTACTTCCCCTATAAGAACGATGGCATGTTCCTGGAGGATGACTTCCGCTGGATTCGAGACTGGGGGTTCAACTGGGTTCGATTGCCGATGGACTACCGCTTCTGGACCGACTCTCAGGATCTGCTCAAGATTCGCGAAGACAAAGTTGTGCCGATTGATCGCGCCATTCAACTGGGCGACAAATACGGGATCCACGTCAACCTCTGCTTGCACCGTGCACCCGGATACTGCATTCTCGACACCTTAGATGAAGGGCTCACTGGCATTCACGTCACAAAACAGAAAAGCAGCCTTTTTGCAGATCCAAAAATGCTGGATGCCTTTGTCTATCAGTGGACCTATTTTGCTGATCGCTACAAGGGGATCTCCAGCGAGAAACTCAGCTTCAATCTGGTGAATGAGCCGATCGTGACGCCGACGGCCGCGGAAATGGACGAATTAAGGAAAGCGAACAAAACTGAAGCCGAGAATTCCGTTCGGGGAGAACTCGTGAAACGCCGCGCGGCGGATTACACACGCGTCGCTCGGGCGGCCATCGACGGAATTTCAAAGCACGATGCGCACCGGCTCATCATCACCGATGGATACAACGGTGGCACCTCTGCCATCCCGGATTTGTTCGAAACTGGAGTTCTGCAGAGCTGTCACACTTACCATCCCGTACAGCTCACCCACTACCGGTGCGAGTGGGCGCGCGGCATACTTACTGGCTCGGAACCGGTGCCGACCTGGCCGCTCAAGGACGCTAAAGGTGTCGTCACCGTGGATCGAGCTGAGCTGGCTCGGACATTTCGGCCGTGGGGCGAGCTTGCCGGCCATCAGGTTCCTATTCATTTTGGCGAGATGGGCTGTTACAAGCACACACCGCCGGAGGTCGTTCTGGCCTGGTTTGACGACACTTTACGTGTGCTAAACGATCTGCAGAGCGGTTGGGCGCTGTGGAACTTTCGCGGTCCGTTTGGCATTCTCGATACCGAACGTCCCGGCACGAAGTTTGAAGGTTGGCATGGACATCAGCTTGATCGAGCGCTGCTCAACCTGCTTCAGAAACACGTCCGATCCTAACTCGTTACAACAGCAATGATCGTTTCCACAGTTGTTGCCGCGGCAAACCAGCCATGGGCTTGGCTACGCACCCGCATGGGTCACGCTGTTAGTGTGCACTTGTTGCAACTGTTCTATGGCCTTCCGCTGCGCGGCAGGACTGAACGTCGCTGGCGCTGACCGGAACGCTGATGGGCTTTCCATCCCGGGTGGCACTGCCCCCGCCTTTTACGACCGGGTCAAAGCAATCCTTCCAAAGGCCATTGTCTTTTTTCCATTGCCCCACAATGAACCCAAGGTTCTTGCATTCGTTGATGATTCTCTCGCAAGCCGGGTTCTGTTCAGCAGCGGCGTGATTCTGGGCGGTTCTGGAGGTTTGAGTTTGGCCGATGCCGCCGGTTGTGGGATGGATCGCCGTCTGTGCGGCAACATTCGCCCCGATCACAACCGATGCAAGAAGCGTTCCTAAGATTAGAATCCGATTGATTGTTCGCCTATCCATAACTCTTCCTCCGTTTGAAGTTAACACGAATCTCTTTCTTGATTCGAAGGCGGCTACGAGTGTACACCGTCTCGCCCGCCAGCAACGACGTCCATGTACCACCTATTATCGCTCCTTCGCATTGTCTTACGCGATTAAAACTGCACCGCTGCGCATCAAGCTCCACCCACGCGGGAGCGGAGCTTGATGGCTTTGTGATCGCTCGATCGGATTAGGCTGTCGACTCGTCACGGGTAGCTGACGACGGTGACCGGGGTGTCCGGGTTAGCGATGGTCGACGACCCGCCCGTATTGTTAATCACGTTCAGGATTCCACCGAACCCCGACGTGGAGAGGAATACAGTGAGCAGATCGTTCATGCTTGCCGTCGGGAGGTTGGTGGGGACCTCGAACGCGTTTGCGGCGTAGATGTTCACCCCCTGGTCGAAGAAGCTGTAGCTGCCCAACCCATATCCGTGGAAGCTAGACACGTGATTGCCGACCTTGAACGCCGCCCAGCCGTCGATGCCGGGAGCTTCCATCCACGCCGACTGGCTGGGTGGGTCGTAGGGCATCTCGTTTTGTAAAAAGATGTCTGTGCCGCCATTGCCGTTCCAGATCACTTCATATTTCTGGTAGTGCTCGACGAAAAGGCCGTATGCGGTCACGTCGTCGCCGTTGACGACGAGGCCAGTGTCGGCTGTGTTGTCGGTCCAACCCACGCCAGCGCCATGGTCGGCCCGCCATGCCCAGATGTCGTCGAGGATAGTGTTGTCGCTGTTCACGACCAAGCTGATAGTTGCGCTTCCCACCTCGGCGCCGCCGATGCGAAAGAACACATCGTAAACACCCGACGGATCGGATGATCCATGGTGACCGTTGCCCTCGCGTCCCCATCGATTCCCAACTTGCAGCAACACTTGGGAATTCCTCGGGCCCGCATCAAAGATGATTCCCGAGATCAATACGCCGTTGTCGCTGGCGACGGTCACGGACGGGTTTCCGTTTTGCGGGATTAGAGTCGGGAAACCGAGACCGAGCACCACAGTATCGGGACGAGGGACAATAATGCTTCGGTCCAGGTTATAAACGCCCGGCGTGAGGATGAGGTTGAAGCCGAAAGATAGTGCGCGATTGATGGTCTCCGCGGAATCCGTCGGCTGGGCAACGAAGAATCTCTGGATTGGAATGGAGAATCCCGGCGTCGGACCGTTGGCCCACGTTGTGCCCGAGGTGTTGCGCTGCACAGCAGGGACGAAGACGTTGTAATTCCCATGGGCGTCCTGATATAGGTACGGCGCCTCGCGCGTCACCGGGCTGGTCGCGAGCGTAGTGTATGGGCCGCCGCATGATGATTGGACAGGGAAGCACTGGGCGGGCGCGCCCACGACGCCTGAGAACACTTGGTTCCAGACGCCGTTGCTCCAGCCATCGAGAATGCTGTTTCTAGTCAGCCATTGCTGCTGCGAGCCGCTGGTCACACTGCTGCCGGCGAACTCGGAGTCGGCGATGAAACCGCCGCTTGCATACGACGGACCGGTGCAATAATCCATAAGAGTAGCGAGCCCATTGACGAGGACTCGACGGATCGGCGCGGCTTGCGACACTGCCCAGAATTCGCCCGCGTAGCAACCAAAGCTGGAGTTGGTTACGTTGATGGTCAGGTTCGACAACGATCGCCAGAAGTTCACCAGAGCGATGCAACTGCCGTCTGTGCACTGGTTGTAAACGTCGATGGAGCCGTTGATGACCACCTCGCTCGGCGACTGGCCCAAGCCCGCAACCTCGGTGTAATAACCAACCTGAAAATTGAGCGGAGTGGTGGTCGATCCATAGGTGCCGGGCTCAAACAACAACGCATAACGCTGGGTTCCGAACTGGTTGGAGAGTTGTTGGGTTGCTATCGAGTCGACGGTCGACTGGATTTGGCTCAGCGGCATGCTGGGATTGAATATGTAAACGTTTTCGCCAAAGTTGGGTGGCCGGGAATGGGGTTGTATGGATGATGTTGCGGCTTTGGCGATTGGGGTTAGAGCAAGGGATGCTGCGACTGTGCATGTCAGCGCCAATATGCACAGCACGGACTTATCGTTTTTCATCGATTTTCTCCTGCGCGAAGTGAGTGACTAGACCTCTGTCAAATTGCCATCTCGACAAAACAAGCCTTACGAGACAGCCTTGACGGAATCCGGAAAAGGACCGAGAAACATCTCTTTTAGCGAGCTCGAAGTGCTCTGCTAGACGACTGGCGTGCCAAAAATTATGTCCGTCTGCGGCGAGTGTGTCAATAGTTAAGTTACTGTAGAAAATCGTTTTCCGGCAATATGCCCGGCGTGATTTACGGCGACTATGGTTGCGTCATCGCCAGCGAAAGTAACATGTTGAAATTCTTGAGTCGAGGGTGCGATCAGACAATCCTGGTTCAACTAGTTCGATAGGCGCAAATCGCCTTGAAAGCGCCGCTTAAACCGTGGCGCTTGCCGAGTCGGAGAAATTTCTGCTTGCCCTTTATTGCCGACATCCTCTTGCCGATGTAGGATTCAGGGTTCGCTTAAACATTATTTTTGGTCTAGCGTTGTCGAGCCGATTGAATCCGCTGAGACACACACGTCCGCCAACGTCAAATCCTGATGAGGACTACCACTGTGACCGATCGTAATCTGAAAAAGGAAAACAATATGGGCATGCTGCATAGGATCGTAGTCTTGGTCGTGACGGTTCTAATCGCGGGAGTCGTCGCTCAGTCGCAGGACGTTCCCTCCAACGCTGCTTATAAGAATCCGAAGCTGCCGGTCGAACAGCGTGTGCAAGATCTTCTCGGCCGCATGACCCTCGAGGAAAAGGCCGGCATGTTGAGCGGAGCCAACTGGATGGAAAGCGTCGCGGTGCCGCGGCTAGGTATTCCATCCATCAAGATGGCGGACGGGCCAATGGGCATACGGTCCTGGGCGGGCCCGTCGAAGATCACAAAATCGTCCCCTTTCAACAGTACCGCATTTCCCGCCGGAATCGCGGTCGCCGCCACCTGGGATCCGGCCGTCGCGCAAAGCGTAGGCCAGGCCATTGGCCAAGAAGTGAAAGCGATTGGCCGCGACATGATCCTCGGCCCGACCGTCAATATTCAGCGCGTGCCGCTGTGGGGTAGAAACTTCGAGGGCTATGGCGAGGACCCGTACCTCGCTGCGCGGATGGGCGTCGCATACATCAAAGGCGTGCAGGGCGAGGGCGTCATTGCAACAGTAAAACACTTCGCGGCTAACAATCAGGAATTTGAACGTCATCGCGTGGACGAATCCATCGACGAGCGTACCTTGCAGGAGATTTACTTTCCCGCATTCAAAGCGGCTGTGCAGGAGGCTGGGGTCTGGTCCGTGATGTCGGCCTATCAAAAGGTAAATGGACTTTATTGTTCGGAGAATCCATTTCTACTGAAAGACGTTCTGCGAAAAGAGTGGGGCTTCAAGGGCTTTGTAGTTTCCGACTGGGGCAGTACCTACAGCACGCTGGGCCCGGTGAATGCTGGCATGGACCTTGAGATGCCCGGCGGCGAACCGGCCAAGTCATGGTTGATGACCGAGGGCCCAAAGAAAGTTGGAAACGGCGGCGACTGGCTGTCGCCTGAGAAGGTTCTGCCCGAAGTGGCCGCAGGCAGGATCTTCGTGGCAACGCTTGATGACAATGTCGGCAGTATTCTGCGCACAATGTTTGTCAGCGGTGTTTTCGATCGCTCGAAGAAGGCACCGGGCGAAATCGATACTCCCGCACAGCGGGCTGTGGCACGGCATGGGGCGGCAGAAAGCATCGTACTTCTCAAGAACGACGGCAATTTGCTCCCTCTCGATCCTTCGAAGGTCAGGTCGCTGGCCGTCATCGGCCCCAACGCTGCTGTGGCCAGAACCGGCGGCGGTGGCAGTTCTTTGGTGCATCCTAATTATGCAATCACACCGCTGGATGGAATCAAAGAAAGAGCTGGCAGCAGCATGCAGGTGAGCTATGCGCTCGGCGTTTCTATGCCAGGCGAGGACCACGCCAAAGATACTCCTGAAGCTCGCGAGGAATTGCGGAAGGAAGCTGTGGCCATCGCCGCGAAGGCGGACGCGGCAATCGTGCTGGCGGGGAACTCCGCCACTATCGAATCCGAGGACTTCGATCGCACAACGTTAGATCTGCCTGCCGGCCAGGACGAACTCATTCAGGCGGTCGCCAAAGTGAACCGCAATACGGTCGTGGTCTTCAATGCCGGTGCTCCTGTCAACGTGAGCCGCTGGGTTGGCCAAGTTCCGTCTGTTCTGGACGCATGGTTTGGCGGCCAGGAAATGGGCCATGCAATCGCCGACATTTTGTTCGGTGACGTGAATCCTTCGGGCAAACTGCCTTTCTCCTTCATCAACGACTTCAAAGAGTCTCCTGCTTACGGGAATTATCCCGGAGAAGATCTGCACGTGAAGTATGCGGAAGGAATTTATGTCGGTTACCGCTATTTCGACAAGCACGGCATCGCCCCTCAATTTCCTTTCGGATATGGCCTGTCCTACACGAACTTTGGCTATAGCGATTTGAAGATTAAACCGGGCAAAGCTGCGAGCGGTCAAACCTTCGAGGTGAGCTTAAGACTTCGCAACCAGGGAAAGCACGCGGGCGCGGAGGTTGTGCAGTTGTATGTTCACGACGGACATTCCAGCGTAGACCGCCCCGTCAAAGAGCTGAAGGGCTTCCGTCGAGTCGAGTTGGCGCCTGGCAAGTCCACGACTGTGAAGTTCACACTGGACAAGGGTTCAATGGCTTACTACAGCACGCAGAAAAAAGACTGGATCGCGGAACCGGGCACGTTCGACGTGTTGGTGGGCGCGTCATCGGCAGACATTCGTCTGAAGGGATCTTTTGAACTGTTGCCGTAAGCATCGAAGTATTCGACTCTCGACTCGGCAATAGAACCTCACTTGGCGAGTTGGTAGAGTGATCCCAACATTGCCCCGAATACCGCGTGCGCAATAAAGATCGAAACCGGAGTCTGAATTCCGTAATGCAACGCCATGAACCCAGGAGGTTCGAGTTGACGGTTTGCATTGGGACCGTGTTGTTCGCTTGCCATCCTGGGATGTATGCCCGGCATCAATGACATTCCGACGGTCAGGACGAAGAGCGCCTGCGCCAGTCCTATAAGGGCTCCGAACCACCAATTGGCCATGTGCCGCGCCTCGAAGACCAGTACGTACAAGATGGAAAATATCCAGCCATTCAGCAGATGAATAAGAAATCCGTAAAACCTTGCCTTTTCCCGCTGCGTCGTCACGAAAGTTCCAATCAAATAGGGCAAGTTCATTCGGGTTAAGCCAAGGCCTTGGGTGGTTGCGAGGAGGGTTGACAGTGCCAGAGTCGCCAGGAATCCCGACAGCAGCCAGCTTGGCCAGTTCATGAACGAACCTGTGATGTCGCCTGCTGGGTTGCCGCGGGCGGGCGATGCGCCAGTTGCTGCTCTCCCTTTTCTCGCTGGCTGATTGACAGCGCGGCGCCGATGAGTCCGACGTGCGTGAAAGCCTGAGGAAAGTTTCCCAATGCAGCTCCGGTAGTCGGGTCGATCTCTTCACCATACAAACCTAAATCGTTCTTATACTTGATCAAGTCTGCGAATCGGTCGTGCGCCTCGGCCAGCGAACCACCACCTAACGCCAGGTATTCAGCTTCCCAACAACTGCAGAGAGCGAAAGTTCCCTCTATTTTTTCTTTTCGGTAGCGGAAAAGCAATCCATTGGCGCTTGCCAGTTGCTGGCGGATCGCTTGGTAAGTACTGCGCATTCTTGGCGAGCCAGCCTCGGCGAAGCCGTACCAGGAGAGCAAAAGCAGGCTGGCGTCGAGTTCCTGGCCGTCGAGCACGCTGACGTAGCTTTGTATCTGCTCGTTCCAGGCACGCTCCTCGATCTGGCGTCGAATCAAATTGCTCTCTTGTCTGTAGCGCTCGATCGGCGCCCCTCGCAGCATACCTCGCTCACCGAGACGGACGAGGCGATCCATCGCCGTCCAACACAGAAGTCGTGAATGGGTATGGTTCTCACGTCCAGACCTGGGCTCCCAGATACCCTCGTCTGGCTGATCCCAATTCCGCACGACATAATTTCCAAAGCCGATCAACGCCTTCTGCATTTCGCGGTCGAGTTTTCCGCCATGGACTGCGAACTGCGCGGCCGCGTCGACGACTTCTCCATAAACGTCGAGTTGAAGTTGATCGCGCGCTGCATTCCCGATACGCACCGGTCGCGATTCGCAGTATCCGCTCAAGTATGCCAGCTCGCGTTCAACTGGAGCTTTGTCGCCATAGAGGGAGTATAGAATTCTCAACTTGGGTTGCGTTAGTCGCGTTGCTTGTAGCATCCAATCGAGGAAATCCTCGGCTTCGTCCCAATAGCCGAGCTCGAGCAAGGCGCGGATTGTGAAGGACGCATCGCGCAACCAGCAGTAGCGGTAGTCCCAGTTCAAATCTCCGCCAATACGTTCTGGAAGCGATGTGGTCGGAGCAGCAATAATCGCGCCTGAGGGGGCATAAGTAAGCAACTTGAGAGCCAAGGCGCTACGTACCACCTCATTCCGATACGCGCCGTCGTAACTGGCGCGACGGCCCCATTGTTGCCAGGCTGCGACTGAATGATCAATACGCGCGTCGAGCGAGAGATCCAACGGACGCAATACCGCGGGAGCCTCTTCCGAATAGGAGAAAGAGAAGCGCAGGCTCTCGCCACGACGGAGGACGACACGAGCGTGAGCACCTTTGTCTGTAATCAAAAGAGGTGCACTACTTCGAAGCCAATATGCGCCTCTGCCCACGGTGAACCGAAGTCCCAGTTTTCCGAACTCCCGGATCTGAACCTTGGTTCTGCCGTAGTCAGCCACGGGCGAAAAGTCGATGTCGAATTCAAGTTCGCCGGAATCGCAGATCACTTTACGGATAATCTCGTGGTCCGGCAAGAAGTCGTTCCGATAAAAAGCGTTCGCTGCACCTGGCATCATGTCGGTAAGAATGGCGCTGCCCGACGAACTGAAAAAGTGAGTTTCAAGGATGTTGGAATCCGGAATGTACTGCCGTTTTACATTTGCTGGCCCAGCAGGAGAGATGCTCCAGCGACCACCTCGTTCGCGATCCAGCAGCGCGGCGAAGATCGAGGGCGCATCGAATCGCGGCCAGCAGAGCCAGTCGATGGAGCCGGACCCCGACACTAAGGCTGCGGAACGGCAGTCGCCAATGATGCCGTAATCGTGAATTTCGGGCCAAGAAGAAGCAACCTTCTGCGACGGACTTGTTTCCGCGGAACGTTCTGAGACGTTTGGGCGCAGTGGCACCTATAACTTGATGCGTTATGTGGCAATACGTTGCCATGGTCTATCTCGAATGGTCCGCTCCCCAGGCTATCGACGATAAGTTAGTCTTCGCTTCGTGTTGACGGGATGCAAGAATTAGCTCACCATCAATCTCGATTAGGAACTTTTGTGCACACTGCCCCGTAACACAAAGGCAACCAGATCGGAGCACGATGGAACTGCGAATCGAAAACCTCTCGAAGCGATATCCCAACGGCACGCAGGCACTGCAGAATGTTTCGCTGAACATCCAACTTGGAATGTTTGGTCTGCTGGGACCGAATGGTGCGGGCAAGTCCACACTCATGCGAACCTTGGCCACACTGCAGGAGGCCGACAGTGGCCGGGCCGTGCTAGGAGACGTCGATGTTCTCCGCCAAAAAGACGCGGTGCGCCGTGTGCTGGGCTATCTGCCCCAGGAATTTGGGCTGTATCCGAAGGTCTCAGCAGAAGATTTGCTTTCCTACTTCGCGGTGCTTAAGGGAATCGCCAACGCTAAGGAGCGACGGGAACTGGTGCAGTCTCTGCTGCAACAAACCAATCTTTACGAGCATCGGCGCAAGGCGCTGGGCAGTTTTTCCGGTGGCATGAAGCAGCGCTTCGGCATTGCGCAGGCGTTGCTGGCCAATCCGCGCTTAATCATTGTCGATGAGCCTACGGCTGGCCTCGATCCCGAGGAGCGCGTGCGCTTCCACAACTTGCTCAGTATGATCGGACAAAACATCATCGTAATCCTTTCCACCCACATCGTTTCCGACGTCAGCGATCTCTGCAGCGCAATGGCCATCATTCATGAAGGGCGGGTTCGGGTTGCGGGCAATCCCTCGGAGTTGGTCGCAGAACTGGAAGGTAAAGTGTGGCGCAAATCGATCGCGCACGACGAACTGGCGCGTTTGCGAGATCGCCATCAATTAATCTCAATGCGACTGTTTGCCGGCCAGACCCTGGTGCATGTCCTCAGCGATCGACCACCGGAGGCCGGCTTCGAGCCCGCCGTGGCCGATCTGGAAGACTTCTATTTCGCGACCATCAAAGGTTTCATCTACCCGGCTCCGGCGACGGTGAACTGAGCCATGGTCGCACCCATCCTGGCATTCGAGTTTTCCCGGCGCTTGCGCCGCATTTCCACCTACGTGTATTTCCTTGTGTTTTTCGCTCTGGGGTTCCTCTTCGTGCTCATGTCGGGAGGCGCATTCTCGAACGCCACCGTGGACTTCGGCACAGGCGGGAGAGTGCTGGTCACCTCGCCCTTCGCGCTGAACCTCATCATCATGTTCATCAGTTTTTTTGGCGTGGTAGTGAGCGCGGCGCTGGCCGGCCAAGCTACTTACCAGGATGTAGAAAATAACACGACAGCATTCCTCTACACGGCGCCCATTACCAAGTTCGACTATCTTGGAGGACGTTTCCTGGGCGCGTTGGCCGTGCAGTTGGTGATTTTCACCAGCGTTGGGCTGGGCGCGTGGGCCGGAACGCGTATGCCGTGGCTCGATCCAGCCCGCGTAGGTCCGCAGAGCGTGCTGGCTTATCTTCAACCTTACTTCACGCTCGTTATCCCCAACCTGATTCTCACCTCCGCGATCTTCTTCGCGCTTGCGGCGCTCGGACGAAAGATGCTGCCCGTATATGCGGGCAGCGTGTTGCTGCTAATCGGCTACTTTGTGGCCACGCAGCTCTCAACTGATCTGACGACGAGCGCGCTGGCCGCGATGGTCGACCCATTTGGTGGCAATGCCGTCGGCCGACTCACGCAATACTGGACACCCTTTCAACGCAACACGCAGCTCATCCCCTTCAGCGGGGTGTTGGTCTGGAACCGTTTGTTGTGGCTTGCGTTCGGCGCCGTCATTCTGGGCATCACCTACGCGCGCTTCTCTTTCAGTTACTCGGCCGGCAAAGCAGTGCGGCAGTCGCAGCCGGATCCGGGGACGACACCGTTCATTGTAACGGCGCGCGCGCTGCCCGTGACTCACGCCACATTCTCCGCGACCAACTCTCTGCGAGAACTGGTTTTTCTCACTCGCCTCCAGTTCACAGAGACGGTCAAGAGCGTCTTTTTTGCCGTGCTCGTGCTGGCTGGAGGTCTATTTGCCATCCTTTCGGCCAACGGAATCAATAATCCGTTTTCCACTCCGGTATACCCGGTCACCTGGCGCATCCTCGAATTGGGTGGCGGAGGCTTCACATTTTTCGTTCTGGTGATCGTCACTTTTTACTCCGGCGAACTGGTCTGGCGCGAGCGGGACACTCAGCTCAACCAAATCATGGACGCCCTGCCCGTACCAAGTTGGGTGTTCTTCGGCAGCAAGCTTTTCGCGCTAATGCTGGTTCAGGTCGTGCTCGTTCTTATGGTAATGGTCTGCGGTTTGATCGTTCAGATCAGCCACGGCTACCATCACTTCGAGCTCGGCTTGTACCTTACAGACCTGTTCGGTCACCGGCTGATCACCTTCTGGATTCTGTGCGTGATTGCGTTCCTTGTGCACACGATTGTCAATCACAAATATCTCGGCCACCTGATCATGGTGTTGTACTTCGTGGCCGCCATCGCCCTGCCGCAGATGAATTTTCAGGACTACCTCTACCGTCTGGGTGAATCTCCTGTTCCTGTCTATTCGGACATGAACGGTTACGGTCCGTATGCGGCGCCGCTATTTTGGTTTCATGTTCATTGGGCAATTGGCGCTGTGCTGCTCGCCATCGCGATTAATCTGCTGTGGGTGCGGGGCATGGAAACGAGTTGGCGCAACCGTCTGCGGCTGGCGCGCGCACGCTTGTCGACCGCGTCTGTGTCCGGCCTCGTGGTGTGCGGGCTGCTCTTCGTCGCGGTAGGCGGTTACATTTACTACAACACGCACGTCTTGAACTCCTATCTCACGACGTTCAAAATCCAGGAAGCGCGCGCGCAATACGAGATCAAATACAAGCAGTACACGTCGCTCCCGCAACCGCGGATAACCGACATCGAGGCCGATATTGATCTCTATCCCGACCGCCGGCTCGCCGTCTTCCGCGGAAAAGAATGGCTGGTAAACAAGACAGACGCACCCATCGACCGCATCGCCGTCACACTCTGGCCCGAGGACGTGGACGTGATCCCGCGGCCTCGCATCGAAGTTCGAACTCTCAGCTTCGAAGGCGGCCAGACACCACTCATCGAAGATGCGGCGCTGGGTTTCTATCTCTATCGACTGACGCAGCCGCTCCCGCCGCATGGCCGAATCGCGCTCGAATTCGCGCTGGAGTATCCCAATCGCGGATTCGTCAACTCCAATCCCAACGGCGACATCGTGCATAACGGCAGCTTCGTCAGCGGCAGCTATTTGCCGTTCATCGGATATTTTCAGGACGTACAACTGGTCGACGACAGCGCGCGGCGACGCCACGGTCTGCAGAAATCGACGGGACTTCCCAAGCTCGAAGATGCCGCTGCCCGCCAAAACAACTATGTGTCCACCTGCTCCGATTGGGTGAATTTCGAAGGAACGGTCAGCACTAGCCCCGACCAGATCGCCATCCTGCCTGGCTATCTACAGAAAGAATGGATGCAAGACGGACGCCGCTACTTCCACTACAAAGCTGACGCACCCATCCTCGCCGGCATTTTCTCTGTCAATTCCGCACGCTACGCCGTACGGCATGACCGCTGGCACGACGTGAGCCTGGAAATTTACTACCATCCAACTCACGAATTTGATCTCGACCGCATGATGGCAGGCATGAAGTCTACGCTCGATTATGCGACCGCGGCTTTCAGCCCGTTCCAGTTCCGGCAATTGCGCATCATCGAGTTTCCGCGCTACGGCGACTTCGCTGAATCGTTTCCCAACACCATTCCGTTTTCCGAAGGTATCGGCTTCATTACTTATGTTGATCCCAACAAGAAGGACGCGATCAACTTGCCCTTTTTCGTGACTGCGCACGAAACCGGCCATCAGTGGTGGGCGCATCAAGTTGTGAGCGCGAACACGGAAGGTGCCACCGCCATCGTCGAAACTTTGGCGCAGTACACTGCCCTCATGGTCATGCAGCACACCTATGGCGCCGCTTCGATGAAGAAGTTTCTGCGTTACCAACTGGATGGCTATCTCCGAGGACGCGCGCAGGAACACGACGAAGAGAAGCCTCTGTTGCGGGTCGAGCCCACCCAGGGATACATCCACTACAACAAAGGCGGAATGGTCATGTACGCCCTGCAGGATTATATCGGTGAAGACCGCGTGAATCAGGCATTGGCCGCCATGGTGAAAGATTACGCTTTTAAAGGCCCGCCGTATCCGACTTCACTCGATCTGGTCAACTATCTGCGCAACGTCACGCCGCCGGAGTTCCAGTATCTCTACGAAGACTGGTTTGAAACCATCACCATCTTCGACAATCGAGCGGTCTCAGCCAGCTATTCTGCGCTTCCGGACGGAAAGTACCTGGTCCACCTTGCAGTGGAAGCCAAGAAATATCGCTCTGACGGCAAAGGGCAGGAGCACCTTATCCCGCTGCACGACCTGGTCGACATCGGTGTGCTTGATGCCGACGGAAACTATCTGTACCTGCAGAAGCACAAAATCGAACAGGAGCGGCAGGAGTTCACCGTCACGGTCGACAAACTACCAAGCCAGGCAGGCATTGACCCGCTCATCAAACTGATTGATCGGAATCCTGATGACAATCTGACAGACGTGAAGAAGCAGTAAGCCAGGAAGACCCTCAACTCAAGAGCGGCTTCAGAAGTAGAACTTCATCGCAAATTGGATGAAGCGTGGATCCCGCGCCCCCTGCGGAAATCCAAATTGCGGAGTTCCGAATTCAACCGGCTGTGGTTCCTCGCCGATCAAACCTACGGGCTCGAACACCGGGTTCACGTGGTTCCAAATGTTGAAGAACTCTGAGCGAAACTCTATGCGCATCTGCTCTTTAATCGGGAACATCTTGAAAATGGAAAAGTCCCAGTTCTGGAGGCCGGGACCGCGAACAATGTTGCGCCCTGCATTGCCAAAGGTGAACGGAATTGTGTTGTCCACGAAGGCACAGGTGTTGAAGATCGTTCCCGGGACACAGGGTTTCGCATTGGGACTGCCAACGAGGTTTGGCCGAACGTCATAATATCCCACGCCTCCTCCTCCGTCGCTGGTGGAGACATTGGTGAGCGCATCGGTAACCGTGAACCAGTTACCTGTCTGCGCGGTTACGATGCCGGCGACTTGCCAATTTCCGATGATCTGGTTGAGCACGCCGGTCGCACCTCCGCCAAACTTCTTGCCGTTGCCAAACGGAAACTGGTAAATGTAGCTGATCACAAAGCGATGACGTACATCGAAATCCGAATTGCCATATTCGAGAAATGGGTATCTCTGATCGCGAAAGTCTCCGTTATTGAGCGATCCGAGGTTGGCGCTAGAAGCGTCATCCATAGCATGCGCGTAAGTATAGGAAGCTTGAAACTGTAGGCCGCGGGAGAAGTTCTTTTGCCAGCTGACTTGTAATGAGTCGTAGTTCGAGTAGCCGTCTGAGCGGAGTTCGTTGATGGCGGTGTCAAACACTTCATTGCAGTTCGGCGGAAACACCGAGTTGTCGCAAACCTTGGCTGGTCGACGCGGCGCGGTCGGGCAATTGCCTGGCGTGTTCGGTGGAGTAGTGCAAAACCCAGGTTCTGGCACGGCTTGATTACCGTTGTAATAGTTGTAAAGGTCGCCGCCATGCGATCCGGCATAGGAGACTTCGAGTACGCTCTGCCCGGGCAATTCGTACTGGAATCCGAAGTGCCACTGCTGCGTGTACGGGGTTCGCAAGTTCGGACTGACCGCAAACAGAAGCGGCGTGTTGGGATCAGTCAGAGCGTTCGATGGAAAGCCCTGGGAGAGCACGCTGAGGCCGGGAATCGCGCAATTGTTCGGACCGAGAGCCGGGTTCGCAGAAGATAAGAAACATGGAACCGTGTAGGACTGAGTTACAAAGAACGGCGGATTGAATCCAGGGCTGGGGTTTGAGTACGGTCCATTCTCGTCTCCCCCATAGAAAAGGCCATAGCCCGCGCGCATCACGAGCTTATTGCTGATCTGGTACGCGACGCCGAGACGCGGCGCGAAATTATTCAGGTCAGGCTGAATCAGACCACTCGACGCATTTCTTTGAATCGGGATATTCGCGGCGAGGAATGGCGTGAGGTTCGTAGTCTGCCCGGCCGGCACGATAAGCGAGGCAGAAGAAAAATCGAAGTTCGCCTGCTGATTGTCCCTGGCCTTCACGGTGGTGAATAAGTCGTAGCGCAATCCCAGATTCAGCGTCATTCGCGGCGTTGCCCGGATATCATCTTCGGCGTAGAAGCCATAGACCGGGCGGTGGTAATCCACCGTGTGCAGGCTAGTGAGTTCGGCAGCGTCAGGAACGCCCAGCAAGAAAGTGGCGTAGGCCTCGCCACCCGATGTGGGTGAAGCCGGGTTGTCAGTAAAATCGCTTCCAAAGTTAAGCGTACCGCGGGGCGCTGCGGGTTCGAGTAACGTGAACTCTTCATGGCGAATTTCCACACCGAATTTCGCGGAATGCCGGCCGTGGACGAGCGTGAGGTTTTCGGTCAGCACGTAGCTGTTCTGCTTCTCGATGGCGGGCAGAAAGCTGGCACTTCCGAGAGTTGCCGTGCCGTCGTTGATACTGATCTGCGGCAGCCCGCCAATATCCGGACCGAAGGGAACTCCGGGAAATCCAAGCTGCTCGGAAACGTTTGTGTTGGGATTCAGTTGGAAGCGATGCGTGTTGATCCGGTTGTAGCCGAGCCGGAATTCATTGATAAGGTTGGGCGAGAAGACGTGCGTCTCGCTCAAGGCGATGGCGCGGAAAGAATCGTTTTCGGAGCCATCGGAGAACGCCCCGCCGTCGAGCTCGTTCTGAAACGGGGAGGGCGTGAAGCTGGGCTGATCCTCGTAGCTGAAGGTTCCGAAGAGATTATCTCGGTCAGAGATCTTTTGATCGATGCGAACGTCAGCGTTATTTCGGCTATAAGTTTTTTTCGGCTCTGCAAGAAAGTTGGAGCCATTGATGTTGACGTTCGGTGTGGGAAAAAGAGCGGAGAGACGCGCTGCCAGTGGATCGATTGTGCCTTTAGGGAAAATATTCGTCGGGTTTCCGTTGGCATCGACGCCGATGGGCACACCGCAATAGCCGCTCGCATTCGCGTTGGATGCCTGGGTTAGCCGCGAATTGAAAATTTCTCCGTAATATGTAGGGTGACCGCTGCAATCGACCGCGGTCGTGCCCGAGAGAACGTTTCCGTTCATATCCACCTGTGGCGCCACGGTGTTGGTCAGAAAAGAGGAAAAATCGCCGCCGATCTCAGCCGCCGTGGGTATGGCCGAGAGCTGGGGCAGAGCCTGCACCACGCGAAAACCCTCGTAGTCCACAAAAAAGAAGGTCCTATTCTTGATAAGGGGACCGCCGAAAGTAGCACCAAATTGATTTTGATGGTAAGGCTGCCGGCCGAAGGCGTCGAAAGCATTGCGCGCATCCAGAGCGTCGTTGCGAAAAAATTCGTAGAGGTCCCCATGAAAACTGTTGGTGCCGGATTTCAATACTGCATTGAGGATTGCGCCGTTGCCGCGGCCGAATTCCGCGCTGTAAGCATTGGTTTGAACCTTGAATTCCTGAATTGCATCGATTGATGGCTGAATGACGTATGCCTGTCCTGTAAGAACGTCCCCCAAATTTGAATTGTTGTCGACGCCGTCGAGAAGGTAATTGTTTTGCAGAGAACGCGCACCATTCGAGCTGAAACCGTAACTGGTTTCGACGCGAGAACCCGGTTCGCTGGGGGCAATTCCGGCACCGAGCAGCGCAAGTTGGGCGTAGTTGCGGCCGTTTAGGGGAAGGGTCTCTGCCTGACGTTTGTCTACCAGTTGTCCCAAGTCAGAGGTTTGGGTTTCAAGCAGCGGCGCTTGCGTGGTGACGGTCACAATTTCACGAAAATCACCAATCGAAAGAGTTATGTCCACCGCCGGCCGCGCATCAACATCCACAACAATTGGACCGGCGACCGTTTTCTTGAATCCAGCTTTCTCCGCGGTCAGTTGATAACGGCCAATTTTCAGCGGGCTGAAGACAAACTCGCCTTGCTCGTTGGTGGTGCTGGCGAGTTGCGCTCCGCGGTCAATGTCAGCAATCCGAACCTTAGCGCCGGTGACCACTGCGCCGCTTGGATCTTTCACCACGCCCGTCAGGCCTCCCGTGTCTTTCTGGGCCACTGCGCCACTGCAGGCAAAGGCCACGACCCCAACCATCCAGAACCAGGATCGAAACTGAGTGAAATGTCCTGGCCGTCGCGAAGGAAAACAGCGGGTGCATCGGTTCATCTCATTTTCCCAGGTGCTAAGATTTCGGCAGCTTTCGTATTCTTTCGATTTGATATTATTAGTTTCGATCTAAGGAGAAAGTCAATAGAAAACATTCAGCGATCCAGCAAAAGGAATAACGATTAGGAGTTGAAGGGTACAACCGGTTGTGCCCTGAGGGGCATTGGGCAAACGAAAGGAAATGACAAACAAAAATAACCTTCGTTGATTACTCGATGCGCAGGAGCAAAACTGGCTCGACCATGAACTCAAAAGCGTTGATGGCATCGACCGCACGACGAATCGTAGGTTCGGAAACCGGTTCCACGGTGATGACGAACGACACCCGGTCTTTGGGCAAGTGCGGTTGCTGCTCGAGCGAGTCGATATTGATGTCGTGCCGCGCGATGACATCGGCTACCCGAGCGACAATGCCACGCTGATCTTTAACCGTGAGGCGCAAGTACCAACTGACAGGTCGCGGATTCTCGCAGATTACAAGCTCATGCGAATCTAGGAATCCCGAGATTTTCTTCCCACTGATCTGCCCGGCCGCAAGATCGCGCGCGATTTCGATGAGATCGGAAACCACGGCAGCGCCAGTGGCATCGCCGCCCGCGCCACGTCCGTAAAACATCTGCATGCCGATCTTGTCGCCGACCAAAAAGACTGCGTTATTCACGCCTTCAACTTTGGCCAGCATTGAGCGACGACTGACCATCCAAGGCCGCACCGAGATTTCGATTCCACTTTGCGTGTTCTCCGCCGAGCCAACCAGGCGGATGGTGCTATCGAGACGATTCGCCGAATGGACATCGATGGCTCGCACAAGCCCGATGCCGTAAGTTGGGATCATTGACACTTTCAGGCGTCCGCCAAACGCCATGCGAGCCAGAATGCAAAGTTTGTCGCGTGCATCCAACCCGTCAATGTCGAAGCTCGGATCGGCCTCGGCGTAACCTGCTTCCTGCGCTTCAAGCAAGGCGACATCGAACTCGAGCCCACGGTTCTCCATTTGAGTAAGGATATAGTTTGAGGTTCCGTTCAGAATTCCATATACGGCGCATAAACGGTCGCCCGCGGTGGATTCGTGGATCACTCGCAGGATCGGAATGCCGCCGGCCACGCTCGCCTCAAAACCGATGGGCAAGTTTCGAGAGGCGGCGAGAGCAAAGAGTTCGTCTCCGTGTGTGGCCACAAGATTCTTGTTGGCAGTGACCACCGGCTTGCCCTGTTTCAAACTGGTCAGCACAAGTTGACGGGCCTCATCGGTGCCGCCCATGGTTTCAACCACCACATCGACATCGTCATCCGAGACAAGCTGATTCCAGTCCGAAACCGCCCGGGCGCCTACGGGAATATCTCCTGTTTTCACGCCGGAGCGTCGGCACACGGAAGTGACTTCGAGACGGACTCCGCTGCGCTGCGCGATCAGTTCGGCATGCGCGGAGATTATCGCGGCGGTCGACCGACCGACAGTGCCGAAGCCAGCTATGCCTACACGAACCCGGTTCATGGATTAATCGCGTCTGAGCGCTTCCAGTTTAGTTGATCGATCGTCCTTAGGCTGAATTCAGTTGTCCGCCCCGAGTACGGAGCAGCGTCAAGGTTAGGCCGTGGCTTTCTAGCTCGTATTTGAGAGATCCGCACCTCGTTTTTCCCGGCCGCTCCAGCTGACGATGGCGACCAGCGACGCGACGATCACGACCGTCCATGCGAGCACCGGCGGATAGCTTCCGCCGTAACGGTGTTCGACCAGCTTGGCCTGAATCACGGCGTTGCGCGACGCGAGAAAATTGCCCAACTGATAGGCGAAGCCGGGAAAGGTCGCGCGCACAGCGGGTGGGGAAAGTTCATTTAGATGGGCTGGAACCACGCCCCACGCACCCTGCACCATGAATTGCATCAGGAAGCCGCCCAGCGCCAGCATGGGCACGGTGTGCGAATAAGCCCAGAGCGGGATCACCGGAATGGCCAGCAGCGCGGCGATGACGATGGCGCGGCGGCGACCGATTCGCTCCGACCAGGTGCCAAACAGAATCCCTCCTAACAACGCGCCGATGTTGTAGACGATAGCAATCAGCCCAACGATTTGCGGAGAGAACTGATGGTTCTTCTGCAGAAAAGTTGGGTAGAGATCCTGAGTCCCGTGGCTGAAGGAGTTGAACGCGAACATGAGGACAACCAGGAAAAGAAAATTGCGCAGGTGACTCAAAATATCTTTTCCCAGATGACGCTCGGCTTCGCGCGACACCCGTCCCTGCAGCCAAGCCGGGGATTCATCGACTTGGGTGCGAATGTAGATCACCAGGAATGCGGGCAGCGCTCCGATCACGAACATGCCGCGCCATCCGACGAACGAGAACAACGTGGCGTACACGAGAGCGGCCATCAGATAGCCCACTACATAGCCCTCCTGCAACAGGCCGGAGAAAAAACCGCGTCCTTCCGCGGGCAGCGTTTCAAAAGCCAGGGCCGCACCGACTCCCCATTCTCCTCCCATCGCAATGCCAAAGAATGCGCGCATGATCAGAAAGAACTTTAAAGAAGGAGCGAATGCCGAGGCTAGTTCGAACACCGAATACGCAATAATGTCGACCATCAGCGCGGGACGGCGGCCAAAACGGTCAGCCATCAACCCGAACAAAAATGCGCCGATGGGGCGCATCGCGAGCGTGAGAAAAATTGCTTCCGTGATGGCCGAGACTTTGGTCTGAAACTGAACCGCCAGCGCGTTCACGCAAAAGATGAGGATGAAGAAATCGAAGGCGTCTAGCGACCAGCCTAGAAAGCAGGCGATGAATGTGTTCCGCTGCACGGGAGTGAGCTTGCGAAAATGGCTAAGAAGTTCCATTGTCTGGTGGATGAGATCGCGTCCCCCTGCGAAAGTCACCCGGATGCTAACACAGGTTTGCACAGCAGCTATTTTTTCCCCAGGAAGCGGATGCGGGAGGTGAAGGAGCGCCGATTGTAGCCGCTGAACGTCAGGAACTGCGGTGAGTTAACGTCGGCATTGACTACAACCGGATTCGAAGCGCCGGTGATGTCGTCGAAGCCTCCGCGCAGCGCCCAGTAGTATCCGAAGAGATGGAAGCGCTTTTCGAGCTGCAAGTTCAAAGTGAAATAAGTTGGGAAGCGATAGGACCCGGGCGATCCGTAGAGAAGTTGCTGATCGGTAAAAACGTTGAAAGGGAATCCGGTGCGCGCCTCGGCGGAGTAGGCGAGATCCAGTTCGTGAATGATCGGGAGACGCAAGAATGGCAAGAATCCCCAGGATAGAAAGCGGTTGGGCGCATCCCACAAAACCGGGCCGGGAGCTTGCGGACTGCCTACGGTGGAAGTTCCGGGAAGGATGCGACCGAGGATGGGCGCGTCCACGTTGAAATCGAGAACCTGGTTGGAGGTGCTGCTGGACCGCGTATACGAGCCCATGATCATGTAGCGTTGGCGGAAACTTCGACGCACCGTCAGTTGGAATGCGTTGTAGTGGTCGTCACGCGTGTTTTGCAGGATGAAGTTGCCGCCCGGCAGGTTGTTGGGCGTGTTGTAGACAAAGTCGTGGGTGTCACGGCGCTGCATGAATTCCGCTTTCATGAACACGGATGCCGGGAGCTTCTTTTCGAGCGCGATACTCCAATTTAAAAAGCGCGGCGCCTCGAGGCCTTGGCGGTTCACGGTAAATGTGGAGAGAACCGGAGTTGGAGATGCGATAACTGCGCCGCTGAGATCGGTAGGCTGCCCGACGGAGTTGAAGAAGTAGTCTTGGCGTTCTCCGGCGTTGGGACGTGCGATCAGGATGAGGTCAGTTGCGTCGTAAACCACGCCGCCGCCCGCGGAGAGCTTGGTGTTGCCAGAGTTGTCTAGGACGTAAGTACCAGCCAGGCGAGGGGAGAGCAGCGGGCTACGCACGATTTCATCCCAATCGATACGCAAGCCGGGCTCGAAGAGGAAGCGGTTTGTGATCTGCCAGCGATCTTCCGCGTAAGTGCTAGCTTCAAAATTGTATGTCGTCGAATAGTTGCCACCGGAAAATACGGAGTAACGGGCGCAGGGCGAGGGTGCGATGGGCACTCCGCTAGCATTGGTGAGGCAAGCGCCGTTGGGCGTAGTTACAGTCTCGCCGGGCCAGAAAGAAATTGGCTGGCGGAGGAACTGAGCGTCGTAGTCGATGCGGTCGAGGTCGACGCCGACTTTGATGTCATGGCGGCCATGGGCATAGTGCGGCCGGAAGAACAGATTCGACGAGCCCTGCAACCGGCGAGCGTGCGTTTGCGAGTTGAGATAGTAGTTGCCGCCGGCGGTGTTCAGCGTCATGTAGTAAGGCTGTGTGCCGGCTGGAGTTAGCGCGAGGTTGTACTCGTCGACGTTGAAACCGGTCTCCAACAGTTCGCCGCCGCTGAAATAGTGCTGGTCCTTCACGGTGCCGACATAAGCAAATTCGATATCGCTCGGTGTAGTGGAGACGGGCTGAAGTGGCGAAAGACCGGCGTGCTGATCGTCGAGGTAGTTGAACAAGAAGCTCGTGGTGAGGATGTTCCGCGAGGTGAGATTAGCTTGCACTTTGGCGAGATTGCCGGCGCGCCAGACGTGGTCCGCGTCGGCACTGGACGGTAGTTGCGTGATGATGAAATTGTCGTACTCGCCTTCGATCGCATCGAAGAACCACATCTTGCGAGTGCGAATCGGACCGGAGAAGGTGATTCGCGGCGTCCATTGATCAAGCGCAATGCCGTTCTTGTTTTGCAATGAGGGAATAAAATTCGTGGCGATAATATGGAACTGATCGTTGCCGATTCCGGTGTTCAGGCCAAGTACTCCACCTGAACCTTTGCCGTATTCCGCGGGCTCGCGACTGGGCTCGACCTCGATGGAGCGAAAACCGTCAGTGCTGACGCGGACGAGCAGAAGTCCGTTGGCAGGCTGCGTGACGTTGAATCCATCGAGCAGGGTGACAGTTTGATAAGTCTGTGCGCCAGCCACGTGGGGCTGGCCAGAAGCATCCTGCACAACGCCGGGGATGAAATTCAGCACATTGCGGTAGTCGTTGGTCGCCGGATAGGGGATGTCAATGATGTCGATCCCGGAGATTTCTTCTTTGGAGGAAACCTGAGCCGGGTCGATGGCGGATGGAGACTCGCTGACATTCACCACGGAGTGGACTTCCTGGAGATGCGAAAGAGTGACGTCGACTGCAGCGGTAGTCTCCGTCTGGACCGCAGGTAGGACTACAGCATAGAAGCCTTGCTTTTCCACCCGAAGCTGAAAAGTAGCAGCGGGCAGACTGGAGAAGGCGCAGCGTCCGGCGAAGTCAGTTTCGCAATGCATGGGCGGAGCGGTTTGCGAGGCGGCGCTAAGGAGCACCAACGCTGAGCGTACCGCGACGCCGTTTTCGTCGGCGACAGAGATCTCGAGCTTGTGAGACCCGTGCGGCTGAGCGGGGTGAGTTTGGGCAAGGCCTGCGCAGCCGAGGCACATCAGTAGGCCGAACCGAAGAGTCAGTTTCTGGATGGATGCGAAGCCACGCACAAAGCTACCTGCTAAAGACGTAGATCCATCATTTCCTGAAGACTCGTCCGAGAGACATTCTTGATGATTCCATAGGCGAGGCAGGCTGGCAACTTCATCGACTGCGCGAGTCTTTCGTTTCAGTCCTTCACGCAGCTGATGATGCTCCGGGCTCTTGCCGTGTTGATAAGCGGGCGCCGACAGCTTGCGAAAATGGTGCAGTCGAATCGTCCAATGGGTTTATAGTGTGGGATTCTTGCGAGCTACGCAAAACTTCCGGTTGCGACATTTCGAGGTGACTACGTCATGAATGGCAAACCCACGCTAGGTGCGGAGCTGTTGGCGGAATTCCTTGGAACTCTGGTTCTCATTCTCTTCGGCACCGGCGTCGTCGCTATGGTGGTGCTGTTTCCCTCCAAGAACCCAAGCGAGACCATCCACGGAGGGTACACCAACATTACGCTCGGCTGGGGGCTCGCAGTGACCATGGGGATCTACGTTGCGGGAAGAGTCTCTGGCGCGCACTTGAATCCCGCGGTAACATTGGCGCTCGCGGTATTTCGCGGATTTCCATGGCGCAAGGTGGTGCCTTATTCTGTGGCGCAGACCGCCGGGGCCTTTGTAGCGGCGGCGCTGGTCTACCTTAACTATCTTCCTGCTTTTCACCAGTTCGATCCCGGCCTGGAACGGACCGCCGGCATTTTCACAACCTTCCCCGCATTTCCCGATTTGCCGCAGGCGGGATTCCTCGATCAGTTGATCGGCACTGCGTTGCTGCTGTTGCTCATCTTCGCGATTACGGACGAACGAAATATGCCGCCGGGAGCCAATCTGTCAGCCCTGATGATCGGCCTGGTTGTTGTGGTCATCGGCATGAGCTTCGGGGCCATGCACGGCTACGCCATCAATCCAGCGCGCGACTTAGGCCCGCGGTTGTTCACTGTGGTAGCAGGATTTCGCAACAATGGGATCACAGACGGAAAACATGGTTGGTGGATTCCAGTCGCGGCGCCTCTGCTGGGTGGTCTGATCGGCGCCGCCATTTATGATTTCGGAATTCGCCGTTTCTTGCCTAGAGCAGGTTAGCGCGACGACGCGCTGGCTCAGCCGCGCGCCAGTCTTATCCGAGCTTGTCTTTTTCCCTTGTTACCGAGTGCCTACAAGCAAGAAACAAACGTAATCGTGCCGAAGCCACATTCATGCTGTGCGTCGACCAACAAATACGATATCCTTATTGCACATGAGTTTCCTGAAGAACCCCTTGAAAACGCGTTCGCCACTAGTGTGTTTGTTTGTTCTCACCTTCTTGATCACGAGCAATGCTCTCGCGGCCGTAGGTTCAGTTGCGACGGAGCCAGAATATCGGCTGCGGCTTTTCCACACTCACACAGGGGAACATCTCGATATTGTTTACCGCCGCGGAGATAGCTACGTTCCAGAGGCGCTCGCCGAACTCAATCATTACCTGCGCGACCATCGTACGGGCGCAGTTCTGGCCTACGATCCCAGGGTTTTCGATCTGCTCCACGATCTCGATGCGAAACTGGGTAGGCCGAACGGGGAGATTGACATTGTTTGCGGGTACCGCACGCCTTGGAGCAATGAATTTCTGCGCACCCATGGTCATGGCGTTGCCCTTCACAGTTTGCACATGCAAGCGAAGGCAATCGACATCCGAATGCCCGGGGTCGAGTCGTCGAGCTTGCGCGACGCTGCCCTTGCGCTCCATCGCGGAGGCGTTGGTTACTACGCCAAATCAGATTTCGTGCACGTGGACGTGGGTCGGGTGCGTCGCTGGTAGATCTCTGTCTTTTCATCCCGGATACGGATATCCCTGCGCGAGAACCTTTTCCAATTCCGCATCGTGACCGTAGATGTCGTCGAAGAAATGAACTTCGTTGTCTTCCTCCACCACCGCGGTTCCGTAGAGGATCAACACCGGCACGGGATTCGTCAGATTGACCTGCACGTTGTCTTTGCCGCTCTCCATGGCGGCGCGGATGCGCTCCAGCGACCACTCCGGCTTATCGCGTAAAACCCACGCCGTCAGTTCCGCTGGTTTTTCCACTCGGATACACCCGTGGCTGAAGTCTCGCCGCGATTGCGAAAACAATTGCGGCGATGGCGTGCTGTGCAGGTAGACGTTATATTCGTTGGGGAACATCAGCTTTACCAGGCCGAGCGCATTAGTAGGGCCCGGCTTCTGCCGCACCAGCAACTTCCCCGCGCTGAGCTGCTGCAGGATGTCATCGTTGATCGTGCCCGAAGTTACTACGCTGCCCTGTGGAGTGACCACCTCGTAACCTCTCTTTGCGATGTAGTCGCGATCCTTCCTTACAGCGGGCACGATTTCAGAACGCTGGATGCTTGGCGGGACATTCCAGTACGGACGGAATACCACATACTTCATCTCTCTTTCGAAAACCGGAGTCTGGTGGCGATAAGCCTTGCCCACAATCACGTTCATACTCAGTGCGATCGTGCCACCCTTGGCGTAGGCTCGCAGGCGAAACTCAGGAATGTTGACCACGATCGGTGGCTGAGAAAATTGGAACGGCAGCCAACGCCAGCGTTCCAGCGTCAGACGCAACTGTTCGACGCGAAAGCTCAGCGGTGTGTTCAACTCCTTCAAGGTCTGCGGACCCAGGCGTCCGTCCGGAGTGAGGCCATGTCGCGCTTGAAAATGTTTGACCGCATCGACCAGAGGGTCAGCATAGGTGTTTGAGCTTTGAGGCGCGGCGCTCTCCGGCAGATCTCCCAGCAGACGCAGCAAGCGCGTCAAGCGTGGTGTTCCGTCATACGGGCTACCGGGTTCGACCGGCTTGGCAAGAACTGGCAGTTGTTCTCCGTCGTCCTGCCGCGCCAACTCCATATATCGTTGCAGCGCTAGCTGAGTGCGTTTGTACCCGGCGAATGGCGGTTCTACTTGATCCAGTTCGGCGCGGACGTCCGCTCCATGAATCAGCTTATCCCGCAAGAACGATGGCAAGTCGTATTTCTTCGCTGAAACGTCGAGATTGAATTTGAAATGCTGCGGATTGACTCTGCCAATATGCAAATCGGAAATGTAGCGCATGACACAAACCGTGAGTGCGGCATCGAATCGGGCGCGGTCCGCCGGCGATGGCGACTGCCGAAGCCGAGCGATGCGATCTGCCCAGCGTGAACTGTCGTAGTCTTCGGCGTTCAGCCCCTTGTTATCGGCCTGCTTTAGTACGTCGATAACGGCCTGCGCTTGTTGAGTTGGGTCATTGCTGTTCAGCCAAGCGGGGGCGTAGCCGATTGAGTCGTAGAAGTTCGTTACATGAATCCGGTAATCGGAAAAATCGGGCCAGCGAAGCTCCGGCAGCTGGCCGGCCGCAGCAATCTCGCGCAACGTGACGCTGAATGCAGATGAGGCGTCGGTGGTTGCTACGCTTTGCGCTCCAGCAGACTGCCCGGCCAGACCGGCCGTGGCTAGCAGCACGACCCAAAACGCGCTCGCTAGAAGAAGCGATGAGTCAGTTTTTATCAGTGAGCGCCGTTTCATTCGTATCGCTCCGTGACGACCGGGCATGATTCCAGCGACCGCGCTTGCAGCATGCTTTGCCGGTTCGCTGTCCCGATTCGCAGGAAATAGTTTAGCTGGCCTTGGGCTGGTTGCGTGGTTCTTCGTTCGCCGCCGTCGCATAGGGGATATCGCGCCCACCGTAGCGGCGAACCCTGATGTTCGCCTGCTCAGCATGGCCGAAGAAACCCTCGAGCACGCACAATCGCGAGCAGTACTCGCCGATCATGGCCGACGCTTCGTCGGTAAGCACTTTCTGATACGTGCACGTCTTGATGAACTTTCCCACCCACAGACCACCTGTGTAGCGAGCCGCTTTGCCGGTGGGGAGCGTGTGATTCGTTCCGATAACTTTGTCGCCGAAGGCGACGTTGGTGCGCGGTCCGAGAAACAGTGCGCCGTAGTTTTTCATATTGGCAAGAAAGTAATCGGGATTGCGGGTCATGACCTGGACGTGCTCAGAGGCAATGCGGTCGGCTTCCCGAACCATCTCGTCATCGGAATCACAGACAATGACCTCGCCGTAGTCGCGCCAGGAAACGGCGGCCAGTTCCGTCGTGGGCAGCACGCCGAGCAAGCGCTCTACCTCGGCGATCGTTGCACGCGCGAGCTTCTCTGACGTGGTCAGGAGTATGGCAGGCGTATTGAACCCGTGCTCAGCCTGACCCAACAGGTCCGTCGCGCAAATCTCGCCGTCCACGCTGTCATCCGCGATGACAAGCGTTTCGGTTGGACCTGCAATCAGATCGATCCCAACGCGGCCAAAGAGCTGGCGCTTGGCTTCCGCCACGTATGCGTTGCCTGGCCCGACGATCATCGCAACGGAGGGGATGCTCTTGGTGCCGAGACCCATGGCCGCGATCGCCTGCACACCCCCCATGCAATAGATTTCATCCGCGCCGCCCAGGTGCATCGCAGCCACGACAGCGGGACTCGGCTTGCCATGATACGGAGGCGAGGCCGCGATCACGCGCGGCACACCTGCGACCTTGGCCGTGACCACGCTCATGTGCGCGGAAGCCACCAGCGGATATTTTCCTCCTGGCACGTAGCAGCCGACCGATGCCACCGGCATATTCTTGTGGCCGAGAACCACGCCGGGCAGAGTCTCGACCTCGACATCCTTCAGTGCGGACCGTTGCGCCTGTGCGAAGTTGCGGACCTGTGTTTGCGCAAACTTGATATCGCCAATGTTCTGCCGGGTGAGTTGCGACAGACAACTCTCGATCTCCTGCTCCGAAAGGCGGAACGACGGCGGGTTCCACTTGTCGAATTTCTCGGAAATCTCGCGCAAAGCGGTCTCGCCGCGATTCTCGATGTCCTCAAGAATGCCCGTAACGATATCACGAACTTTTTTCGCATCGGCGGTCGCCTGTTCGGGCGGGCGGCCCGTCTTCAGATGGCGTGCCATAACTCCTCCATGGAATAGGAATCCAGGAACTCGATTGTTGAACCAGCTTAGCCAGTGGCGGAAACCGGCTCTACAATTTCGGCGGCGCTGGCCGGTCGCCGGTGCTGTTCGGCGGCATAGCCGGCTTTGTAATCCGCTTTGACGGCGTCAGGCGCGGTTGGAAGCACAGGGAAATCCCACCAGCCTACAACCTCCGCCGCCGCAACCGAGACGTCACGCGTGATGGGAACCTCGACCAACGCCGGCGCTTTGGAATCGAGCGCGCGCTCGATCGAAGGGCCGAGTTGATCTTCGGCTTGCACTTTGGTGGCGACATCGAAGCCGAAAGATTTGGCCATCGCGACAAAGTCAACTGAGTAAGGCCTACCGCTCTCTGCGTAGTTGAATTCGGATCCGATCTGCCGGCCGATCAAGTAGTTTTGTCCATCGCGAATCGAGATGTATCCCGAGTTGTTGAGAATCAGAAACACGACGGGGATATTGTTCATGGCACACACTGCCAGTTCCTGCACGGACATCATGAAATCGCCGTCGCCGATGATGCATACAACTGGTGAATCGGGTTTTGCCAACTTTGCCCCGATGGCTGCGGGGAGCGCGAATCCCATCGACGAGAATGAACCGGAAGTAATGTGCGTGCGCGGCTCATAGACTGGGAAAGCCTGCTTCGTCGTGCTCTGCGGATGACCTGACCCAACCGTCACGATGCCATTTCGGGGAAGCACCTTGCGCAGCTCGCGTAGCGTACGCAGCATCGTGGTAGGGATTCCGTTATAGGAGCGGCGTCGCTCCAGTCTTTCCTCCCACTCGCGCTTGAGTCCTGCGACCTTGTCGAGATAAGAGGACCGCGCTTCGCGAGCTCTACGTGCCTGATCTTCGGAAATTCCCGCAAGAATGTCGGCAAGGACAAGCTTGCAATCTGCGGCGATGCCGACCTCAGCAGGATAGTTCTTGCCAATCTCCCTGGGATCGATGTCGACCTGAATCAACTTTGCGTCGGGGATAGAGAACGTGACGCCCTTGCGGTACGACGAAGACGACCAATCGGTAAACCGGCAACCCAATGACATAACAACGTCGGCATTCGCGGCGGTGTGGTTGCCCGGCAGCGAACCCGGCCAGCCGGCCGTCCCGGCACACATCGGATTGTCTTCCGCAATCGCGCCTTTGCCATTCCAGGTGAACACGCACGGGATGCCCAACTTCTCCGCCAGCATAGTCAGTTCGGGCGTGGCGTCGGAGGTGATGGCTCCGCCTCCCAGGACTATGCAAGGGCGCTTCGCAGTGAGCAGCAACTGGATCGCTGCCTCGATGGCTTGGCCGTCGGCCCTGGGCTTGCCGATCGGCAGTCGCTTGCTCAGGTCGGCAACATCAATGTCTGTGGTTTCGACCTGAACATCCAGCGGCAGCTCCATGTGCACTGGACCGGGGCGGCCGGTCAGCATCGCGTTCCAGGCGCGATGCAGGACGAAGGGAACTTGGTCCGCGCGGATCACGTCAAAGCTGCGTTTGGTGACCGGGGCGACGATATGCGGGAAATCCGGCGACGCAAAACGGTCGACTTCCTGCATCACTCCGTGGCCGCGCATGTGCGTGGCAGCGCTCCCCGTGATCAGCAACAGCGCCGTCGAATCGCAGTGCGCGGTCGCGAGGCCGATGATCGTGTTCGTCGCTCCAGGACCGATAGAAGTACAGGCGGCAATGGGCTGGCCTGTGGCGCGGTAATGCGCGTCAGCCATGTGCACGGCACTCTGTTCGTGCATCACTTGAATGAACGGCAGTTTCGAAACCGGATCATTGAAGGCGTCGATCAGGCTCCAGTTGCCGTGTCCGGGCAAGCCGGTGACGTAGGGAACTCCATAGGCCTTGAGAGCCTTGCCAATAATCTGTCCGACGGTGAGCCGCATAGGAGGCCTCCTGCTGCGATCTTTTTTCGCCCCAAGTATTGCACTTGTTCGTGGCCTTGGGAAGGGGATCCCATAGAGGGTGGCTCGATCAAAGCTCAGAGATTCCTCAGAAGCGAATTCGCCATTTCCGCGTCCTCTGCGGCTGTTCTCCGCGACCTCTGCGATTTAAGGTTTGGACGAGAGTCGAGCAACCTGCAAAATCTTACGACGCAGAGGCCGCGGAGAACGGCCACAGAGCTCGCGGAGAAACCAAACGGAGAGCAGAGACGCTAGCGAAAGTATCTAATCCCACTGTCCAACTGACGTAGTTTATAATCCTGCTGACTTCGAGGGGGATCGGCGAAATGAATCGGCGGAAATTTCTGTCGGGTTCCGCCCAGTTGCTGGCCGCTGCAAACCTTGCGCCGAGGATGTTCGCCGCTGATCCTATGCCAGAAAATAATCAGCATCGTCCGCTTTCCTTTTCCAATGATTGGATCGAAAGCACTCTCGTAACCGACATCCACGAGCTGCCGGTTCCAGATGCAATCGTCGTGAACCTGTCGACCAAAGGCTTGAATTACCGAGCGGGCGGTGATCGCGGGACGATCGCACCATGGAAGTCCACGATACTCCGCAATTGCACGCTCGAGGATGGCGAGTGCGCAGCTTTATTGCACATGCGTCAGAGGACGAACCTCGGCGGTCTCGCTCTGGCCTGGGAGTGGTATGGCCAGCGGAATCCACAGTTTTCACGGACTACGCCCTTGTATATCTCATCGCAGGACGACATTGGAGTTGTTCACCTGAATCCGGGCGCCTTTGGTTCTGAGATGCCGTTCACTTCGCTTTCACCGCTGTCATACCAGCTAAAGCTGAATCTCTGGTACACGCCCGAAGAGACTGATTGCGGAATTCACACCGGACACCAGTTTCTGGAAGTGCACACGCAGATTCTCGGAACCGGGCACATGCAGAAGTTTCGGGACAAGACAGCGGACACCCTTTTCGAAGACGTTCTCATGCCCCCGGGATATACCCACAACCCATTTTTCACGGTGGCCAAAGACCGAAGCTTCAGCTATCCGTGGCACCGCTATTACGCGGACACCGATTGCATCTGGATGGCAATCGAACTTCACCCGCTGTAATCGCCCTTCTGCGCGCAGGATTTCTAACAAGCCAATGACGAACCTCGGCTCACGCACGTCGGCGATCATCCTCGCGGCGGGAACCTCAACCCGGATGGGAGCGGTCAAACAGTTGCTGCGGCTCGACGATCGTCCGCTGTTGCAACACGTCCTGGACCACGTTCGCGCTTCTAGCGTAAGTGAAATCGTTCTTGTACTGGGAGCTTCTGCAGAGGCGATCCGCCGGGAAATCGACGCGCATAATTCCCGAGTTGTCATCAATGATTCCTATCTACAGGGCATGGGCACTTCCTTGAAGACGGGGATCGCTGCCGTGGAACCGGAGGCTGAAGCCGCGATCATCGTTTTGGCGGACCAGCCCTTTGTACAGCCGGCGACGCTCGACCGATTGATCGCGGAGCATCGCCGGTCCAAGGCGCAAATCGTAATTCCTACCTACCGGGGTTTTCGCGGTAACCCCGTGCTTCTCGACCGCTCGGTCTTTGCCGAGGTGATGGCTCTCAACGGCGATATCGGCTGCCGTTCGATCTTCGGATCCCACGTGGAAGGAATTGTGAAAGTGCCGATAGACGATGTGGGGATTCTGCTGGACATTGATCGGCAGAGCGATCTCCAAGCGCTTCGTCACACCGCCGGTGGCGTCGATAGTGAGAAAGCAATTTTCGAGACGGCGGATCTTTACGCACGACAGCTTGCAGACGCAACTACGGCGAAGCCGGAGTTGATCATCGTCGGACGCGACGCCATGGCAGTGGCGCTGGCGAAGCTAGGGCAGCTATTGCGATTCACCGTGACCGTCGTGGACCCATTGCTGAACGCCGACGAGTTGCCGGAGGCCGATCAAATACTGCACGCGCTTGATTTTTCGCTGCTTCGAGCCAATCCTGATCGCCACGTCGTAGTGGCAAGCCGCGGCGCTTGTGACGAAGAGGCAGTTGAGCAGGCGCTCAAAGTGAATAGCGGTTATATCGCCCTCGTCGCCAACAAGAAAAGAGGAGAAGAAGTTCTCCGCAGCCTGCGAATGAAAGGAGCCGCGGCGGACAAACTGACTGGCGTACGGGTTCCTGCCGGTCTTGAAATCGGCGCGAATACGCCTGAAGAGATCGCACTCAGCATCATGGCGGAGATTGTTTCCGAACGGCGGAAACGGGCCGGATGAGTCCTGTGTTCAGTCTGCATTCTGCGCGTCACACTGGCTGATTACTTTGTCGGACGAACTCGCTTCCGAATCCAGGTTCGCTTCTTTCAGATTCAAAGGCCGGCTTGTTCCTCCCCGACGCGTGGCCACCATCTGGCTCACGATGCTGAGCGCAATTTCCTCCGGAGTCGCCGCGCGCAGATCAAGGCCCGCCGGGGCACAGATTCTTGCGATCTTCTCCGCCGGAACTCCCTCGGCAGCGAGGTAATCGAGCACCAGCCTCGCGCGATGCTGACTCGCGATCAACGCTACGTAAGCGGCTTCGCTTTCGAGGGCTTGTCGGAGCCAGACGTGGTCGTTTTTGTGTTGGGTGGCGATCACGACGTAGGTGTTGGGACCGATAGACGTCTCGCTGAGATCGAAGTCTTCGGCGATCACTCGGTCGGCCTGCGGGAACGAGGACTGGTCCGCGCCGGGATCATTCACCGTGACGCGAAAGCCAAGCAGATGAGCCAGCGCGGCTAGAGTCTCTGCGATCCGGCCATGCCCGGCAATGAGCAGATCAGGTTTGGGCATGACCGGCTCGATATAGACATCCATTTTTCCTCCGCAGGGCATTCCTACGCCGAGGAGTTCGTCGGTCATGTCCAGCGTTATGACACGCGGCTGTTCCGATTCAAGGCATCGCAAAGCTTCGCTCCGGACAGCACTTTCGGCGCAGCCTCCGCCCACCCAGCCGAGAACTACTTTTCCCTGCGCATCAATAATGGCCTTCGATCCGCGTCGCGCCGAGGAGGAGCCCTCCACGCGAACCACCGTGGCTATGGCAAAGGCTTTCCCCTGGGCCGTCAGTTCACCGGCTTTGGCATACAGATCCAAGGGCACTCCATCGCGTATGATAGTTCTCCCGAACGCGAGAGTGCAATCGGGACATGGAATTTCGCCTTGTATAGCGAACAAGTCCGGGCCCATTATGCCGAACCACGCAACGTGGGCAGCATCGCCGAGCCTTCGGGCCGCGCGGTCGTGAAGAGTCCGGTGGACAGCGACACTGTGTTGATCACGCTGCGAATAGAGCAGGGCATAATCCAGGATGTGAAGTTCAAATGCATGGGATGCGCCGTCGCCATTGCCTGCTCGTCGATGGCGACAGAAATGGTTCTGGGCAAGTCGGTTGCAGAGGCCTCTCAGATATCGGAGCAAGCAGTGGCCGACGCCTTGGGTGGGATCCCGGATTACAAGATGAAGTGCAGCAATCTGGCTCCGGAAGCCATACGGAGAGCGATCCGCGACTGGCAGTCGAAGCAATCGGCGGAGCCCAGCGCTGGGTGATCTCAGTGACTCTGCATCGGACGAACTGACACAAATCCGCAGGCATCGCTCGAGCAGACTGATCACCATGCAAACTCCGGGGAGAGCGAAATGGACGCGCCGACCGAAACAAGGCAGAAAGCCGACTTGCGGGATTTTCTGGCTGCTGAGCGCACCTTCCTTGCCTGGATCCGCACTGGCTTGGCGTTGATGGGATTTGGCTTTGTGGTGGCGCGATTTGGTCTCTTCCTGCAGCAACTCCAGGTAGTCGAGCACGCTTCTTCAGCGCAGTCTTACGGCGTATCGCTCTGGTTCGGCACCGCGCTCATCACCGCGGGAGTGGTCGTGAATCTTCTTTCCGCATGGCATCATCTCCGATTAGTTCGTGAGCTGAATCGTGGAGGGCCTGTGCCTTCCCGTCCATCGACACAGGCCGTGTTGATCGCCTTGTTCCTGGCTCTGGTTGGACTCGCGATGGCGATCTATCTGGTTTCCGTACACAGCTCCGCGAAGGTACATTTCGAAAACAATAATGAGGAGTTATCCATGACACCGGCAGCAAATAAAGGAATTCTCGACAAACCCAGCAATCGCTCGGTCGAACAGACGGTGGAAAAGTTGAAGAATATTCTGCAATCGAGAGGAGTCACGCTGTTTGCCGTGATCGACCACAGCGGCGAAGCAGAAAAGGTGGGAATGAAAATGCCTCCTACAAAGCTCTTGATCTTCGGGAGCCCGAAAGCTGGCACTCCTTTGATGCTGGCCGCGCCCAGCAGCGCGCTCGATCTTCCGCTTAAAATTCTGATCTGGCAAGATGCCCAGGGAAAAGTCTGGGTCACGTACAACAGTCCGGCCTACTTGCAGGAGCGGCACAATCTGCCCTCAGAACTGTTGCCGAACATCGCGGTCATCGAAACTTTGGCGACGAAGGCTGCGGAATAAAAGTTCGAGGCCGCATGCGCGAAAGAGCGATTCAAAAAGCGCGGGTGATTCGGCTAGATTCCGTAGTTTACGCGACGGAGCCCGTCTTTGTAGGCTTCGCGGGCTTCGGTGGCTTTTTCGTGGGCGTCGTGCTCCTTGAAGTGCGCAGCATCCCAGTTCTCCATCGCGATCATGGAATGGTCGGGCGTGGCTAATGCCTCTTCGGCGCGAATGGCGTCAACCCATTCATCCACAGCTTTTTTGTAGGCGAGGCGCGCTTGATCAAGATCGGCGTTGGTCATAAGCCATGGAGGTTAATGCCGCGCCTAGGTCCTGTCAATTGAACAGACCAAATTTAACGGAAAATTAACGCATCCGGGGTCTATCGCCGGATTTCCTGGGTTTATGGAACAGCCGTGGTGTGATAAGTTACTAGTCGCGTTTTCTATAAGATTTAGCCTGCTGGATATTCGCTGCGTGCATCGTGCCGCACTTCGGCCGACCGGGAGGTAAGCCATGATTCCGCCAGCCTTCGAATACCTAAGACCTAAGACAATTCCTGAAGCGATTGCGCTGCTCGAACAACATCCCGACGAAGCAAAGATTCTAAGCGGGGGCCAGAGCCTCATCCCCATGATGAAGTTTCGCATCGCCCGCCCTGGTTACCTGATCGACATCAATCGCATCCCCGGGCTGTCGTATATCAAAGAAGAGGGCGGCTTTCTGAAAATTGGCGGGCTGACACGCGAAGCCGAGCTGGAAGCATCGCCTTTGATCCGCTCGAGGTACCCCATCCTTCTCGATACCGCTCACGTGATCGCTGATCCCCAGGTGCGCAACTTGGCCACGGTGGCGGGGAACCTGGCGCATGGCGACCCGGCCAACGATCATCCGGCGACGATGCTTGCCCTGGGCGCGCAGGTTGTGGCCACGGGATCGGGCGGCGAGAGAATCATACCGATCGAGGAATTCTTTTTGTCTTTGTTCACCACCACGCTGCAGCCGGGCGAGATCCTGACCGAGATTCGTGTTCCGGCGCCGCCGGCACGGAGCGGGGGTGCTTACTTCAAATTGGAACGTAAGGTGGGTGACTTTGCTACAGCGGCTGTCGCGGCGCAATTGACGCTGGATACCAGCGGCGTCGTGCAGAAGGTCGGCATCGGGTTGACGAATGTTGGTCCTACTCCGATTAAGGCGATAAAGGCCGAGGATTTTCTGGGCGGAAAGAAACTTGATGATGCGAACATCCGGCAGGCGGCGGAGTTCGCAGGAGAAGAAGCGCAACCGAGTTCCGACTTGCGTGGTCCCGCGGAATATAAGACGGGGCTGGTCAAGGAACTGGCGAAGCGGGCTTTGACTCGCGCCGCCGAGCGGGCGGGAAAATAGTTTCGGAAACTTAGCCGAGGAGCTGGCGATGGCAAAGAAACAGTCGGTCAGTGTGAAAGTGAACGGGCGTGACCGGGAAGCGGCGGTCGAGCCACGACTCTTGCTGGTCCACTTCATTCGCGAAGATCTGCAGCTCACAGGCACGCACATCGGCTGCGACACCAGCCATTGCGGCGCTTGCACGGTCGTGCTCAATGGAAAGACGGTCAAGTCCTGCACCATGTTTGCAGTGCAGGCCGATGGCGGCGAGATCCTAACCGTCGAGGGGTTGATGAGCAAGGAAGGCCAGCTGCATCCGCTGCAGGAAGGGTTCAAGTCAGAGCACGGGCTGCAATGCGGCTTCTGTACGCCGGGGATGCTCATGTCGTCCTACGCGCTGCTGCATAACAATCCGAAGCCGAGCGAAGAGGAGATTCGTTGGGGAATTTCCGGTAACCTGTGCCGGTGCACCGGGTACCAGAACATCGTGGGTGCGGTGCAATATGCGGCGGACAAGATGGCCGAGGCGAAGACTGCAGAACCTGAAATGGCGGGAGGAGTAAAGTGATACACAAAACATCTCCTGAAATCGGTGGCATGGGCCACTCTATCAAGCGCAAAGAGGATCTGCGATTCATCCAGGGCAAGGGCAACTATGTGGATGACGTGCATCTGCCGGGCATGGTCTATGGGCAACTGGTGCGCAGTCCATATGCACACGCGCGACTGAAGAGCGTGAACACGGAGAAGGCCAAGGCGTTACCGGGAGTGTTGGCTGTCATTACTGGCGAAGATCTTGCCAAGGCCAACCTCGCTTGGATGCCCACGCTTTCCTATGACAAGCAGATGGTGTTGGCGACCGGGAAGGTGCTGTTCCAATCGCAGGAAGTGGCGTTCGTTGTAGCCGAAGATCGCTACACTGCTGCGGACGCGGCAGAGTTAGTGGAAGTAGAGTATGAAGAGCTGCCGGTGCTGGTGGATCCCCACAAGGCTCTCGACGCGGACGCGCCCCTGCTTCGCGAGGACCGCGAACAGAAGGACAATCATATCTTTCATTGGGAAGTAGGCGATCGGCAAGCGACGGAGCAGGTTTTTCAGAAGGCGGCGGTGAAGGCCAGCGTGCACGCTTTCTTCCCGCGCTGTCATCCTGCGCCGCTCGAGACTTGCGGTTGCGTGGCCGACTTCAGTCGCGCCACCGGGCGGCTTACGGTTTATTTGACCTCACAGGCTCCTCACGCGCACCGCACGGTTTTTGCTTTGGTCGGGGGCATTCCGGAGAACAATATTCGCGTAATCTCGCCGGATATTGGAGGCGGTTTTGGCAATAAAGTTCCGGTGTACCCCGGCTACGTTTGCGCGATCGTTGCTTCACTCACACTCGGTGTGCCGGTAAAGTGGATTGAGACGCGGTCGGAGAATCTGCAGTCGACTGGCTTTGCCCGCGACTATCATATGACGGCCGAAATTGCCGCCGACCGCGATGGTAAGATGCAGGCGCTGCGTGTGAAGACACTTGCTGACCATGGAGCGTTCAACGCGGCGGCCCAGCCTACCAAGTTTCCAGCGGGATTGTTCAGCATTTGCACGGGCTCGTACGAATACCCCGCGGCGTTCTGCGAAGTGGATGGGGTTTACACCAACAAAGCACCGGGTGGGATCGCCTATCGCTGCTCGTTTCGTGTGACCGAGGCGGCGTACCTGATCGAGAGAGTAGTGGACGTGCTGGCGCTGGAGTTAAAGATGGATCCCGCTGAGGTTCGCCGCAAAAATTTCATCCCACCAGAGAAGTTTCCTTATAAATCGTCCCTGGGGTGGACGTACGACAGCGGCAATTATGAAGGTGCGATGAAGGTCGCGCTGGATAAGATCGGCTATCAACAACTACGCAAAGAACAGGAAGAGAAACGAAAAAAGGGCGAACTGATGGGGATCGGGATCTCGAGCTTCACGGAAATCGTGGGCGCAGGTCCGGCGCACAGCTTCGATATTCTTGGTATCAAGATGTTCGATAGTTGCGAGATTCGTATTCATCCCACCGGCAAGGCCATGGCGCGCATGGGGACTAAGAGCCAAGGACAAGGTCACGAGACGACGTATGCCCAGATCGTCGCGCAGGAACTCGGGATCCCCGCTGCCGATGTGACTATCGAAGAAGGCGACACAGATACGGCGCCCTACGGTTTGGGAACCTACGCCAGTCGAAGCACGCCGACCTCAGGAGCGGCAACCGCGATCGCTGCCCGAAAGATTCGCGACAAAGCGAAGAAGATCGCGGCGTACTTACTCGAATGCAACGAGGCCGATTTGGAGTGGGAGCCGGGCAAGTTTTATGTCAAAGGCGCTGCCAGCAAGTCGAAGACGATCCAGGAAATCGCGTTCGCCGCGTACACGAATATTCCGCCCGGTCTCGAGGCGGGGTTGGAGGCGGTCGATTATTACGACCCACCCAATCTGACTTTTCCATTCGGCACCTATGTCTGCGTGGTGGACATCGACAAAGGTACGGGCGAAGTGAAAGTTAGGCGATTTGTTGCCGTGGATGACTGCGGAAATATCATTAATCCCATGATCGTGGAAGGCCAGATTCACGGCGGTTTGACCGAGGGACTGGCGATTGCGTTCATGCAGCAGATTGACTACGACGAGAGCGGCAACGTGCAGGGCGGAAGCTTTATGGATTACTTGCTCCCGACGGCGGTCGAGACTCCGCATTGGGAGACTGACAAGACTTGCACGCCGTCTCCTCACCATCCGTTCGGTGCGAAGGGAGTGGGAGAATCGCCCAACGTGGGTTCTCCGGCAGCCTTCGTGAACGCCGTGGTCGACGCGCTTTCACATCTCGGGGTGAAGCATATCGATATGCCGATCACGCCATGGAAAGTTTGGAAAGTTCTGCAGGAGAAAGGCGTGGCGGCCTAGGTCGATGGCGCTGAAGATTGAAAAGACGTTCGATATCCCGGAGCCCGTGGAGAAAGTGTGGGCCATCCTTAGCGATCCGCGAAAAGTGGCGACGTGCGTTCCCGGCGCTCAGATTACGAAGCAGGTGGACGAGAAAACATACAAAGGCGCGATCAAAGTGAAGGTCGGCCCGAGCGTTACCGACTATAAAGGTGAAGTGCAGATTGTGCGGTTGGACGCGCAGAACCACGAGATCGAAATTCTAGGCAAAGGGCAGGATGTGCGCGGGCGGGGCAGTGCATCCATGAAGATGACCGGCAAGCTTCGTGCTCTGGACAATGGCGGCACCGAGGTCACGAGTGAGTCCGAGATCAATGTCATTGGGATTTTGGCCCAGATGGGCTCGCGCGTCATCACCGAAGTTTCCAACATCATGTTCGGAGAGTTTGTGAAGAATTTCCAGGCGCGGCTGCAGCAGCCTTCTGATGCGCCTGAGGCGCAGGCGTCCGGTGCGGAAAGCACGCCGATCGATGCCAAGTCACTGGCGTGGGAGGCTGCGAAGGGGTTGTTCCGTGGGAAGGCCTGACTCCGCGCGCGGTTGAAGTTACTACCATGGGTGAATCCCGAACTCTTCTTTCCGGTGCAGGAAATCACGAAGTAGATGCGATTGTTTCCGGGTTTGAGCACCTGGGATACGTTACTGACCGATCGCTGGCTACAGCAGTTTACCTGGTCACCAAGTTGCGCAAACCGATTCTCGTCGAAGGGCATGCCGGCCTCGGGAAAACTGAGGTAGCCAAGGTGCTGGCTTCGTTCCTGGGCACGCGCCTGATTCGACTGCAATGTTACGAGGGGCTGGACATCAGTTCGGCAGTCTACGAGTGGAATTATCAGAAGCAATTGCTGGCTATCAAGATCGAAGAAGGATCTGGCAAAACGGTCGAGGAAAAGGAACGGCACATTTTCAGCCGCGAGTTTCTTCTGGAGCGGCCATTGCTGCAATCCATCCTGGCGGAAGACGCTTCGCCAGTACTGCTGATCGACGAAATCGATCGTGCGGACGAGGCGTTTGAGGCGTTTCTGCTGGAGTTGCTTTCCGATTACCAGATCACCATTCCGGAGATGGGTACTGTTCGTGCCAAGCATGTGCCTTACATCGTCCTGACCTCGAACCGCAGCCGGGAATTGGGCGATGCTCTCAAGCGAAGATGCCTTTACCAGTGGATTGACTATCCGAGTCTGGAGAAAGAAATGAAGATTGTACGCACCAGACTGCCGCGCATCGAAGAAAAGTTGGCGCGGCAAGTCGTGGGATACGTACAGTCGGTGAGGCAGCTCAATTTGAGTAAGCCCCCCGGAGTAGCAGAAACTTTGGATTGCGCAGAAGCTTTGCAGGCACTGGGAAAATCGCAACTGGATGAGGAAGCGATCGAACAGACTCTGGGTTGTATCGCTAAGTCGGTCGAGGACAGTTCAAAGATTAGAAGCGCCGGGATCGATAAAATTCTCGCCGAGTCGATGGGAGGAGTTTAGTGCTCGGGCCGACAGGACAATCGAGCGATGCGGTCAGAGTAATTGTCGAGTTCTGTCGGTTTGCTCGCGAGAAAGGTCTCTCGGTTGGCGTTCAGGAAACTCTTGGCGCGCTCGATGCGGCTGCAGCCCTTGGTGTGCGATCGGAAGAGCTGAAGTTCGGCTTGCGGTCGATACTGTGCGGGTCGAAAGACGATTGGGATCTATTCGAGGAATGTTTTCAGATGTTTTGGCGAGAGTCGGCAGTCGAGCCGCAGTCGAGCCACAGGAGACCTCCCCGAAAGGAAATCAGTTCTCGCGTAAGTGAACGAAACCCCGCTTCTCTGATGTCAATGGGCGCCGGGGAAGATGTTTCCTCGGAGGAAGACGGCGCACAGACGGTCACTGGCGCGAGCGCCCATGAACGGCTTACCAAGGCGGATTTTCCCGCTGTGCCCCTTAGCGACCTGGCAACGCTGGAGCAGATTTCGATTCGCCTGTTCAAGCAAATGAGCCGGCGACTGGCGCGCAAACGACGAACCGGTTCGCGAGGGCAGGTGGACCTGCGAAAGACAATTCGTCGCAGCATCAGCCACGGCGGTGAACCCATGAACTTGCGATACCGGGAACGGAAGCCGCGCCCGCATCGGCTTGTGACCTTGCTCGACATCAGCGGCTCGATGAGCCCCTACAGCCTATTCCTGGTGAAGTTTCTGTACACGCTGCAAAAGCACTTCCGGCGCGTGGATACTTTTCTGTTCAGCACAGGGCTGGTCGAGATCACGAGCCTGTTTCGCGCCCAACGGCTGCAGGACGCGCTGCAAGCCCTCTCGCAGCGGCCTGCGGGGTGGTCTGGCGGCACCAGCATCGGTGGATCGCTTCGTGAGTTCAACCAGATTCATCGCAGAAAGCTGCGGTCGAGTGATACTTTGTTTGTGATTCTGAGCGACGGTTGGGACACGGGAGATGCCGGCGTGCTGGCGGCGGAATTGGGCGCAGTGAAACGGCGGGTCCGCAGGATCATTTGGTTGAACCCGCTGCTCGGGTTGAAAGAGTACCAGCCAATTACCAGCGGGATGAGTGCTGCGTTGCCGCACATTGATTTGTTCGCTCCATGTCACAACCTGGAGAGCCTGCTGGCGCTGGAGAAGCATCTATAGGGTGGGCCATCCATGTTCGATCGGTTCCTAAACAAAGCGGCGGAGTTGCTGGCCAAGGGCGAGCCGTTCGTCACGGCCTCGGTCGTGCGCTTCCAGGCCCCCATTTCAGGCAAGCCAGGCGACAAGGCGATCATTTTCGCCGACGGAAAAATGTGGGGCTGGATCGGCGGCGGTTGCGCGCAACCGGTGGTGATCAAGGAAGCGCTGAAAGCGCTCGCCGATGGACAGCCACGCTTGGTGCGAATCAGTCCCACGGCTGTGCCGGAAGATGGGATCGTCGATTACACCATGACTTGCCATAGCGGAGGTACGTTGGATATCTACATCGAACCCGTTCTGCCGAAGCCGCACATTCTAATTTTTGGTCGGTCTCCGATCGCGCAGACGCTGGCCCGGCTGGGCAAGGCCATTGGCTACAGGATCTCCGTAGTTGCGCCTGGAGCGGACCGGGAGCAGTTTCCAGACGCGGACTTGCTACGGACGGAGTTAAACGTGGGCGAACTCAAAATTGGCCGCGAGACTTTTGCCGTGGTGTCAACCCAGGGAGAAGATGACGAGGAAGCGCTTGAACAGGCGGCCCGGACCGCCGCAGGGTATGTCGCTTTCGTGGCCAGCAAAGTCAAGGCGCAGAAGGTCCTCGAATACTTGCGCGAATCTGGAGTGCCCTCTGAGCGCGTGGGCCAGATTCGGGCACCTGCAGGCCTCGACATTGGCGCGGCCTCTCCCGAAGAGATCGCGGTAAGTATTCTCGCCGAAATTATCCAGTTAAAAGGTGCTCAAGCAGAGGCAGTGGTGAAGCGCAACCAAAGCGCAATGCCGATTGTGAACCAGTCAGTTCCGCAGCCGCCGCAGAACTCGGAAGCCAGGGACCCCGTCTGCGGCATGGTTGTGAATATCGACGGAGCGAAGCACAAGTCAGGTCGGAATGGAAGCGAGATTTACTTCTGCTGTGCCGGATGCAAGCAGGCCTTCGACCGGCAGCCCGAGAAATACACCGTTTCAATCTCCAGTTGACGATTCTTCCCGCTATTACCTTAGTTCGCGAACGAGTCGCAGCGGTGGTTTACCATATCAATTGCCTATGCAGGTTAAGCTCGCCGCCTCGGAGGGGTGATTTCCTCCGCGGTTTGGGCAAGAATGCCGGTGCGCACAAACCCGGCAGCTCGGCTCGAAAAGTCGCCGGAGCACTACTAAGCCGACGGCGCCGTAAACCGCAGCCAGCGCATGCAAGAGGTGGGAAACCTGAAGCATTGATGATTGCCTTTCAACTGCAAAGTATCTGCTTCGACGACACCGAGGTCTGTGATCCGGATCACGCTAGAATATTCTTAGCCTTGGCGGCCGATCTGTCTGGATCGCCCAACGCCGATTGGCCACTCGGACGCACGTCAGCGCATGTCGGAGTGATGTCTTGACCACTTCCATGTCAACAGGCGCAGGCACAATGGCGAAGATATCTCCATCTGTACTGTTTGCGCTGCTGTGCGCAGTGTCACTGGTTGTAGGCTGGCGCCCGCTATTCAGCACGTTTGCGCTGGCGCTGCGTGTCGATGAATACACCCACCTACTCTTGATCGTGCCGATTAGCGCGTCGTTGATCTTTTCCGAGCGAGCCTTATTGAAACCCGCCACAGAACCAGCCGTGAGACTTGGTTCATTCCTATTGGTCATCGCCATCCTCGTCTGCGGCTTCTCTCGCGCCGTCGCGCAGACTGATGTGCAACTTTCTGTCAGCATGATTGCACTCGTGATCTGGTGGATCGGGTCTTTTGTGCTGTGTTTTGGGTCTCGCATCGCCCGGCTGTTTCTGTTTCCTCTTTGCTTTTTGTTTTGGCTGGTTCCGATTTCTGCACCAATGTTAGAAAAGATCTTGTCCATCTGGCAACATGGCTCTGCCATCTCTGCCAGTTTTCTGTTTTCGGCCTTGGGAATCCCAAACACTCAAGATGGCGTGATGCTCTCAATCCCGGGACTGAACCTTGAGGTCGCTCAAGAGTGCAGCAGTTTGCGATCCAGTCTTATGTTGATCGTCACCAGCATGGTGCTGGCGCAGCTTTTTTTGCGATCCTTTTGGCGGAAGGCCGTTGTGGTCTTGGCCGCGATTCCGCTGTCGATCGCCAAGAATGGGATTCGAATCTTCACTATCTCGATGCTCGGGACTCGCGTCGATCCTGGATTCTTGCATGGCAACTTGCACCGGCATGGTGGCGTCGTCTTCTTTTCGTTGGCGCTATTTGCGGTCGTACTGTTGCTGTGGCTATTCAACCGGAGTGAGAGCCGGGTTCACACGGATAGCTTGAAATCGGTTTCTGTTCAAAGGCTTTGACTGTTTTCCTCCTTCCCTCTAACATGCTTACTCTTGGGAGTTGTCCCGAATTCTTGTCCTCTAACCAATGATCGGCCAGACTATCTCGCACTACCGCATCCTGGAGAAACTTGGCGGTGGTGGCATGGGAGTCGTCTTCAGAGCTGAGGACACGGAACTCGGCCGTTTCGTAGCCCTGAAATTCCTGCCCGAGGAAGTAGCTCACGACGAGCAAACACTGGAACGCTTTCGACGCGAGGCGCGAGCCGCGTCCGCCCTGAATCACCCCAACATCTGCACCATCTACGAAATCGGAAAGCATGAAGGCAAGTCCTTCATTGCGATGGAGTATCTCGACGGGTCCACGCTCAAGCATCTGATCAACGGTCGCCCGCTTGAGATCGAGCGCCTGCTCTCAGTCGCGATCGAAGTCACCGACGCACTGGATGCGGCGCACGCCAAGGGGATTGTCCACCGGGACATCAAGCCGGCGAACATCTTTGTGTCCAAACGTGGGCACGCCAAGATTCTGGACTTCGGCCTGGCCAAAATCACCGACGCGGGCAAGTCGGTCAGCGGCGATTCTCAAACCATGGCCGATGCGGCGGCGCTGCACCTGACCAGCCCGGGAACAGCGCTGGGAACTTTGGCATACATGTCGCCCGAGCAGGTGCGCGGCAGGGAACTCGGGCCGGGAACGGACCTGTTTTCGTTTGGCGTTGTGCTGTACGAAATGGCAACGGGAGTCCTGCCTTTTCGCGGAGACACTTCGGGCGTCATCACAGAAGCGATCCTCAACCGCGCTCCCACCGCTCCCATCCGCCTGAATCCTGATCTGCCGGCGGAACTGGAACGCATTATCAGCAAGGCCCTGGAAAAAGATGTTGAATTGCGATATCAAAGTGCCGCCGAGATTCGCGGCGATCTGAAGCGTCTCAAACGCGGATTGGATTCGTCTCGGCTGTCCACCAACGTAGCCGAGGTCGAGACCGGCGCGAAACAGACTGCATCCGCTCCCGCGAAATCCGACTCCTCCCCTGCGGCAAGAGTGGTTCCTGCTGGCCGGTACCATCGGGCACTAGCTGTGGCCGGGGTCGCGCTCCTTGCCATGGTAGTGATGGCGTTCTTCCTCGTCCGACGCAGCGGTCCCATAAACTCCGCTTCGTATCATCTTCTGACTTATCGCCGCGGCACGATCCGCATGGCCCGGTTCGCTCCGGATGGACAAACTGTGGTCTACAGCGCCGCGTGGGAGGGCGCGCCGGTAGAGGTCTTTACCACGCGTTTTGGCACCCCCGAGTCGCGTCCCATCGGAGTTCCCGGCGCAGAGATTTTGGCGATTTCTTCCACTGGGGAAATGGCGCTTTTGCTGGACAGCCAGCAGACCACATCGCAGGTTCACAGCGGAACCCTGGCCCGCATGCCATTGGTTGGCGGTGCTCCCCGCGAAGTGCTGGAGAACGTGCAGTGGGCCGATTGGTCTCCCGACGGCACTCAGCTTGCCGTCGTGCGCGACGTTGCCGGGCGCAATCGTCTTGAGTATCCGGTGGGGAAAGTGCTTTACGAGACTGGCGGCTGGATCAGCCATCCTCGCATCTCTCGCCACGGCGACATGATTGCCTTTCTGGATCATCCCATTCAGGGTGATTCGATCGCCGGCGTGTCGGTCGTCGACATGGCCGGGAAGAAACGGACCGTGACCGAGCCTTACGAAGGCGGTGCCATCGGCTTAGCATGGTCGCCAGATGGAGACGAAATCTGGTTTACGGCAACCCAACTGGGAATCGATCGCGCGCTCTATTCGGTCAGTTTGTCTGGGAAGAAGCGGTTGGTTGCTCGAGTACCCGCTGACCTGACTCTGCAAGACGCGTTGCCCGATGGCCGAGTCTTGCTGGCGCGAGACTACTGGAGACGCGGACTCATCGTCCGCACCGCTAGGGATGCGACAGAACGTGACTTCACCTGGTTGGATTGGTCCTATCCGGTCACTCTCTCGGACGACGGCAAGACGCTCTTATTCCGTGAAGAAGGGGAAGCCGGCGGACCAAGCTACGCCGTTTATCTACGAAAGACCGATGGCTCACCAGCGGTTCGACTGGGAGACGGGCAATCGCTGGCGCTGTCTCCCGATGGAAAATGGGCTCTTTCGAGCCGCGGCGACAACCAGACTGACCTCTTTCTTCTGCCCACTGGACCGGGAGAGCCGAAGCAGTTAGACGGTCACGGAATTATTCACAGCAAAGCGCAATGGTTTCCGGACGCAACTCGAGTTCTATTGTCTGGAACAGAATCGAATCATGGCGTCCGACTTTATGTTCAGGACATCAGTACGAACAAGATGGATGCCATCAGTCCGGAAGGAACCAACGGTCTCTCGTTTGCCTTGTCGCCCGACGGGCAGTTCGTTGCCGCGGTTGGCCCTGACGAAAAGGGCTATCTCTTTCCCGTTGCCAAAGGCGAGCCTAGGCCGATTCCCGGTCTGCTGCCCGGAGAAGCGCCCGTCGCGTGGAGTGCCGACGGCCATTCGCTATACATCTACCGCGGTGGTGAGTTGCCGGCAAAGATTTTCCGGCTGGATATCGCCAGCGGCCAGCGGACCCTCTGGAAGCAACTGATGCCTCCTGATCCCGCAGGCGTAGAGTACGTCGGGCCGATCCTCCCCTCGCCCGATGGCACGGCTTACGCATACGGCTATCGTCGTCTCCTTTCTGATCTCTACCTGGTGGAAGGCTTGAAATAGAACTGCGATCCGTCGCGGGCGCGTTGACTCGGATTCGTGCGACGCCTGCGATGGGCCGCGCGGGAGGCTTTTCATGGTTGGCAGCACGGTCACCCACTACCGCATCCTGCGCGTGCTGGGCAGGGGTGGCATGGGCGAAGTGTATGAAGCTGAGGATGTGAACCTTCAGCGGCATGTCGCCTTGAAGTTTCTGAGCCCGGAACGTGCGCGCAAACCCGAAGCGATTGAACGATTCCAGCGCGAGGCGCGAATGGCTTCCGCGCTGAACCATCCTCACATCTGCACCGTGCATGAGATCGGCGAATCGCAAGGGCAGTACTTTATCGTCACCGAGCTGCTGCGAGGACAAGATCTGCAGCAGACGCTTTCCCACGGGGCGATCGAGACGAACCGGGTTTACCAGTTTGCATTTCAAATCGCAGACGCGCTAGCGGCAGCCCATGGTCGCGGCATTGTGCACCGTGACCTTAAGCCCTCGAACATTTTCATTACCGACGAAGGTCAGGTGAAGTTGCTGGATTTCGGGTTGGCCAAGCCGGCGGAGTCCGGTGCATCGTATCCCGCCGACGCCGTCACCCTGGCGCAAGACGGCCTTACCCGTACCGGCACGCTTGTGGGAACGTTGACCTACATGTCGCCTGAGCAGCTTCGTGGTATTCCGCTCGGGACCGCATCGGATGTATTTTCATTTGGGATCGTCTTATGTGAGATGTTGACCGGGATTCATCCGTTTGTGAAAAGAACCGCCGTCGAGACCGCCAGTTCAATTCTCTCTGACGTGTTCCCCGCGATCGACGGCTCACTGCCCCCAGTGCCCGAGCCTTGGCTGGCGATCTTGCGGAAAATGTTGAGCAAGAACGAGAGCGAACGATATCGCAATGCGCAAGAGGTTCGCGCCGATCTGCTTAAGTTGAGCAGTGAGGCCGGATTCAGTCAGATGGGTCTGGCGACTGTAGCTGCGGTGTCCCCAGCGAGATCTTCCATCGCCGTGTTGCCCTTCCGCAACCTGACGCGGGATCCGGACAACGAATATTTCAGCGATGGTTTGACCGAGGAACTTATTAATCTGTTGAGCAACATGAGTGATTTGCGAGTTGCCGCCCGCAGTTCCTCGTTTCGTTTCCGGGAAAAGGCGCTGGACGTGCGAGAAATTGGCAGAGAATTGGCAGTCAGCTCGATACTTGAAGGCAGCGTACAGCGATCCGGTAACCGCGTCCGCATTACCGGACAGTTGGTAGACGTGGCCGACGGGTTCCAACTATGGTCAGGAAAATATGATCGGGAATTGAGTGACCTGTTTGCTTTGCAGGATGAGATCGCACAAGCGGTTGTCTCAAGTTTGGAACCTGCTTTGAACCGCAAGCCCGTGGCGATTCCCGTGCGACGCGTGATCAGTCCTGAGGCCTACAATCTTTATCTGCAAGGACGTTTCTTCTGGAATAAGAGGACAGCACAGGATCTCAGAAAGGCTATCGAATGTTTCGGTAATGCCATCGCCTTGGATAACAGTTTTGCTCCCGCGCTCGCCGGTATTGCGGATGCGCACATGGCGCTGGCAATTTACGGCGCCGAGGCCCCCGAGGCGGTGATTCCGTTGGTCAAAGAATCGGCGCGCAAAGCTTTGGCGATCGACCCCAAACTTGCCGAGGCGCAAACCTCTCTGGGATGTGCGGAGGCGATTTATGACTGGAACTGGGAGAGCGCTGAACGCCACTTTCATCGGGCTATTGAGAGCAGTCCAAGATACGCCACGGCTCACCATTGGTATGCGACAAGTTGCCTCCTGCCGCAGGCGCGCTTCGAGGAGTCTCGCCGGGAACTTCAGTTGGCCCGTGAACTCGAGCCGCTTTCGCTGGTCATTGGCACGACGTGGGCGCTGGACCTTTTGCTGGAGCGACGGCCCGACGACGCGATCGAGGAATTCGCCAAAGTCATTGCCATGGACAAGAACTTTGGCATGGCCCACTTTTTCCTGGGGCAGGCATATGCGCTGAAAGGAATGTTCACTGAGGCCATCCGGGAATTGCAGATTTCTGCCGAATTGAACGCACGCAGTACGGAATCCGTAGCTCTTCTCGGATGGGTTTACTCGCAAGCTGGTGAACCCGAGGAGGCGACTAAGATTCTAGAGGAGCTGCGCCAGCGAAGCCTGTCGACTTACGTTTCTCCCGTGCTATTTGCGCTAGTGGCGTTAGGATTGGGAGAAAAAAAAGAGGCTCTCGATTACCTCGATCAAGGCCGCCAGGCGCGTGCCGCAGATCTGGTTTGGCTGAAAGTCCGGCCGGCCTTTGACAATCTGCGCGAAGAGCCGCGCTTCATCGAACTCTGCAAAGATATCGGACTGACGAGCTAGGACCTGGCAGAAGCCGTTGCAGCGAGACCTGGCGCGCGGCCTCCTGCCTTGTGCAGAAGGTAAATGTAGATCACATCGAACAAAAAGATGCAGACAAACAAATAGTCCAGCAAATAATGAGTGCCTCCTTGGCGCAGGAAGGCAAGAAACGTAGCCAGAGCCATGATGCCAGTTCCCACCATTTTTGCCCACGCGGCCCCGTAGGAAAGTCCCCTTAGATCGCGACGATTGAAATACATGAATACGAACAGAACGCTCATGATGAAGTTAATTGAGTAAGCGGACGCGTCGCCACCACTGTCGGCTAAGCGATGATGCAGCGCCATCTCGCCCAGATACGCAAGCGCGAAAGTGAACAACACCACGGAATAGAAGTGCTGGCGAATTTCTGGGACGCTCTGAACCGCCTTGCCGAACCGGAACAGCAGCCATACATTGAACACGTCGAACACCAGCCATGCGATCCGCAACAACATAACCATGTGGTTGTCAGGCGGGTAGTAGAAAACGTAGATGAACTCCCAGGAGAAATTCAGCGTGATGGCCACCAGGGGCAGGCCGTAAGTTTGATCCTTATAGCCTTTGAGGGCCATCAAAATGTAGGCCAGCACCCAGAGCAGCGAACCAATAATCGCGGCCACCATTTCAAAACCATGGCTGTCGAAGAACAAGTTGAAGAAATTGAAGATCATGGTTTCGCTGCGCTCTGGTGGATAAAGGGCGAACCGCAGCGAGGGCCCGTTGCCGACCCGCTAACCGTGAGATTCGCCGATTCGATACTGCGGCACTAAATTTAAGTAATGCCTGTGCCGTGGGCGCCAAACGCTGTAGCCACTTCGTCGAGCGCTTTATAATTCAGCTGCTTTAGAGCCGCTACTTGACCCGGAGTCGCTTTCAGTCCCGCAGTTGCTAAAGCCTTGGCGGGATCTTGGCTGAGCTCTTTCCAGAACTTCGAGTTGTGAAGAGCTTTTTCGAAAAGTTCCTGTACGGTCATATTCGCTCCTTTTTTTCGTTTGCTGCAAGCTGTGAATTTAATCAGAAGTCTGAGCCCTGGGTGCTTCTGTGACGATGGCCACAGTCTCCAGAACTCGAAAAGCTTCGCCGATTTGGGTCTTCTGGCCCTCTAACATTGTTTCCCGCAGGTCGAGATAGCTAGCGACGTCGGGACTATGTAGCGGTGGTAGCAGATCGCGCAAAGCGGACAACTCCCGCTGTAAAGTTTCTACTCCCTGGTGAAATCCCTCGTGGATCACCCAGGCGTCTACCGTGTCAAAACCTTTGCAACGGTTGGCCTCGGACAGGAAGTAGGACGTTTTGCCATGACACAGATCCTGATGCCAGTCGAACAAATCGTCTTCCATCTGTGACCATCGCGCTAGCGCCAGCGCAAAGTTTTCCCAGCGTTGCATGCCCTGACCAGTCCCGTAGCGGAAGCCTACAGCCGCCAGCGGAATTCTGACGCCTGCGAGTTTGGCCACCGTAATCCGCTCGAATTCCGCTTCTCGGATGCGGTCCAGATTGAATTCGTGCGTGACCGCGTCGCTAGCGGAAAACCACGCCGAGCGGAACACCTCCCAGAAAGGGTGGGCGGCGTCGAAATATTTCTGATACGTCGCTTGAAATTCAGTATGGAAAAAAGCTGTTGCCGGCAGGATTTTCAACTCGATCGTCCCGTGACCATCCATGAGGTTGTCGAGCAGGCGGATGTAGTAGTAGCCGTTGACCGTGGAATAAATCACATCAGCCAGGAAATCGCCGTCGGGTTCGGCTGTTAAGCTTTTGGCGGCCCACAAAGGCAAACGCAGGATGGGAAACATGCGCGGCTGCAGAAAATAATCCGGCGCCACGCCTGTAGGAGACAGATGCGCCATCCAGCCGCGAACCTGTTCGCCCAGGAACGGAGCGCGGCGAGTTAATTCGGTTTGGATTCGAGCGCACGAGCCGCCCACCAACTTTTGCAGTTGGTCGTCGTGAAGAAGCGAAGACTGAGCTGCCAGCCCTTCGTTGTGGCGCGCCATCAAGGCCCATTCATGAACGGCTATGAAGTGGAAACGGATGCTACCACTCGCGCTATGTGACGTCAAGCGCTACGCCTGTTTGGCGCAGGGCGGTCTCGACGAGCCCAAGATCATAGGCCGCGCCAAGGGCGCGAAATATTTCGTACGCACGTTGTAAATGCTCGCGTCGACTGCCGTTGCCCGACGCGCTGCGTCCCATCTCGAATTCAATTAATCCTTCCGGATATGGCATTTTAAGTTCGCGGGCGGCGGTTACGCCTCGTGCCCAGGCAGCTTCAGCTTTGGCAGCGTCCCCAGCCAGATGCCGGTACTGCCCCAACCGTAACCAGGTCATGGGCTGGCCAATCGGAAAAACGCGGGTGAAGCTGCGCAGCGCGCCGCACGCCCTTTTTGCTCCGTCACGGCATTGCGTCAGCGCTCTCGGGCTCGGTGCGTTCCATTCTTTGGACTCTATCCGTTCCCAAAGGCTTAGGTAGACGCCCGCCACGGTGGCGCGTTCCAGGATCAGTTCATGCGAGGTGTTGGAAATCTTCGCGAGTCGAGTAGCAGCTTCCTCAACCGCTTCGCGCGCTTGAGAATATTCCCGGACACGAAGGTGCAGGCTCGCGCGCAAAGCAAAAACATCTGCCGTATTCAGGAGGCCTCCGCTCTTCTCACTCGCGCGCAACTTGGCGAGGTCTGCCAGGCATGTGGGCAGCGTATCTGTCTTTCCCAATGCCAGGAGGCCGTAGGCCTTCCAGCGCAAGGCCTCGGCTTGCAATCGCGGGTCGTTGCGTTTCAGCATGAAGGCGTAAAGTTCTTCCGCCTCCCGAACCGCAGCCGCGAAGTCCCCGCCGAAGTAATGCAGCATAACCTGGCACTGATTGGCGTCGCTCAGGCTTCTGGCATCTCCGAGCTGACCGCTGATTCGCGCCATCCTCTGGAAGGCGCTGGCGGCTTCGTCCCACTTCCCCAAGCCAGATTCGTAGATGCCTTTGCAGAGCAGGACCCAGCTGACGGCCGACAAGTCGTTCACTGCCTCGGCGGTTTCCAGCGCGCGCTGGCAATACGCGGCGGCGGCGCTGTGCCAGGGAATAAACCCTAAGATCGCTCCCAGCGAAGCATATCCTCGTGCCAACTCCGGCGACGGGCCGGCTGATTCAGCTAGATTCAGTGACTTCATGGACGCGACTAGCGTCGGCACGGGGGCATTCTCAACGTAATAAATCTCCATCAGTCCCTGGTAGGCTCTAGCTGCCTCCAACAGCATCTTTCGGTCCCGCGCGTTCTTGCCTAAATAACGGGTCGGCCAGAGACGATATACGAACTGCCGCACCGTTTCGCCCAAGAGAACGCGGCTGGCATTCACCATGGATCGAGGAGCCGGTTGCCGGAGGGCAGCGAGCCCACGCTCCAGATTCGACCGCGCATCGCCGTAATTGGAGAGGTTCACTTGCGCCCTCCCTAGCCAAAGCCGACACAAAGCCAGCTGCGAATCTGTCTCTCCGCGGGCCGTTACGCCGCCCTGTTCAGACAGCTCGAGCGCGTCCCGCAAAAACCGGATCGCTTCCTGGTTAGCAAAATTGTCCAGCGCCTGCGCTCCGCTTCTTATGGCGTAATCCATGGCTTTGGGGATCACTTCGGCGTGACGCCAGTGGTAAGCCAGAAGCGGATAGTAGGCCTCCAGGTCCTGCTGATGCTGCTTTTCATACCACTCCGCAATCGCTTGGTGAAGCTCCCGCCGATTGGCAAAGGAGACGGAGATGTACACGACTTCCTGAATGAGAGCGTGTTTGAATTCCTCGGTCGGGTCCGGGGAAGGGACCCGGCGCGTGAGGTCGACTTTTTCCAGATGTTCCAAATGTGACGGAATGTCCGGACTCTCCCCCGGCATGGGATATACATTCTGCAGCACAAACAGCGCAAAGCTTCTGCCGATGACACTGGCGACTTTGAGCGTGAGTTGCTGGGGTGAAGGCAGGCGATCGACCCGGCTGGTAATGACTCCCTGGATGGTGTTCGGGATGTTGAGCGCGCCGAAGGCTCGCTCCAGGCCTTCAGCGGAATCTAACAAGCCCTCACAAACCCGGCACTCGCTCCGGGTAATCTGGATGAGGCCGGCGTCCCGCAAGGCGTAGGCTAGTTCCTGAACGAAGAAAGGCTGGCCTCCAGCGCGGCTTTCGAGAAAGTCCTTTACCGATCGTGGCAGAGACTTGACTCCCAGGCGCTGCCGCGCAATCTCCAGCGCGTCATCGAGCGCCAGCGAATCTAATCTCAAATATTGTTGCCCCGCCGCTGTTCTTATTTGTTCGACTTCCGGCGGCACGGGATCCGGAAAGGGCCGCGTAGTAATGACCACCAGCAATGGCTGCGTCTGTTGCGTGATCAGCGTAGCCAGGGTGAGAGAGGATGGATCCAGCCAGTGTGCGTCTTCGAGAACCAGCAGATGGGGTGCGGAAGTAGCCGATCGCGTGAGCAGTTGCAACAGCAACTTCTGCGTATTCTCAGCTCGCACCTTGCCGGTCATTTGCGCGGTTACTTCATTGTCCGGAAAACTGAGCGGCAGGACTGCGGCCAACAGCGGCACTAATTCGAGAAGATCTGGCTGTGGCTGCAGCGCAGTTGTGATGCGTAGCGCCTGGGTCTCCGCATTCGCTAACGGGTCGACACGGAACAGGCTTCGAAACACAGCTTGCCACGCGTGATAGGCGGATGAACTCTCGACCGCATCGCCTGCGCCCTGCAGGCAGGCTACGTTCAACTTTCGAGCTTTTTCAAGCAGATATTCGACGAGGCGCGACTTTCCTATTCCCGGTTCACCTTCGAGAACAATGACGCCACCTCGCCCCTCTTGCACCAGCGATCCCAGCGAACGCGTGAGCACGCCACGCTCAGCTTCCCGGCCAACTACTCCGCTTTCTTCCCGAGCTTCTGCCTTCATCGGAACGTAGACGGCGAGTGGTTCGGATCTGCCTTTGACCTTGATTTCTCCAAGCGACTCAAAGCTCAAGCCAGGATGCGCTTGCGAGGCTCGGAACGTGGCTTGATCGCAGAGCACGCGGCCGGCGGCGGCCTGCATCAGGCGTGCGGACATATTCATCACGGTTCCGACAGCCGTATACTGCCGGCGGGTTTCGCTGCCCACGACGCCGCAAAATGCCCGCCCCGTGCTGATTCCAATCGAAACGCGCATACCGATGCGCTGCAATTCGCTCTGGATGGCAAGCGCGGATCGCACCGCGCGCGAAGGATCGTCTTCGTGAGCTGGCGGTGCTAAGCCGAAGGCACCGATCAAGGCCACGCCTTTGTCGTCCATCAGAAACTGGTACACACTGCCCTCATGCCGCGACAAAACCTCCTGCATTTTGCCCACCGCAATATGCAGACTCGAGCAAAGGTCAGACTTCCCACCCTCCAAATTAGTCAAATGAATGAACAGAACAGTGACGTTGCGAAACTCGGCGAGCCATGCGCCCTGTCCCGCGCGCAGACGGTTCACCACAACCGGAAGCACGTAGGACTGCAGCGTGGAAACAGAAAGCTGATCTGGCGAGGAAGCGAGAGGAACCACCGGCACAGGTTCGTTCACATCGCGCAGCTTGACATGACCGGATGGCAGAACATCTCCGGTGCAGTGCGATTGCATATGCATCCACGCGGCTGGTGACAACACAACATCTCCCGAGCTGGCGTGTTGGCTGGTTTCTCCCGCCTGCGTGATCGCGTCACCAGCGACAAGGAATTGCCAGCGGCCGTCCGTTCCGCCGACCTCCATGATCGATAACGGTCCGACGCCTACCGCAGCCC
>DATNNE010000023.1:0-4745 GCA_035601995.1 Terriglobales bacterium
GTTAGATCAGCCGGAACGTTACCCTGGCTAGGTTTTTGGCCGAGTCAGTCAAACAGATCGGTTCTTTCAGGCAAGTATCGGTGGAACTGCTGATTAGATGGTGTTGCATCGACCGTTTGAACCGGCACAACTAATCAGGCACAGGGACGCAGGCTCGATGAATCGCGCTGCGGAAGTCCTCAAAAGAAGGCCATATTGCCATTTTCGGCGTCTGGACGTATACGTTGGATCAGGGAGTGAAAATGGTATGCCACGCTACTATATCTTGTACGAGAGAATTCCTCGGGACGGTAATAAGTTGCTCACTGTAATCGGTAGCGTCAAGGCGATCCGAAGTACCCTCAAGAACTTCGCCGCCCGGACGTCGAACAAAATTGTGGTCGTTGACCTGGTGTCCAGCAAGATCGTCGCTACCGCGAATGCTCCCCGGTAAGTCTGCCGCGCTCAGGCGGACTTTACCCGCTTGGCTAGCAGCATCGCGCTCGCGATTGCTTGTTCGTCGAACAAGAATCTACTACCCGAGGCGGGCACAATGCAAATCAAGGGTCAGACCTGACCAAGGACTGCTAAACGCCGTTAGCGGACAAATAAAGTGTTACTTCGCCTCTTCGGTAACGCGACTTATCAGGACTTAGCGCGCGGGTGGGTCAGATCGGCTTACGAAGTTCGGTGACGAGTTTGCGGGCTTCGCGCATGCGGTCTTTGTAGTAATTGGCGTTGATCGTGGTTCTTGTATTGCCGACCAGAATGTTTTCTTTGAAACCTTCTTTGGAGAAAAACAGAGCGAGCGCGATGTAGGTTTTGATTTCTTTTTCCAAGAAATCGACGGCCATGCGCTTGGATTCATCCACGTCAGTCACCTCAGGAATGCGACGCCGGCGTCCGCGAATTGCGGAACGCCGGCGACGGGTAAGAAGAAATGGACTAGAGGACGACGCTGATCATGACGCGCGATCCGGGATAGTACGGATTGTAGAGATAGTAGCCGCCGTCGATGAAGTCCACGTACACGTCGTCGGTGTAATACCAGGCGACGGGCCAGGGCTGCACGAATCCGAAATAGTAGCCGCCATATTGAAAACGCGAGTAGCCGCCTTCGATCTGGGGGCTGCCGATGACGAAGACGTGTTCGCTGCCGAAGTTGGAGCGGAAGCGATCGTCGGGAATGCGTCCGGAGCCGCGCGAGCTCAGGCGCAAAGCCGGTTCGGAATGTTGGCGCTGCTGGGCTTCTTCGGTGCGCTGCGGCGCTGCGCCCCGTTGATGTTGTTGCGCTACTTGTTTTGAGTCTTCTTGTTTCTTCGCTGCGGGTTGTTGTTCCTGCTTCACCGGCCGAGCCGCGGGAGTTTGCTTCGAGGCATGAGCTGGCTGCGGCGTCTTTGCCGCGGGTTGCTTTTCAGCCGTAGCTTTATCTTCCTGTGCGGCCGGTTTGGCCGTGTGCGGAGCGGGCTTGGTCTGTGCGTGCTGTACCGGTTTTGCGGCGGCCTGCTTTTCGGGTTTGGGTTGCTCCTCCTGCCGGGCTGGTTTCGCGGCATCTTCGTGTTGAGTCGGCTTGGCTTCTTCTTGTTGGGTGGGCTTGGCCTGCTCTTCATGCTGCGCGGGCTTGGCCTCTTCGTGTTGCGCGGGTTTTGACTCTTCGGGGCGATCCTGCGCGAAGGCCGGGACCGCGGCGCCGAAGATTACGAGCAACGCTGCGGTGCTGATATTGCGGAATGCTGTCATGAGTGATGCCTCCATTGCGGTACTTTCCGATACGAAAACCTTCTGCGCGGGGAACTAGCCCCCGACGCGCAGGTGCGAGAACGAGTGGAACAAGTCAAAAACATTTAGAAGCCACAGGACGACGGCGACGACGTACGTGCGACGGTTCTTCAACTTCATGCACACGATTGAAGCGTAGAGGAATGGAACAAGCGCGTCTGTTCACTAGTGAACACTTTGATGTATAGGATGCAGCGCGATACAGACGTGCTACGATGCAGAAATCCGTACGTATGCGTACCAAGCCCATATCTTCCAGACGACGTGAAAAGGCCAACGGCAAAAAGCCGTTCGACGCGCAGGAGTTCCTCGAGTCGGCGGGCGTAGCGCGGAAAATGGTCGAGTTCAAGCGCAAGGAAACAATTTTTTCGCAGGGCGATTCTGGCAAGACGGTGCTGTACATCCAGAAAGGCGGCGTGAGGCTGTCTGTGGTGAACCAGCGCGGCAAGGAAGCGGTGGTGGCCGTGCTGGGGCAAGGTGATTTTTTCGGAGAAGGATGCCTGGCGGGCCAGCCGCTGCGCATTGGGACGGCGACGGCGGTGACTGCAACGACGGTGCTGATCATCGACAAGAAAGAAATGAGCCGCGTGCTTCATGCCGAGCACGCATTTTCGGATCGGTTTATCACGCACATGCTTTCGCGCAACATTCGCGTGGAAGAAGATCTGGTGGATCAGCTCTTCAATTCGAGCGAGAAACGGCTGGCGCGGGCGCTGTTGCTTTTGGCGCGTTACGGCAAGGAAGATACATCGGAAAAAGTGCTGCCGAAGATTTCGCAGGAAATGCTGGCCGAGATGGTCGGCACCACGCGTTCGCGCGTGAATTTCTTCATGAACAAATTCCGCAAGCTGGGCCTGATCAAGTACAACGGCGGGCTGGAAATTTATAGTTCACTCCTCAGTGTGGTTCTTCACGACGGATAAGCTCGCAGAATTGCCATTTACAAAACAGTTTGCGGAGTGCCGGCAGCACTCGATGCCCAATCCAGCGACAGTCGCTGCAAATGTGTGCAGAAGTGAACAGATTTCTTCCCGTGCCTCTCCTAAGCTAAAGCCTTCCAGCCATCCCAATCCGGGATTACAGGCGGCTCAGATTCTCTTTCCGACTGGCCCCGTTTCGCAAGACGAAACGGGTTAGACCTCAGTACGCTTCTAGCCCGGCGATTTGATTTGAGGTGCTACGTGTCCGAGAACCAGCCGTCCCTTCAACCAGGTTCCGTACAGCCCAAGTCACCCGAGATTTCGTCGTGGCAAACGGCGTACGAAAAAACGATGTGGGAATTGGACCAGGAGAAACTCCTTACGTTGATTCACGCAACTGAGCAAGCCTTGATTCTTCGCTGGCTTGAATTGACGGATGAACCAAAGCATAAGGCTGAACGCGAGACCATGGACGACGCTTGCCATGATCTATGGCGAATTAAGGTTCGCAAACTCGGTTGGCCTGCACCACGTGGGTTATAACCATGGGAGTCTTTCGAGCATTAGTTGTCGGCGTTCTTATGGTGATTGGATCAACCGCGGTCCACATCACCTCGGTCGTGCATTCGATCGCCCAGGCTGCACTCCCAGGAATGAGCCCTCTCGATCTGGAGAACGTCATCAGGGCTTCGACGATTCACCGTCCGGCCTATTGGGTAATGGCTATGATTTTTCTAACTTCGGGATTCGTAATTGTTTTGTTCCGGCTTCGACCGACCCCGTAGCGAAGTGGCGAGACGAATGGCCCTTCTGAGGTGCTGAATGCTCGACAAGAATAGAAATTATCTGCAACTCGTTCGCAACTGCGACGACTTGATGAAAAATGCCAAACTCTCGCTCTACGAAGAAGTTGAACGGATTAAGCGCGAAGCGCAAAAAGCCCAAACGGACATTGGACTTTTAAGAAAGTTGAGAATCGACCTTTCTTTCCTAATCGAGCGCCTGTCGAGCACGGAGAAGGTCACTTACCTTCGCTGCTGCGAGAACGAGAAGGCAACGACGATGTGGAAATCAACTGAGCCGTAAAGATCCGTTTGGGGGAATTCTAACGATATACAATTTTACGACCAGAAATCCGATTTGCAGCTCGCTACGAATATAGAAAGTACAGGGCTGGAGAATTCAGCCTATAGAACCCGACGCAATATAAAAGGGCGCCCCGATTGGAGTAGGTTTTGAGTGTTCGGCTCGAACCTACCTCAGAAAGGAGCGCCCTCTATGGATAGCGTGAAGTATATCGGGATGGATGTGCACAAGGAAGCGATCTCGATCGCGGTTCTAAATTCCTCGGGCAAGCTGGTGATGGAGTGCACGATCAAAACCAAGGCCAGCACCATTCTGGATTTTCTGAAAGGCCTGCGCGGAAGCTTGCACGTGACTTTCGAAGAAGGCACCTGGGCCGCCTGGTTGTATGACTTGATCAAGCCGCACGTCACCGAGCTGGTGGTGTGTAATCCCCGCCGGAATGCTTTGCTCAAAGAAGGCAGCAAGAGCGACCGCATCGATGCGCGGAAGCTAGCCGAGTTGCTGCGTTCGAACATGGTCCGCTCGGTGTATCACGGAGAGAATGGCGTGCGCACGCTGCGCGAGCTGGCGCGGAGTTATCTGACGATCAGCACGGATCTGATACGGGTGATGACGCGCGTGAAGGCGATCTACCGCAGTTGGGGGATTCCCTGCAGAGGAAAACAGGTTTACGCAGAACGCTATCGAGCAGAGTGGCTCGGCAAGATCCAAGAAGCCGGCGTGCGCCGCCGGGCGGAGTTCTATTACCAGCAGTTCGATGCGTTGCGGGCGCTGCGCCAGCAAGTACGGCGCGAGTTGCTCGCCGAAGCTCAGAAGCACGAAGCCTGGAAATTATTACGAGAGATTCCGTTCATCGGTCCGATCCGGGCAGCTCTGCTGATCGCTTTGATGCAAACGCCGCATCGTTTCCGCACCAAGCGGCAGCTCTGGAGCTACAGCGGATTTGGGATCGAGACGCACAGCAGCGCCGAGCAGAGGTTC
>DATNNE010000024.1:0-30096 GCA_035601995.1 Terriglobales bacterium
CTCGGGTCGGCTTCAACGATGATTACTATGTGGAATGTGGAGGGGAAACGGCGACTCGCCATCGCATGGGCCGACGGCCCTCGACGTTCGCCACTCGTCAAGTTGATTCTCCGGACCCCGACACCTTTGCCCGGCAGCGACAGTCCGGCGTTCGCGCAAAGCCGTCGAAAACATTGCGTTCGGTGTCTAATCCTACATCGCCGGGTCGAAAGTAAAGGTTTCGTACGTCAGAAAACCTTACGCCGTAATCACTTGCCGTGGCCCATGCTTTTCGTGTGCTCGCCTTTGGCACTACGCAATTCCGCAACCGCTGCGCGAGCTTCGTTGGAAAGCGCTAGCAAACGCTTGGCATAATTGACAAGTTCTTCTCCCGCCGCCGTCAAGTACAATTTGTGCCTCTTGGACCGTTCAAACAGAGGCGTGCCCGCTTCTTCCTCCAACTTACGAATGGCAACGCTAACCGCCGGGGTGGTGCGCCGCAACCGCGCCGCCGCCTTATGCAGCCTGCCTTCCTCAGCGACCGCAACCAGAACCTGCAAATGCCTCAGTTCCATACGTTCTGCCCACGTGAGTGTCCCCTGCTCTTGTTGCGGCATTGCTTTCCCCAAAGCTCCATCAAGGAGCCCTTTTTAACACTCCGCTGATTCCGAACCTATTCAATTGCATTTGCGCTCATCCAAATTCTCTTTACCGAAGGACTTGTGCGTAACTAATCAAGGTTCGCTTGGGAAGGACCGTGCCGTCGGACTTCTTTGAACGCGGATTTGGCCATCCGCGCTCTGCACAGTCAACCGCCACTATTCGTTCGCTGCGTCGGCAACCCGGATCATGTCCGAGTTGCCCATGAATCGCGCGTACTCTTACGGCTCGGACGTAGTGGGGAGCATGCGGAAGGCCTAGTTGACGCCAACTTGCAATTTTCTTGCAGTTGGTGGATTTGTGCTATGCAGAGTCAATCACTTGCGCGGAATATCGGATAGCATATCTGAGCCTCTGAATCCACAAAAATTGAGTCGCGCGAAATGTCGAAGCGGATTATTTCAGAGTAGCTCAGACTTCCGGGCGAACCTTTCGACCAATCGGGAGTTAACTTACTAAAAGCCAATCTCTGGTCCGGAATAATTTTGCGGATGCTTAAGACCCAACCGAAACCTGGGCGAAGATGGCGCGATCCCGAGCCAGAATTTCTGGACATGCTCTTTCGAACTGTCCTTCCCCCGGACGTACTTGAGCCATGACGGAACTCCTAAGCACGGATGGTGGCTCTCGATCCTGAAACTCATCCCCTTCACGAACCCTAGTTGTGCGAAGACACGACTGAAAAGCCCCGTCGTTGAACCATGCGGCCTGATTTCAGCAATTCTGTGCGCCTGTCGTCATTGTCATTATCCAGTTTTAATGACTCTCTACCTTGCGGAGTGGCTGCTTTGATCGTATCGACCAAGCTATAGTCGCAGCCCTCGACCCCCGGATGATTCTCATCGCATGGAACCAAGAGGATGGCATGACCTTCATCGTCAGGGTGGTGTCCGATGCCGGCGATCTCTCCACGATCATTGATGTTAATCACCCCCAAACCAGTCAAGCTGGTATGAGGGATTATCAGAGTGTTCAGGTCAACAATCGGTCCCGCATGCTCCCAGAGGAATGCACCTTCCGAGCAGCCGTTGCTTCCCCAATTGCCCACAACCTGACGTCGCTCATTAATCGAGTATGCGTAGGAACAGCCGTCCAAAGCACCAAGGTCTTGCATCTTTCCATTTCTCCAGAGAAACGCGTCGAGCTGAGAGTCTCCCGTTAGAGTGGTTCCTCCAACAACGTCCCCGAGGTCGTTGATCATTGAGGCGGTTCCAAAATTTCCTCCCAGCGTGCCCAAATCCTGCATTTTGTTTTCTCTTGTCCAGAGAAAGGGGTGATTCATCTGGTCCCCGGATAGATCCGAGAAGCCGACCACTTGGCCTTTGCTGTTTATCCAGTAGGGAAAACCGCAAGTGCCTCCCAGCGACCCGAGATCGATCATTCCCAATTGTTTGTCCCAGAGAAAAGGATCGAGGGTCGGAGTCGGCCCAGTACCGCACGGCGTTGTTACCTTGTTAGCCGTCGAACTTGTGTACGATATGCCGATTACTTGGCCGTCCTCATTGATAGCCATCGCCAACGCATCGGTTCCCGTGCCCAGCGTTCCCAGATCTTGCATCACTCCGTTTTCCCAGAAGAACGCCCTTTCCTGATATGCGTAAATCGGTTGGTAAAAGTTGTATAGCACGGACGAAAAACCGATGTAGTAAAACGGATCGGGAACAGTGTTGTAGGCCCACCCTACAACCTGGCCACGACTGTTAACCGCCTCGGCGCCGCTCTCATATCCACCTTCGGGCACCGTTCCGAGGTTGATTATTTTGCCGTGGCGCCAAAGGACCGCTTGATCTTCTGGAAAGCCCGTATCCAGCGGATCAGTTTCGCCGTTCTGTGAAGCCCCTGCAACCAGCCCGTTTGCACTGATCCAAGCGATAGCACTGTTTACGCCACCGGGTAGCACTCCGAGGTCCGTCCTCGTACCATCCTGCCACTGAAAGGCGTGAGAAGCGTGGCCCGGACATCCAATCTTCCCAAAGCATTTCGAGGATTGATCGTAATTGAAACAGAAGTTTCCGTAGCTGTTGCCCGAGTTGCAATAGGGGTCCAGCTTCTGCGTATCCGCCCAGCCTATGAGCGTCCCGGCGTCGTTTACGTTTTGGACCGGTCCGCCGTATTCGAAGCCGTTCATGTAGCTCTGCGGCCCACCGAAGGTTCCCATGTCGATGAGCTTGTAGTGATTGTGCCACGCGTGGTCCGCTTGCGCAGTGAGTTGAAGTGCGATTGCAATTGGGAAAAATGTGATAGCGATCCCGCAAATCAGCCTTCTCGATTTCATATGAGATTTCTCCTCGTGAGGGCGGCGCAGTTTCTAGAAAGAGCAGCCGGGCGAATTAAGGCAGCTCCCTGATGCAGTTAAAAAGTTCCCCGCTGAGGGACCCCGCGCAGGCTCGCCGAGCACTGTCAACCTCTTGCTCGCCTAGGTCAATGACCCCAAACGGACCTGTGTGTGACATTTTGCTGACGCGACGCAAGTACCTCCGCGCCAGTGACTTGGTCACGGACAGGCTGCCGCTTTGGCAGAGAACCCGGCGGTGCTAAAATCCTCGGGCCTGTTTTCGGGACGGTTTTCCCGATGGAAGTTCCTACCAAATCGAGGGTTCGCTTCGCTGACTTTGTGCTCGACCTCAGTACCGGAGAACTGCGCTCGAACGGGGACAAGACCTACCTTCAACAAAAGCCGTTTCAGATTCTTACGTTGCTGCTGGAGCGGCCCGGCGAACTGGTAACTCGCGATCAACTCGTAAAGCAGTTGTGGCCGGATGGAACCTTTGTTGATTTCGATCAAAGTTTGAACAAGGCTGTGAACCGGCTTCGCCAAGCGCTGCGCGATCCATCAGACCAGCCAAAACTTATTGAGACCCTGCCTCGTCGTGGCTACCGTTTTATTGGCCAGATCGAGAACCATGCCGCGCCCACGACTGTACTCCAGCCATTTGCCTCCGCAAGCACCCGATCATGGCGAATGAACTCGCTCGCTGCCTTGGCTCTGGCTTTGGTTGCAATTGCGATCAGTTTTCGCTGGTTTGAAATCGCCCGATCGCCATCAAATCCACTGACAGATTTGAAACAGCGACGTCTGACCGCCCACTCCAGCGAAAATGCGGTAGGGAGCGACGTCATCTCCGCCGACGGCAAGCTGCTCGCCTACTCAGACCCAAATGGCATCCACATTCAACAGATCGACACTGGCCAAGTACGTGACATCGGGGTTCCGGAGAGTTTCAAAGGGACACCGCAGAGTTGGGTGCTAGTGAACACATGGATCCGTGATGGATCGGCCATCATCGCAAACGCCACGCCGTCTGGACAGCCACCCAGTATTTGGCTCGTTCCGGTGATGGGCGGAGCGATGCGAAAAATTCGGGACGACGCGTTTGCCTGGGCGGCCTCCCGTGACGGTCAGTCGGTGGCGTTCGGGGCAAACCTCGGTACCCTTTATTATCGCGAGGTGTGGATCATGCGGCCGGATGGCACTGATGCCCACAAGGTGTTCGATGCCGACAAGGACTCGTCGTTCGGTGGTGTTGAATTTTCTCCGGATGGGCACAGGCTCGCCTATATCAAGCTGCGGCAGTCGCCCGAGCTAGGAGAAGAGACCATTGAGAGCCGTCCCCTTGAAGGCGGCATCCCTGCCACGGCGCTTACCGTGAAGTACCCTTATGACATCGAGGACTGGTCCTGGTCGCCTGACGGCCGCATAATTTATTCGCTGGTTGATTACGCTGAAAGCAGCTGCAATTTCTGGCAGGTTAGACTCAATATACGAACGGGTAAACCCCTCGAAAAGCCGAAGCGGCTAACCAATTGGTCGGGGTTCTATCTCGACAATCCGAGCTTCTCTGCGGATGGCAAGCGCCTCACATTTCTCAAATCTTCGGCGCAGAGCACATTGTATCTAGCCGGTCTTCGGCGCAGCGCAGCGCAGCTCATTGCCCCGGTTCACCTGACACTGAACGAGGGACAGAATGATCTCGTCGGATGGACACACGACAGTAAGACCGTAATTTTCGTATCGGACCGCAGTGGTCATACGGAACTCTTCGAGCAGACCGCCGGAGCAGATACCGCCGTGCGGGTTCCATCGCCCATGCAAGCCTTCGGCAGAGACCACCGCATGAGTCCGGATGGCGGATCGATTCTGTATATGGTTTACCCGACCGAATGGGGCAAGTCACAACCGATCGGCCTAATGAGGATGCCGATAGCAGGCGGTGCGTCACAGTTGGTCTTAAAATCATCCATCGGGGCGGAGCCCTCGCTTCGATGTGCCCGTGATCCTGCTACAACGTGCATCTTGGCGGAAACAAGTTCTGATCACACACAACTCGTCTTCACGGAGATAGATCTCCTGCGGGGGCGCGGGCGTGAGATTGCGCGATTTGGAATCAGGACGACGCCCGATGCCCACTACTCGTGGGATCTTTCGCCCGATGGGACACATATGGCGATTCTCAGGCAGTCGGAGGCGACGATCACATTCGTGACACTGGCCAGCAACGCGACCCATTCGATCATCGTAAAGAGGTCGCCAAAGCTCTACAGCCTAGACTGGAGCACGGAGGGCAAAGGGCTGTTTGTTTCGGGTCTGGCGAATGGAGGATCCACGCTCTTGCATCTCGACCTGAAAGGCAACGCTCAGACATTGTGGTACTTCGAAGGAGGCCTGCGGGAACCTGGCGATCTGTTCCGTAGCGGAACTCTGGCTCCCCGCGCCGTGCCTTCGCCAGACGGCCACTATCTGGCCATTCAGGCCCGAAGCGTCAGCTCGAACGTCTGGATGATAGAGAATTTTTGATTGGAACCCATGTCGTAAAATGGTGGATAGACCTCCACTTCAGGCTTCGAGAGGTCCAATTTCGCTGGCTGCGCAGAAGGTCAAGTAATTGGTGCACTTCGTCACTCAACCGACGGTAGTCTAGAACTCATACGTAGTCCTGTTAGCTGACTGCTTCACAGATCTCAGGAATCTCGTCAAAGGCGAACACGACGAAAATTCCGATTGCCCCCGGACGCCGATGGGTGCGTCCCGTCGGCTCCTGTAACAGAATGCTGACTCGACCGACTCCCTCTCGCGTTACAGAAACGAGCTTCCAGAAAATGTGTAGGGCCGCTGACCTCTGGAGCCACAGTCGAGTCGCGGCAACCCGGCGGCTTCGCTTTTCGCGGGGCACCCATCGTAGACGACGGCTCGCAACTGAGCCCCAGGACCCCAAATTGATCGCTTTTCAGAAAAACGCCAAGCTTCACGAACACGCATGCCCAAGCCATGCTTGTTCCTCTGGGGCCATCGCTGCATCCAGAGCACGTGCTTCTGGAGCAAAGGGCACCGTTCCTCGGAGCTCCAAGCGTGGGCACCCGAGCAATCTTTAACATGATCCGAAGCGGTGGAGGCGGCCTCCGGCTTAGCCAAAGAGCATATCCCCCCATGCCGGAGGTCGCTGTTTTCATCTGGGGTCATTCAGGCACCTAGATCAAATGCTTTAGAAGTTTGGTTCCCAAAGCGCTACAAGCACGCCGCCCCAGGGAGAATGACGACTCACCTTGTTGGTTTTGAACGTAATTTCTGTAATTGCAAGTAATTCCGTTTTTTGGCGCTCGAATTACTCTCGTAAGCTATGGCAACCATTGCCATATATAAGGTGAAATACACAAAAGTAATTTCGTAATTCCAATTTCCGCAGCGCAATTGAAAGTTTTTTTGCTTTTTAGCTATATATAATTACGGAATTACGCCGGAGCGGACATCCTTGGGGGCGTGAGCTTTTGCTTCCCTGTCCAGAGCGTCAGAAAGTTTGTAGTCAGCTTCGTCTTCTTTGCCACCCACAACTTCCATGGCCCACAGGCGGGTTCCCACTTGAGTATCCATTCCCGAGCGCGCCGCAGCTTCTCTTCCGTCCTTTCAGTGCGTCGCATCCGGAGCCGGCCGTTAGCTACGGCGCAACCTTCGGGGGTGGCAGCTACTTTGGTCAACCTTGTGGTTCAACAGGCTGCGGAATAGTGTTCGAGATCACACCTTAGCTTCGGCCTGGTTACGTCAAGTATCGGCTCTTTCCGACCCGGTCGGGGTTTTGTCCACAGAGCGTCGCCTTCTAGCGCAACCGGCCAGTCAGCATACAGTGCCCGGTGAAAAGATTCCTCATTTCTCCAAGGTAATCTTATACGCGGTGCCACAGCCGAACTCACACATGTGCTGATTCGGGGTGCCACCAATATTTGTCGTTCCATAAAGATTTCCTGCCGCGTCCAGCGCCAATCCGTTCCCTGATTCACCACCAGTTCGAATCGGGTGCGCTCCATCAGGTTTTACCCTTCTCGGGTCGAAGGCGTGCAAGACGGTTTTACTCCAGATGCCGTTCTTTTGACTCAGCTTGAACACCCTCCCACAGCCCTTGGGGTCCCGACAGAATGCAGCGATGCCGCCTTCGTGGGTCGTGCCCTAAAGGTTTCCCACAGCATCCGCAATCATGGGGAGAATCGGGCCGACGTTCCAACTCGGGAACGTGTAGATGATGCTTCCCGTCCAGACGCCCTGGTTCTGAACGACTTGGATAATGCTCTCTTTCAGGCCATCCCTGCCTGTGCCTATTCCAGCATAGAAGTTCCCTGCTGCGTCTCTGGTCAGGCCCAAAGCTGGGGATTTCGGGAACGTGTACACGGTTGTCGCCGTCCAAGTGCCTGTGGCATCCGAGAGATCAAAGAGAACCGATCCCGTACTGGTAGTCTCGATGCCGTAGAAATTACCTATCTGGTCGGTGACCAGCACTTCGCTAAAGTTCGCGTAAGGGAGAGTACACAGCACGTTCTCGATCCACTGACCATTCTGCTGAACGATCTGGTAGGCGAACTCGGTTTGCGTCTTGGTATTGTAGGCGGTGCCGTACAGAGCCCCGGATGGATCGATCACAGGGGAATCGAAATACCCGGTAAGTGTGGCCAAGGTGGTCAGCGTCCATCCTCCTTGCCCGTTCGGGCTCAACTCGCCGATGTAGGTCAGCCCACCTTGTTGGCCGACACCATACAAATTCCCGTTCTGGTCTATCGCGAGAATTCCTCCGAGGCAGCCATAGCCGTACTCGCCAGCATTGCAGAGTTGCTGCCCCGTCCAGCCCTCGGCGCCAGGACTCAATTCAAACACGATGGACTCGCACGGCAGCCTATAGCTAACCCAGTCGCACCCAATTCCGTAGAGGTTCCCGGCGCCGTCGATGACTAGACTGGAGTTCGGGAAGACGCCTGCGGGATTGTCGAGACTAAAATCAAACAGAATTGTCTCTTGGACAGCCGATTGTGATCGCGGCTGCTGCGCGAAGGCTACCCCGCGCGCACAAAGACAAAGAGCGACAAACGACAACAATAATGAGCGTTTCAAGGTTTCTCCTCCTTACTATTTGCCCAGCGAGACTGGGCGCGCCGCGCGGCGGATGCGGGGTCCGTAGCTACCGGCATTTATTATAGCCTTCTCGTTTGACTAGGAAACAATCCGTTTCAGTGAGTTTGTGCAGGGAGGGAGCATTTTGCCGTCGGTATACACCAACCCCGGATGCGGTTGATCCTATTTTCCAGCCGCGTGTAAGATTGGGCTAGAAGCGGCTCCATACCAACCCAGCACGGCTCAAGAACCTGACACTGCTAAACAACTGGACCGCGGCGCGAGCTGGCCACGACTGTGCTAACTTTGAAATCCAGCTGGCCCCAACTTGCAGTTAACTTGCAATGACTCGAAGTGAGCTTGGCTTCTAAGCTGTAGAAAAGGTTGGTAGGCGCGGCAGGAATTGAACCTGCAACCCTCGGATTAGAAATCAGATAATAAGGAGGCGGGCTCGATAGTTTTCAACAGTCTACGACCATACTCAGGCCTCTCAGGTGGGCGGAAGCGCTCTCAAGTGGGGCCGAACTTGCAATGAAACTTGCAGTGAATCGTGGACTCGCTTCCGAGCGCCTGCCTGGCTTAGTTGCAACTTTGATGACTCCACCACGGCTATCCTCGAACTCGTCGCGGAAGTTCAAGCTGAATCAGTCGAGCGGCGAAGACCCAAACGCGATTGCAGTTGCCTGCGGTACCGGCGGCTCAGGCACAGTCTCATTCCATGATCTAGGAGAACGTCGTAGTCACCATCGGCGTTCAGCTTGAGTCCGCGCACCCGATCGAGGTTGACGATCGTAGAGCGATGGATCCGGCAAAACATCGTCGGGTCCAGTTCCTGGTCCAGATTCGAGAGGCTGCGGCGCAGAAGATGGGATTTCCCACCCACATGCAGGCAAGCATAATAATCGGCGGCTTCGATCCAATCGATGTCGGAAGGCTTGACGAAGGAAATTCGCCCGGCACTCTTGATAGCGAGGCGATCCATTTTGCGTGGCTGCTTCGAGCCGGTTACGATCCTTTCCTTGGCGCGGTGAAGGGACCGCTCGAAGCGGGCGTTATCGAAAGGCTTTAGCAGGTAGTCAAGAGCGCCAGCTTCAAAAGCTCGCAAGGCATATTGATCGTAAGCGGTGACGAAGACCACGGCGGGAGGCATGTCTGCTCCCAGTAGTTCGAGCACGTCGAAGCCGTCGCACTCGGGCATTTGTACGTCGAGGAATACCAGATGGGGTTGGCTGGATCGAATCTCGGCCACCGCCTCTGCGCCCGAGCCGCATTCGCGAACCTCCGCGATTTCTGAATCCTTCCGCAAAAGTACGGTGAGGTTCGTGCGGGCAAGCGGTTCGTCGTCTACCACGAGTGCGCGCAACCTTGGGATGGTGGATTCAGAAGGCACCAATTAGGCCTCCCGGAAGGGCACGGAGACTGAGACTTCAACGCCGTTGTCTTGATTCTGGAGGCGCAGATCGAACGAGTCTCCGTAGAGACTTTTTAGCCGCGTGCGCACGTTCGAGATGCCAATGCCGGAACTGGTTGTTTCCCAATCCGCCGTCAGGCTGGGGCCATCATTGAAAATGCTGAGTGTGAGCATGGCATTCAGGCGCGAGGCGCGGATACGAATCGTTCCACCCTGTGCGCGCTTTGCTATGCCATGTTTGACAGCGTTCTCGACCATCGGTTGCAGTATTAGATTCGGTACCTGCGCGACGAGCAGTTCCTGCGGAACATCCACCCAAAGGTGAAGGCGGCCGGCGAAGCGGACTTTCTGCACGTCCAAATACCGTTGTAGAAAATCCATTTCCTCGGCCAGGGGCACTTCCTGTCGGTGGGAGTCCTTGAGGATACGGCGCAGGAAGTCGCTAAAGCCTGCGATCATGCTGACCGCATCGTCATTACGATTTTCCCGGACGAGTCCGGCGATGGCGTTAAGGCTGTTGAACAGAAAGTGCGGCTCGATCTGGTGGCGGAGTACGGTGAGTTGGGCTTTAGAGAGTTGTTCACTAAGACGCGCGGCTTCCGTTTGTTGTTGGGCCAGGCGCTCGCGCGAGTCCAGCATCGCACCCACGGCGGGGACCGTGCCGTAAAGAATGAAATATGCGAGCAGGCCATTTTCGAATTCATTAAGCCAGGCCGCTTTGAAGGGCGATGGGGTCGGGTTGGCCCAGGGGTTCAGCAGCGCTACCAACAAACCTCTCCACGCAGCATAGACCAGACCTATCGTGAGACAGGCCCCAATGTGAATGGCCCAGGTAGAGATATGCGTCCATTGCGACAACGGGTGTTGTCGGCCGAGGCGCATGACAAGCGGCGTTGCGCATGCCCACGGCAACCAGGCCACGAGTAGAGTGATGAACAGGCGACCCCACGCGTGGTGCATGCCTTCCGAACGCATGACGAATACCGTCTGGGTGGCATCGAAGAGCGCGAGACCCAGCCAGATCGAAGCGATCCAGAACCAAGGCGACTTGGAAGAAAGACGTTCCAGACTCACAGGTGAATAGTAACTCCCGGCGCGGGCCAGCGGACGCAGAAATGCAGCCACTGGCGGGTCCCCTGCAGTTGGTGGTCTGGTGCCGGAGTTCTACTGCATAGATACTTCACGTGCCGTCAAGCAGCAATGTTGATTTCTACTTTAAGAATGCCAACTGGCCCGGTTGAAGGGGAAATTGCCGTCGCTAACTAACTTTCTGAGGCTGCCGTGTTACCCAGAGATGTGGGCCGGCCAAAACGCTCACGACTTGTAATGTTATGCCGGATGGCAGCCGGGCTTGAGACTCGAGATAGGGAGACTCCGACAATGATTCAGCATACGATTCGCGTTTTCTGCGTTTTCATCGTGCTTACGATCTCTACGTCCGCACAGAAGGAACCAAACTTTGCACCACAAGCCTATACGAAGCTAGGAAGCCTTGCGGGCGATTGGGTGGGGAAAGACGAGGAGGGTGCGGAAGTAAAGAGCAATTTCAAACTGGCCATCTCGAACACCGTCGTTATGGAGACGCTCAATGCCTCTGGCATGGAGGAGATGCTTACGCTTTACAGCATCGACGGTGACGGAATTTCTTTGCTGCACTATTGCCCCACCAACAATCAACCGCATATGCGCGCAGTGCCATCCTCCGGGGACGTAAAACAGTTGACCTTCACTTTCCTGAGCGCCGGCAATCTCCCCAGCATCGCGGTTGGGCATGAGCACAAGATGGTGCTGGACTTTGAGGACCGGGACCACATCACGGAACGCTGGACTTGGCAGAAGAATGGCAAGGACACGGATATGGTGTACCATCTCGCGCGCAAGCAGTAAGGTTGCCGAGCCTCCGCTTACGTCACGACAATAAATGCAGCCGATAGCCTTTCCAGTGCAGGGGCTGGACTAGCGCTCGAAACAGGCAAAATGGATACTCCTCAAATGCTGACACGAATGAAAACTCTGCTATTCAGCGGTTTGCTTCTCTGTGCATGGGCGGCCGCTGGTCAAACCGCGAAGGGACCGGACTATACGGCTGACGGCCAGTTGAAGCTGCCCGAGAATTATCGCGAGTGGGTCTATCTCACTTCCGGCTTCGATATGAGTTACAACCCTGGATTGCAAATGCCAGGCCATCACATGTTCGACAATGTCTTTGTCGATCCCGCGTCGTACAAGGCTTTTATCGAGACCGGGACGTGGCCGGACAAGACCTTGCTGGTGCTGGAGGCGCGCATGGCCGAGGGTAAGGGCTCCATCAACCAACAAGGCAATTACCAGGGCACCGAGCGCATGGGCCTCGAAGTCCATGTAAAGGACACGGCATGCTTTCCCGGAGGATGGGCATTCTTCGGATTCGATGACAAGAAGCTCGCGACCATGGTTCCAGTGGAAGCGAGTTGTTATACGTGCCACGCCTCTCACGCAGCGGTTGATACGACTTTCGTCCAGTTCTATCCGACCCTGCTGCCGATCGCGAAGAGCAAGGGGACATTGAGCGCGGTCTACCAAAAAGAAAGCGCGGCCGCGACAAAGTAGCATCGGCGATTCGCAAGAAACTGCTGGCACCAGGGCAATTCCTCAATCATCGGAGCGGAAACGCGTCTGGGTGAAAGCTCTGATACGCGAAGGCAAGACAGAACTCGCAGAGAGCCCGGCGGTTTTCAAGTTCACTGATGAGTCCTGAACCGTTATGAAAATTCTCACTCTATCTGATTTGTCTACCACTTACAAATCAGCCAAGTTGAATCGTTCTGACCCGTTCTGACCCGTTTTGAACATAGAACTACTACAGTTTTACTACAGTGACGATAGAGCCGGAGGCTCAATGAGTGCAAAGGCGATGTTACGACAGCAATCCCGTTTAGCCGGCCCTATTGAGCGAAAATGTGAGCCGGAGCGGAGATGCGAAACGTCATTCTGCGAGGTCTTTATGCCGAGCGAGTGCGACTCTGATCGAGGGATTGAGCGGGCACAAAGCCTAGAGCCCGTACATTTCCCCTCGCCACAAAACTGGGTTAGTTGCCAGGGCGCAAACGCTTTCATCTCGACCCGTGATCCCTACATGGAGGCGTTATCGCGCGGAAGGATCGAAGTTTTCCATCAACCACACGTCGGACTTCTTCTCGCTGACACTGGCGAAAATCTGTTTTCCATCGGGGCTCACGCTGGCGTCGGCCTCGTCGCTTTTATACTCGGAAACACTACCGGGCAAAGTTGCGTCTGTCGCAACTTCGTTCGGAGCAGCAACCTGAACGTCGATGATTTCTTGTCCAGAATTTCCCTTTGTCCGGATCGCGTACACATATTTTCCGTCCAGCGACCATCCAAGAGGCCAAATGAGGCCAGCCTGCAAAAATGTCTCGGAATACGGTTCCAGAGAAATCATCCATAGGCCAACATCTGGTTTTCGATTCCACCACGCGACCATCTTCTTGCCGTCCGGTGAAAATGCCGGTTTGCCCGTAACGTAACCTACTGCCCGGTCGTGCGGAATTATGGTTCTTGCTTCTTGTGTTTTATCGCTGACCGACAGGAAGTTTCGATTGTCCAGCTGTTGGTAGACAATGTTGTTACTGGGCCACCATGCAAGTTTGTAGTTAGTACCAGAAGCGTCGGTGTTTCTTAGTGGTTGGGCGGCGCCGCCATTGGCGCTGATCCATACTCGTGGCTTCCCGTCCACATCGCTGATAAAAGCAACGCGCTGGCCGTCCGGAGACCAGGCTGGGCTGGAGGTCGTGGCGTGTTCAAAAAAGGTGAGCTGCAAAGGTTCGCCACTGGCAACCGGCATTTTGAAAATGTTTGTCTCGTAGGGGTTCGGCCCGTGGACGAATGCGATCCAATGTCCGTCAGGAGAGAAACTGGGTCCGCCGTAATAAGAAGTGCCGGAGGTCAGACGGCTGATTTCCGGCTTTGCTCTGCTCCCTGCAATCGGCAGATCAACTCGCCAGAGGTTCGAAGTATGATCCTCACGCGTGTACGCCAACCGGGACCCATCGGCGGAAAGCGTAAAATGCCTGCCGGCTTGCAGGCCGCCGACCATGGCCACAGGTTCGACGTATCTGGGGACTGCCGAGACCTTGGAAAGCTCTTGCGTGCTTCCCTTTCCGTGCAGGTAATAGATTGAGTCGCCAGATGGAGACCACCGCGCCGAGTAGATTTCATCGTTCGCTTCAACCAGGTTTCGCTCCTCGCTGCCATCCGGCTTGAAAGTCCGAATCTGAAATCTCCCGAGGGTCTCAGCCACAACCGAAATCGAACCTGTGCGGGCAGAGCAGTCAACATCCCACAGCCACGTGTATTCCGGCAACCGAACTTCCCTCGCCTCGCCTGTGAGCTTGTTCACTAATCTGACTCCTTTGAAACCGGATTGTTCCGACCCATTGGCCGTTACGATCTGAGACCCATCGGGGGCGAGCCAGCAAGCAAACATCGCTCTGAATATCGGGCGAGCAATCCCGCCCAGGCGAGATACGACGGAGATCCCCCAATTCCTCGCTGATTGATCCGTTTTATAGAGTTCGAGGTCGCGCTTGTAGAAAAGTAATTCGGAGCCGTCCGGAGACCATCGCGGTCCCTCTATTTCTGTGCCCCGCACTAGCTCAAGTTGAGCCCCGTTCGCCGCCTGCACTATCAGCTTCTCTGGCTCGCCGGGTTTCCTCGATACGTACGCCACAAACAACCCATCGGGCGAAATCGCGGGGTCATAAGCATCGCCCGAGAACGTAAATTGCCGGTGCGTAATCTTGGCTGGAGGAACATTGCTCGAATGCAAGCTGTGGGTTGCGTACAGCACTTCCCCCACCAATAAGCCAACCACAACGAGGGCCGCCGCCAGTACCAGTTTGTGTTTTCCGATGAAGGTAGGCGACGCGGATGCATCGGCGTCTTGTTTCTGGAATGGGGTGTCGCTGCCGGAGCTTTCCGTGAGTGCATCCAGCGCAAACGCTAAGTCGGAAGCCGATTGAAATCGCTGCTCTGGGTTCTTCTCCAGACAACGGTGCACCACCCTTTGCAATGCTGGTGGAATACTCGTCGTGACCTGCGAAATTCCCGGCGGGTCTTCGTTCAGAATCGCGGTCATCGTCTCCGGCGGAGTCGGTTTCTGAAACGCTCGTTTTCCTGCCAGCATTTCGTACAGAATCGCGCCGAAGGCAAAGATGTCGGCACGATGATCGGCCTTCTGTCCCCGGACCTGCTCCGGCGACATATAGCCCACCGTTCCCATCACTACACCCGCTTCTGTATCCTCGGTGAGCGTGGGTGCGTTGTGCTCCGAGTCGGACTGCGGCTGCGTCAACTTCGCCAGCCCGAAGTCCAATATCTTGACTCGTCCGTCTTTTGTGACGAACAGGTTCTCCGGTTTCAGATCGCGGTGCACAATCCCTTTCTCATGCGCCGCCGCCAGGCCGCGCGCAATCTGCACCCCGTAATCAATCGCCTTGCGCACGGCCATGCGCCCAAGCTTGGTCGGCTCGCGCAGCGTTTCCCCCTCCAGCAACTCCGAGACCAGATACGGCGCACCTTCGTACGTGCCCATCTGAAACACGGCAAGAATGTTCGGATGATTCAGTGCCGCAGCCGCTCGCGCCTCCTGCTCGAAGCGCCGCAGCCGCTCGGAATCCGCGGAGAACAACGATGGCAAGATTTTGATCGCCACATCGCGTCCCAGCCGCGCATCGCGGGCCCGATACACTTCGCCCATGCCGCCAGTTCCCAGCAGCGATTTCACTTCATACTCACCGAGCTTGGTCCCCGACGTGAGCGTTACCCGCAGTGTAGTAGAGGATTGCAAAAAACTGGAGCGCACGTCGTCGCTGGCTGCGAGCAGCGCTTCCACTTCCTGCCGCAGGGATGGATCGGAAACGCAGGAGCGATCCAGGAGGGCAGCGCGCTGCTCGGGCGCGAGTTCGAACGCCAGTTCGAGAAGATCGCGAATCTGCTCCCAGCGCTCCGGCGTCACGTATTTTCTGCCTTCATCTGTTGATGCAGCCAAACCCGCGCCGTGGCCCAATGCCGCTTTACCGTCGCCGGAGAAATCCCCAGGGCCTGCGCCGACTCCTCGATGGAAAGACCGCCAAAAAAACGCAGCTCCACAATCTTGCTCTGCTGGGCGTCAAGTTTGGCCAGCTCAATTAAGGCGTCGTCGAGCGCCACCAGATCCACGTTTCTGCTCTTGAAGGCGACGGCATCGTCGAGCGTCAGTTTGAAGCCACCGTCCCGTTTGGCGGCGCGATGGGTGCGGGCGTACTCGACCAGGATTTGCCGCATCAACTGCGCGCAGATGGCCACAAAATGGGAGCGGTCGTTGAACCGAACGGCTCCCTGTTTTTGTAAGCGGAGATATGCCTCGTGCACCAGGGCGGTGCCTTGCAAGGTGTGGTCGGAACGCTCCCCGCGCATGTAGTGTCGGGCGAGGCGTCGAAGTTCGTCATAAACCTGAGGCAGGGCCGCGTGCAAGGCTTCGTCGTTGCCGGCATTCCATTGCGCCAGCAGCAGAGTGACAGACTTGGGCGAAAGGGATGACATTTACATCCTTTCCCTACTGCCTCAGTTTGGCTAGCAACAATATCAGCCTTCCATTTCCAAATCAACTCGTTGAAAAGAAAATGGTTCGGCGGTTTGCCCCGCCCGCTTTGGAATCTCCAAGAAATATTTTGTGCCGGTGAGCCCATTTGCCCGCGAATTTCACTTTACCGGGTGACGAGGCGTTCAGGGAATTGAGCTCGCGGGCCCGTTCCATGTCGCTCGCCACATTCAAAAAGGAGATTCATATCAGCACATTGCTCGCGACCACTTTCGCCAGGGGCGGTCGGTAGCCGCCCTTGACTGAGGGATATTCTGAAGCGCTAAGGAGGAGGACCTATGAAAAACAAGAAACTTTCGATCGGTTTGAAGGCAGCGATGGCGATCTTGACCGTGACTCTGTCGGCGACTAACACGCACGCGGCCACGGAAAAACTGCTGTATAGCTTCGATGCCAATAACAAAGGTGGCAAAGATCCCTACACCGCTCTGATCTCCGACACTACTGGCAATCTGTACGGCACGACGCTGTTGGGCGGCGCTTCCGGTTACGGGGCTGTGTTCGAGGTTGTGAAGCCGACCGGCAGCGGGGGCTGGACCCAGAGAATTCTGCATAGCTTCGACAACAACGGTAAGGACGGTTACCGACCTTACGCCGGACTGGTCTTCGATGGCAACGGCAATCTTTACGGTACGACGAACCAGGGCGGCACCCATAACGGGGGTACGGTGTTCGAGTTGTCGCCCAGGACGGGCGGAGGATGGACGGAGAAGATTCTGCATAGCTTCAACAACAACGGAGCGGACGGATACGATCCCTACGCCGGCCTGGTCCTCGATGGCTTAGGCAATCTCTACGGCACAACGCCCTTTGGCGGCGCAAACAGCGGCGGAACGGTGTTCGAGCTGACACTGACCCACGAGGGCTGGACGGAAAACATTCTGTATAGCTTCAACCCCAACAGCCAGGACGCGTATGAACCATTCGCTGGCCTGATCTTCGATGACTCCGGCAATCTTTATGGCACAACCGTCGATGGTGGAGCTCTCGGCGGAGGTACGGTGTTCGAGTTGATACTCACAGGCGAGACTTGGGCGGAGAATATTCTGCACAACTTCAACGCCAATGACGGCACCCCCTACACTCCCTACGCTGGCCTGGTTTTTGACGGTCACGGCAATCTATATGGCACAACCCTCAATGGCGGAGCTGGCTACGGAGCGGTGTTCGAACTTCTGGTGCCCACTGAGGACGGCTGGACCGAGAAGACTCTGCACAGCTTCCTCGACAACGGCAAGGATGGAAACACTCCCTATGGCGGCGTGATCCTCGATACTGCCGGCAATCTTTACGGCGACACAACAAACGGTGGGAGTGACGGCAAAGGGGTGGTGTTTGAACTTGCGAAGCCAAATGGGGGAGGGCCTTGGAGCGAGAAGCTTCTCCATACCTTCAACGCGAACGAAAGAGGTACCGATGGCGAAGATCCCCAAGCCAGTCTTTTTCTCTATGGCGGCAATCTCTACGGCACGACATCTCTAGCCGGACATCGCGGCGGCGGAACGGTGTTCGAGATCGTACCTTAGCCCTAACGCGGTAAGCCCCGCGATGCAAATTTTCGGGGCTCGGTATCGGATTCCTGGGCGAACGGAAGTTCTAAACACTTTAAGAAGGAGATTCCCATGAGGCAAAATTTCGTCGGTAAACAGAGATTACATATGAAAAGTGAAAGACTATTGATCGTTTTCGCTGCAGTTTTCGGATTTCTAACCCTGACGGCTCCGCTCTTCGCAGCCAGTAGAGAGAACGTGCTTTACAGCTTCTGCACTCCCTCAAACTGCCTGAACGGGGAGGACCCGAACGCGGGCTTGATCTTCGACGCCGCCGGGAACTTGTACGGGACCACCTCCGAGGGCGGGGCTTACGGAGAAGGCGCCGTCTTCCAACTCGTGCTTGCAAACGGTACGTGGAACGAGACTGTACTTTACAGCTTCTGCAAGCTCGCAAACTGCGCGGATGGGGATTATCCCATTGCCGGCGTGATTTTCGACGCGGCTGGGAATCTGTATGGCACCACGTCTGAAGGAGGTGCGTACGGGAATGGCACCGTCTTCCAGCTCGCGCTTACAGATGGCACATGGAACGAGACTGTGCTGTATGACTTCTGCTCAACCACTAACTGTACCGATGGGGCGCTCCCTAAGGCCGGTCTGATTTTCGACAGGGCGGGGAACTTGTACGGCGCGACGTATCAGGGCGGCATCGTGGGTTGCAGCTGCGGCACGGTCTTCCAACTGGAACGGGCTAATGGCCTGTGGAAGAGGCGGACATTACACAGCTTCAACGCCAAGGACGGTTACCACCCCACCGCCGGCCTGATCTTCGACGCGCTCGGGAATCTGTACGGCACGACCTTTGGGGGCGGCGCCACTGGCTATGGGACCGTCTTCCAGCTGACACCGACCACCAACGGCCATTGGAAGGAGAACGTATTGCACAATTTCCAATCGAACGGCAAGGATGGGTTTCTTCCCAACGCCGGCTTGATATTCGACGCAGTCGGGAATTTGTACGGCACGACCGTTGGCGGCGGCACCCACGGATACGGGACTGTCTTCGAGTTGGCGTTGACCAACGGCAGGTGGAAGGAGCGGCCGTTGCATAGCTTCAACGAAAACGGCAGCGACGGTTACTACCCCTACGCTGGCCTGATCCTCGATTCCGCCAGCAGCTTCTACGGCACGACGTTTGCCGGTGGCCCCAATGGTTTCGGCACCGCCTTCCAATTGGCCCTGACCAACGGCAGGTGGAAGGAGAAGCAGGTGTGGAGCTTCGGCAAGAGTACGGACGGAAAGTACCCCTACGCTGGCCTGATCCTCGACGCGGCCGGAAACTTGTATGGCACAACCACCGAGGGCGGCGCTTATAGCGGCGGCACCGTGTTCGAGGTCACGCCTTAATGGCTGGGCAGTAAGCCACGCGATGCGTCGTCCGGGTCGGTGTTTGTTTTCAAAATCTGCTTGCAGGGAGGGTTTTATGAAACGCCATTTCGTAGCGCTCTCGGTGGTTCTTTGCTGGACGATGATTCAACTGTCGATCGTTCCAGCGAGCTTTGCTCAGACTTCAACCCAAACTGCGTCCGCTTTGCCTCGGTTGGTTCGTTTTGGCGGCATTGTGAAAGATGGGAATGCCAATCCGTTGACCGGTGTGGTCGGCCTCACCTTTGCCCTCTACTCCGAGCAAACGGGCGGCGCTCCGCTCTGGCTGGAGACGCAGAACGTGACTCCCGACGGCAACGGGCACTACGTGGTGTTGCTTGGATCTACCAAACCTGACGGCCTGCCCGCTGAGATATTCACCTCCGAGCAAGCACGCTGGGTGGGTGTGCAAGTGCCGGGGCAGGCGGAGCAGCCTCGGGTACTGTTGGTCAGTGCTCCCTACGCTCTCAAGGCTGGGGACGCGGAAACCGTCGGAGGGTTACCGCCATCGGCGTTCGTGCTGGCAGCGAATGCGGCTTCGCCGACTACGATTGGCGATCCCACGCAACCTGGGAACGCGCCTCCGTCCAGCGATGTCACCGGCTCCGGTACCGCCGACTACGTGCCCTTGTGGACGAGCACATCCAACATTGGGAACTCGGTTCTGTTTCAATCGGGAACAGCAGGCAAAGCGAAGATCGGCATCAACACCATCACTCCGGCGAGCACACTGGATGTGAAAGGCGCAGCCACGATTCGCGGCCTGTTCAGCTTGCCGGCAGCGGGAACGGCGACCGCGACCAAGGGCTACAACTCGGAAGCAGAGGAGTTGACGGCCTCGGCGTTCAACAGCGGGACAGGCGCTGCGGTGACGCAAAACTTCCAGTGGCAAGTAGAGCCCCTGGACAACGACAGCAGCACGGCGAGGGGAGCGTTGCACCTGCTCTTTGGACAAGGTACCAACAAGCTCACGGAAACGGGGCTGAACATCGCTAACAGCGGCCAGATCACGTTTGCGACTGGGCAGACGTTCCCTGGCACCGGAGACGGCACCGTAACCAGCGTCGGGAGCGGAGGAGGGCTGACAGGCGGCCCGATCACGACAACCGGAACACTCAGCATCGCCAACGCAGGAGTCACTAACGCCATGCTGGTGAATCCGTCACTGACGGTGACAGCGGGGACTGGCCTTACGGGTGGCGGCTCGGTCGCGTTGGGTGGCAGCACTACGCTCAACCTCGCATCCAATGCCTGCGCTTCAGGCAGTGCGTTAAGTGCGCTGCCGTTCACCTGCTCGCCGTTCGCTACACTCGGAGCGAATAATTTCACGGGGAATGAGGGCGTGACAGGGAATGTCACCGCGAGCGGCGAAGTGCAAGGCGGAGTGGTCAACGCCACCACCAGCTTCGACATCGGAGGCCTTGCGTTTGCCTTCGGCTCGGACCAAAACGCATTTCTGGGTTTCGCGGGGAACTCGACCATGACAGGGGGCGGCAACACCGCGACGGGCTACGAGGCCCTCTATTTCAACACCTCGGGCAACTTCAATACCGCAAACGGCCTGAAGGCACTTTACGACAACACTGCTTCCAACAACACCGCCACTGGTTTCGAAGCGCTCGTCAGCAATACGACGGGCCGCGCCAACACAGCGGTCGGAAATCAAGCACTCTACTCCAACCTCACTGGGGCCTTGAACACCGCCGTAGGAGACCTTGCTGGCCCTGACACCAACTCGAGCAACCTAAGCAACTCGACCGCCATTGGCACGTACGCGACGGTCAGCGAGAACAACGCCCTGGTGTTGGGGCAGACCACTGCCGGATCGCCCGGAAATGCCTGGGTGAACGTGGGCATCGGCACGGCGGTGCCGCGATCTGTCCTCGAAGCCAACGTCGGAGTGGCAGGCGGCCTCGGTCCAACGGTCACGTTAACCAACTCGGCTGGGGGAACCGGTTCTTCTGGCTCCTTGGACTTCAACACCTACACCCCATTTACCACGGGCACCTACAATCCCGCAGCCCGCATCGCCGCCGTGGACGCGGGTAACTATTCCGACGGGATCTACTTCCAGTCAAACATACCCGGCGCAGCCAACAACGGCCTGCAAACCAACATGGCTATTACCTCCGGGGGGCAGGTTTTCGTCGGGGAGACTTCAGACTCGTCCGATCAGGTGGGTGTTTACCAAACGTCCCCGGAATTCCTCGACGCCGTCGGGGCGTACGGATTCAATGCTCCTGCCGGATCGGGAGAGGGTGGTGGGTGGGGAATTTTTGGGGACGGCGGCCTTGCCGACCCAACCGACGCTTCCGCCACTGGCGGAATTGGCGGGGTCTTCTACGGTGGAGGCGCCACGAGTGGATCCGGAGGCGATGGAATCTACGTGGTACGGGGATGTAATCAGTCCACATGCGCGGACGCCGCTTACTTTGACGGCGATGTGGAGGTATACGGCAATCTCTCCAAGAGCGGAGGTTCGTTCAAGATCGACCACCCACTAGATCCAGCCAACAAGTATCTCTATCATTCCTTCGTCGAATCGCCGGATATGATGAACATCTACAACGGCAATGTCACCACCGACGCTCAAGGGGCGGCGGTCGTCGCGCTGCCTGACTGGTTTGAAACTCTCAATCGCGACTTCCGCTATCAGCTTACGGTGATGGGACAGTTTGCGCAGGCCATCGTGTCGGATGAAATTGCCAACCATCAGTTCAGCATCCGAACCGATAAGCCTCACGTAAAGGTCTCGTGGCAGGTTACGGGCGTGCGCCAGGATGCCTGGGCCAATGCCCACCGTATCCCGGTAGAAGTCGAGAAAGATGCGCGCGAACGCGGACACTACATTCATCCCGAACTGTATGGCGCCTCCGAACAGCAGAGCATCGCATGGGCGAGCAATCCAGCGCTGATGAGGAGGATCCAGGAAATCAGAGCCCGGCAGTTGGCCTGGTCGCAGAAGCCGGCGATCGAGACCCGCGCCGAGACGCAACCGCTGGCCGTGCCGCCCAACGCGAAATCGAGGGCGCTGCCAGCACCGCTGGTGAAACCTGCTCCAGCGCAGAAGCAGACCGCACCGCGGAAGTAGCCGCAGGCACGTAACCGCAAACACGGTCCCGTGGGGGCGCACATTTCATCCAGTGCACCCCCTTCTTGAAAATCTCATTTCTCTCGGACCAATTCTTCGGGGAATCTCGCTTAGCAGGTGATAGGATTTCGAAGCCGCCCGTGTCTGATCTTCAAAATCAAGTTCCGAATTCGGAATTCAAGAAACAACGGTCCATCAATTCTTTGTCTGTATGTGGAGCATAAGGATCACAAGAAGGGTACCAACCGCCAAAGAAGTCCGTTTGGGATGGTCTGAGAAGACTTACGCGGCGTTGATTCGCATTTCGTTCTGGAGTTGCGGGTAGTGGCAAATGATGCGACTGGCTGAAGAAAGTCCATGATTCCGGGCACGACAGTATCGAGTACTAATTCCGCAAGCTTGTGGCTTCGTTCTTCTCATAAACAAGTACGGATAATTCGATAAGATCATGGTCAAATATTCAGGATCAGGTTTCTTCTGGCGAAGTCCCGTTGTGTTGGAAATCTGGGATCATCTCTTCTCTGTGAACCTCCTTAGAACATCTAAAGGCGTAAATCGCGATGGCACTTATTGATCAGGAGTCCTGGCCGCACTCGTGTTAGCAAACTACAGTTTTCTAACAACGTAGATCTCGGAGCGCGTCCTCAGTATTGACGCGGCCAAGAATAGCGGCAATTTGGGAGGGTTTTCTAACAACCCGCGTGCGGGTAGCCGGCTGCTACGCGCCGCAACCATGCCAGTAAATTCAGCTCCTCGCTGGCCGATCCAGCCCCGCCAATATCGTCGTCAACCTTGCTTCCAGCGCCTCGCAGATCCTCAATAACGTAGTCAGCGTGATCGGACGCCCCGCTTCGATCTGTTGCCAGTGGCGGGCGGAAAAGCCGAACGAAATCATATCCTCCTGGCTGTGGCCGCGCTTGCGTCTTAACTCGCGGACTCGCTTCCCCAGCCGTCGAAAGAAATGGGCGTGATCGATCACGCCCTCGTTTCTAGAGTGCCACGAGCATAAACACCACGAGCAGATTAGCGTGGTACCCTGACCGCTATGGACGACCAGCTTCTTGAATTGTGCGGGAGGCACCGGCTCACGGAGAGCCTGCTTGGAGCCGGCCTGGAGGTAGCCTTCCCCGCGCGTGACCGTGGAGTTGACCTCATTGCTTACGCTGACATCGACCGTCGACTCGAAAAGTTCGCAGCCGTGCCCATTCAAATGAAGGCGGCTTCCGCGGCATGCTTTTCGATTGATCGGAAATACTCGAAATTTCACGACATGCTGATCGCGTACGTTTGGAATGTCGCAGAGCCAGTAAGAACAAAAATCTACGTGCTCAACCAAGAAGAAGCCCTGAGAATTGCTACTGAGATGAAGTACACGATGACCGAGTCTTGGACCGGCAAGGGCGCCTACGTTGTCACACGCCCCGGCCGGGAGTTAGTCGATAGGCTTCGCCCCTACGAAGTGAGCCAAGAAAAGTGGCAGCAGAGAATCTTGAGGGAAGTGGGCGAGATCAGCTCCTGACCAGCAGGGGACGTGATTGACGCTTACTTGCAATTGACTTGCAACGACCCGAGTTGGTGTGTGCAGAGTCAATCACTTGCAAAGAGCATCGGATAAGGAATCTGAGCCTCCCCACCCACAAAATCTATCTTTATCGGTCACCGTCCGAAGTCCTGGCGGTCACTTCCCACAAGCCCGTTTCTGGATAACTTCCGGTTGGCCGACAATCCGGACTGAATCCGAATCTGGTTTCCCAGAACGTCGTATGTTGAGAGCTTCAGGCCGACTGAGCGTCTACAAGACGCCGACGAACTCGCCAAGTGGCGCACTGCGCCTGGTAACCGGTAAGTATTGTCTACCAGACGCCAGGAATGAGACGCTTCGTCCGTGCCGAGTACGCCTCGTATTCGTCGCCAAACTCCTCAACCATCATCCTCTCCTCCGCGCGGACGCGAAGCGCGCAGAGGATCGCGAACGCGATCAAGTTCGACGGACCTGCCACCCAATTCGGGATGACGAGCGCCTGGCCGATGGAATACAGCGCTAGTGCCAAGTACATCGGATGGCGGATACGGCGATAAACGCCCTGCGTGATGAGTCGATGCTGCTCACGTACCTCCAGGGTGATCGACCAATTTGTACCCAGGTCAGCGTGCGACCGGTAGAAGAGCCAGAGGCCGATCACCAAGCAGATCACACCGGCGACGAGCGGGCCAGTGCCCAGCGCGTACTCAGCGAACGAAAACGCTGGTGACGCGACCCAGATCAGAGGGACGAAGAATCCGACCCAGGCGAGAACCAAGAGGCCAGTCTCTAGCGGAGTTTTATAGCTTGTGGCGACCTTGACAATTCGACTCCGGTGCCCGTGAGGCGCACGAATGGCGATCATCACCCCTGCACCTGTGAGCACCAGCGTTTTCGCGATCCACGGATTCATGGCCACGCACAGTCCCTTTCACACCGTACTGCGACGGTCGTCAAAGTGCTTCTGTCCGAATAACTCGCTGTAATACCGGACTCGCAGAACCTCCACCACGCGGTCCTATAGTCTGGGAGTCGGCCGGAATATTAGTCATGCAGTTCAGTTTATCCGATCAGGAAAACGATTTGCGCCTGAGTTACGGGCTACCCTTACATCATCTGGTAAGGGAAGGTTAGCCGACTACCCGGGAGGTGACGCGACATGTAAACACAAGCGCGTTTATCGTTACCGATGTGGTGAAACTTCCTACGAGCCGACTTCTGGCCCGCGTCGTTGCGAGTTTATTCCGGGGCATAACTTCCGGGTAGCCCGTCATCCGCCCAGAGTCGTCTGCAAGCGCTCATGGAACCGCTTGTTTGTCCAATAATCCGCGCATGGTGAGCGATGTGAGGACGGAGTCGCCGAGGCTCATGACGTGGCGCAAGCCTATTTGTTCTTGATGCAGGAAGGATTCGCCACTGGGCAGATCGTTGTGGTCGATGGTGAAACGACCCTGGTGTAGGTGCGGTGGCGTAAACGGACTTCTGTTTAACAGGGAGAGGGGCGGTAATCGCAGCCAAGGTGATAGGCGAACCAAGCCTACGGTTGCCTGGTTTTGGACGGGGACTCGCCTACCAAATCCTCACTCGTTTCTCCGGCACGACGTAGAGCCGATCGCCCGGTTTGACGTCGAATGCCTCATACCAAGCGTCGATGTTGCGTACGCCGCCGTTCACGCGGTAAGGCCAATAGGAATGTTCGTTACTTACCGTATACTGCCGGATAAAGTCCTCTGTCGCTTTGCCGCGATAGTACTGGGCCCACGAGCGGAAGAAGCGCTGGTCACCGGTAAGTCCATCGATAACCGGTGCCGGCGCGCCGTGCAATGAATCATGGTAGGCCTCAAGAGCAATCGCGAGTCCACCGAGGTCGGCGATATTCTCGCCCATCGTGAGTTCCGGGTTGATGTGCAGCCCAGGGAGCGGCTCGTAGGTTGCGAACTGCGCGCCCAGCATCGCAGTGCGTGCGTTGAATTCGCGGGCGTCCGCCGCGGTCCACCAATCGCGCAGCGCACCCTTCGCGTCGACGGTACGGCCTGCATCGTCAAAACCATGCGTCAATTCATGGGCGGCGCCCCAGCCAGCCGCGCCATAGTTTACCGCGGGGTCGGCATTTGCATCGAACCCCGGAGGCTGGAGTATTGCAGCGGGGAACACGATGTCGCGCAGCGTGCCGTTGTAGGCATCCACCGTCTGCGGCGTCATCTCCCAGTCGCTTTTGTCAACCGAGCCGGCACTGCGCGCAACGTAGAAAGCCCAATCAGCCGCCGCGGCGCGCCGCACGTTTCCAATCAGATCATCGTCTTTGATGACCACGCCCGAGTAATCGCGAGGCCTGTCCGGGTAGCCGACCTTAACGGTGTAGGTGTCCAGTTTACGCAAGGCCTCGGCACGGGTCTTGTCGCTCATCCAGTCGAGGCGCTCTAGTCGGCGACGATACGTCTGGGTGATGTTCGCCACCATCACCTCCATGCTTTTCTTGGTCTCCGGCGGGAAATAGTGCGCCGTGTACATCTGTCCCACCGCCCAGCCGAGGGTGCCGAAGCAAGCTCTCGGTCCACCTGCGAAACAGTCGCCGCCCGAGACGGCTCGCACCCCGAGCTTCCACCGGACCGGCTGCTCTTGAATGCCAAGTAACACGTGGTCGTGGAAGTGAAAATGTGCCGAGGCGAAACGACTGGAGAGGTACGGCGCGGCTGTGTCTGCCACCGTGAACGCCACCCAGGCCTTAAGCGTTTCGATCGGCGTGTCGTCGAAGATCTTGGCAATTTTCGGGAACGCAGTCTTCTGGGCGAGAATCACGCGAGTCTTTGACCCGAGGCCCGCACCGCGTAGGAAGGCCGCCCAAGGAAATCCGGGGGCGTAGGCTGCGAGCTCTGCGGGGCTCATCGGATTGTAAAGTTTCGGCGGGTCGCGCTGCTCGACCCTGGTCCAGCTTACTTTCGCGATGCGAGTCTCCAGCGCAACAATGGAAGCGGCGCGCAACTTGGCCGACGGCCAGCGGCTCAACGTGAGTAGTCGCTCAACGTAGCTGCGGAATTCATCTCTTTCTAGGGCGAAGTCAGTTTTGAGGTAGTAGTCGCGATCCGGGAGGGAGAGTCCGTTCTGGTATAGGGTGACGACGTAGTGTTCGGGGTCTTTGGGATCTGCGCCTATCCAGAAGTCGATGAAGGTTCCTTCGAATCCCGCGTTGAAGTCGCCCATCAACCGCGCCACGTCTGCGGGAGTGCGGATCGCGCGGATCGCAGCCAATTCTGTCGAGATAGGTCGCGCACCGAGTGCTTCCAGCCGCGGCGCGTCCATGAAGGACTTGTAGAACGCACCGACCTTGCCCTCAACTGTAGTGGGCTCGTGAAGTGCGTTTGCCTCCGCGGTCTCGATGAGACCGCGCAGCTGCGCTTCCGTGCGGTCGCGCATGGCCTCCTTCTCGCTTATGTACGGCTTGTCGGCGGGGATGGCCGTACGTGCGAGCCAGGCGCCATTCGCGTACTGCCAGAAATCGTCGCCGGGCTTCGTCGAGGGATCGGTCGCGCTCATGTCGAGACCAACCGGTGGGATAAGGGGCTCGCCGGCGTTCTGCGCTTCGAGAGGAGCCGAGACCACCCATGACGCGAGCAGTGTACCCGCGATCAGACCACGGTGCAGTGCAAGCATGTGCATAGATCCCTGTTCGTCCCCGCGTGATGCAGGAGATATTCTGCGAGTTTACCGTATGGCGGATTCAAGGCGGCGAATTTGCGGGGCTGGAAGACCGCCTTTGGCCGTCGGCTGGCCACTTGGCCCGTGATCTACCCACAATCGCTAGGAAAGCTTCCGACAAGCCCGTGATTCGGGGACAGTTCGCCAAAGTACTGGTGAACAGCCATCCGTATTGAATATTAAGCGCGATTTTGGGTAGGGACGGGGATTGCGTGCTCAAGCTCAGTTTGGGAAGTTCATGCGCTGCAGGAGATTCTCAAATCGGCTATCGGATCGCAGGCGATCGACTTCGGGTTCGACCTTAAGCATGACAAGCTGCCGCGCCCGCTCTTCGTAAGCTTTTTCCAGCCACTGAAGAGCCTGTCCCGCTTCTCCCAGGCCCAAATAAACTTCTGCCATGCAATAAGGGGACACATAGGATGCGACGGAACGTTCTTTCAAGTGGTTCAGAACCTTGTTCGCCTCTGAGGAGTTACCGGCCAAGCCGAAGGCACGGCCAAGCATTGCGAGATCAGGAAGGCTTGCCCCGGAAAGATCGGATGCTGTCTGAAACTCCGCAATGGCTTCCTGGAATCGGCTGAGCTGCAAATACGACTGACCCAGCATGAGGTGCGCGTATACGAAATGAGCATCGATTTCCAGAGTCTTTCGCAATGCCTCTACTGCCCCGTCGTAAGCCCCCGAAAAGTACAACGTCCAACCGATGCCGGTATTGCTGATGAGCGAAAGTGGGTCAAGCTCGCAGGCGTTCTCAAATTGCGCCAGAGCTTCAGTGAACCGTCCCATGGCAGCAAGATGGTTTGCGTAATAGAGGTGACCGGTAGGGTACGCCGGATTGCGTGCAATGACTGCCTTGAATTCTCTTTCGGCAGCGGGCCAATCCCACTCGTAGTAGAGCCGTCCGTAAGCGAGAGAAGCATGGGCCTCCGTCAGCGCGCCGTCGATCTCAAGAGCTTTCAAAGCGGCTGCTTTGGCTTTTGGAAATACGTCTCTGGGAGCGGCGTATGAGTAATAACCGAGTATGTTGTAGGAGTCCGCGAGCCCTACGTAGGGTAAAGGATAGCCCGGGTCTTTTTCGACGGCTCGCTGAAAGTACTCGATGCCTTTCTTGACCCCATCTTCTGTTCTCTTATTCCAGTAGAATCGGCCGCGGAGGTAGTCTTGATAGGCCTGTGGATCCAGTGTAGGCTTCTTGCTCAAGCGCTTTTTGTCCTCGCCGGTTAGGCTGAGGCGCAGTTTTCCGGAAATCTCATTGGCGATCTCGTCCTGGACTGCCACAAGATCGGCCAGTTTTCTGTTGTATTGTTCACCCCAGAGCCGCCACCCATTTGCGACATCCACCAGTTCGGTTCCAATGACCAATGAGTCTCCGCGTTGAACCACCCTGCCGGTGAGCACGGTGCGGACATTGAGATCATTGCCCACCTTTTGGGGGTCGGCAGTTTGGCCCTTGTAGCGAAACACGGTACTACGCGCCATGACCCGGAGTTTGGGCAGGTGCGACAGGCTGTTGATGATGCTTTCGGTGATTCCGTCGCTCAAATATTCAGTGTCGGAGTCGGCGGTAGCGTTCTCGAAGGGCAAGACAGCGATGGAGTCAAATGCCTTGCGAGAACGCGGCACGGGCGGAGTAGTTTGTCGAGACTCCAGGCTCCGCTTAAGCCGCAAGAGATCAGCACGCAATTCAGCCGCCGTTTGACAACGCAACTCCCGGTCTTTTTCAAGTGCCTTGTGAATAATCTCCTCCAATTTGGGCGGGAGATCGGGATTCAAGCGCATGGGAGGAATTGGTGTCCGCTCCAAGATGGCGTGGAATATGACCGCGGATGTCTCCCCTCGAAATGGCAGAGCGCCCGTGGCCATCTCGTACAGGACAGCTCCAAACGAGAACAGGTCGCTTCGCGCATCGAGTTCTTTCGCACGCGCCTGCTCAGGCGACATGTAGGCTACGGTGCCGAGCGCAGCGCCAGGGCTGGTCAAGTGTTCCTCGCTCATCGCTGTCTCTTCGGAGATTGCTCCAGCTTCTAACGCTCTACTGCCCCCTGGCATGACTTTGGCCAAGCCGAAGTCGAGAACTTTGGCGTGGCCGCGCTTGGTGACAAAGATGTTCGCGGGTTTGATGTCACGATGGACGATGCCTTCGGCGTGGGCGGCGTCGAGCGCATCGGCAATCTCGATCGCCAAACCGAGCAGCACATCGGTCTCTACGGGTCTGCCGGCGATGCGATGCTTCAGCGTTATCCCGTCGAGAAACTCCATCACAAGGAACGGATGGCCATCTTGCTGCCCGATCTCGTGGATAGTGCAGATGTTGGGATGATTGAGTGCCGATGCCGCCTGCGCCTCGCGCTGAAAGCGGGCCAAGGCGAGTGGGTCTTTGGCGACGTCATCGGGAAGAAACTTCAAGGCAACAAATCGGTGGAGTGTTACGTCCTCGGCTTTGTAAACCACGCCCATGCCGCCGCCGCCCAACTTCTCGACGATACGATAGTGCGAGATGGTCTGGCCGATCACTGGGAGATGCCTGGCCTTCGGGTCGGTTCATCTTAAAGACGTGGCAGCGGCCAGTCAACGAATGATGCGCTGGGCCCCACTTTATGAGGGAGATGAAGCATAACTCCCGGTTGGTCGGCAAACCGGAAGTTATTCAGGCCGGGCCGATCAGTAACGATAAGTCTTAGTGCTGTATCTGAAGCGCCCACGAGCGAAGAGTTGGGAGTTGAGACGCTGTGGAGGGGCGCTTCAGATACAGCGACTTGAAGGAAGCCGCCCCGGGGGACTATGGGATTTGTATTTGGATGAGCCGGTCTTGA
>DATNNE010000025.1:0-3858 GCA_035601995.1 Terriglobales bacterium
CGGCGCGTTCCACAGTCGAAGTTTCGCGTCTGCCCAAAGACGTGATGGTGGAGATCGACGTCATTGCGCTGGCGTGATTGCGCTCAGACGATTTCACTCGTGCGATCGGCTGCAATGAGCGTGAGCGAAGTTCTCCGCCAGTAGGCAGGCTTCCGCGATTAGAATATTTCTGGAGGGAACTGAGAATGACGAAGTATGCGATGGCGGCTGTCATCGTCCTCGTTTTTGCCATCGTTGGATTCATGATGGCCCAGACTGCTCCGGCGAAAAAGACGCCCGCGACGCCGAATACCAAAGCTCCCACCAAGGTCACCGGCGACGGCGTGAAGACCGATTCCGGCCTGCAATACTGGGACATCCGCCTGGGCAATGGCGAGACCGCCAAGGAAGGCAGCCGGGTGCGCGTACACTACACCGGTTGGCTGACTAACGGCAAGAAGTTCGATAGCTCCGTAGACGCCGGCACGCCATTCGATTTCCGGATTGGCAACGGCGAAGTCATCAAGGGATGGGAAGAGGGCGTCACAGGAATGAGGGTGGGCGGCAAACGCCAGCTACGCATTCCACCGAGCCTGGCTTACGGCGCGGACGGCACGCCAGACGGCACAATTCCGCCCAACGCCATGTTGATCTTCGACATACACTTGCTGGCCATACAGTAGGTGGAATGGCGAGGGCGAAGCTTATGCCTTAACCACTTTGCCGCTGCGCAGGCAGGACGTGCAGACGCGCATGTGCTTCCCTTGTCCATTTACCTTGGCGTGTACCGGGCGCAAATTGACGTTCCAGCGCCGCTTGGTGACGTTATGGGCGTGGCTGATATGATTTCCCGCTTGCGGCTTCTTGCCGCAGATTTCACATTGTTGTGCCATGACCGCTCCAGATGAGTTCAGATCTTGTGGGGCAAACATCTAGTTTACAGGATGCGGTTGCGATCCGGCAAATCGTAGCTGTCACGCGGATATCGGTTCGCTACGGGTTGGCAGCGGCCACTGTCTGCTTCAGCGGCTGTGGAAGGTCGTCGCGAATTTCAACCTCAGCCACATCCCCGGCATAGGCTGAATCCGCTGATGCGCGGTAGCGTACGACTGCTCGCAATCCTTCCAGATGGTGGCAAAGCGAGAAGTGGTCACCGCCAAACCAGAGTGTGTCCGAGAAACCCGTCTCAAAACCCCGCTTGCTATGAAAAGTCTGGGGTTGGCCGTCGTGGTCAAGCACGAGCGTCAAGCCGTGATCCGGATCACCGCAAACGATAGACTTAACTGTCCCCGCGGCAGCTTGGGTATCCTTGACCGGCATCTCCGCGATCGGATCTCCCGTCCGTTGTGCCAGGGGCACGCTATTCCACAGTTCGACAGCTTCGTCATGATCGGGCCCGAACCAGCGCTCAGCTACATACCTCGCGGAGTCAGCGGCATCAGCACCCTTGCCCATTCGCAGCAGGATTTGGCCGGATAGGAGGTGATAACCGGCCAAGGAGGGCTCCAACTCTTCCGCTTTGCGGGCAACTGCCAGGCCGGAGGGGAGATCGTTTTCCCGCAGCGCGAGGCGAGCGAGTTGAACGTAAGCCGGGGCAAAATCGGGATTCAACTGCAACACCTTGCCCATGGCCGCGCCAAACGCATTCATGTCGGCTACAGCACTGGAAGCGGGCAGCAGCGACAGCATTGTCTTGTAGAAAAGCGAGAGATAAAGACTTCCGTCCAAGGACACAGCTTGCGTAAACTCGTTCGCGGCTTCCGCATCTTTTCCGTCCGCAAAATCGAGGAAGCCCATGTTTTCATGCGCAAGCCCGAGTTTAGGGTCGTCTTTGATTGCCTGATCGATCAGGGGACGCGCATCAGAAAAGGCATGAGCCCACAAGTGGTAGCCGCCAAGTTCCGCTTCTGTTTCGGCAACGCTGAGGGACCGTGAAGTGAAAGAATTGTCGTCGATTTGCGGGCTGTTCTTTACCATCGTTGTGGCAAACGTGGGTTGGAGCATGTAGGAAACCAACGCTTTGTCGAGCTTTGCAGGGTCCCCAAAGGCTTGCTCGAAGGCCTTCTTCTGCGCAACTCTCTGCTGGAGCAAGGCAAAGAACTGGTCGAGCTTCTTGCCGCCATCCATGCCTGGCCCGTAGATCAGGAAGTGGACTAGCGCCCAAGACTCTGCGTAAAAAAATTCGGTGCTGTATTCCGGTGAGCGTTGCGTTATGCCGATAATTTTCTCGATCGGGTCGGGGGCTCGGCCGCGCAGTATTCGAACGCGAACGGTCGGGGCGCCGAGATAAATCTTGTGATTCTCGAAGCGGGTGTAGCCGTAGAATTCCGCTGTCCCTTCGTCCAACCAAACCGGAAGCCAATGCGAGTTCAAGTGCAGTATGGTGTGTGCGTATTCGTGATAGACGACCTGCTTTGCTCCATCTCCTCCAAATGTATCCAGCCGGATGAGCGCGAATTGCTTCTCCCAGCCATGGCGGAAATAGCCCGCCAGATTGCCGCCCATTTTCTTCCAACCTGACGGGTCTAGCTTTTTGGCGGTATCTTCATCGGTTGTAGCGAAGATCAGCAGGGGCGCTCCTGATTGCAGGCGGGCGCCGGGAAAGCGGCTGGAAAAAACCCAGCGCAATTGTTCAAACTCACTGAGCGCTTTGCGCCCCTCACCCGCGCCACCGTTGGTTAGGAGACGAAAATGCGGACTCCGCACCTCCGTCCAGGGCTTTTCGCTGGCAAAGGCTGAGGTCAGGCCAAAAGACACGAGAACAGCCGCAATGCATATATTCTGAGCTTTCATTGCGCGAAATCTTGCCGCATTTTGCTTCAGTCGTCAACATTTTTCCGGCGGCGAGCATGTTCGTTGATGTCGCTTTCACGAGCTTGCGAACGTGTTTGATCCTTCGGTCATGACCTTGGGGTAGAATGCGATGCTGCTGTAGAGGGTCACTGCGAGCGTGTTCAGATTCGCAGGCAGCGAGTAAAAATACTGGAGGAGCCGGAACATGCAAATGTCTTGGCGAACATTCTTCCTCGTTTTCGTTCAGGTAATATTGGCGGCCGCACCTTCGACCTCGTTCGCAGCATCGGCGGATCTCCAGATCAAAACTGATTCCGGCACCGTCGAGGGCAAGCAACAAGGCGCAATCCGCGCATTTCTCGGCATCCCCTACGCGGCGCCGCCGGTCGGCGATCTGCGATGGAAACCGCCTGCGCCTGCGGTCAAATGGAACGGAGTGCGCGCTGCCAAAGAGTTTGGCGCGCACTGCATGCAGGGGAAGGTCTACGGCGACATGACCTTCCCCGACGCAGGCAACAGCGAAGATTGCCTGACGCTGAACGTTTGGACTCCGGCGAAAAAGGCTGATGCCAAGCTGCCGGTGATGGTCTGGATATACGGCGGCGGATTCGCCGCCGGTGGGACTTCAGAGCCGCGACAGCACGGCGAAAAACTGGCGGCGCGCGGAGTGGTTGTGGTCTCCATGAATTATCGGCTGGGAGTGTTTGGCTTTTTGGTGCACCCCGAGCTGGCGAAAGAGTCTGGACGGGATTCGGCGGGCAACTACGGGCTGCTCGATCAGACCGCAGCTTTGCAGTGGGTGCAGCGCAACATCGCAGCTTTCGGCGGCGATCCGGCCAACGTCACCATCTTTGGCGAAAGCGCGGGATCGTTTTCGGTGAGCGCGCAGATGGCGTCTCCGCTGGCGAAGGGGCTGTTTCAAAAGGCCATCGGCGAAAGCGGCGGAGCGTTTTTCAGCAGCGGCATGAAGTTTGAACCGATGGACGTGCGCGCAGAAAAGGATTCCAAGCTGGCTAGCTCTACACTGGGCGTACAGACGCTGGCGGAACTCCGCGCGCTCCCGGCACAGAAGTTGCTTGAGGCTTT
>DATNNE010000026.1:0-2455 GCA_035601995.1 Terriglobales bacterium
GAGGAATTCGATCAACCAGCGGTCTCGCGCCAGGAAATGAGAGATCTGAATGAACTCCTTGCTATGGAGAGGTTGGGCGTCTTTCGGCGTAATTCTCTGCCTCGCAGGCCTCGCGCTAGGTCAACGAGACTATAGTTTGCGGTCTCCCGACGGTCGCGTCGAAGTTAGAATTCGCGCCGCAGACCGACTGACCTATGACGTGCTCTTCAACGGCAAAGCTTTGCTGCAAAACTGCCAACTCTCGGTCAATATCGATCATATCGTACTGGGGACCGGCCCCAACGTCCTTTCCGCGAAAGAACGGCGTGTAGACCAGATGCTGGAGCCGGTCGTCCGCCAGAAATTTGCAAAGATTCATGATAACTACCGCGAGTTGCGGCTGGAATTGCAGGACGGGCTAGCGGTCACCTTTCGCGCTTACAACGAAGGCGCGGCCTATCGCCTGGAAACCTCGCTGCCGAAAACGCAGGTGCACGTCTTCGGCGAAGAAGCCATCTTCAAATTTGTGGGCGATCACACTGTCTATTATCCCCGCGAAGACACGTTCTTCTCCCACAACGAGCGGAAATACCTTCCGCAAAACATGAGCCAGATTCCTGTCGATTCGCTGGCTACCCTGCCGGCGGTGGTCGATGCGGACAACGGGGTCAAGGTTGCGATCGCGGAATCGGATGTGGAAGATTATCCCGGGTTATGGCTACACGGCACCAGTGGAAATGCACTGGTTGCGACGTTTCCACCCTATCCACTGAAGGAGCAATTGGAGAAGGACCGCGACTTCAAGGTAGTGGAAAGTGCCGACTACATCGCGGTCACGCGCGGCACTCGCACCTATCCCTGGCGGGTAATCGGCATCGCGGAAAAAGATGGCGATCTGCTGACCAATCAAATCGTGTGGCTATTGGAAAAACCCTCGCAGGTGCAGGACACTTCGTGGATCAAGCCGGGCAAAGTGGCGTGGGACTGGTGGAACTTCAACAATGTTTACGATGTGGAGTTTAAGGCGGGCGTCAACACCGAGACTTACAAGTACTACATCGATTTCGCAGCCAAATACGGCATCCCCTACATCATTTTGGATGAAGGCTGGTACAAGCTGGGGAACCTGCTTGACGTGGTCCCTGAGATCAACATGCAAGAGATCGTCGATTACGGGAAACAGAAGAATGTCGGAGTAATTCTGTGGGTGGTGTGGAAGACGCTCGACGATCAGCTCGAACCGGCTCTCGATCAATTTGCGAAATGGGGAGTCAAGGGAATCAAAGTCGACTTCATGCAGCGCAGCGATCAATTGCTGATCAACTACTACCACAAGGTCAGCTCCGAGACGGCCAAGCGCAAATTGCTGGTGGATTTTCACGGCGATCAGAAACCGGCAACTATGACGCGCACCTGGCCCAACCTGATCAGCACGGAAGGCGTGCGAGGGCTAGAGTGGGATAAATGGAGCGCGGAGACCGATCCCCTACACGACGTCACGCTGCCATTCACGCGAATGTTCCTCGGTCCTATGGACTTCACTCCGGGCGCGATGATCAATGCACAGAAGATCAGCTTCGCTCCGGTTTTCGAGCGCCCGATGAGCCTGGGGACGCGCTGCCATCAGCTCGCAATGTACGTGGTCTACGAGAGCCCGTTGCAGATGCTGGCCGATACTCCTTCGAATTATCTGCGCGAACCGCAGATCATGGAGTTTCTGGGGCCGGTGCCTTCGGTGTGGGACGAGACCAAAGTCCTGGATGGAAAAATCGCCGAATATGTCGTGGTGGCGCGCCGAAACGGCCGCGACTGGTACGTGGGTGCGATGACCAATTGGACGCCGCGGGAGATCGACGTCGATCTATCTTTCCTACCCGGTGGAAAATATTCGATGGAAGCTTACCAGGACGGCGTAAATGCTGACCGCAATGGCAGCGATTACAGGCAGATTAAAAGCAGCGTGGATAAAACTACGAAACTGCACTTGAAGTTGGCGTCGGGAGGTGGATGGGCCGCCAGGATACACCCGTAGCTGAGAATAGCTGGAAGAGATAATCAAGTCATCCACGAAATCAATTCCCGGAGGTCCGTCGCCTTGTTGGACTCCGTTCCCTGAGGCATGGCCGGTCCGATGGCGACGGCGTTTCCGTGATTCTCGAACCACGCCAGGAATGAAGACTGTTCAGATCCTGGCAGCCGTTGCTGATTAATCCAGTTGTAGTAAGCGCCGAACTCCGCATCGACCAAGGAACCGAGTGGATCTAGTTCCGCCGCATCCTGCTTGTCCGAGAGCAACTCGTTCATCGGCTTCTGCCGTTGCCGGGGAGCGAAGCGGACCAGCAAAGTGCAGGGTTGCGCCCGGCGCAGCGCTTCGCGCGCGGTCCACTGGGCAAACGTCGTGCTGAAGATCTGCGTGCCCGAACCCTCCGTCAGAATCTTTACCTGAAAGCGATCCAGCACTGTGTCAACCGATTTT
>DATNNE010000027.1:0-3707 GCA_035601995.1 Terriglobales bacterium
AGATCGAAATTAGGACACTGCCCGTCTCTGGCATGTTTGCTGGCATTTTCGCCAAACAGCTTTTCGTGCCAGGCATGTCGATTACTTCGAGTGGGTCTTCACTCGGAAGCCCCGCTGGCCTGCTCGTTCCATCGGTGAACGTTCACGCCCACGATCAGGAGCAACAGCACTAGCGAAGTTTCTCCAAGGGCGGCGAGCGCACAGCGATTTTCTACTGGGGTGCGAGGCCTTCGACAATAAATATCCGGCTCTTCGCCGCGCGTTGTCGGAGTGGCCGAATGGCCACATAGGCGGGCGAATCGTACCACTCGCGCGCCTTCTCTACGCTGTCGAAAGCGATCACGACGATGCCGTTTGGCGGTTCACCCTCCAGTGATTGTGTCTTGTCGCTGCGAACCACATAGTGATGATTGAAGGGGGCCAGGGTCTCCGGCACCTTCTCTCCATATTTCTGCATCGTAGCGGGGTCGGTTACCGCGACTTCAGCGACGACGTAACCGGGTAGCGTCTTGGCTTGTTGCGCGTGAATGGTCCCACCGGCAACGCCAATCAAGACGCCAACGAATACTGCCAGCGACAGTTTGTAGTTTGTCTTCATCGGTTGATTCTCCTTGAGTTTGTGAGATTGGGAGACGCGACAGAACCATTCACTCGCTTCGGCCGCGAACGGATACGTCAGGCCTTCTCAGGCATGGGCAGAGCCTCTCAAAACTGGCGCGGCGGTGTCTTGTAAGAATGTGAACTTCGTCCGGGGAGCCGTTCAGTCGATAGGTCGGCGATTCGCAACCGTTCGCTCGCTTGCCAGGTAGGCAGCGGGTGAGGTGCCGGAAAAATCGTGGAATTCGTGAACCAAATGCGACTGATCGCAATAACCCCCGGCTAGGGCTACGTCCGCCCAGTTTACAGGCGCACCTAAGCCAATTTGCCGCAATACGCCTCGAAACCGATGGAGCCGGCAAAAGAGCTTCGGCGTGAGACCGACCTGTTCGCGGAACAACTGAGCCAAGCGACGGCGGCTTAGGCCAGCTTCTTTGGTGACCTCAAGAACACTACGGATGTGCGGCGCACGCGTAAACTCACCCAGGGCATAGCGAACGGCGGGATGCAATTCGCATCCCTGCTTCAGGCGCGCAAGAAGAGCGATTTCCAACACGCGGAACTTCTTGGCTGCTGTGCTTGCTGCTCGCAGTCGGTCGCGCAATTCGCTGGCCTGGGACCCCCAAAGCAGGTCGAGCGGAACGCTTTCGTTGTAAAACGCGTCAGCTGGTGAGTCAAAGAAAACTCGCGCACCGCCTGGCCAAAAAACTACGCCCATTGCTGATTGCAGGACGGCCGTGTGAATTACGCTGTAATGCGATCGTATTCCCAGTACGAGAGATGGCGCGAGTTGGCCCCACTCCTCCGTCGGGCTTCCCGGAGCCCGCAGTGGCCCTTCTGCTAGGCTGAGTACTAGTTGAAATTTTCCGTTCGGCAGGACACGTTCTTTGCGATGTACTCCCTGATATCCGTCGCAGTACCAGAGTTTTTCTACATACGACGTTAGCGGTGCCGCGGGCTGGTGCGCTAGTAACATGGGGAGGTCATCGCAACACAGGATTACAGGTGGAATCAAGGGCAATCGCCGAAAGAAGACCTTAGAAAGGTGCACTCCGATTTTTGATTCTCAACTCAAGACGAAACGCCCTAGTCGTCGGCTACTCGGAAGATATCGTCGGAAGAGATGACTAAGTCCTGATAGTCGCGTTACCGGACATCTCTAACAACGCCGGCTCTGTCAAATCGTTTGTGAGAACGAACTTCACCGCTCACTCCGAGGAGCGGTTTGTTTTGTTGTTTTTCAGTTGGCCCGGTGTCGATGACCACGGCTCGCTTCTAATCTGTCGGTCGGGTTTTCAGTCCGACCCATACATCTCTTCGATCTTAAACTTCAGACCATGATTAGTAATTCAAACTCCCTCTCGCGAAGGAGCGGGATGCCCATTCATTGAGACGGCGTTCTACTAGACGCCATGTCCGGTACCGAGCTGTCCCGCGTTCGAACCGAACTTCACCCACTCGGCATACTCCCAACCGTTCCGCCACATCCAGTACAACCGCACTCCGAGTCTCCGGGCCATGGCCACCTTGGCGATGTTCGGTTGCCGCCGCATTGCCAGGTGCATGTACCGTCGCTTCCAGTCCGCGTCACCACGCGCTGCTGCTTGAGCTGCTTCCACCAGCAAGAAACGCAACAGCGCGCTGCCTTGCTTGGTGATGCGGCCCAGCCGTTGATGACCCGCGCTGGAATCTTCCGCAGGAATCAGTCCGACATAGCTGCCGATCTGCTTGCCGCACCCAAACCTTTGCGGAGTTCCGATGATTAGAATGAAGGCCAGTGCCGTGATCGGTCCGACGCCAGGATGAGTCATCAGCCGCTCGACTTCAGGTCGTTTCCGGGCTTGCTGCTCGACCGCTCGGGTTAGCTCTTGGATCGGAGGATTCATCCGGTCCAGCAACTCGAGCAGATCTTTGCGGCGCCGGCAGGCCCACGGAGCTAACGGAAGTCTTTCCAACTGCGCTCGCCCTTGCTCGCTCCACAGCTTCTTCTTCCGCCGCTGACCTTCGTTCATGGCCAGAGCCTGCAGCTGGTTCATCATCCGCGTCCGCATCGGCACCATGCGGTGCCGATGCCAAAGCAGTTGCCGCAGATCCCGGTTCTCCGGACTCGGAACCCAGATCCGGGGGAAGTTGTCTTCCAGTAGCAGCTTCAACAGAAGTCTGGCGTCGTTGGAATCGGTCTTCTGCTTGCGGACTCGTCGGGTCTTAATCTCCGCGGCATCCCCGATCCACAGTTCGATCCTCAGCTCTGCCAACAGCCGCTCGAACCAGCGGGAATAGCCGGTGGCCTCCATCCCCACTCGCACGCTAGCCGCTCTCGATTGCAGATCCCGATAGAACTTCTGTGCTTCTCCATCATCGTGGTTCAATCGCCGTTCACCGCACTCTCCTGTCTCGGTGTCAGCAAACGCGATGTACTGATCGCTCGGGTGATAATCCACGCCTATCATCAGCATGTCCGGCTCCTTTCTTCCCGAGCCTAAGGTTCTCGACAAGCCACAGTCTACTCGGGTCTCAGGAGCCGGCGTTGTTATGCAATCATGTGGTTTTGGCCGAATTTTCACTTGCACGGTAAGGGCGTTTATCAGGAGTTACAGCAAGCTGCCCCTCTTTTGCGGCCCAATCAACAAGCGGATGATTACTTCGACGTTCATCCCGAACACGGCGACGCAACCTACCACGCCTTCGAACTCATCGTTGGGGTTGTACGCGCCTTGACTGGGCCGGCTGGTGCGACGCCGGCCTCGGACCGGCGGCGACGGCGTCGCAACGCTTCTGATTTATGCATCCCGTTTGTAATCGGTCGCTTTATCGTTTCGCCGCGGCGGCCTTAGACCCTTTCAGCGCTTGGCCGACGAGCCGCGCGATCTCCAAAGTCGACTCCATGCACCGCCTTGAATGTCGCGTCATCTGAATGAAGCCGTGCGGCAGATCGTCGTAGTGCACGTAGGTCAGGTCGTTGCCAGCTGCGGCGAGTTTTAAGCCGTACGCATGGGCCACGTCGCGGAGCATATCGAATCCGCAGGTGACCAGCAGCGTCTTGGGCAGATTGGCGTGGCTGGGTGCGTTTAGCGGCGTGATGTACGGCTGCGAATAGTCGACGCCTTGCG
>DATNNE010000028.1:0-3184 GCA_035601995.1 Terriglobales bacterium
CGTCTCATGCCAACACCACCTTTACAGAGCAGATTTACATTAGATGGTGTTGCATCGACCTGTCGAATGCGCCGCGTTTACCAGGACCGTTCGTTCGAGATTTTGGCTAAGGTGCCATCGAACTTCGTGATGGTCATCGTAAACGGTTCATCGTACGAGTTTGCGCGATCGTTTAAGATGCTGAGCGCGATCTGCTCACCCAACAAAATGGACCAGAATGTCGAGCTACGAAAATGGATGTCAGCATGAATCCCGTGACCAAGCGAGATGTTGAAAGCCAGTTTGCTTAATTCGCCGTTGATGTCAAGGCTGTCGCTGTCTGAGCCCGTGTAGGTATTGAGGGAGAGCCCGTCGTCGCTTGGCACCACGACGTTCCTGCCGGCTGCGGTCAGCAGGGGCTGGATTTTTTGCGTGCCGTCATAGAAGAATTTGATCGCGGTGATACAAGCGCCGGCCACCGCTCCATGGCCAGTCGGGTAACACGGGTGCGTTGGTGACCCTTCCGGGAACGCCTGTGGCAGCAAGTAGCTGCCGTAGGTTGAGTTAATGATCGGCAGCACGGCCGAGTTGAGTACATCCGTGTGTAGTGCCGCAGCGGCTTGCGGGGAGGGTGAAGTGCCCGTCAGCCTGGCCTGCACCAGCCCACCGTATTCCTCGGGCCGCAGGCGCAAGTCGACGATCCACTTATGGAACCAAGCACCTTTAAGTGCGCGCGTGGCCATTTCTGCGATCGTTGCCGGTGCGTCATTGACGCCGAGCGTCACGCCCGATTTTTGCGTGTTCGAGCCAATGTAGGGGTTGCCGGGGTTGGGCGGTGCGCTAATGGTGCCCAACACCAGGAACGCTGTTAAGTATGCCTGGTAGAGCGAATCAACGTGGGTATACGCGGCAAGATCACGGCCATTGCGGACATAGCGGAAAGTCGGATCAAAGCTGAGACTGCCTGAAGCTCCGCCGTCTTGAATCAATTGGAAAACGCTAGGATTGGTCATGAAGTCATTGGAAATTCCAGCAAGGAAGGTCTTATATTGCTGGCTTAGCGGCTGAACGCCCAGAAACGTTGGCTGGACCATGAATTGCGACACATATGGCCCGAGCACGTTGCCGTCGCCGTTGAAAATCTGGCCGCGGAACAGATTCTGCGGCGTCAGCGGGAAGGGATATTCGAAGTTCTTGTGGCTCTTCAAAAAAGAGAGGCTATTCATGTCGGCGACGGCCTTGGCAGCCAGCGCGCTGCCAGGATAGTCGTTGAATGGCACATCACGTAGCAGTGCTGCCCAGTAATGTTCGACCTGTTCAGCCGCGGTCTGCGCGCTCGCCACGCTGGGTGCGGGTGGAATAACCGTGGCATGGGAATCTAACCCCTCGAGATCAAACGCCAAAGCCGCTGACGGACTAAGCAGTTTCGAGTTGGGGCCGCCACCGGGCGTGCCTACGATAATGTTTTGAAAGTCCGAAAATTCTCTGTTCGTCAACGCAAATATCAAACTCTGGTAGGAAGCCAGGTTGGGCACGCCGAGGGCGTCGTGTGCCAAGGCCTTGCTGTAGTTTCCGCTGAAATCCGTAAACCTTTTGGAGTCGCCGTTGTCCGGTTGTTCGGGAACGTTGATGTCCTCGGCTCTTGCTGTTTCAGTTCGGTAACGGAGGCTTGCGTCGGCCCGTCTACCCACCGGATAGGAAACGACCGACGCCTTCGCGCTCGAGTTTTTTCCTCCAACCAGGGGCTCCAAGCCGATCGCTCCCAAAGTTGCGGCCGCGGCTGCCACGGCGCTCACCCCACCCATGAATTGCCTGCGGTTCGGGCCCTTTGGTTTCCTTTCTGTAGTTGGATCGTCGTTCACCGAGGGAACGTTGGGGTTTTCTCCTTCTTTATTCATGGATGTCCTCCGTTTGCAAAGTCTCCAACGAAGTTGCGAGGGTCGCTGATTCCAAGAGGGCTCGTTGCCATGGGACACACTTCTACGTCTCTATTTGCAGGTAGAGAATGGCCGTTTCTGTTTTTCCGACTGCTGGTGGGCCCAACAACGCGTGGGCGGAGGGTAGTCGAACGCAAACTTTGTGTCAAGCGCTATTTCATTTATTTATAATTGCAGCCAGAGGACGTCCTCAGAAAGCTACCTCTCAGGATTCCTCACGGTTTGGAAAAACCAGCTCCTGATTTGTCGCGTAACCGGACATCGCTAACAACGTCGGCTGTGTCAATCCCTTTTTAAGCGCACTTCTCCGTTCACTTCAAAGAGTGTCTTTGTTCGTCGTGTTCTTTGGCCCTGTCGACGACCACGGCTCGCCTGTAATCTTTCGGTCGGTTTCAGTCCGACCCACACATCTCTTCGATCCTAGCTTCAGACCATAATTACTCGTTCAAACTCCCTCTCGCGAGGGAGCGGGATGCCCATTCAAGTGGACGGCGTTCTACTGCACGCCATGTCCGGTACCGAGCTGTCCCGCGTGCGAACTGAACGTGATCCACTGCGCATACTGCCAACCGTTTCGCCACATCCAGTACAAGCGCACTCCCAGTCTTCGGGCCATGGCCACCTTGGCGATGTTCCGTTGCCGGCGCAGCGCCAGATGCATGTACCGTCGTCTCCAGTCCACATCGCAACGCGCTGCCGCTTGCGCTGCTTCCCCCAGCAAGAAACGCAACAGAGAAATGCCTTGCTTGGTGATGTGGCCTAGTCGTTGATGGCCCGCACTGGAGTCCTCGCATGGAATCAGTCCGACATAACTACCGATCTGCTTGCAGCACTGAAATCGCTCCACCGTTCCGATGATCAGCACGAAGGCCAGCGCCGTCCACACCAGGATGCGTCATGAGCCGCAGCGCCTCGGGCCACTTCTTGGCTTCCCGTTCGATCGCTGCGGTTAGCTCTGCGATGCTGGGGTTCATCCGGTCCAGCAGCTCGAGCAGATCCTGCCGGCGCCGAGAGGCCCACGGTGCGAGCGGAAGCTTTTCCAGCTGTGCTCGCCCTGCTTCGCTCCACAGCTTCTTCTTCCGTCGCTGGCCTTCGTTCATCGCCAGAGCCTGCAGTTGATTCATGATCCGCATGCGCATCTGCACTAGCCGATGCCGATGCCAGAGCAGTTGCCGCAGATCCCGATTCTCCGGACTAGGTACCCAGATCCTGGGAAAGTTATTGTCTAGCAGCAGCTTCAACAGAAGCTGAGCATCGTTGCGGTCGGT
>DATNNE010000029.1:0-4859 GCA_035601995.1 Terriglobales bacterium
GATGGAGCTGACGATGCCACGGGTCATGGTTCCGGCGAGGCCGAAGGGATTGCCGATGGCGTAAACTTTTTGGCCGACTTGCAGGTTGTGCGAATCGCCGAGAACGGCGGGCACGAGATCGGGGGCTTTGATTTGAATGACAGCGAGGTCGTGGGCGGCGTCGGTGCCGACGACGGTGGCTTTGTATTTCTTTCGATTGTGCAGGGTGACTTCGACCTGGCGGGCGTCGGCGATGACGTGATAGTTGGTGAGGATGTGGCCGTCTTTATCGATGACGAAGCCGGAGCCCTGGCCTTCCTGGGGAACGGCTCCATAGAAGAAGTCGAAGGTCAGAGTGCGTGAGGTGACGTTGACCACCGATGGAATATTCTTGTGGTAGACGGAGATGTTGTTTTGCTCTTCGCTGTCGAGTTGCTCGCCGCCCGCGGCTTCCGTGATTTCGACTTTGGCCGGATGCGAGAGCCAGTTCGAGGGATGAAATGCGGCCTGGCTGTTGTTACGCCAGGTGGTGAAATAGAAGAAGCTGGCGGCGATGGCTAGGGCGAAGATGAGTGGTCTTGCGAGTTTCATAGGTCTACTTCGATTCTACGTTTAATTCTAAACAATGTTCCCGGTGGGGAAATTGTTGATTGCCGATTGAGAATCTCCTCGCCTGAGGCTGTGGATTTCTTCCGCGAAATAATTTTGTCAGCGTAGCGCGGGCACGCGCGGTTGAGTTGAGTTTTCGGCTGGCAGCGCATTTTAGTGGTATACCCTCCCCCCTGGCGGCCGTGTGCAATCATCACGTTAGCGGGATTTTGCGAGTTGATCCATGGGCTGCAATCACTTAGGGGCAAAATATTGCTTTCAAAGGACTTACGTCCGATGTGGTGCCAGCTCGACATACCGCCTCCGCCTTGACCATGATGAGCTTGTTTGGAGCCGGGAGGCAAGGTTAGATGTCACACTGTGCTGTGTGAAACGGAGGAACTAAGTATTTCAGGCTGTCGCTTGCATAGGCGGAGGGTCGGGGAATATCTGCTGGAAGGAATTCAGGATGTCGCGAGCGTATGCCAGGCAACTGGCACGCTCGGGAATCGGCGAAGCGCTGCGCTTGGGATATTCGTCGTAGGTGCGGCCGTCGAGTTGGCGGCCGTTTTTCTTTTTGCGCACGCCGCCCCATTGTTTGAAGAAGAATGGGACGCGGGCTTCGCGGCACTGGTCGCGAATCGAGATGACCCAATCTTTTTGCATGGGGCGGGCGCCGGGGCCGCTTTCGCCGCCGACGATGGCCCAGCTTATGTTCGAGAGATCGAACGATCCGAGGTCTTCGAGCAGCGGTTCGATGGAGAGGAAACGGATGCGGGCGGAAGTTTTCTGCAAGTCGGCAATTCTTGGCAGGCCGTATTGACGGTCTTCGACGCTGACGCCCCACCAGATGTGATCCTGTTGGGCGGCGAAGCGCAGGCGGCCGCTCAGCAATTCTTGCAGCCTTTCCGAGCGCTTGGTGAGCACCTGAAATGTGTGCCACTTCGCCGTCACCATGACCTGGCAGACGGCTTCGATGTAGGCGTCGGGGACGCCGGGCTGGAAAAGGTCGCTCATCGAGTTAACGAAGACGAGTTTCGGCGAGCGCCAGGTGAACGGTTCGGTCAGCTTGTGGGGAACCAGCTTCAGGTCGAAGCCTTGCTCGTAAGGATGGCCTTTGACTCCACGAAAGCGCTCGGCGAAAGTTTCGGCGTAGCAGTGCTTGCAGCCGGGGCTGATCTTGGTGCAGCCGCGCACCGGGTTCCAGGTCGCGTCGGTCCATTCGATTTGAGAGTTGAGTGGCACTGTGTTTCGCTCGTACTCGCCATTGTGAATTCCAGCTAGGTGTGTTAGCTATTTAACCATGACTACGCAAGATAGAGTCGATGATCTGGTCGTTATGAAGCTTGATTTAGTTACGCGTATCTATGGTAGGAAAGACCGAACTCCGGGCAATCTTAAAACCCTGGAGGATGTGAATTGGGAACTCGGCGGGGTAATGCGCGAACGAGGCATCCAGCCACCAACTGACCGCGACTGAAAGAAGGTCGATACGCGAATCCGGCTCCAAGAAGCCTGCGAGCCTGTTCGCACGCCGAATCGTGATCTATCACGCCCAGCCATCTCACTTTCGTGCTTGAGCTCTTTGCGCCGCCGGTTCTAGAGTCTCGTCAACGGTAACGAAGTCCCTCTTATTGGTGAGGTCATTCGGCTTATCAAGCGTGCCGATGTGTATTTCAATCCCTCTGCCGTCCTTCAATGTGAGAAGCAGAACGTCGGATTCTGCGTTGCTTATACGCTCGTGCCGGATGGAAATAGTCGCAGTCATCTCAGCATCACCCTCACCGGCCAGGGAACGTTTGATGGATCTTGCAAAACCTACCACGTCATCGTTATACCCATCGACCTCTTCCGCGAGCGGCCGAGTAACACGGAGGACCTTTCCGCCGGAAAAATAGATGGCCCCAAGAATCCCCTGCGATGATGATTCTTCCTTAGAAAGGATGAAATGGCCCAACATCGCACCCTCCGCAGAGGGCCGCTTCTCGATCTCAGATTCCACGGGTGGAGAAAGCTTGCAACAGTGGTACAGCGCGGCGGCCGCTTCCTGCTGAGACATCCCAATATGGATTTGTTGTCCGCCGAAAAAAAATGTCGGAGGTCTTTCATCGGCGGCAACCGACACCATCAGACAACTTCCGAGCAGTATAAATCCGGAAAGAATCGTTGTGCGCTTTTGCATTAAAGACCTCCGTTCCAGCAACTGCCTTCACAGCGGGATATTTCCATGCTTCTTCGGCGGATTTTTGTCGCGCTTTGTTTCCAGCATTGCTAACGCTTGGATCAGCTTTTTGCGCGTTTCTCTCGGCTGGATGATTGCATCGACATAGCCGCGTTCGGCGGCGACGTTGGGGCTGGCGAAGCGGTCGCGGAATTCTTCTATCTTCTTTTGCCGCAGCGCTTCGCGCTTTCCTTGCGTGCTCTCGCTACTGGAGTCTGTATTCTTCGCCGCGTCTAATTCGCGTTTATAGACAATGTCTACTGCGCCTTCAGGGCCCATCACTGCTATTTCGGCTGTCGGCCACGCGTAGTTCACGTCCGTGCGGATGTGTTTGGAGGCCATGACGCAATAGGCTCCGCCGTAGGCTTTGCGGGTGATGACGGTGACTTTGGGCACCGTGGCTTCGGCGAAGGCGTAGAGCAGCTTGGCTCCGTGTTTGATGATGCCGCCGTATTCCTGCGCCGTGCCGGGGAGGAAGCCGGGAACATCTTCGAAGGTGACTAGAGGAATATTGAAGCAGTCGCAGAAGCGGACGAAGCGCGCGCCTTTGACACTGGCGTTGATATCAAGCGTGCCGGCCAGCATGGCGGGATTGTTCGCCACGATGCCGACCGGCTTGCCGTCGAGCCGGGCGAAACCGATGACCATGTTTTTGGCGAAGTGTTCCTGGACTTCGAAGAAATATCCGTCGTCGATAACGGCGTGGATGACGTCTTTTATGTCGTAGGGCTGGTTGGATTGCTCGGGGATGAGCGTGTCGAGAGTTTTATCTTCACGGTCTGCGGGGTCTGTCGTCGGCTTGCGCGGCGGATCGTCAAGATTGTTCGAGGGCAGGAAGCTTAGTAACTCGCGCACCATCGAGAGACATTCTTTATCGTCGTGCGCTAAGAAGTGGGCTACGCCGGAGGTTTCGTTGTGCGTAGCCGCGCCGCCGAGCTGCTCTTTGGTGACTTCTTCGTGCGTGACGGTTTTGATCACGTCGGGGCCGGTAATGAACATGTAGGAAGTTTTATCGACCATCAAGACGAAGTCGGTGATGGCGGGCGAGTAGACTGCGCCGCCGGCACAGGGGCCCATGATGGCGGAGATTTGCGGGATGACTCCGCTGTAGAGAGTGTTGCGCAGAAAAATGTCGGCGTAGCCGGCGAGCGACATGACGCCTTCCTGAATGCGCGCGCCACCGGAGTCGTTGAGGCCGATAAGGGGCGCGCCCATTTTGGCGGCGAGGTCCATGATCTTGACGATTTTGGCGGCGTTGGTTTCGGAGAGCGATCCGCCGAAGACGGTGAAATCCTGTGCGAAGACGTAGACCAGGCGGCCTTCAATGCGGCCATAGCCGGTGATGAAGCCGTCGCCGTAGAATTTTTGCTCGGCCATGCCGAAGTCGGTGGCGCGGTGGGTGACCAGTTTGTCGGTTTCTTCAAAGGTGCCGTCGTCGAGCAGGAAATCGATGCGCTCGCGGGCGGAGAGCTTGCCTTCTTTGTGCTGGCGCTCGCGGCGGGCGGGGCCGCCACCTTCTTCGGCTTGGGCCATGCGGGCTTGCAGGTCTGAGAGTTTTTGGGCGCGATTCATCCGAGGGCGATTATAGCGGGTGAGGAATCTTCGCTGCTCGAACGAAAATCTTTAACACAGAGTTCCACAGGGGTATTCACTGAGGAACACTGGGGAGTCGCTTAGTGTTCCGACTACTCCATGTCCGAGCCCAGCATTTGGTAGCGATACTTTTTGCCGTCCCAGAACAACACGGACGATGTGTTCTCGCCTTCGCCTTGTTCTTCCATGTAGATGCCGAGGACGGTTTTCTTTTTCAGGGCGAGGCGTTTTACGGTGAGGGTTTTGAAGGGAAGGTTGATGAGCAGGAATTTCGCTTTCGGAGTTTCGGCGCGCCAGGCGTCTTTGCCCGTGCCGTGGACGATCAAGAGAGAGACGCCGCGGCGTTCGGGTTCGTCGGAGGCGAAGGTGGAGGTGACTTTGATGTCGCTGTAGCCCATGAAGCTGTCGTAGGGGTCGTTGACGGTGAAGCTGTATTCGGCCTGGTCGGCCATGGGATTTTTGCAGCGCGCGGCGATGA
>DATNNE010000030.1:0-3126 GCA_035601995.1 Terriglobales bacterium
TCGGCTAGCAACATCAATGAGAGCGGACAAATCGCGGGTATGGCGGTGGAGATGGCCGGGCCGAACGCGGGAAAGATCGTCCACTCCTTTTTGGCAACCCCGGCAGACGAAAACATGGGCAAGACGGTTGCAGATGTCTTCAGTACGCATCCGAAAATCACTTTGCCCGCCGCGAATGTTGGCAAGCAGCTTTCGCCGAGGTCCGCACACTGCTCAATCCACAGTAAAGGCAGTTTCTGAGCTTCCGCAGCATGCATTCCAACCATGCTGCGCGAAGGCAGAAGATCTTGAGATTGTTGCAGAGCACCTGGGTCACGCGAAATATTGCTGTGACCCAGAGTGTCTCCCGAGAGAACTACCAGGACGGCGCTCCAGATTATTCGCGAGTTTTAGAACTGCTGGATTTTTGACGAAGGAGGGCGTCTTTGTCCTCTCTGTTTTCTTATCCGCTCAGGAATCCTGGTCAATGCGCTGATAAGTCAGCGACAAGTACTTTCCACGCGAAACTTTCCCGCCATCTCAATAAACACTACGACGCTCTATAGTGTTATACTCTCCTTATAATTAACATACACATGGCGCTAACTCGATTAAATCAGATTAGCCGCCCGCAACTCCGTCTATCCTGTTCTCACACTGACGGTGACGTTATGCGGTTTAGGCTTAAATAGCCGACAAGTACCCGCTTTACTCCTCGTCTCCAACCACAACTTTCGCCCATCCGCATATGGATCGGCTACGTTAGAAGGAAAATCCCCCATGTCGAATATAACTACTAAGACCCTCGTTAGCAGCGCTCTATTCCTGCTGCTCAGCATAGGTAAATGCTTTGCTGGCGCCGACGCTTGTCAGTCAGGCACTTTCGTCCTGGTTGTCGACCAACAAACCACTACCACGCAAACCAATGCAACCTACGTAGTCGGAGGCGCTACCACGTATTCCATCAACTGCGCACCGGCCAACAGCAAGATCCTCTGGTCGAGCACCCTGAACGGTGTATCGACCGGCGAGAACAACGTTTACTACGGTCAGAACACTAACAGCAACGGCTACTGGTCCGGTGCCGGCGGCGCCTGGGCTACCGCCAATCTCGGAAACTGGACAAAGACCGCCTCCATCAACGGCATCACGGTCACCGTTTCTTTCATTGTGGCTCCTAACTTAACCGTAACGGCAACCAGTCCTAATACCCTGGTCCCGGCTGTGGGAGGTGGCGGCCCCGCTACCTTTACCGACGGTCAGCAGACCACTTACTCAATTACCGGAGCTCCGCCCAATTCGGAGATCTATTGGTCCAGCACAAAGGATGGCTACACTACGGGCGAGAACCATGTGTACTACGGTCAGAACACGAACAGCAGCGGGAGTTGGTCGGGTGCCGGAGGCGCGTGGAGCGCGGGCATGGAAGGGGCCTGGACCAAGACGGCTTCCATCGGCACCGCACCGCTTGCAACCGCGAGCTTTGAAGTCATTTCTTCCTGCACGCTCTTTTCTCCATCGAGTCACAGTACCCCCAGCTACTACTTCAATTCCCATGTCGGCGTCTATGACTGGCCAACCAACAATTGCGAAATCGGCAATGCCTCCGCCCAACTGGCCTCGCTCGGCGCCCACGTTATCCGAATTATCCTGTCCGACTGTCCAAAACAAGGACTGGCGACTTTGCTCACCAATCCATATATCAGCCAGGCCTTGAATAGTCCTTACCTCACGACTTTTGTGCTCACGGTTGAGGACAGTACGACCTGCGGGACCAACAGCAAAACCTATGTGGATCCCACGCAATATCCCGGTGGCACCAATTCCAGTGTCTATGCGGATTACGAGGGACTTACAGAGGCACTCTATTCCACTTACCACGGAACCAACAAAATCTTCATCATCGATAATTGGGAAGGCGACAATGCGGTTTACTGCGGCTATGCTTATGGTTATGCGACCAGCCAAGTCTATCGCGACGCCTGCAATGCCAATTACAGCGTCTGGTACAAGGGCGTTCCGTCTCCGACGACAACCTCAACCGTCCCCTATGCTTCCACGGCAATGCAAGGGTTCACGGATTGGCTCAGCACCCGTGATCAAGGGATTCAGGCAGGTAAGTCATGGGCGGCCAGTAATAATCTGACCAGTGGCATAACTGTAAGTTACGCCATCGAATTCAACATCATCCACGCCTTGCAGGATCCAGCGAATTACGACAACACCAATAAGAATACGGACGCAGTCTCGTGTAGCTACGCATCCTTATTTACTAGCGTTCTTTGCAACTCCCTGCCCGCTGTTGCCCACGACTATGAATCGTATTCTGCCTACGAGAGTACAAATTGGGGCAGCGTTCAAACTGCGAATGACCTGAAGAGCCTGTCCTCAGTCGTCGGCAATTCCAAGATCATCATCGGCGAGTTCAACGAAAGTTCTCCGCCATCATCAACCCAGGAACAGCAGGCCACAGAAAATACCTACTGCATTATCAACGCCGCCCTCACATCGAACGTCGTGCCCTATGTCTTTCAGTGGGTCATGATCGACAATGAGGCCTACAATGCCTCGCAAGCGATGTTCGATCAGGACGGCTTGTACGACTATGCAGGCACTGCCTCATGGTTGGAGAGCTACTACCAAACCAGCTTCCCTTACACCAGCACAACCTCCATCAACAATCCATATCCATCCCTCGGCTGCTCCTAAAAGGCCGCCGGGGTGCCCCACCCTTGTCGCGCTTTCAGCGACAGGGTGGGGATTTTGATCTTCCTTTCAGGGAATCGCGTCTACCCCCATCCACTTCTAAACCAAGCAGATCAAGAGTTTCTCTTAAACCGCATGGTAAATCCCCAGCACCTTGACGAACTCCGCCACTTCGCCCAGATGGCGCAGCGCGTTGCGCGCGGCTTCGTCGTCGCCGCGCAGGAAGTCGACGTAGAAGACGTACTCCCAAGGCCGGCCGCGCATGGGCCGCGATTCGATTTTGCTCAAGCTGATGTCGCGCAGCGCAAAAACGCTCAGGGATTTAAAGAGCGCTCCGGGAGTATTGGTAACTTTGAAAGCAATGGAAGTTTTGTCGGCGCTTCGCGGAATGGGAAATGGCACAACCGCCGCGCTTCCCTTCTCTCGCTTTTTTTTCTGAGT
>DATNNE010000031.1:0-30136 GCA_035601995.1 Terriglobales bacterium
GGAAATTGCCCCCTTCCCCTGCACCCCATCCCCAAAACCTACCCGACCCAGACGGCGAGGGCACAACTTTGAAACCGGACATTTCACTTGCTACGAAAACCGGACATTTTAACTTGCTACCGACACATGCAAGCATTTGCGCAGTGGTCAGGGTGAGTCGACGGGATTGGAAGATGGGCGACGCTTTAGTAGTGCCCGGACGCCCACTCCTCCCGCCGCCAGATAGACGTTCCGTACGAGCCGAGCGCAAGCAGCCCCAGAGTAGTTGGCTTGCGCTTCGGGACAGTGGAGGCTACGTTTGATTCTTCGATGCTGGTCTCATCAATGCCTTTTGTCTTGCCCGCAATGATGGCCTTGTTGGGGACGGTCTCGTAGGCGTAGCCCGTCAGCGTCGCCGTGATCTGTCCCCCATGATTGTGAACGCTAAGGCGCGCCCATCCGTAGTGAATCTTTCCTCTGATCTTGAATTTCAATCCGAGGTAGCGATTCTTTACGTCGATCCATTTCCCGTAGGTATACGGCATTTGAAGATCCTGGTCCTGGAAGACGGCCAGCATCGTCGCCCCGTTGCTCCCACCGCCGATGAAGTGCTGGTGCGGACCAATTCGTGCGCCTAGCCTTAGCGCCGAGGCGTAATAGAATTTGTAGTTCAACGTGTCGCCGTTGCTCATCCTCCCCTCGACGACGTTGCCAAGACTTCCCTTCGCCAGAAGGTACCTCTGAAATCCATAGCAGCTGTCGGAATTGCAGTATCCGATTTGCTGAAGGAGAAAATCAGTAGTCCCATCATGATTAAGGTCCAGTTGAAATCCACTATTAGCTCGGATGACACGGTGGGCAGGGGTATAAACGATCTTCGCCTCCGCGGACTGAGGCAGCGCAAGCAGGCCTGCTCCGGCCGCGCTGGCTGCGAGCGCATACATCTTCAGCTGATGATGGGTTTCGGAGGAAACGGCGGCCGGTATCCTGGCAGATCGGAGAGAGCGCTTCACATATTTCTCCTTCCGAAAACACCACATTATGTGCCCAGCGTGATTCTAGCGTCAATGAGAATCGGACGGACGACTAAGAGCCGCTTCGCACGTCTTCGGTTCGCCCGCTTTTCATGCTGCGATACGCAGCGTCCAGGATTTCCTGATTGCGCCAGCCTTCTTCACCGGGAATCGGAAACTCCGCTTTGCCTTCGACGGCGGCCGCGAATGCATCCACCTGGAGGACGTAAGCCAGCCGGTTCGAGGCTGTGTGCGTTTCGACAACAGCTCCGCCGCGACGCAGTTCCAGGCTGATTGGATGTTCGACGGTCAACGCATTGTCAGCCCACAGCACACCGGTTTGTCCCACCAACTCGAGCGGCGTGCGGTATTCGGCGAGGAATGAAACCGTGACTGTGGCCAGAGTCCCACGAGTGAACTCAAGTACCATCGCCGCGCCAGCTTCTACTTCACCAGGGTTGCCGGGAATTTCGCGAGCACTCACCCGCGATACTTCATCCTGAAGAATGAAGCGTAGCGTGTCGACGCAGTGAACGCCCACATCGGCGACAGGTCCGCCGCCAGCGATTGCGGGATCATGAATCCAGGTACGCGCGTGTCGGTGAGATGCGGGAAACGAAAACTCGGAGCGCGCGAAAACCGGTTTGCCGATGCGTCCCGCAGATAATTGTTGGCGCAACCAAGCCGTGCTCTCTTCGAAGCGAAATACGTGAGCCACCCCCAGTAGAACTCCAGCTTTGCGGGCAGCTTCGACCATTTGCCGGCACTGGTCGGCATTCACAGCCATTGGCTTCTCGCATAAAATCGGCTTGCCACATGCGGCCGCGACCAGCACATCCTCTAAGTGGCAGGCGTTCGGCGTCGTAATGAAGACGGCGTCGACCTGAGGAGAACCGCACAGCTCTTCGGCCGAATCGAAGGCGAGGGGAATATCGTGCTGTCGCGCCGATTCTTTCGCCTTAGCCAGGTCGCGCCGGGAAAGCGCCGTAACCCGACAGTTCTTGGCCAGCGCAAAGCCGGGCATCAGGCGCTTCACGGCATGCAGTCCGAAACCGATAATGCCGAAGTTGATCATAGATGGCTAATGTAGGCACGGGCGTCCCCGCCCCTGCGGTGCCGCCGAGGTCATGTCCCGAAGCGTGCTCTGCATTATGAAGCTTCCCACCGAATTCATTTCGCGACAGACATCGATGACGGCGAAACGCCCGTCGGAGCCGACTGCGAGGTAGCAGTAAGAGCCCCCGTGCTCGTGTCAATCGACAGCGCGGTAATCGTGTTCGCACTTTGACTGCCGATGTACAGGAACAAATTATCGGGGTCGAGCACCGCGAACAACGGAGCGGTACCGGCAGAGAAAGGGGAACTTGTGATCTGCGTCAGCACCCCCGTGACTGGAGTCACGGTGAAGACGGAGACGTTACTCGATCCCTGGTTGGCCACATAGAGATAAGTATCCAAAGCTACCACCGCGGTGGGCGTGGTCCCGGTAGCAAACGAACCCAGCAGAGTCAAAGCCCCGGTGCTCGAATTAACGCCTAGCACCGAAACCGTATTGTCGGCCGAGTTCGTGACATAGACAAAACTCCCCGCGGGATCGACCGAGATGGCCCGCGGTCCGTTGCCTACTTGAACCGGAAGGCCGGCCACCGGCTGCAGAACGCCTGAGGCGACGGTGTACGCGATGACTGACGTCAAGTTGGGATTGAGCACGTAAAGGAATTTTCCCGAAGGCGTTATCGCCAGCGCGAACGGGCTGTTAAAGGTGGTAAAGGGCGATCCGGCGATGGCGCTAAGAGCTCCGGTACTGGAATTGATGGTGTAAACCGAGATATTGCTGGAAAGCTCGTTGACAACGAAAAGATAATTGCCTCCGCTGTCCATGACCATGGCGAGCGGCGTGAGTCCGGTGGTGGTTCGGGGCAACACTTCCTGCAGCGAGCCTATAGAACTGTTGACGGTGAACAGCGAAATATCGTTCTCGTTTCGATTAGCGACGTAAGCCCACTGGCCGGAAGGATGCACCAGAACCGATGCCGGCGAGCTCCCCGCAGGAAACGGCGATCCCACGATGGTGGTGAACTGAGCCGTGAGGTTGTCGTTGGCGCTGCTGCCGCTTGTCTTAATGCGGAACGCTGCTACCGCATTTGAGTTTGGCAGGGTGACATAAGCCGTGTGAGAAGACGATCCAGAGGAGAAAATCGAGGGGGAACTGCATCCTGCCAGCGGTGCCAACGCCATGGCAATGAGTACCAGGCATATTCGCGGGAACGGCATTAACCAGCCCCTTCGAAAAAACTGAACGGTTCGACAGCTCGAAGTTCCGGCAAATTTAAGCAACATGGCTTCAGAAGTTTCCAGGTTCGGGATGCAACAATTCTCTTCAAGTCTTATTTTCACAGTTTGGGCCGCCGGCCAAAGTGGCCGATATTGACAACCAACCCGGTCGAGATCCGCGCATCGGTCTGACCGGTCCCAAACGTGGTGGTATGAAGGTAATCGCCCATCACGCGAAACGTGAATCGCGGAGTTAGGTCCCGGTCATAACCTCCTCCGAAAGCGTAGGCGCGCCCAACGCTTTCAAATCCACTCTTAATTAAAGTCGTGATACTGACCGTATTCTCCGCTTTGCCGATAAACGCGTGAGCGAAGTATTTTGATTTATCTTTTCGCAACGAATACTGTGGACCAATCATGTAATTGTATGCGGTGATCATGGAGCCATAGCCACCGCTTCCATCCGCCGTTACACCGAAGCGGTGGGTGATGTTATACGTAACCTCGCCGTTGAATCCATTCAAATTGGACCAACTCGGATAGCCCAGGGGCGGCGAATCAAATCTGACATAGGAATAGCCGCCAAAGATCTCCCACTGAGGAGCGATTTGTCCCGCCGAAAGCGAGGATGCCGCCATGACGACCGAAAAGACCATGAAGATAAAAATTGCTGCTCTCTTGCAGAGGATGCCCAAATGCTCGCTGGCCATTAGTATGAAATTACCAACTTCCCTCCAGAATTGTGCGCCGGTCGAAGGAATATTGCAGCGCTTTACCTTCGCACCGACGTGTCGTGAAGTCTAACTGTTTGTAATCAAACACGATTCTACCCGGAAGTTGCGTGAAGAAGAAAGTCGCTGCATGTAATTCTTTGTAAATCCGCGTTTGCTCGCGGGAGGGTCTTCGCCTCGGCAGTCTCCGCTCGATTCCGCGTGACGGGTGTATTACTTTCGAATGGCTAACGCCCGGAAGTATCATTTATCAAGGAGTAAGGAGCGTGACCATGCGTCAACCCAAGCTTCGTCCACGCAAGCTTCGTAAATCCAAGCTTCTGCAACTCAAGGTTCACACTCAGCTCGGCCGATCTGCGGTCCAGATCTTTACTGTCAATGATCGCATCAACCAGATTCTTATCGAACATCTAGACCCTGCCGCGTGGAGCGCCAAACCGCCCGGCAAGACCCGCCCCATTGCAGCGATCTTTACGCACATGCACAATATGCGCTGCAAGTGGGTGAGGCTTACAGCTCCGCACCTGAAGGTTCCACGACAGCTCAACCGCGCGCACTGCACGGTGCAGCAGGCCCGCGCGGGATTGGCCGAGAGCGCCGTTCGCTGCGCGGAGATGCTGGCGGAAGCGCTCGGCGGTAGCGGGGGCCGGGTCGAACAGTTTCTCAGAGACGGCTGGTCCCGCCCTTGGCCGGTTGGCCCGGAAATGCTGTGCTACATGGTTTCTCACGAAGCCCACCATCGCGGGCAGGTGTGTATGCTCGCGCATCAACTCGGATTCCCCTTGCCGATTAAGGTGACGTCCGGAATCTGGAATTGGGAAAAGCTGTGGAAAGAGTGCGGGTCGCCGGGTGGCCCCGGCGACAATTCTTAAGGTAGCGCGCAAGGGCAGCTTGGGGGTTCGCCAATGCATTCTCCACCTCCAAATCATGTCCAAGCCGCTCTCTTCGCGTCGCGCGCAACAAGTACGCGCCTTTACGTCACCTCCAGTAGAGTAGGCCCGCTCCTTCAGGCCCTACCCTGATGTACACTGCATCTTTCTGCGAATTGTTTGGTGAATCTGCGGCGATGGAGGCTGCCCATGAGTTGGGCCAGCAAGCTGGTCAAGCCTTACCGGATTGAAGACGGAAGCAAGTTCCGATTGAAGGATTTCGATCCCGAAGACACCGGGAAAATACATTCCAAGAAACACGCGGAGCAACTTCTGGCTGACGGCATCGCCGCAATGACCGAGTTGCAGCAAAAACTCTACGCCCAGGACCGCTGGGGCCTGCTGCTCATCTTTCAGGCTATGGACGCGGCCGGCAAGGATGGCGTCATCAAGCACGTCATGTCGGGAGTAAATCCGCAGGGCTGCCAGGTGTATTCCTTCAAGACTCCGTCGGTGGAGGAGTTGAATCACGACTACCTGTGGCGTGCCCTGCGGCGGCTCCCGGAGCGCGGCCAGATCGGTATCTTCAATCGCTCTTATTACGAAGAAGTGCTGGTGGTGCGAGTGCATCCGGAGGTGTTGAAGAATTCAAGAATTCCTCCGTCGCTGCTGACCAAGGACATTTGGAAGGATCGTTTTGAGGACATCAACTGCTTCGATCGTTATCTCACGCGCAATGGAATCGTGGTCCGCAAATTCTTCCTCAATCTTTCGAAGAAGGAGCAGAAGCGGCGCTTTCTGGAGCGGCTGGATCGGCCGGAAAAGAACTGGAAGTTTTCTGAGGCCGACGTGCGCGAGCGCGAATACTGGGACGATTACATGAAGGCCTACGAGGACATGATTGTTCATACATCAAGCGCGCAGGCGCCCTGGTACGTGATCCCGGCGGATAACAAATGGTTTACTCATGCGGCAGTGGCAGCGGCGATCGTTGGGACGCTAGAGGATTTGAAACTGGCTTATCCGAAAGTGGATGCTGCCAAGCGTAAGGAACTGAAAGCGGCGCGGGCATTGCTTGAGGGCAAGAAGACGGCGAAAGTTGAGCCGTAAGACGGTTCGTTTTCGGAGGTTGCAGGCAGTAAACTAAGGTATCGATTTTTCAGTTTTCCCTGGGGTGATGAACTTAATGAATTTCTTCAAGCTGGCGGTCGGTCGAACTGCGTGGATAGCCTGGCTTCTCTTGATATCGGTTGCGAGCGCTAGCCTGGCTCAAACCAGAGAGAAAGAGCGCAAGTCGGCCGAAGTTCAGAGCGACACGCAGAAAACTTCCTCCACCGACACTGACAACGAAGACCCACAATTCAAAGGCATGAAATACCGGCTGGTCGGACCGTTTCGCGGCGGACGGTCGCTAACGGCATCGGGCGTGGCCGGCGATCCGAACACGTATTATTTCGGCTCGACTGGCGGCGGGGTGTGGAAGTCCACCGACGGCGCGATGACTTGGACTTCGGTTTTCGACAAGCAAACGGTCTCCGCGATTGGAAGCCTGGCGGTTGCACCTTCAGATCCAAATATTGTGTACGTGGGGACGGGCGAGGCCTGCATTCGCGGCAACATCTCGCACGGGGATGGAATTTACAAAACAGTCGACGGCGGGAAGACCTGGAAAAACATCGGCTTGCATGATTCTCGCGCGATCGGAAAAGTGATTGTCGATCCCAAGAATGCGGATGTCGTCTTCGTGGCGGCGCTGGGCCACCCTTTTGGGCCGAATGCCGAGCGCGGAATTTTCCGCACGACCGACGGAGGCAAAACCTGGGAGAAGGTTTTGTACAAGGACGAGAACACGGGCGGGATCGATATTGCGTTTGACCCGCACAATTCTCATATTCTTTTCGCTTCGTTGTGGGAGGCCCGGCGCACGCCATGGGGCATGTCGAGCGGCGGTCCCGGCAGCGGACTCTATCGTTCGAACGATGGCGGAGCGACTTGGAAACGGCTGGAGGAACACGGCTTGCCCAAGGGACCGTACGGCCGCATCGGCGTGGCTGTAGCTGCGAATTCTGATCGTGTGTACGCGCTGATCGAGGCGCCCGAGGGCGGCTTGTATCGCTCCGGCGACAGCGGTGAGACCTGGGAACTGCTGAACAACGACCGTGCCTTCTGGCAGCGCGCATGGTATTACATGCATATCGTTGCGGACCCGCAGTCGGCGGATGTGGTCTACATCGCGAATGTCGACTTTTACAAATCGAGCGATGGCGGGCACACCTTCAACAAGGTGAAAGTGCCGCACGGGGACAATCATGGCATGTGGATCGATCCCAAGGATCCGAATCGCATGATCGTCTCGAACGATGGCGGGGTTACGCTGAGCCTCGACGGCGGCAAGAACTGGACGCGCCAGGATAACCAACCAACGGCGCAGTTTTATCACGTGGCCACCGACACGCGCACTCCCTATTATTTGTATGGCTCCCAGCAGGACCTGGGCTCAGTCGCGATTGCCAGCCGTAGTGATGACGGCTCGATTGATCGTGCGGACTGGTATGCGGTTGGAGGTGGAGAGGCAGGCTACATTGCTCCATATCCGCCGGAACCTAATATTGTTTACGCCGGCGAGTATGAAGGAGTGATTACTCGCTTCGACAAGCGTAACGGACAGACGAAAAACATCTCGGTGCAGCCCGAGATTAGCGATGGCGGCGGCGCGGCGAAGCTGGAGCATCGATTCCAGTGGACGGCGCCGATTCTGATCTCGCCGCACGATCCCAATACGCTGTACCACGCCGGAGAACGGCTGTTCAGGACGACCGATGCTGGGATGCATTGGGAAGCCATCAGTCCTGATCTCACGCGCAACGATAAAAGCAAGCAACAGGCGTCAGGTGGTCCGATCGACAAGGACGATTCCGGCACGGAATATTACGACACGATCTTCGCCGTGGCGGAATCGCCGCTGGTGAAGGGTCTGATTTGGGTTGGCACCGACGACGGTCTAGTGCACATCACCCGCGATGGCGGCCAGAACTGGACCAACGTCACGCCCAAGGATCTGCCGGACTGGAGCCGCATTAGCCAGATTGATCCTTCGCCGCACGATGCTGGCACAGCATACGTGGCTGTGGATCGGCATCAGTCGGACGATATGCATCCTTACATTTATAAGACCAACGACTACGGCAAAACCTGGGTGAAGATCGTCAAGGGGATTCCAGAGAACACGTTTGCTCGCGCGGTACGGGAAGATCCCAAAAAGCGCGGGGTGCTCTATGCGGGGACGGAAACTGGTGTGTATGTTTCTTTCAATGACGGCGCGGACTGGCGTGCGCTTCAACTCAATCTACCGACGACGCCGGTTCACGATCTGGTGGTGAAGAATGACGATCTCGTCGTGGCTACGCATGGGCGGGCATTCTGGATTCTCGACGATATTTCTCCGCTGCGGCAATACAGCGATGACATTGCCAAACGAGACGTACATCTCTACACTCCCGCGACCGCAATGCGATTCCAGAACCCGAGCGAGGACGACGAAAACCCGAAGCCTGTGCTGGCTGGGGACAATCCTCCGGCGGGCGCGTTGATTTACTACTTCCTTAAAGACAAACCGAAGGGCGATACCACGATTGAGATTCTCGACTCCACCGGCAGTGTGATTCGAAAGTATTCCAGCAATAAGACGGAGGAACTCGACGAGCCTCTGACTCCGGAGGATAAGAAGCCGGAAAAAGAGGTGAAGCCGGAAGTCGGGCTCAATCGCTTTGTCTGGGATCTGCGCTGCACGGGGAGCTCGCGCGTTCCCGATTACTATCTCTGGGAATACAAGGACGGGGACCGAGGTCCTTTGGCGGTACCGGGCAAATACCGGGTCCGACTCACGGTCGATGGAAAAAGTCAGATCGCGGCATTTGAAGTCACGATGGATCCGCGGGTCCAAGTTTCGCAGGCCGATTTGCAAAAGCAATTTGATCTGCTCATTCAGGTGCGCGACCAACTCAGCCGGGTTTACGACACGGTGAACCAGATTCAAGATGTGCGCGAGCAAATGGACGGACTGAGAAAACGGCTCCCGGATAGCGCCGCCGTCAAGAACACGCTTGCGGCCACGGACGCGCTCGACAAGAATCTGGTGCTGGTGCGCGACGATCTGGCCCAGATGAAGATTAAGTCGAACGAAGATTCATTGTCTTACCCGCAGAAAGTCGATAGCAAGCTCGCCGGTTTGGCGATAGCTGTCGGAGTTGGAACCGATTCCGCTCCGACCGAGGCCGAATATCGAGTCTTCGAGAAGCTAAAACAGCAGGCCGACATTTCCATCGCTCATTGGGGAGAAATCCAAAGAACCGAGCTTGCCGATTTTCAGAAGATGATGGCCGGCCAGAACATTCAGGCGATTGTGGTGCCTGCAGCTGAGAACGCCGGGTCGGCCGGAGAAAGTCCAAGGTGAGCTGTACACAGTGGCGGGCTCCGGGCCTCATGGACGGTAAATCTCGAGCAGCGTGAAGCCTCAACTTCCGGTTGCTTCGAGATAGTGATCGATCTGCGTGATCGGTCGCGCACACTCCACCGCGATCGCGAACAGTTCCTGCTCCGCCTTCGGGTCGACCCTCACTACTTTACCTTCACCCACGAACCGGATTGGGCGGCCAAACTCCGGGGCTTCCACGGTGACAACGAAACTTACGGGAGTGTGTGGCGGAATCATGGCAGCACTCTCCAGCAACAGACCGCAGACGCTGATATTCTTGCTCACCGCTTCAAACTCAACCGTCAAGTCAGCATCGTGAACCTTAAGGCGAACCGGATATCGCAGATGGAAGCGCCTATACCTGCGCTCCAGTGGAGGGGAGGACCACGCAGCATCGTTGAGGTTGCTCATAGCATGAGGTTACTTCGGCGACCAGGACCCGATGCTAATCGTGGTTACGTCGGAGTCAAAAGAGCACGAAGGACGCTGCCCCGGAGGCCAATTCGCGCAGTGCGGCGGTTCAATCCTTGTTTGGAAATTCGAGGTATCCGAGGACAATGCTTTGGCCCAACCCAGCTTGTCCTATTGCCATGCGTGGACTGTGAATTCAGGCTGTCTTCGACCCGGCCCTCGGCTGCTTCTGGCACGTCCTTCCGCGACCTACCCAATGGCCGGTCCAGAGTTGAGACTAGGTTTTCCGCCCGGATGAGTAGATCGGGTGAGGCAACAGGGTCATCTATGATGAGACAGCTTCCTGCTCGCTGGAATGCGCTTGTTGTACTTCTCGCTCTTACCATCATGGTGGGCTGCCAAGGCCTTAGCAGCTCCAACAAATCGTCGACCAGTTCGTCGAACAACAGTAAGCCAGGTCAACTGACAGTTGTGCCGAGCGGTATTAGCTTCGGCATCGTGGAGGTCGGGAACAACCAAACTAAGCCCGCCACCATGACCAACTCGGGCGGATCGAGCCTTACGGTCACTAAAGTGACCGCCACCGGCACAGGCTTTAGTGTAAGCGGATTGAGTTTGCCAGTGACTCTTGCATCTGGTCAGAGTCAGGGTTTTACGGTCATCTTCACGCCAACGTCGTCAAGCGCGGTGGCAGGAAACCTAGCCATCGCGAACACGGGTTTAATTCCTACCGTGAATGTCGCTCTCTCCGGAGGCTCACAGACAGCGGGCGCGGTTACTCCAAGCTCTTCGAGCCTTAAGTTTGGAAATATTCTGGTGGGCAGCAAACTAACACTCACTGAAACTCTGAACAACACCGGTGGATCGAGCCTGACGGTGACGCAGGTCACTGCGACCGGCACCGGCTTCGCCGTGAGCGGATTGACTTTGCCGTTGACTCTGCCGACTGGTGAAGGGCAGTCGTTTAGCGTCACGTTTACTCCGCAGTCTGCGGGCGCCGTCAGCGGAAACCTGGCCATCGCGAACACCGGCTCTATTTCTACGGTCAACGTCGGTCTCTCAGGCGATGGAGAGACGGTCGGTGCTCTCACCGCGAATCCCGCTAGCCTCAACTTTGGCAGCGTCGAAGTGGGCAATAACCAGGCGCTCACGGAAACACTGACGAACTCCGGCGGATCCAACGTTACCGTTACTCAGGTGAATCCCACGGCGGCGTATAGCGTGAGCGGGTTGAGCCTGCCGTTGACACTGACGGCCGGTCAAAGCCAAGGCTTCAGCGTGACCTTTACCCCGAGCGCTGCCGGCAGCAGTAGCGGCAATCTGGCGATCATCAGCAACGCTTCGAACGCCAGTCTCAATGTTCCGCTATCTGGAAACGGCCTGGCGGCAGGCTCGCTTGCGCCGAGCCCTTCAAGTCTTAGTTTTGGAAGTGTTCAGGTCGGCAACAACCAGCAACTCTCGGAAACTCTGACCAACTCCGGCGGAGTGAACGTCAATATTTCGCAAGCTACGATCGCGGGGACCGGGTTCACCATGAATGGATTGAACCCTCCATTGGTCCTCACGCCGGGAGAACATTACACGTTTACTGTCACGTTTACTCCGCCCTCCTCCGCGACTGACAGTGGAAGTGTTTCAATTGTTTCGAATGCATCGAACCCGAACTTGTCTATACCGCTGAGCGGCAAGGGAACACCTGTGCCTCAGGGAACATTGGCTGTCGGTCCAACCAGCATAGACTTCGGAAACGTGGTTGTGGGGACCAACTCGCAACAAACCGGTACGCTCACCGCCAGTGGTGAGAGTGTGACGGTGTCCTCTGACACTTTGAACGGTTCAGCCTTTGCCGTGAGCGGGATTTCGTTCCCGGTCACGATTCCGGCAGGCCAGCACGTGCAGTTTACCGTGACCTTCACGCCCGCAGCGACTGGCGCTGCCTCGGGCAGTGTCTCATTCACCAGCAACGCTTCGAACTCTCCGACAGTGGAAACCTTCACCGGCAACGGGACCCCTCCCCCGCAGCACTCCGTCAACCTTTCGTGGACGGCGAGCACATCGCAAAACATCAGCGGGTACAACATTTATCGTGGCGTAAAGTCGGGTGGACCGTATTCGAAAATCAATCCGGTACTGAACGCCAGCACGCTTTACACCGACACCACGGTCGCCGACGGACAGACTTATTACTACGTGACCACTGCGGTCAATTCGAGTAATGAAGAAAGCACCTATTCCAATCAGTCAACGGCCGTCATCCCTCCCCCATAGTCTTTCGGCCGGAAACTCAACTCTCTCCGGGATGGCTGCAAAAAGGTGCGCACGGCGAGCCTCCCGGAGATGGCTCTCTCCTCTCCGCTGACCCCCGCCTCGGAAAGATTTCCACTTGCAGAACTTAATGTATTTGTTTAACCTTACGTGGATTTTAACGAGAAAGGAATGTGTTCAGAAGGTCATATGTTCGGCTGGATGTACTACCGAGACCTTCCATTATTGGGCTTAGTCGATACCCTTCCACCATCGCACTATGAGATTGTCCCAGGCTATGTCTCGATTGCTGCTTTCCCCAGCGGTGATCGCGATGCTTCTCGTACCGACATTCCCTGCGCTGGCCAATGATGCGGCCAGCAAGACGCCTTCGTCCAATTCGAAAAAGGACCGCTTAGTCGTTACACCCACGAATCTTGGTTTCGGCAGAGTCAAGGTCGGTCGACGAAAGCTTCAGACAATCACTATCACGAATTTAGGGAACTCAGATATCAGGTTATTGCAAGTCATCATGCGAGGGCGTGACTTCGACATGGCCGGGCTGGAATTACCCGTCACACTCGCGGGGGGAGAGCGTTACACCTTCAGCGGCGTCTTTACCCCGCGCTCCCAAGGCGCCAGCAGCGGGAGTATTGCTTTTATTTCTGATGCTTCCAGCCTCTCGAACCCGACTCTGAGTATGGAACTGATGGGCATGGGGACAGACGATGACGACCAACTCGACATTAATCCGCCAACCATGAATTTTGGCGCCGTGCAGATAGGATCGAGCTCCAGCCAGATGGGAAGCCTTACCGCAGGCGACAATCAGGTGACGATTTCTTCTGCTCTCAGCAGTAGTTCTGAATTTACCCTGAGTGGACTGTCATTTCCGGTGACCATTCCCGCGGGCGGAAGCCAGGGATTTATGGTGACGTTTACCCCTCAAGCTAGCGACCTGACATCTGCCGCCATCTCCTTTGTGGATGCGAACGGGACTCCCCTGGCAGTGGAAGCGCTGAATGGCATTGGCCTCAACTCAGAGGATCATAGTGTTTCTCTTTCATGGAATGCCAGCACTTCTCAGAATATTGTCGGGTACAACGTTTATCGTAGCGATCTGTCTGGTGGACCCTACATTAAGATTAATCCCGTTCTTAATTCAAACACCTCGTATACCGACACTTCCGTGGTCGACGGAAACACCTACTATTACGTAACTACAGCGGTTAATTCGGACAACGACGAAAGCCGATACTCCAACCAGGCGCAAGCCACGATTCCACTACTCCCGCCGAATCCTGGCGCCGGACTTGGCGAACACTAAACTCCCTTCATCTGCAACAGTTTGCACATCATATTTTGACCGTTATCTCTATCAGACTGTGCAAACCCCTGATCGCCATACGGTAAACCCTCGCCGGAATTGATGGTTCGTCGGCTGCCGGATTGCTGCGGCTGGGCGGACGAGCCGAACTGGAGAAATGATAGTTCCCCCATCCACGCATATAAGGTTCTTGTCTGTCGTGCTTTGGCGGACCAAAGGCCTGATTCTTTTCGGCCTCCTGTCTGTACCGGCCTTCGCTCAGGGGGTTTCCCTGGCAAACCTTAATAATGGCCCACTTACCTCCGACACAGTTAACTCTAGTCCGGTGAACGCCTCTTACGGGAATGCTGGCGCGATGTCAGCTTCGTCGGTCGTAGTCGCTTCTCTACCGGAAGCTCCCGAGCAGCACAAGTTTTGGGATAACGAGAATCGAGCTCTTTTCGTGACAGTTGCTGCTCTGAGCACCGCTGATTTCGCCGTCACCCGGTCCATTCTGCAAAACGGCGGAAGAGAACTGAACCCCGTAACCCGTCTTTTCAGCGGCAGTACAGCCGGGCTAGCTGTGAATTTCACCGGCGAAACTGCGGGAATCATCGGACTCAGCTATCTTTTTCACAGAACCGGACACCATAAACTGGAGCGGCTTACACCTCTGCTGGACATTGCGTCGTCGTCGTTCGCCGTGGTCTATGACCTTAACCACCGATAAAGTTCTCGCACGCCCACACGGCGATTCGCAACAAACTGTTCCCTGCCGCCCATTTATCTTGGTTATTTAACCTTTTCCGTGGTAAGATTTCCCGGCTTTCGAGCTGCGGCGGCATGGGGCGCGCTCCTTAACGAAGACTCCCGAGGAGAAGCTCGTATGATCCGAAGCTATTTCGTTCTAACCGTTCTTTTGTGTGTTTCGGCCAGCATTGGCGCGCGTGCTGCGACCAGCGATGAGATTATCCCCGCCGGAACGCTTCTGCAGTGCACACTGGATGAACCCAACTTCTCGTCCAAGACGGCGCAAGTTGGCGATCCCGTGCTTTGTTATCTGAGCCACGTAACCGCCTTCGGGCGTTCAGTATTTCCTCGCGGCGCGGAGTTGAGCGGCCATCTACAGGATTATCAAAATCCTGGACACTTTGTAGGCAAGGGATGGATCGAGCTCGATTTTGATCGCATCATTCTGCCCGGCGCGCAGGTCTTTCCGCTTACAGCGAAAGTGATTTCAGCGCCTCATCTGAAAGTCGATGCCGAGGGCAAGGCTCACAGTAAGGGTCATCCCAAGAGAGACGCCGCGCTTTGGGCGATTCCGATCTTCTGGCCCGTCAAGCTGATCACGTTGCCCAACCGCGGGCCGTTCCCGGCCTTCAAGGGCGAAGCCCGGCTGACCTTGCGGCTGATGGAAGACATTGAAGTTCCGGTGTCTGCCCGGGCTTCCGTTCCCATGCCGCCATGGGCCACCCCCAGCAGCTATAACTACTCTCCATCGACGCTCTACATACCCGCTTCCACCGCTCCACGAACACAAACCGCGACCCTGCAGCCTGCCAATTTCGTGCAGCATCCTGCAGAGGTTCAGCCTAAGGAGCAGCCCACCACGGTCATCGTTCTGAAGGGCGGTGGCGCGTGGATCGCTCGTGACTATTGGGTAGAGGCCGGACAGCTTCATTGTGTAAGCCTGGATGGAGAGCAGAAACTGGTCGCGCTCGAAGCCATGGATCTTTATCAGACGGTAGGCGTGAACCGAGAGCGGCACGTCGAGTTCGTGTTGCGCTCGAAAGATCCCGTCGAACAGTAAGCCGGCAAAGCCACAGCTGGTTTGATGAAATCAAGAGTCCGCGTCGGCAGCCGCACCACCAGATGCCGCGCGGACCTTCTTGCCTCGAATCGGTTCCTGTTCTTTCGATTTTCGAAAGCAAAACCCACGAACGCTCTATCGCGGCCGCTCCCGTCTGGAATTTGTTTTAGAAACGGAGTCTCAACGCCTACGGACCGATATAAGATAGTGGAATTCGCTTGGGGACGAGATCCGCGACTTAAGTTCTTGGGAGGCTTCCATGCGCAAAATCGCAATCGTCATCGGAATCGTTGTGCTCGTCATCGTGGTTGCCGTGGGCGTACTCTTCGCCACGTTCGATCCGAACGACTACCGGGGAACTATCCAGACGAAACTCGAGCAGCAGTTGAATCGAAACGTCACACTCGGCAACATGAGTTTGGGACTGTTCCCACTGCGTTTTCGAGTCGCAAATCTTTCGATCGCCGACGATCCAAAGTTCAGCAATCGCGCGTTCCTTCTGACCCAGGAGTTGAGCGTTTCCGTGAAACTGCTTCCGCTGCTGAGCAAGTCGGTGGAAGTAGATTCGCTGACCCTGGAGCGTCCCAGCGTTGAGTTGATCAAGAACGCGCAGGGCGTATGGAACTTCGCCTCGCTGGGGGAGAAGACCCCCGCGCCCGCGCCCGCAGCGCCGTATACTCCAGCCGGGCCGGCGCGACCGCCCGCGCCGGCCGCGACCGCGGCGTCCAACGGGCAGCAATTCTCCCTAGGCGAATTGGCAATCAAGGATGGACTGGTCGCAATCACCGATCTGCAGGATCGCAAGCCGCGAACTGTTTACGATCACATCAATTTCAAGCTTACGGATTTTTCGCCCGATACGCCGTTCAACCTCGACGCATCGGTCCACTTGCCCGGCTCGGGGAGCCAGGAAGTACAGCTGAAAGGTACGGGCGGTCCACTCTCGCACGCGAATCCTGCGAGCACGCCGTTTAAGGGAAGTCTGGATTTAAAGGGAGTGGAAATCGGAGAACTACAAAAGTTTCTGCAGAGTCCGGCGCTGGTTAACACCGATGGTGTGCTCTCCGGGCATACGGATATCGCCAGTGCAAGCGGAAAACTCTCGGCGAATGGGCAAATGAATCTTGACAAGCCAAAGTTGCATGGCATCGACGTGGGCTATCCAATCAATGTGGATTACGACGTCAGCGACGACCTGGTCAATGATTTGCTAACCATCAACAAGGGCGCGATCAAGTTGGGTCCGACACCAGTCTCCGTCACCGGCACGATGAACTCCAAGCCCACGCCAGCGCAAGTCGACCTGGAACTGAAAGCCAGCAATGTTTCCATCGCCGAAATAGCCCGCCTGTCGGCGGCTGCCGGGGTAGCGTTCGCTCCCGGCACGACCGTGAATGGGCAGATCAATGCAGACATCAAAGCGCAGGGTGCGATGGATAAGCCGGCACTGAACGGGTCTCTTGCGGGCAACAACATCCAGATTTCTGGAAAAGAAATCGCCAAGCCCGTCCAAGTCAAGACGGTGAACATTACGCTGACCCCAACCGAAATCCATTCCGACAACTTTAATGTAACGTCCGGTGGAACCACGGCGGCCGTGCAATTTTCCATGAAGCAATACACCTCGAACTCGCCGCAGGTAAACGCGACGGTGCGGGCTCCGCAAGCGGCCCTGCCCGATCTGCTCTCGATGGCCAAGGCCTACGGCGTGACCTCGCTCGACAAGGTTAGTGGCGCGGGAAATCTCGCTCTCGATATGAGCGCCGCGGGTCCGCTGCAATCCATTAGCTCGGACCAGATCACGAAAACGCTCAATGGCACGATCAATGTCAACTTCAACAATGTGCGCTACGCGGGGGTCGATATTTCCCACCAACTTCTTTCCATGATCGGTTCTTCCCAGTCAGGAAAAGACCAGGGCTATACCAATGTTCAGAAAATGACGGGAAGCATTGTGGTAAAGAACGGCGTCGCGCAGACCAACAATCTGCAAGCGACTCTCGACATCGGCAATGTGGGCGCTACCGGAACCGCTAACCTGGCCAGCCAGACGCTCAACATGCAACTGACGGCAGTGCTCTCAAAAGCCTTCACCCAACAAGCCGGTGGCACGGGTGTCGCTGGCTTCATGACTACTGCGCTTGCGAATAATCAGGGAGAACTCGTGATACCGGCGATTGTCACCGGGACTTTCCAGAATCCGAAGGTTGTGCCCGATGTGCAGAAAATGGCGCAGATGAAACTGAAGGGCTTGATACCCAACGGGGACAATCCGCTGGGTGCCGCGTCTTCGATATTGGGCGGATTGACCGGTCAGAAAGGCCAACCCGCAGCCGGACAGCAACAAAATCCGGCGAGCCAAATCATGGGCCTGTTTGGCAACAAGAAGAAGCAATAGTTTCAAGTGATGCTGCGGGCTTTTGCAGGGGCATTCTCAATCTTGCAGCAAACCTCCCGTCCGCAGGCGCACGTGCAGTTTGATCGTGCCTACGGTTTGTCCGTCAGCCTGGGCACGGCAAACGATTTCGTCCATTTTGCTTTCTTTCTTTGGCGAGTCGAGCGTGACCAGCACGGGCAATTGATCTCCGGCGCGAACCGTGTAACTTCCACCTCCGTCTTTAGTGGCCCACCCTTCGGGTGACGTTACCGATAGGGTTATTTCTTTCGACGTCGCAGTGTCGTTGCGAACAAGCAAAGGAATTTGCAAGGTTGCGCCCCCGGCAATCGCAATCTCCGGAACGGCAGCCTGGGGCAAATGTTGCAAGCCATGCGCGCGCCGGAAAGTCTCATAGAAGCCCCACGGACCGGCAAGCTCTACCGAGAGGCCAGCCTGTGATTTCGCCGCCTCTCCTGTCGGTCGGACAAACGCAATCGGTTCCGAGGTCACACCCTCGAAAACATCGCCCGTGACACTACCGCCTACATTCGATTTGCCGAAGGTCAACTGCACTGGATCGGTCCAACCATCCTTCGCGATCTGTTCATCGTCCTTTTTCTCGAGGCCTTCGATGTAGGTTCGGTATTGGGTGAGGTGAAATTCGAATTCTTCCACCGCGATGCGCCAATAGGGCAGCTTGCGCACGGGCGAAATCCCGGTAGCCGGATACTCCGGCCCGCTCTTCTTGAATTGGTCTTGCTCCTGCGCGTCCGAGAAATAGTAGATCTTCTTGGGTTGCCAGGGCCGCAATCCTTCGAACAGGGTTTCGTTGACGTGCACCGGAGCCGCCAGCTGTGCAGGAAATACCGACGGGTCGCCGGCGTTGTCAAACGCCTCCGTCGCCAGCACGCCCGAAGCCTGGTGGTCTCCGTGATTTTCGCCAATGAAGAATCCCGGCAGCCAGGTCACAATCACCTCGGGGCGCGTGAAGCGCACCATGCGAACCACTCCTTCCAGGGCCGCTCCATTGTGCCAATTCGCGAGCGATTCCAAAACATTTTGGGTGGGAGTATCGCGCCCGTCCAGAAACCAAACATTGTCGATTCCAAGTTTCGTCATGGCATGACGCAATTCCATCTCGCGAACCGCCCCTAATGCCGTCGCCCGCTCCGGCCCCATATTGTTATGACCGGCTTCGCCATGGGTCAGATAAACTGCGGCAACGCGTTTGTGCTGATCCAGAAGCTGCGCCAGATAGGCGGAGACGCCGGTCTCATCATCCGGATGCGCGACTATCAGTAGGACGTCGGCCTTGAATCGAGCGTCTGGCTCGGTTGCTGGCGAAGATTTGGGCGTCTGCGCGGCGAGCGTCGCCACGAAAAGTGTGAGTAAGCAGAGCGAGTATCGAAGTTTCACTGGTCTCCCGTTGGAGTGCGGTCATTGAAAGACTCCGCATCTGGATCACTTGCGAATATGATTTAGACGTTCAAAGCAGGAGAGAAGCACCATTACTTTTAACGAGAACTCTGCCGCAAGGCGTTTTGGCAGCGTTCAAGCGCAACGAATCGTAAATGAAGACAGCCATCGAAGAAACGTTTTCGTCATTGAACGGCCGATTCCGCGGAGACTTGCTGCGTCCAGTTGACGAGGAATACGGCCGCGCGCGAGTCATTTGGAACGCCCTTGCAACCCGCAAGCCCGCTCTCATAGCCTGCTGCGCCGGCGTCGAGGACGTGCAGACCGCGGTCCGAGCTGCTGCGACAACAGGCGTCCTTACGGCTGTCCGCTGCGGAGGCCACAGCCTCGCTGGCTTCAGCACCTGCGACGACGGACTGGTGATTGATCTGTCACGAATGCGCCAGGTATCGGTCGACCGCGAAGCTCGCAGAGCGCGCTTTGCTGGAGGCTGTCTGCTCGGTTCGATTGATTCCGCTACGCAGCAACACGGTCTCGTTTTTCCCTCCGGAGTAGTCTCGCACACCGGCGCTTCCGGGCTGGTTCTCGGCGGAGGATTCGGTTGGCTAACATGCATTCACGGGTTGTCGTGCGACAACGTTGAGGGCTTCACGCTAGTGATTGCCGATGGTTCCATTGTGCATGCAAGCGCACAAGAAAACACCGATTTGTTTTGGGCCCTGCGCGGAGGTGGCGGCAACTTCGGAGTCGTCACCAACTTCGAAGTGAAACTCCATCCCTTAACGGAGGTGGTGCTGGCTGAAAAATTATGTATGGAAGACGATATCTCCAGCGTCCTGCGGCAATGGAGGAATTTCATGCCGGAAGCGCCCGACCAATTGAAGTGGAACCTAAATCTTCGCCTCGCGCCCAACACCGAAGGCGTCCCGGCTCATGTACGCGGACGTCCCGTCGCGAGTCAAACCGTAATCTGGGTCGGCAATCCTGAAGAAGGCGACCAGTATCTTGATCACATCTTCGGGCTCGGGAAACCTGTCGCAGTAACAAGGAAGGTTGTCTCCTACCTCGCTCTGCAGACCATGGCCGACAACGAATTTCCGCATGGCCGCCGCTACTACACCAAGTCTGGATACTTCAAGTCTCTCGATGACAGCAGCATCGAGAAAATGGTGCAGGCTTTGGCCACGGTTCCATCTCCGACGACTCAGATCGAACTGGCGTATCTGGGCGGAGCCGCATCACGGATCGCGTCAGCGGAAACCGCATTCGGAGATCGCAGTTCGCCATTCGTGATCAATTTGCTGGCTAACTGGGCGGATCCCTCGGACGACGCTGCCAACATCGCGTGGATTCGCAATTTGTTCAAGTCGCTGAGACCGTCGATGAGTCCGGGAGTCTACGTCAACTTCATGAGCGGCGACGAAGACGACCGCGTGCCCGAAGCTTATCGTGAACGATGGGAGCGGCTGGTCGAAGTCAAGTCGCGCTACGATCCCAATAACTTTTTTCGGCTGAATCAGAACATCCCGCCGAAACGAACGCCAAGCAAGAGATGATTTTCAGAAACAGCGGCTCGACTTGCGACAGCGATCAACTATCGGTTTTCTCGCTGCTCAATTCGCGCAACAGCCATACCTTGGCAAATTTCCAGTCGCGGATCACCGTCTCCCGGGAGATCTTCAAAACTTCGGCCGTTTCCTCAACGCTCAGTCCACCAAAAAAGCGCAGCTCAACCACCTGGCTCTTTCTGGAGTCGACCGAGGCCAGCTGGCGTAGCGCGTCGTCGAGCGCCACAATATCCTCGTCTTGCTGCGGCGATACCATCAGAGCCTCGTCGAGCGTCACATGCACCGCAGCCCCTCCGCGCTTCTGGAAATGCCGGGAGCGCGCGAAGTCGGTAAGAATGTGGCGCATCATCCGCGCCGAAATGGCGAAAAAGTGAGCCCGGTCTTGCCAGGTCATATCCTGAACGTTCACCAGCTTCAGGTAGACCTCATTGACCAAAGCCGTAGTTTGCAGCGTATGGCCGGGGTTCTCGCGAGCCATATATCGATGCGCCAAGCGGTGGAGCTCGCTCTCGACCAGAGGCGTCAACTTGTCGAGCGCCTGGTCGTCGCCACCACCCCACGCTCTGAGTAGTTGCGTTACTTCAACTTTGGAGGAGGGATCGGCCATCGTGCGACTCCTGGCTGATGTATGCAGAAGTATCCCACAGACCCGGAATGCATTCCATGGCAAATCTTCTGTGACCCGAAAAACGAACACAAAGTAAAAAGCCCGGTCGGGAGGAGATCCACGGTTCCGGGCCTTTTCTCAGGTGATGCAGTAGGAATTGTATAGAGTCCGGCGTGTAATGTCTAGTACCTTAATAGACAAACATGTTGGCCGGGCTTCGCTGCCGATCAGGGCAGAATGCCGAGCAATCGCAGCGTGCTCAGTCCGGTCATCGCGGTAACGAACAGCATCACGACGTACTCGGCTACGTTCTCGACCACGCCTGACGCCCGCGTTTTGCGTAGGAACTCTGTCATATTTCTCTCCTCCCAATGGCGCTTCAAACTTGTTCTCGACTGCTACCAGCTTGCGCTAGAGGCCGTTTTTCAACAATAGCTCATCGGTGGGGATCGCGAAACGGCCGTAACCAACCGGAGATGACTCAAGTCACGAATCTTAGGGCCATGACGTAAGCCCGCCGTTGGCTTAGCCGCGCCTTACTTATGTAACTGGCGCGGGACACGCCCAGACTGCGATTATCAACAGCGACGTTGGGGGCAGCCATGCCTGGAACCAAGACACTCCTGATTTTCAGCTTGTTGTTCGGCAGCGTGTGTGCCAGTGCACAGGCCACGCCTCAAACCGCGCGCCAAGCGCTCTTGGAGATGTTTTTCAGCAAGACGCCAGGCACGTTCGAGAAACATCTTCCGCAAGCGACACGGGCAGCACTGCGAAAAGCAGGCACGAATTCGGGCGCATCCATGCTCACCGGATTCTCCGCTTTAACCAGCCAGCTCAGTGCTCGCGGGCAGCAGTTACAGACGTCTGAAGCTGGGCCAACGCTGATGCTGATCGAGGATCCCCAAGCGCACAGCAAGTTTGAAATTACAGTGGAGCGCGACGACCTACGTGGCGACGAAGACGAAATTGAACTTGCGTTCCACGGTTCACAAGACGGAGAGAACAAAACTGCGGGGGCGAAGTTCCGGCTTACCGTCATCATGAAGCAGGAATTGGGCACCTGGCGGCTTAACGACATCTCGGTTACGGTCGGAGTCTCGCTATCTGATCCTGCATTTCTGAAAGCCATGACGACGAACATGAAGCCAGCCATAACCAGCGTGGGCACCGCAACCCCCGTAAGCGGTTCGTCTGCACCGGCAATGAACCTGACGGCCGCGTCGATTGCGGCGAATGAAGCGGCGGCCGTAGCCGGAGTCCGCACGCTCAACACCGCCGAGATCGCCTACGTTGCAAGTTTTCCCGGACATGGCTTCACATGCACGCTCTCAGATCTCGGTGGCATGGGAAGCGGCAACGGGGTGTCGGAGCATCAAGCGATGCTGATCGACCCGCGCCTGGCCAGCGGTCGAAAGAACGGATATGTGTTCGCGCTCAGTGGGTGCAACGGGACTCCAGCGTCGCGGTACAGCGTAACCGCCGTGCCTGCAGATCCGAGTTCCGGAACGCGCGCCTTCTGCAGCGATGAGTCGGCAGTGCTTCGTTTCTCTTCCGCCGGCGACGCCGACTCGTGTCTGGCTATGGGCAAGCCGTTGCAGTGAGAATCGGTTGCTCATCGAGTCGGGCAGCCGAATCTGAACAATGTTTGCCCGCTACTCGACCTCGATATCCACCACGTGAATGATTTCGGTCTTGGAATCCAGGAAGCCTCGGACCTTCACTTTTTCGCCGAGAAAGCTCCGTGGCAGATCCTGATTATCGAGATGGTAGACGTGCCCTTTGGATGCCAGCACGAATTTCCCTCCCAGGTGCGCGATGCAATATTGCGAGCATGAGGCAGGAGTGTTTCCCGCGTCCCCGGACTTCGACTTCAGCATCTCCTGATGCGACTGAGTTAGCGAGTGAACGTTGAGCGCGCACTGGCTGTCGGAAATCTCGCCTCGAAACGTTCTGGACTCTTCCTCGCCAGCGTATGCCGCAAACGACAGCGCCAGCACCCACACTGCACTCAAAATCGTAATTCGATTCATACATTCTCCTCAATAATTACGGTGTCACTACGAACTTCATGAACATGCCTTCGTGCTCTTCACTGCAAATGACAGTACATACCACCACGTATTCACCGACTTCGTCGGGAGCGGTCATGGAAAACTCCTGCGTGCCCGGCCGCAGCAAAAGATCCCAGCCCGGAACTTTTGACCGATCCTTGGCTCGAAGCAGCGAGAATCCATGTATCGATCCATCGCGGTTCCACGATTTTCCCTTGCGTGCCGTTACCCGAAGCAGAATCTGCTCGCCGGCCTTCACCGTGATTTCCGGCTTTTTCTCGCCAGCGATTTTGTACCGGCTGTCTCTGTCTGCCAACACTTCAATCACGTGAACCGGCTGGTTTGCGGGCAGTTGGGCGCACGCGATCGCACAACTCGCCAAGACGACTGCACAGGCATACTTTGCTCTCCTCTTCACCGCGTCCTCTATCAGTCGCTACTGGGTCATGTAAAAGAGAACGAGGCGCATATCCTCGTCCGTAATGGTGGCCCGCACGCGCATGTGGCGAACAATGGTCGCCATCATGCGTGGCGGAAATTTTTGCGGTGCGGCGTGGCATCGGCTGCAATTTGCGTGAAATCTCTTTTCACCTTCTAGCCGCATGGCGTTGGTCTGCGCTTCGTTTTGTGCTACCGCAGTGGTCGGAGCGCCGCTGCGCGGTGAATCCACAGCGACGCACAACACCGATATCAACGCCAAAGCAATGCTCGCACCTATGAGCTTGAGTCTCATTGCTGCCCCACCCTTCCTAGCGGCAGAAGAAAGCGATACGTAATCCCCACTGTCCAAAGATTGAAATTCCCGTCTGAGCTGAATTGGCGGCCGTAACTGGCCACGGCTTTGACTCCGTCGTGCAAGTAGTAATTAAGTCCGAACTCCCCTTCGCGCGTATTCGCGCCGGGCAGACCTAGCGCCTCGGCTTCGTCTGAGCTGATCTCACCGCTGAAGAATTGCTCCGCTCTTCCCGCAAATTCCAGTCGGCGCATGGCCTTCTGCCAGAACGCAACTTGGCTTAGCCGGTACGCGCCATCGATCCAATAGCCACTGCCCTGGTTCGACCGGGCGTACTCGCCGTGCATGTTGAGCGGAAGCCCCTGAGGCAGCCAAGCAAAATAAAATCCAAAAGAATTGGTACGCGTATCCTGCAGCAGCTTTTGCCAGGACGCCCCCACTTCAAACCGCGGCCCAGGCAAGAAGACGCCAACGCGTCCGCCGACATTACGGTCCGATTGAAGATTGTTGTGGACCGTGCTGACCGCAGAACCGTAGACCGCGTAGTTCAGGTTCGCCTTGGCGTCCATCGGAAATCCACCGCGCAGCATCATGCCGTCGCTCGATTCGGCGGAGAGCGGCAAAATCAAGGGGTCCTGCTGCAAGCTGCGGATCCAGATCGGATAGAGGCGCTCGTTCAAAATGCCGAAGGGCGTGAGGAATCGGCCCAGCGTAACGGTAAGGTATGGATTGGCGATGTAGTCGACCTGCGCATAGTCGAGATTCTTGCTCACCCCGCCGCCGTATGGACCTCCGTCGGGAGGCCGCTGAAACGCTCCCTCAAATTCAGCTCTGGATTCGACGAGCCACTGATCACCGAGAGGAAGGAGGAGAACTGGGTTGACTTGCGCGTCAATCTGATTTTGTCCCGCGGTGACGAAATTGAAATAGCCTGCGCTGCCGCTGAGGATGGGAACCGGGCGATCAGAAGAAGAGGTTTGGGCGAGCAAGACTGCCGGAACTAAAGAGATCGCGAGCAAAACGCAAGGAGGCCAGGGCGAAGCGGAAGTCCGCCTCCACTGGCGCGCCAGGTTTCTCACAAGAGAGTTCACAACACATCCCACTTCCCCGCTGCATTGATTGAAATCATTGTCCGTTATGCGCGTAATGCGAGAAAGGTAACCAAAGTAATTGCGTGGAATTATCTCGCTCCTGGCACTCACGAATTGCGGTCTGCCCCGTCTAAGCTCTGTCGAAACGGAGGAGCCATGAACCGCCAACGTCGCCTCGCTCCCTGGCTGGGTGCAATTCTCGGAACCCTGTGCGCGGTGCTGTTTGCCGCTCAAAGCCACGCTTCGGATATTCGGCGGTATACGGAGGAGTTTCATCAGAGCTATCCCCTCGCCGCCGGAGGCCGGGTCGAACTCGACAACCTCAATGGTGCCGTTCACATCACCGCGTGGGACCAGAACGTGGTCAAGGTTGACGCGGTCAAGTATGCGGGCACGAAAGAACGGCTTGATGAAACCCAGATCGAAGTCAAGGCAGGCAGTGATTTCGTATCCATCCGCACCGAGTATCCGCATCACGACCATAGCTTCAGCGGCGGATGGAACGATCCTGCCGGCGTTGAGTACACGTTGACCGTCCCTCGCGCGGCGCGCCTCGACGAAATCAAACTGATCAACGGGCCGTTGGATGTTCACGGCGTCACCGCCGAGGTGCGCGCCTCATGCATCAACGGACGATTGACTGCGGAAGGTCTGCAGGGCCGGGTCAAACTTGAGACCATCAATGGCGGGATGGAAGCCCGTTTCGACCGGCTCTCGAATTCTCCGGTCGAACTATCTTCGGTGAACGGCAGCGTTGATCTGATTCTTCCTTCTGACGCAAAGGCGGACCTGGAAGTCTCCACGGTGTCGGGCGGAATCGAGAATGACTTTGGCCTGGAAGTTCGCCATCACCGCTTTGTCGGTCACGATCTGCACGGCGAACTGGGCGGAGGCGGCACTCGCATCCGGGTCTCGAATGTCAATGGGCGAATCGAGATCCGTCACGCCAACGACGGCCACGCGTTAAGCTCGTCCAAGAATCTCGACCATGATGACTGGGACGATCGCGATGACGATGACGACGAGATCTGAGTAAGTCTCGCCGCGACTTGCACATATTATGGTGCAGTATTTCCCTCAAAAAAAAGCTCATTTTTGCGCAAAATCTAGAAAACAAAGGGTCGGAATTTTTCTTGCCTCCTAGATCTATGGTTCTTAAGGTAGTTAGAGGCAAAATCTTGGAAACATTGAGGTTATCTTGGTGTCCGGGTTGTTCGTCGATTGCCTCTGCTCGACGATTGACCGGTTCCAGCGTTTGGAGGGAGCGGGGTGAGACCGTGGATGGGTTGTCCGAGATCATTGTTCGTGGTTCGATATTCGTTGTCAGAGATAGTATTATCTTTAAGACAATGTTAGTTGTTGTATGTTATCAGAAGTGAGACCGCAGGGTCAACAGGAAAGTGGGCCGGGCGGCCGATCCTGTTCCAATTTGGGAACGGGCACAAAACAAGCTTACTTGTGCGTTCAAGGGGAAGCTGTGGCCGCCGAGCTCGTTGTGCCCACTTTGCAGAAAACGAAAAGGTGGGCCAGCCCCCGTGATTTGTCTGGTTACTTCGATGGCGTGTAGATGAAGCCCCGCACTACGCCTTCCTCGGTTGTGTACTCGCCGACTACCTGCCCTACATTGTTGATTGCTGTCGCGACCGTGCTTCCTGCTTGCGAGTTTGGCACGTGGATCGAAGCGGTGGAGTGCCCATTGACGATAGTCACATAGTGGACGAGCATCGGCGTGTTGTCGTCCTGCCACCAGCCAAGAATCACCGAACTGTTGTTGATGCCCACCAAGCCCATGGCCGTGTCGCCTGCTACGTCGATGTCCGAGAAGCCTGCAGTGGGATTCCAGTAGAAGCCGTGCTCGACGCCATTCTGATCGAACCAGTTGCCGACGACTTCTTGGTTGTCATTGATGGAGGCGGGGTAGGTGGTGGCCGCACCCGGCATATTGAACGTAGTATTGAGCTGCTTCGATTTGCTGTCGTAGAAGAAGCCGCTAAACGGAACCGAGTGGTTGTGCCACCATCCGACGATTTGGTTCAAGTTGTTGAGGGACGCGGCGTACGCCCCGACCTCCTCGTTCGGGTATGGATCATGAGGAAACGCGATTTTGCCCTCGGACCAGTAAATACCGTTTATCCCGCGGTTCAGATTGATGGGGCAGTCTCCGGCGACCAGCCCGGCCGTATTGATGGCATTGACTGTCGTTCCATCGCCGCAGTAACGGGATTGTTCCGCCGGTTGTCCCCACGGCTTGTAGAACGGACTATCGGTGTGGGCCGCTTCGCCGACGATCGTCGCGGCGTTGTTCATGCTAAGCAAGCCGGGGGCGGTCTTTATGATGTTCTTGGTCCACACATCTCCCGGGCTAACGACGAAGGCTTCCCCGTTCGTGCTCCACGAGCCGAGCACTTGGCCCGAGTCGTTGATGGCCGTGATGTTAAGCCACGATCCGCCTTCCGGGTTGTTGCTGTCGGGGCCAAAGGTTGTGTATTTGCTCTGTGCTCCAACACCAATCGCCACGAGCAACGTCAACAGCATGGTTAGGGTCTTCATGGTCGTCTCTCCCTAATATTCGCATCGTAAGTATAGCGGGAAGGAATCCAGAACGGTTAGCCCTCTCCCTTGGGGACCGGATTTGAAGGATGAAAAGGCTCGCAGGAATGGGCCGTCCCCAAATAGAAGAACCAGAATCAGTTGTCGGTTGCCTGTTCTCGGTTCTCAGTTTGTCTCGGGCCACTCGATTCTGCTTAGCGGAAAGGACCGCCGCGCCATCCTCGCGCGTGGTTGCAGATCGGGTCGATCTCGGCTAATCTTCTACACCATCGCCGCTCGTCGCTGTTTCTTGGAACGCCTTAGCGAGGTTCTGCCATGCGCTTCACAAATCTCTTCGCGGTTGGTCTGGTTGTTTTGCTCACGGTCGGCGCAGTCGGTGCGGATCACAAAATCCTCTACAACTTTGCTGGAGGTTCCGACGGAGCTTTTCCGAATGCTCCCCTGATCTTTGACGCGAGTGGAAATCTCTACGGCGTGACGAACTCCGGGGGGAATGACGGTTGTGACAGTTCCCTGTCGGCGGGGTGCGGCACGATTTTTGCCTTGATGCCGAAGGGCAAAGACTCCTGGAGCGAGAAGGTGCTGTACGTGTTCATTGAAGCCACCGACGGCGGAAACGCTGGTATTGGAGCAATCATGGACGCGGCGGGGAATCTCTACGGGACGACTCAATATTACGGACCCTTCGCCAATGGCGTCCTCTGGCAATTGAAGCCATCTTCGGGAGGTAAGTGGAGCGAACATATTCTTCATCCCTTCCATGGCGGGCGCGATGGCTTCTGGTGCTTCGGCCTCAGCTTCGATTCTCACGGGCGCTTGTTCGGCACGACCTACGCCGGCGGCACGAACAACGACGGCCTGGTGTTTCAGCTTGAGCCCAAGGCCGACGGAAAATGGCACGACGTCATTCTTTATGATTTCGCTGGCGGCGCTAAGGATGGTAACGCTCCCGCGGATGCCGTCACCTTCGGCGCTCATGGCGGTATTTACGGGACTACGTACGAAGGCGGACCGCATCTTACCGGCACCGTCTTCGAAATGACGCACACCTCGACGGGCTGGAACGAGAAACCGATCTATATTTTCAAGGGGCTGCCATTCGGCAAGAACAGCGATGGCACCAATCCCTCGACGGGCGTGATCTTTGACGGGGCCGGCAATCTTTACGGCACGACAAATTACGGGGGCATGTACGGCGTGGGCACTATCTATAAGCTTCACCCTGATGGCAAAGGAGGGTGGACGGAAACTTTGCTCTACACATTCACTGATGGCAAGGACGGCGCGTATCCCAGCGATCTTATTTTCGATCCGGCGGGGAATCTCTATGGTGTGACCGCGGGCCGCAGCACTTACGGTTCGGTCTTTAAACTCTCTCCCAGCAGCGGCGGGAAGTGGAAATTTACGGTGCTTTATGACTTCCAAGGTGGCGCTGACGGGGTTGGTCCCTCCGGCGCGCTAGTCCGAGACGCTGCTGGGAATTTCTACGGCGCTACGAGTTTCGGGGGAAAGAATGGCTTGGGGACGGTGTTTGAAATAACTCCCTAGGATTGCGATTTGTCCCATCGTCGGCGTTGCCATGCACCGTTCAACGAACTTTTGGGGTGGGGCACCCTCATTTCTTACTTCAGACCTTCGACCAGATAGAGGTCGCCGAGGGTGCGATGGAAGCCGTAGACGTAGGTCTTGCCGTCTGGCGTCATCAGGATCGGCCCTATGGTCGAGACGCCAGTTGGGTCGAGGGGGGCAATCTGCTTCCAGACGGTTTTCTTGCCCGTGGCTAATTCCAATCGATAAACCTTGGCGGGCACTTCGCCGGTGCGATAAAGATAAATGGAACGCGCATCCTGACTCCAATTGATGGGGATATCTCCGGGCTCCATGCCGCTCACGGGTCGAGGCTCACCCCCGGCGGAAGGGTAGAGGTAGCCTTTTTCATCGGGGCCAATGCCGACCACCGATTGGCCGTCCGGCGAAATGGCAAAGTTTTGTGCGTCGACGCCTTCTGGAGAGATGGCCTTCGGCTTTCCGCCCGAGATATCCTGCGCATAAAAGCGTACGCCGCGCCCCGGTTCGTTGCCCGAAAAGACTAAGCGCTTACCGTCAGGAAACCACCGTGCCCATTGATGGTTAATTGAATCGGTGGTCAAGGATTGAGTTTCACCGGCGCCGGTCGGCAACAACCGGAGTTGTCCGGGCGCGATTGGCGTGACCACGATGACCCATTTTTGATCGGGCGACAGGGCAGATGCGCTGCCTTCGCCGAGTCGTATGGCCGGGGTGCCATCGGTGTTTCGTATGTAAACTGCGTAGGTTAGGTCCTGGGCATCTCCGTACTGAACGCCTCCGCCAATTCCCTCTTCATCAAAAAGAAGCGTCTTGCCGTCGGCGGAAAGATCGGCGGGATACGAGTAATCGAGCCAGGAAAGATCCCGCTCTTTGGTCGCGCCCGGATCCACACCCATGACTTCGCGCCGGCGATCTGCGCGAGCCAGCAGCACGCGTCCATCGCGCCAGATGTCAAAGATCACGAGCGAACCGGGTACTCGGGTCACCAACCGGTGCTTGCCCGAAAGGTCGACGGCCGTGATGTAATGAAAAAGTCCTAACTCGCTGGCGGTGAACCAAACTT
>DATNNE010000032.1:0-94697 GCA_035601995.1 Terriglobales bacterium
TCTTAGTTCTTCCAGCATGAGCTGACGTAGATGGGTCACAGAGAGTTCCTCCTCTGCGACACAAACTAGCTCAAATCAGCTCCACCGTTGGCCAGCAACACGCGAACGCGTCCGCCGCAACGCGGCTTCGTTCAAGTCGGCATAGCGCCACAATTCCAGGATCAGACGGGCGGGAAAATGCTTGGCTCCATGCACGTTTATCGTTACCGATGGGTGAAACTTACTACAAGCCGACTTCGGGCTCGCTACGTCGAAGGCCCTGATCCCATCAACGCAATCCCCTCGCCTCAGATTTGTTTCTCCAAATTCCATGATGGAGCTGCCGAACCAGCCTTCGCAAGTCCAATCAGCCGGGTTTATCCTTAAAGGCCTTGCAGCCTCACCAGGTATTCGTGGTGCGCTTTCTCCAAGCCGGCCACAGACAACACCAGATGTTCTTCCAGCCTGTGGAGTTCGGGCTCGATCTTCACGTTGATTTTCTCCAGCGATTCCGCTGTCTCGTGGAAGCTGCGTACCAGACTGAGAATCAGTTCGCGGTAGGCGGCGTCCTCCATTTTGCGCTTTCCGTACTCTGAGATAAATTTTCCGGATTCCTCCACGATGCGGTGCGCTCCCGGAAGGTTCTGCAGTTGAGGCTTGTTCATATAGAGCTGCTTTTGCCAGCGCACCATCTGAAGGATATCCGCAGCATCGCCTTCCGCTTTCTGCAGCATGGTCTGAAAAGCGTCGAGCTTGTTCAGGAGCGTGGCATCCGCCATGGCAGCTGCGCTCGCGCTATTCGAAGCGATAACTTGCTTCAGATTCTGTAAGGCCTGCTGCACACCGAAAAGATCCTGCCCTTTCTCTTTGGCCAGCAGCTTCGAGACCGACTCGTCGATCCGTTTTTGGTGGGATTGCAGAAATTCCAGGTAACGCAAATCGGAAACGTGTCCTTCCCGAAACAGATGCCGCGCGTCCTCCCCCTCGTCCTTGGCTACGTCGATGTCGAACGTGGAATTCAGGCGGGTATAAACCGCAGCATGAGACTTGAGGTTGTCGCGAATCACGTCGCTCAACGGCGAGGGCACGGCAGCGATGGTAAAGCCGTTCACCGGCTTGTTCCCCGCCAACTCGGTAAAGGTTATGGGGAGAGTCTTCGTGCCATCACCGTTCGGAGTGGTGAAGGTTACGCCAATCCAGCGGTTTTCGCCGGGAAGCATGTTGGCGAGTGTAATAGTTCCACCGTTTTCGAACGGCTGGCTCCTGTCGCCGATCACTTCCACTTGGGCGTTGCCCAGCTGCCGCAGCACTTCGGGATCTGCTTGCAACCCCACAATAATGTTGCGCGGATAGAGTTCGCCATTGTGGACAATGCCGAAGCGGGTATCGCTGCCTCCGCCCGCCGAGGGAGGGAAATCCATGTTGATCTGGGCTTTATTGTTGTCCCAGACAATCAGCGGATCGCTAACGCCGGGGTCTCGGCCGGAAAGATCCGGATAGAATGGATCGCCCGGCGACGAAATCTCGACTGCCAGACAAACGTGATTCGAGTGCCCAGCCGGGATGTCCCACTGGAGTCCCGCGGTGACCTGCGGCGTAGTGTCGGTGGCTGCGAACGTTACCGGAGCTGCCGACCCGATGATAGTGTAGGGAACACCCAGGCCGTAGTCGGCGATAAGAAATTGGGCGGTGACCTGGATGTCGGGAGCGCCGACCGCCGCCGCCTCTCGGCTGATGCGCGCAAAAGCGTAGTTATGGCCGACCGACGCTTCCTGCGCGACTTGCTCGAAGGGTTGATTGTTCGCGTTAAATCCGCCCCCGTTGGGGTCATTGTTCAAGCGGTTCCAGACGTCGCTCTCCGTCCACCACACTGGGTTGGTCGAGGGCTCCTGGCCTAGGTCATAGCTGGTCGGAGACGCAGTCCAGTCCCGCACATAGAAGTTTTGGCTGGGAGGAACTTCCACCAGATGAAAGAAATAAGGGTCAATCGATTCCGACGAAACCGGCGTGGTTAGAGCTGGATTTGTATAGAGCGTCGCGTTTGTGAAGTTGTGGTAGCGGAGGTAGCTCACGCCGTTTGGAAAGTTGGCGAGGTCGGGGTGGTTGAAGCCGGAGAATACTCCGTAGAAATCCTGGCCGATGGCATTGACATTGTCGTAGTCGCCGATAGGATTTGCGCCGCCGTACGTGCCCTCGTTGTCGGGAACATCGGCCAGTATCAAGTCCTGCACGGTGGAGAAAGTGTTGTTCGTAGTCCCCAGGTGAGTCCGCCAGCGGTTGCCCGCGCCGGGGTTGCCGAGCTGTTGGTAAAGAAAGCCCACCACGCTGTGGCTATTGATCGCCAAGCCGGGGTTGGTGGCCGTAGGGATCGTTTGCAGGTCGGTGGTATCCCAGTTCGCCCCGCTGTTGGTGGAGTGGCGAACGTGCAACGTATACGCGGACCCGCTGCTGCCGTCACCCCACGCCACGTAAACCGTACCGCTGTCGAGGGGATCGACCGCAATCGCCATCTGCGATCCTGTCCGCTGTGTCCCCAGCAATCCGTCAAAGAAGATGGGCACGCCACTGGCAACGGTCGTTCCATTCGCACCCAGAGCCTGGAACGGTGTAGCGCCTTGGCCCCAATTGTCGTCCCGAACGACGACGATATCGGCGGTGGAACACGAACCCGTCCAACGGTAGAAGGCCAGGTAGATCGTGCCCGTCGGACTTACTGCTGGGCGCACCGAGGGACCATCCTGTCCGCAAGTCGTCCCACGATCAACCGCATCGCTGTTGAAACCCGCCGGCGGAGGCGGCACCGGATTGGACGACAAGTCTACCGAAGCGGTGTCCCCGCTCAGCGTAGTGTTGTTATTAGTGACATAGGCTTGATCGTTGCCTGCCGTCACTGCCTGAACCCAGGGCTGATCCTTATAGTGTCCGTTGCTGCCGTCGAAAGTCTCCAGCGAATTAAATATGGGAGAGGCAACCGTGATGTCTGGCACGCCTCCGACCTGCAAGTCGTTGTTGCCGAGCGAGTCGTTTTCAAGAAAGCTCAGATAAAGCTGGTTGGAGGTTCCGCCGTACCTTAAAGTGATATCGCAGTAGGTCGTGATGCAGTTCAGCGGAGCTACCGAAGCTGGCACAAAGGCGGGAGTGATCTGCCACGTCTGTCCGCCGTCGATCGAGAAATACAGAACGCCGGTTAACGTCCCGCCCGGATCGGGTGTGAAAGCGGATGCGGCCATCACAGAAGGATTCGCGGGATTGACCGCCAGGCTGGGCTCGCTGTCGCGATTGGTTTCGCCGCTGTTCGACGCAGGCACCATGTCGACCACACTGACCTGCGCGGTCGCAAAGGGTCCGCAAGCAAAAAGCACAATTAGGAATCCGGAAATGAGAGTCCATTTCTGTTTTCGACTTGGCATAAGAACCTCCAACCTGAGAAACCAGGTCCAATCCAATGGTGTCCGCGTCACTTCGCCAACAGCTTGAGAACCGTTTCCCTTTGTTCCAGCGGATGGAAATCAAGCGCGCTCAGCGCCGACCAAGCGCTCGGCGGCAAGCCCACGTTTTCCTGATGACGCAGAAACCAGATGCCGGATTCCCCCGCCTTAAATTTCGGCGAGAGTAGCCAGCGTTCGTCCGTGCTCCGGGGAAAATATACGATCACGGTTTTCTCCCGCAGGGAACCTTTTTCCACCGAGTCAGCCTGCACCACCGCTGCGGCCCAGTCCGGCTCGTGTTCGCTTCTCGCGCCAACTCTTTCCACAGATTTCACTTCCAGCACTTTACCCGTGACCACCAGCAAAGCGCCGTCCTCGCGCGCCTTCAAGGTTTCCTCGGTCATCTGGGCACGTACCGAAAGAATCTGATTCCGTAGTGCCGCCGTGCTGCCCGGAGCTGAGATATGGCCGATCTCCTTGACTTCAACGTGCTCTCCAAAAACCAAACCGTTGGTGAAGAAGACCGCCGTTTCTCCCGCGTGCAACTCGCCCGACTGGACCACCCGTACTGTCACCTGTTCGCCCTTCAGGCTGGCAACTGACGGAGGCACATCCAAAGGCTCCTCTACCCGTACCAGAATTGTGTTTTCTGCAGGCGAAACTACCTTGAGGTTTGCCGCATGTACTTGCTCCACTCGTCCCACGAAAATAATGTGGGACGCCCGCGTCAGGTCGCCGACTTGCCCCGCTGTCTGGGTGCTAACACTCGGGATAGACCCCAGTGTTATGGCAAAACTGGCAACTGAGACGGCCAAAACGCCTGTTCTCTTCATGGCCAAAGCTCCGATCTGCCCGTCAGGCTGGACTGAAGGGCCGCTGATCCTCAGCGATCCGTTGTGGTGCAAGTTGTGGTCGAGTCGAACATCGATATCATCCGACACCCGCTATATTGAAGATAGTGTAACTAGCCTCTATATCGTTTCAATCCATCGGCCAAGCTGTTCCGTGTGATTCGCCGACTGGACTCTACACTGCAAGAGCATTGGTCGACGCAAGGGTGCGAAAGGGCGAAGTAGATTCACTGCCGCCAACACGGCAACTGTCCAGAAACGGGCTTGGAGGAGATCAATGGCGATCTCCTCCAACCCACTTCTGGCCAACGTAATATAGCGCCGCGGTCCCTGAGTGCAGTTTCCGGTCAGACCAGGACAAACTGCCTGACACTGCCTGACACCACAGGATTCTGGTATAGACTATGTCGATTCTGCAGTCCGTTGCCCCGTCATGCCTGCTGTTTACGATGTCTTTCTGAGCCACGCATGGGCCGATGGCGATCGCCCGCAGCGAATTGCTGCGGCGCTCAGCAGAGCCGGACTGCGTGTATGGTTCGATGCGGACGAGACTAGTGACTTCTCGAGCATCACGCATGCGGTCACCGAAGGTCTAGCACAGTCGAAGGCGCTCGTGGCCTATTATTCCAAGACTTATCCCTTGCGCCGCGCATGCCAATGGGAACTGACCACCGCATTTCTCGCGGCGCAAAGTGAGGACCCACGGCGTCGCGTCCTGATCATAACCCCCGAAAAGAGCGTCAACCGCATTCATCCAATCGAACTGCGCGATGCGAGGTCCACGTTTTCCTTGTCGCGGCCGGCAGTCGTCAGGGGATTGGATTGAAAGCCTGTCAACGCGTCCGCGATGACGGTGTCAGACGACACCAAAGTGAAGTGGTTCCCCTCGACTAGTCCAGTTTCATCGGCGGTCGACGGCTCGAGCACCGGCATCTGGGGTGCGACCATGATGGCACCGGGATACCGGGACCCCGCGGGCGGCAGGTTTACAAAGAAGTTCTGTTCTCGTTCTTTCGGCAAGCGAAGCGCGGCCGCGAGCGCAGTCCGAAGATCCTTTGATGGAGCAGTTAGGTGAACGATCACAAATGCTACTCCTGCGACCAGTAATGCGGCGGCGAAGAGCAGCAAAGAGCGTTTGGTGATTTTGGTCATCGCAACATCCGAATCAATAAGCGCTTTGGCTCGCAAGCGTAACTCACCTCGATGCCTTCGAGTAACCTGTTCGGCCCTCGTGGCGCCCGGAATCGCTGCGAGAAGGTGTCGCTTTGCCTTGGCTCCGATTCTTCCCGAATGCCAGGGAACCGTTTAGACGAATTGTCTTGTTCCATCTCTTCAAACCAATCCGGAGCAATCCTATGAAACTCCGTCGCAACGAACGCTTGTCCGCTCCATAAGTCGCTCTTCCGTTGCGGTACCAGAAATACGCGGCGCGGTGTTCCCAACATCGCCCCAGCGACGAGCAAGACGCGAAAGCAGTCTTGGTTTCTGCTTAACGAAGGCGCCTCAGGTAAATCTGGCGTCCGTATCTCAGGAGCGTAGACGATATATGAACCAAATCTATACAGCTTTGTCGATCCCGAGCGTTCGCGCCTGAAGGAAATTATCGATGTTGGCGGCTTGGAACAATTCAATAGCAAAGAGTGGGCGTTCTCCGAAGACGAGAACAAGCGTCGCCTCTTCGTGCATCTGTTGAATGCTGCGCTGGGCGAAGATCTCTGGTCGCAAGGTGTTCGATATCACGGGGACCAGGAAGTCTACGCCTTCATGGGTCGAGCGGACGAACCGCCACGGCGTCTTAGGTATGCGAACGTCAAGGTGCGGAGCACCGTCACCGTGGTGTCCCACTACGAACACAAATCATCGAAAAGCGGAAAGCCCTATAAGTATCTCCGCCACGCGGCCTTTCAAGCTCGCTTTCGCTTTTTGGGCGGCGAATGGAATCTAGAGATTACGCCAACGTATCGATTTACCTACAATGGAAAGGACTTGGATCGATATCACGAGAACCGCCTCTCTGGGATAAAGCGTTTCGAGCGGAATCGCTCGGTGTTGAGCCAATTACTGCTATGGCAAGCAGTTCTTCGAGCACCATGGACTCGCGCGGATCGCCTACGGCTGTTGGAGTTCGCACCGCTCATCTCGTTTCGATACTCATCTGGCGTGGACGAGAGTTCTCTGACGGCACTTGATGCTCCCTCAATCCCCCATGCGGGAGACAAGGAGATCGAGGGATGAAGCTCCAAATAGTAGAAGAGCCGCAACTCGCCTTCAATCAGGGTAAGTTGCACGTCGATATCCGCGCTGGTCTTTCCACCTTTGGTGCGTTCGACAAAGGCAGCACCGGAGTTCCTGTCCCAATTCGAATCGGTGTGATTGGGACGACGGCCACGGTCGACGGCGTGCGCGATTGGCTGGAGCATTGCAAACACGGTGTTGCGTCGGACGAGCAGAAGCTGAAAGCCCTCCGTCCACATTTCCCTGGCATGACACAACAAGTATTTGGCACTTCCCTGGAGTTATCTGACGCAGCGACACGTGCGATCACACGGCACGAACTCTCGAAGGCGCTCGCCAAGTCTGATCCACTGCCGCATATTGTCGAGGCCTTCATGGATCATGCCCGCGATCTCGCAGGCAAGAGCGGACTCCATGTACTAGTTGTGGCGCCGCCGCCGGAAGTCTTCGCCTTGGGAGACACGCCGCGCACCCGGACGCCCGACCCGCCAATCGATGAGCTTCAAGAGCCTGTTCCGGAACAAGAGCCGTCGCCGCCCTCTACGCTGAATTTTCACGATCTATTCAAGGCACAGGCACTTGATCTGCAGTTGCCATGCCAGTTGTCGCGGCCCGAGACCTATGGCTCGATCTCGATTGGGCGCGGCAGGCGCTTACAGGACAAGGCAACGACCGCTTGGAACTTCCATACGGCGCTCTACTATAAAGCGGGTGGCGTGCCTTGGCGTCTTGCCCGACAGGCCGCCGTGCTAACCACGTGTTATGTCGGCGTGAGCTTCTTTAGGAGTGTCGCGGGCGACAAGCTCATGACCAGCGTGGCCCAGGTGTTCGACGAGCGTGGCGAGGGATTAATCGTGCAGGGCGGGAGCGCCAGTTACGACAAAGACGACCGCAACCCTCATTTGTCCAAACACGACGCGCAGGAGTTGCTCGCGAATGGTCTAGCTACCTATCGACGCGAGCACAAGACCATGCCCGCGAGGGTCGTCATGCACAAAACCTCTTATTTCAATGCAGATGAAAAGGAGGGATTCAAGCGGGCGGCGGAAGACGAGAAGCTTGAGGTTCTCGACCTGGTGAGCGTACGACGATCGGGGGCACGCGTTCTACGCGCCGGCAATTCGCCCATGGTTCGAGGCACCACGATGCTGTTCGACGGCAGGTCCGGAATCGTATACCTGAAGGGTACCGTCCCGTACTTCAAAGTTTATCCCGGTGCCTACATACCCCGAGCGCTCGAATTTGTCCGCGATGATGGCGAGACCAGCGCTTCGGATCTAGCGCACGAGCTAGTCGGCTTATCAAAGCTCAATTTCAACAATACTCAGTTCGATTCGGGTGATCCTATTACAGTGCGGGCTGCTCGCCGGGTGGGAGACATTTTGAAACACGTTCCAAGTGGCAAGAAGGTAAATGCTCGCTTTCGTTATTTCACCTAACGTGATTGCTCTTCGATTGTTAAGTTTGATCGCTCGTGCTGAGTTCGGAACTAGCTACGAAAGGTCTCGATATATCACGGTGAGCGACTGACCTGCAGCTTTCGAACTCGCATTTTTCAGTACTTCACAAAATGCTTCCGTACGGGGTTTGGTTGACGGGCGACTGGATGGTGAGCGCAAGGAATCGAATCCGCACGACAACGTAAATTCAACAACATGCAGGGCGACGGATGGCACAGAAGTGCACGAAAAGCACCCGTAATCCGACGAACGGATCGCGAACGGATCGCAGACGCAGGCGTCTACAGACGGCGAACTCCCGGTCGCTTGCGGTGCGCTACTCTGATGTGCTCCGCGCCTGTGGTTTCTTGGTAACAGTGAAACCACCTACCGATTTCTTGACGCCGAAGACCAACGCAAACAAGAGCAGGGAGGCTCCGACGCCCGATTCCCGCGCCTTGCTGCAAATCCCTGAAGTGTGCGCGGCAGTCTTCGCCTGAATCGAAGCGGTGCTATCGGCTTGCATCTGCTCTTGCAGCATTGCGATTTGTTGGCGCTCATCGTCTCCAATCTTTTTTAGGACGTTTTCGAGCTCGCCCCTGATTGCTTCAGCATACCGCTTGCGCCGTTCCTCATTGAAGCCCATGGGCTGCAACAGCGTGTCGTCTGCTGTGAGCCTACAGGGTCATCACCGAGGAACCCACTCTGAATCACCGTGAAATCCGAACCGTCTACAAAATCGACTACAGCGCTGTGGACGAAAAACCAGAGGCGCAGTTTATCTGTTTGAAAGGATTGGTCGGGGAGAGAGGATTTGAACCTCCGACCCCCTGGTCCCGAACTTGGGGGCGCGGAGCTGATTTTGTTACTATTCAATCATTTGAGTGGTGCTTCAACCGTCTCAGTCTTGCTGAATCACGCCAGTTTGGGCGTAATGTAAACCCTCAATTGCAACCCCAGCCAGGGGTTCACGGAGCTCGAAACGAGCCTTACAGAAGGCAGCAATAAGGGGTCTATCGCACCCCTCAGGCGATTAATACCGCAATCGGCAAACTGGATGAGGAGATCGGCACGCCCCTGTTCGATCGCTCGCTGGGTCGTGATTTCAGGCTGACTCCTGCAGGGGAGGCGCTCGTCGATTATGCCCGGCGACTGCTTTCCCTAAGGGATGAAGCGTTGGCAACCATGGAGGGATTCGGAGCGCCCGAAGCGGTCACCTGCGCATCGGGGCGAACCAGAGTGTCGGAGAATATCTGTTACCGGAACTTACCAAGGCATTTCAGGCTCGATATCCGGGGATCAAGCTCAAGGTGGTAATCGGCTACTCGGATGCAGTGGTCTCTGTATTGAAGCATACGAACTCGACATTGCGCTTGTGGCCAGTCAGACCCGAGACGAGGATCTCCGCTCGCAGTTGCTCATGCACGACCGGTTGATGGCTGTCATGAGTCCTCGGCATCCGCTCGCCGGGCGACACGTGGTCCACATCCAAGAATTGAGTGGCGAACACCTGATCATCTTGACTGCGAAATCGGAGCTCCGAGAACGGGTGGTCGCGGCCTCTAGGCGCTTCACGCGTCGCACTGAATGTGCAGGTGGAAACAGGAACCTTGGAGTCGATCAAAATATGGCGGCGCAGGACATGGGAGTGGGGATTGTGCCACAGATTTGCATTAAACAAGAGGAAGCGCGCGGCGAATTGGTAGCGAAGACGATCCCAGAGTTCGGGGAGAGTGCAGCCTCTGGCTTGTATGCCGCCACTGCACCACGCTAGCGCCTGCATGCCGAGCTTTTATCAAGGTCATCCAATCGGACTTGGCTCGTCGGACGCAGGGACCGCATAAAGCCCACTGACGCTGATTTCTGTGCCCAGAAACGATAAGCTCAGGTTGCTCGTGTGCAACCAACATCACCGGTTTAAGCACTGACCTATCGCCTTAGTCGCAACAACGCAGTTATTGAATGGTAAATGCTGACGAGCGTGTGTTACCAAGTCTGTAGCTTAGTCCCCCTTGAGCACGCTACGTGGGATGGGCAGCTGAGTTTGTTCTCTATTCTCAGCTGCCCTTCCCGACAGTGCAGATGTGTCGCAATCAGTCAGTTGTCTGCGACTGGAATCTCCGAGTCACAAGGTCAGGCAGCTGTTCTTCGAGTCTGCGCGCCAGCCAAGCTTGCAGCTCAGAACTTAGGTTAGAAGGCAGGAATAGGAACAACAAGCCGGACTGACCCTTGTCGTTGTGCCAGCACACCTTACAGTCCGCCGTGATAGCGAGTTGAGGGTTCGTCAGAGTGAACTGGATCGTTACCTCGGTGCCAGGCATTAGCGGATCTGAGGTGCTTAATGCCACACCGCGTTCGCTGATGTTTACAGTCCTGCCGAAGACTTCTGATTCTCCCTTTCTGCTTGCGGTTGCTGGGACGGAGATAGGATAACGGAAGTAACGGCGGCGTTCTCGTACAATCAATCCGTAGGCGGCTTTGAGGGTCTGTCGGATCGAATCGGGAGTCAGAGGCCTTTCCAACGCGAAGCTCGAACCTGCTTTCAAAGCATATGTGGTCTCGGCGCTACTGCTCGTGATCGCGAACGTGATAGCGGTTCGGTTCGAGGTTGAGCCGCGCACCTGTTCAAGGAAGTGTGTGGCTTGGTTCCCGAGCGAAAAATCAATGACAGCGACCTCAAGTTTGCTACGGTTAACGCGGTCCAGGACGTCTGAGACTTTGATGCAGACCTCGACAGATAAAGCAAGTTCTTGCATGGCCTCGGCAAGCTGCCGCGTAGCCACTGCGTCTTCGGAGACGATCAGGGCTGTGCCGATGAGTTTCGCGGTGTAGGGGTTGGTCATTGAGGGGCTCCTTGGCCTATGCGGACTTGCGCCCGTCGGGTTTGTGAACTCGTTCCTCTGTTTGGGAATGGTTGTGGACCGCCGCTTCCAGCACGTCTTTGAGTTTGCGAATCTGTTCAGCGTGCAGCACTGCGCTGGCTAGCGATCCGGCCCCAGCACCGAGTAAGAAGATTCCTAAGGTGATCCACGGGTCCACGGCAGGCGTCTCCTGCATCTGTTTTCGTCTGGCATGAACCCCTCACCCTGAACAAGACCATGACCCCACGCCGCTCCACCGGTGACACCGCAGACCGAGAAACCCTGCGCTGGACCAGGGCACGCTATTTCATAACCTGAGATTGTGTCATGCTTGTATTCGATGGATTTTCCGCCCGGTACCCAAACCCACAGGGGCACCAAGCACGAAAATTCCCAGTATCGTTAAGCAGCTCCATAACGATCATCCTCACCCGATGCTTGAAGCGAGCACGATCATCGTAAGCGTTGGGATAAGTGGGGGGCAATGAAACATTAGTTTGCCCAGCGTAAAAAGAATTGAGTAGGAATTCACCCTGTTCATGTAGTACGAAGTGACAGCGGTGAGGAGTTTGATTGGAAGGGCAAGGGTTTGATCTCCTCCTAGAGTTCCCGTTTGCTTATCCAGTTGTCTCAGTTGTCTCACAGCGAACAAAGGGGGTGTCATCGGCGGATGACGCCCTTTTCTCTTTCTGCTACATCTATAGGGCAACCATGGCTGGAACGGCCCGGGGCGGACCAAATTTGCCTGCCCCGGTTGAGCATCGGAGGCTAGTTGAGCGCAATCGTGTGTACTGTAGTAGCTCTTTTTCTCAATTGCTGTTTGCCGAGCGACTCTAAAGCCGATGGCCAAGATCCTCCCTGCTCTTCAGGAGGCACAGTCCACAAACCACATCTACTAATGAAGTCAGATTTCACCCCCGACATCACGATGGTCATCCAGTCGCAGTCGCAGAGTTGCGCGTTAAAAAAGCCCGAGAGACCCCGTAGCGCTCTAACCGACCCCGATCGACGCCCGGAGCTGAACAGGTCTCCCCAACGCAGACGAAGCTCTCGCTAACGGAATTGCGTTACTCATTAGGAACGCGCTGCCGCAGACGGGAGAGCGCACTTGAACTCTCGCGGTCAGGACTGCCAAAGTATGCTTGGCAAACAAGAAAGGCCCGAATCGAATGATTCGGGCAGACCTCGAGCAAGTTAGGGCTGTGATCGACGAAATCTTACACCCTCACTATTTCTCGGTAAGTGCGTTAATCAGGCCGTCCGTGTTCGGACTGCCCCATCCGGTCGCCAAATCGTAGCCTTTCACTGCCGGAAAACGGTTACTACCCACGGTGATGTCGTGGAAGTCGGTGTGGTACCCAGAGCCCAAACCCAACAGGTAAATCGTTGGATTAATGAAGCCGGGGGGCGAGACTTTCTTGGTCGCCGCTTGCTGGTTGACTAGAGCCATGTAGCCGGCCCACATGGGCGCGGCAAAACTAGTTCCGCCGTAGAGGTTTTCGCTGCAGGTGGTTTGGTCTGCGCAGACGTAGAAGGTAAAATTTGAGTTCGCCGAGACGTCCGGGCCGTTACGATACTTCGTGGACCCCTCGTTGGCCTTGGTGATGACTCCCTTGAGTTGCTGCCAACTCGCAATCGGCAAATCGTCAGGAGAAATGCCTCCGCCACCGTCTATCCAAACGTTTTCCGATGCCCAGGCTTTGCCTGCGCCCTTGGTCACCAGGTCCGTGCCCCCAACACAGATGACGTATGGTGACTCCATCGGCCACCATGTGTCCGTGCCACGCCATGCGCTGCTGTCGCCAGCCGCCTGAAAGAAACTCTGGCCCTGCGCTGCCATCTTCTTGAAGTACTGATCGTCCGAGCTGAAGTCTATTCCCCACCCATACCACGACGAGCTTAAATTCAAGGGCAACGGCTTATGCGAGGACATCGAACTCAACAGGGCAGTACCGCTGGAGCCCACGTAGACATACAGAGTGCCGACGCCGGGAGCCATTCCCAGCGCCTGAGTGATGTCAAGGGTTTGTTCGGTGTCGTCACAGGTCGGAGCGACACAGTTGATCGGGGTGCCATCGGTGGAAATGCCCTTGACCCTAGCGGTTCTTTTTTGTTTCGCATTCTTGTAGTAGGTGTTTACGTCCGCGATATCGAATCCGGCGAACTCCAGCAGCCCGATGGTCTGGCCCTTGCCGGTGAGAGATTTTCCTTCGTAGTAAGCCGCTCGCATGTCGCTGCCGCAAAACGAGGCTCCGGGGCAGGACCCTGTCGTGGCCGGAGGCTTCGCGCCGGGAGGTTTCCGCACTAATGCGTTACGCGGGACGAAATAGTCGTCCAGGCCCGAGATGTGCATGACCTGGAATGGCAGGTCGATTGTGGGTTCCCGATCGGGAGCATAAAAATCGCGGTTCTCGATGGGGTCGTGATAGACGCCAAGGCTTACATGGAAGGCGGTCTCGACGGCAGCCACGGAGCCCTTGAGTTGCAGATCGAGCGCATCGCGGGAGCCTCCGGTCACGGTAAAGCCGTTAGTTTTCGCGAAGTGAACCAGAGCGTCGAAGTCCTTCTGGCTTGGACCAAATCTCTCGGTGAACTCTTCGACCGTCAGGAAGTGCCGGTAAGAGGGGCTGGAAGGATCGTCGTAGAGTTCGCGCAGGAAATCGTCCAACCCGTCGCGCACCGGCAGGACAATGTCGATTCGCAGGGTCTGAGTAGCGGGGAGCCGACCGACGAACGGCGCCTGTCCGTTGAGAGTCACATCCTGCAGATGACGGGTCAATAGGGACTGTGACTGTCCGAGACAAACGATGTTCGCGCCCACCACCATCGCGGCAATTGTGAGCAAAACTACACTTAGTCTTTGAATCACGATTTTCTCCTCCAAAGAATTGGCCGTAATTTCAATCGGGTATTTAAGGGTTGGACTGCGACCCTCGAAGGACGTACTTGTATCACCGAAGGTTACTAAGGACCATCAAATTCTGTTTAACGTCTATTCAATTGCGCTGATACAACCGCGGGGAGCGACTTCCACTGTCCACACAACGCGATCGCGTGGCCGATTGTTACGCAAATCATGCCTTCCGCCGTGGAGACTATTTTGACTGAAGCAAATGCGCCAATAGCATCTTTGCAGTTATTATCCCAGAAGTCGGACGTGTTATTTGTGCTCTTGTTGTGGTGGCAACCCAGAATCGTCGCCGTACTCAGGGGTGCCGTAAAGGTTTTCTTTCGCGTCAAGAATTAAACCTGCCACCGGATTCGCCAGATCCGCTCGGGCCATGTAAAGGCGTAGGGCATGGTCTCCTTGCCGCTCGGGCGGGTTGCTTCCCGCCGTCGTGATTGGTTCGGCTGTCCACATGTTGGGCAAACACAGTTCTGCCCCAGGCAGATCACTAATTCCGGACAGATCGTGACGGACGTTCAATTCCGCTTTTCTCTTGCGCCTTGAGAAGGAACTGGTAGTAGGCTCAGTCGAGCTCGACGGGCCTCACGAAAATCCGCCTAAAGGCGAACTTCAACAATTGCTATGTGGAATGTGGTCCAGGGGGAAACGGTGACTCGCCATCATATGGGCCGGTGGCTCTCGACGTTCGCCAGCTCCATCGAGTGAGTTCTCCGGACAGGTCGGCCTTTGCTGGGCAGCGCCGTCCGGCGCTTGTGAAAAGCTGTCGCAAAAATTACGTTCCATGCTAATCCCCGATCGCTGCGTGAAATTCCCCCTTATGGCCGTAATCACTCGGCTTGAGCCGGACTCTTCGGATAACGGCGCTTCGTACCCCAACTTACTCACCGGCCGCCATAGCTTCATCCTGAAGGAAAAGCAAACGCTCTGCGTAGTCTAAGAGAGATTACCCAGCTGCGGTCAAGTACAACTCTCGTGTCTCTTGGACCATTCAAACAAGGCACGCCGACTTCTTTCTCCAACTTACGAAGAGCAACGCTTACAACCGGGATTGTGCGACACGACCGCGTCATTGCTTTCTGCAGCCTGCCTTCTTCAGCGACTGCTACCAAAAGCTCGGGTTCCATAAGTTCTCCCCAGGGCGTTGTCCTTGGCTCTTGCGAAATCGCTTTCCCCAGAGCACCGTCAAGTAATTTTTCTAACAGTCCGCTAGTTAGGAAGCCATTCAATTGCATTTATGCATACCGAAATTCCTTTTACCGTAAGGACTCTTGGCAAGACACAGCTAAGATGCCAGCAGGGGCCCTTCCAGACTACGCATCAGCCGCGAGAAGCCTTCGAAATCCAACGACTGCGGCCCATCCGAAAGAGCGTGCTTTGGGCATGGATGTACTTCAACCATAAGTCCATCGGCACCCAGCGCTGCTGCGGCGCGCGACATCGGCGATATCAGACTGGGCCGTCCGGTTCCGTGCGACGGATCAGCGATCGCCGGCAAATGGGAAAGTTCCCGCGCCAACGCGACTGATGCGAGATCTAGTGTGTTTCGAGTCTCCGTTTCAAACGTTTTGATTCCGCGTTCGCACAGTACGACGTTGTCGTTCCCGCCCGCGAGCAGGTACTCAGCTGCCAATAACCATTCCTTGACGCTAGCCGAAGGGCCACGCTTGAGCAGCACTGGTTTACTGATCTTTGCTAGCCGCCGTAGGAGAGCGAAGTTCTGCATGTTCCGGGCGCCGACCTGCAACATATCTGCAAACTCGGAGATGAGGCCGACATCTTCGATGCTCATCACCTCTGTGACAACAGGCAGACCGGTGTTTGCCCGCACCTCGCCCAGCAGGCGGAGCGCTTCCGGTCCGAGCCCTTGAAACTCGTAAGGAGACGTGCGCGGCTTGTAGGCACCACCTCTAAGCAACCTCGCGCCCGCCGCCTTAACCGCCCTCGCCGTGGAAAACAACTGCTCCCGTGATTCCACTGAACAAGGGCCCGCGATTACGACGAAGTCTCCATTTCCTATGAGCGTGCCGCCTATATCGACGACGGTCCGCGCTGTCTTTGTCTGGCTACTTACAAGCTTGAAGGGCTGCGCAATTGCAACCACCTCGGCCACGCCGGGTACGGTCGCCAGTGCTCTCAGTTCGTGCCTTCGACCGCTAGTGCCGACGGCAGCTATAATCGTGCGTTCTGTCCCGCGTCTCACGTGTGCCTGATATCCGGCCTCTTGGACCCGATCAACAACGTGCTTGATTTCCTCTTCAGACGCTACTCCATGCATGTTAATAATCATTTTCGGTCTCCCTGATTTCCGTTGTTCGGAGTGTTCGGATTGGAATCCTTACGCCGGGCGGCTTGTATTCGCCGCGATTCTCGAATGATCAACTGGAAAATACTTGTGACGCTGCTGTTGTCGAGCGGACCTGAGTTGATTTGTTTCAGGCGGTTGAGGATCCGCAGTTCTCGTGCTTTGTCATACAGCGGCAACTCTGCCTTCAGCTTCAACATACCGAGCTCGTTGGCGATCTTTGCCCGTCGATTCAGCAGGTTGAGGAGTTGCCTGTCTAACGAGTCGATCTCCGCCCGACGCTTTTCGACCTGCTTCTTCATCGCGACTCCAGCACTTGACCCAAAAACAAAAGCCGCGGCTCGTAAAGAGTCGCGGCTGCGGGCCTATTTGGCGTTAAGTTAGCTCTAAATCCATCTCTTGAGCACTACGCCTTGCCCCGCCCGCTACTCTTACTGAAGTAGAGGCGGTGAGTAAAAGCGAAGCTAAGTCGCGAGATGTGCGTCATGTAGACTACCGGCTGATAATAATCTCGTTGTAGGGGCTTATAGACATCTTATCCCGCTGAGCGAGGTTAATATGGTTCGCTCGAAACATTCGACGCAGCACGGATAGAATGTTGTGCCTACGTGTCTCAGATTGCGTACAGTGCTTGGTCGAGGTCGGCAATAATGTCTTCCACGTTCTCGATCCCCACCGAAATCCGTACCATGCTATCGGTGATGCCAATCTCTTTCCTTCCCTTCTCGCCCATCGCTGCGTGGGTCATGGTCGCGGGATGCGAGATTAGGGTCTCAACTCCTCCCAGCGACTCTCCCAAAGAGCAAACGCGAACACGTTTCAGAATCTTCTGCGTATTCGAGAACGAACCGGTTTCGAAGCTGATCATGGCGCCGAAGCCGCTCATCTGCCGGCGGGCAAGTTCGTGCTGCGGATGATTCGGCAGCCCCGGATAGAAGACTTTCTTTACGTTCTTATGTTGGGAGAGGAAATCGGCGACCAGTATGCCATTGCGATCGTGCTGCTCCATGCGTGCAGCAAGCGTTTTGACGCCGCGCAGCACCAGCCAGCACTCGAAGGGCGAGAGAATCGCTCCAGCTGCTTTCTGCACAAATCCCAGTTGCTCGGCCTGCTCCGGTTTTGTGCACACCACCACGCCCCCGAGGCCGTCGCTATGGCCGTTGAGAAACTTGGTGGTCGAGTGCACCACTAGGTCGGCGCCCAGGGCGATTGGTTGCTGAAAGTACGGTGACATGAAGGTGTTGTCCACGACCAGATCGACCTTTTTCTGGCGGCACACCTTACTGATCGCTACGAGATCGCTGAGCGCCATCAGAGGATTGGTAGGCGTTTCCACGTACACCATTCGAGTGCTCTTGCGGATAGCGCGCTGCACGTTCCTGGCATCGGAGGTGTCCACGTAGCTGAATTCGATTCCGTAGCCGGTCAGTACCTGGTTGAAGAGGCGGGGCACACCCCCATAAAGATTGTTGCCACACACCACGTGGTCGCCCGACTTGTACATGGTGCAGAGAGCGTTGATCGCGGCTATTCCGCTCGCGAAGACGCGGGAGGCGACTCCTCCTTCGAGCGTGGCAAGATTCTTTTGCAGGCGGTCGCGGGTAGGATTCGAGACACGAGCGTACTCGTACCCCTTGTTCTTGCCCAGTTCCTGCTGGACAAAGGTGGAGGTTGCGTAAATTGGGACGGCAACGGCGCCGGTTTCAAAGTCGGGTTCTTGGCCGACGTGAATGGCTCGAGTGGCGAAGCCTGGGGGTTTGTTTTGTGTTGGCGCATTTCGGAACTCAAGGCATTTAGCATTGAGCGGTGTGAAAGGAGTTTTCGATTGCTCGTTCACCGTCAAACGATTCGCCGCAGTATGTGTAGTAATCATTCAGTCGTTCGGGAGCTCCAGAATATGTAAGTCTGCGATGCAAACTTTTAACTGCCCAATCTGCAAAAGCAATTCACGGATCTCTTCTCGTGTAGTCGACCTCACTCTATCGGGATGGAGACGTTGATAGATCACCGCAAGTCGTCTATTCCTACAATTACTGCAACATCCGTGCTTTCATTCTGCTTGCATCAAAAGACAACGGCCAACTCTTTCCGCGGACTACCAGGACAGGCAAGTCCAACGGAGGGGTGATCGTTGATTTACCTGTCCCCTTAGCGCCCAGTAAGAGGCGCAGCTTTTTTACATCGCCCAATACCAATTGAGCAAGTCAATTGTTCTTAACTACCGTTAAGCCGCACCGCATAAAGAACATGCTGGGGATCAACCGAACGACTGCATTCGGCGACCCGCACCCGAACAGTAAGCTTAGGAGGCTCAGGGTTGGTTAGCGGTCGATTTATTGGAAAACACAGGGGGTATCCTGGAAAACGTACTTCCGGCGCTCCGTAACTGATCTGAGTCACCTTTTCGTCCGTCGCGAACAAGGTCGTGCTGATCGCCTACTATGCTATCCTTCACCATCTTTAACGACATCGGATCAACCCGGTCGAGCACGTTGAAAACCGGAGATCCCGGCAACGCGGCTTCCTTGAGCTCTTGGTACACAGTGGGAGTAACCAACAATACATCGCTGTGCTTGATAAGATCAGTCAACTTGGACTTTTCGCGGAACATGCAATACGCGATCTCCGATTTAATGCACAATTCTGCTTTGAGCACATCCTTGAAAAAAATAGATTCTGCATCACGGCACACAAAACCAAAACGCGATTGCTTGTCGTATTTTTCCAGCTCGCGGCGCGTTTCTGGGGACATGTTCGTGACGACGAACTCAATTCGGAAAGGTTGATCCCCAATCTGATTGCGAACTTCGTGTATGTGAAATCCAGTCGTTATGATGGCTGACGGAGTCTCGCCGTTCCTGGTCAATGTTGCGATCTCGTCCTTCAGGTCCTCAAGCAGTACAGGTCGGACTTCGAGCTCGAGATAGTTCTGGAGCACCTCCGAGATTTCGGAGTTCTGCAGCGGATTGCACTCACTAAACACAACGAACGGTATCTTTCTTTCCCGAAGAACTTGCGCCACAGCGCTTTGAATCTGCTCTGCGGATGTTCCCATCTGGAGGAGTTCCCTGATCGCCCGCTTTACCGAATCAGTCAGCTCTGATTTTCGATCTCGTTGTGTCCCGGCAAGCGTTTTCGGGATCTTGTGGCCATTCACAAAGGTTCCTCGACCACGCTCCGAGAAGACAAGTCCTTCTCGTTCTAATTCTTTGTACGCCTTGCGCACGGTTTCAAAGTTCACGCTCAACTCCCCAGCCAAAGCGTGAATAGTGGGCATCTGCTGCTTGTCGTGGAGCGTTCCGGTTGAGATGTGATAGGTAGCGAGGTCCCTCAGTTGGAGATACAGCGGCACTTTACTCTGCTTATTCAGCGACCATTGCATAGATGTTCTCTTTGATTCCAGGCGTTAGCAACCCGACTCTATGACTGTCCGCATTTGGCATCTCGAGGCGACGTTTCCGTTTGTTGCCCGTTTATCAGGCACTTCACAAAGGTATTTATACATATCTATAACAATCAGTCAACTCACTTTATTCCTTGACAATTTAGGGCATGGGTTGTATTTTGTCGGGCTGATCTATATATGCGTGTATATGCATAACACAATCTTTAGAGATTCGCATCACCCCAATGTGAAGCAGCTGCCAGCTGCGATGCATGAGCGCTTCGCGCAGTTCGCTGCGCCCAGAGGACCGACGACCATTTATGAGAGGGAAGTAAGAAGAGGCCGCACCATGGAGCTGATGCAATTAGAAATGTTTGTCGCTGTTGTTGAGGAGGGGAGCGTCAACAAGGCTGGCTCGCGGGTTTTTCGCACGCCACCAGCAGTCAGCGCGGCCCTCCGGAAGCTGGAAGAAGAAATTGGTACTCCTTTGCTTGACCGTTCGCAACGGCTGGAGTACGAACTCACCGAAGCAGGAGGAGTGTTGTACAAGTACGCGGTGCGCGTGCTCGGGCTACTAAGAGAAGCCACCTCGGCCGCCATGGAAATTGGAAAAGCGCGAGCCGGAGATCTGCGCATTGGAGCCAGTGAGAGCAGTCGGCTGTATCTGCTCCCGAAAGTCTTGGTTGCGTTTAGCAAACAGTTCCCCGATACCAAGATCGAAATTGTATGCCAACACCAGGACGCATTGTTAACTCGGCTGAAGCATCGAAGATTGGACATCGCGTTGCTCTCAATTTCTCCAGACGACCCTGAACTTGAAACCCGTTTGATTGTCAACGACGAACTGGTCTTGATCGCAGACCCGACTCATCAGCTCTCCAACAGAAGCTCAGTACGAATCGCAGAACTAGGGCAAGAACGTCTGATTCTTGAAGATACCTCTTCGCCGTTACGAGAAATGGTGGTGGAGACATTCGCACGATGCCAGACGCCCCTCAGGATTTCCGTCGAGAATGCACCTATTGAACTCTTGAAGGAGATAGTCGCTCTTGGTCTTGGAGTCGGACTCGTCCCGTCGATGTGCGTCGCAGAAGAGGTGACCCGCGGCGAATTGAAGATGATTCCAATCGAACAATTTCATGCCGGTATTCCGCTGTGGCTAGTAAGGCGCCGTACCGAACATTCAGAAGCTGCAAAGGTTTTCACTGCCCACACGGAAGAGCTGGTGCGCTCCCACAATGAGCCTAACGAAAACACGGATACGATGTAAGGAACGGCAGAGCAGGCACCAGGCTTGCTGCTTCACGCGATGGGGCTTAAGAGTAGTTAAGAACAATTGACTTGCGCGATTGCGGTGTACCGATGTAAAAGTAGCATCCCCGCGCTGCAATACTGGGCGCCGGTATGAACCTCGGGCGCAAGGCTTGGGGTGGTTCCAGTAGTGGGCCCCAAATGCGAAAGAGCAAGCGCAACATCGATTGCACGACGCAACTCAGCGCCTCCGGCACGGGTACCTCTTCAAGCTGGATAAGAACAGGAAGCTTATGCCACACCAGTTCGATGTAATTAAGGGGGCCGCGCCGGATGCAGGCGTGGCGCGGGACAAGGCGGGAAACCTCTACCATCCCACTACGACGGGCGGCAATTTGTCTTGTGGCGGCGGGGCTGGCTTGGGAGTCGTTTTCAGAATGGATAAGGCTAATGCCATCAAAGTGCTCCACACTTTGATGGCACGGACGGGAGCCATCCCTCAGCAACGTTGGTGCTGGACGCGGCGGGCAACCTTTACAGCATCGCGGGCAAGCCAACAACGCCTGCGTGACATTCGGAAAGGCCACTCTGCATCGACAGCAGTCAGAAAGCCAATAACTGACAGCTGTCCGGAGCGCGGAATAAAGCAACTCCTTCACCGCAGCGGTGGGAGTTGTTTGCATGAGTCAAATCAAAGCAAGGACAAATTATGCAAACCCTAAGGACCCTAGGATTCACAATTATAGCTTCACTGGCTTTGCATGGCATCGCCGGCGCGCAAAAGTGGCAAAGCCTGAAGCATCCACCCACATTTTTGACAGACACTGCACTGCTGCTTACCGATGGCACGGTCATAGTTCACGAATACTGTTCGCCGAACTGGCATCGTCTCACACCAGACCGGACAGGAAGCTATGTGAATGGTTCATGGTCCAAGATAACTTCCATGCCGTCGGACTATGCACCTTTGGCCTTCGCCTCTGGAGTGCTGCCTGACGGGCGCGTTCTCGTCGAAGGCGGGGAATTCAACGGCGCTGGTTGCCCAGCCGCCGAAACACCGCTCGGCGCCATTTACGACCCGGTTGAGAACAAGTGGACGAACGTCAGTCCTCCCGCCGGGTGGAGTGAAATCGGCGATTCTCCGTCGATCGTTCTGCCGAACGGAACTTTCATGCTGGGCCAGAACTTCACCACTGCCACCGCTTTCTTCAATGCGAAGACGTTAGCCTGGACCCTCAAAGGCACAGGCAAGGCCGACAGATTTTCTGAGGAAGGCTGGGAGTTGCTGCCGAACGGCTCGGTGCTTACGGTAGACACGCAGAATACCCCTACCTCAGAGAGATTCCTGCCCAAATCAAACAAGTGGGTCAGCGCTGGCAGCACGATCGTGGATCTGGCAGACAAGTATTCGCTGGAGATCGGGCCGGCGTTATTGCGGCCCCAAGGGGACGTCTTCGCGATGGGAGCCAACGCCACTGCCGCGGGGCATACCGCCCTCTATAACACGGCCAATGGCAAGTGGGCAGCCGGTCCTGATCTCCCGAGCGGAAACGATATGGCTGATGCGCCCGCGGCTATACTGCCGAGCGGAAACGTTCTGTGCGAGACGAGCCCAGGTCTTTTCCAACCCCCCGTCACCTTCTACGAGTTCGATGGAAGCAAGTTCCATCGGGTCCCTTCACCCAGTAACACGGGCAATCCCAATACTTCTTATGTGGGGCGTCTGCTTGTGCTTCCCACGGGCCAGGTGCTCTACACCGTGGGGGATGGCGTCAGCATGGATGCTGAGATCTACACCGCCAAGGGAACGGCCAACAGCGCTTGGGCGCCGACCGTCACGTCTGCTCCGGCCACGGTGACTCGACGACAAAGCTATATCATCTCGGGCACGCAGTTTAACGGACTTTCGGCGGGCGCCAATTATGGCGACGATGCCCAAATGGCGACCAATTATCCTCTGGTCCGGATTACCAACAATGCCAGCGGCCACGTTTTCTTCGCCCGGACGCACGACCACAGCACTATGGGCGTGGCGACCGGAACAAAGAAAGTATCCACTCATTTCGACGTGTCGGCAGGCACTGAGACCGGCGCCAGCAGTCTGGTGGTTGTGGCGAACGGGATTGCCTCGACACCAGTTGCGGTTACGGTGCAGTAAAGGGATCGAAGCGAGTTTCGGTTCCCGGTCTTATCCCTTGTTCGTCTTTGGCTAGGAATAGGACTCTCAATTTCGTTGCCTTGTGCCTCTTCATTGACAGGTGAGGAGGAAATCGGGTGAAGAACCCGCGCTGACGCGCAACTGTAAGCAAGGAGATTTTCGCAGAGAGTCCGGAGTTATTGCAGATCGAAGCTTTGCACCCCGGTCCTTCTATCGAGGCGTAACTGCTTGCTAGTTTTGATTTCACAGGCGTCCGGTGCGACAATTCCTTGCTCTCGGTGAGATGGAAAGCTACGAGGAAATCGTGGCTTCAGAATTATGAAGTGTATTTTCAGACTGCTCTTGGCCGGCGCAACAGCCACGATTCTGCTTCTCACGGCTTCCGCCTTGGGCACCAAGAAACCGGTCCGCTACGTCTTTACGAATAACGACCCGCCGGGAGAAGAAGTTTCTAACTCCGCTAACTTTTACTCTGTGGGTGCGGGCGGTCGATTGACCCGGAAGGCGATTGTTACAACGGGCGCCGCTGGAATCGGGGGCGGATACTTTGGACAGGACAAAGTGAAGGCGCTGCAGAAGGGCAAGGAGCAATGCGTCTATGTTTCGGATTCCTTCACTGGTCGGGTTGGGGCGATCGTCGTCCAGACACTCGAATTGTCGGGTGCGTTCGCGGGATCGCGCACCGATTCTGGAAAGATTAACGGCGTCGGCCTAGCCACAAATGGCGCCTACCTGTACGCTAGCTATACCGCGTCAAACACCATTGGCACTTTCAAGATTTTAGCCGACTGCAAGCTGAAGTTCGTAGGAGACGTTGACGAGATAGGCTTGAATGGAGGCTCAGTTGACGGCATGGCAATCCATGCTAACTTGTTGGTCGTCACCTACGGCGACGGCTCGATCGAGTCCTTTGATCTCTCGCAGGGGGAGCCGGTCTCGAACGGCGACAAACAGAACTCCACGGGCTCGCGCAGCGCCAACACCTACCCTAATGGGGTTGACATCACACAGGATGGGCGCTATGCCATCTTTGGCGATACATCCCCATTCACGGTGGTAGAAGTGTCAGATATTTCCTCGGGTAGGTTGACTCCGACGGTTGTCTATCATTTGGGAAGTGCGATTAGTTCGAGTAACATTCTGCTGAGTCCGGACGAAACGCTGCTCTACATTAGCAACACCCAGAGTGGCCAAATTACAGCCGCATTCTTTGACAAGACAAACGGCACGCTTGCCAGGGGATGCACGTCTGGCTTTCTCAAAGGCTTTGACACCAAATGGGCATACGTGGGGACCCTGGCGAATGAAAATGCATCGGGCACTGGGGACGTAGTCTACGCAGCAGAGTTCGGCTCTCCGGGTTCAATAGGCATCATCGATGTGACGTCAAACGGCGCGAAGTGCAGCCTCAAGGAATCCCCGAAGTCACCCGTAATCGATCCGCAGAGCCCTGGCTTGCTTTCTATAGGGATTTTCCCGCCACGGACTTTTTAAATATCTGCACTGGGCTGATGAGCCATCCAGTCGAAGCTCGGTGACGTCGCCTTGTGGAGAGAAACGCAGCAAAATCAAAATTAGCTGGCTTTGTGTTGTGACCCATGTGACGTGGTGCTGCTTGCAACTACCGTGAAAAGTAGAAGGTGCGCATCGTTCGGCAGAACAGGCGCCAGACTTGCTCTTTCATGCGGTCCGGCTTAATGGTAGTTAAAAACAATTGACTTGCAGAGTCATCATTTGGCGCGGTACAACAGCCGCCGGTCGCAATTTCAAAAGGGAGACCCTATATGAAGAATGCAATGCCACAATCGAGATCGTACTTGGGATCTGTAAGTACCGTCCTGGTACTGGCCGCCCTGCTTTTGTCGGCAGTAGCGGTAGCGCAGTCAACGCCTGCGCCGAAATTGACCACTCTCTATTCTTTTACGGGCGGGGCGGACGGGGGAATCCCACGGGGCGGCCCGTTGGTACAAGACGGAGCCGGGAACCTGTATGGCACGGCCTTCATCGGTGGGTCGGGCAAGTCAGGCGTCGTATACAAGGTGGATAAGAAGGGCAACGAAACGGTGGTTTATGCATTCACCGGAGCGAATGGAGACGGAGCATTGCCTGCGTCGGGTGTGTTTCGGGACAAGGAAGGTAATCTCTATGGCACAACAACAGCCGGCGGCAACGATTCTCACCTGGGAATAGTGTTCAAGGTCGGCCCGGCCGGCAAAGAGAAGGTCCTGTACAGCTTTAGCCCATCCGGCGGGGGTCTTTCTTACACAGGTGTCGTACAAGATGCGGCCGGCAACCTGTATGGAGCTACCTCGGGAGGGGGCTCTGCGAATGTCGGAACGGTGTTCAAGCTCAATAAGACAGGCAAGGAGACGGTTCTGCACAACTTCACCGGCACCGGCGGCGATGGATCATCCCCTGAGGACTATGGAAGTTTGGTTCTCGACGCGAAGGGTAACCTTTACGGAACCACCGCAGTCGGCGGCGATCTTAACTGCTTTGCTCCGATTGGCTGCGGGACGGTATTTAAGCTGAATAAGGCGGGCAAGGAAACTGTGCTCTACGCCTTTACAGGTAATGACGGCCTTCCTACCGCGGGACTGGTCCAAGACGCCGCGGGCAACCTATATGGGACCACAGGGGGAGATTGCAATACTTACTTTGGAACAGTCTTCAAGTTAGATACAAAGGGGAAGGAGAAGATTCTTCACACCTTTTCCGGCGGAGATGATGGAGCATGCCCATACCCGAGTCTAGTGCTGGATGTGGCGGGCAACATCTACGGTGTCACCACGTATGGCGGAGCTTCGGGGCACGGAACCTCCGGTTATGGAGTCGTATTCAAGGTGAATAGCAAAGGGAAGTTTCAGGTGTTACACAGTTTCGGGGGATCTGATGGGGCTTACCCCTACACGGGGTTGATCCTCAACAAGGCAGGCGCCCTTGAAGGCACTACTGCAAATGGCGGTTCTTCCGGCGCAGGAACGGTATTCAAGTTGACGCCTTAACCGCGATGGGGAGGGCTGCGCGTTGTGGCATCCGGGGTTGATTGGTCAGCCAATTCTTGGTCCGGGCAAGATCCAGTTCCGCGGGCTTCATCGCGCAGTCAACGTGGACTCGATGGCTCAAAAAACAGCAAGAATCCTCAGGAGGAACCTAGTGAGAAAGACTGTTTTTGCAGTATTGCTTTCCGCACTTTTTATTAGCGTGGCGGTAGCGGGCGATTCATATCGCAACCCCACGAGCGCGGCGCGCCCCGACGTGGTCTCGCCCGGACCGATTGTCGTTTACCCGTTCGTCGACGTAGGGGCAATCCAAGCAACGAGTACGAAAATCTTCGTTTCCGACGTGGTAGATAACGTCGTGAACATCTATAACACATCCGGCAAGCAGCTCGCGCAGCTCACCGGTTTCAGCGAACCGCAGGGGCTGGCGACTGATGCCAAGGGCAACCTCTACGTCGCCGATACTTTGAACAGCCGAATTCAAATCTATGCCCCGCCCTACACGAAGAAGCCGAAGACGTTGAGCGATCCGGGCCAGTACCCGTGCGGCGTCTCTGTGCTAAATAACGGCGAGTTCGTCGCGGTGACGAACATCATCAGCACGAGCTATGGTGCCGGGAGCGTCACGATATACAAGAAAAACAAGGCGGGGAAGGCAATCTCCAGTTCCTCGTTCGCCAAGGTGTATTTCGCCGGATTCGATGCCAACGGTGACCTCTATATCGACGGCTCGAACTCGAGCGGCGACGTCGTCGTCGGCGAAATCGCAAAGGCGACCACGACCGGCAAGAAGATTGTCACGCTGACAACCCGGAACTTGATCGAGTTCCCCGGAGGTATTGAGGTAACGATCAAAGGCAAGATCGCTATCGACGACCAGGAAGCCGCCTCAGTCTACACCTACAATGCACCCAAAAAAGGCTCGCTGGGCTCTCCGGTCAACACGACCGCGCTTACCGGTTCGGGCGATCCCGTCACCTTTGCATTCACGAGCACCAACAAAGACTTGTGGACTGCTGACGCCCTTAATGTGGAATTACTTGAGTTCGCGTACCCGAAGGGCGGAAGCGCACTGAAAACTATCCCGGTGATGGGCGTCGAACCGGCTGGCGTCGCGGTCGTTCCGGCGGAGGTACCGTAGCTTACGTTGGGTAGCCATGCGAGGGGGCGGGCGCGCAAGCGTCCGCCTTTTTCGTTGCTGCAACGCCCATTGTGCCCCAGCGAAACTTTTCGACAAGGCGGTAGCGCGAAATGGTCTGCCGATCATCAGTGCCCGAACATGACGATCAAGAAAATGCTTGGTGAAAGAAACAGGTCTTGTTCGAGCGTTAATCGCGCTCACAGTCATGGCTACCGTAATGGCAGGCGGAGGCGGGGAAGAAGAAAAAGAAGGGCCCGACCACGTCATTATAAACGACTGCAACTGTCAGATTGTAGTGACCGGATGCTACGAGTAGCGCGTGCCGAGGAAGTCGCATCGCTTCCGGGGGTGGCCCATGTTGTCGGTAATTCTTACAAACACCGGTTGGCGGAAATCGTAGTCGCTTCCTTCGACGATGGCCCCAAAGAAGTTACGGCACAATCCCGGTCTTGTTCCGGTGTCGAGCTGGGTGCCCGAAGCACGAAAGCGAAATTTTCGTCTTGCCTGGACGAGCCATTCTGCATCGTCAATTTCCGTTTTTCGTAGCACTCAGAAACGGTACGACTGAATACCCATGCGCCCGGAACAAGATTTGACATTCTGGACACATCCAGGTTTGTACTGGTCCGAAAGTACCCTCCAAAATGACCAACTCTGCGGGCTCACTGCAGCGACAGGATGGATCTCTCGGATCTAGGTTGGTCTCACAGGGAATCTCATCACGGCCAGCAATGTCTTCGTTAACCCCCATATAGTGACTTAACCCTTCCTACGGTTTCATTGATGCGATCTACCATATCTCTAGGATTGCCGAATCCTTCTGACCTACGACGTCTAGCCGATCTTTTTCAGGGGGCTGGCTTGTAGGTTGGGCACGAGAGAGTCAACTCGAAGATTGGACGAAGCCAAATAAGTTCAGCGCGTCCTGCGCCTTGCTTTGAGTTGACACAAGAAGCTCATAAGTACGAAATCCCAACCGAATGATATTGTGCTCTCTCTCGGCACCAGTCACTGGTGGTTGGCTCGCTGTGAATCGGTCCCATGCCAGTTCAGATTCCCAGATCGAAATCATCAGTAGCTCGACGTATGCGACGAACGGCCTCTGCAACAAACAGAGCGAGACAAATCCTTCCGCGGCCCGGTAGGTTGGAACTGTCCGACTGCGCAGGTCCTCCATATGCACGTTAACCATAGATTGGAGGACGGCAACAGATGAGACTTGCACAATCATTCACGGTTGCCTGACGGGTGTTCCTCGACGAGGGTCTACCCTTGACCTGGGAGTAGTTAATAGCAGGAAAATCATCGCAGCGCTATCAAATTCTGTTTCATGTGTCGTAAGCCGAATTTAGCTTACTACTTGTGATAGAAGATCCCCAAGCCGATCCATAGGTCCATGGTACGCGTCTCTTACATTTGTTTTCGTCTGGAATAAGTTCCTCACTCTGGACAACACCATGACGCCACGGCGCTCCACCAGTGACACCGCAGTCCACGCAACACTGCACTGGACCAGGGCACGCTATTCAAAGCCTGATGAAATATTTATTAAGCCAGCTTAAACAGAATTGATTAGGAATTCATCCCGCGCGTCTGGTACCAAGTGACAAGTGAGGGCTTGACTGGGAAGCGGCCAAGGGGTTTGATCTCCTCCCAGGGTTTTCCCCTTGTTTATTCCAGTTGCCCGGACGGCGACTAAAGGGTGGTCATCGGCCGGTGACGCCCTTTTCGCTTGTACCGCCACGTCTAGTGTGACCGTGGCGGAAACGCCCCAAGACAGAGCAAATTGACTACGTATAACGATTCAATTGCTCTTTGGCGGGGAACTCTGATGTGTTGCCTCCATACCTGCGGGAGCACACTCCAAAGACGAATTTGAGAAAGCAGCAGCAGCCGCGTCGAGTCTTGGGTGTGAAAAGCAAATGGGAAATCCAAATTGCTAGACAGATGGGGTGGCATTGGTAGTTATGACAAGGAGAAGTTGGAATTGTTAAACAAAGGCAAGAACAAATTGAGTTTTTTCTCCCGCCGGTGCTCTGCCATATTGAACGGCACTGAGGGCTGCACGGTAGGCTTACTCGCTTCCCACCGGGCTGGCGAGCGTGTATCCAGCGTCGCGAATTAGTATGACCGGTCTGCCACGTCAAAACGGCGCATTGCGTGTCAGTCCGATGGATCGACATGGGCGGCTGATCAGTCCTCCTGTGCTCCGGGCAGCCGAAGAAGTAAGTAATCGCGCAATACTGCATGCCGTAAAGCAGTTCGTTGATCCGGCAATAGCGGCCAACCTGCTCGAAGAGGCAGCAGCAACGGTCTCTCGGGTCTTAACCGCGAAGAACGCCGATGAAGGTTCTGTACGAAATCTCGAGTCATACCTCTTTCGTGCATTCCTCAGACGCTTAAATAGGGTCAAGAAACGGCAATCGTTCGTGGCGAAAGCAGTTGAACTCGAAGCTCAACTTCCGCGCGTCTCCGGAGATCCCGGAAAGGCGCTCGAAACAAAACTTTTTATAGATGAATTCTTGATGCATTGTGATCCAGTAATACGTGACATGCTCTGTCGGCGCATGGCGGGTTGTTCCTGGAAAGAGATCGGCTCTGCATATGGCATATCGAGTCATGCCGCCGAGTCAAAGTTCAGCCAGACGCTTCAGAAGGTCAGGAGCAAGCTTGGTCTGAAATAAGCCTGCAAATGGCTGGCGACAGGTTTTTGGAATGCTAACTGACACTAAACAACGTCTAGTCTTCAGGAGAGAACGCGATCTCCTTGAGTTTGCCCGTTCCTATCTGGCTGACGCTTTTCCGAATCCCGAGCGTAAAGGCTGCCCGCCGGATAATGGGCTGAAGATCTTGGCAAGCCGGCCAACGGAGAGCGACGATTCGCTAAGCAATCACTTGACATGCTGTTCACCATGCTTCGACGCGTATATGGCTCATCTCTCACAGGCAAAAGCCGAACTGGTTGAGTCGGAGAGAATTCGTCGAGCGACTTGGATTAGGCGTTCTCTCGTGACCGCTGGTGTTCTCGCTATATTGGTGATCGCCTTTTATGTCTTCTTCAACAGACGACACATCGAGTCGACTGTCGCGCCCCGTACACAGGAGCCAGCTGGCAATCCCGCGACGCCCGTTCAAGGGACGGCAACCGCGATGTACGTTCCAGTGCTCATCGATCTGAGTAATGCTTCCGCAGTCCGCGGACTCAACCAGAATGAAGCTACCCCTTCAGCGCACGTAATTCCTTCAAGTCCACTCATGAATTTGAATCTGCTCTTACCTCTTGGGAGCGAGGAGACGCGCTACTCCGTGAATCTGAGGTCTGGTCCAGACGTCGTCTGGTCGGGCTTGGCACTAGCGCATCCGGAAAATGGTCAAATGCTTCTGCAGATGCACGCAGACTTTAGTGATATTCGCCCTGGAAACTACGATCTGGTGCTTGCTTCAAAGGGGTTCCGTCTTACTGTCCCCGTCCTCGTGAAAAGCGCTTCGTCTGGAAGGATCCAATAGTCATGAGAATCTCTCGATCTACCCTAGGCGTAATGATCTTGGGGATCCTCTGCGCAACTGCGGCTGCGCAGGAATCGAAGTCAACGAAAGAACCCAATCCTCCTCTGAAGCAGGTTGTAGCGTCGGCCAATGATAAGGCCGAAACGAGCCTGCAGCGAGCGCTCCATTTCGCCGATTTGTATAACTGGCATGCTTCTCGCCCATACTTCATCGAGATGCTAAGTCATAGGGTGCCATACTCCGACACCGTGCGGACGCGGCAAGATGCGCTTGGTGGCACCGAAACGTCGCGAAATCCGGCTATTGGGTTCAGGACTGGAAAAAGACCCGTGTTTATCCTGATTTCATCTTCGCCCCATGAGCGAATGGATAAGAAGGATCGCATTTTGGTTTGGGAGATGAAAGAAGATCAACTTGAGGGGAATTTGGATACCGCCTACAAGCGAAGACTCCTAGAAATAATTTCGACCGATTTCCGTACGGAAGACGGATTGAAAGCCGGAACTTTGGAACTCATTGGCCGGACCCCTGACACGGTAGAATGCGACCTCGTTTTAATAAGTCAATGGACAACGAAGGCCTCAAGTACCTTTGCTAAGGGCTCGCGCGAGGCGAGGGATTAGGGAATGCTTAGGCGGATGGCGTGAAGAAGAAATGTCGATCAATCTATATGCCGCTGATCTGAATTCGCTTGGAGGGACTGAGCTTTACGCGGCCATCGAGACCCTCTTGCGTTTGTCTGATCCACCGTCAGATCGCTTGTCCGAAGGTTGGACCTTGGACTACAAAGAGCAGTGGTCTGACGAGATGCTGAAGCACGCTGCGGCGTTCGCAAACACGTTCGGGGGGTTGTTGATTGTAGGCGTGAGCGAAAAAGATGGGAAACCACAGGAAATCATCGGCGTTCAACTTCGGTCGGAACTCAAGACACAGATCGCAAGTAGCATTGCCGCAAATATCTCCCCGACGCCCCAATTCGAGATCGCCGAATGCCTCCATCCAGACGACCCGAAACGGCGGGTTGCGGTAGTGCGAATGAGAAATGTGAATAAACTGCATTACTACATGAAGGGAGACAAGCCGATTTATGTGCGGAATGAAGATGAATCTCGACCTGCCAACGCAGCTCAATTACGCTCCCTGATTGAGCAACGTACTCGCGAGTCTGTTCCAGTCAATACCGGCCAGATGCTGAAGGATCTCTCTTCACGATTCTATGTGACGAGTGCCAAGCAAGCTGGGACGTACGAGGAAAGAAAAGCTAATCGTGTACGCTCTTCGACCTATTTGATGGTGTTCCTGCGTCCGACCGAAACTTTGTCATTTCCATTTGATGCTTCAACAGAGGATCTGTTTGATGCAGTAATTGCTCGGAGTTTCCCTGAGATTGCTCGCCGATGGAACGATGAGCAAGCTGAAAGACAAGAAAGCCGTGGCAGCGACTGGCATGGGATCGAGTTTTGGCAGCGTGACCTTGATTTCGAGATGAACTGGCTCTTTTCCCCTCGCGAGGTTGCGCTGGTTACACAAGTCAACGTTCCGATCACCGGAGTCGGCAATAGTTGGAGCCTAGCGGATGTTGCCCTAAATCTCGCCTTTCACTTGCGCGCTGCAAATGCAATCTGGGAGGCGTTGGATTTCTATGGAGAAGCAAGAATTGCGTGCCAGTTGAAGGTCGAAGGACTCAAGCTCTACCGCGGGACGGCTGGTTTCTATTCGATCTTTTACAATTCCGAGTTGTTTTTGGTGCCCGCAATCATTAAGGGGGGCTCGTTGACGGCATCGATCGCGAGCGGCGAAGTCGGGGCCACATTCATTTCCAGAACCGCCGACCTTTCCGTCACCGTCTCAGCCATCACGAACCAATTGTTGCGTGGCCTCGGATTCTCGGCAGATCTGGAAACTCTTCGCGCCGAAGTGAAGCGGCTGTTGCGCCTTGCCGACATGCGTTATGCGTACGACGATACTCAGTAATATTGAACCGCGACCACCGCTCCGGGACCAAGGCGAAGTCTGGCAGGAGATTCATCGCGTTGTTCCCCAAGCCAATATCTTGCGGCTTGAGCTTGGGCAGGGTTCGAAAGGGTTCAGTAAGAATCTGCAATTTCTTGCAGTCGCGTTCGGTGAATATTGGGCCGGTCCATAGCCGCCGATTATCAATACAATCCACCAAAGTCTTGGACGCTGAGAGCGATCTTCCCTACCTTTTTCTTAGGCGGGGGAGGCCATCGAGCTACGTCCGTCTTCGCTGCTGGTCGGAAATCAAGTGCGGATTGTCGCATGGGTCGAGCCGGAATCAAGGAATGACCGATGAGGGAACCGCCGGAGTCAGGTGCTCGCATGACAAGTGACATCAGGGAATCAAACTCTACGGCGGGAAACCCATCGAAAGAGGTCCTTCTGACCGCAGATGAAGTGTCGCAAATCCTTCGGGTTCCCCGAAGCTGGGTGTATAGCCATTTAAGTATTCCCGTGATTCGGCTGGGTCGTTACGTGCGTTTCAGGCGCTCGGAGATAAATGGCTTTCTGGAAAAACGAGGGGCTTGCCAATGATTCTTGTTGGTGCTACTCATGAATCACGGTTGAAGCACCACGGAAGGAGAATCGTGGTGCGAGAAAGACATCAAAGGCCCCGAGTTTCAGACTTGGGGACGAAGTGGAAAGTATTTTACTGGGACTATAGTTCCGGCAGCCGTCGTGGTCGAACAAAGAGCTGGGCGAAGAACCTGGTTCCTACCAGAACTGAAGCGCAACGTTTGGCTGATCAGTTTATGGAGACCGCAAACGGACGGAACAATGAACCTCAACTCTTCCCCTCCGGGGAACAAACAATGGCAGGTCTCGTGGCAACTTGTCGGGAGAAGATGTGGCCGCTGCTGAAGAACTCATCGCGAATCAGCTACGACTTCTATCTCAACACCTACTTGTTGCCCAAATGGGGTTCAATGAAACTCACAAGAATGAGGACCATTGAACTTCAGGATTTCTTCAACTCTTTTTCTCCTCGTCTGGCTCCAAAGACGATTCGTAACATGCACGGCTGTATGAGGACAGTTTTCAATCAGGGCAAAGTCTGGGGTTTGCTGACCGCGAATCCTACGCAAGGGGTCCGGCTGCCTCGCAAGAAGGCCCGGAAACCTCCTATCGTGCTTGCTGAGCAGGACATTCGCCGTTTGATTGATGAATTGCCGGAACCTACGAGATCCATCGTTACGCTGGTGATTGTTGGTTCGTTGCGGATCGGAGAGGTTACCGCGTTGCGGTGGGGAAGAATTCATCCCGACCGCATTGAAGTCGTAGAGCGCTTCTATGAGGGCGAATTCGACGACACTAAGACCGATGCTGGTCGTCGGAGCATTCCGCTGGATTCTTTCGGAATCCTGCGGGCGGCTCTCGATGTGACTTGGCAAACGTCGAAGTATCGCAAGCCTGAAGACTTGGTTTTTTCGAATCGGCGCGGCGGACCTTTGAACCGGCGAAATCTGCTACGGCGGCAACTCAAGCCAACAGCAAAGAAGCTCGGTTTGCCGGCAACTGTAGACTTCAGGAGTTTCCGAACCATGCACTCAAGCCTCATGAGCAGTGTTGGGGTTCGGCCTGAGGTGACGCGGGACAACATGGGGCACGCGACAGTTGACGTGACTCAGAATGTCTACAACAAGACGTGGTGGGAAGAGCGAGTTGAAGCAGTGAGCATGGCTGCCGCCAGCGTTTGGCGGGAGTTTATGTCCAGGCCGCAGGTGCCTGCGGCAATGTAAACCCTTTTGTAAACCCTCTGTTCCTCGACAAAGTTATAAGTAATTGAATTGAAATGGTCGGGGAGAGAGGATTTGAACCTCCGACCCCCTGGTCCCGAACCAGATTCGAACACTTGTTGAAGTCTCCTGAAATTTGGAGACTCCAAGTGATTTGTTTTGTGTTCGTTGCGGCCTCGCTTTGAATCTTGTTGAATTGCGTTGAACGAGAGTGCTTTGACCGCAACAAAATCGTCTACACTTCTTCGCCAGGGCAAAATCGCGCTCACAGCGAGGCTCGCGGTGTTCCCATTGTCTAGTATTCGGCGAACTTCAACTTTCCATCTTTACCACGCAACAAGACGACAGGTGCGTCTCCGGTGAGCATATCCCCTTGGAGGATGTAGAGGTCGCCGACGTAACCAGGGCTTCCCGAATGGAAATGAAACTTGGCGGCGTAGACTAGCTTCGCAAAATGCTCTGGGGTTTCATCGGGTTCCAAAACCCCATGACCCCCGAATTGCCGGTATAGCCATCATCTCATTCCATTCCGATGCTCAGCATATGGGGACGAGTGTCATCGCACCATTTATCAACGGCAGGATTGATAAGGCAACTGGCTGGGTAAATCAACGTAATGATTCATGTGCTTGGTATACTCTACCCTACACGAACTCAGGGCAACCGCGGACACGTTTCCGACTGCAAACAGCCGTTACATTCGTCGGGAGTGAGTTACGTGTGACTCGCTCGCAAGCCAGGTCAACCTACTCGCGAAGATCCATTGCGAAAATCTGAACTATTTTGTCCTTACCGGCAGTAGCCAGCCGATTCCTGCCGCTGACGAGCGTGCCTACAATGCGGTTGCTACGGGTTGCTCGTCTGAAGACCGAATCGAGTCCGTCACAATGTAAATACAGCAACGTGCCGGTCACGGATGGCACGCAAGAACATGGATAGCGATTTGCAAACCAACAAACGGATCGCGAATGGATTGCAATCCGCTCATTAGCGTCGTTTCTTGTCCAATCTTTGGACAGGTCATGTGTGTGTATTAGAATTTTCTGAAGACAGTAACCCTAATCTTTTCTGGGCTGGACGTGTCAACACGCGCAGCCAGGGCGAGAGCCAGACGGACTGGGAGGGGCCTGATCGGCGACCTCTATCGGCGCGGGCTCGAAGGCCAGCAGCTCAGCTTGATCGTCACCGATGGCTGTCCCGGACTGGCGGCAGCGATTCCGACAGTATATCCGCGGGTGCAGCGCGACTACGACGAAGTCAAAGCGGGGGCACAAGCGATCTATTTGGCCGAAAGCAGCACCCACGCAGAGTCTGCGTTTCGCCGCTTCCGGGCACGCTGTCTGCGGGAGTACGGCCCCATGGTTCGCGGCCTGCAATACGATCTGCCGGAACTGCTGTCGGTCTTCGCCTTTCCCCCGCATCTCTGGCAAAAGCTGCGCACCACCAATGTAATCGAACGCTGCTTCGTCGAAGTGCGCCGCAGAAACCCGCCCCATGGTGTGCTTTGTGAATGTAGAAAGCGTGGACCGCATTGTCTACTCCATCTTCCGAGATTCAACCTAGAATGGAAAACTCGCACCCTCAACCTGTTTACACAAGCAGCTTGACGTCACCGCCGGCAAATAGTCATTGACATTCTCACCTCCGATGCATACCTTTGAGGCGATTCGGCGAAGCGAAGGATGAAGCTTTTGTGAGCTTCTCGTCCGAGGGGGCTTCTGTTCCGCCGATTTCTCCACTTACAGGTGTCTTTAGGCTTTAACGGCACGGTCAGCGTGTTCGGCCTGGCGCATTGCACGCGCAATGTTCCACCCGCGATGCGTATTCCGTGTTGAGAAGGATGGGGAATATGAGCACCCCCGCACTTCCACAGGTGAGCGCACCCCCGCGCTCCGGCAACCTCGAAGTATTGACAATCTCCTTGCTCTGCACCGTACTCCCGATCGGTGGCGCGTTATACCTGTCTCCACGAAGGGGATGGTTCACGGTTGCGCTGGCCATGACGATTTACCTGCTCTTTCTGGGCAGGTGGATATGCGGGCGGCCGCTTGGCGCATTGGTCAATGAACGCAACTTGATGAGCTTGTCGCGATTCCAAATGCTCGCGTGGACCATCCTGTTGCTTTCCGCCTTCTTCACGGTTGCACTCAAGCGCCTGCATGTTCTCTCGGCGAATCACGCGGCGGTGCCGTTGAATGTTGGGATGGTTTGGCAATTGTGGGCGCTGATGGGAATCAGCGCCACTTCGTTGGTCGGCACACCTTTGCTTTTGAGTCCCAAGGCGACTCAGAGTCCCGATCCAAAAAGCATTAATAAAGCGGCAAGCCTTCTGAATGAACCAGCCGCCGCGATACAAGCAAACAGCCAGGGCAACCTCTACGCGAACGCCAAAATGAGTGACGCATCACTCATGGACATGTTTCAGGGGGATGACGTTGGGGACACCGCGTACGTGGATGTTTCGAAGCTTCAGATGTTCTACTTCACCGTGATCGCGATCCTTGCCTATGCCTACGCACTGTACTCGGCAATGGGAAATATTTATCCGCAGGAAGGGTTTCCCATGCCGGTGCCTTCGGACACATTGGTCGGGTTACTGGGAATCAGCCACGCCGCGTATTTGACGAGTAAGACCACGCAACACAGCTAAGAAGTAGATCCAATTCGTAAAGGAGGTTCGTTATGCAACAGAAAGTAATCTGCTCAATCCTGCCACCACACATTCTTCGCAAGTTGGCTGACAAACCCGAACTGCGCGATCGCGTCCTGCGCAACTTAGCAATCTCGGAACAATGGCGGGGCATTCGCCAAACGGCCGCTCCGGCGCTGCTCGCCCAACTTCCGGGGAGCAAGCATCGCACCATCTTCGATGCGAAAAGCACAACTAATCTTCCAGGAACCCAGGTCCTCGATGAAGGAGGACCGGCGAGTGCGGACCCCGCCGTGAATGAAGCCTATCAATATACCGGCGACACTTACGATTTTTATAAGCAGGTGTTCAATCGAAACTCGGTCGACGATCACGGTCTGACCCTTACCTCGAGTGTCCACTACAGCGATCAGTACGACAACGCCTTGTGGAACGGAGAACAGATGATTTATGGGGACGGCGACGGACAATACTTCCAGCGCTTCACCATCTGTCTGGATGTAATCGGACACGAACTCACCCACGGGGTCACGCAGAACGAAGCACAACTTGTCTATAGCGGGCAGTCGGGGGCGCTGAACGAATCCATTTCAGATGTTTTCGGTTCATTGGTGAAACAGTGGGTCAACAACCAGACAGTCGATCAAGCCGACTGGCTGATCGGAGCGGGCTTGTTCACCAGCGCTGTCCAGGGCAAAGCAATTCGTTCCATGTCGGCCCCTGGAACTGCCTACAACGATCCAAATATTGGAACCGATCCGCAGCCCGCAACGATCGATAGGTACGTGAATACGACCGATGACTACGGAGGAGTGCACATCAACTCCGGCATTCCCAACCACGCTTTCTATCTCGCGGCGAAAGCAATCGGCGGTTACGCGTGGCAGAAAGCCGGCCTGATCTGGTACCGGACATTGAATGGTTCGCTGAGTCCCAGTGCGACTTTTCAAGACATGTCGAATGCCACAACGATCGTAGCAGGTAGCCTGTTCGGGCAGAACAGCAACGAACAACAGGCTGTAACCCAGGCCTGGGCCACGGTCGGAGTGCCACCGACAGCCTCGCAATTCCGAGCGCTTTCGGCTCCGGCGAAAGGGAACCCGACTGGACAGGGAGAGGGAAAAGCTGCGTGACAGATGTCTGCATTCGCCGGGCGTCACTTTGTTGGTGGGTGTACTGGCTCGGGGACGTCCGGTGAAGCTAGACTCAAAAAATGCGAATCGATATCGAGCGCAGCGGTGGGTTTGCGGGCATCAGTCAGAGTCACGGCATTTCTACGGATCAGTTGTCCGAAGAACAAGCTCAGACGCTTCGTCAGCTTGTAGATGCGTCGGACTTTTATGAGTTGCCGTCAGTGATTCCGACGGCGGGGCCGGAGAGAGATCCATTCCAATACAAGATCACGGTCGAGAGCGAACGCGGTACTCACACGGTGCAGGCCGGCGAAGCCGCTGTGCCGCCGCGTCTTCAGCCAGTGCTCGACTGGGTGAAGAACTCCGCGCGCAAACCGTAACGCTACTCAACCTGCGATTCGGCGATCTCAGCCGCAAGCCTCAACTAAATCGCCGAAACAGCAAGGCGAGGATAAACAATGTCTGAAACGATTCAGCTCAATAGAGACTTTGGATGGAAAACCCTGGGCACGACCGGAATGCGATTCCGGGCACCAGGACTGACAAGCAATGTGATTTGGCGCACGGCGGCCGATCATGCGCCGCTGATGGCGAGCGCTCTCTTGCCGGGCACGGCTGCGCCCAGTGCTCCTGACCTGGTGGAGCAGGCCCTGCAGGAGGCCGGTCTCACCGACCAGGGATCGGTCAGCATTCCCAGCGGGGGTGCGTCGGTGGCCGGCCCGCCGAATCAGATTGTGCTTGACCGGCCGATCGCCCTCAATCAAATCGAGTTTGCAATCTACCGGGACGAGAGTGGTGTGATCAGCCTTCATCGGCCCTTGCCTTCGCCGCCATCCCCGACGGTACTGGCCTCATCCGCAACCGCGCCTGCCACGCGACTATTTCACTACGCGATTCCTATACGCCATGCAGCAACCCCAGTCGGCGGAGTACCGCAGATGGCGATGCTGGGAGGCATCGCCGGCAAGGTCATCCGCTTCGTGGGGCGGGTGGCGACAGGACTGGCTGGAGATGCGGTGTTTGTGGCTGCCAAAGCATGGGAGGACCACTATCGTGCAGCCCAGGGTTTTCATTGGGGAGGGACAGTTCAACAACTGCTGGCCGCGGCGCCGGTTCCTTTATCCGCTGCGAATTGGCAAGGGTTGCAAGGGAACAAGTCGCTGCTCTTCATTCACGGAACCACAAGTTCAACGGCTGGAGGATTCATCGCACTGCAGAACTTTTCGACCCAGTCGGCCGCTCTATATGCGAAGTACGGAAGCCGGGTGATTGGGTTCAACCACCATACTTTGACCAAGGGCGTGGCGCAAAACGCGGTGGATTTTTTCTCTGTCATCCCGCCGGGAAATTATCAATTCGACGTAATCAGTCACAGCCGGGGCGGCTTGCTGGGCCGAGCTTTGAAGGAACTGCCTCCGGCGCAACTTGGACAGTTGCTCGATCCTGCCTGGGTTCCTCCTGCGGGCGTCAATGCACAGATCGGAAAAATCGTTCTGGTCGGGACGCCGAACGTTGGCACGCCGCTGGCAAATCCGACGGATCTGCCAAGAGCGGTGAGCCGATTGGCCTCGATCGCCAGCAGTTTCAGCCAGGATGCCGCAGCATTCGGACTAGGCGCGTTGTTTGTGATTTTCGGAGGCATTGTGGAAGGAGGGCTAGGCGCGTTGCCGGGATTGGAAGACATGAATCCGGGAACTCCTTTTCTGGTAGAGCTGAATTCCGCATCAAGCGGCATAACTCCCTACTACGGCATAGAAGCAGATTTTCAGCCCACAGGAGGGCTGGCAACCGCAATCGAAAACAATGGAGTTGATGCCTTGTTCTTGGGTCAGGCAAACGATCTGGTCGTACCGACGCTGGGCGTCTCTGATGTGAATGGGCTGACTCTGCCGGGCCCGCAGGTCGACGCGTATCCGCAAAGCGCGAACGTCTACCACACCGACTATTTCTATCAACAGGGAACATGGGACTCGATCTTAAGCTTCCTGTGACGACGCTGGATTCCGAGCAGTCAATTCCCTTAACTCACGCCGTTCTTATCGCGGCGCCAAGACGGAGCAAAGAACGACCCGGAGAAATGTAACGACAGCACATGAAACCGCACTATCTGTCAATGGACGGGAAAGGAATAACCATCTATGCCCCCAGGATTGGACAATCTGAAACACATCGTCGTCCTCATGATGGAGAATCGGTCCTTCGATCACATGCTGGGCTACATGCAAGTGCCGGGACTCGATGGCTTAAAGGGCAATGAGTCGAATCCCGACACCAACGGACAGCCGCAGAGTGTGCAGCCGACAGCGGCCGCGCAAAAAGAGTTGGATCCTGATCCCGACCACTCCTGGACTGGCGTGAACACGCAAATTTTTGGCAATCCGCAAGGCACGGATGATGGATCACCCAAAATGCAGGGATTTATCAAAAGCTATTTCACCAAAATGCAGGATGTAAATCATTCGCGTAACATCATGAACTGTTTTTCGCCTGACAATGTGCCCGTACTGACCACTCTGGCGCAGCAATTTGCCGTGTGCGATCGATGGTTTTCGTCCCTGCCGGGGCCAACCGTGCCCAACCGCCTGTTCGCGCATTTTGGAACCTCATTCGCGAATGTCGACAACGCCATGAAGTTCGGCGATAACGGGAAAAGTATTTACTCCCGTCTGATGAACGCCGGCCGCAGCACGAAGATTTATTACTTCGATGAACAAAGCGCGAGCGTGGGCTTCACCTTCCTCCTCCAGAACCAACCGCAGACGATGGGCACGTACAACGATTTTTTGTCGGACTGCGCCAACAGCCTTCTGCCCGATTACAGCTTCGTAGAGCCAAACTATTCCGACCATTCCAACCTGCTCGCCTCCGACCAGCACCCTGATCACAATGTGATTGCGGGCGAGAATTTTATCGCCGATGTTTATAACCACATCCGGCAAAGCCCTCTGTGGGAAAGCATTTTACTTTTGATCGTCTACGACGAGCACGGCGGCACCTTCGATCATGTCTTGCCGCCGCAGATTCAGCCCGATGGCACGCCCGACCCGGTTAGCGGCTTCCAGTTCAACCGCCTGGGAATCCGTGTTCCAGCCGTTTTCGTTTCGCCCTGGGTCCAGGCGGGCACGATCATTCACACGCAGTATGAACATGCCTCAATCCCGGCGACCGCAGCGAGCCTGTTCATCGCGAACCCGGCGCAACGCAACCTGACAATCCGTGAGCAGCGGGCGAACCTGTTTACGGCGGATCCGAATCTGCTCACCCTGTCTGCGCCGAGGCAGGACAGCTTCTTCTTTCAACCCAGCCAGCCATCGTTGATGGGGATACGAGGATTGACCATCGCAGCTCAGGCTGACGAATCCGGGCCGCGTGAGATCCCGATTCCGACACCACCAGCGGATGCATACGATCCGTCTCGACCGATGGGTGTCCTACTGCACGACCACATTGTGGACTTGAGCCGGCTCGAGCAGAAGTTGCCGCCGGACCAACGCACCAATGTTGACGTTAGCAAACTTAAAACCGAAGCTGACGCGAGTGCTTACAGCGCGCGAGTTGTACCTCTGTTGCGAGCCCAGGGATTGAAGGGGGGCCAGCGATGAACTGGTCACAGAAGGCTGCTGTGTTTGTATGTGCACAAGTGGTTCTGGCAGGATGTTGCGCTGCGCAGCAAGGAAGCGGAGGAGATCAAAGCTATTTTGGCGCCATCTTCACTGACGAATGGACAAACATTAAGGAAGGTTGCCAGCGTACGGATGCGACCGGTGCCAAGCCAATCAAGAGTTTGGTGCCAGGGTGTTTAGAGAACTTGTTTCACGGCAACAAGGGTCTTTACGCATCATTTCAGAATCTTCCGCCCGGAAATGGTCTCGCTCTGGGAGCGGCTTTCAAGGACAGCGAACTGAATCTGACCCATTGGCGCCTGAACTATCAAATCGACGCGCAAGGTTCGGTGAATGCTTCCTGGACCGCCGGCGGCCTGCTCACCATGAAGTTGTCGCCGGCAGAAAGTAAGCAGGGGAAACCGAGGGTTGTCATCGTCCACGGGCCGCTTCCGAAGCACTTGCCCGAGTTAGGCGAGAACGAGACCAAGCTGCTAATTAACACGTATGCGTTTCACACTTCGCTGAATCAGGTCACTTATTACGGGATCGGACCGGAGACATCGCTCGCTGGCCGCTCGTTTTTTGGTTTCCGGGAAACCGTGGCCGGCGCCAACGCCGACTATCTGCTGAAATATGGCTTCCACCTGCTAGGGGAGATCAATGGCCGCTTCCCGAACGTTGGCGGTGACCATGGGCAATCATCGCCGTCGATAGAGCAGATTTACACCAACGCGACCGCTCCCGGCCTGACCAGCCAGCCGGGTTTCCTGCAGTTTGGTGAAGGCTTGCAGTACACGAAACATCTTGGCGGGCTGGCTGAGAAGGCGAGCTTCGGCATGGATGCGGATTTGGACTACGGGGCGAACCTTCAGCAGTTCATCGCTCCGGCGCAGACAGACTTTTCCTTTCGAAGATTGACGATTGATGTCACAAACAATTTGCACTTGCTGAAGCAGTTCAAACCAAAGAACGGTCCGGCAACGTCGGAGCAGTTCGGTACCTTGCTGTTGCGAGGATGGTTGTCCGAATCCATCGCGGATGCCGGACATTTCGTGCCCTTCTACTTCCAGCCCACGCTCGGCGGAGGCGACATTAATAAGGAGCGCACCCTGCCCAGCTTTGCCGATTATCGATTCCGCGCACCCAACGCGTTGTTGTTTAGTGGTCAGTACGAACAGCCGCTGCCTAAGATCAGCTTCCTGGGATTGACGTTCAGGGCGGACACGGGCAAGGTCGCAGACTCACGCGGTGATATGGACCTATCGCACTTACGGCACAGTTTTGGGGCTGGGCTGACCGTTCGCGCCGGCAACTTTCCGTATCTCATTTTCATGTACGCCTGGGCTGGCGGAGAGGGTCACCACACCTTTGCTGATTTGAATCTCTCGGCAATCTCCCCAGGCGGGGGTGCCGCATCGCTTTGGTAGGAGTCTCCGATATCCGGCGCAGATTTGAGATTACGCGATGAAACCAGAAATGCGATGGGGAACCGCGGTCGTCATCGCCGTGGCTGCAGCTGCGGGTATTGCTTCGAGGTCCTCAGGAGGACCTCGGGATGGTGGGGGCACGGGGCAGCAGGCTGGGCAAAAGGTAATTCAATCTAAAGCCGGCAAGAAGGGCGCCGAAAATCCCTGCCGAGACTTGGTCGAGTTGTTCGAGAACTTTTTGCCAGCTGAACCTATCGTCGAGCCGGCCTCGTGCGGTGACCCGACACCTGCCTCGGCTAAGCCCAAAGACGCTGACTTTCACCCCAACTTTATCATCGCCGCTCTTCCTGACCCGCTGCACACTCATTTCGCACTTCTGTTTGACCGCTTTGTGGAGGCAATCCAAGAAGGCGGGCGGGATGAGAGTTACGAATATGATTCCTCGTGGCTTCCTTGGGAGACGGAGGAACCGTCGCTCGCACTCCTTTCGGACCAGGATGAGGCCGAAGATCGCAAGGAGAGTCGTGAGGATCAGCCTGGCGTCCTCCTCTTCCGCAAAGCCGCACCCACAAGCCACAATCCGCGGGCGCCTTATCAAGAGGGTTTGATCGTCTTCGTGGTGGGTGAGGAGCCGACCCGTGGCATCCATCGAAAGCAGTTCAACAATGCAGTGGCTTGGATTGCCACCTTGGAAAAGGCTCGCAATACGCATGCGCCGGTCGCCATTCTGGGACCAACATTTTCGGGTTCGTTCCCGTCTTTAGCTCAGCTGCTCGCAAACAACCAAGTGAGCAGCGGCCATGGCCTTAACGGAGCGGCCAGTAATCCGCTCGCGATCTATAGCGGCAGTGCTACCAGCCAACAGGATGGTACGCAGTTCAACAGCACGACTCCGGGAATCGTCTTTCACAGTTTTCTGCAGGATGACGACACGACGCTAGGTCGTTTTTGTAAACACCTGGCACAGGGGAAGCAAGACATTGCGAGGATCGCGGTTCTCTCCGAGGACGAAACCGCCTACGGCTACAACCCTGAGAGCGATCCGCTGAAGCCAAAGTCACCGCCGGATAAAACGCTATCGTGTAAGGATGCGACCTGGCTTTATTACCCGCGCGATATATCGACTCTGCGCGCGGCCTACCAGAGCCAATCCGTATTCAATTCTGGATCCTCTTCCCAACAGAACCAGGGCGCGCAGCAGAAAAATCTTGCAACTGACCTTGCAGATCCGGCGGGTAAAGAACACGACACAGTCCGCACCTACGCGGGCAACCAAATACCTCTTTCCCAGGAAGCCGAATTGCTCGGAATCGTAGCCGCCCTGCGGTCTCATGGGGCACAATATGTCATCCTCCGTAGCAGCAACACTCTCGATCCGCTGTTCCTGGCCAACTTCCTGCGTCGCAATTACCCCGAAGGCCGGGTTGTGATTCTCAATGCAGATCTTCTCTTCCAACGAGGCCAGGACGCGTTGGAGCTTACCGGCGCGATGACCTTATCCACCTACCCGTTATTCCCCTGGGAACGAGTGTGGACCGCCCGCGGACCGTTCTCTTCCCACAGAGTGTTTCCCGAAGCCACGACGGAAGGAACCTATATTGCTTCGCGGCTGTTGCTTCAATCGCCGATGTTCAGTGAGGCCCGAGGTTGCACGCTCCGCGGCGATGAAGTCTTTTTGCCGTCTCTATCCTGCCAAAAAGCATTATCAGTCCCCATTCCGGACTATGCTCCGCCGTTTTGGACAGAGGCTGTGGCCTGTAAAGCGGGCGAGTCGAACGAGTCGTGCAAGCCTGCGACGTGGTCGTCTGTGATCACGAAGAAGGGCAGCTGGCCCTTGGCCGCGTTGAATGACGACACGCTTTCGCTGGCCAGACAAGATAAGTCCACTTGTCAAACCCCACCTCATTCGCAAAAGTCCGTTAAACCTCCAGACTGGCGCTGGCCCTTGATGCCCTTGAGCATGGAGTTGTTTCTGGTTTTGCTAGTGGGATTCTCGTTCTTTCATCTTTGGTGTTGCGAGTTCGCATCTTTTACCGCTAAGCCCGCTTTCCGCGCGCACTTCGCTACGTACAACGGGCGACATCGCGCGCTTATATTGATGGGCAGTTTTCTCATCGCCTTGATGGCTCTCATCACCGGATGGGGCTGCGGAGCGTTTTCCGCGATACCCGGTCTCTTTCCCAACCTCACCAACGTTCGCTACCTGGTTTTTTCGCTGTGGGGCATTGCGGGACTTTCAATGCTTGTAAACCTATTTGTTACCAGAAACCTGAATGAGGACGCGGCCAATCGGCACCGGGGTAGCCATAGCGACGCTTGGTTTCGCGGACTCGCGATTTTATATCTCGTGGTCTTTGGGGTGCTGATCTGGGTGTTTATTCAGCTCTTGGTTGATCGGCTCGAAGACGCTCTTATCCTTGCAACTCGTGTGCTCGTGTACTGGCGTTCGATGAATCTTGTCAGCGGCGTTTCTCCCCTTGTCCCTTTCCTGTCTTTGACCTTGGGGCTTTACCTTTGGTTCTGGTATTCTCTGCATGGTCTGGCTCTGTTCGGCTCCGATCGTCCCCGCCTTCCACCACGAGCGAAACTGATAATCGACCTTCAAAATGAGGACAAGAATAAGGCCAAAGGCAGAGATTTGGACGTCCTGCCCATGTTTAGCCAGGAGTGTGCCGCGAAACCGGCGGAAGAGATGGCAACTCCATTGGCATGGCAGTCCCTCGGACTCACCCTGCTTCTTTTTTTTCTATTCTTGAAGTTAGTCGTTCTGGTAGTGGGTGACGTGCCGATCCGCAGCCTGGGAGCGAGAACCTACGCGCAGATTTTCTGCCTCTGGCTGGACTTTTGCTTCAGCTTGGTTCTCGCCACGTCATGGCAACTATGGCGGACGTGGAGCGGATTGCGCCAGCTTCTGGTTTTCTTGGATCGCCTGCCCTTGCGACGGACTCTAGGGGCTCTCCACGGGTTCTCGTGGGGAAGCGTCTGGAAAATGAGTGGGAATGTGCTGGACGTACGCTACAAGTTAGCCTCGCGGCAGCTTGAATGTTTGAATCATCTTCATGCCTCTTTGCAGGAAGCGATAAACGCTAGCCTTGACGATGATGACGAACTCAAGGGGGCTGAAGATTGCTTGAAGGCTGTGGCCGAGGATCAAAAGCTAGGAGTGGAGTTTGCGAGGTGGTATTCGCGCAGTTATCGCAATCCAAAGGCAGCCGGCTTGCGGCGATTTGAGGAATTTCAGAAACAGATGGCCGCCACAGCCGGCCTGATGCTGACGCATCTCCTCATCCCCGCATGGAGAAAAGAAGAGCACTCTCTCATCCTAGTCAGCTCCCGGGGCAGCGATGAGAATGAGCGTAAGCAATCTTCGCCGGAATCGCTTGACGAACATATTCGGAATGCCGAAGAATTCGTCTGTCTCACCTATTTGGGATTTGCCCAGAACATGCTTGGGCGCATACGGACCATGGTCATCGCGACCCTTGGTCTGTTCGTTGCTGCGACACTGTCCGCGTCGACCTACCCGTTCGATCCTCGCCCGGTACTGAGTGGAGTCTTGTTTGTTTTGCTTATTGTTGTCGACTCGGTAGTTGTCCTGGTGTACGCAGGTATGCACAAGGATGCCACTCTGAGTCACGTGACCAACACCAACCCCGGGGAGCTAGGCTCGGAATTTTGGTTCAAACTCCTTGGTTATGGAATCGCTCCGTTGCTCGGTCTCATTACCACAATGTTTCCAGAGTTGCCCGGGTTCCTGTTCTCGTGGCTGCAGCCTGGGCTAACATCACTGAAGTGATCTGAAACGCGGCAGGGATCTTGCCAAGATCGTGACTACATTGGATATTTCCATTGACCCCACCCTCCGTCTAAGCAGCTTTTTTCTGCTGGGCCCTTATTTTCGCCCACCGCGCTTTCTGGAACGTAGCAATCTTCCTGCGGGCTGCCGCTGACATCGTGCGTTTCGTAGGAGCCGGGGCCATTGTTTTCGCTGGCTGTGATTCTTCCTGAACCTCTGCCCATCTAGCTTTTTGGGCCCGTGCCACCCGCGCCGTGATGCCGCCGATATTACTCGGGTCGGTCGGTTTGCATTCCGCGTTGTTGCCGAACCGTTTAATGACTCGATCACCGAGATTGCTTGCTCTAATTCTCCAGATGTGACCGTGCTTGCTTGCGCTCAGCACGTAGCTGCTGAAGCGCACTGCCTAGATTCCCCATGGATTCCCCCTCAAGATTAACAACGGAGGCTGTAATACGCTCAGACCCTGTCTACGGTCCGATAGCAGGCTCGCTTGGTATAGTCAGGGTTTCTTTACACGACCGCTCCGCCGCGCCCTTCGGCCCCGGTCGCATGTGCGATCCGATGATTCGTATCTCGGAGGTCGCCTAGTGCCTAAGTTCCTGCGATTTATACGCAAACTGCGACTACCGTATCTGCAATGAAGCCGTCGAACTTGAAACCGCCAAGACGGACAAGGATGGCAAAGCTGTTCGCGAAAGACTGCTATATGCGTTAGACCGGTCACACCCCTGAACGCACAAAGGGCCAGCCGGGGGCTGGGATCAGATTCAAGGCAAGAGCTGCATACCTGGAAGTCTGGCTATCCCCTCCCTCCGGGCGAACGGGGACGCGGCGCACTAAGCAAACAACAGATACTTTGGTCGGTCGCAACAAACAGCCGAACATCATCAGGAACGGCGAAAAAAAACACCAACCGAAGTCGGTGTATGAAATTCACCATCACGCCGGAGACGCAACCGATTCCTCTGGAAAACCGAGAGCGCGCTCGAGCGAAAGCGGATCTGTAAGGAAGGCCATCCAGGCATATCTGTCCACTGCTTGAGGAAGGCGATCAAGCAACTGCGCTGCGGCTTGATGCGAGAGTGGAAGAAGATCGACGACATTGTAGTCAGGGATGCGAATCAGTAAAGCATCGCTTTCGCGCGTAATCTCGATGTTGTGCACTCGATCGCCAGTCCATAGCTGCAGAACGAGGGTGTCCAGCCGAGCGACGTATCTGATTTGTCGGTTCATACTCCTCCTTAAGTCCTTTCTAGAAGGTCACTTAAATGACCTTCTGCAAACACTCAAGAAGTCCAAGCTAACTATGCGTCCCATTCGGATGAATGTCAAGAAGTAGACGATGTGGGGGGGTGCTCAAGGGATACAGCCTGTGGCCTATTCCGCGACGTTCCGTGCCCCAGCGTCAAGAGACTATTTTGTCGATTCGAAGTGCGCCGCGCGGGACGGCTACTTTTTAGGCGTTATCCCCGGGTCTCTGTCACTCTTGTGCAGTATGATCTGTCGAACGACGGCTTCGTGGGTCCATTCCGCCTGCCTAGCAATGTTCGCGTTCGAACTTTTTCTGAGTTCCTCAATTCTCCGAAAGACCCGGGCCCTCAGTTCCGGTGCATTGAACTGAGCAATTTTCTGTAAGCCGGAAACCACAGCGTCTTCGTCATCATCGCCAGCACTTATTTGACGCGCAGCCTGGTCGAGCGTCTCGTGGACCCAATCAACTTTGTTCGCAATCGTCGCAACGGACCGTCTCGCGCTCACAGCCGCAATGCCAAATGCGATCCCGAGAATAGCAACCGCGACCGCGACGACGTACAAAACCGTTACGGAGAACATAGAACACCCTTGTTAAGTTGTTAACATGGCAAGACGACTGCGCAGTTCGTGTTCGCAGTGCTTAATACACGCGAATATAGCTACGACCACGGCGGTTGATGCCACAGCGAGGTTGAATACGGCGTATGCCAGAAGTCTGCCCTCAGCGTAGGGATCACTGTTGCTTCCGGTCTGACCGCTGAGAGTGACGACGTCGTAACGAAAAAACCCGAACAGACAAATTACAAACAGCGCTATGAACTTCAAGAACGGGAGCACTCCATCAAACCAGACGCTAAATGGATTTTCCTGCGCCCAGCGCAACTCCTCACCCTCAAATGAGACCTCTATTAGAAGCACCGCAGCAAACACCAAAAGCTCACCATGGGCGAACGCGGAGGTGAAGGGCGAGTTCACATCCCTTCTCATCGAGTAGGCGAACCATATCACGATAAGTAGACCGTACGGTGCCAGCACTTTCCACAGAAACCAGTTGTAATAGTGGCGATATATCCCTGACGGAGCGACCCTTCCATTCATGCTACCTAATCTCCTGCTTAAGGATTCGATTCACGCATTCGACGAATCTCTCTGTATCTCGAAGGTCCAGCTTGGTTGCGAAAGAATCTCTTGGTAAACCCGAGTTGATAAAATCATTTTTTATGGTCTGATCCAGTCTGACTGTCAGAATCAGAACCTTGGTTCCGTTTTCCCTAAGCCGAGCCGACCAATGCCTCCACACAGCGAGCCCCGTTACCGTGCCTCGCTGCGTGGCGTCTGGTGGGTATTTCTCCTCTTCCGATTCGTTCTTCGTTGGAACCATAACGTCAAGGATCAACAAGTCATGGTGCAGCGCTACCGTGTCAGCTTCTAAGTGTTGCTCACACTCGGAGATGGATTTAACTACGGTAACATCATAACCGTTGCGCGTTAGCGCGCTGACATAGGGCCGAGTCTCGGCGAGATCATTATCGAGCCACAATATACGAGACATATTGGAAGTAACCTTTCTAAACCTCAACCACGAATACCGATAAACGCGGCATAGATGGCGCGAGTTCGACTCGAATTGTGCCCCCAACATCGGTCACTAACTGTCGGGCTACCCACAGTCCCAAGCCCACACCACTGTGATGACGTCCAGTACGCTGTACTACTCCTCCCCGTTCGTACTTATCGAATATCTTCTCAGCTTCTGATGGCTCGATTGGCTCGCCCAACGTTTTTACCTTCAAAGCTGATCGTGCCGTGGATCGCTCCTGACTGCACTCGAGCACCACGGCGCTGTGCTCGTCAGCGTACTTCATCGCGTTATGAAGTAGGCTGTAGAACACACTCGTGAACACCTTTCTGTCCATTTTGATAAGAGGAAACCCAGGCTGCATATTGAATTCGAAAGACAAGTCTCTGCGGGCACTGGTTTTCCTGAGGCGATGAGCCATGAGCTCCAACTCACGTGGGGCATCAATTTCATCTTCTGAAAAGGACGTCGCCCGCCCTGCATCCTTGGCGAACGTTGTCACAATCCCGTAGCACAATACGATGCCATCTTCAATTATCTCCTTGATATCGTCTAACCCTTCCTGAATTGGTCTCCAATCTTTCGCCGACGCTGAATACCTCAACTCCGATAAAGTACCAACCACCGAAGCAAGTGGTCCTTGAAGCTGGTGGGTGATAATCATGATGTCCTCTTGGCGCCTGCGGGCTACAGCTTCTGCCGTTTTTTGTGCCGCTTCCGCGCGCTGGAGGCTCGCTACAATATCTTTCTTTGCCGCCTGGATCTCATCCAAGTGCAGCCGCCGTTCGATAATTGCTTCGAGTTGCACGGCGAGGTCGCGACCGAGGGTTTCATCTTCGGCGGTGAACCAGCCGACTCGCGAATTGCAGTTGACGACCTTGATCGCACCACGCGCAGGGGTCTGGGTTCCAATAGGAATCGCCATCCAGGATCGCACTTTTTGCGGGAGACTTGTTTCTAGTTGTGCCAGCAGTTGGGGATTGAATTCTCCTCGATGAAGTTCGACGTCGTCATATCTAATCGGCGTGGTTCCTGACGCGCATAACGCAGTTTGACTGCCGTTTTTTGCGTAGCGCCTTCCTACTGTGGACGTTCTGAAACCCGCATCCCCCACAACAACCATTTCGCCGGTGTCGGGGTTTGGCTCCAACACGATCATGCAGGCTTCCGCAGCTAAGCAGTCTCGAAGCGCAGCGGCGGCTTTATTAAAGAGTTCCTCCAATGAGGCACACGAATAGAGCGAACTAACTCTATTCCTGGCGTACGATGCAAACCGAGTACGCTGATGGTGAATGGAGTTCGCAAGAATCTTTCCGATCGAATCGAGAAATACTTTTTCTTGTGGGAACAGGGCCTGTCTATCGTCGGAGCCGTACAGGGCGAGGACACCTCTGATTCGATCATCTACACTAAGCGGAACGATAGCCTGCCCCTTGGCAGTTTCGGGGAGGCGTAGCACATCGTCAATGACTGGCTCTACTGCTGTTCCCGCAGGGTAGCGCAACAGTATGCCGCTGCCTCGAAGACGCTCGAGAAACCCTTCGTTCTGGATGTTGCCACCGCGTGGGATGCTCGCCTGAGTATAAGGAACGAATATCTCGCCTCGATCCTTGTGACCGTGCAATAGCCACAGCCGCCCCGAGTTATACCATAGGCCGGCCTTCCGACTGCAAAGGTCTGAGATGACTGCCCGCACGCGCCGCCGGAAATCATCGTTATACGATCTCGCGTCCATGGTGTTTTGACCAATCATGGAAGGTTCGCCGTCTGACAAGACACTTGCATATGTGCCGAGCAAGTCTAAGTGCCGCTTCGTTACGGCATGCTCAACGGCTCTCAGTCGCGAGATAATGGACGCCGACAACAATGTTGCGAACATCATCACCACTACTGGAGCAAGAGATAGAACTGTATCCAATTGAGAACGATTCGAAGGCATTCGCACTCCGGGCAATGTCAACGCAACCGCCGCCGCTACGACTATAGTCAGGGCTTTCGCAAGGGTGGCGGAGTGCTGGCGTGTGTCACTAATGTAAGTGCAATAAACGAGTAGATTTGCGAAAAGAACAAATGCGACGTGGTCGATTCCCAATGCTAACAGCCGACCGACAACGATCAGAACCAGTAAGACAATCGAATCAAATAGAAAATAAATGTCGAAGACGTGAGGCAACTCCCCCGACTTTGCGCTCTGCGCCCATCCCCCGATCTCACTCACGAAGTGCGAGTGGCGGAGTATCGTGTAACTCACCCCGCACAGCCATCCGACTAGTAAAACTAAAATGGTTGCGGTCCTAACCCTGGAATGGGGGCTGATCCGCGAAAGTAGGGTCAGCAATAGGATATACAATCCCCCCAACCCGTACAGGATAGCCCTCTGGTTATACAGATACATCCCAAGAGGAGTTGTGGCGAGCAATCCGACCCGGTCGTTCACCAGTACACGCCCTCTGAATCTCATAACTCTGCTAATGATGCTGGTGTTGGAGAGATCCATAGCTTCACTACCTATGAGTGACGACATCCTGGTAAGCATAGTCATAACGGTAAGCGAAACAGCTGCTTGCTTTTGTTGCCTTCCGACTGCCATAGGTAATTCGCGATTTTCACTGTTCCGCAGCCTCCAGTTTGGCGCGGTTTTCGTGCAGTCACACCGAAATGGGGACTTGCATTGTTTCACTGCCTAGGCGATTAGCCCTCCTTGGCCTCATCCTTCCTTGGCCTCATATGCGTTCTCTGCCATAGGCCGGTAGCGGAACGTATTGCCTGTCCAACCGCCTCGACGGTGTTCGACACCACGACATTCCAAGTCCCTAAACTGCAAATTGGGGAGAGAGAGATCGCCGAGTGGCAGGATTGCTAAGCTCTGACCACAAATGCTGTTGTTCGAATGGAGTAGCGAGACTACCCTTTTCATCCGCCCTCCCCAGGGTCCTCACACCTATGCATCTCGGACTTCTCGTGATCGTCAAGACCCAAGTCCGCGCGCACTAGAGTGTCGTTTGGGGGGGAAGAGCAACTGATCACCTGGCAATCGAAAGCACATTTGAGATCGACTGCCGGAATCGGAAGACACAATATTCTCTGGCATGTACATTGTCAACCGGAAAATGGCGGGTGATTTTGGGTCTAGCGTCGCCGAAGATTGTCTGGACTTGAGAATCGGCGAACCGTGCGACCTCAAGATTGCAGCGCTGCATTCTGGTTTTGCAACGTTTCCGGCTCACAACTCAAGCAGCGGCGATTTTTCAAATGAAACCGTTGCGACAACATTAAGTAATGTTGTTTGTTTGATCGTCACAGCAATGCAAAAATCGGCAGCCCGCGATTCTTGAGCCAAGGCTGAGAATGCGTGGTGTTGCATTTCTGGTTCCCGATCACGCTATTGGGGGAGCGATGGCAATTCCTTAACTTGTTGCGGTCAGTTTTTGGAGGCTGGGTCAGCATCTCAATCCTCGATTGCCCTGTAAAAGGCTACGATAATCTATTTAGGCGGGAGCCAAGTCGAGTTGTCTAGTTACTGGACAAGAAAATAGTTCAGTTCGTGTTTTTCTCTTGACAGCGTAATTGTTCGATAGTAACGTGGCGGCCAATGATGTAGTTATACGGAGTCTCGCCGTCTCTGCATATAGAAGTAGTCTCTTTCCCTGGGAATCTCGAATCCGAATACTGCGCGAACGCGGCAGGTGTGCGTCCGTTATGGCGACCACTGTCTTGTCATGGGTGTGGTGCCGTGGTCGGCTAACCGAAGATATGAGGTGAAATCTCAATGCGTCGAGAATGTGATTACTTCGTCCCGGTTCTGCTCCTGTTGATCGCTTTGGGGCGTGGTCATGCCGAAATTCGCTCAAGCCCAAAACGCTGGCAATAAGACCGTTTACAACTCAAACAGCCAACCGGCCCCTTCCATTGCATGGATTGACGCGAGCGCTTTCTGGACTCAGGGTAACTCACCGGATCTATGCACGATCGTCAACGGTATTTTGACCAGTGCAACGGGATACGGAACATATCCGGCAACAGGTGCGGTGATTGACGCTCGCGGTTTGTACCATATTAATGGTGGGCAGATCACCTGCAGTAATAGTCCGTTCTATGGCCTGACCGCGAGTCCACCGCCAACCACCATCCTGCTTCCAGCCTCGACCATCCCCATGTCAGCTACTTGGACGTTGCCCAATAACACGAAGCTCGTCGGCGCGGGTCAAAATACCAATTTGGAGTGGGCGGGGGGCAGTTCGGGCTACATGATTGAGATGGGGTCTGCTACTTTTTGTCCGTCAACTGGGTGCAACTCAATTGGTATCGAGCATCTTGTACTGGTGGACTCAGGCTCATTAGGAGGCATTGATAATAAATGGTCGCAAGACGCAAGCTATGTTAATGACGTGTTTTTCAGCATGTTCTCCGGCACTGGAATCTCGATAGCCGCTCCCTCGTCTAGTCCATACTATCCAGGCGCGACCAACTCAGGACCTTATTCGAACATTGGATTTAATTCTGCCAGCTCTGGCACCCCCGTGTGCATCGATGTCGAAACCCAGACGCGAGGAATTCACGGAGCCACTTGCTTCGGGAACACGAACACGAGCGCAACTCAAGGTAATGCGGCGATCTACGTAAACGCCAGCAACAACTCGATTGAGGACATCCACATCGAAGAGTTCTGGGACGGTATAGAGGTCGGCAACATTCCTTCAGGTGCGGTCGTCGGCAACATCGTCATCTCGAATATCAACGGCTACGGCAGCAATGCAGAAGGTGGGCTTCTGACGAATGTCGTCCACATCTGTGGTGTAAACAACAATCCTAACCTTCCCTTCGGAGAGTGCTCGAAGAACAACAATACAACACACGGAGGAATCGTGAGTGATGTCACGATTCTGCAGGCCGCGAATCTAAACCCAGGGTACCCGACACCGGGCGGAACCGTACTGCAGGATGACCAAACGGGCACAACCATACAAGGGTGCCCCGGCACTACTAACGGATGCGAGAATCCGTTGACCGCGGGACTGTACATCTTAGGGGAGGCAACAGGAGGCGTAACCGGATCATACTCGCGATTCGCAACTAATCCGTCATACCCCAACAGCGTGCGCCCGCAGAGCAGCTACGTTCCGACTTGGAGCGTGGGAAGCAACACCTCCGTGAACGGGTCATCGTGCCATACGCCGGGGGCGTTGTACTCAAACACTCTCGGGGATTCGGGCAACTCCTTCACGATCTATGTCTGTACGTACAGCGGGACCGCGTTTTCTTGGCAGCCGCTCGTGTGATCTTTTCAGGTCATTTGGCCGAGCCAAAGGGAGGTCACGGGGAACCAGGCCGATTGGCTTGAGGGTGGTGTGGCAAGGCGGACTGGAGTTGGGACAATTCTTTGAGCTGGCATCGACGAAGACAATCAGCGGTACGAGGAGAAAATCGATGATCGTCGCAAAAACGCAAGGATTCAGTTGGTGGTTGTTTGCAGTCCTGCTATTCGTTGGCGGTTCGTACTCCGCTGTGCCAACCCTTGTCGGGGCTCAATGCAATAATTCGAAGGGCTTCAACGCAGCATACGGCATCTGCGGTGGGAGTAACGCCACCCCGCAAGGGTCCTTCGCGATGGTGGACGCATTCCAATACAACAGCACCGATATCTGCACGGCGATCTATGACATCTTCCTCTCGTACAACACCGGCAACTCAAACGGGGTCGTTGTGGATGCGCGGGGGTTCAACTCCGGCCAGGTAAACTGCTCAGTCAACCCCTGGAGCGTTAGTGCGGAGCCGTCGATGAGCGTCATTCTTCTACCATCCGGAACCATCACCATCTCCGCAAAATGGACTCTGCCCTCCAACGCACGAGTGATCGGAGAAGGGCCTAACCTTACTATCCTTAAGGCGGCTTCAGGGTTCAGCGGCGAGATGATCGACATGGGAACACCCGCCCTATGCATGAACAAAAATGATTGCCCCGGCATCTCCATCGAACACCTAGGGCTCAATGGGAACTCACAGCCGGGCGTAAGCGGCATTGTGAACAACAACGCGCAAGAACTGAGCTACGTTGACGATGTCGCGTTCTCGAACATGTTGCCCACTTCTTCCGGCAGTGGGGGAATCGCACTCTATCTCAATGGTCAGTATTCGTTTAATTCCGGGCCGTACACGAATCTAATCATGTCCAATGTCGGTACGTGTGTCTGGATCAACGGTCCCGAAGATACCCGAGGCATTCATGGATTAACGTGTAAGTCTCTGCCCCCTACCTCTCCCGCCGCCATATATTTGGACTCTTCGAACAACAGTCTTGAGGACATCGCCATTGATGGCTCAAATACAGGCTCCCAGGACGGAATTTTGATCGGACAAAACGCGCCTGCCGAAAATAATGTTCTGTTCAACGTAAGCGGCAGCGGCTTGAAGAACGTCGTTCACATCAGCAGCCAAACCAACAGCAATAGCTCTCACAACTGCCCACCGTTGGCCTCTGGCACCGTGCATAACGTCTGCGACGTGACCGTTCTTGAAGCTACAAACTCTTCGGGAAGCCCCGGCAACATCATCGAGGATGACCTCACCGGCACGACCCTCAGCGGGTTTAATTTGGGCATGTATATCGTGGGCGAACCGGTTAACGGGGGCTCTAGCTCCATCGGATACTCGCGGTTGACTAGCAGTCTGCTGGCACCTGCGTGGCTCGTTGGAACTGGAGCGCCTTCTTCTAATTCCACCTGCGCGGTCGGCTCTCTCTATTCAAGGACCTCTGGAGCGTCGGGGACTAATACCATCTATGGTTGTGTGGGAGGCAGCACTCCGTGGGCAGTTATTAAGTAGCCCTTAGCGTGCTCTTTGGCCAGTCGCAAAGACTAGCCGAGAGAAGCCAGTATTCGGGGAATCTTCTATCTGGACGCCCAGCCGCAATCCGATGTACTATCGCCGGAATCCGCGCCGTTCCCGGCCCCCGGCACGCTGGAATCCCATCGTAGGAGATCGTGGCGATGACTCAAAAAGTGCGTTCCCGCACCGCAATTCGCTTTCTGTTGTTCGCGCTTATTCTTGCGCTTGCTTCAACCGCGTCGGCGGAGTGGAAAGAGAAAGTGCTCTATAGCTTCCAGGGCGGTACGGACGGTGCCTATCCCGCAGGCGGCGTGGTATTCGACAAGCAGGGCAATCTCTACGGGGCGACCCAATATGGCGGCGGGACGAATTGCTCTCCCATGGCAGCCTGCGGAACGGTCTATCAGCTAGCTCCACCGGCGAAGCAAGGTGAACCCTGGAGCGAGAGTCTGCTACATGTCTTCCAAGGCAAGCAGCACAACGACGGCGAGTTTCCTTCTGGTGGGGTGATCGCAGACGCGTTGGGCAACATCTACGGCACCGCTTCTTACGGCGGAACCGGCGACTGCGTGCTCCTGGGCGTCAAGGGCGGATGTGGCACGGTGTTTGAACTGTCGCCGCCACAAACCAAAGGCGGTAAGTGGACCTACACGATCCTGTACAGTTTCAAAGGCGGCAAGGACGGCTACCTGCCCTTTGGCGATCTAGTGTTAGACGCAGTAGGCAACCTGTACGGAGCAACTTACTTTGGTGGTGGCAAGGGCACGACCTGCGACTCTGGCTATTACCAGTATTGCGGAACGGTTTTCGAACTGAGTCGACCAAAGACCACGCGCGGCAAATGGACGGAAAAGGTGCTGCACAGTTTCGCCGCAGGCACAGACGGAGCCAATCCTAATGGCGGATTGGTATTGAACAAAAAGGGGGCGGTCTACGGTACAACGTCCGCAGGCGGTAACCAAGGGTGTAAGACTACTTCTGCCCATGGCTGCGGCACAGCTTTTGAGTTAAAACCACCCACGAAGACGGGTGGGGCGTGGATGGAGACGTTGCTTCATCGCTTCCAAGGGAACCGAGATGGAAACAACCCTGCGGCGGGCCTTGCCTTCGATAGAAATGGCGGCCTCTACGGCACAACCCTTACCGGGGGCCCCGGCGGAGGAGGCGGAACGGTGTTCCGATTGACACCTCCTTCAAAGAAATCTGGGGTTTGGAAGAAAGCGATACTGCATGGCTTCGACGGTGTCGGCGGCGGGCTCGACGCGGAATCGCCGGTAGTTTTCGACTCAAACGGAAACCTCTATGGAACAACTTTAGATAGCGGAGGCACGTATTACGGCACTGTCTTCCGGCTCACCCCCCCCCAGCAAGATGGCGACAATTGGAATTTCAGTATGCTTTACGGCTTCGAAGCCCCGCCGGACGGTGGCCAGCCGGCCGCCGGGTTGGTTTTCGACAAGAGCGGCAACCTGTACAGCACGACTACAGAGGGCGGCTCCGGCAATGGTTGCAGTTTCCACGGTTGCGGGACCGTGTTTGAGGTCTCGCCTGCAGAGTGATTCGGGATTGCAGCAATCGACGGTAAGACGCAGTTCAGATTTGGAGTGAGGAGATAACACATGCGGGGCACAACAATCTTAACCTTCGTCTGGAAGTCCGTGGTAATCGTCGTGGTTCTAGCCTGCTGGTTTTCAGCTTTTCCAACCGCCGCAGCACAAGGCTCAAGCGTCCAGGGACAAGACGCTGTCTATAATTCCTCCGGGCAAGTGACAAACTCACCCGCCTTCATCGACGCTAGCCAATTCGCCAATAGTCCTCCTACTAAGAATTTCTGTACCGTATTAAACTGGGTCCTCAACCCTTCAAACGGAATTCTCCCTTCTACCGGTGCGGTCATCGACGCACGCGGTCTCCCCGGTGCCACCGGCACGAGCATGACGTGCACAATTAGCCCATGGGGCAGCGGTAGCAACTACCTTAGCGTACCTTCGACCATCCTGCTGCCAGCTACGGGAGGAGCCACACCCAACCCTATCATTATTCCCAATTCCAGCCCTTGGATTTTGCCCGCCAACACGCACCTAATCGGCGAAGGCGATGGCATTCCTTCGACCGGCTTCACTCCCGGTACCACTATCCAGGCAGGCACGGGTTTCTCGGGCAGCATGATCCAGTTTGGCTCGTCCTCTTGTCCTCAGGTTAGCAATGTACCAATTTGCACGGGCATCTCGGTCGGGAATCTCACCCTTGACGGACAGGGGCAATCCATCAACGGCATCACCAACGGGTTTTCCCAGGACCTCACCTCCGTGAACCATGTCAGCCTGTACCAGATTTTGGGCACGGGACTGCTGATTCAGAGTTCCGGTCAAAGCAGCTCCACCAATTCCGGACCGTACTCCAACATTACCTTCGCTACCGGCGGCTACGCTGGGATTTCGTCGACGGTCTGCGCACAAATCATCAACGCAACAAGCACGCACGGGATTCACAGCCTAAGTTGTGCCTCGGGGTCGGAAGATCTGGACGCAAAGGTTGCAGTTCTTCTGGACTCATCCAATAATTCGATTGAGGACGTGAGAATTGTGGGATTCTACGACGGAATTCGTGTGGGCGCTAACGGCAACGCGTCAAGCAACGTTTTGGTCAACATCATAGGGGACACGGCTCCCACAGGGCCTACTCCGATCAACATCGTTCACATTACAAACTCGGGCTATACGGTCTCCGATCTCAGCGTCATGGGTGCAAACAACGCGGGAGGAAGCACCGGAACCGTCACGATCCAAGATGATCTGACCGGAACACAGCTTAAGGACACTTCAGTGGGCATATATGCCCTAGGCGAATCAGCCGACGGCGGCTACTCCCGCTACACCACAAGCCCCAACGCGACCTCTTGGGCTGTGGGAGCAAACTCCCCAAGCACGAGCAGCGCGTGCTCCAGAGGAAGCCTATATAGCTGTATAGGGGGCAGCAGCAGTTGTACAAGCGGATCGATTTCCTATGCGCTTTGGGCGTGCGCGCTGAATAGCAGCGGCAGTCTTCAGTGGGTCCCGGTCAAGTAAACCTCCCGCCAAGAGAGCCGCCACGCTGACCATTAGCCCCAAGCCGATAGGATAATTCGCCTCATTCTCAATGCGACCGCGGCTGCGTGGGGAACGGCGTGGTGTTCAGCAATACGGTGATCCCGGAAGGGCCGGTCAGGGCGGCGAGGTCCGGTTTGCCGTCGTGATTGAAGTCTGCGGTGATCAGCGATGCTGGGCTGATGCCCACAGGGAAAGCTATCGGAGGCTGAAATGTCCCGTCGCCATTGCCGAGCAGAATGGAGATGTGACTAGGCTTGGGATTGGTGTCGTTAGCTACGAGGAAAGCCAACCTTATAGGCCGGAGAGTGATGTTGACGCTGCCGAGCGGCATAGGGCTATGAAATTTGTGGCAACATCAAACTAGGCTTCAGCGTGAGATCAGTCAAGAAGTTGGCCCGGCCTAGCCCGAGAGTCGCGCCAAGGCCCACAGCCATCTATACATTTGATGCTTCCTGCACAGGTCTCCAAAATCCCGCGGATTAAAGGTCGGAAATCCATGTTTGCAAACGTTGATATCATCCAAAATCAAACGGATGACGACATCCACCCAGCGCAAAGCTGCGCGTTGAAGAACTCGCAATCGCCACTTCCAATGCGGCTTCCCGATATGATTCGTCCGGAAGACGTACGACATGTGCCTGCCTAAGGATCTTTTCGAAGTGTGCCGCAGAACTGGATTGCCGCCGAGCGAATCAGTTTCAAGCTGGTATCCATGTTGGATGTGCGAGAGCAGGTCTCGTTCAGTCTCGGCGAGTTTAGGCAGGAGATTAGCGGCTTTCTTATTCGCCATTTCTTGCGTCCATTCGCGAGAAGTCTAGCTCTCGCTTTCCCTGGGTCGGAGTACTGGCGACTCCGCTCGGCAGCAAACCCCAAAATCCTGCCAGAGCCGGAACCACGGACTATGCGCGAGCATCTCGCCGTGCCTTCGATTCGCAGCAGAGATGTCGCTCACCTTCAGTGGCCTAATATCCGGCGCTTCGAACATTTCCTGTAGCTGCTCGATCTCGTCAATGATGCGTTCTACGTCCATCCGTCACAATATCCAACATGAGCGTGGCAATCGTCAAACGGAGCGACCGGCCCTGCCAAATTCTCAAACATTCGCGAAGTGCGATGGGTCATTTTCCGAGTAAATGAGACTCAAAAAACCGGACCAAGAACAAAACGCCCCAGACTCAACCGAGTCATGGGGCGTTAGGTCGAACAGCCCTCCCCCGAAGTCTGCTCACTCACAACTTATCAAGTTCAGGTACGGTTGTGAATGGCCCACTCGTGCAATGACTATACGAACAAGGCGGCTGTTACGAATGAGACTTCAAGCGACTACGCAGCCTTCTTCTGTTGAGCTTTTATTTTCGCCCAACGTGCCCGTTGAAACGCAGCAATCTTTCTGCGGGCTGCTGCTGACATAGTCTGCTTCACAGGAACCGAGGCTGTCGTTTTCTGTGCCTCAACTGGTTGAGACTCTTTGCGAGCCTTTGCCCATCTTGCCCGTTGCGCCTGGGCCATCTTGCGCCGTGAAGCCTCCGATATTACTCGGGTCGGTGGGCTTGCCTGATGAACTGTTCCCGAGCCGTTTAATGACTCGATCACTGCAATTGCTTGGTCTATGCTTTCTAGACGTGCTTGTGCCTGCTTGCGCTCGGAGCGAAGCTCCTGGAGCGCACTGCCTAGGTTTCCCATTGTTCCCCCTCAGGATTTAACAACTGTCAACATTCTATAGGATTGAAATGATCCAAGACGGAATGCGTTTTCCTGCTGCTAGAGTCTCAATGCCGCATATGCGACAGCGACCGTATTTACACTACTGGCTGGCCTGGGCGCATACTCGATAGTGTTTCCCGGAACGGTAATGTTTTCACAGTGTGAGGTTTCAACTGAGGTCTTTGTTGCGAGGACAATCTAGACACCCATCGTAGCTGGGAATAGAATCGAGACCGAATAGACTGCTGCTTCCCCCCCCAAGCTGTCCATGAAATGTGTCCGCTTCTTCTGCTTGTTCGTGATTCTCATCGGGATATTGGTGGTCCTGGCGCAGTCCAGTCGCGACCCGTTTGGCAATCAGCCGACCTCGATCACCCATGCGCAGAAACCACGGCCTGGAGCGCCACCTTCGACGCTTGACCTTCCAAAGCAGGAAGTCGACAACATTCCCGCAATTTAAGTCCATCCTAACTGGCCTGGCAACGAGATCGGTATCGCTCTTCCTCGTAAATTCGTAACGCAAAACTCCCTGCGGGATGGCTGCGCATTTCCATCACAAGTGCTTGTACTTCGGAAGGCATTTCGTCAAATGACGGCATAGGACCACCGAAGCCTGTGGGAAGAACGACAGGCGCTGCAGCTACGCAAAAGGCAACATCGGATAATGTCAGACGACCGCCCACCAGAAATTTTCGCCCATCCGCAAGCGAAGCATCTACGGAATCGAATATCGTTCTGATTTGAGCGACGGATCCCTGGGCCTTACTCAGGCTCAATCGCAAGAGCACTCTTAGGAGTCCTGCAAATATCGGATACGCGCGCTCAACAGCTTTTCGCTCGAAAGCCGGAACTCTGTCAGCGGCCGAATCATGCGATCGCGGTGGGGAAGCAGGTAGTAATAGGCGAAACTGGCAGTCGCGAAAGCCAGCGAGGCATTGAAGCGAGTCCAGTCTGACTCGACTTGGTGCAATTCGCTCGGGTCAGTGGGCAATAGCCTTAAACACGGCGGAGATTTGGGGTCGAAATGGTCGACTATGGGCCGGGGGCCCACGAGCTTGAATGAATCGCCGTAGAGCAAAGGGAATACAGGAGTGCACGCGTGCCACAGCGTTATGAAAGACGAGAAGATCAGGGTGTGCCTTTTTTCACTGCTCTCGACTCTGTAGTGCTCGACTAGAAAGCGGCTCGTTTCGCTGTCGAGGCTAGGAGGAAATGTGATCAAAACTGGAATCATTGCTCTCGCTCGCTCCACAACACTTCGATTCTCCGTCTTCCAAGCGCGACATACTGGGTAGCAAATTACCGCAGATGGCTAGTCGAGGCTCACCGGTAAGCTCGATGGGAACGGCCCGTCATATTGCAACTCACCAGCACGCCGCAAGCCGGGACACTTTAGAAGCGGCTTCAATATCCCCGGTATTTGCACACGATTGACATACTGTCCGAAGCAGCTGTGAAGACCGTACCCGAAGTGCATATTCAAATATTCGGGCCGGTCAATACGAAACTGGTTCGGCTGATCAACCATGCGCTCGTCGAACATTGCCGACTGCGTGGCCGCAATCACAGAGGTTCCTTTCGGAATGGTGGTTCCGTGAAGTGATGTTTTAGCCAGTCGATAGTCCTCCGCAGCCAAACGAAATAGACCGGGATTATTGGGGTTAAACCGGAGCGCTTCGAATACATACTTTCGCAGCAGTGCATCATTGTCGGCGAGCGCCGCGGCTTGCGCACTCCTCAGATGCTCGGGGCGCTCGAACAATTGATCCAGCGCCTGAGCGCAACATTTGGAAGTCGTCGGAATCGCGCCGACTAACAACCCTAACAGGTTATTTCGAATGCTGACATCGTCCATGGCCGGCAAGCCAACACTCTGGAGGGCCAAACAACGACCGAGCACATCATCCTTGGCAGTTCGCGTTGCTTTTCGTGCAGCGACCGTTTCATCTAGCCAGTCGCGTACCGCTGCTGCGGCTTGAGTCGCTGCCTGAGCAACCTTTGGATCATTATCCTGGTCCGCGAAAAGATATTGGAAAATCAGACTTGCCCAAGCCTCTACCTGTTGCTCCGAAGGCGAGGGACAGCCGAAGTAGTCGGCAATCCAGCGCGATGGCACATCTTTACTCAACTTGACTACGTCTATTTGGTTGCCCGCTGCTGCAATCAGATCGCTGGCCGTTTTCTGCACGAAGGGAGCGATCCTCCCAGGAATATCTTCCCGGCGAACCACACTGCGCATATGCGAAACGTCGCGCGTGTACTCGGGTGAATTCTGCATACCCAGGAAAAAGTCTTCCCCGCCAGTCACCACTCTCATTTTCTCGCCATACGTAACGAGGAACACCTCGTCGCGCGACAACACTTCCTGTACGTCCGCAAAGCGCGTGACAAGAGCAACATTCTTGATGAGAAGAATGGGCTTGATTCTGCGGAGAATGGCGAAGACTGGCTCAGGATGCTGGATCAAGTGTGCTTTGAGTCCGTCGAGAAAGGACATAGCCTCGCCCTGTACCTTGGCGAGTTCGCGATCGACTGAGTCAAGCACGTCACGAGTGAGTTCAACACACTCGGCGTCAATCCGTTCGAGAGTGCTCTTAAGGTTTTCGAACATTGGAATCTTTACTTATCGCGTTCCTTATCTCGGGTCGACGTTCCCGCTAGCGATCATCTGCAGCGCCGTCAGGCTAGGCATAAAAAAATAATCGCCGCCCCGCAGTTCTACGAAGTTAGGCAGGTTCGCACAGATGAACGCCGGGTTCTGGGGATCGGACGTACCCTGCAGGACGCACTTCCCCTTGCCTCCGTGGTTTCCGATCACCAAATCCTTATCGTTCCCCTGGTGCAAATCATTTCCGTATTCGATCCACTGCTGCTGAACGAATTCGAACTGGCGGAACAGGCTCGCATTCAATGCCATAAAGATGATGCCGCGATCATCCGCATCGCGAACTGGTTGACCCTCGGGCACATATGTTCCGTAGGGAAGTCCGCGGCGCATGATGCGCCTGCGATTAACAAGTTCACCGTGGAACCCAAACGCATCCCGCGGATTCCCGCGCCGGATATGGGCACCAACTGGGCAGCGCAGACCAGTCAAATCGTTACCGTAGGTGAAGTTGGTGTTCCGATCATTATCCGCGACCAGGGCGGGGTCCGGGCGGTCTGGAGAAATCTCGACCGGAGTTCCGTCGCGCCAGCGGCCGATAAATTTCGAAGCCAGCTTTTCTTTTCCGCCTGGATAGAGCTGGCCTTTCTGTTCGAGGAAGGTACGAAAAGTTGCCACATTCTGATGCAGCTTGCGGTAGACCATAAACGTGCCGTTTCGTGCCAGTAGATGCGGGATAGGCGCGACCGGAAGCTCGCCCGATTCGTCAGCATATCCCAGCAAAAACTCGCCGGTGGCGAGTGGTTCCCATGTGCCCCTCTTGGTTAACTTGCCCTGACCCGGGACACACTCCCGTTCTGCGCCCTTGAAATCCGGGTTCCCAAATCCGTCGGTGTAACCGAAATGCTCCTTTGCGGTGGGCTTGTTGTCGATGAAGATTAAGCCCGCGTCCTGCGCCTGTACCAGCTTCGCGCCGCCGGTCCGGTCCATGATCCTCAGCAGGAAATCGCATTGCTGATCGAGCGTTGCCCGAGTCTGCGCATTCACCGCCAACCAGACATGCACCTGGTTTTCTCTCCAGACCGCTTCCCAATGTTCGGGACCGTTCTTCCCGGTGTCATACAGAATTTGCCCTCGCTCCCTCATGCCTTGCTGAAACTCCACGGGGAAACTGAGCAACGTTGCTTCCGGGAGTTCAAGCTTGGCGAGACCCTTGTGGGTAAACGCAATGTTTACGGCAGCGGCGGGCTTTTCATCCCAGCGCTCTCCGGTAGTGAGGTACTGCACGATTTGCCCAATGAAGTTCTGGCCAGCCTCGGCATGTAAGAACTCCAACAACAGATAACGGGCGAAAGGAAGGTTATAGCCCTTCAGAGCGAAGCCCTGGATGTCAGAAACGTCGATCTTCGTATTGTCGATCATTGTGCTATCAATCATAGGGCCGGTCCTCCGCGGCGGTTTTCTCTGAGTCAATGCCGCCGGGCAGCGGTGCGGGCGCTTTCGCCAAACGATCCAGGAGAAGGCCGAACGATTTCTGAACCTCGGCTGCGGGCTTGCCCTGGTTACTTTCGACAAAGTGGCCAAGGGCAGACTGAACTTGTAGCGCTTTCAGGTTCTCCTGCACTGTCTTGTTATTCACGTCCGCGAAGAAGAAAGTTGTTTCGATCTGACACTTCTTCATGTAGGTGGCGAACGCGGCCAGATCCGCCACTCCGGGATAGCCCACGCAATGTTGCCAAACCGAGTTCACGAAGTCCGGGACTTCCTGTGCCATGCGTATGAGATACGGATCGAGATCGCCATCGAAATTTGTCTCGAAAATCAGGTAGCGAGACTTAAGGTGTTCTTCGCGCGCTGGCGCGCCCACAAAGACCACATCGTCCATTACGACCAGCCGCGCAAAGTGTGTGCCGGAAACTCGAGCTAACGGGCTGGTGTGGTCTCGCGGCAAGCCGGCTAGATACCAGCGCAACGCCGTGGCGTGACTAATGTCGAGTCCATCACGTTCAAGAATAGGCGAAAGTACTGTGAGGCCGTATATTTGTCCACTCTGGTTTGCCATTACGTACCTACCGGAGCCATACCTGTGGAGCCGAGGTCGACTTGCACCCGGACCAGAAATTCCAGATAGGCATTCTCGAACTCAGCGGGTGAAAGAGTCTGACTGGTCTTAGCGAAGTCGTTCAAAGCTTCTCGCACTCGAAGCGCGGCTTTGACGTCATTCGTCGCCGCCCTGGGATACGCGTTGTAGTAATAATCGGTGTCGAACTGAACCTGGGCGATATAACTCTTGAAAGGTGTTACCGGCACCGAACCGGGGAATTTCTCGCTCCATTTCCAAATCGAGTTCAATCCCGCGGAAAGGACGGCGGAGAAGGCGTCAATGTATTGGTTCCACGTACCGTTAAAGTTACTGAAGAATATCAGATAGTCGTAGTGCAAGCTTTCGCGAGGCTGTTGCGCCAAGAGGCGTGGAAACTGATCACGGCCTATGATCACCCAGCGTGCGAAGTGAATAAAGGACAGGTTCTTCAGGCCCGCCTGAAGTGACGGGATTGCACCCAGAACGAAAAAGAACACTCGCAAGATAGGAGTCTTCCACCCCTTCATCGGGGTGATGGCGTTCATTGCATACGCTTTGCCGTTTATGTTCGTCACAAAACTTATTTCCGATTCTTTCGAGAGTGAATGAATTAACCGACTGTGGGGCCCCTTAACTCCCGAGGTTAAAACTGCCGCCGCTAGCCGTCGTACCGTAGAGGCTGCCCGCCGAGTCAAAAACAAGATCGTACATTGGGACGGTCCCGTCGGTGCTGATCGCCAATGTCGCTGCCAACGAGAGGACTGGGATTGTGATTTGAAAGAATCCGCCGATCATAAAAACTACCTCCGGTCACTGTAAATTGTTAGTAAAGGAATCCCAGAAAGAGCTTCCGGCTATCCTGTGTCAGACTCGTGTGCATCCGCTGGGGGGGATTTCACAGCAACAGACCGCTCCCCTTCCTTAAGCGCGTGCTGATATCGCGTCCAAAGATAGCCGTAGAGAAGTCCGTTGGCCGAAAAAAAACCCATGATGGCCAATGCTATGGCCGGGCTGCCCGGGTCTTTGTTCCGGGGTGCATCTACTCCGTGAGCCATGAACACAGCAAGCTGTTTAATGGGCCCTTGCAAACGGGTCAACTCGACAAGACCGGCACCCAGAAATAGCTTCGTCAACCAATCCGCAATTTCCTCGAGATTGGTGGGAGGCGGCGAGGTTGAGTTCGACGAATGGCCCTGAGAATAGCCTGCCGGGCGAAGCCCGAATAGGTAACCTAACAGTACTCCCCCGATGAAAAAAGCACCCGCGACCAGGGCCCCATACACGATTGCCCGAGCTACACCCCCCATGTTCCCAGTGGTCCTTGCGATTGGCGTTTAATATGAGCGCGGCGAACCCGATTGCGACGCATAGCAGCGCTTTGTTTGTAGCTCGATCATAGGTCTTAGCCTCGACTGGCAACTGACACGCAGGATGGCTCTCTTTCCACCAGACCCAAGCCATTAGCGCCAACAGTGACAGGATTATTACGAGGCTGGCCTGGGCGGTAGACCAGTCTTGGTGTTCCTCTGCCCGGACGAGCAGAACAGCTAGCCCTCTTGCGAGCAGCAGGCCCAAATAGTACTTGCCCTTAAGCCACCCGTCCTTCAGCCAATTGTCCATCATCGGTACCGACCTATCTCTCTTGCGGAGCACTCTCACTGCCGGCAAGCGGAAGTCGACTCTTCGGAGTGGACATAAAACGCCTTTCGGTTGGGCCATTAAGCTTTACATCCGCAAAACTAACGGACGACATTTCACTCTCCTCTCGGCAGCGAACGCCGCTGCCCAAAATATGCTGTATGTCTTCTCGACCAGATTCCTTTCTATTGTCTAACCTGCTAGAGACGCCACCGAACTCTATGTCGAAGGAGACGCCGCCATACAGCACACGCCGCAAAACCGAACGTCGTGTTTGGGGAACTGGAGTGTCGCGAGCCACCGGAGGCGGGCCAAAGCAGATGAGGGTCCTAAATCCTCTGTGTATGCTGCTGAATTTGCCATACGCCACCAAAGAATAGTGTCGCGAGCAAGATCACCGTTTCACGTGTCGAATGAAAGGCTATGAAAAAATCTGGCACGCGCCGAACGGAGCACCGCTAACCGAGAATCCAGACGGTGGATCGCTTCGTAACAAAGCCTTCAAGTAGCACGCAACTGGCCAACAAACACTCACAGGCTAGGTCCCTAGATGTGCTATACGTAACTAATTGAAATGGCCTCGAATCTGTTCAGATTTTGTTAGGTTCGAGGCCTTTGCAGTCTATCCGATTGGATAGGTCCACTATCCGTTCGGATAGCTCGGCGTACAGGAAAATCAAAATTTGTGCGTGAGACTAACCTAGGCGCCATTCTAGGTCGACGAGAGTATCGTCCGTTGAGGTAGGCACGATTCTGATATAAGCGTGTGATAACGTCCTCTATCACACGCTACCAGAACGGGCGAGCCGATTGTAAAGTCAGCTTGATTTTCGCGAATACCTAAGACAGGAATGCAACATTGCCTGTCACCTGCTGACCGACGAAGAAGGGAAAGAACTGCCAACTTCCTGCTTGGAAACTGGCTCGGTTACTGGTAACAAGGGGCATTTTATTGTTACCGCTGCAGGGATCGCCTTTCCCAACTACACATACGGAGAACGAAACAGAAGGCCAGCTTGACATAGAATTACGATCGTAATATTATCTGTGCGGTGCGCTACCCACTCCATCACAAACGGCAGACTCGGGACCGAATTCTTGAAGCTGCTGCAGCCCTATTTCGAGGCCACGGATATGCGGCGACCGGCGTCGATGCCGTCATGGCATCAGCCAACCTGACCGCTGGCGCCTTCTATTCGCATTTCCGTTCGAAGCAGGGTCTGCTTGCTAAGGCACTGGACGCTGCTTTTCGTCAGTCTCGTAGAGATTGGCCGGACCGACTCCGAAGCCTACGCGGATGGGAGTGGGTCCGCGAATTCACGTCCTTCTATCTGAGCGGGGGGCACCGCGATGCTGTAGATCTTGGATGTCCCATGCCCGCACTCACACCGGAAGTCGTGCGCAGTAACGGTACTACGCGCACAGTATTCGAGCGGCACCTGCGAGACTTAGTTGAAACCGTGGCGCAACGAGTCAATTCCGAAGCCCCCGACCGCACTCATGCGATTTCGGCCATCGCGCTCAGCGTTGGCGGACTCATGCTCGCGCGGGCCGTCAAGGATCGTGGGTTCTCGGACGAAATCCTCAGCGCGTGTCGTGCGGCAGCGGTGGAGAGCTGCCTTTACTTGGAGGGGCAATGATCGGGATTCTGATCGTCCCGCGCAACTTTTCGAGCCAGAAGCGACGGTGAGGCGGATGTGATCTCCGCCCGATAGTGCTCCTGAGAGCAGGACGTTTCTTATGCCTCCATTTGTAAATTTCGGCGTTGAATTCGGGATGAGTCTTCTTGTGTTCAGCCTGCTAGGCAAATGGTATGCTTGGCCGTTCTTGAGTGCACTGCCCTTTACGCAAGCGCTTCTGTTGCTTCTCGTTCCTTTCCTGCCGCGATATTTGGGCCTGATGTCGCTGGTACCCGGCGTGGTCGATCCGGCGGTCACACAATCTGCATTTGCGTTCTATCAGGCTTACGGCGATTTTCTTGCCTTTCTGCTTGCGCTTGCTGCCTTTATTCTCGTGCGCTTACGGCAATCTCAGGCACTCGGAATCGTTTGGGTGTTTAACATATTTGGATCGCTCGAATTTCTTCACTCAGTACTTCGCGGCAGCTTGGCCGGAACCGGGGGCAGCCTAGGAGCATTTTGGTATATCCCGGTTTTCTATGTGCCGCTGGGTTTGGTGCTGCACTGTTTTATCTTCCTCCTTTTGGTGAAACGGTCCCGGGAATACAGCCCGCGGACAGCGGGTTGATCAGCTTTTAGGGAACAATTCTATGACGAAAGGGTCGCCTCTCTTGCCTGGGAAGCTCAAAGCGATTCTGGTCCTCTCGGCTATCGTTTTGACGGTTCTTGGCGGTGGTCTCGTGTTCGCCAGCCACCGGATGGCAAGGCTGTATGGGACCTCGGAAAGTGTTTCGGGAACTAACGCCAGCCGCACAGCCGGGGCGGCAGTTTTTGCTCTAGGTTTTTTGGCTTGGACCGGCACTACGCAACAGATGAGAGTAGTCCGAACCGTAGTGATTCCTGTTCTGTTCACATGGTTTGTGCTAAAGAGCATTGTTGCCTACCTTGCCCTGGCAGGCGGAGTTTTCAAACCGTCGGTCGGACGAACAGCGTTTGCTTTCGACGTGCTATTCGCGATCATCTATGGTTACTTCCTTGTCGTGAGCCGTTCCGACATATCGCAGTGATGTGGCTCCTTTTCCGACCCATAACCTCTTTTATGGGACGTAAACTGTCAGCAGCAAAATGGTTGATGGGTGATCTTCAGCATTATTTATCATTGACAGCACAGCGAACCATCTTCAAGACGTTCGTAAATTCCTGGAATCGTCACCCGATTTTCTGCAGGAACACGGTATCCTGACGCAGACTGGCAACCTGTCGCAGATGTCGTTTGCAGTAATCGCTCGTGACCACATCGGTACCGTTCAAATGCAAGATTGCTGGCTCGCGGAATTCGACGCTCTCATTTGGGCGCTACGCGAATCCAATAGTCTGCCGGAGGCGATCCGTAAACTGCAGGCCCATGAATGGCTGCCTGTGGAAAGCAGGGATTTCTACGTTCAATTCGAATCATCAGCGCTCGCTGGTGCAGCTATCGAGACTGAAACGTTCCATCGGCCGTGACCGAAGGTCGAAGAGTCGTTCGTGAATGCGTCTGCTTTGGACGCGATAATGTATTCTATCGTCAAAAATAGCTGGTTCTTCGGAAACCGCCACGCTCTGCGTCTTCGAGCGCACGCAAGTCGTTTACTTCCGAGAAGCCCGTTTCTGGATAGTTCCGGTTGGGCGACCAACCATCCGGAAAAGTCGCATCTGCCGGTACGCCTCGATCTCAAACGCGGAGAGTCAGGCTCAATGCCCACCTACTTGCTCGAGAAGTTTCGTTATCTTCGTCCGCGGCCGGCCCTCCTGGAACCGGGTCTTCCAACCGTCATTCTGACGCCGAAGCATCCCTCGTACCCGGCCGGGCACGGAACCTATGTAGGCGCAGCTGTTACCGTGCTGCAAGAATTTTTTCCTGATGAGCGCTCGGAATACGAATATCTAATTCCGGAAGTCAATAACGCACGGGTGTGGGCCGGCGTCCACTTCCGCGAGGACATGCTTGCCGGCAACATTATCGGAGAGCAGGTTGCTGATGCCGTTATGGAGAAGGTGCATCTAGATGGCTCGCCGGGCGAGCGGTCAAAGCGAGTGCTGGGCCAACCATTGGTGACGTCTGCTTTCTTCGGCGACGGGGGGCCAAAGTATCACTGATACGAGTTAGGGGGCACCACTAATTTGGAGAGGAGAAGATATGGAGCGTCGGAAATTTCTTGGTTCGCTCACGGCTGCATCTTTGGGTGTTACTCTCGATGGCTCACTCATTAAACTTGCGCGAGCGCAAAACAGCGAACAGGCTAGAGCGAACTCTCATGCTTCCAAGACGAGTGGATTTCCTCCGAACTCAACAATAGTTTTGGTGCACGGGGCATGGGCCGACGGGTCGTGTTGGCGCAACGTCATTCTGCCTTTGCAACGGCATGGTCTTCACGTCATCTGTGCGGCGATCCCGATGACGTCCCTAACCAACGACACTACGGGTTTGAGTCAGGTGCTGGAGCGCACCAGCGGCCCTGTGGTCCTGGTCGGACACGCCTACTCTGGCGCCGTAATCGCCGCCGTGCGGGAAGACCGGGTCAAGTCTCTGGTCTATATCGCGGCGCTCGCTCCGGATGAGGGCGAGACCGTGGCTAAGGTTTTCTATCGCGACCCAAAGCCCCCGGAATCGCCGAAGTTGGCGCCGGATTCTCACGGTTTTATATGGATTCCCGACGGTGGTTTTCGCCAGGCCGTTGCCCACAAGGCTTCTGCCGAACAAACAAGCATTGCAACTGCCGTGCAACGGCCAATCGCGGTTCAGTGCATTCAAGAACCAGCCCCAACGCCGACTTGGAGAACAAAACCTTCGTGGTTCCTGATTGCCGAAGAGGATCGCATGATCAATCCGAAGACACAGCAATTCATGGCCGATCGGATGCGGGCGAAAGTCCATTCCTATCCTGTGGACCACAGCCCGATGTACACGGAGCCAAAACTCGTGATCAACATAATCCTGGAAGCGGTGCGGGAGACCCTGTCGTCCTAGGTACTTGCCGAAACGAACACGCAATTTCTTATTGGAAGAGGCAGGGACATGGGCAATACAAAATCTGTCGCCATCATCACCGGCGCAAGTCAGGGTTTGCCGGCTATCCAGGAGCCATCGTCTGCACTAACCAGTCTCGAGGCAGGGCTGCAGGCTCCGCCCGCTCATACCGGAGGCGTCATTCGTTGATGGGGTATAGGGGCACGAGGGGAAGTGCTACACCCTCGAACTAGACCGATACGGGGTCACTGCGGTTTCGTATTCTTGATTAGCTCAAGATCGAGGCTGACGGAGACCTCATCGCCGACCGCGATTCCGCCCGATTCCATTGCCTCATTCCAGATGATCCCGAACTTCTTGCGGCTGATCTGAGTGCTGGCAGCAAGGCCGATTTTCTCGTTGCCGCGTGGATCGCGGACGGATGCGCTCGGGCCTTCCACATCCAGAACTACCTCTTGAGTGGTGGCGTTAATGGGCAGATCGCCCGTCACTTTGAGTCTGCCATCGCCCGTCTTTTCCACCCGCTTGGACTTGAACTTCATCACAGGGTAGCGGGCTACGTCGAAGAAATCGGCACTCTTTAATTGAGCATCACGCTTGGTGACTCCGGTGTTCACGGTGGAGCAGTCGATGGCGGCTTCCACGGTGTCCCGCGCTCAGGCTTGGGATCATAGGTCACCGATCCAGTGATGCCAGTGAATTCACCGCGCACCGTTGAGATCATCAGGTGACGAACGCTAAAATGGGCCCCACTGTGGAGCGGATCAATCCGCCAGGTCGCCTCTTGAGCGCGTAAGCACAGAGAAAAAATTGGAGCCATGCCTAGAAATACGACAAGTCGGCGCATTCTTGTGGTTCGTTGATTTGCCATGCTGATTGAGTTACCTCTTTGCAACATCGACCGTTATTGTTTGCAGTGTGCGTACAGACCCACGGTCCGATCTTTACCCGTTTTTGATTCCTTCACGGGAGCGCGGAGCTCTCCGGTGATACTGCTGTTTTACGGCAATCCCAAGCTGCCGTATGACCTCGGGTAGGTCACGATGCCCCACGGTAGCTTGAATCCTTCGATTGTCTCAACCAGTTTGTATGAACTCGCATCGATGACAACCACATTGTTCGACCGCCCGCAAGCCAATAGAATCCTTGAATCGTCCGGTGTGAATGTGAAGTGCCAGCACCTCTTTCCCGTGGGCACCTCCGCGAGGAGTTGGAGAGAATCTGCCGCAAACACCTGGAGCTTGCCTACCAGCGCCGCTGAAACGAAAACACGCTTGCCCGCGCGGTCGAACGCAACTCCGTAGGGCTTCGCTGCTGTCAGCACAGATTTGATTACGTTGAAGTTTGAGCCCATTGTCAGTAACGTCCCCGAGCTTTCCATCGTCACCGCGTACAGGTTGCCCTGCGGAGATACTTTGATGCCGCGCGGCCGGTTTCCGTAGGCCTTTAGATCGACTTCTCGCAGATGCCGCCCGGTGGCCTCTTCGAATACTCCGATGGTTTCCTGCGATTCATTGGCTACCAACATCAACTTTCCATCGCGCGAAAATTCGATGCCCTCCGTTTCATGGCCCGCAGTAGAAACCGGACCCGGCGCCCAATCTCCAATATGAAATGAGGCGATCTGAGCGGGGGCTCCATTTTCGTCATGACCGCTCGTGTCGGCTTTCGCGGCTCCCGGAGGTCCACCGTCCGAACTGGGTTCGAAAGTCGCAAAGATCCTATCGCCAGCAGGATTGATCTTGATGAATTCGGGGCTCTCTCCGATGTGAATCCGTTTAAGCAAACGCAGGCTTGGTGTACTGAAGACCGCCATGTCGCTGGTATTTTTGTTCGATGTCATGACGTATTTTCCGTCGAGCGACACAGCGAGTCCTCGTGGCGCGACATCGCTCGGTTGGACCCTGCGAGTCACCCTCAGCGTGCTCAAGTTGATTACGCTTATCCCGCCTTCCTCCTCGCTCACATAGGCAACGTTGGTCAGGACTTGTAGATAGTGCGGCCAGAGAAGTGTCGCCAGCGCGAGGGCGAGCACAATAACCGCCGACACTAAGAAACCGATATTCCTCACTTAAACCTCGCAGCCCTCTGACTTCGATATTGAAACTTGACTCCGACTGGAATAACTTAGGCTGGTCACGCGTCAGCTATCAGCGGTTCAAGGCCAGACGAGGCGAAAGCGAGCGGCGGTAGTGCTGGCGGTCACTTCAGGCGGACGCCGCCTACTTCTTCTTGCATGTCAACGCCATTGCTGCTGTCCATCCACGCGGCGATGAAGTCGTTTCCGGCCCAAGTGTTGCCAGTGTAATCGCCCATCCAGTTGTTCTCGGTGCCATTGGTTTTTGGGTTGGAGAACGCCTTGGTCAGTTGCCAATTCCTACCGAAGCTCTGCCCTCCGTCATCGGAGATGGCCGCGAAGGCTTGGTAGTCGATATTCTTAGGGTCGTTGCGACGGTCGAGCCAGCTGACGCCGACTTTCCCTGTCGAACTCACGGAAATCGCTGGGAAAAATTGGTCGTGGGTGTCGCCCTTTGGGGCCAGACGCACGGGTTGCGACCAAGTATTCCCGTCATCGGTTGAGCGAATCACTTGCACGCGGAGGTAGGTCCCGGCCCAAGTGTACATGGCGACATACAAATTCCCACTGTAGGGACCGTCGCTATTGTCCCCTGCGATGGCCGGATAGTTGTAGGCCCTTTCGTAGGTGATAGGCAGAGTCCAATCATGCATCACCACCTTTGCTATTCGCTCGGGCGACGACCAGTTGCTGCCTCCATCGGTTGACTTTGAAAACATGAAATAGGCTACCTGGCAAGGGTGCCCGCACCCCATCCGTACCCACGTCACATATACTGAGCCGTCTTTGCCCACAGTTAGGCGAGTGAGGCGGTCCTCTTGCGGATATATCTGCAGTGGGTCAACTGCAGCTTGCGTCCAGGTAGAGCCGCTATCGGTGGAGTGCGAGACCCAGACCTGGTTTTTATAGCCTTGATCGGCCCACATGACCCCGGACACATATAGACTGTTCATCCGAGCGCTTTTTGGACTGGCGTCCACTGTCATTCGTGTCTCGAACGGGAAGGTCTGGCCGGGTAGGCGCAAGGCCACGACTGGTTTCGTCCAGCGGGCTCCGTCGCTTGATTTCTCCACGGCTGCGAAGCCGTGTTCACCGGCACCCTCTTGGTCGAAGTAGATGCCAGCAACGTATGCATTCCCCTCTCGGTCGTAGCCCACGGAAGGCTCATCGGATGGCAAGTAAATGTTCTGGCCGTTTACGATCTCAGCCATACATACGACGCGTTTCCAAGTCGAGCCGCCGTTGCGCGAGAGATGGAAGCCCAAGGCCGAGCCTGGACAGTTGTAATCCACGCTGCCCAATAGCAGTTGATTCGAGTTCAAGGGATTGGCCACGATGGGGGTATCCGTTACGGGGTTCCCGCCCTCGGAGGCTTGCGTGGGCGGAAGGACGCAGGGAGCGGGGGAGCAGGTGGAGCTGGTTGTTATCGTAGAATCGGCTAGCGCTTTTTTCGATTGGCTCCGCGCATTGCCGACCAGAGAAAAAAACGCCAATGCAGCGATGACCGCTAGTGAAACGCAAACTGCGGTTCCTGCTGTTCCTAAGGCTCGCATCCGCCACCTTGACTGTTACACAGCCCAAACACTGATACCGCCTTCGCTGGTCGATTATTTGCGGTTGTGGCAGTCGTTCCCACATACACCCGACCTTCGAAGATCGTAGGGACAGAGAATGATGACGCCACGCCGATCGGGGTGGCCACGTTCCTACTGTTGTAAAGCGACGCGAGAGTGGTTGCGTTGACCGCGTGCAATGCCGCAGCCTTGGTTGCGCCGCCACAGTCGATACCTGGGGGGTTATCAGAGTTGCCGTTCTCTATAGCCCATACTATGCCACTGTTACCTAACGAAGCTGAATTTGACGAAACCGAGGGTGTTGGAGAGGTTTGGCAGAACAGATCGTTGGCAGCCGTCGTTTGGGCTGTCGCTGTCTGCGGAATCGGACCCGTAGTTCCCGTTGCAACCAGTTCATAACCATAGATTGGATACGGCGCAGTGCTGGATACTTTCCAATTAACCGGTGAGTAGTACACCCAAGAGTTTGTACCATCGTTCCAATATGCTGGGCTGACCCAATAGCCCTGATTCGCGGTTAACGGCTGCACGCAGGGGTTGCCCTTGCAAGGCGTAAGGACGGTCTCGATATTGCTTGTAGCACTCGGGTTGTACTGTCCCAAATCAGCCGAGTTGGCAACATATACGTTCGATTGCTTATCCGCATTAATCAGTATGTTCATTCCGTTATAAGTAAAAAACATGGGAGGAACTGCCAAAACTCCCCCAGAAGCGAGATCCTTATCAGCCTTACAAAGACCCTGCCCACTGTTGTAGGAGAGCACGTCGCTTGGAGTATAGTAATCCAAAACCGAAAGGCTGCTCGGATTAAGTCTGACTAAGCTGTCTCCGTAGTTGAGGACTGCTAGTGCCTGCTCGTCGCCTGGCGTATCGTAGCTAAACGTGCCGTTTCCTGTGGAGGTGTAGATGGAACTGCCGTCGTAAGCCGGTCCCGCCCCGGAACCCCACATACCGCCGCCGGTACCCCAGGGTGTGCTATTGAAGATGATTGGCTGCGGGAAGCCGGTACCGCTGAAAGAGTAGCCAAACAGCCATCCGTTCTCGAACTCGGGATCGTAGAGTCCACCGGACGGTGAGAACGCTACATACACAACGGCGCTGCTGCCACTTCCTACCAACAGCAGAGATGCCCGCTGAGCGTGGTTGGAGTCGAAAGACACTGTTTCGCCGACAGTAGGATTAGAGTAGTCACAAGTTGAATGGCTAACGGGAGCCCAACCGTCAACCGTTCCTCCTATTGTGGTACTTCCAAGGATGGCACCCGTTATGATGTTAACTGCGAATAACTCGTACGATATTGATGATGAGCCTTGCACCGCCGCCGCAACGTACAGCGTCTTGGGGCTGGCGCTCAAGTCAATAACGGGCGTCCCAGTAATACCCACATTAGTGCCGTTATAACCCCGGCTGCAAGGCCCGAAGGAAGACCCGCTGCAACTCACAGAAGCACCGAGGCTTCGACTCCAAACCGCCGTTCCCGAGCTGGAACCGGCGTCAAAAGCGTATAGCCAATTCTGTTCTGTCGCGATGAAAACTAGGCTACACGGAGGCATGTTGCTGTTGCAGCCGTTGATGCTTTGATTGAGAGTGACCGCAAGTGGCTGAGCGTAGACATCTCCAGTTACGTTCCACTGCCAAAGCAAGCCGAATGTGTTGGTGCCGCTCACATTCGAATGCGTCAATATAGTTTCATTTTGCTGCCATCCAGTTCTATAGGTGTCGTTGTGCCACGTCGTTACGTTTTGGGAATACGAGACAGGGGTGAGCGAGGTAAGGACGAGAACACAAAGCACGATTACCCACAGGGTGCGAAGCGGAGAAAACATGGAGGCCTCCAGGAGGTCGCGAGAGTTCAAACAGGGGCCCGTACCGAGACAACACGCGAATTATCCTCCCAAAATCTTGCTTGTCAAGACATTTCGGGCTCATATCCACAGCGTCTTTCTTTACATGAATCAGGATTCTCGTTTTTGGACAAATGCCACGCCGGGGCCTGTCTCCAAAGGATATCGAATGCCTGGTTTGTCAACTACTCATCCGCTGAAACGCCCACCAGTTGTGCCAGAGGCTGCCAATGTCGTGGATGTGGGCGGTAGCCCTCGCGAATGCAGCCAGCGTACCAGCGCGATACTCCGATCCTCTTTGCGATGGCCGTAGCTGAGGCTCGCGCGAGTGCCGGTTGGATTCGCGAGGGCTACCGTCCTCATCCACTGCATTGGCAGGCGTTGGCGCGACTCTCGGGAGTGTCATCACAGATGCCATAAAGCCGCTAGTGTTAGACCGCCTGCGTTATATCTGCTGTTTGTCAATGGGTGGGCGGCGGAATGGAGCCTCTAAGCCAAAACTGGCCACGAACAGCGAGCGGATGAATTCCCTCAACACCCGATAGAATATCGCCTTGTGAGGAGAGAAGGTCTGTGGACACGGGTCCTCTGGCCTCAGCTTAGGTCAGTTGTAGGCTAACCCTCAACGTCAGCGACCGAAGACGTAGGCCTTGCCCTGGTCTGGATTGTGGTTGACCGTAGCTCCCGGTGCTCCGGTCACTATTGTCTTTCCGCTGACCGACACTGCCGAGCCGAGGGCATCGGCGTTCCCACCGTCGGACGCTAGGAGCTTGGCATTGGCGTACATCGTTGACTTTGTTATCCATCCCCCGGCTGGCATCATGTATACGTAAGCGGCGCCTCGGAGAACCCCCGGCGAGCCTACGACAACTGTATCGTAGGAGATCGACACCGAGACGCCTAGTTCTTGATTCCGCTGAAATTTTTGATCTACCACGACCAACTGTGTCGTCTCGGACATGTCTCGCCAGCCGTTTTCGGGCTCGACAAACACATAGGCGCTCCCGCGCGTGGACAGAGCTAGAGGCGCTCCGACAACAACGGTATTGCCGCTCACGGATACCGACGAACCGAACTCGTCTCCCTTCGAGGACCCGTCCGAAAACAGCTCCGCCGTCTGGGTCGCACTTGACCAGCCACTAGCTGGTTCAACGAATAAATAAGCCACGCCGGCTCCGGTCCCATTCTGAATTGCTCCGGCGACAACAGTGCCGCCGTCTATCCCGACAGAGAAGCCTAGATCATCATCTGCTTTTCCATCGGATGCCGTGAGCGTGGCCGCTTGAACAGCAGTTTTCCAGTTGCCGTCCGAATTGACGAACACGTATGCCGCGCCCTGCCCGTGATTTCTGCCCGGCGCACCAACCGCGACCAATCCCTCTCCCATGGCAACCGAATTTCCGAAAAGATCACCCGCCACGCCTCCAGAGGCGGTTAGTTCGGCTGACTGAGTCATGTCTTCCCATCCTCCCGACGGCTTCACGAATACATAGGCCGCACCGTGGCCACGGTCCGCGCCTGGGGCACCCACTATCACCGTATTGCCTCGGATCGAGACAGACAAACCAAAATGGTCATCTGAGCGCTGGTTCGAAGGAGTCAACCTTGCGGACTCGGTCATATTGGTCCAGCCCGTTGGCGGCTTCACGAATACATAGGCTGCTTCTTGTCCGTTCTCACCCACGCCTACTACCACCGTGTTACCCGCAATCGCGACGGAACTGCCGAATTCTGATCCTCCGTCACTTGCCGTAAACTCGCCAAGCTGAATCCACGGATCAATTACTACGGGGTAACGTGCGTTAGTGTCATCAACCCTAAGTAGGATTTGCCGATTCACATCGAGCCACGCTCGTAATTCCCGTCCCGTCACGTCGTGGGCGACGAGTCCGGAATACAGCCATTCCGAGTGTTCCTGGCCGGGCCCGGTCAGCCGCAGGCTTGCGTGATCCTGGTTCAAAATAGCGCTTACATTGCCTGACACCGTAAGCGCGACGGTCAAGGGTTGACCATTGGATCGACCCGGCGGCTGACCAATGGTGAATCCCTGTTCCAATCCAACCGGGCTGTTCACATACCACTCCGTCACCTCCCCGCGACGATACTCTACACGGTTCAAGTGTGCGTGCGGGTTCACCGTAGCAACCGTCCTCAAAGCGCTTCCGTATCCATAGCCATTTAGCGTCAATTTCCACCGGGAATTCAAACAGCGGAATTCTGTGCCCGTCGAAGTGAACTTTGCCGACAAGCTCTGCGCAGCGTTCGCAACATTTATTCCATTGCGACTTTCTCTAGGATAGTAAGAGTAATCATCGCGTCCCAATGCAGCCGAAACGGTCGACCACGCTGAAGGTGGCAAAGTTGACAAATTCACCGCGTTCTTTAGTCGTTCACCGCTACCGAACGCTAGAAGAGAGGAGGCAATAAGAAATAACGGCAGACTCGTTGTGTGCATGGCTCGCAAGCGAACCCTCCGACGTGTCATCTCGCAGCACACAGAGACCTGCGACCAAGTCGTTTTCTCGCTGAAAAAACGAAAATGCTTTTGCGAGCAGCATCCTTTTGGTCGGCGGCAGTTCTCCGCTCGCCAGGCGAAAAAGCTCCGCCTTGAACTCGCTGTCGTGCTCAGCTCGATCGGCGAGCAAACCTGCGAGCACGTTGCCGCGCTGGTAGTCGGGCACAAACTCCTTGGTGAAGAGCTTCCGATCGGGATCGACGAAGGAGAGGAGGACTTCGTTCGAGCGCTTGCCGCCCGGTTGCGCCACGGCTCTGATCCAAGCGCTTTACGAACGCGGCTTTCGGGACTGGGAGCTGCTTGAGTTTGAGTCGCAGTACCTCGAAGATCGCGACCACCAGAAGGCAATCGGCAGATTGCAGGAGTTCGTCGCGGCGAACCCCGACCATCGTGTCGCCAGACTCCGCCTCGCAACGATTGCGATGCGCTACGGACTTAGCGACATCGCGCCGCTCACGAACGCAACGCTGCCATCGCCCGACGAACTTCCGATGCGCTACGCGGTAGCGGCCGTCCGAGTTCTGCAATGGCAGAACCGAGGCACACTCGCCGTCGACTACGCATATCGCGTGCTGCGCGCCCACACGTCGGAGATCGAGGCGCACAAAGCCTATCTCGGAAGCCTGACGCCGGCCCCTCCACCCGACATCCCGGCTACGATGGAAAGGGTCGAGGTCGGAAGCGCGGTCGAATACTCGGAGAACAGCGATGCGCCTGTCGGTTGGTTCGTCATCGAGGACACGGACAAACCCAGCAAGGAGTTCGAAGAGCTTCCGGCGTCGGATGACCGCGCGAAGGAACTGGTTGGGAAAAAAAGCCGGCGACACGTTTTTGCTGGTGAACAGCCCGCTCAAAAACCGCGTCGGCAAGATCACGCAGATTCTCAGCAAGTACACTCGGCGCTTCCAGGTCACGGGCGGTCAGATGGAGTTGAAGTTCCCTGGTCAGACTGTCATTTGGACGCTCCACCTTCCACAACCCGAGAAGCTCACCGTCGCCGACATCCAGCCGATGCTCGACATGATCAAGGCGCGATCGGAAGTCGTAGCCAAACTCCGAGACATTTACAGAACCACCGCAATCACTCTCAACATGTATGGCGCGAAGCTGGGCCACGGGGCCTGCGAGGCGCTGTTCGACTTGGTGACGTCGGAAGAAGATTTCGTGCGATGCGCCCAAGGGACGACCGATGCTCTATTAAGCGCGGTAGCGACTCTCGAAACGAAGCGCACGGTGGTGCTCGATGCCCGGTTGAGATCCTGAGGCGTGCTGCGATGCAAGAGGGCCTGACCGAGCATGAAGCTGACATTGGCAGCGCCCTTCGACTCCGCGTGCGCTTCTTCCAACACGCGTATGCCTTCGTCGGGACTGCCCATGCCGATGAACGACTCGGCCATTGCCAGGCGACTGTTCAACTCTCCCGGTGCCGCACCGAGTGCTTCTCGTGCAAAGTGTGCCGCGTCTTCTTTGCGGCCCTGGATCAGAGCGATCTCGGCTTTGATCGCGAATGCGTGGGCTTTCACGTACGGGAGGCCCTCGGCCTCCGCCGCTGAGATTGCGTCGTCGGCGAGCGACAGCGAGTTGGCGAGGGTCGTTTCTCTCTCCCCGGCATTGAGGGGCTTGACCGTGCGTTCCGTCGCCACGACCCTCGCGAAATACACTCCCGCGAGAAGCAGATGGGTTTGCGACCACTTCGGCTTGTCCGCAACGGCATCCTTGGCGTGTTCGATTGCTCGGTCGAGTTGGCCGCAAGCGATCGCTTTCCTGGATAGTGCGGACGCGATCTCGGCGTCGGTTCGCATGAAGGCCGGCGTTGCGTCGAGCAGCTCTTCGTAAGTTTTCTCCTGCGGCGCGGACTGAAGCCACAGCGAGCGGGCGCGCATCGAGTTCGGAAATCGTTCGACCGCAGCATCCGCTTTCTCGCGAGTCTCCTTCTCCTGGAGAAGCAGGTGATACGCGAGCACTTCGTTCTCGACTCCTTTCTGGTCGTCGGGTTGCAGCGGCGCCGCGTCCAAAAAGTAACGAGCAGCAATCTTGCCTTCCTCGAGCGCGAGGTGGGCGCATCCCAGATTGGTCAAAATGCGGAAGCGCTGCCAACTCGACAGGTTGCCGCCCCGGGTGCGCTGGATCTGTTCCAGCAAGTAGATGGCGATCTTCGCCTCGCGCGGGTTGATACGCTCGCGGGCTTGGTCGATCAGCGCGTCGATCTCCGCTGCGGACGACTCCGTAATGCCCAACTGGTGTCTGCAAATGTCGGCGTTTGCCGGATCGAGAAGCCAGGTGATGAACTCCTCGCGCGGAACGACGATGAGTCGCAACCCGAACTTTTCCAGCACGTCTTTTGCCCAGAAGCTCGCGGTGTGCTGGGTCACTTCCTTTGCGGTCGAAAAAATCAGTACACGGAGATCGGGATAGTGCTTCTTCGCTTCTCTCGCGTCGGCCTCAGCTTTCGCCGGCGTGGCCGTGATCGAGCAGGCGAGCCCGATGCCCCTCTTCTCCGAGTTCAACTCCGCACTCGCGTACGCGTCGAGTCCTCCGTCCAGTTGCGCTCGCACGCCACGAGTTGCGGCCACTTTTGCTTGGCGTGGACGACGGCGAGACCCTGGAACTTCTTTCCCGTTTCGTCGGAGATCATCTCGTCGAGGGCCAGCTCGATTAGGGTTCTGTATGCCATCGGTTGACGCGGTTTGCTGATCCTTATTATATGGGTCGAAACTTACTAGCTTTCGGTCGAACCGGGACGCCGGCGGACTGACGCCTAGTCAGTGGCGCGGGCGCAAGCGACTCGTTCCGGACGCGCGAAAATCGGGGCTTCGGACACTGTGGCGTCGGGGTCCGTTGCGCCGTGTCCGCGCGGTGTCCGACCTGGGCGCAGGTTTGAGCGCTCGACAGCGTTTTACACCACGGTTACTAGCGTTCGCCGGCGTTCTGGGTTATCTATCAGCCGTGAGTCTCTCGACATTCGTAGAACGCAAGGACGTGAAAGAGTATCTCCGCCTCAACGTCGCGAAGCCTTGGTTCCAGGTTCGCGCGGAGATCAAGACGCCGTCGGTCCGGAGGCTGTGAAAGCGGAGGTGTTCTAGCAACGCCGTCGCGTGCTGATCATTGAAATCGAGGAGGAGAATCTGCGCTGTATTCCATCGATGATTGTGAACGGGTCTGTAGAGAGTCATCGTCGAACTCCCTCGTGATTAGGCAGACGACTGAGATGCGACGACCGGACAGCAATCTCTGCTCAATCCGGTATCGCTGCAGCCTCCACCACCCAGCGGCGGAGGCGGCGAGGACAAGTTCTACGCAGCGATCGCTTCACTCGGGGATGTCCAGACAGCAGTTGGAATTGTTAAAAACCTGGCAAGCGCATTTGCCATCAATGAAACCGTCGTAGGTGTTCCGGGCACGATCAAAGACGTTCCACTAATGAATGCGGTTGCCAGAAAGCTGAAGGCTCAGAGCATTAGAGTGTTGATCCCCAGTCAGTACAGCCCCGACCTGCTTGGTGGATCAGGGATCAGTCATACAATACTTTTCGCAAACCTGAAGCGACTTGACGAGGAACGCCGAATGATAGGAACGCAATTGGCTTCAATGGCCGATGATCTCAAGAAGGCTGACAAAGTTCTGGCAGACCCGAAGAGCATCGAGTCCGAAAAAGAACAGGCGAACGCTTTCAAAGCTTACGCTAAAGCGCTTACTGAGGTATTGCACGCTATCGACCTTCTTCCTATTCAATTGTTTCAATCTTCAGTTATCTTCATCGTTATCGTTCAAATCGGAGGTTCGATCTTCAACTGTCTTGATCCTTGGGTGAATGAGTGCAACGGCGATGTTTACGCTAGTTAAGAGCACGCTCGTTGACGCGAACATAGGGAGTTCTGCATCCGGATGCATGCCGCAGCGAGAAGGAACTATCGCTATCCGTATGAACATTCAAGAGAATGGCAATGTATCAAAGGTTGAGCCAGCGACCGGGCGTCCCCGCCTTATCTTGGCTGCTATCGACGCGGTCAAGCAAAGGAAGTACCAACTTTACCTCCTCAACCAACCACGGTCGAGACGGAAACCACGGTGGTCGTCAAACTTGTCATTTCGAGTGGGATTGCATACTCCGGATTGCCTTTGACTCCGGACGCCGACACAGTAGGGACTAATGTGTTCGCGGCGGCTTGGCGTTGGGCGCGCGAAACGGCGTGGTATTGATCAGGACGCTCACGTTCCCGCTGTCCCCATTCACGGTGGCGACGTCGGGCTTGCCGTCCCCGTTGAAGTCGGCCACAGTGACCCCCGACACTCCCACACCGTGCACGCGGAACTTGGCCGGGGGTTGAAACGTGCCGTCCCCTTTTCCTACGAGGATCGAGAGGTAGCTGGAGGTTAGCTGGTGGGTCGTGTCCGCCACTGCCAGATCCGGGATCCCATCGCCATTGAAGTCGGCCGTTGCGATCGCCTGAGGATCGAGACCGGCCTGCGCACGCACGCCTCTACGGAATGTGCCATCTCCGTTGCCGAGCAGAATTTGAACGAAGCTGGTACCGGTCGCGTCGGAATTGGCGTATGCCAGCGCTATGTCGAGCGTCTCGTCTCCATCGAAGTCGGCCAGAGTCATCGCAACTGGATATTTAGGGATCAGCCCGAGCAGGGGGAAACTGATGGGATGGCCAAAACCGCCCTTTCCATCGCCCAGTAAGATCGAGACTCGCCCCACGTGATCGTGTAAGAACGAGCTCAACACGGCCAGATCAAGCTTGCCATCGCCATTGAAGTCGCCCGCCAGAATGGCCACGGGACCCAGAGGGCTGACCGACAACTGCTTGGGCGACTGAAACGTTCCGTCGCCGTTTCCCAGAAACAGGTAAACCACGCTCGAATCAGAATTCTGGCCAGGAATATCGACTAGCGCCGCGATGTCTTCCTTACTATCGTGGTTGAAGTCGCCCACCGCGAAGCCGACTACGAAATTGCCGCCCGCGTCGAGCCAGCCATCGCGTGGAAAACCGCCTCCGCCGCCACCCAGCAGCACCCACGCGTCGGATATATCGTTGACCACAGCATCCAAGTTTTTCCCGTCGAATTTCCCCACGGCCAGGGCGCTCACGTCATGCCCAGGGGGGAATACATAGCGCCAGCTCTTGAACCTACCGTCGCCGCGGCCCAGCTTGGTATAGAGTCCACCGAACTCATCTCCAACAATAAGGTCTGGAAAGCCGTCGCGGGTGAAGTCACCGGAAGCAATTGCCTGCGGATACGAAGCTGGGTACTGAATGACGATAGGCGGGGCGAATTGGACGGGATTGGGAGTGGCTCGCTGTTGGGCGGAAGGTTGTCGGCCGAGCAACAACACGACAAGCGGCACCGCTCCTAGCAACGACCAACGGCTTCTCACAAACCACCTCACAGCGCGGACCGAGGCGTTACCCAGCCCAAGCCCTCAGACCGAACTCGGCAAGGGCCTCACGGCAATCGCTAGAATCTACTGCGGCGATGCCGTCTTGTCAACATGAGGAGAGCGGCCGTGACGTCCCAAATCTAGACTGTATCGAGCCGCGAAGACTGCGCGTGGCGCGGACTTCGCCTTTTGGTGCGAAATGCCTTGACAGGCCCGCGCTCGTGGCGTATGAACGTAGCCCTACCCAGGGGAACTGGCTCTGCGTTGCGACGACTCAAAAGGAGAAACCTGTGAAACGTATTTTGGCGATCCCGGTCCCTGCCTTAATCACGGCGATGGTTGCCCTTGGCGTCGGCGCGCTGGCCCAAAGCAACCCTTTCACCTTTACCCAAACTTATTGCCTTGGTTCCGCAGCTTGCGTCCTGACCTACCATAACGACAACAACCGGGACGGGGTGAACGCAAATGAGACCATACTCAAGGCTTCCACCTTAAGCACCACGAACCACCCGCAGCCTCAATGGCTGGCCAGCACGGACGGTCTAATCTACACGCAGCCGCTCTACATACACCAGATGCTGATAGGCTCCGTCCACTACAACCTCGTGTATGTTGCCACGGAGAACAATACCGTCTACGCGTTCGACGACACCGGCACGCAACGCGGGTATATGCAATTAAATAGTGGCAGCGACCTCGGAGCAGGGTACACAGAGATCGCGCTCCCATATACCGACACTTTAGCTAATTGCACGAACCTCGTGCCCGAAATCGGGATTACGGGAACCCCAGTGATCGATGTTTCGGTAACGCCGCCGGTCATCTACCTGGTGACGACCCACGAGGATATTAACAACAGCACCGGTATGAAGAGCTACCGGCAGAAGTTTCACGGTCTGTTCGCCGACACGCTGGCGGAAATTCCAGGAAGTCCCGTGATCCTAAACCCCCAGTCCTTCAACACGAACTTCGAGCCCAACGCGAACCTCCAGCGAGCGGGGCTCACATTGTTGGGTCCGCCGATAGTCATTGGCCCGGGCGCGAACCCCGCCAACATTTGGGTATCATTTGGGTCGAACTGCGACGATAGACCTTACCACGGCTTCGAGGTCGAGTTCGCCTACAATTACGCGGCACCCGCATTCACGCCCATCGAGACGGTTTTTGACCCTGAGTCGAGCTGCCCTGCGACGACCAGAGACTGTCAGAGCGGCATATGGATGGGCGGCGCCGCGCCGGCAGCGGACCTTGCCGGGAACGTCTATTTGGTGACTGGCAACGGGGATGACGCCTATCAGGGGTCGGGCGAATATAGCAACAGCGTTGTCAAGGTAAACAAAGGCGGCCTACAGGATTTCTACTCCCCGCCCGATTACCACGCGCTCAACGTGGGAAGCTCTAACTCCACGAACGTCGCCTGTACAAACGGAACTGTGAACAATTGCCCAAGCTGGTGTTTCACGAACGGGCCGTATTGTCAACGCGCTGTGCCGAACGACTGGGACCTGGGATCTGGGGGGGTGACGCTGTTGTCGCCTGCGGGCTTCAGCCCGACCAATCCCGAACTTGTGGCGGCGGGCAAGCAGGGTATGCAGTACGTCGTCTTCTCAGGAAATATGGGAGGGATCGATAGCGAATCGGCCCATCCAGATGAGTACGCATGCACCACGGGAAGCACGCCGGCTGCGGGGACGATCAGACAGTGCTTCGGCGTAATAAGGCCCGGTCAGCGGTTCGGCGGCGCGGCATTTTTTGCCGGGTCCGGATCGAGCGCCCAGAACTACCTCTACGTCGCCGGAGCCACAGATCCGGTCAACGCGCTCCAATTGCAAAGCGACGGTACATTCAACACAACACCCGTCCCACCGTCACAGAACCACAATTTTGCTTTCCCAGGCGCTGCCCCGGCCGTCACCTGGAATAGCGCGGGCCTTACCACAGACGCCATCGTTTGGGGCTTAGATACAGGTGGCTATGGGAACGTCTTCGTGAGCAACGATAACCCGGGGAACGCCGCCTCCGTCGCCCAACTGTGGGCGTACGGTGCCGTGCCCAGTGGGGCGCCGTCGGCGTCACTGCCCTACCTGTGGGACACGCGCTCAACGAATAATGACGCGGGCATGCAGGGGGCAGTCAAATTCGTCGTCCCCACAATTGCGGACGGGAAAATATTCCTGGCAGGAGGAGCGCAAAATTACTACCCCGGATGTCCGTCCACTAATGGAACGTGCACGGGCACATATACGCCTTGTCCGACGCCAAGCGCAACAGTTCAGCCAACAGCCTGCGGGGCGCTGGCGATGTTTAAATAGGTGGGCTGGCCCAACCTTTACTTTTTTAGATGCTGAGGGAACGCGCCCATGAAATTGAGTACCCCCGGATCCTCGCCGCAGTCACGCCCGGTAGGTTTAGCAGTTGGTCTTTTGTGGCCGTGTTCAAATCGAATTGCTTGTCGCGGCTCCAGCCTTCGCTGATCCCTGCCGCCGCAGCGTTGGCATCCCGCTTAACATCCGCTGTTGCTTGCGCGGTCTACTCCTTCAGATCCCGCGAGCTTTGTTGCTGAGTAATCAACAGCACGTCGCAAGTTTCCATTACTCCGCTCACGCGGATGCCAGTAGTGAATCGCTCTCCCTTTTTCACGCGATCTACCAGTTTCGTGGCAAGCGCGTGAAGCACGCTGGGATCGGCAGGCAGGACGAATTGGGAGTCGAGGTGCCCGTAAATTCTCCGGCAGGCCGTGGCTGTGATAATTTACCCACTGTTGGCCGCTGTCCTCAGGAAGAATGAAATGGCTGTACCAGCCATGCGGAGATTGTGCGTATCCTAATTAGAAAAACAATTTAATCGATTGCCGGGACCACAGACAATTGCGGATTCTCGTTGAAGAACGTGATGATCTTCTTCAAGATCTTGCGCCACGTGCAGTTCGAAGTGTTTCCCGTTGATGGCTCGGGAAAGCACCTTCACCTTAGGCGTGTTCTCGTGAGGTCCCACCAGACCAAGTGTACACTTCCAGGGCAAATTACCAAGGTACTACCTTGGGCGCGTAGGGCGGCAACTGGCTTCGGTGATTTCGGGATAGTAGTACATCACTGGGCCGGAGATCGTGACTCTGGGGGCTTCCTAGAACGAAGTGTTTAACACTTGAACGTGTGATTTTTGAGACGGGACAGGAAGTCTGCCAACACCTCCGATTCGTTCTCAAACTCAAAAGGATTCAGCTTCAGTTGCTCTCGCGCGCCTTCCCTCTCAATTCCCTTTTTGGTGTACAGGAGCACGGGAATCTCATGGTTGCGGGTCTGGGTTAAGAAAGCAGCGATAGCAATCTCCTGCTCGATCCAGACTGAGCCGCGTGTGTGCTTGCTTCCGCCCAAAGTTTCAACCACTCCACGAGTGCATCACACCGACAAACCCGGAGCACTGCTCCAGAGCGTGGAAAATATGAGCAGACAAACCTGCAAGGGAATTTTGATTCTGAGCAAAGTATCCCTCGCAATCCGTGTGCTCGCTCACCATCGCAGCTAGTTGTTCGCCAAGCTGGATCTCCTCCCGCACGTACTGGCCACAGCTAATGAAAACCAATCGCTTCTGCGCTTCCTGAGCGGCTTCTTCTTCAAGCTGTTCAAAGTATTTCCTCCCTTGTGGAAGAACCTCACGCGGAAGCCCTTATGGTAGAAGAACGCTGTATCACCGGAGAAACGATCACGCGGCTCGGGGTTGCCTCCCGAGTATTTGGTCAAGCTGATCCTGCGTTCATCGTCCAGACCCTTCAGACGCTCCACAAGTGTGGCATGGTCCTGTCCAGTTGCTGCGACTAGGAGTCCGAGCGACATGCTGACAGCACCCGACCCGAGCACTTTGATCCGTTCGTAGATTGCGAGTTCAATCTTCTGAGATGGAAGCATGATTGCCCATCATGATAGCGCAGGAGGAACGGCCGCGAAGGTTCGAAGAATTAGAGGATACTGAGGTGTCATCCGGGCTGAGATCGTGCGGTGGACCTCACGACCGCGCTTGACAATTGGCACGGTTTTTCTATCTTTATTGGGGGGCGTCGGAACTCGCTTTCGAAAAAAGGTCGCGGTCCGACCAATAAAGCAAAATCATTTAATAGATGGATTCAAAATATGCCGAGTCCATCGAGCCTAGACTGGAAGCATCGGTCATAGACCCTAGTGTGACAATCACTTTGTCTTTCTCGCCAATTTCTATCGCATCCTTATAGCCGTCATGATCGCAAAGGATGCGCGAAACGGCACATCCCTCGGAATCATGGCGGAGATCGAGATCCGTGATGCGGGTATTGAATTGAAACCGGACGCCACGTTCGTCGAGCCACTTTTGTAGCGGCCGTACCATCGAGTCGTATTGGTTGTAGACGGTGCGCATAATCCCGCCGAGTGTGTTGAAGCCGGAAACCATATGAGTGAAGCGCACCAGATAGCGCTTGAACTCGACGGCACTGTGCCATGGTTGAAAGGCAAAGGTCGTACACCACATAAACCAGAAGTCCGTCTCAAAGAAGGAAGCGTCGAACTGGCCCGAAATGCTGCTTCGTCCAAGAAGCCCCTCAGGCTCAAGAGCCAGGCGTTCGATGGTGAGGATGTGCTTTTCGCTTAGACCGAATTTGGGAGCGTCAACCCTTTGTCCGTTGCGAAAAAGTCGCGATTTGGATGAAGTTTTCATCGTTTCATTCCACTCGAAGATTTCCTGCGTAACCGTTTTGCTCTCATCAAGAGTAGGGATCGAGGAGAAAAGATCGAAGGTGCAGAGATATTTGCTCTCGATCATTCGGCCGCCGCGCATAGTGTAGCCATCTGTGGGCGTTCCAGCTGCGTCCAGACTGCCGCCAATCTTCGCCGATTCCTCAAGAATGGTGATGTTCCGGCCGGGAATGTCTCCATCGCGAATGAGGAAGGCCGCCGCTGCGAGAGAGGCGATGCCCGCTCCGACTAAATAAACTGCCGCACAATCATCAGTGGTTCTCTCAGACATGGAGTCACTCTTCTCTCTTCTTCTAAATTTCAGAAGTGGGACGCTGGCGGGGGACGCTCTTCCAAGACCGGTAGCGGCCGAGCCCCTCTAGCCGCGAGGAACGTGAAATGCGGAGTCGGGCGGGGGTGGTGATTCTCGCCGAATATGCCCTTCGCCCACTTGGCGATCCACGCAATCGGGCGCAGCCAGCTTGGGGTTCCGCAACTCTCGCATCCGAAAAGGGGCCGCACGTCCGACAGGATGGCATAGCTCATGTCGAGTATCACCTGAAATGGTTGGAATCCAGATATGCTGATGGCGAAACACCCGGCAAACCATTTGGTGTTGGGCAAACTCCGCAGAACCTCGGCAACGGCTTCTCCGCCGAGCTTCATCGAACCATCGGGCATGAGGAGATGGATCGTCTCATAGGCATCCCAGATGTCAAGGTCCGGATGGAGCGCCAGCAGCGCATCAGGATCGTCGGCAATCGGTTGTACGATGAGGCTCGTCTCACCCGATTTGCTTTGTGCCGACTTCTGCACCCAATGCCCAATGCGGCGGCAGACGGCGCACTCGTTATTGAATAAGAGAATCGGCTTGGTTTGCATTTGTGGCAGTGGGCCCATTTCACGACTCGAATGGCTGTGTTACTGCTGTCAGGACACCCGATACTGTCGGCTGTGGTCCCTCGACTCGTCCCACTTCTTTTCCGTTCAGAAACATGATCAAGGTTGGCGTTCCCTGGATCTCGTAGCTGTCGGCGAGTTCCTCATCGACTGCGGTATTAACTCTGAAGATCTTCTCTTTGGACTTCACCGTCTCCGCCACCTTCTCAAGGACAGGCTCGATCGCCCGGCAGTGTACGCAGCCGTAAGACATGAACTCAACCACGATCGGCCCCGCCGCTTCTAAAACCAGCGAGGAGAATGTACCGCCAGTGACGGTTCGTATGATGTCGCTCGATCCGCGTCTTCGCGGAGTGGTTCGGGGAACTTCTAACGTCTCATTCGTCATCGGACCTGCCTTGTTTTAGCGATCGGTCCAGCCTGCTCATCCCGGCAAGTTGCACCGGGACTCGCGATGGCCGGACGCGTTTAGCGTTATGCCGCTACTGCTTCAGCGGTATGCAAAGTGCAATAGAGAGGATGAGTGCTTTCAATGATGTCCTTGACCTTCGCTACTTCCACGGCCGTTCCGCGGGCGATCAGCAGAAATTGATCCGTCTTAACGGCTGCTTCGTACTTTACGATGCTGTCCTTGGGAATTCCAATGCTGTAGAGGCCAGCGCCCAACGCGCTAAACCCGCCCACGACAACCGCACTCTCGAGGGCTCCCACGATCCATGCAACTACCGGTCCCGCCGCCAGGATCGGACCAAGACCGGGAATCATGAAAAACGCGGAACCGAATAGAAGTCCCCAAAAGCCGCCCCAGAATGCACCAGCTTTGCCCCAATATTTCATGCGGTCTCCGGTATTGTAGTAGCCGACCACCTGTTCATCGGTGTGGTAGCCCTTGCCAACGATCGATAATTTGCGCATGTCGACGCCATCTCGCTGAAGTTCCTTCACCGCTCGATCCGCGTCCGTATGGGTTTGATACACCGCGACAACTGAGTCTTCTGTGGACATTTCTTAGTCTCCTCGGCAAATTGCCGTCGTTCTCTAAATCATTTACAGAGTTTTTGCAGAACCTGCACCCGCAGTGGCGAAATGCTGATCTTCCTCCGAACGCTGGTTCTTGTTTTTTGCTGGCGCGAAGTTGAGAACCACGCGTGACGGCACATCACCGTGCTCGAGCCGGTCGAAGATCTGGTTGATCGAAGACAGCTGCTGTAGTTCGATATCGGCTTTGACCTTGCCGCCGACAGCGAAGGCGAGGGCTTCGGCCATATCATGACGAGTGCCGACGAACGAACCGCGGATGGTGACGCAGTTCGCTACAACATCGAAGAGCGGAACCGGGAACTCGCCAGGCGGCAGCCCGACTAATACGCAAGTGCCACGCTTCCGAGTCATGCCAACACCTTGCTTGAACGCGATGAGCGAAGGCGCGGTGATCAGAACGCCCTGAGCTCCGCCGCCGGTCGCCTTTTTTACCGCGGCTGCCGGGTCTCCGGTCTTGGCGTTGATCACGAAATCGGCGCCCAGCCGCGTGGCGTGGGCCAGCTTGCCGTCGTCGATGTCGATTGCGCAGACCAGTAGTCCCATGGCTTTCGCATATTGGATCGCCAGGTGGCCAAGTCCGCCAGCGCCCGAGATAGCAACCCATTCGCCAGGCCTCGCGGCGGTCTCCTTAATCCCCTTGTAGGTCGTAATTCCAGCGCAGATCAACGGCGCGGCTTCCGGGGCGGTGAGGCCGACAGGAATATGGGCGACATAATTCGGATCGGCCAGGAGGTATTCGGCAAAACCGCCGTTCCGGGTGTATCCGCCGAACTGAGCCTGAGCGCACACCGTCTCCCAGCCCGTCAAGCAGTACTCACACTGACCACACGCAGAGTAGAGCCAAGGCACGCCGACGCGGTCGCCCTCCTTCACAATGGTCACGCCTGATCCGACGGCTGTGACCAGACCGATGGCCTCATGGCCTGGAATGAATGGCAGTGTAGGCTTCACCGGCCAGTCGCCGTGCATCGCATGTAGATCGGTGTGGCACACTCCGCAAGCTTCGGTTTTCACCAGGATTTGGCCCGCCTCCGGAGATGGAATGTCCCATTCCTGAAGCTGCAATGGCTTTCCGAATTGCTCGACAACCGCAGCGTGCATTTTCAGCGCCATGGATATCTCCTCTTCAATTTGTCGTCCATCAGGAGATTCGAGCTTACCAACGTACATCTCGTTCTTCTGAGCAAGAGTGCTCACTCTTGCTCAGCCCGTAGAGCGGACCTTCCTGCAAGGAAATATGGATCACAATGAGTCTGTCCGAAAATTTTGAACACCTCGATGTTGAAACAGGCCGGCCTCGCGTACGACGCAGGAACTGAACTCCTACCGGCCGAGAAATCTCGACAGCGCACATAGCTTCAAGTGAAGGCAGCCGCAAACAGCCAGGAGTTTCGTGAACTAGCGCAGGAGTGAAAGAGAGCGAGCCACGCGTGTTCGTTCCGTGAAATAAGGCGTGGACACGACGCACATCACCAATAATCCGAAACCCAAACTCTATGAGCAAAACGGCACAGACCACAGAACATATTTGATAGAGACTCCTACCATTATCCAATCATCCCATTTCGAGGATTCCAAATGACTCAAGCTAAAGCAACCAGAAGCATCATCGACACTCATCGGCACATTTTCGGTCCGAAACTGTGTCAGAAATTCGTTGAGAATATAGGCTTTGATGACTCAAGGCCATTGCCGCAGGCCAATGCCGGCGAAATGTTTTTCTATCGCGAGTCAGTCGACGTTGATTATTCAATGGAGATTCAGCAGCAGAGTGGGGTTACGCTTTGCGTGAACAGCTATGGTGGCGAAATAGAGACGTGCGCCCAGAGCATCATTAAAGCAAGTACCATCGACACGCTCAAATTCCTGCACGACGAGTCCTTCGAGCTTCAAGATAGGTTCCCCAAGGACATTGTCAGCATGGCCAACGCTCATGCTCTGGAAGAGAATACGCGGGATGTCATTGATCCGCTGATCTCCAACAAAGAAGCTTGCTGTATCAGCATTTCGAGCAGCTACGGAGCCGGTCCAGATCAGATCTTTCTCGACTCACCCAAAGCCGAATGGCTATGGGAGTACGCGCAGGCCAAAGATATTCTCGTTCACATTCATCCGCCCCTGGTAGCGATAGGCGCTGCTTCCATGCAGCAGTACAGGCTTAACGAAGCCGTAGGCCGCCCATTTGATACGGCACTCTCGGCAGCTCGCATGATCTTTAGCGGCGTCCTCGATAAATACCCAAAGCTTAAAGTTCTTTTCGTTCACATGGGCGGAGCCGTCGCCCCCGTGGTTTGCAGGCTCGATTGGAACTGGGATTTGAACTACAAAGGCATCCAAAACCCCCCGATCAACAAGGTTGATAAGAACCTTCGTAAGCCTTCGGAGTATTTCAAGTCGAATATCTATGTGGATACCATGGGTCCAAGCGCGATCTG
>DATNNE010000033.1:0-3627 GCA_035601995.1 Terriglobales bacterium
GCCAGAGGCGGAAGTGATGGGTTCAGAAATAATGGGGCTGCTTTCCCTGATGTTGCTTCAGGAATCCCGTTGCGCCGCGAGAAGCTCTCCGACCGGAGAGCTGATTTTGCTGGAGAATCAAGATCGCTCCCTCTGGAACAACGAGCAGATCGCGGAGGGAGTGGCATTGCTGGAGAAAGCCCTGAACTCCCAGCAGAAATCCGGCCGCTTTGGTTCTTATACATTACAGGCTGCGATTGCGGCCGTTCATGCGGAGGCGGAATCGGTCGCTGCGACCGACTGGCGGCAGATTGTTGCGCTTTACGACCAATTGGCACGAATTAAGCCTTCGTCAGTTGTCCAGCTCAATCGTGCCGTGGCTATTGCCATGCGCGATGGTCCAGAGGCCGGTCTGGCGCATATCGACGCGGTGTTGGAACAGGGCGAATTGGCAAATTATTACCTGGCGCATTCCGCCCGTGCAGATATGTACCGCAGGCTCGGCAGGACATCTGAGGCTCGTGCGTCTTATGAGAAGGCGCTGGCGCTGACCCAACAGGAACCCGAGCGGCAATTCCTGCAAGAGCGAATTCGGCAGTTGAAATAAACAAATGTCCGGCGTCGCATCGTTAGGGAAAGCGGGGTGCCTCATTTGAGGGATGCGTCGCGAATGGGAGATGTGGGCGCCCCGCCCGCGAAATTTTACAACACTGAATTGCGAAGGAAATTTTTTCTCTGCTCAATCGTCGATACATGAGTAGATGATAAGTACAGGTAGCGAACGCCGCAGAAGCGGTGTATCACGGTAGGCGGTAAGACTATGCTATGAGCATCGTTCCCGCCCTTGCACGAACGCAACGATGAGGCACCGTCAGTGGGAACGATACACGCAAAGATCGTTAAAGGTAGGCCAGCCGCCCAAGACCAATCCTCAGGAACAATCCCTCAGCCGCACGGTCTCGCCACCACGGTCGCAGTCGCATAATAGGTGTTGGGCGTGATGATGTTGTTGTTGGGGGCGGGCATTTGTATACCAACCGCCGCGTCCCTTACGGTGTTGCCGGTTACGGTGTAGCCCGACCTCTCCCCCACCAACGGTATCGCAGCCGAGAATAGCGGTGGAAGAGTTAGATATCGTGTTTCCCTGCACCACAGGATTGGTCGTCGTGTAGCCGACCAGCGACACACCGATCTGCCCCCCAGCGTCAATTTGATTACCCGTAACCGAGCCTGAAGCGGAGTACAGGGAAACTCCGGCGAGGGAACTGGAAATCGTATTCTGAGCAGCCGTTACGTTCGAATCGAACAGCAACAGCCCGTATACCGTGCCGCTGACGATATTGGACTGAATGGTTCCGGTCGTACGGTAAACCTCGATTCCTAAGCCACAGCCCACATAAGTACTACAGCGAACGGTGTTTCCCGTGATATTTGTGGTCAGAGTGCCTGCGGCGGCATATCCCACGATTCCAAACGAACCAGAGCTCTGCAAACCCCGCACCACACTGTTCTGAATCGTCACTGTCTGCGCGCCGCTCAAGGTCGTCACTGCCAGAATCCCGCTCCCAAAATCGCCCGGTTGGTTTCGAGCGCTTGCATTGTTCACCGTACCCGTAGAGTCGAGGTAGAAAATGCCGGCGACGATATCGGTTTGAGAAGCTTCGCCAGTTCCGTCCACGGCGAGGTTGCCGATGTCCACCGGACCGGAAGTGTTCTGCACAAGAATCTGGTAAAAGACAGCACTGGAAAAGGCGCTGGTCTGTATGCTTTGCGTCAGCCCGCCCGAGGGCACAGTCACTACGGCTGCGCCGCTAATCCCCGATACCACCCCTTGCAACGTCAGTGGCTTGGAGATTACAACCTGCTCCGGATAATTGCCTGGGCACACTTCAATGGTGGAAGCCGCAGGAACGGCACTAACCGCCTGCGAGATCGTCGTGTAGGAAGGCAGTTTTTGGCAGGCAGGTTCCAACTGCATAAGTTCCGGCAAATGCGGAAGCGCTGGGCAGAATGGCGGCGATTACGGCGGTGACAAATCTAGTGCGGGACATTTTCCCTCCTTTGCGTGCGCTAGAGCTACGGATTCGACGTAGGCGGGGACGGACGTAGCTTAATTCAGGAAGTGATTATTCGCAACGCATAATTAACATAGGAGCGGTAGTACTCCACCTTCCCAAACTGGATTTCTTTACAGATTCCCGTCTCCAGTCTTTTCACCTCGTGGGCCAGCCCTCAGGAGTTAAAAAAGCGCGAAGAAAAATTCTTGGACGATTTGTCGAATTCCGTCCAGCCGTTCGACTATATCGTGAAGGCAGGACAACTGCCCCGTCCAGAGACCCAGGAATAAAGAATAAGAATTAAAGACCGTTACAGAATAAGGAGAAGTCATGCCACAGTATCTAGTTGCTGTTTACCACCCCGACGACTACGACCCGTCCGTCGAAACCGAAGCGACTATCGAGGAGATCCACGCGCTTAACCGCGAAATGATTGCTGCCAGCGTGAGGAAGTTCGCCTGCGGCCTTTCCCCAGCCGGCAACGCCAAGTCGCTGCGGACCCAGTCCGACGGCAAGGCGCTCGCCACCGACGGGCCGTACACCGAAACCAAGGAGCACATGGGCGGTTTCTGGATACTGGAAGCCGCTGATCTGGACGAGGCGCTGGCCTGGGCGCGCAAGGGTGCCGTAGCCTGCCGGGCGTCGGTCGAGGTGCGCGAGATTCTTTTCAACCCCGACCCGAAGAAAGCAAAGGAATAGTCCGGCAGCCGCGACTTCGGATAAAGGGAAAAATTATGCCGCAGTACTTGGTTGCGATTCACTACCCAACAATTACGACCGGTCCATCGAGGGCAAAGCGATGCAGCGCGAGTCGCCTTCTACTCCAATGAGCAATCAACTCACTCGTCGCGATTTCGCTATCCGCACCGCCGGCTTTGGTCTGGCTTTGGGATTCGCGCCTGCTGTTACGCTGGCGGAGGCTCGGCAAGCCTCGCGCTCAGAAACTTCGCCGGCGGTCGCAGACCCATATTCGCTTGTCGATCCGGAACTTCTTCCTACACTCAAGCAGTTCCCCGCCTATGACCTCTCATTAGAGATGGTCGGCAAGTTCCGGCAAATGCCCGGCGTGCCCCCGTTACCTGTTCCCGCGCCGCAGCCCGTGGAACGGCATATTCCCGGGCCGCCAGGAGCACCTGAGGTTCGTCTGTGGGTCGTTGATCCTGCGCCGTTAGAGAAGGGCAAGCCGTTGTTGCTGCACATTCATGGCGGTGGCTTCATGATGACCGATCCCAATTTGATGCCCCGGCTCCAGGGGATCGCGACGGATTGCCATTGCGTCGTCGTCTCGGTTGACTACCGGCTGGCTCCGGAGACGCGCCATCCTGGCGCGCTTGAGGACAATTACGCCGCGCTCAAATGGGTTCACGCCCATGCGGCGGAGCTCGGCATTGATCGCGCACGGATTGCCGTGGGCGGCGAAAGCTCGGGCGGCGGCCACGCAGCGAGCCTGGCGATTCACGCGCGCGACCGCAACGAAGTTCCCATCGTCTTTCAACTGCTCGTCTACCCCCAGTTAGACGACCGTACGGGCAGCACCCGACCAGCGCCACCCGCCCTTGGCCACTTTCTGTGGACTGCGAGCGCCAATCGT
>DATNNE010000034.1:0-7114 GCA_035601995.1 Terriglobales bacterium
TGGGCCTAGTTCTTTCCGATCGTGAGCCTTGCTGATTCCCACTGACGAGCCGAGATTTGCGGGCTTCACGAAGACGGGATACTTCAATTTGCTTTCGACCAGCTTTGAAACTTTCTTCGGCTGCGATTCCCAGGCGCTGCGGAGAATCGTCACGTGCTTCACGATCGGAATTCCGGCAGCGATGAATAAAGATTTCATGATGTCTTTATCCATGCCGGCGGCGGAGCCGAGGACGCCCGCGCCAACGTAGGGAATGTCGGCGAGTTCGAGCAGGCCCTGGATGGTGCCGTCTTCGCCGAAGGTGCCGTGGAGCACGGGGAAGATGACATCGACGTTGATGGCGCGGTCGGAGGCGCGGCGCAGGGCAGAATCGGTTTGAAAAGGAACGAGGCCGCTTTGGCGATGCACGGGCTCGGGCGGGACGACGACGGACTCTCCCCGCGCGAGAACGGAGGCGCCAGGAGTGGATTCGGGATCGCCGGCGCGAAGTGATGATGTGGGGCTGGCCAGTGTGGAGCGGGCACTCCTGTCCGCTTCTTTCCCTTGTAGCAAATTCTCAGCATGTTCGGCAGTCAGCCAGCGGCCTTCCTTGGTAATGCCGATGGGCACGACTTCATATTTGTTTTTGTCGATGGAGTTAACAACGGAGGCGGCCGAGAGCAGGGAGACTTCGTGCTCTCCGCTACGCCCGCCGAAGAGGATGCCGACGCGAAGCTTTTGCATGACTATTCAGTTTGAGGGCGAGGAGAGTGAGGCGTCAATTGCGGGGATGGTACCGAAGGTATCGTTGCCGATCTTGCGGCTGATCTTGCGGCAGAAGAGGTCGATTTCCGCTCGACCCGAGAGTCCCTTCGACTCCGCTCAGGGCAGGCGAGGGCGGCTGTCTCCACACGAATAGGGCGGCGAACCGAGTTACTAGACGGTTCGAAGGTGGTTTGCGGGAGATTGGAGGTAGCGATTTGCAGAGAGTAGAGCATCAGGCTGGCGGTCTTGTGGTCGATCTGACCAGCGGCCAGCAGGCGCATGATCTGGGTGAGCGAAAATTGGATCGCGTTGGCGTCCTCGAGGATAGGCAGGTTGTAGGGTGCGTTGCGCTCGCTGCGGGCGCGGTCGGCGTTGAGTTCGAGGCGTTGTTCGCGCTGGCGTTTGTGGTGGTAGCAGAAACGGTGGTGGCGGACGGCGGGCGATCCGCACGGCGCGCCATCGGCCATGACATGCAGACACATATTGGGCAAACGGGCCATAATTTCTCCTTGGCGGTATCACCCTGGCCCCACCCTCGGTAGTGGAATCTTAGGGTTAGCGGAATTTTGCGAGTTGATCCCTGGGCTGCGATCAGTTACGGGCAAAATCTTGAGCCGCAAGGAGTTCGCGCAGGCTTGAGACTTCTTGCTCAAGCTCTGCGATGAGTATTCAGGATTTGAAAATTTGGGACAAGGTTAAGTGAACATTGTGGATGTGGAAAATTACTGAGAAGTACACTTCCGGCAAATTGTAGACGCTATCGGCTGAGCCAGTGCCGAAAAAATTAGGGGTGGGCGAATGCTATCGGGTTCGCGGAGCCTTGTTGCGATGCGCCGGTACTTGCTTTGCGCGGTTTCGTTGGCGCCGCAGTTCCGCGACGGCGCATTGTGTCTCCTCTTCAATCATCTCCGCGACTTTGCCGACAGCTTGGTCTTCTAACATCATGCTGTGTTCGACGGCACGGACGTTTTCTGCAGCCCCGACACGCACACGCGCCTCTTCGAGTGCCCATAGCGATCCGCTTTTTGGCGACTTTGCCATGACCCTAATTATAGGTGAGCGTAGTCTGGAGGTCCCCTGTCGCCCAGTGTGCGTCGGGTCCCTCCACGTGAGGAGGGTCAAAATCCCCGCCATTACCGTTCAAAATCAATGCGGTTCCATGCTGCCGAGTGCCCGGCAAGGATCAACTGTCTACTACATATCTTGTCCTGGGTCCGGGTGTATGATGCCAGACCAGAAGGGTGTACCGACGGCACATGCAATTCCTTCCATTTCGTCGAATGCTCGAGCGTGTTGAGCGGGCGCGGGAAGATTCCGATACATCGCTGTTTTTGGATTTGATGTATTACGGCGAACTAGTCATCAAGCTCACGACCGTGGCTGTTGTTTCGGCGATTCTAAATGACAAGGAGCGCCATCGGTATCGGCACTTGCATGCCCTCGTACGCGCTGACGGAATTGGGCAGTGGTCGGAGGTGCTCGATGCGGCGCTGATCGGACCCGGTTCTCAGTTTCTGCAGCGGCAGGCGCGCCTCGAACAAAGAGAACTCATTCAGCGCTGCAAACCAGGTTCGTGGCAGCACGAATCGGTGCGGCTCGTTAATGTGTGCCTGAAGATTCTGGATCCCGCACGGGAAGACCTGCCAAGTAAGGTCGATTGCAGAAGACTATTTTCGCAATTTGCCGAGTTGAGGAATAAGACAAGGGGGCACGGCGCTCACTACACGACGCAGTATGCAAGGTTTATCCCCCCCCTCAGTGATGCGCTAAGGCTATTTACGGAGAACCACAGCCTTTTCCAAAGGCCGTGGGTGCACCTCCATCGCAATCTCTCCGGTAAGTACCGAGTCACGCAACTCGGTACGCAGGCCGGACAGTTTGAAGGCTTGAAGTCCGATCGATCGGCAAACCTAGCAAACGGCGTTTACGTGTATTTCGATCGTCCCACGCCTCTCGACCTTGTTTTTTCGGACGCTGAGGCGAGCGATTTTCTTGTCCCAAATGGAGGGTTCAATGGAAAAAAATTCGAGGTCATATCGTACATAACCGGTCAGACGAGGTCTGAGGATGCCAGCAGCTACCTTGCTCCCGCCACGGAGCTTCCTGCGAGCGAGACCGAGGGAATAGGCACGCTGGAAGTACAGGGCAACTGTTTCGGCAACCTTCCGCCAATTCCATCAGGGTATGTGGCCCGCCCCGAGTTGGAGCATGAGCTAAGTGAAAAACTTGCTGATGATCGTCACCCTGTGATTACCTTGGCTGGCCGGGGGGGGATTGGAAAAACATCTCTCGCTCTTTCCGCCGTTCACTCACTTTGCAACAAGAGTCGTTTCGGAGCAACCCTTTGGTTCAGTGCCCGCGACATCGATCTCTTGCAGGATGGGCCCAAGGTAGTTCGTCCTCATGTGTTGAGCGAGGCAGACATAGCAGATGAATTCGCCCGACTGATGGCACCTGCTGGGGCAGCGCTTGACGGTTTCGACGCCGTAAAATATTTGGCGGACGCTCTCAGTAAAAGCCCGATAGATTCCCCCCTTCTATTCGCCGTCGATAACTTCGAAACCGTTCGGAGCCCGACTGAGTTGTTCATATGGCTCGATACATATGTGCGTCCTCCCAATAAGGTGTTGATCACGACAAGGTTTAGGGATTTTAAAGGAGACTATCCTCTAGATGTTGCGGGGATGACAGACCGGGAAGCACGGGAATTGATCGACTCCGCTTCGATTGAGCTGAAGGTCCAGAAGCTTCTGACCAACGATTACATCCATGAAATTATCCGACAATCCGACGGTCACCCTTACGTCATCAAGATTCTTCTTGGTGAGGTTGCAAAGGCGAAGAAGCTTGTGACATTGAAGCCCTTGGTCGCCTCCCAGGAAGAAATTCTGGATGCCTTGTTCGAACGAACCTTTGCAGGATTATCCCCAGCTGCAAAGAGAGTCTTTTTCCTTCTCTCTAGCTGGCGTTCAACGGTCCCGGAACTCGCGATTCATGCAGTGCTGGCGCGGCAGTCTTCTGAAAATATGCGCGTGGAGGAGGCAATAGAGGAGTTGCGAAAGAGTTCTTTAATCGACACGGCAACCTCTCCGGACAAGAGCAGATTCATCTCCGTGCCTCTAGTCGCGGCGGAGTTCGGAAAGCGAAAATTGGCGACCAGTCCTTCAAAAAGCGCAGTGGAGGCGGATCTCGAGATATTGCATTACTTCGGCCCTGGCCAAAAGAGCGACTTAGCTCATGGAATTGCACCGAAGGTCGCAAGGTTTTTCCGGCAGGTCACTGCTATAACGAAGCAAAAACCGAAACGGTTAGAGGAACATCTGCCTATCCTAGAATTTGTGGCTCAGGAATATCCGCCGGCCTGGCTCGATATCGCGGTGCTGCACGAGCGGTCAGTTGAAGTTGACCGACTTGAGCGGGCTAAGGAAGCCGTTCGCCGTTACCTGGAAGCTAGCCCCGAGGATGCAGACTCCCAGCGCTACGGGTGGGAGCGGCTGTCGGGGCTATGCCAGGACTCGGGGGATTGGTCCGGTGAACTGCACGCTCGCGTAGAGCTTTGTCAATTGCCGGGCGCGGACTTTGAGATTATCAGCGACTCGGCCAATCGGCTAAATAAGTTGCTTGTGCGGCAGCAATTCTTGGACACTGAAGAGAAGGGCGTACTTGCGGAAAAGCTCGCCAGAATTATGGAAGCAAGACTTAGCGAAGCGGACGCCACCGACCACTCGCGCCTAGCGTGGCTTTACATGCACATAGGAAACGAGACTAAAGCGCGGCAAGTTGCAGAGTCGGGCTTGCTAAAAGATCCAGCGAACGATTACTGCCAGAAGCTCTTATTTCAACTCTGAGGGCTATGGGTGTTTAGGTATTCACGTCCACTAGTTCATGCTTTGAAATCCGCCCGCGGACGGGGACGTCCGAGTTCACAATATCTTTTTCCCAAACGCCGAGAGCGCCAACTCCACCGCCAGGTCTGCGGTCTGGTTGTGTTCGTCGATGACCGGATTCACTTCCACGATTTCGAAGCTCAGCATGCGGCCGTGGTCGGCGATGATTTCCATGGCCAGGTGGGCTTCGCGGTAGTGTGTGGCGCGGGCGCCCTCGCCCGCGAAATGCCGGCAGCAGCACAAAACGTTAAGAGTTAACGGTGCCGGTTGTTCATCCAAGTCGGCTTCTCGGATGCCGCCGGCCTTCGCGGGCGGGGGCGCCCGCGCCACACTATCCATCCCGAGAATTCCACAGCCACTGTGTTCAACCGTCACAGACTATTGGCGCTGCTTTGGACTAATTTGCATTTTTCCGCCTGACGGAGAGGCAGCACCTATTATGTCCAGCGCGAGCCCATTGCAGAAGTATCATTACCGGCGGCGTCTCCCGCACATTCAGAAATCCCACGCGGATTTGTTTGTGACTTTCTGCACTGGGGCGCGGCTGCCCCTGTCGGAAGCAGCCCGCGATCTCGTTCTCCAGCATTGTCTGCGCGAAGGGGGAGTGGATGGGGCTGCGCCGGCACCGCTTCGATTAGCGAAGGGCAGGTTTTCGCCCGCGAAAATTCCGGCTCCGAGAATTCTGCTTCATGCGGTGGTGGTTATGCCCGATCATGTTCACCTTCTCCTCGCTCCGCTGAGAAATGAGGACGGCTGGCCGTTTCCGCTGGTGGATATCCTGCAATGCCTGAAGGGAGCTACGGCCCATCGCATCAACCGGCTCCTGTATCGCGCTGGCCCGGTGTGGGAGGAAGACTCGTTCGATCATGTGTTGCGCTCCGATGAGAGCCTGAAAGATAAGTGCGAATATCTCCGGCAGAATCCGGTGAGGGCCGGGTTGGTGGAGAAGCCGGAGGACTATCGGTGGCTGTGGGTGAATCCGCGGTTCATCGGTGGCTTGGAGTGTGGCGCGGGCCCCGGTCGCGAGAAGCCGATAGCAACTCTTTGCCGGACCGATGAAAAGAAGACAATCGAGTGAGGCCTATATCCTGCACTGGCATTTCGCGGGCGAGGGCGCCCGCGCCACACATTCATTCCACACATGCTTAGAGAATTTTCTTACCAAACGCCGACAGCGCCAACTCGACCGCCAAATCTGCCGTCTGGTTGTGTTCGTCGATGACCGGGTTCACTTCTACGATTTCGAAGCTCAGCAAGCGGCCGTGGTCGGCGATGATTTCCATGGCCAGGTGGGCTTCGCGGTAGGTGGCGCCGCCGCGGACGGGGGTGCCGACGCCGGGGGCGTCTTCGGGGTCGATCCAATCCATATCGAGGGAGATGTGGTAGCCGGCGGTGCCGCGTCCGGCCATGCGCAGAGCTTCTTCCATGACGGTGCGCATGCCGCGCTCGTCGATGTCGCGCATGGTGAAGACGCCGATGCCGGCGCGGCGCACGTTCTCTTTTTCGATGGCGTCGATGTCGCGCACGCCGACCAGCACGCAATTTTCGGGACGGACTTTGGGAGAGAAGTCGAAGATGTTGGCCAGTTCGGCGGGGCCGAGGCCGAGCAGCGCGGCGAGCGGCATGCCGTGGACGTTGCCGCTGGGAGAAGTTTCCGGCGTGTTGATGTCAGTGTGGGCGTCGATCCAGATGAGGCCGATGCGCTGGTTTTGGCGACGGTAGAATTCGGCGACTCCGGCGACGGTGCCGGCGGCGACAGAATGATCTCCGCCGAGGGTGAGCGGAATTTTTCCGGCTTCGAGAGTCTTGACGACGAGCTCGGCGTGCTTGGTGCAGGTGGCGGTGATCTCTTTCAAATATTTGGCGTTCGCATCGCCCGCTTTTTTCTGCTCGGCGATGGCAACCGAGACGTTGCCTCCGTCTTCGACTTCATGGCCGAGCGCTTCGAGGCGGGCTTCGAGTCCGGCGACGCGGACGGCGGATGGCCCCATATCGACGCCGCGGCGGGACTGGCCGAGATCGAGCGGGACGCCGATGACGCGGATTTGTTTGGGGGAGAGTGAGTGGGATGTGGTCATAAGGGGATTGAGTGATTGGGTGATCGGGCGATTGGAAAGCAACCCCATCGTTTCAATGGCCGCGCGTCTCAGGATAATCGATTTTCAATCACTCAATGACGAAATCGCCCGATCACTCAATCAAGGGTAGAGGCGGTACAGCATGCGCGGGAAGGGGATGGTCTCGCGGACGTGCTCAAGGCCGCAGATCCAGGCGACGGCGCGTTCGATGCCCATGCCGAAGCCACCGTGAGGGACGCTGCCGTATTTGCGCAGGTCAAGATACCATTTGAAGGCCTCTTCGGGCAGGCCGTGTTCGTGAATGCGCTGCACGAGTAATTCGTGCGAGGCCATGCGTTGTGAGCCGCCGACGATTTCTCCGTAGCCTTCGGGCGCGAGCACGTCGACGCAGAGCGCGAGTTCGGG
>DATNNE010000035.1:0-4512 GCA_035601995.1 Terriglobales bacterium
TGGGCCTAGTTCTTTCCGATCGTGAGCCTTGCTGATTCCCACTGACGAGCCGAGATTTGCGGGCTTCACGAAGACGGGATACTTCAATTTGCTTTCGACCAGCTTTGAAACTTTCTTCGGCTGCGATTCCCAGGCGCTGCGCAGAATCGTTACATGCTTGACGATGGGAATTCCGGCGGCGATAAATAAAGATTTCATGATGTCTTTATCCATGCCGGCGGCGGAGCCGAGGACGCCAGCGCCGACGTAGGGGATGTCGGCGAGTTCGAGCAAGCCCTGTATGGTGCCATCTTCGCCGAAGGTGCCGTGGAGCACGGGAAAGATAACGTCGACGTTGATGGCGCGGTCGGCGGCGCGGCGGGTTTGAGTTTGATCTGTTTGAAAAGGAACGAGGCCGCTCTGGCGATGCACGGGTTCGGGCGGCACGACGACGGATTCTCCCTGCGCGAGAATGGCGGCGCCGGGAGTAGATTCGGGATCGCCGGCGCGAAGTTCCTGTGTGGGGCGGGCACTCTTGCCCGCCGCTTTTCCTTGCAGCAAATTCTCCGCATGTTCCGCGGTGAGCCAGCGGCCTTCCTTGGTAATGCCGATGGGCACGACTTCATATTTGTTTTTGTCGATGGCGTTAACAACGGAGGCGGCGGAGAGCAGCGAGACTTCGTGTTCTCCGCTGCGCCCGCCAAAGAGGATGCCGACGCGAAGCTTTTGCATGACTCTTCAGTTTGAGCGCGGGGAGAGCGGGGCGTCAATTGCGGGGATGGTACTTAGGTCACGTCTCTACGGATGGATGTTAGATTTGGCGGCGATGGCTCAGCAAACGTTGAAAGCTATGTCACCCTCGATGGAAATGGCGCGCGTGATTCTGTTTACCGGACAGATGGATGCAATGAGCAAATTCTACGGCGAAGTGCTCGGCCTCAAGCAGGTATCGAGCGAGAAAGGCTGGCGCGAGTTTGCGGCAGGTGGCGCGCGGATCGCGCTGCATTCCGGGCCATCATCGCCGGGGCGTAAAGGTCCGAAGATTGCGTTCTATGCCAAGGACGTGGCTGCGGTGCGCGAAACGCTGGTAGCGCGGGGCGCACGTTTTGGCAAGGTGAGGCAGGGAGAAATGTTTTGCCTGTGCGACGGCAAGGACCCGGATGGGAATCCGATTCAGTTGTCGGACCGGTGAGAGTTCAACACCGATAGGGACGGGAGTGATAAATTTGCCAGATGCCGACGGCGCTGCGTCTCGGTCCTTACCGTTTCTATTTCTACAGCCATGAACCGAATGAGCCGTCGCATATCCATGTGGACCGGGATGATCTGTCTGCCAAGTTCTGGCTTGATCCGGTGCAGCTAGCCGCTAACTTTGGTTTTCGCGCGCATGAACTGCGCGAGATACAATCAATAGTGCTCTACCATAGAGCACAGCTTTTGGAGGCATGGAATGAGTTTTTCGGCAGCAGCGGCGGATGAGAGAGTCTTGGACGTGGCGTTGACCGACGACGCTTTGAGCGTGTCACTGCGCGACGGTCGCATCATCACTGTGCCGCTGGTCTGGTATCCGCGCCTGCTTAATGCTACGCCCGGGCAACGTAATAATTGGAAGATCGCTGGCGGCGGCTATGGGCTGCACTGGCCCGATATTGACGAAGACCTGAGTACTGAGGGATTGCTGCGTGGCGCGCCCGCGCCGAAAGCCAAGGTTCCTACCAAGTAAAGGGAGTCAAAAGCCCCACCCTTGCCGCCTGAAATTAGTGCGGCTTCCTGCTGCTGAGCACGCGGCAAGAGTGCCGGCCTCGACGAAAGGACTGTTCGAGATGACCATTGCCACGTCCGACCTGAACATCTCGCCCAATCATTTAGCTCGGAGGGCGATTTGCGAGAGCGTCTTGCCACCCTTTTCTCCAAGATGCCGAGAATTCAGGGCGTGAAGATCACACACGGTAGCCAGGAATATGGGAAGGACATCATTCTTTATTCGCGGGATGCAATTGGCGATTGGATTTTGAACGCTTGTGTGGTTAAGAACGGCAAGATTAGTGGTGCCGCTGAGGGAAATACGGCTAGTCGCAATGTTTTCGTTCAGGTCGAGGAGGCCCTCGACACGCCCTACATCAGTCCCTCCGGCGAAGACCAGAGCGTTTCGCACGTTTATGTAATCAGCCCTTTCGAATGCCCCCAGACGACAATGCGGTCAATACAGGGCAAGTTAAAAGGAAGGTCCGGCCAGGTGACGTTCCTCTGCGGGAGGTCTCTGCTCGAAAAATTTGCCGAGCATTGGCCAGAATTCGTTGCATTCGAGACAACGCTTCTAGGTTCGTACATCGCTAGGCTCCAAAGAAGTTTTGACGACACTGATCCGATCGCGTTCCTAATGACGCAACATCAAATTCTTTCGGCGGGCACGCAGGGGCTGGCCAGGGTTTATGTGCGTCAAAGGTTTAGAAAGTCGCTTCAGGAGTTCAAGCTAGCCGTACGCGTTCCCCCCGCAGCCGCACTGCTGTCTCAAGCTCCTGAGGCCGGAATCGCGGACTTTTCGCAGCAGCTAACGGTGTTGGCCACCTTGCTCCGGCACCCGGAGGCGTGGGATCGTGCGCGGGCTCATGAGGCCGAGCCGACTGCGGCAGAAATATCTGCGCTCGCAGAGTCGTTACGGGTTAGTTGGAAGGCCGAATACGAGCGCTTTCGTTCGGAACGGCAACGTCGCGGCGATCATGTTCCGCCAAGACACTCAATGCAATTCTCCGTCAAATTGGACCCTGAATCCGTGCGGCCATTGCTTAACCGCGCCCAGGACGCACTTGACGCGCTTGAGATTCGCTTGAAGCGGTCGAATGACTTTGCGAAAAGATGCTCGGGAATTATCGAAAGGCTTGGGTCGCCTGCCCATCTCGAATATTGTGGAACTGACCAGATTGTCAGGCTTACGCCTACCAGTTTCTCGCCGATCTCAGCGCGGCGGGAGCTTTTCATGCCGGAGGATTTGCTAGAAAAGACAAAAACGGCGATTCTCGTAACTGCACCCGCTGGGTACGGCAAGACCTCTTTTTGTAAATGGAACTTCCTCCATGACGTGCAGTTACTGGCCGACTCAAAATCCTCAACTATTCCGATTTATGTACCCTTGCACCAGCTGGCCACTGTAGCCATTACAACGATAGAGCAGACCTTTCTGCGCTCTGATGACGTGAAGCGGCTGGCGCAGTCGGCCAAGGAACAGTCTCGCCCGCTTCGCTTCTACCTGGACGGCTTGGACGAGGTCTCGGCCGTGGATCAGCAGCGCAAGCTAATGGAGCTTGCGTCGCAGATCTCGGTTGAAATGCCCACGGCAAGCGTTATTGTTACGGGCCGCGATTATGTGACTGGGCACTGGCTTGCATGGCTGGCTCGGATCAGTCTGGCCGAGCTAACCGACGCCCAAGTGAGCGAATTCGTCGGCAAGTGGTTGGGCGCCGACAAACAAGAACTGGCAAGGTTCAACGAGGAGCTCGATAAATCCCGTACTCTTCTGCCGCTCATGAGAATTCCACTCCTTGGCACGCTAATCATCACGGTCTTCAGGAAGATGCAGTCCCTTCCCGAAAATAAAGTTAAGCTGTACGAGATATTCGTTGACCTCATGTGCGGTGGCTGGGATGCTGCGAAAAACGTTAGACGGGAGACGAAATTTGGCTCTAACGCCAAGCTCAGCATCCTCACGCGCTTGGCCGGTCGTTTACATGTTAATGAACGGCGGGAGGCAGAGGAATCGGATGTTCGGATGGTGGTCAAGGAGTCGTTCCCCGCAATCTACGACGACTGGAGGACGCTGTTGGGAGAACTGCTTGAGGATGGTTTGTTGGTTCGGCTCGCCGGTGGCTTAGGATTTGCCCATCTCTCTTTTCAAGAGTATCTCGCGTCAAGGGACCTGACGACTGACCCTTCGGGCGAGCGACAAAGGCTTGTACTGAGAAGATTTCTGCAAGGGCAGGACTGGTGGCGTGAAGTGCTCGCATTTTATTTCTCAACTACCCAGCGCCCCGACGAGATGGCGGGATGGGTAAAATCGGTGGGGCTTAAAATTTCACACGACATCAGGGCTCAAGACATCGCGAAAAGATGGGATTTCATGATGAAGTCTCTTCAGGAAGCCGCACCCGGCTGGGTTCCACCCGATCCCGGAACGATGGTCAAACTTTGATCAACAAAATAACAATCGCAGCGTCGAACCACTCGCTGCCAAACCATCGAACTCCCCGCTCACCCTACAGAATCTTCTTCCCAAACGCCGACAGCGCCAACTCTACCGCCAAGTCCGCGGTCTGGTTGTGTTCGTCGATGACCGGATTCACTTCGACGATCTCGAAACTCAACATGCGGCCGTGGTCGGCGATGATTTCCATGGCCAGGTGGGCTTCGCGGTAGTGTGTGGCGCGGGCGCCCTCGCCCGCGAAATGCCGGCAGCAGCACAAAAACGTTAAGAGTTAACGGTGCCGGTTGTTCATCCAAGTCGGCTTCTCGGATGCCGCCGGCCTTCGCGGGCGGGGG
>DATNNE010000036.1:0-2579 GCA_035601995.1 Terriglobales bacterium
CAGCGAAATGCAGCGTCGTCCCAATCGCAGGCAGCTCCATCGCGCTGACGTACCGGGTGCCAGACTGCGACACCAGCGTCAGCTTGCCGTTCTCCGAAGCCGCCGCGGTTGCCGGCGCAATGCTGTCGACGTCGTTCACCAGGATCATGAAGCCGGAACCGCCTCCGCTGACCTTGCGCAGTACCAGCATTTCCGAAGGCCCACGCAGTTCCGCCGAAAACTTGTAGTCTCCGGCGGGAACCGCGACGTTCTGCCAGCGAACATCATGGGTGAGAGTGAAGGCGCCCCGCGCGTCCTGAGCCGAAGCCAGAGCGGGCATGAAGGTTAACAAGCTGAGCGCGAGCAGGCTGGCGTAAGCGAACTTGCAAATCGATTTCGTAGTCATAGTAATGTGATCTCCTGTTCTTGGTGATGGAACTGAGCGGACAAGCACTCTGCGAGCACACAACGGCGCAATGCCGGCGATGTGAACTCAGATTGCAGTGAAGAACAACGAGGTCAGAAGATTTGCAGCTCAGCAACAGAGCGGGCTACAAAAGAGTGCTTCGCGATAACAGCTGCGGTGCTGGTTCTTGAAGCAATTCCAGTATTAGGCATACCCGCGCCAGAGTCCAATTCAAAGTATTTATAGGAATCATTAGTAAACAAGTAGGCAATATCTTCCTCGTGACTAAAGTCCCTGGCCCTGTACGCCAGCCCAAATCGGGAGCAGATACGCAGATACGAGGACAAATCTGCTCCCGATAATTAAATCTCGCTCGTTCACTTTGCCGCCGCTGAACCGCTCCTGGAGCCTTCCCGTGGATCCATTTCCGCCGGAACGGAAAAATGCAGGACCATCCCAATCGATGGCACTTCCATGGAACTCACGTATCTGTGGCCCGATTGGGACGTCAAAATCAGCTTGCCGTCCTTAAAAGCGCCCTGGACTGTCGGCGCAATACCGTCGGCGTCATTTACCAGAAGCATAAAAGCCGATCCTGCTTCGCTCGCATTGCGCAGCGTCAGGATGTCCACCGATCCCCGCATCTCCACCGAGAATTTATATTCTCCCGCTGGGATAATTTCGTTCTGCCACCGAACTTCGTGATTGAGCGTGAATACGCCACGGGCGTTCTGACTGAACGCAGGCATGCACATAAGAGTGAATGAGCCAAGGATGAATGCGCCGGTGCAAGCAAGTTTGCAAATCCATTTCATGGTGATCTCCTGTTCTAAATGTCGTTTTGGGCTGTGTAATGATTCGAGTTCAGGGCGCGCCGAGAGCGTTTCGCTCTAAGCCGCACCTGCAAATTGCAGTCGTCGAACCACGAGAACAGGAGATTTTCAAATGAGGGCTGACCAATTGCTTCGATAGACATCCGGCTCCGTACACCTCGCCCTCGAAGCAGTTTCACTATGCAGCAGGCCAACGCCAGTGTCCAATTAGAAGTGGCTAGGCCCGCAGCTTAAGCAAAATAAAATCTTCACTCATGCTCAAACTTGTTTCTAGATCCACGCCGAAGATTCCCACCGAATGACGCCCAACGCCGTTGAATGAACTCTCCGCGCCGTTTGCCGTCGACGATTTGCTTGCTCCTCGGACCGTATGAGAAGATGATCTTGCGCTCGGTGACGGTGACCAGCCACCGCCACTCGCGAGGAGCCAGAATGTATCAGAAACGCCCGGGAATCTATATGGCCGACTGGTGGGACGCCGACGGCGGCCGCCATCGCAAACAATTCTCCACCGCGCAGGCAGCCCGTGAGCATGAGCATCGCGAGACCGCGCTGGCCCACGCCGAACGCGCCAGCCGCGAGCTGAAAATGGCGGGCCGTTCCAGTGGCGTAAAACGCCGATCCAAGGTGGCGGATAGCGCCATCGAACCCGCCAAGGGTAAACTCGGGGTTATGATTCCTGGGATGGGGGCAGTTGCCACCACATTCGTCGCCGGCGTCGAAGCCATCCGCAAAGGCCTGGCAAAACCTATCGGATCGCTTACGCAAATGGGCACCATCCGTCTGGGCAAACGCACGGAAGGCCGCTCGCCGAAAATTAAAGAATTCGTGCCGCTCGCCGGACTCGACGATCTGGTCTTCACCGGCTGGGACATCTTTGAAGACAACATGTATGAAGCGGCGTCGAACGCCGGAGTTCTTGACCAGCGATTACTGGATCAACTGAAGCCGTTTCTTTCCGACGTAAAGCCTATGCCTGCGGTTTTCGATCACAACTACGTCAAAAAAATTGACGGACCCAACGTGAAGAAGGGCAAAAGCAAAATGGATCTCGCTGAGCAGTTGCGCGACGACATCCGCAACTTCAGGAAATCCAGCGGCGCAACTCGCCTCGTCACCATGTGGTGCGGCTCAACTGAATCATATATCGAGCCCACCGAAGCCCATCAGTCAGTGAAGAATTTCGAAAAAGCAATGCGCGAAAATGACGAAATGATTGCGCCCTCGATGATCTATGCCTACGCATCGTTAATGGAAGGCGTTCCATTCGCCAACGGCGCACCGAATCTCACCGTCGATTTGCCCGTGATGCTCGATCTGTCGCGCAAGAACGAAGCGCCAATCTGCGGCAAAGATTTCAA
>DATNNE010000037.1:0-2455 GCA_035601995.1 Terriglobales bacterium
GAGGAATTCGATCAACCAGCGGTCTCGCGCCAGGAAATGAGAGATCTGAATGAACTCCTTGCTATGGAGAGGTTGGGCGTCTTTCGGCGTAATTCTCTGCCTCGCAGGCCTCGCGCTAGGTCAACGAGACTATAGTTTGCGATCTCCCGACGGTCGCGTCGAAGTTAGAGTTCGCGCCGCAGACCGACTGACCTATGACGTGCTCTTCAACGGCAATGCTTTGCTGCAAAACTGCCAACTCTCGGTCAATATCGATCATATCGTACTGGGGACCGGCCCAAACGTCATTTCCGCCAAAGAGCGGCGGGTGGACCAGATTCTTGAGCCGGTCGTCCGCCAGAAATCCGCCAAGATTCGCGACAACTATCACGAATTGCATCTGGAATTGCAGGACGGCCTCGCGGTCACCTTTCGCGCTTACAACGAAGGAGCAGCCTATCGCCTGGAAACCTCGCTGCCGAAATCGCAGGTGCATGTCTACAGCGAAGAAGCCATCTTCAATTTTGTGGGCGATCGGACTGTCTATTATCCCCGCGAAGACACGTTCTTCTCCCACAACGAGCGGAAATACCTTCCGCAGAACATGAGCCAGATCTCTATCGATTCACTTGCCACGCTGCCCGCCGTAGTCGATGCCGGGGATGGCGTAAAGGTCGCGATCGCGGAATCGGATGTGGAGGATTATCCCGGGCTATGGTTGCACGGCACCAGTGGAAATGGGCTGGTTGCGACGTTCCCACCGTATCCGCTGAAAGAACAACTGGAAAAGGACCGCGATTTCAAGGTTGTGGAAAGCGCCAACTATATCGCGGTCACCCGCGGCGCGCGTACATTTCCCTGGCGCGTGATCGGCATCGCCGAAAAAGATGGCGATCTGCTGACCAATCAAATCGTGTGGCTGCTGGAAAAGCCATCGCAGGTGCAGGACACTTCATGGATCAAGCCCGGCAAGGTGGCGTGGGACTGGTGGAACTTCAACAACGTTTACGACGTGGATTTCAAGGCGGGCGTCAACACCGAGACCTACAAGTACTACATCGATTTCGCCGCGAAATACGGTATCCCTTACATCATTTTGGATGAAGGTTGGTACAAGCTGGGAAACCTTCTTGAAGTAGTGCCTGAGATCAACATGCAAGAGATCGTCGATTACGGAAAGCAGAAGAACGTCGGAGTCATTTTGTGGGCGGTCTGGAAGACGCTAGACGATCAGCTCGAACCGGCTCTCGATCAATTTGCGAAATGGGGAGTTAAGGGAATTAAAGTCGACTTCATGCAGCGCAGCGATCAGTTGCTGATCAACTACTACCACAAGGTCAGCGCCGAGACGGCCAAGCGCAAATTGCTGGTGGATTTTCACGGCGATCAGAAACCGGCAACTATGACGCGCACCTGGCCCAACCTGATCAGCACGGAAGGCGTGCGAGGGCTAGAGTGGGATAAGTGGAGTGCGGAGACCGATCCCCTACACGACGTCACATTGCCGTTCACGCGAATGTTCCTCGGGCCAATGGACTTCACGCCGGGCGCGATGATCAATGCGCAGAAAATTAGCTTCGCTCCGGTCTTCGAGCGCCCGATGAGCCTGGGCACGCGCTGCCATCAACTCGCCATGTATGTGGTATACGAAAGCCCGTTGCAGATGCTGGCTGACAGCCCGTCGAATTACCTGCGCGAGCCGCAGATTATGGAGTTTCTCGGCCCCGTGCCTTCAGTGTGGGACGAAACCAAAGTTTTGGACGGAAAGATCGCCGAGTACGTAGTGGTGGCACGCCGAAACGGTCGCGATTGGTACGTGGGCGCGATGACAAACTGGACGCCCCGGGAGATCGATATCGATCTATCTTTCCTGCCCGATGGGAAGTATTCGATGGAAGCTTATCAGGACGGCGTCAACGCCGACCGCAATGGCAGCGATTACAGGCAGATTAAAAGCAGCGTGGATAAAACTACAAAACTGCACTTGAAGTTAGCGCCGGGAGGTGGATGGGCCGCCAGGATATACCCGTAGCTGAGAATAGCTGGAAGAGATAATCAAGTCATCCACGAAATCAATTCCCGGAGGTCTGTCGCCTTGTTGGACTCCGTTCCCTGAGGCATGGCCGGCCCGATGGCGACGGCGTTTCCGTGATTCTCGAACCACGCCAGGAATGAAGACTGTTCAGATCCCGGCAGCCGTTGCTGATTAATCCAGTTGTAGTAAGCGCCGAACTCCGCATCGACCAAGGAACCGAGTGGATCTAGTTCCGCCGCATCCTGCTTGTCCGAGAGCAATTCGTTCATCGGCTTCTGCCGTTGCCGGGGAGCGAAGCGAACCAGCAAAGTGCAGGGTTGCGCCCGGCGCAGCGCTTCGCGCGCGGTCCACTGGGCAAACGTCGTGCTGAAGATCTGCGTGCCCGAACCCTCCGTCAGAATCTTTACCTGAAAGCGATCCAGCACTGTGTCAACCGATTTT
>DATNNE010000038.1:0-5545 GCA_035601995.1 Terriglobales bacterium
ATTGCTGGTCGACCTGGCGCCGAACGTTGTGTTGGTGTGCGCCGAGCAAGCGGATCGCGAGGGCAACTTGTACACCGGACCAAACACCGAAGACACGCCGGTGATTGTCGAAGCCGCCGCGTTCCACGACGCGATTGTGATTGTGCAGGTAAACGAAATCGTGGAGAAACTTCCACGCGTGGATATTCCATCGTCATGGGTGGATGTTGTGGTGGAAGGCGATCGTCCCTACGCGATCGAACCTCTTTTCACGCGCGATCCGCGACAGATTACTGATCTCCAGATTCTTATGGCGATGATGGTCATCCGCGGTATTTATGAGCGCCACCAAGTCCACTCGCTGAACCATGGAATCGGATTCGACACGGCGGCGATTGAACTCTTGCTGCCGACTTACGGCGAGTCGCTCGGACTGCGCGGAAAAGTCTGCGAGCACTGGGCGCTCAATCCGCATCCGACACTCATTCCCGCGATCGAGAGCGGATGGGTGAAGAGCGTCCACTGTTTTGGCAGCGAGGTCGGGATGGACGAATACGTTCGTGCCCGTCCAGACGTTTTCTTCACCGGCCGCGACGGCAGCTTGCGTTCAAATCGCGTACTTTGCCAGCTTGCCGGGCAGTACGCGGTGGATGGCTTCATTGGATCGACACTACAGATGGATGGCGACGCAAACTCATCGACAGTCACAGCAGGTCGAATCAGCGGTTTTGGTGGCGCGCCCAACATGGGACATGATCCCCACGGCCGCCGGCACGCAAGCCCCGCATGGCTGGATCTGAAGACAAATCCAAGCCCGACCGCTAGGGGTAAGAAGCTGGTGGTTCAAACTGTGGAGACATTCGCAAAGGGCGACGTTCCCGCGTTCGTCGAGACCCTGGACGCTGTTGAAGTCGGCAAAAAGGCAGGCATGCCGATCGCCCCCATCATGATTTACGGGGACGACGTCAGTCATGTAGTGACGGAAGAGGGCATCGCATACCTATATAAAGCCGAAGGTACGGAAGAGCGCCGCCGCGCTCTTGCCGCGGTAGCCGGCGTAAGTCCCGTTGGCCTGCGCGCGAAACCTAAGGAAACAGCGGAGCTTCGGCAAAAAGGCATCGTAGCTTATCCCGAGGACATTGGAGTGCGGCGTTTGCAGGCCAATCGCTCTCTGCTGGCCGCGAGAAGCATGGAAGACCTGGTGGCGTGGTCCGGCGGTCTCTACCATGTTCCCGCCAAGTTCAGGAGTTGGTAAATGCAGAGCAGCCTTCTGATTGCGGACCATCCCTACGACACGGCGCCCGGTAAGCAGCGATCTCATCGGCTGTCCACTTCTGCCAATCGACTTGCATCTCTCGCCCGCCAGGCGTTAATTGCCGAGGCCCAGCTTACGCCGAAGCCGGGGTTAGTTGACCGGCGTGGTTCCGGTTCGCACCGCGACCTCTCGCTCAAATTGATGACGCAATCCGCGACTGTCCTTGAGCCTTATTTTGTCGCGATGGCATCCTGCTCCCAGGTCCGGGATCTGGATGATAACTTGCGCGCGGAGTTGGCTGTAATCGGACGTTACGCGGAAGGCGCGATGTACAAGGCTACCGAGGGAAGTAACACCCACAAAGGTGCTATCTGGATTCTCGGCCTTCTTGTCGCCGCGGCCGCGCACGAGGACGGCCAACATGCGCGAGGGATCGCGGCGGCGGCGGGTAGCATTGCACGGTTTCCCGACCGGGCGCAGCCAGGACTCATTACCCACGGTGACATCGTGCGAAATCGATATGGAGCCGCTGGCGCGCGCGGAGAGGCGGCGAGCGGCTTCCCACACGTTATTCAGTTCGCACTCCCCACTCTGCGCGATCGGCGAGCACGGGAATTCCCAGAAGAAATCTGCCGCCTGGACGCGCTGCTGAGTGTGATGTCTGACCTCGACGACACGTGCGTACTCTATCGAGGCGGTGTTGAGGCCTTGGACATTGTGCAATCGGGCGCACAAGCCGTTCTAATGGCTGGTGGATACGGCAGTCGAAACGGCCGGCAGCAGATGCGTGAACTCGATCGCGAACTGATCCGAAGACATATTTCGCCCGGCGGAAGTGCCGATTTGCTGGCGGCAACAGTCTTTCTGGATGCCGTGGAGCGCGAGCAAAGCGAAGTATGTAAGGACCGAAGTGAATGGGAGGCGAAAGATGGAGCAGCTTAAGTTCGATTATCCGTCGGCGGTGCGGCCCGTTACCAAGCGAGCACACGTTGGCGTTGTCGGGTCGGGAGACATGGAGGTTTTGATGCAACCCGCGGAAACTGGCGCAGCACAGGTCTCGATTTTAACCAGCGTGAACGGATTTGGTGCTAGCTGGAAGGCAGTGATGGATCGGTTCTTCGCGAAGTATGACGGCGCGGTCCGTATCGATATCAACGATGCGGGCGCAACTCCGGGCAGCGTGATGCTGCGGCTCGAACAGGCAGTGGAGGTAATAGAAAAATGAGCGCTACATCCGTTATTCCAGCATTCGTCAGGCGGCATAGCTTCATCGAGCTAGACGCCAGAGCTCGGGCGGAGAGCCTGATGGATCCTGGTTCATGGCGAGAACTGGTCGGCCCGTTCGATCGGATTGAATCTCCGTGGCTGCCTATGCAAGGGATCGCGCCACAATCCGATGACGGCTGCGTTGTCCTCAAAGGCACGATCGCTGGTAAGCCTGCCGTCCTCATCGCGCTCGAAGGGAAATTCCAGGCTGGAAGCATGGGCGAGGTGTCGGGCGCGAAGATGACTGCGGCTCTCGACCTGGCGACTCAGGATTCCCAAAACGGCAAGAAAACGGCTGCAGTATTGTTGCTCGAAACAGGCGGCGTGCGCTTGCAGGAAGCCAACCTCGGACTCGCGGTCATCGCCGAAGTGATGGCATCGATCCTGGCCCTGCGTGAGCATGCGCCGGTCATCACCGTGATCGCGGGCACCGTCGGGTGTTTCGGCGGCATGTCCATAGCAGCAGGACTTTCGAGCTACATCGTCATGACGGTGGAAGCGCGACTAGGGCTGAACGGTCCAGAGGTGATCGAGCAGGAGTCCGGAATTGAGGAGTTTGATTCCTCCGATAAGGCGCTTATTTGGGCCATCAACGGCGGTGAACAGCGCGTCGGGATGGGCGTGGCCGATGAGCTGGTTTTAGACGATGCGGAGAAAATCGCCGCGTCAGTTCAGCACTATGTAAAGGCCGGGCTGCCGAGGTTACACCGCAGCAAGCAGGTCGAGCTTTATCGCGAGCGCATTGCGGCGCTCGATACTTCCCAGCAGATCGATCCACTCACGCTAAGAAAAAGCTGGAACAGCAAGACCAACCAGGGAGGCGCAAGATGAGCGAACAAGTAGGACTTCGAGGCAAGGCATGGTTGCAGGCGTTGACCGGCCAGAATTCACCGATGAAAGGAGATCCAGGCTCCGTGCTCACTGCGGATGCCAAGCTCGGTGACGACACGGCGCGCTACCTCTGCGTAGTGCCAAACCCCGACGCTCGCTTTCCGTGTGCGCGGCGCGGAGAAGTCGGACTTGAGGAGTCTTACACGCTGGCAACGCGTTTACGCGAAGCGATCGAGCAAGACAAGAACGGCAAGAAGCGTCCGATCATCGCCATCGTGGACGTAAAGAGTCAGGCTTACGGGCGCCGCGAGGAGACTGCCGCTATCTTCCTGGCCACTGCAACGGCTGCGGACGCTTATGCGTCCGCGCGGATGAAAGGGCATCCTGTGATCGCGCTAGTGATGGGGAACGCTATCTCCGGCGGCTTTCTGACACATGGTTACCAGGCGAATCGCATCCTTGCCTTCGATGACGCTGGCGTCGTCATTCATGCCATGCACAAGGAGGCGGCCGCGCGAATCACGCTTCGAACCGTGGCGGAGTTGGACGAGCTGGGGCACAAGATCGCACCGCTGTCATACGACATTCACGACTACGCCAAGCTCGGCCTGCTCCATAAGCTGCTGCACGTCGAAGATCCCGATAGACCATCCCAAACCACCGTGGCTCAAGTACAAAAGGAATTGATCGATGCGATCGCCGATGCGCGTGCGGGATCGCAGGATCTCAGCAATCGGCTCACTTCGCCAGGTGCGCGCGAAATGCGTAAGGCAGGCTTGGCCGCTCGCGCACGTATGGAAGAGCAGTGGCGTCAAGCGTAGGGCAAAGGTATGGTCAAGATTCTTGCCGACGCTCTGGTGCCGATCTTCGCCGGCCTGCTGCTGGGGTACATTGCGGGCCTGCGGGGCGTCCTGGACAATCAAAACGTTCGAAATCTCATCGTCTTTGTGATGAGTTTTGCCGTCCCTTGCTCAATGTTCCTGTCCATCGCGCAGACTCCGCGCGCGACGTTGGGAGAGCAAACCGGGGCAGCTCTGGTGCTGGCGATCGTCTACTTCGTTCTGTTCGCAGTGACCTTTGTTTGGGCTCGTTCTAGCGAAAAATTACCCGCTTCGGATAGCTCCGTACTTGCACTCACTATCAGCTTTCCAAACTCGGCCGCTGTGGGGTTGCCGTTGCTTGCTGCCGTCTATGGCGCCAAATCTCTCGACACTGTGGCAACCTCCATAGCCCTCGGGTCCGTTACCGTTTCTGCGATTACCCTCGCGATCCTGGAAGCAGGCCGGGACAAATCAGGAAAAGGATTCTCTTCTCGACAAATCGCTCTTTCGCTGCTTCGATCAGTGAAGAAGCCAATCGTCTGGGCGCCGCTCGTTGGGCTTGCGTTCTCTTGCGCGGGCTTGCATCTCCCTTCTTACATGGATGCATCACTTGCCGTGCTTGGCTCGGCGGCAAGCGGCTCGGCTCTGGTACTCACTGGCCTGGTTGTCTCCTCGCAGAAGTTCGAATTCGGAAGAAACACACTGTTTACAGTTTTTCTCAAGAATGCATTGCAGCCGGGGCTCGCCCTTGGGATTGCGATGCTGCTTCACCTGTCGTTGTCGCAAACGCGCTATGTTACGTTGATCAGCGCCATACCATGTGGATTTTTCGGGCTCGTCTTCGGCAAGGGCTTTGACTCAAGTCCGAAGCTGGCCAGCTCTGGCCTGATCGCATCCTACTTAATTGGTGTGGCCACGCTGGCCTTATGGATCGTGATCCTGAACCATATCGGTTGAAATGAATGAAGTGAACAAGCCTCGGGTACATGATCTGCTTCAGATCGATCCGGCATTACTTACCTCCGGATATGGGGCTGAACCACATTGGGTCCAAGAGACGCTGTTCGTCTGCCCTTGGGTGGTGGTTCGCCGGGCCCAAACTTCTCACGGGCATATCCCGGTCGGAGTACGAGGCACCACCAGAAGCGACCGCTGGGGCGGGTTCTGTGACGAGAGTCAGATAAGGATGATCGCGCGTCCCGGGCAGTTGCTCCCTTCTAGTGGTCGGACACCTGCATTGCGGGCTCTACAAAAGATGTGCGATCGATGGGCGGCCCTCGACTTATCTTGGGGGCCAGCCGGGAGCGTCGGATTTGAGCTGGCAACCGGACGGCGGGTCACAAATGAGGAAAGCGATCTTGATCTGGTCGTTCGCGCACCGCAGAGGATTGCC
>DATNNE010000039.1:0-2233 GCA_035601995.1 Terriglobales bacterium
TCCACATGAAGAAGATTCTGACTCAGTACGGAGTGTTCGCGCTTGCGATCGCTCTGATGGTGCCGTTGGCGCAGGCGCAGCCGGCAGGATTGCAGGCCGCCTTCGGAAAAGATGCCGGAACGCTTTCCGACAAATTCACCGCGCTGGCGCGCGTTATGTCGGGCAAGTACGACTGGAAGCCCGGTCCGGGCGTTCGCTCCGTTGGCGACGTGTTCAACCTGATTGTTAGGGAGAACGGCATGCTCGCCGGCGTGCTCTCGGGCACACCGAATACGGGGGCAAAGCCCGCGCCCATCACCGATCCGGAGAAATTGCAGGAAGCTCTGAGGGCTTCTTACGTCGATCTGCAAAAAGCGATTACGGGACTTTCCGACAACGACCTGCAGGCGCCGGTGAAACTGTTCGGAGAAGACATGACCAAGCAGGATGCGCTGTTTCTGATTCTCGAAGATCAACACGAGCATCTGGGGCAGTCGATCGCCTACGCGCGCAGCAACGGCGTCGTTCCGCCCTGGTCTAAGTAGAAGCGCCGCCTGGTGTGGGACACTCATTTCGCGTCGTCTAGAAAGGAGTATCGATGACACTCAACTACTGGAAATTCAGGGGATGCAGTCTTTGCGCCATTGCCCTGCTTTCTTTCACCGCCGGATCGCTCATGACTGTGCGCCTCGCTCGCATGGACCACGTGAGGGCCGACAGCAATCGCGTCTTCGAGCTTCGCATTTATCACACTGTACCGGGCAAATTGCCGGCACTGGAATCGCGGTTTCGAGACATCTATTCAAAGCTGTTGGCCAAACACGATCTGCAGGTCGTGGGTTACTGGGTACCTGAGGGGGCAGCCGATTGGGACAACACATTCGTCTACCTCGTGGCTCATTCCAACCGGGAGGAAGCAAAAAAGAACTGGGACGCGATGCTGGCCGACCCGGAGGTTCAGGAGGCAATCAAATCCGAGGAGGCCAACAAGTTGGTGGAAAAGATAGACCGAATGTACATGCGGTCGACGGATTTTTCGCCGATGAAGTAGCGTCGCAGTTCGCCAAAGGAAAATGCCATATGAATAAAAAGAGAATGAGCGCAGTATTCGTTGCACTTCTTATGTGGGGTTTGGCCTCTCAAGTGTCAGCGCAGGACGCGGAACCCAAATTCAACTCCAATGCCGATGACCTCGCGAAGATTCGCGGCGTATTGGAGGAGTACCGTCAGGATATTATTCGCAAAGACGGCTACGCCATAACGAAGCTCGTGCTGAACCACAATGTGCTCTTTCACCACATCAACACCCAGGAAGAGATTGATAGCGCCCGCAAACGTAACGCTCAATTCGATGGGATTGGCCCGAGCCATCTCGATGAACTTGTGGAAATCTTCGCTACGTCGAAGGACAAGCTTGAAGGGAAATTGCAGAACATCGAGATTCGCCAGGACGGTCCTCTGGGGATGGTGACATTTAACTACGATTTTTACGTCAACGACAAGCTTACCAATTCAGGCCTCGAGCACTGGCAGTTGTGCAAAATTGATGGGCAGTGGAAGATCTTGTCCGTTACCTGGACGAGCTATGATCGCAGTTGACAGACAACAGCGCTCCAGAGAACAAGGCGAGCTTATGCCTGGTGATTGCGGCGGACCGGCTGAAGAAGGAAAAGCGGACGGTGATTTCTGCGCCGTCCGCCAGAGGGAAGGGGAATTTTGTACCTCTGATCTGTCGCCTTTTCCGACCAAATTTAGAGTTGGTTTTCGACCCCTCCAGAAAGTTCAGCCAAAAAATTGACCGCATTGTTTTTGCATGGGATACCAGATTCTGAATAGTCACAAGGGGAAGACACATGATTGACTTCGGTTTGGGAAAGTTGCGGCTCTGGAGCGCGGCAGCAACCTGCGCGGGCCTATTCATGACACAGGCTGCGGGACCCCATCCAGCGGCCTTTACACTCAACGATGTGATGCAGGCGCCATTTCCGTACGACATGGTGCCCGCGCCCACGGGCACAGCCGTGGCGTGGGTATTCGACGCGAAGGGCTGCCGTCATATCTGGGTAGCAGACCCCTCCCATGGCGCGAAAGCGCGCCAGATCACACCGTACACAGAGGAGGGTTTCGATATCGGCGAACTCGCCTGGTCGCCGGATACGAAGTCGATCGCCTTTACACGGGGCCAGAATCTTGAGGACGAGACTCCGACCAACGTTAATAACTCCCCGGAAGGCCCAATGCCCAAGGAAGTATG
>DATNNE010000040.1:0-49544 GCA_035601995.1 Terriglobales bacterium
TCTTAGTTCTTCCAGCATGAGCTGACGTAGATGGGTCACAGAGAGTTCCTCCTCTGCGACACAAACTAGCTCAAATCAGCTCCACCGTTGGCCAGCAACACGCGAACGCGTCCGCCGCAACGCGGCTTCGTTCAAGTCGGCTTCTAGGAAGTTTCACCACATACGTAACGATAAACGGGCTTGTGTTTACGAATATCGCGTCACCTCCCGAGTGGTCAGCAACCCGGAAGCTATCGGAAACGTCCTTCTGGGATATGCGTACGGAGGCCCACATGTATAGCCTCAATCGAAGTCATGGCAGCCCTCGCCGAGCGGCTTCGCGTTTCGCGGGGCAGCGTTTGTGGGCGTGGATCCAATTTGGTCACTTTTCAGAAAAACATCCAAGGTTAACGGAGGCGCGCCCGAGCCACGTCTGCTCCTCTGGGGTCACCTCTGCATCCAGAGCACATGCTTCTGGAGCAAAGGGCGCCATACCTCGGAGCCTGAAAAGCGCGGACATGAGTAATCTTTGACATGCTCCGACCCGGCTGAACGGCCTCCGACTCGGCCCAAGAGAGCATATCCCTCTATGCCAGAGGTCGCTGTTTTCGTCTCGGGTCATTCAAATGCCAAGATGGCGGAAGTCTTTTTTCTTAACGCCTGGTTGGGCTCAAGGAGAGTTGCCGACGTACTAAAAAACGCCGGTGTCAAAACGTTGGCACAGTGGCACAGTGTGGGTTAAGCACAGAGAAACAAATGATTTAGACCATGGCACAGTAGCTTGGCACAGCGTGCAACCTTGGCACAGTATGTGCCCCGGATACACTGGGCCATCCAGCGTATGCTGGGCCACCACGCTGGGCCATGAGATGGTCCAGTACTTTGAATTTTGTTTTCTACATCTTGCACCACGCTGTGCCACTGTGCCGAGATGTACGGGGGGGAGACAAAATCTACCACCTCCCCCCACCTTGCGGTTACCGAAATATCGCGGTGTAATTAGGAGCATGCCGCAATCAGGCAGTGGATCTTCTGCTTCCGATGTTGGTTCTCGGGAAGCTGCGAGGAAAGGACCGAAGTCGTCTCTCGTAGTCACTCAAGGTTCGAAATTCGACCTAAGAAGATTCTCCGACTTTCTCGGGCAAGTCGGCGATCGAGCGATGCTGAAGTTGTTGCGTTCGATCGACCGAAGGGCCGCGCTCGAGGTCTGCGGTTTCGTCCGAGCGTACCTTCAACCCGGCCTCGATACAGAAATGGCTGACAGAAAGAAGCGTGGCGACAATATTAAAGAGAAGCTGTCCGAGGCGATTAGCGGTCTGTCCGCAATTCTAAGGGCCGACACTGAGCTACAGGGCATCCGCTTGAAGAGCACATTTCCGGTGGTCAAGGCGGAAGTGGTCGAACAGTTAAAGGCTGAAGTGAATCGTCGTACCACAGAGTTGCAGATTGCCAAGAGGATATTCAAAACGCAGCGCTTCGGTCGCAAAGGAAAAAATCATACACATTTACTCCTTCTTCAGGAGTTCGTTTCGCAGTGGACTCTGCAAGAATTAGGAACTGAACGCCAGCTGCAGCCCGCCGAACTCGCCACACTGATCGAAGCTGGAATGTTTGCTCTCGGCTGCCCGGAAGACGAAGCTCATGTGAAGGCTGAGAACATCAGTAAAGCAATTCTCAATTTCCGCTCCCACGAAGACAATCAGTACGTTTGTGAACAGGTCAGGGTCCTCGTCCAAGCTTACCTTCCTATAGTGCAACGATCCCCTTTCTTGCTGGGAATTAAAATCTAGCAATTCCCCGAATTTTGCTTCCTTCTCTTCCTCGGCGCTCTTTTCTACGATGCCGTCCATGGCCGATGCGCCAACCAAGATCGGAAGGAACGACCCCTGTCCGTGCCGTTCCGGCGACAAGTACAAGCACTGCTGCGCGGTAAACGACGACGCGCTCCGCCTCCTACTCCGACTGGCCAAGAGGGGATTCAGACTCATCCCGATCAAGGCACGAGAGAAGTTTCCCCCACTGCTCAAGGAGTGGCAAAAGCACGCAAGTTGCGATCCCGATCAAATACTCAACTGGTACGAGAACCACAAGAATTGCAACTGGGCTCCCGCCACAGGATGCGCGTCGGGGTATTTCATTGTGGACGCCGACGCCGAGACCGGAAGGAACACGGTCTTAGAGTGGAAGAATCTTTACGGTGATGAATGGTTTGATACTACCTTTGCAGTGGAGACTGGGAACGGCTTCCAACACTACGCCGCCTGGCCACCGGGAGCCGACATCCGCAATTCTGCCAAGAAGGTCGCGCCAGGAATCGACATACGCGGGGAGAATGGCTATGGCCTGATCCCTCCAAGCATTCATCCCTCTGGAAAGGCCTATCGATTTCTGAATGGCGAAAATGCCCCAGTGCTGCCTCTGCCTGCCGCGCTCCTAGAGAAGCTCGAGATAATCGCACCAGCCAATGACGTTGACGACACAAGTCGCCGTGGCTTTGAGATACCGCACCTACTACCGGAGGGTAGCCGTGACTCCGTCGTTCATAAGATGGCGTCTCACCTCAGACGTCGGGGTTATCCACCAGATGTGATCCGGGTCGCGATCGGAACCTACAACCTGAACCACTGCGAGCCGCCCATGAGTGAAGCGCAGGTGGAGAAGATTTACCAGTCCGTTCTCAAGTACAAACCGGGCGTGGCGGTGCCTGAGAAGGTTGCGGTCCGAGGTCCTGACTTGCTGTGTCTGGCGGACGTGCAGCCGAAAGCTGTTAGTTGGCTCTGGCGGAACTACATCCCCCGCAAGATGCTGTCCATGATCAGCGGAGATCCCGGCTGCGGCAAGACATGGCTGGCGCTAGCTATCATTGCAGCTTTTACGCAGGGACGAGTCCCTTTTTTAGGCGAGGCAATTGAGCCGTTCAATGTCCTTTACCTAAGCGTGGAGAACGTTCCTGATTGTGTCATTCGCCCGCGATTGGATGCCCTGGAGGGTAACGCAAGCAGGTTTCACTTGCTTCGCGGTTATGAATGTGGCGAAGAGCGCGGTGGTATTCGCCTCGATGATGTCGAGGTTCTGGAAGCAGCGTTGGAGGAAACACGCGCTAAGCTCATCGTAGTCGACCCCATTCAGAGTTACCTTGCAGGCATTGACGCCCACCGGGCCAATGAGACACGCCCTGTCCTGGACGTGCTTGCCAAGCTCGCTGACCAATTCGATTGCGCGGTTCTTCTGCTGCGTCATTTGACCAAGGCGTCCTCGGGCCGAGCAATGTATCGCGGGCTGGGGTCGATCGATTTCACCGGCGCGGTGCGCACCGAATTCTTGGCCGGCCGATTGCCTGACTTGCCTTCTCACTGTGCACTGGTGCCCATCAAATCGAACGTTGGACCCTTTGCGGCTTCCCTTGGTTACGAGATTGAAGCTGCCGGGGACACTGGGGTGTTTCGATGGACTGGCCCGATCGAGGTTTCGGCATCCGACCTTCTGGCCGATGACAACCCTGAAGCCGGCACGAAGCTCGCCGACGCAGTGGAGTTTCTCCGGAGTGCCCTCGCAAAGGGAGAACGGCCCACCAAGGAGGTGGAGAAGCAGGCGAAAGAATGCGGGATTTCACTGCGCACTTTGAAGCGCGCCAGGGGCGTATTGAAGGTGCGAAGTCGGACAGAAGGATTCGGGAAAGGAAGCAGGTTTTTCATCCGGTTGCCGAATCTCCAGATCGAAATTCCCCTAGAGGATGTAGAAAAAAGTGAGATGTGATTACGCGAAAGAATACGGGACAGGTCGGCTGAGTATTTGAACCCGGTGCGGCTGGTCTTGCTCGAACAAGCAACCCGACTAACTAAAGGAGAGGAACCAATGCAAATCAAAATCCGCAAGATCGACGGTCCGGCCGAACCCGGTGTATATGCGTTCGGAAGTGTCGAGGTCTTTGACGACTCCCATCGACTATTCATCAACGACTTGATGATTCTGCAACACATCGACGGACGACTTGGAGTTAGTTTTCCAGATCCCCAAATCGCTCCTCATTACGGAGGCGGCCCGATGTTCGAGCTGGCTCCGGAACTCAGGCAAGAGATCGCGAACACGTTCTTAGACGCTTATGGCGAGTTGAGGCGCAGAGACAAGGAGATGGCAGAACCGCAAAGGGCAGTCCCGAGGAGATCCGGACTTATCTTGAGCGATAAACACTCCATGGGAACCGCGTATGCGGAAAACGAACAATGACTAAACCACTGTACCGCGTAATCATCGATGACGGGCTGGGCGGCTTGGAGCGCGAGCTCAACGAGCTTGCCCAGCAGGGTTTCCGTCCGATCCTGATGGCCATGAACGAGAACAACGTAGTCGCCGTGACGATGGAACGGCGACCTGAAAACGAAGCGAGCTGAACTACCGATGTAGATTTTTTTCCTGGCCGGTACCCCAAGGCCGGCCAGGCCCGGCACGCCAGCCGGGAGCACAGGAGAGAGGAAATGAGAAAACCAATATGCCTCTCGAATCGAGTGGACCAAAAAAACTGTGCACCCTGAAGGATCTCGCTGAACTGTGGAACCTTCCGGTTTCCTGGCTAAAAGAGCACACCAGAAGCAGAGCTAGCGATCCGCTTCCTTGCTATCGGCTCGGCCGCTACGTCCGTGTCGACCCGCAGAGCCCTGAACTGGCGGCCTGGCTGGCCCGCAGGCGGGCCGTTCGGCGCGACATAAAAAATAAAATCTTTCCTGCTCCAGTCACTATAAGATGCCTATAGCTTTAAGCTATTGAATAGGAAAACAAATGAGCCGACAGAAAGGTTACGTTTTCAGGACCGGAGAGTTTTGGTGGTTGCGCTACTTCGAGTCGCGGGTCGAGGGCGGCAAGGTGGTGCGAAAGCAGCACGCCACAAAACTCAGCCGAGTCTTGCCTGAGCACAAACGACTGAAGCGCCCACCCGAATATGTAGAAGACTTGCAAACGGCTTTCCTTGCCAAAGTGAACCGGGGAGACGTCGAGCCCGAACGTCTCGTAACCCTGAACGATTTCTTCACCAACGTGTTCCTGCCTCACATGTCGGAACGGCGAAAAGTGTCCAGCGTTTACTGCCACCGGTTGAACTGGCAGAAGCAACTTGCCCCGCGAATCGGCGACCTCCGCGTCCGTGGCTTCACGACCGTGGACGCCCAGCGCACCCTTGACTGGATTGCCCGCGAGAACCCGACGCTGGCGCGCCAAACCTTGTTCCGGCTCAAATCGTTGATGTCTGCCGTGATGAGGCACGCGGTCAACCAGGGCTATCATCCCGGTCCAAACCCGGTTTCCCTTGCCGAGGTTGCGGCTGGCCGACCGTCTAAGGTCATGCCGCACTACCTGCTTGACGAGGTCAGGCAAATGCTGGCGGTGCTGCCCGAACCAGCGCGAACCGCCGTCGCCATCGCTGCCTTCAGCGGGATGCGTCGCGGGGAGATCGAAGGCTTGGCGTGGGAACACATCTTGGCAGACGCCATCCGTATTGAAAGGTCGATCTGGAACGGGAAGGCCCATGAAGCGAAAACAGCGGCCTCGAAAGGCCTCGTGCCGCTAATCCCCGCACTCCGCGTTATCCTCGAGGCCCACCGGCTGCGCGCGGGTAATCCCTCCACCGGCCCACTCTTCCCAACCTGCAACGGCACTCCCATCAGCTTGAATAATTTGTTGAGCGACAAAATCTTACCCGCGCTGCGCCGCTGTGCTCACTGCAGCAAGCCTTACGGTAAGCCGCACCTTGGTCATGCGTACGAGCGCGATGGGTCGAGGCCCGACTGGCGCGGGTGGCACGGTTTTCGCCGCGGCTTGGCCACCAATCTTCACGACCTTGGCGTGGACGACCTGACGATCCAGCGGATCTTACGCCATTCCAGCGTCGAAGTTACTCGACGGGCTTACATCCGAACTTTACCCGAGCAGTCAGTTGAGGCTATGTCGAGGTTGGAGGGAAAGCTGACTTCGATGATTCAGTAGGACACATTAAGAAGGAGAACACCCATGACCAAGAAGAAGACCACCAAGAAACGCGCAGCAAAGAAAGGGGCGGTCAAGCACGAGCGCCAAACCACAAAATACGAACTCGCGGGGGAGCTTTCGGACAAGATCAAAAGCCCGCAGCAGCTCCTGATCCGGGACGCGATGCAGAAGCTCGGGCCGGCCACCGTCGCCGAGATCGCGGACCAGATCAAGGACGAACTGAAGACGAAGCAGGAACCTCAGCGCGTGGTCACGTTTTACCTGACGGCCTGGAAGAAGCTTGGCGTCGTCAAGGCGGTAGCCTGAATTAGAAAAGCCGCTTCGACACCAAGAGAAGCCCGCCGAAATTTGGCGGGCTTTTTCATGTTCCGCCTCTCCATGCACGCACCTTCCCCGAACTAATCAACCCCTGCTGTGCAAATTCTGGAAGTTGCTGATTGTGCCTCCCGGCCGGGCTCCCAGTTCCCTGCCATCCGGGCTTTGACGAAGAGCACGGAATCGCAGACACCTTGATAGCTGCTTCGATGTAGCGACAAGGGCCCATCACTGCAAACTCTCTTCTGGCGGTGCACTTTTTGCAAAGCTACCCGAGCCGGATCGAGAGATTTTAGTCCGCTGTCTCTGGCGAGTTCGTCCTTTGTCTTCGTTGCAGCTAACTTGGGTCAGAGCCTCCGGACGGTCAGTTGGAATCATTCTCACGGGGATTCCATCCAAAATCGTCGGGATTGGTTGATGATATCGATTGCGCTCCACGAGGACCACAATTGAAGGTTTTGATGGATCCGATCCCTCGGCACCCACTCCGACACCGATAACAGCTGGGTCCTGCAAAATCGCTGCTTCGTAGCGTTGCTTAACGACGTCTGCCCGCTCCTCTTCTGCACGTGCAAGGAGCACCTGTGGCTTACTGAAATGGCACCCTGCAACGACATGGGCGGAACTGACCGCAAGCGTGACAAACTCGCCAGTGACGACAGACAGTTCGTGCATAACCGCCTTGATCGGGTTTGCATAAGCTATGCCGGTCTTCGCGCTACTTGCGAATAGCAAACCTATAGCCTTTGCAGTACCAGCATCCACGAGTAATGAACCCGAGTCACCGGGAATTAAGAATGGATAACCGGAGTCCGACGAAGTGATCCAAATCTGATCTGTGAACGGCACAGTAAACGTCTTGTTCTTGTTACCGCACACGTCGTACATAATTGAGACCACCTTCATTTTCGTGGTTTGAACAGTACCGCAGGTTAGAGCGGAACTCCGGCCCTGTTTCGCAACATGCTCGCCAACTGAAGGGGAGCCAGTTCCCGAAGGGATGCCAATGTTATAGATTTGACCCGTGGTATTGATTTGTCCTGAAGTTAAGGTTGCCAGAGCAGCGTCGACTCCCTTGCTCAAAGTGGGAGCAGCAAAGAAATTGCCTACGCTAGGCGGAGTCTCGCAGAGAAAATCCAAATTACTGGGCTCCCAAACTTCATTTGTCGAGGTAGCAGTATTTTGGGTGCTCGATATAGGCCCCCCCAGAACATGGTCGTTGCTCAGTACATAGTTGTTGCCGGAAATCAGCGCAAGTGCGCCCAAAGTTCCAGCCTGGCACGAAGTTGGGCTACAGCCTGCATTGTTAAAACCTGATGCCCCAAATTGCTGAATATAGGAGGAGAAAAGGATCATCTCCCCCGCAGGTTCATTACTGGTCGAAACCCAATACGCAAGCTGATGATCTCCGGGGGTTGGGACAGGGCCAGTGTTTGCGAGATCATCATATACTCCTATTTCAAGGACCGTCGCGCCCGAATTACCAATTGAACTCCCAATCTGTATCACCGGTATCGGTCGATAGGCATGGGCATATAGCTTTCCGTTCTGCACGAATAAATCAACCCGAACAGTCCAGAGGCCGGAATTCTCCAAAAAAAGATTCCATCCGGTTGCATCACTCTTGTTTGGAGTGGCAACGAACGAGACCTCGGCCGTGGTGCCGTCGATTCCTTCGCCGGCGTGCGCAACTGCGATCCGATTTTCCCATTCCGTTGAGTTTTGGAAGCCCGCTTCCGTGAATGTGTTGAAATAAACGCTCGTTTTGCTACTAAAAGGGGGGAGATCCTCCAACTCCGCATCAGCGACACAGATCTCTGTAATAGTCTTGCCGTTATATACGAACGGACTGTCACACCAGGGTGCTCCCTCTAGTGGAACTTTGCTGACACTGCTTGTTTGAACATTTTTCATGCCGTCCTGATTCTTATAATGGAATCCGGCGACCCGAGTTCGATATTGAATTTGCCCATTCTGAATAACAGCGAGGAATATCCCCGGTCCGGCATATTTGTCCCATGCTTTGGAACCCGCGGTACCAGCCGACGTCAGATCTCCCGCAAACACCACGATGAGCCCGTCGCGGCTGATCCCAGGACTTTCACCCAATGCGCTGAACTGAGTCGTGTCAGCAATAGTGGTCGGGGTCTTTAGATTTGGGGAATACAACACAATCGGCGATGTGTTGGCGTTGCCAGCTCGCACGACCGTGTAACCTGTGTCTGCAATTAGCGGAGCAAGCGGAGTCTTCATCTCGACTTGATTGAGTTTAGAATACGGTGCGTTCGCTTCTAATAGGAAGCCGTTGAAGCTTTGGTCAAGTGCGCTCAAGGCTACATCATTTGAAACATCGATTGCAGGATTGCCTAGAATAGCCTCAAATCCTGACTCGCTCGATTGTGCGACCAGCGTGAATGAGTTTTGCTGATTACCATCCCATACGCGTCCGTAGTAAAAAGGTGGGTCCCCGGCATATTCATCTTGCGTCACGATCTGGTTTTCGTCATTGATTTGCAAAGTGCCGAAGAAAGTTCGTTGATCATCCAAAAAGTTAGGTGCAACTGCAGTGGGCGTCCCAGAGCTCGGATTCCAAATGAACGGGTTATTTCCTAAAATCTGTTGAGAACTGCTTTCTACTTGACCCACAAACGCAACCGTGCCGTATTCATTGATGGATGGGCCGAGTCCGAAAGAGCTGAAGGTTCCAAGAGAATTTGTCTGGCCAGTTTGAGCAACAATTTGGTATTGATAGAAGCTGCCGACCCAACAATTTGGCGGAGTACAACTCTGCGCAATCGATTGAGGACGGAGGATTGAAAGAAACAACGCGACGGCAGTGAGAACTTGGCCAACGCCCCCGGTTAGTCTGCAAGTTTTGCATCCGGACATGAGGGTTCCTCCTTAAAAGCAGGTCTTGTGAACAACGCCCCGAGGTTAGAACCTGGGACGTCATTACTGCCTTCCAAAACGACTGGATTATACGCCGAGGATCGGCCTTTGCAGCGGGCATTCTACTCTCCGTCGACGTTGAGCAAGGCACCGTATCGCAGATGCCTCGATAGCCACTTCGATGTCGTGGCCCGAGCGCGGAGGAGCCGTTTCTGTGGGAAAACACCTTCAGCCATTCAGGTATTTTTCACACGCCACACAATAGTGAGTGGGTCGAGACCCTTGCCGGGGCTGATGAGTCCGCGCCGTTCCAAGGCCTTGATGGTAGTGCGATTGGCAGACGGAGGGCGCATTTCTTCATTGTCTTTCAAGTGCCGCAGAACTGGGTGGCCGCCGAGCGAGTCAGTTTCAAGCTGATATCCATGTTGGATGTGCGAAAGCAGGTCTTGTTCAGTCTCGGTGAGTTTCGGCAGGAGATTAGCGGCTTTCTTCTTCGCCATTTCTTACGTCCATTCGCAGAGGTCTAGCTCTCGGTTTCCCCGGGTCGGAGCACTGGCGACTCCGCGCGGCAGCAAACCCCAAAGTCCTGCCACAGCCTGAACCACGGACTATCCGCGAGCATCTCGTCGTGCCTACGATTCGCAGCAGAAATGTCGCTTGCGCTGAGTGGCCTAATATCCGGCGCTTCGAACATTTCCTGTAGCTGCTCGATCTCGTCAATAATGCGTTCAACGTCCATGCGTCACAATATCCAACAGGAGCGTGGCAATCGTCAAACGGAGCAACCGTCCTTGCCAAATTCTCAAACATTAGCGAAGTGCGACGGGCTATCTCCCGAGTGAATGAGACTCAAAGAACCGAACCCAAAAACAAAACGCCCCAGACTCAACCGAGTCGTGGGACGTTTAGGTCGAACAGCCCTCCCCCGAAGTCTGCTCAATCACAATCTAGCGTGAAGTGGTCTAATCGGGGAAGGTCACGTTAGGAACAGCGTGCTGGTTACGAGTGACACTTGCAGCTACGCAGCCTTCCTCTGCTGCGTCCTCAACTTCGCCCATCGTGCTCGTTGAAACGCCGCGATCTTCCTCCGGGCAGCTGCCGACATGGTGCGCTTCGCCGGAGCCGAGCCGTTTGGTTTTGCTGGCAGTACTGGTGGCTGCGATTCCTTCCGAGCCCGTGCCCACCTCGCCCTTTGCGCCTGTGCCATCTTCCGGCGTGAAGCGGCCGATATGATTCGGGTGGGTTGATTTGCGTTCCGGGACGCTCCCGAACCGTTTAGCGACTCGATCACTGAGATCGCTTGATCTAACTTCTCCACATGTGACTGCGCTTGCTTGCGTTCAGCACGTAACTGCTGAAGAGCACTACCTAGGTTCCCCATGGACTCCCCCTCAAGATTAACAACGGAGGCTATTGTATAAGATTGGAATCACCTGAAGTTGAGTTCGTCGTACACCTGGAGAAGTGTAGTAGATGAAGTCTGTGGCCATAAAGAAGGGGCAGATACAAGAGAAGGTAGCCGGTCTCCGGGAAATGGGAACACTACGGTGTGACGGTTGTGGAGAGAATTTCTCATTGGTCACGATCCAGCATTCGCGGATAAGAGGGTCGCTGAAATACAGGCAGCTTGGTTCGAAAAGGCTCTTGCAGAAGAGCACGAGCGGGACAAGAAACATGCGGACCGAATCGAATTGCCTGAATGATCTGCACAAGCCAGGACATTGTACTTTCGTAATTGGGATTCAACCGTATTGAAGGGATTGCTGTTTCTGCACCAAAATCAAAGTATGTGAAGATCGTCCTCACAAATATCCTCTTCGGAGTTTCCGATGCAATACGATCCCTCACTCAAAGAGATCCACGCGTATTTGGATCATGAAACGCCTAGAATCTTGTCGCTCCCCTTGGCAGTCCTGATTACAGGTGCTCTATCACAGGTAGATGCCACCATCGTTCTTGCAAACCGAGTTTACGATTCAATATTTCACTCGGCCAATCGAGACTGACTCTGCGGGGAAATGCCGTCTGGCGCAGCCGAGATAGCCGTGCCACAGGGGACCGATGTGTGGTGGGCTCTTGACTAGGCTCAGGTCATGGGCGCTCTTCTAAGTTGCGCAGAAGCCTGCGGCAGATCGAGGGTATCCGACAAGATAAGGAACCCATTAAGCGGCTGGCTTGGCAAAAGGATATTCGGCAACAAGGCTCTTGATCTGCTCGACATGCTTCCGAAGCGCGACCCTCAGCTCGGTCAAAATCGGCTCCAACTCGGCTGTGTCAAGGGTTGCCACAGCTTGAGCACACAGCTCACGGATTCGCCGTTCCAAGGTTACGTCATACACCATGAAGCACGCCCTAGCTCGAAATGAGATTCTGGCACGAAGTCCAGAAGTGTTCGATACAGTACATACCGTATGGCTGGCGCAAAACCCGCTTTGTGGTGCCAACCTCCTTGCGGTGTCTCCCATCTCAAATGACGCCGCTTCGCCCAAAAGGGGTGTGTTTTGCAACGGGAGAAGCAGCTTCGAAGTGAACTCGTGCAACTGATCGAGAAGCAAATCGAGCTGCTCGCAAAGGAAAGCTGCGTTGGCCTGACGGAAGCGGAGTTGGGCGAATACGACGATCAAAAGGAACGGATCGACGAGTTGCATGACGCGCTGGATCACCTAGATGTTGCCGCTTAGCGAAGGCGGCGTTTCTTACGAAGGGCTCTGGAACGGGACAACGACCTCAACCAGCGTGCCTGAATTGGCGTTCTTGAATCGGACTTCGCCACCGAATTCTTTGATTCGCTGGCGCATGCCGCCAATGCCGACGCCGAGGCTGTCTGGTCTAAACTCACTAACCTCCGATCCAACCCCTTTGCCGTCGTCCCGCACGGTGATGGTTAACTGGCCGTCTCGTTGGGCAAGGGCAACCCAAACACGGCGTGCTTGCGAGTGCCGGAAAACATTGGTTAGACACTCCTGAATAACTCGGAAAGCGGCAGTCTTTAGGTGTGACGTTCGACCCTCACGATCGCTTATGTTCCTAGCCCTTCCCCAATGCCCAACTACAGCGTTCGGCCTTTCTCTCTTTGCCTTACCCCGCCCGTGCCATGACTTACCTCGCCGGTGCCATTCACACCCTTCAGCGCAAGATCTATTTTGTCGATGAGCGGTTCTGTGGGAGAGAGCTGCTTGGGAGAGCGTCCTTGACTGGGGAGGTCATGGGCGCTCTTCTTTTTGTTACTGGTTAACAAGTCTGGGGATATCGTGAGCTTGTCAGGTTTCTTCAGAAGATGTATGGCGTCGCAATGCTGCCCGAATTACTCGCCGAGCGGGGGAATAGATTCTTGCGAACGCTTGAACGGATCGAGCAACAGGCTGACGCAGAACAACAGCGTGAACCAGCCCGAAACGCGCTCGAAAAAGTGCAGTCATTAGCCCCGAGGATCGAGCGATTGAAATCTGGCGATGACGCCAGCTAAACCAGCAGGATTCAGCGGGAACTCAAAGGAGCCCTACGAGCCCTTAACGGGGACGCCATGACAGTACACCAGGAGATTTAGAGCAGTCGTGTCCGACAAATGCTTTCTTGATTTGTGCAGGCGGACCTTCGTCCGGATCGCGAGGGCCGGGATTCGGTAAAACCCAACTACATGCCGTGCATCCCCACGCTGCAAACGTGAGATTTTCAAACCATATTAACTCTCTAGACATAGTTGTGTATTATCTCATAAGGTCGTACGATTCGCTAGCCCGTGGAAGGGAAACTGACCTAAGTGCGGGTGCCGATTGCCCGGATGTCCGATAGCAGACCGGGTGGTATGGTGGTCTTCCTTAAGACATCTCTTGCCGCGCCCTCCGGCCTCGGTTACGATCTGACCATTGGCATTCGGAGGCTCTGCAGTGCCAGCATTCCTGCGATTTATCCACAAACTGCGACCACCGAAGTGCAGCATCTGCAATGAACCTGTCGAGATTGAAACCTCGAAGACGGATGAGGATGGGAAAGCGGTTCACGAAGACTGCTATGTTCGAAGGATGATACGACTGAAGGAAATCACACCCCCGTCCAAAGCCTCGTGACTAAGCGGGCGCCAAATGCACTTCTGCGGTGGGAGGCTCGCACTCGAACAGTTCCATTTCAGCTTGAGCGTCCTCGCAGACAACGTGATCCGATGTCCAGCCCCACCGGGCGCAAAACCATTCCTGAAGCTGGGGGTTCCAGCGGATGTCGTGTTTCATCGCGCCAAGCTATATCAGGAATCTCGGCGGATGTCTGTCCGACAGCGGGCAGTCAGCTGGAGGTTTAGAGTATTGCGTCACTTCACCGGCTCGCGGTCGAGCAACGATATCGCCGCTTATGCATCAGAGCTATACCGCATTGTGTGGAAGCTCGGCGGAAGGCGAAAGCCTCGGGAGAAACGAAATGACCTCGACTCGTAAGTTAATCACGCACATTGGGCCTTCGAAACTGTCGCCACGTCTATCGCTGATTACGGCCTTGAGCCTATGCTTCTTTGTCGGTATGACATCCATGTCTGCTCAAGAAGCGGAATCGTCGCCCGACAAGAGACTGCAGAATGCGGCCATCTCCTTCCGTGAAGCTATGCACGAGCCTGATAAGGGCATTCCTCGTGACCTCTTTGATAAATCGCGATGTATCGTGATTATTCCAGGGGTCAAGAAGGCCGCATTTATCGTCGGGGGCAAGTATGGTCGTGGCTTCGTCTCATGTCGTAAGAACGGCACTGGTCGTTTCGGAACGCCTGCCGCGATTCGGATTGAGGGCGGAAGCTATGGTCTGCAAATAGGAGGATCCTCCACGGACGTTTTTCTGCTCGTTATGAATGAGGGCGGAATGAAAAAACTGCTAGCGGATAAGTTCACCATCGGAGGCGAAGCTGAGGCCGCAGCCGGTCCGGTGGGCCGCGATGCGAGCGCCAACACTGACGTCTTGTTGCATGCCGAAATTCTGTCGTGGTCACGTTCGCGTGGTCTTTTCGCCGGGCTATCCCTGGAAGGCTCTACGCTGCGCCCGGATGAGAGTGAAGACACTAAGTTGTATGGCGAAAAAGTCTCGAATCAGCAAATTCTACAAGGCGATCTCAATACTCCGACGGGTGCGCGCCCGTTGGTCACAGAACTCAATCGCTACAGTAATGGTGGAGCGAATGGTGATGTTGAAGCGTTACGCAACAGAGGCAGAGTGACGCTCTCGAACTTGCATTTCGAAACGGGTAAGGCCGACATTACGCCGGACTCTGAAGCCTCACTGAACGATGCTGTCAATGCGTTGAAAGAACATCCCGATTGGAAGATTCGCGTCGAGGGCTTTACGGACAACGTTGGCTCGCGAGAAGCTAACCTCAAGTTATCTACCGATCGAGCCAATGCGGTCATGAACTGGCTGGCCGAACATGGCATCGACCGCAGCCGCCTCAGTGCCAAAGGGTTTGGCGAGGCTCGGCCGATTGCGAGCAACTCCACAGACGAAGGTCGTGCGAAGAATCGCAGGGTAGAAATCGTTCGTAATAGCTAGTCTGAGATACACCGGACTGATCCCAGAAACACACTGTCACGATTCGACTGAGGGTCTAGCATGGGCAGCGACAAATCCATTCAGGTGCTCACCCTTTTGAAAGAGAAATCAGTGCTAAAAGAACTGGATAGTGAGTACGAGGCTGGACCAAAAACTCAAGTTGAGCAGAACGCTCATCAACAACGCCAACAAAGGCATCGAGGGATAGCAGAAAAAATCAAGGCACTTGCGGAAGAGAAGAAGAACGACGAATAACAATCAGAATTGCATGACTGTTCGGAAATCATGATCCATCATCGACCGACCGCCGAAAGCTGGTCGAATAAGCACCCTTGAACTCGGCTCGAACCAGCCGGAACGGATTCCGGGCGTACTCTAACACGTCTCGGGAACCTCAGCACAGGAGGTGAGGTAACCGGTCGGCTAGCCTTATCGATGAGAGTAGCCCGCTTGCCAGGCAGCATTCCGCCTAACGCCCGAGAGATATTGAATAGTGATCGGCTCCCGCAAACCAGGCATTCATCATGCGGGCTGTCGCTGACGATATCGCAATCAGCACATAACACGGCGTTGCTGAGGGAAATGGCATTCAACTGGCGGACTTTTTCTGCGCCGATCTCGACCACGGAACCTTGCATTGCTCACCCCGGGTAGGTAAGACCAATTCTACTGAGTCCTCAAGCCCACACAAGAAGAAATAAGTTGGCGTGGGTTACGATCTCCAGTCTGGCCGCAACGCTTGGCATCTCTGAATCGTACGCCGCCGACATCCGCGCGGGCCGACGGCGACCCCATGTTCGACACTGGTTACTGCTCGCGGAGTTAGCAAGAGCCGTCCCTTTTTAAGTAAGGGACTCCCTTCAAATACGCCTGCATTCACCTATCGATGTTTACTTAGATTAGAATTCCACTTGATTCATCTCACCACACATTATGGCCAAACCGAAAACTGGTACGCTCAGCGCAGCGACTCTTGAGCCCGTCAAGGCTATTCCGGCTTTGGAGAAGTTGATCGCTGAAGGCGAACAACTTCGATCGGAGGGGTGGACTTCCCCGAAACGGCAGCAATTCGCAACAACGGGAGAGGGATTGCTTCTTGCAGGACTCGGAAGCGGGCATCCAGCAATACAGATCTTTCGCGGTGCGCAGTGCGGCTCCTACGGGCCGGGGGATACTGAGACTTGGTTAATGCAGCAGGCCAACGGCCAATTGGATAACATGATTGCGGTCCTTCGAAGCGTCGTTGACCAATTAAGATGGCAACTACCCGATCCTACGGAAGTATTTCTGACCGCTGGTTCCACCCACGACGCATATGTTGAAATTCGGAATATTGTTCAACGGGCAAGTTCAGAGCTTGTAATTGTCGATTCGTACGTGGATCACACACTGTGGCCATTCCTAAAGAATGTGCCCGGAACAGCGAAGCTCAGGATACTAACGATGAATATGAAAGGCGACTTCGTGCTAGAGGCAAAGAAATTTGCCAATCAGCATGGCAATGTCGTTGAAATACGCCAGACATCAAATTATCATGACCGATTCATCTTGGTAGATGGCAAACAATGTTGGCATCTTGGCGCTTCGATCAAGGACGCAGGGAGCAAGGCTTTCGCCATGTCCGAGATTCTAAGCTCCAATATTCGCTCAACAATTCAAACAGATGTCGAAGCGACTTGGAACGCAGGGACAGTAGTGTCGATCTGAGACAAAGGAAACGATCACGAACCGTTTGGCAATGCAGAATGTTGATCAGCTGGAAGTGGGGCGCCTGGCCGCACTGCTGCAGAAGCGGAACGAAATTGATGCGCAGATCGCAGGTCTGATTGGTCGTCCGTCACTATTGGGCCATATTGGTGAATGGATTGCAGCCGCGATCTTCGGGATCAATCTAAACGATTCTGCCATTCACCAGGGCTTCGACGGTCATTTCACAGGGCCACCATTTGAGGGACGAACTGTGAACGCAAAGCTCTACGGCATTCGGCAGAACTTGCTTGACATGAAAGAGGTTGGTCAGCCGCAGCCAGACTTTTATTTAGCCATGACCGGACCCAGAGACTTAGTCACGAGTTCTCGCGGTTGCCATAGGCCTTGTGTTGTAAGAGAAGTGTTCTTGTTTGAGACCGAACCGCTGCTGCAGCGATTGATTGGCCAGGTCAAGATTGGCACATCTACCAGTTTAAGAGAGAAGGAATGGGAAGCCGCGCGCATTTTCCCCGAGTTTAATAAATCCACGCCAATGACATTGCGACGCGATCAGGTTACAGCTCTCGAATCGCTCAGTGGTGGCGTGTAACTTTATCGTTATCCTAAAGCTGTAAAGTAGGTGACTTACATGCACGAGCTTGGGATCTAGTGTTCCATTTTCCGAATGTCAAACCATTTACCTTCGAGCAGGCTGCGGAATCGATTTATAGCCTCTACCTCAACCGAATCGAGTTGAGCATCTTCCGGAAGGCTCTCTAGCAATTGCTTCACTTCCTCCACAGGGAAAAACGAACTTATGACCTTCGCGGGGTCTTGTTCCCAGGTCGTGCCTGGCGGATATACGACATTGATGGCTTGAGTGAGATGCTCACGGCTTAGCCCAATGTAGCGACGCCAGAAGCTCTGTACCATATCACGATCTTGCTCTGAATTGTCTCCCCAAGAACGGAAGGCCCACCAGTCACCATGGGCGATGTCGATGGTTTCAATTGGCGCGCTTGCACCGTATCGATTCCTCATCCGTTGAATAAATGCATTCTTAATTTCAGCAACATCAACGTTAGAGAAGTTGACCAGAACCTTATTTCGATCTTTGTCTCTGGTGTACTCCCAGATTCTTCGCGCAAAAGTATCATCTGGCGCGCGCAGCATCGACTTCGTTAGAACTTCCTGAACCTTAGATGTAGTAGAAAGCTTTTGAGCAGCCTCGAAAACGATATTAAGACCACGAGCTGCTTCACCGATGTTTACAACGTCATATGCATACTCGTCAGCCCTAAGCGCAGCAGCGTACGCCAGTTGTTCTGCAACGTCATCACTCAATCTGCTCATGGAACGACCTAATTTCCACAGGAAGTCGGCCCTCTTAGGATGTTGTTTAGGGATATTGCTCAAGACGCGGCTGAATGTTGCATCGATTTCGGACTGCGAACGCGCCCGGTTGAGCTCAGAAATGACTTGTTCAAGCTCGGCGTTGCTAAACATCTCCTCAGGCACCGCCGCGCGGAAATAGACTTGGAAATAGTCAGGATCGCAGATTCGTTTTTCCGAGTCTGCGCTTGCTGCACTTGCTGTTCTTATAAAGGAATACGCATGTGCTCTCGTTTTGTTGGCAGCCTCAAACTCCGGGAACAACAGGTCCAAAAGAACTCTTGCAGCTGATGGCTCTTCGCATTTGGAGATTTCGACTTCTAACTCTTTAAGAAATTTCTGGCTGTCTCTTTTTTTCTCGTCCTCCGCAAACACGTATGCCTTTTTCCCCCAGGATCTGGACTCATAAGTCAAAAATACAGAATTCTTTCTCACCATTCTGTATACATCAGGATAAAAGCGCCTCAAACTTTCAATAGCGGTAAGGTCAAATGCATTGACCTCGCCCGCAATAGGCCGGGCAGCGGACACAATGTCGTTCAACAGAAGTCCTGCTTTCCGAAAATTAGTGCATAACCCTGAAAGCGACGCCTCCCATGCATGATCCAAGAGTTTTGTAAAATCGGTTTTCTCAGCCTGTTCCCTCAAATAGCCCCGTTGCTTCAATGCTGTTGTTAATTTGGATTGGAATAGGCGTCCCAGCAATTCAGGGTCCGGTGCGCCAAGGCTTATAGTAACGGGGAAGAACTTTTCCAAATAGTCATAAGACAACGTGTCATCTTTTGCCAGCCTGCTTCTTAGGTCCGCTTCGCTGAAAGCGCAGATAAATGAGATGTTCGGAATTGATGCTATACCACGGAGAATCTTGAGCACGACCAACAACTCTTCCTTCTGCATCCTGTCCATTTCGTCCAGCAGGACTACGATGGGGCGGGGGATTCTTGTAAGCGCCCGCCGCAGTTCCTCGATCTCATCACGCTGGGATTCAGCCGGAAGCATTTCCTTCAGGCCTGCGAAATACGGAATAGACCCACTAATTGTCCTCGCGTAAACCAGAGCACGCTTCCGAAGTTGCGGAACGTAAATCCATTTGCGGCATTCCGTGGCGATGTCTCTGAAAAGGTCGATTGCGAAGGTTGTCTCCCCGCCGGGTAACCACGCGTTGAAGGAGACGACTATTGCCTTACTTTCCATTGCATTACGCAATAGGTTTAGGACCGAACTTTTCCCATCACCCAGTGCCCCATGTAAAGCAATGACCGGGGTCCCGAGAAGGAAGACGTGTTCCGCAAGCAACTCAACTACAGCGGTTCTGCCTATGATGTCTTCATTCCAATCCCGAATGGGATCGTCACTGGGTAGAGCCTTCCAAGACTCCATATTCAAATTGAAAGACGCTTTCTGGCTGGGAAGACTTAGCACTTCTTGCGGCGTCTTGCCAGCGTAAACTCGGTGAGGTTTTGCCCTTTGTCTCCAACTTTCCAGCACGACAGTGGCAATTAAGGTTAAGAAGCAGGCAACTAGGTAGAGGTCCCCAGATGACTCAAGAGCTGCCATGATTGCCACGGCAGTGAGAATGACAACGAAGCTTATGATTCCTGCCCACCACGCCCGGATGAACCGCATTATCCGCGATGCGACAAAAAGGAACAATGCAAGCAGTAAGACTGCATTTAGAGTAATAAGCTCTCGCCTGTAGGCCCGCAGACTGTCGGAGGCCTTGTAGAGTGTGGCCCCAGTCCATTCCTTGCGCATCGCAGGCAAAAACATGTTATCGATCGTTATAAAGTGTAAAGCGATAGCTCCGCAGGCGCCGATGACGCCCCCGAGCAACAATCGTCTCAAAAGATTGGAGGCGAACTCTCCGCCGAACGATTTCCATTCTCTTCGAAGAAGTGGCCCGAACATTTTGAATATCAAACTGATGAGCTCATTTTATACCTCGACTCAACAACCACTCTGTGGACTAATGAGCGTAGTGGCGTGTTTCGCCAACAACTTTATAAATGTTCGAGGTAGCACACCTAAGAACTAACCCGTCTCCTCTCTCTAACCCCGGTCGTGCATTGAGGCCATGATTCGACGCCCTAGAACGGTGTACCGCACAGGATCGACAATTTTCCCCTCAAGAGCCAAGATCAGAGCACTGAATCTACCCAGTTTGAAATCGAGTTGGCCCCAGCTTGCAGTTAACTTGCAATGACTCGAAGTGAGATTGGCTTCTAAACTGTAGAAAAGGTTGGTAGGCGCGGCAGGAATTGAACCTGCAACCCTCGGATTAGAAATCCGATGCTCTATCCGTTTGAGCTACGCGCCCTCGCGAGAGACAAATCGCTGGAATCACTGCGAGTCGGACGATCTTGCAACTTGGCCGCAAGCCGCCACGATGCTTTGTGTTCCCGATTATTGTAGCGTCTGAAGCTGGACAATGTCTTCCAGCTGCGATTTCAGATTCATGAAGAATCCAGGCGCCGTCTGGAGTCGGGATTTCCGACAAAGCAAAACGGCTGAAAGCGTTTGCTGCCAGCCGTTTTTCAGCTAATTCACTTGGGCCGTTTACCGGCGTCCGCCTCCACCATGGAAGCCACCGCCGCCCACTGAGGGGTGCCCGTTGCCCCCGCCATAACCAGCTCCGCCGCCTCGGTAGGGTCCGGGCCCGTAGTAGCCGCGGCCGCGGCCGTATCCACCGCGTCCATAGTAACCATAGCCAGGTCTGTAACCCCAGCCCGGTCTGTAGCCCCAGCCCGGACCGTAATAGCCGCGATACCACGGCCCTGCGCCAATGAACACACCGCCCGCGAACCATTGCGGCCCATAGTAGCCATACGGCGCGCACGCGTATGGATAATAGGAGTAATAGCCATAGGCGCACACCGGCGCTGGACCCACGTAGCCGTAGCCCGGACCTACGTGAATGCCTAGTTCAACCTGGGCTTGCGAGTATGCAACGGGAAGCATCAGAAGCCCCAGTAAAGCCAGATAGCGTAAATAGCGCATTTTGAAACCCCCTTCCTCAATCTGCGATCCGTGAAGAACGGGCAGATCTGAAGGCCTCCAGGCATCTCGGTTCCGTCTGGAAGCGTCCATCCGATCTATATAAACACAGAACTGCGAAAAAAGTTCCAGGGCACTGCGCCTCTACGAGTTGCGGGGCAAATGGGATCCCAAAATCATCGGCAAAATTGGCTCCCTCGAAAGACGCCATCCTGAGACCGGCCTGGGCCAGATGAAGGATCTCGCGCATAGTGCTTCGCCTTTGTTTTGTATACTGCCCCGTGGCGTCATAACAGCTACCCGATGACTGCTTCGGCTCCATCCCGGCTTGCGTACATCGACTGGATGCGCGGCCTCGCCTGCGTGCTGATGTTCCAGACGCATTGTTACGACTCCTGGCTGGGGGGCGATGCGCGCAAGAGCACGTTTTTCATGTGGTCTCAACTGGGCGGAACTTTGCCTGCGCCACTCTTTCTTTTTCTGGCAGGAATTTCCTTTGCGCTGGTTACTGACAAACTGCGGCAGAAAGGCGCGCCCGCCGACCAGATTGCGCGCACCACAATTCGACGTGGTGCTGAGATTTTTGGGTTGGGGATTCTGTTTCGCCTACAGGAATACCTAATTGCATGGGGTTGGGCGCCGTGGAGCGACTTGTTGCGGGTGGATATTCTCAACACAATCGGCCTCTCGATGATGTTGATGGGAGTGGTCTGCTGGATTGTTTTGGGGCTCAACTCCGGGTCGCACGCGCGGTTCGCTTTGGGGACGGCTGCGGCCAGTGTTGGGATGAGCATTTCCCTCTTGTCGCCGTTGATGTGGACGAGTTGGCGTCCTCGCTGGCTGCCGTGGCCGCTTGAGTCCTACTTTGACGGCGTCCACAACCTTGGAGTACCACAATCTTGGCAGTTTCCGATTTTTCCCTGGACGGCGTTTGCATTCATAGGTCTCGCGGCAGGATTTCTTTTGTTGAGCGATCGCGCGCGGAAACTTGGGGCCGCAACTTTTGTTCTGGCAGGCGTGGGCGGAATCGGATTGATTTACCTGGCACGATGGCTGGACGCGCGTCCGCACCAGCTTTATACGACTTACGATTTCTGGCACACCAGTCCGAATTTTTTTCTGATTCGCGTGGGGATGCTGATGATGATTCTTGCCGCGGCTTATCTGTGGTGCAGATGGGGAGCGGGACAGTGGGGTTTTAGCCCTTTGATTCAACTTGGGCAGACATCCCTGCTGGTTTATTGGGTGCACATTGAATTCGTGTACGGCCGGCTTTCTATTCTTCCGAAGCGGGCCGTCGACATTCGTACTGCTTCTTTTGGATTGCTGGCAATTTTTCTAGCTATGGTTTTGTTGTCCAGGCTGCGCACCCGGCTTAAAGGGCGTGGCGCTGAAGCACTGGCTTGGTTCTACCGGCCAGCCAAGGCGAGCTGATCTCATTTCGCCGACAATTGGCGAATCGCGTTCTGCACCAATTTCAATCCAATGACCCAATTCTGGCGTGATCTGGCCTCATCGTCGCCATATCCGAACAGATAAAACGTGATGTAGAAGCCGTCGCGAATTTCTTCTTCTCCGGGTACTTCTTTCTGCTCATGGTAGTAACAGCGGCGGATGAGAAACTCGGCCGCAACCGCCATGTCAGGAACACGATGCAAAAGTTTGGTCAGCTGCTTCGCTAGTTGCTCGTGCTGGGGGAACGAAAAGCGTTTTGCTTCATCGGAAAAGAAGAGATCGACGTAGGAGCCAAACTTCTGAGCGGCTTCGAATATTTCTTCCTCCGGATTCATTTCCGTGCTCGACCAGACGTCACACTTGGCGGTTTCAAGCGGGCTCTGGGGCGAGTTAACCTTGGAGAGGAACTCGCCCAATTCCGGCGCTTGCGCGACTTCCTCAAGTTTGGACAGAAGCTCGGGATGGCGTTTCAAATCGTGGTAGCGCGGGCCGCCATCTTCGGCGGCCCACGGCACCTCGAGTGTTTCGTCATCGGCGCCGAGTTCGACGGCGAAGTCGGCTTGCACGCTACTTTGCGGGTGCAGGCGCGGGGACTGCCTGCGGCGTCGCGTTCGGTGTAGAGAAATTTACCTTCGGAACCTGGCGCGATTCCTCGGTAGCAGTGAAATATGCTTCGTTCGGTTTGAAGCCGGCCCACGCCGCGTAGATGTTATTGGGAAAGTGCTGCACGTAGGTGTTGTAGTCCTGCAGCGTGTCGTTGTAACGCTTGCGCTCGACCGCAATACGATTTTCGGTTCCCGCCAGCTCATCCTGTAACCGCAGGAAGTTCTCATTCGACTTCAGTTGCGGATAGTTCTCGACGACGAGCAGCAAGCGGCCGATGGCGCCGTCCAGTTGTTGATTGGCGGCGATCTTGTCCGAAGGCGTACCCGCCGAGAGCAACCGCGAACGGGCTGCCGCGATATCGCCGAACACCTTTTGTTCCTGCCCTGCGATTCCCTTGACGGTTTCGACAAGATTGGGAATCAGATCGGCGCGGCGTTGCAGCACAATATCAACCTGCGACCACGCGGCCTTGACGGCTTCGTTCTTAGTGACCAGAGTGTTGCGGACGCCCACGTACTGTCCGAATGCGATCAGCGCAATCAGCACGAGCACCACAATGACGACCAAAGCTGCTTTCATCGTTCTTCTCCTGTAAGGAAGCTATCAAACTCAAACGCCGCGCGATTCCGGTGAGTCTAGCATTTTATCTACTGCAGCGGTTACTTGCTGCAGCGCAGCCAGGTAGCGGGAAAAAATGTCAGTGACATCGAATTGTTTAGTCTCCGCTTTGTGCTCGCGAATGTCGAGCAATTGCAGGAAAGCAGAAGCATCGAATGAAATGCGCGCGGCCAGTTCTTTGACTGTTTCCCGCTTGGCTTTGGGAGGCGCGGCGCCGAGCGCAATCAGCCCGTGGCGGAACAGAGTGGTAAAGGTTGACAACGAACGCAGCATCAAGTCCCATAACTGCTTTTTGTCATTCGCGGAGAGCAGCAGTCGCTCGCGTAAGAGAATCAGCTTCGCGCGCAGCTCGTACTCCAGTTGAGCGCGATGCAAATGCATGGGAATCTTAAGCCCGCTGAGCACATCCGCGCCGAACAACACATGATGCCGTTGCTGCATGTCGAGAAGTTCGATGGAGAAAACATCGATTGAAGTCTCCAGCTCTTCGTGAGTCAGCACCAGCGGCTCATGATGCTTTTGTTTCGTCCACCACTCTAGGGCGGGCGCAATTGCGACGAGTGCGGAAAAAGAAGCCTCGCGCAAGACGCAAAGCAGGTTGATATTGGAAAAGTCAGGATGAAACTCCCCGTCCGCGGCGGAGCCATAAAGGATCACGCTCTCAAGATTTTCTCCTGACGCCAGACGCAACCGGCTGATGAACTCGTTAATCTGTTTTTCCGCTACCATAGTGCCTCTTTAATTTCCACCCAATCAGTTGTCGCGCTACCAGCTTCCGCTGGCGCCGCCACCGCCCGAACCGCCGCCGCCAAAGCCTCCGAACCCTCCACCGCCGCTCCCAAAGCCTCCACCGCCGTACCCGCCACCACCGCCGCGGCCGCCCAATAACATGCTGAACAGAAGCAGCCGTCCAAAGGGTGTAGACACCAAAATCAGAAAAATAACCACGAGAACGATGATGCCGACAACGGACAGTCCCTTGTCGGGCTCTTGTCTCACTGTGGGTGCACGCGGACGGGCGCCGGTCAACTGAACCCCGGCGTCCTGTGCAATCACATCCGCAACTCGCATCGTCAGAAGGGACACAGCGCCGTTGTAGTCATTCTGTTTGAGTAGGGGAACGGCTTCGCGTCCGAAACCACCGGTTTTGCCATCGGGCAGAATCGGTTCAAGTCCGTAGCCGACTTCAATTCGGTAACGGCGGTCCTGCGTGGCTAAAAGGATCAGCACACCATGGTCGGTAGCTTTGGCGCCGATGCCCCATTGCTTAAACAGGGCGACTGCATAACTCTCGATATCGGATCCATCGAGTGTCTTGACGGTAACGACGGCAATCTGCGCGTGAGCTTTCTCGTCGACTTGCTGACAGATGCTATTGAGTTGCGCCACGGTGTTCGGATCGAGAACGCCGGCGAAGTCGTTGACGTAATTCGTCGGCCTCAGTTGCGATACCGGCTCGGCGCAGAGAAGGAGTGACAGGGAAAGAAGCAGAGCCGTTGCCAATCCGATTTTCGCGGCCAGTTTCATTCGAGAAAGTGATTGTATAGGAGAGAAGTCGAGCTTGCGCTCGACCGGACCCGGAGGGCCGCCCCCACGTGTTCAGAACCCGCGCAGAAATTCCACAACCTGCCGTTCGGCCCAGCGGCCATCGTCGTCATCAGCCTCGGCGAGAAACGAACAGTGGCCTCCATCCTCGGTTTCGACGAAAGTGATATTGGGATTGGAAAGAATCTTCTGCCGCGTCCCCGGAAGAATGCGGATAAAGGGATCGTTCGCAGCATGCAGGATCAACGTAGGCACGGCAACACGATCGATAACGTTGGCTGCGGCGGAACGTTCGTAATAATCGGAGGCGCCCTCAAAACCGCAATAATGAGCGGTGACCTTGTCATCGAAATCACGAAGGCTGGTCACACCCCGCATGCGTGAAGTGTCGAAGGCCCTGGGAAACAGGCGTGCCTTGGCCCGCAGGCGACGACGAAGCTGCCACATAAAATAGTATTCATACAGGCGATTGGCGGGCAGATGCAGGGCGTCGGCAGAGGCCGCGAGGTTCATAGACGGGCAGACAGCTGCCACAGCACGCAACTGCGGCGGCGCTTCCCTTCCCCATTCCCCCGCCAGTTTGAGCACGAGATTGCCGCCCATGGAAAATCCCACGAGCGCGAAGCGGGAAATCCGGTCTTGATGGATCAAGTTTTGAGCGACGGCAGCGACATCCTGCGAGCGTCCCGAATGATAGAGTGTAGGCGATAACGCATCTGTACCGCCGCAATTGCGCTGGTTCATGCGCACAACATTCATGCCCACAGCAGTACCCTTCGCGGCGATGCCCAGCATATATTGAGATTCGCTTGAGCCCTCGAGGCCATGCACAATAATTACCGTCAGCGCATTTTCCCGGTCCGCCTGCCAGTGGCAATGGCATAGCACCCGCACGCCGGGTTCGACCTCGATCAAACGCTTCTCGGCAGTGAACGGGGCAATTCGACGCGGCAGGAAAAAGCTGGCGAGGGTTTGAAAGTGTCCGCCACGCAAACCGCGTCGGGGCACAAATTTCCGTGCTACAGTTTGCGTAGTTCCCACGCTCTGATTTTAAATGGATATGATCCTTTAAGCGTCAGGAGTTGTTTATGCCGATCTTCGAGTACGTCTGCAAGGAATGCGATCATCAATTTGAAGCGTTGGTTTACGGCAGCGGCAAAGCCGAATGTCCAAAATGCCAGAGCAAGAAACTGACCCAACAATTGTCAGTTTTCGCGATGTCAGCCAAGAGTTCCGCGAGTGCGTCCCCATCGGTCGGGGCGTGCGGGAGTTGTGGCGACCCGCGTGGCCCCGGCGCCTGTTCGATGCCTGACATGGATTAATTTCTCTGAAAACCCAAGCTTTATCGGTCTTCTGGACGGGTGCCGAAGGTAACTTTCGGCACCGGTTTCGGGGTGACCCTTGTAAGTTTCGCTAATGATGGATATGCCGTACCTTCTCAACAGTCGGATTCGAGCGAGGCCTATGGATCGTCGTCGCAGTCGCCGTGTCGCTGCATTCCTGACGGTGCGCATCTGGGGCGTCGATGCAAAGTCCACGCCCTTTACGCAGCATGCCCAGGTCCGAAATATCAGTGATCGCGGGGCGGTGTTGCACGGACTGATCCGCCCGGTCAGGGCGGGCGAGATTCTCCATGTCCAGCATGATGAGGATCAGGCTGAGTTTCGAGTGGTGTGGGTGGGCAAGCAGGGCACGCGAAGACAAGGGGAAATCGGCGTCGAGAGCCTCTCTTCAGAGCCTTTCATCTGGGATGTAAATCTGCTCCAGTGCGCTCAAGTGGCGGGCAAAGGGTAGTCCGGCAATTTCCAGTTGTTGCTTCTCAACTTCAAGAATCTCTGCACAGATTTTACTTCTGATTTGCGGACGGCCCGCGATTTCCACTATGCTGCCCCTTCCACGTTGAGATCCTCAGGAGAATATTTCGTGCAGGCTATCTTTGTAATTCTGATGCTGGGTTCTGTGCTTATGTCTTCCGCTGCAGCTGAGCCGCGGCAACTGAATCTCATGCCGATGCCGGCCAGCGTGCAAATTCAACCTGGGCAACTTGTAATTGATCCTTCGTTCTCGGTCGGTATCAGCGGCCACTCGGATGTGCAATTGCAGCGTGCGGTTGATCGCTTTCTGGATAACCTTCGACGCCAGACTGGCATGACTCCGTTGGACATGAAGGTGACGAATGCGGCTCAGGCCAAGCTGGTGGTTCATTGCGAACATGAAAGTAAACGGGTGCAGGAACTCGGGGAAGATGAATCTTACTCGCTTGAGATCAGCACGGCAGGCGCGAAGCTCGACGCAGCGACGCCGCTCGGAATTATGCGGGGGCTAGAGACATTTCTGCAACTGGAACAAACTACCGCCGACGGATTCGCTGTGCCAGCAATTGCGATTCAGGACAAGCCGCGATTTCCCTGGCGTGGACTCATGATCGACGTAGGCCGCCACTTCATTCCGCTCGACGTCTTGAAGCGCAATCTGGATGGCATGGCCGCCGTTAAGCTGAACGTATTTCACTGGCACCTCTCAGAGAACCAGGGCTTTCGCATCGAGAGCAAGAGATTCCCCAAGCTACAGGAGATGGGCTCTGACGGCCTCTACTACACGCAGGACGAAGCGCGCGACCTGATCGCTTATGCACACGACCGCGGCATTCGTATCGTCCCCGAGTTCGACATGCCTGGGCACAGTACGGCGTGGTTTGTTGGCTATCCCGAACTGGCCAGCGGTCCTGGGCCGTATCAGGTCGAACGCAAGTGGGGCGTCTTCGATCCGGCCATGGACCCGACCCAGGAGCGGACCTACAAGTTTCTCGACAGCTTCATCGGAGAGATGGCAAAACTTTTTTCCGACCAGTACTTCCACATTGGCGGCGACGAGGTTAACGGAAAAGAGTGGGACGCAAATCCACACATTCAGGCGTTCATGCGCGCTCATGGACTGAAGACGAATCAGGATCTTCAAGCCTACTTCAATACGCGCGTGCAGAAGATCGTAAGCAAGCATGGAAAAATGATGGTTGGATGGGACGAGATTCTGCGGCCCGATTTGCCCAAAGACATAGTCGTGCAATCGTGGCGTGGGCAGGATTCGCTGGCGGCCGCGGTTAGGCAAGGATATCGCGGCATTCTATCGTATGGTTATTATCTCGATCTGATGTGGCCAGCTTCGAGGCACTACGCGGTCGATCCCCTGAGTGACGGGGCGGCGAACCTGACTCCGGAAGAAAAACAGCGCGTCCTTGGCGGCGAAGCTTGCATGTGGTCCGAGTATGTGTCGCCCGAGAATATTGACTCACGCATCTGGCCTCGTGCGGCGGCTATCGCGGAGCGTCTTTGGTCGCCGCAAGATATAACCGATGTTAATTCCATGTATGAGCGTCTGCAAAATGTCAGCCGATGGCTGGATTGGCTCGGCCTCATGCACAACTCTAGTTACGGGCCGATGCTGCGTCGTATTGCCGGGTCGAATGATATTTCTGCGCTTCGGACGTTCACCGATGTTGTTGAGCCGGTGAAGGATTACACTCGCGAAGAAATCGCTACGGTCGAAGCCACAAGCCTGTCGCCCCTGAATCGTGTGATCGACGCGGCTCGGCCTGAGAGCGAAACGGCCCGACATTTTTCTGATCTGGTGGACGCGCTAATTGCGGGCCGGGATCCCAGCGCCAAACAGGAAGTCAGAACGCTGCTGACCCGCTGGCGGGATAATCAGAGCTATCGGCAAGCGCTGGAGACGCAATCGTTTCTGCTCCAAGAAATTGTTCCCCTTTCGCGGGATCTTTCGGCAGTAGCCACAACCGGTCTGCAGGCCATGGACTATATTGACCGCGGAGAGCGCGCACCCGATGCCTGGGCAACCCAAGAGTTCGCATTGCTCGCGCATGCGCAGAAGCCAAAGGGGCAATTGTTGCTCATGGTCGTGCCATCCGTGCAGAAATTGGTCGAGGCCAGCAGCGGACAGAAAGCGCCGCCACCGCAAAAGTAATTGACGTTTTCAGCCGAGGTTCGCCAACTCCCCGACTGCTCGATAAGCCTGGTCAATCGCCACGTCTGTGTAGGCGCTGGCCCCCGCATCGGAGTTCGCGATCGCGATCCGGCCAAATTGTTTTCGTCCGATCACCCATGGTTTCTCATCCTCCGCCCAATCCGGGTCGAATAAGGGGTTGGGGCTGAAAGCGTATCCGTGTGCCCACCGGTTTACCGTAATGCCCTCAACATCGCGCGCCGGGTCGAAGCCTGCGGAACTCAGCATTCTGGCGAGTTGATCACGAATGTTTCGCTCAAAGGTCGAAAACGGCGTGCGCATGAGTTCTGCTCGACCTGCGCGAAACTGATCACGCTGCGGCAGGCCCGGTTTGCACGGCGTGCGCAGCATGAATAAGACGATCGGCTCATCCGGCTTACTGGGAAATTCATATTGGCCAAGGCTGACGGGAAAATCGAGAGCCGTATAAGTATGGTAGCCACCGGGCGCAACAATCTGATGAATGCCAAGACTTTGAAACGCCGTCCAGTTGCGGATGGCAACGTGGGTATAGACCAACGGAGTCTTCACCAGAGAGTGAAGCGCTTCCTGCTGCTTCTGGGGAAGCTCGGAACATAGGTACGGAATCATCATGTTGTAGCAAGCCAGAACACACGCGCTCGCCTGCACGCTTTGCAGCTTTCCGCCGCGCATATACGCAACCGCGACTTCCTTCGCCGATTCTGGAGATCCATTGTGGCGGACTTGCACGACTGTCGAGTTCAACCGAATTCGGACCGAAGCTTTGGCGTCGTCCAACCGGCTATAGTCAGCGCGAGCCAGGACCACATCCTCCATGCTCTGGCCGGGAATCGCTCCGGGAACCAACGAGCGCACGAGCAGACGCGCGATCGACGCGTTGCCGTCGGGAAAATGAAAGATATAGGGCTCTTCTTTTTCCACTTCCCCGAGATTCAAGCCGTCGAAACCGGGATAGGTGAACGATTTGTAGTCGTCGCCATTTTCGAAGCAAGCGAGAGCGGAAACCGCATCGATGCCGACGCCGAACAAATCATGCGGATAGGTCTGGAAAAACGGCAGCGCCTGGGGATTGAGCTCGCAAACTTTGGTGAGATAGTCGGCATAGCTGGTCTTCGCGAGTCGCGCGTACTTCTCTTGTTTCGACAAGCCGGGAAAATAATCGACTTTCTCCGAATAAATGCGAGCGATGTCGCGGCGAACCGGCTCCGAGAGCGGAGCTTTGCTGAGAAAATCCCCCCACGGCGTCGATCCCATCCCTAACAGCAGTCGATCCTCGCCAAAAGTCTCGCGATCAAAGAAGCACGCCGTGTTCAGCTTCGAATACAGCTTCTGATCGTAAGCCTTGTAAAAGCGCTGGGTGTCGATGCCCAGATCAGCGATTAGACCCTTCGCCACTTTGCTGTACCGCCCCGGGCTCTCGATCGACTGTGTTCCCCCATAACTAAGTAACAGCCGGTTCGCGGCGCGAAACTCGTTGCGCTTGGCGTGTCCCCCGAAATCGTCGTGATTGTCTAGGATCAGAATCCGCGCTTTCGCCCCAGCCCGCTGGCGATAGAAATAAGCGGCCGCCAGCCCGCTAATTCCGCCTCCCACAACCACCAGATCGTATTTCTCCCCGGTGCTCTCGGGTTTGCCCGCCGAATCCCAGAACTCGCCGTCACGCAAGCTGTGCGCGGTGGTGTACGTGCCCTCGTGATTCCCACGCATCCCCATCAGGGCCGGGGGATAGTAATTCGGATCTTTCTCGGGGGCGAAGGCCGAGTTCGCGGAGCCAAGACCGTGCAGCCACGGAGCGCTCGACGCCAGAACTGATCCGCCCACGGCGATCGCAATGCCGTCAAGGAAATCACGCCGCGTAATCTTTCTATTCATCCCCAGCTCGCGGTCGCGCGAATCATCGCTCATGACTCTCCTATTCTTGGCAGAAGGAGCTAGGCAAAAACCAGAAGCTTACTATAGTCGCGCAATGTTAAAGAGGCGAAAAGGCGAGACCTTGGCTTTTAACTGGAAGGTAACGACCGTCTACTTCCACCAAATTGAAGTGCCAATCAAAGCCAACACTTCCAAAACCGCAAGCGAAACCCACAGACGTTGCCGGAAGACAGAACGCCGCAAGTCTCTTTTCAAATCGGCTTCGAGGACGTGAACGAATTCGACCTCAGCCGGATCCGGCTTGGGTGGCGGCGCGGCGACTCGAGGAGCCTGCACGAAGGCCGCCTTCGGCTTGTCGGGATAAAACACCTTGGGCGTGCTGATCACGGAAGACCAACGCGGCAACTGCATCGCACCCTGAGTCAGGCTGGGATCGTCCATCGGCGCAGAAGTCAATTGCAAAGCAGGCAGTCGCTCCGGAGCAGCCGCATCGGCGAGGCTTCGCAGCAGCGAAGTCCACCACATATGACTCATTTGATCGCCGATCAACTCGCCCACATCGACCGGCCGTGATTCCAGCTGCAAAGGCGGCAGGGTCTCCGGTGAGATCACATCGCCAATGTTGGTGAACACGGTGCGATACCAGGGCAAGCTTAAGATGTCGCCAGCCAACATGCCTACGTCCACTGGCCGCGAAGTGAGGTGCAACGGAGGCAACTTCTCCGGCGAAATAACGTCTCGCAGATCGTCAAGCAGTCGCTTCCGCAAAGGGCGATTCCAGCCCTCGGGCAGTAAAAGATTAAGTTCGGGGACATCGGATGTACTCGCCGATTCGAGGTTCTTCTCTTCGGAAGATCCGGGGCTGGTGGGCTGGGAAAACATTCTCGATCGCGATCCTTGAGCTGCTCAGAGCCTCAACAGAGCGCTCTACGCAAAGTACAGTTTAAACTGGTTTCCCGTTCGCGGGAAGTGCGGAGGCGGGGACTTTCGGGAGACGTCACGGCTTAGTGATCAACACTCCAGTCACCCTGTCATTCATGGATTCGGCGAGCTTTCTGGCCTGATCCACCGTCGTTCCGTTAAGTAATTCGAAATCGACAGTCGCGTCTGCTAAGAGAGACACTGTTTTGTGAAACATCTCCATCCGGACGACGAACTTGCCATCCGCTCCCTGGATTGCTTTGAAACGACAACTGTCGCGCTCTATGTTTGCCATAAGATTTGCGGATTATCGCGATGTTATCACAATCTCCGTTTTGCACTGATTAGTCGCCGGGCGCGCCCCGCAACGTTAGCCCTTGAAATGTGCAAATGCGCGATGCCGCTCAATTTTGGTGCAGGGGAGCGTTCTGTGGCAGCATGTCTCCGCCACGATGCATACAAAAGTAGACCAACGAAAGCGCTACAACCACCAGCACCACATACAGCAGAATCGGTTTGCAGCGTTTGCCGACGACAAATGTCATCGAATCCACCCGGAATATATTCCATCCGCTTACACGGTCGCGCGCAATACCGAAATCCGGGTAGCTTGATAAGAAGATGCCCGTAGACTGTGCAGCGTTTTTCCACAACGCACGCGCAGCACGACCCACAAAATGAACCGCATCCGCGCCAAATAGTGTCTAATGCATACAGTGGATTCCGATCGCAAACCACCCAAGCGCCCTGCGCGAGAAAGGTTTCTCGCGGTTCTTCCCCAAGTCTGGGAACTCATTCGCCCGCGCCGTGCAGTGTTGGCCTTCGGCTTCGTGCTGATGGCGATCAATCGCGTTTCCGGTCTCGTTCTTCCCTATTCCACCAAGTACCTGATTGATAGCGTCATCATTAAGCACAACACTCAACTGCTCAAGCCACTTGTTCTGGGCGTGCTAGCGGCGACGGTAGTCCAGGGAATCACGTCGTTTTCGCTGACGCAATTACTCTCAAAAGCTGCACAGCGTCTGATCACCGAACTCCGCCAAAAAGTGCAGGCGCATATTGGCTGGTTACCAGTTTCTTTTCACGATTCAACCAAGAGCGGTGTGCTGGTCTCGCGGATCATGACCGATGTCGAAGGCGTTCGCAACTTGATCGGCACGGGATTGGTCGATCTCGTGGGCGGCTTGCTGACGGCGGGAATCGCCCTGATTGTGCTATTTCGCATCAGCGCTTTGATGACTGCCGTCGCCTTCGGATTCCTGCTGCTCTTTGCGATCGCGCTGTATAAAGCTTTTGGCACGATTCGTCCCATCTTCCGCGAGCGCAGCAAGATCAATGCCGAGGTCACGGGCAGGCTCGCGGAGTCTCTCGGAGGCGTCCGCGTAGTCAAGGGTTACCACGCGGAAGACCGCGAAGAGCATGTTTTCGCGCACGGAGTGCAACGTCTGCTCGAAAATGTGCTGCGAACTTTAACCGCTACGTCGGTCATGAGCCTTTCCGCCAGCCTACTGCTGGGCGTGGTCGGGGCCGTAATCATGTACGTCGGCGCTCGGCAAATCGCGGCGGGAATGTTGACTATCGGCGGATTCTTCACTTACACGCTCTTCCTCGGCTTCCTGGTCGCCCCCATCATGCAGATCGTGCAGATCGGCACTCAACTCACCGAAGCACTGGCCGGCCTGGAACGCACGCGTGAAATCATGAGTGAGAGCCGGGAAGATCACGATCCCAAGCGCACGGTGGTGCTGGACGAAATTCGCGGCAACATTGATTTCGACCACGTCAGCTTCAGCTACGACGGCAATCGGATCGTTCTCAACGATGTCTCATTCCACGCGTCGCCCGGCACAGTCACTGCGCTGGTTGGGCCGTCCGGTTCCGGCAAGTCGACCATGATCGGCCTGATCACTGCTTTTCACGTACCGACTCTTGGCAAGGTCTTGGTTGATGGCGTCGACTTGAGTACGGTGCGTCTGGACTCTTATCGCACCCGCCTGGGTGTGGTCTTGCAGGAGTCGTTTCTATTTGACGGCACCATCCGGGAGAATGTTGCGTTCTCACGCCCCAATGCCAGCGAAGAAGACATCCTGCGCGCCTGCCGCATCGCGCGCGTGGACGAGTTTGCCGAGAGCTTCGCCGACAAGTACCTCACCGTGGTCGGCGAGCGCGGCGTGAAGTTGTCAGGGGGACAGCGCCAGCGGATCTCGATTGCCCGCGCCATTCTGGCGGAGCCGCGCATCTTGATTCTCGATGAAGCTACGTCCAGTCTCGACTCTGAATCGGAGCAACTGATCCAGGAAGGTCTTTCCTACCTGATGCAAGGACGCACCACATTCGTCATCGCGCACCGGCTTTCTACTATCCGTCGAGCCGATCAGATTTTGGTCGTGGAGCAAGGACGGATCGTCGAACACGGCACCCACGAAGAACTCTACGCCATGCACGGCCGCTACTACGATCTCTACACCCGGCAGCATGGCGTCGAGACCAACCTGTTCCTGGCTCCCGGCGAAGGTGATGCTGTTCCCGTTTCCGCGGGTGATGGGTCATCTAAACCGGGCGCTAGCGGCGATCCCGACCTCGCCGACACTTTGCGCCTAGTCCGGGGGAATACTCACTAATCCATGCTCACCGGCCAGAGCATATCTAGTCCGAACAACTCCGTCGCAATCCGCACGGAGAATTTGTGCCGCCACTACTCTATGGGTGAGGCATTGATCCGCGCCGTCGATGGCATCTCGGTTCAGATTGCTTCCGGGGAGTTCGTCGCTCTGCTTGGTACTTCAGGTTCCGGTAAATCGTCATTGCTAAATCTTGTTGCCGGACTCGATCGTCCTACTTCTGGAACCGTAGTCGTTGAGAAGCACGATTTGGCAAAGCTCTCGCGGGAGGAGCTGGCCAAGTATCGCCTGCGCACGGTGGGAATGGTATTTCAATCGTTCAACTTGATTCCCAGCATGACCCTACTCGAAAACGTCGAACTCCCTCTACGCTTCGCGGAGGTTGATCGCGGCGAACGCGAAGGATTAGCTAAGCAAGCCTTGGACCGTGTCGGTCTGAGCGCTCGCTTGCGGCATCGTCCCACTGAACTTTCTGGCGGCGAGCAGCAGCGCGCCTCGCTTGCTCGGGCATTAATTAATCAGCCGCGGTTCTTGCTGGCGGACGAGCCCACCGGCAACCTCGACAGCCAAACCGGCACCGAAATCATGAACTTCATTCGAGAGTTCAACGAGACGCTAGGCATGACGATTATCATGGTTACTCACGAACGCACTCTTGCCGAGCGCTACGCGCGCCGGATGATCTTCCTTGCTGACGGAAAATTGGTGGGCGATCAATCCAACGTTGCCTCCGCCGTGACCAGACAACCGAGCGGAGGCGCCTTGTGAAAACTTATGATATGGCCGAGTTGGCCGTGCGCAATCTGCGCGAATCCATCTTGCGCAATTCGCTTACAACGGTTGGCATCTCCGTCGGCGTGGCTTCGCTGGTCGCAATGCTATCGCTGGGAATTGGCTTGCAGCAATTGGCGGGACGGCGTCTGCAGAAATCCGGATTGTTTGACACGGTGGTTGTGACCTCACGCCGCGACTTGCGCGGTTTCAACCGTGAGCAGGAAGAAAACGGCCCTGCCCCAGCCGAGAGTCCCGCACTCACTGAGGCTGCACGCCAACAGATTGCGCAACTTCCTGATGTGCTTGAGGCCTATCCGGACATCCGCTTCATCACCGAACTTCGGTATGAAGACAAACCGTATTTGACCATGATGGCAGGCCTGCCTTTTTCAGCCAAGAACAATGACGCTTTCGACGGCATGCAGGGAAGTTTTTTCTCGTCTGAGACGGCTCCCGAAGTCATCCTGCAAAAATCATTCGCTGCACAATTGCTGGGGAAAACGCCGAAAGCAGGCAGTGAAGAACCGAGTGTCACGGAACTGGCCAAGCCCTTGCTCGGCAAGCAACTGACTATGCGCTACGCGGAGCGAACTGCGACCCCAACAGATGCGCCCGACAAGAAAGACGCTGCCAATTCCTCGGGCACTAACAGTCCCGCAGGCACAGCCTATTCGGTTGTATCGCGCGAGATCACGCTGAAGATCGTAGGCGTTTGTGATCTCGACCCCGACAGCATGCGCGGCCAGGCTAGAGCGCGCATCTTTATGCCGCTCAAGCTCGCGCAAAACTTGCACGTGATGCAGCCTTCCGACCTTCGCGACACGACGAACATGGCGAGCGGCACCCCGGCTTACACGACCGTCGAGGTACATGTAAAAAGTCCCACGCAAGTGCAAGCGGTCGAAGACGCAATCAAGAAGATGGGGTTCAACACTTTTTCGATTGTCGACGCGACCCGCAGCCTGCGCCAGTTTTTCGCCGTGCTTGATCTGTTTCTCGGAATCTTCGGCAGCCTGGCGCTGGCGGTTGCCTCCATTGGAATCATCAACACGTTAGTCATGGCGATTCTCGAGCGGCGCCGCGAAATTGGAATCATGAAGGCCATCGGCGCCAGTGACGGCGACGTAAAAGGACTGTTTTTCGCTGAAGCGGGCGTGATGGGCGTCTTCGGTGGCGTCGTAGGAGTCGCGCTCGGCTGGACCATCGGCCGCGTCATCAACGTCGGCACGAATGTCTATCTAAAACGCCAGCACTTTCCACCCGAGCAAATTTGGTTTGTGCCGTGGTGGCTAGTAATTGGCGCGATTGCATTTTCGATCGTGGTCAGCCTGCTGTCCGGTCTGTACCCTGCAAGCCGCGCTGCGCGCCTCGATCCCGTGCAGGCCTTGCGGTACGAGTAAACTGGATTTCATGCGCCGGCCCCTAAGATTTCTTCCCTTCTTCTTGTGGTTTGCCATTTCTGCCGCGGCGCAGAGTCGCATCGACTGCAACGTTATCAAGAGTCGCATCCTCGGGGACACTGTTCACTTCTGCGTGCTGCTTCCTCCCAGCTATGATTCCGCGCCAGCGAAGCATTATCCAGTCCTCTATTTCCTGCACGGCCTCGGAGAAAACGAACAGACGCTTTTCAAAACCGGCGGCTGGAATCTGATCGAGGATCTGCGTCAGCAACACAGGATGAGTGATTTCCTGATCGTCACGCCCGAGGCCAGGACTAGTTTCTACGTGAATTCCGCCGATGGCAAAGTCCGCTACAGCGACTTTTTTCTGCAGGAGTTCATACCCTACATCGAGGGCAAATACCGCATTCGCCGCGAGCGCAAATCCAGAGCCATCACCGGTATTTCCATGGGCGGCTACGGAGCGCTGCGTTTCGCATTTGCTCACCCCGAGATGTTTTCAGCCGTGAGCGCGCAGAGCGCGGCTCTTATGACGGAGTCGCCTCCCGAACTCAACGCCGCGATGCGCTCTGGCACACGGCTGGGCAACTTGCTGGGCCCCGTCTTCGGGAATCCCATCGACGTCCGTCATTGGAAAGAGAACGATCCATTAGCACTCGTCAGGAAAAACAAGACTGCGATCGGCAGGCTAGCTATTTATCTCAACTGCGGGCGCGACGATGAATACGATTTTGAGGTAGGCGCGACGGCGCTCGACAAGCTGCTTCAGGACGAGCATATCAAGCATGAATTCCATCTCTATCCCGGCAATCACAGCGCGTCATATTTCGGCGCGCACATAGGCGAGGTCATGGAATTTCATTCCAAAATATTCGGGACCGAGAAGTAGATTCTCGGCCCCGGCAAGACGTGCCTTCCACCAGCTAGAAACACACCGTTACTTGTTTTCTTTCGTATCTTTCTGCTCGACCTCGACCGCGCCAGGCATCACATTCTTGAGCGGCGCCTTGCGCTGCTCTTCGAGTTCGGGATGCGGCAGCGTCTTACGCGGCAGCATCTGGTCTCGCATGGCAGTGTTATAGACGAAGATCGCTTCAACCGTGGCCGCCTGCGCGAGATCTCCCGGCTGCAGCCGCTCATAAGTGTCCATGTTCGAGTGGTGAGTCCGCGAACCGTAGTCGAGCTTATCTTGAATGAATTGGAATCCCGGGATGCCCACGCCGTCGAAGGACTCGTGATCGGTGCCCTCGGTATTGCGTACGCTGATCGCGGTTACGCCCAGATCCTTCAAGGGTTCGATCCATTGCGAAAAAATTGGCTCTTCGGCAAGATTCTCCTGCAAATAAACTCCCAGGATTTTACCGCTTCCGTTGTCTACGTTGAAATACGCGGAGATCTTTTGTTGATCGGGCTTGACCACGAGCGGTCCGGCGGGTTTTCGCAGCCATTCCGGCAACTTCACCTGATCGGGTGCAGTCGAGAGCGGCACAAAGCCGAAATGCTGCTTCACGTAGCCGATCGAGCCAAACAAACCTTGCTCTTCGCCGCTCCACAGTCCGATGCGAATGGTACGTCGCGGCTTTACCTGCAGCGTGTTAAGAATACGCATCACTTCCATCGCAACCACCGTGCCGGCTCCATTGTCGGTTGCGCCAGTGCCGCCCGCCCACGAATCCAGATGCCCGCCAACCATGACGACTTCGTCCTTCAACTTCGGGTCAGTCCCCGGGATCTCGGCGATCGTGTCGAAGCCATGTTCGTGATCTCCGAAGAATTTTGTATCGACGTTCAGCTCGATGTTGACGGGGACATTGGCTTTCAGCAAGCGGTAAACACGTCCGTAGTTTTCAATCGCCATGATTACGACTGGAAGCGGTTGAATGTGTTCGCGCTGATAGCTGTACCATCCCAGACCGCCGCCGCTGTCCACAAAGATGGTCCCACCGGAACCGCCGTTGTTCCTGCCATCGCGGCTGGGGAGAATTACTGCCAGTGCGTGCTCCGACGCCAGCAACTGTGCGACTTTTCCGCGCAGTTCAAGCCGCTTCATATACTCCATGATGTAGTCACGGCTCTCGGGACTTAGCGGGTATTCGACGATCTTGGCGAGATCCTTTTCATCCTCCCGCTCAAACAGTGGTTTGTCCACTGGCTTTACTTCGCGCATATCGCCCAGCAGAACCACTTTGCCGCCAAGCTTTCCTTTGTATTTGTCCAGGTCCTCTTCCTTCTTGACATCCATCCATATTGCTTGACCGCTGACCGCGCCATTGCTCGAAGGCGACCAGGGCGCAGCCTGTGTGATGAACACCGCTGTGTCGGGGGACGCCATGCGCGTCCACGTATTGAGCTGTTGCCAGCCCATGCCGAATTCGCCCCAGTCTTCGAGATGCGCGTTGCTGCAACCCATGGCGGCCAGCTGATCGCGCGTCCATTCGTTGGCGTGCTTGACATTGGGCGATCCGGTCAGACGCGGCCCAATTCCATCCATCAACGCGGAGGCATAGTCCATCACATGCGAGTGGGTCAGACCTTCGATCCGGATCTGCTGATACATATTGAGATCAAGATTCTCTTTTGCCGGCTGAGGCAATTCGTAAGACGGCTTGTTGGCGTCGGAAGAGTTTGTGTTGGTTTTGCTTTTGTCGGCTGCCGAAAGCGGCAGGGCGAAATACATTAGCAACGTGAGGGTGACACTAAGCAGCTTGGCGTATCTCATCTTTTGAAGAGTTCCTCGTTTAAGAAGCCATAGCAGATTAGCAGAAGTCTGTTCGCCTCACCAAGCCAGACAGCGCGGGCCGGAACGGTGACGATGCTCACCAAATCCCATCTTTCCGAGTCTATCCTGAAAGAAGAATCGTCTGGAGAGTAAGTCCCATGGGCAAGTGTCGCGTTTTGATCTCTGCGCTGATTCTGTTCCTGACTTCGGTTTTCACGCTCGCGCAGAGCGCGCCCTCAACCGCTGCCCCGCAGACCACACCTCGAAAAACCAGCAGGCCTTATACCGGTGACCTGTCGATTTTTGATTCGCCGGGACGGGATGAGCGGCTCCAAATCAACCGCGTCATGGACATTCTCGACATCGTTCCGGGCAAGAATGTCGCCGACATCGGCGCCGGATCGGGTTGGTTCACTGTGCGGGCGGCCCGGCGCGTTACCGACAGCGGTGTGGTTTATGCTGTCGACATCAATCCGGAGGCCATCCGTTACATCGACCACAAAATACAGAAAGAGGGCCTGCGCAACGTGAAGACCATTCTGAGCAAAAGCGATGATCCGCAACTTCCTGCAAACCAGATTGATTCCGTCCTACTGCTGAAGACTTACCACGAGGTCGTTAAACCGATCGTTCTGTTGCAAAACTTGCGCGCTTCTCTTCGCCCCGGAGCCAAAGTTGGAATCATTGACCGCAACGGCAACGGCGAAAACCACGGCGTAGCTCCGGATATCGTAATTAAAGAGGCATCTGAAGCGGGCTACGCTTTGCAGTCAAAATATGACTTTGTGAAGGGGGATGGCATGGACTATTTTCTGGTCTTCACCGAGAGGCCGTAACTTCGGATGCGACCTGATTCAATCCATCGCGTTACTTTGTGTCCGCAGTGACGGATCGTCGCGGTATGCTGAACCTGGGTAACTTTCGCCACGCGTGGACACATTCCCTAAGACTCTCGTTGCCAAGCCGCAGGATGCCGGTAAGCGGCTCGACCAATTCCTGGTCAGTCACATCGCCGACACCAGCCGCGCTCGAGTTCAGCAATTGATCAATCAAGAGAAAGTATTAGTCAACGATGATGCGGCGAAAGCCTCGCTGCGCTTGCGGGGAGGGGAACGAATTGCCATTCTTGGTGAGGTCAAAACGGCGCCCCTGCGAGCAATGGCTGAGGAAATTCCGCTGGACATCGTCTACGAGGACGATGACTTGGCAGTGGTGAACAAGGCTGCGGGGATGATGGTTCATGCCGGCGCGGGTCCAACCGACGACGAACGCAATCGCGGCACGCTGGTGAATGCGCTGCTGCACCGGTTCGGGCAACTCTCGGGCGCGGGCGGAGAGTTGCGGCCCGGAATCGTCCACCGTCTCGACAAGGCGACGAGCGGGCTGATCGTGGTGGCTAAGAACGATGAGGCTCATCGAAAGTTGGCGTCGCAGTTCGCTCGGCGTGTCGTCAAGAAGACTTACATTGCGTTGGTGCATGGCTGGCTGAAGCAGGATCGGGGGACGATCAGCAGCAGCATCAGCCGCGACCGGGTGCGACGCACTCGTATGACGACCAAGCGCTCCGGCGGACGGGAAGCCATTACGCACTACACGGCGCAACAACGGATTGATTCGAAGTACGGAAAATTCACGCTGCTGGAAGTGCGAATCGATACCGGTAGGACCCATCAGATCCGCGTGCATCTGGCTTCCCTTCGGCATCCCGTTGTCGGCGATACGTTGTATGGGGCGCCGCGCGAGATGAGTGGGAAGAACGAAGCTTCTATTTCTTTGCCGCGGAACTTCCTGCACGCCGCCGCTTTACAGTTGCAGCATCCTCGGAGCGGCGCGGCGTTGTCTTTTGCGCGACCGCTGCCTGAGGAGTTGCTAAGGTTCTTGGAAACGATCGGCGCAAGATGACGCCGGACGACCAACCCTTCTAGTATCGTCCTTCTTTCATCCAGAGCCGAACTTGTTCTTCGACGGAAAAGCCCGCCGCTGAGTCTCGATCAAACTTGGATGTCAGTGAGAAAGCATGAGCCTCGAGCGGAACCGCGAAGTGGGCATGAGTTCTAAGGAAGCCGCGAACCAAAAGGCTAACGTAGCGCTGCAATCCGAGGATTTGAAGCTGGACAGCACGCACTAATGCGTGAAAGAGGGCGCTGTCGGCGATTCTCTGGTTCGACACCACGACGTCCAGGAAGGTCAACGATTTCATCTCTTCGAAGCTGGGCAGATTCGAAAACCCAAGCTCACGGGCTTTGGAATAGAACGGCGGATCTGGAACGGATTGGCCCCGCAGTTCCACGATCCTTACGTGGTCGAGCAGACTCGGGGAAAAGAACGGCTGCATGATGGCTTTCGACTGCGCACTGAGCGGGGTACCCGCGGAAAAATACCGATTGCGGTGCTCCTGTATGTAAGAAGCAATGGATGCGCTTATCTGATGCGTCTGCTCTTCGTTTAGCTTTGCAGAGCTGGCCGGTGCAATCTGGCCTGCCTGCGGGATCTGCTTTTCGATCGAAGCGTAAAAGTCGTTCAACGCGGCTGCGGAATCAATGGCCTTGCGCAAGAGGTCCTGCTCGCCGTAGCGGGCAAGGTCCTCGACGGAGAAGCGGAGACGAAGCTGATGGGTGGCGCACTCCGCGCTCAGCAGTTCGAGCCGTGCATGACGCAGCTCGGCGTTCATTTGCACGACCGCGACCCGGTCCTCCGGATTGTCCCAGGAAAACATCCACTGGCTCCTGAATTCGGCTATACAAAGGCGGGAAATGGGCCTATATTTATTACGTATACAGCGTTACGTTAACGCTGTCAACACAAATTACTAAACCGTTTCATGTAGGCATAAAGGACGGAAATGCCCCGGCCACCTGATCCTCATCTGCAGGAACGTATCTTGAACGCCGCCCAGAAACTGTGGAAAAAGGGAGCGGATCAAACTCTAACCATGCGCGCCGTCGCCCAGGCCGCGGGTACCAATACGCCCGCAGTTTACCGCCGCTTTCGGAACCGCGAGGATATCTTGCGTGCGCTACTCCGCCGGATTCAGCAGGATGTCGTTGAAGCCCTCCAGTCATGCTCAGGCCCCGAAGAAGCCTGCCAGCGCTATCTTGAGTTCGCGGTGGGCCATCCTTATGAATACGAACTCTTCTACACCCATGCCTACGAACTCTCTGATGCAGCCCGGTCGGACCATGCTTCCCCGCTTCGGGAACACCGGCCTACTATGCGATTCATGGAGAGCAAACTGGCCGAGCGCCTGGGTGGAACGGCTTCGGACCACACGCGCCTGTCGCTGGCTTTGTGGACGATGGCGCACGGAACAGCCATGCTGCTGATTTCAAGAGCCATCCCGGCGGGGCATGTGGCGGAACTGCGTTCCGTCTTCGCCGCCGCAGTAGACACTCTGATCAACAACTGGTCGAACTTGTCAGCCCAGAACTGATCGACCTCCCGCGGCAGATTGCATGATTCTCGGTGCAAGATTTCTCTAAAAAAACTCTCTGGTTCCGCGCAAAATCTAGAAAACAAAAGACCGGAAATTTTCTTGCCTCCTAGATCTATGGTTCCAAAGGTAGTTAGAGGCAAAATCTTGGAAACATTGGAGTTACGATGTCTCCGACTACTGGGCGGTTCCATTTTGGAACCGCGGGGAGAACTGGTGAGAGCCTTCCGTTTACGACGATCAGAGGGGCTCGCAGCGGCCCAGAGGGCTGCGCCGTTGATTCATTTGTGAAAGATCAAGACTTATCTTTGAGATAACCGATGCTTGTACATGTTATCGGAAGTGGTCGCCATAGATCAAGGAGAATAGCGAGCGGATCTACCTGGTCGGTTCCAAATTGGGAATCGGGCGGCCGCGCTTTCTGCAAAGTACGCGGAAAAGGATGGGCCACCGGCAGCCAGGCCGGTCCGGGCGCCGGCTCCTCTGGTCGGTGGACCTGGTGGCGCTCAGGTCGACCGATCCTGGGAACAGTGAGGAGCCGACGCCATTCCAACAAGCCGAGCTACTGAGTTACCGTGAAATCTGCGGAGCTGGTCGCTGTTCCATCCGGAGTGGTGACGGCGATTGGCCCAGTCTTTGCGCCGGTCGGAACTGTAGCGGTGATCTTGATGTCAGAGTTCACGCTGAACTTCGTAGCCTTCACCCCACCGAACGTGACCTTAGTTGCGCCGGTGAAACTGGTTCCGGCAATCGTCACCGGGGTTCCCACCGGACCACTGGTTGGATCGAAGCTCCCGATGAAAGGCTGCACAATGAACTTGCGATTGCTGGTGAGCGCGCCACCGGGCGTGGTCACAGTGACCAAGCCTGCAGTCGTCCCGGATGGGAGCACTGCGGTCAGGTATGTGTCGGAGACTACGGTGAAGGTTGCTGCCGTGCCGTTGAAGGAAACTGCGGTCGTTCCTGTGAGGCCCTGGCCCAGGATTTCGATAGTCTGGCCGACCTTACCGTACCAGGCGACCAGGCTGACGAAGGGTTTCAATCCCATATTCAGGCTGAAGAAAACGCCTGCATTGGCGGTACCACCCTCGTAGGTGTCTCCGTACAGGATCCCGTTGGTGTTTTGAATCAGCGTGACTTCAGGGTATGCGCCAAATAGAGAGCCGGTGGTGTTCTCAAAACTGTGAAGCACGGTGTACTTGCCTGTCGGGGTAATCTGGAAAATCGTTCCCAGGTTGTTGGCCCCGCCGTAATTCGTTGTTCCATAGAAGTTGCCGTCCGCTCCTTGGACGAGCCCGCCGTAAGGCTGAGCCCCATCGGGGCAATTGGCAACAGTACAGAACGTGTGCAGCAGAGTGTATTCGCCGGACGCAGTGATTTTAAACACGACTCCCTCGGGAAATTCGATTCCCTGGCCGCCTGCCTGCGTCGTCCCATAGAAGTCGCCGTCTGTGGCTTGTATTAGACCGCCGTAAGGGTTGGCCCCGTCGGTGCAGTTGGTTTTAGCGCAAAAAGCGTAGAGCTGGGTATACTTGCCGGAAGGCGTGACCTTGAAAACGACGCCAGCGTTTTCGAAGGTCGTGCCGACGGTCCCTCCGAGCGAGGTGGTTCCATAGAAATTACCATCGGTTCCCAGAACTAGAGCGTCATCCGGATTCGCGCCATTGGTCTGATTGAACGTGTAAATGACTTTGAACACCTTACCGGAAGATGTGATGCGGTATATGACGCCACACCCGGCGTCTCCATAGGTGCATAGTCCCCGGTTTCCGCCGAAGCTCGTCATGCCGTAGAAGTTGCCGTCCATACCCTGTACCGGTGGGGCAACAGGAGCGAATCCGTCAACATCGTTAGTGCCGCCAAAGGTGCTATCAAAATTCGTTACTTTGCCAGCAGCGGTCATCCTGAAGATGTTTCCCGCATTAAAATCTTCTCCTTCCGTCGTACCCCAGAGGTCTCCGTCCGTTCCCAGAGTCAAGCCACTTAGAGGGCCGATACCGTCTCCTGCTACATTCAACTGGAAGCTGTGCAGCACGGTCAGCTTTCCCTTCGGGGTGATCTTGAATGCGGCGCCATTGACGTCGCATCCCCCGCCCGCCGTCGAGCTGTACAAGTTGCCGTCCCGGCCCTGAGCGATGATGCCTGAAACTTCAGGGTTAATCGGGTCGCAGCTGTGGCTTCCGAAGGTGTACAGCGGGGTATAGGTTTGGGCGTGGGCCGGGATACCTAAAGGAATGAACAGCAAAGCGGCGGCAATCGCCGCTAAGTAATTTAAAATCATAGATTTCATGCCAACTCCTCTGATTCATATACTGCTCGAAATTAGAAACGGGCTCGTCTGACTTTTCAGCTGATGCCGCTTGAGAGGCCAGAACCATTGCATCGGGGGAGTCCGACTGATAGGATTTCAGTCCCAGGAAAGCTTTTACTCCCCTGCTTTTCTCCCGGTTGGTTTCCCCGTGACCAGCCTCCACTACGCATTGCGCAAAAGAGCGGGAAAAACTGTCATGCGGTTTCGAAATAATCGATTGGCGAACGAAATCCAGCCGGAAGAGTCGGACAAAACGCCGGAGGAACGACGAGCGCTGGACCAGCTTTTCAGCGTGACCTACGAAGAACTGCGCCGCCTGGCTTCCAGCGTTCGGCGAAGCCATCCCGGGGCAACGCTTAGCCCCACGACCATGGTCAACGAAGCATGGGTAAAACTGGCGAAATCACCCCAATTCGCCTCTACCTCGCGCTTGCACTTCAAGCGGATTGCGGCTCGCGCTATGCGCCAAGTGCTGGTGGAAGCAGCGCGAAGGCGGAACGCATCGAAGCGCGGCGGAGCTGAGGACGTTACAGTGATCACGTTTGATGAGTCGCAGGGGCACGCAGCTTCCTGCGGACAAGAGTTGCTCGCATTGGATACGGCGTTGGAGGAACTTGCGCGGATTCAGCCGCGTCAGGCGATGATGGTGGAGAGCCGGTTTTTCGGAGGGCTCGACATCACCGAAACCGCGGCCCTGCTCGAGGTGTCCGAAGCCACCATACTGCGCGATTGGCGAGCTGCAAAGGCGTGGCTGGCCCATGAGCTTCGGCGGGCGCAATGAGGGGTTAGCGGTAGAAACGTCGCAAGCTACGTTTCTACAAACGCACACCGGTTAGGCAGGAAGCAACGATGGACAGCACGCGCTGGGAGCGAATACAGACTCTGTTTCACGAAGTTGCGGATCTTCCCGCGCCCGAGCAACGCGTCTTTCTGAAGGCGGCGTGCGGCGATGACGATGTTCTCGTGGCCGATGTTCTCGCTTTGGTTGAGGAAGATGCGCGCGGCCTATCTCTACTGGATCGGGATCTGGCGCAAGTCGCTCAAGAAATGCTCGATGAGGCCGTGCCGGCTTCACTTCCCTTCAAGGAATTTGGCCCGTACCGCATCCAGAAAGCACTTGGCGAGGGCGGAATGGGTGTGGTCTACCTCGCGGAACGCATCGACCTCGGCAGCCTGGTTGCAATCAAGCTCTTGCGTGATGCGTGGCTGTCGCCGGCTCGCCGCGAACGGTTCGCCAGCGAGCAGCGCACGCTGGCGCAACTCAATCATCCATCCATAGCGCGCCTCTACGACGCCGACACTCTTGACGATGGGACTCCGTGGTTTGCCATGGAGTACGTCGAGGGTATTCCGCTCACGGACTATTGCGCCGCGCACGCATGTTCGATCCAGGAGCGGCTGCAGTTGTTTCGTGCGGTCTGCGAAGCAGTGCAGTACGCGCATCAACACGCGGTGATCCATCGCGACTTGAAGCCCTCAAACATCCTGGTAAAACCGGACGGAACCATCCGGTTGCTCGACTTCGGAATCGCCAAGCAGCTTGAGAGCCTTGAAACGCTCGGAGGCAGGGATCAAACCAGAAGTGATCAAACCATGACGGGTTTGCGGCTGATGACTCCAGCTTATGCGGCGCCGGAGCAAGTCCGCGGTGATCGCGTCGGGATCCAAACCGACGTTTATTCCCTCGGCGTGGTTCTCTACGAACTGCTGGCGGGTGGGCTACCCTTCGACTTGTCGAAACTGACTCCGGGAGAAGCGGAGGCTGTGATCGTGGGGCAAGATCCGGAGAAGCCGTCGGCGGTCGCGAACCGAATGGCCGAACGGCCGGGTGCAGACCCGAACCTTCCTTCCGCCACGAAAAGTGCTTGGGCTGATCTCGACGTGCTGTGCCTGAGCGCGATGCACAAGGACACGCAGCGCAGATATCAGTCGGTCGAGGCGCTGATCCGAGACATTGATCATTATCTGAAGGGCGAGCCTCTGGAGGCGCGGTCCGACACTTTCCGGTACCGGATGGGCAAGTTCGTCAGGCGCAATCGGCGTGCTGTTTCTGCGTCGGCGTTGGTGTTCATGATCGTCATCATTCTGGTGGTCTTCTTCACCGTGCGGTTGGCGAAAGCTCGAAACGCCGCGTTGGAAGAGGCAGCGCGAACTCAGCGCATTCAGCGCTTCATGATGAATTTGTTTCAGGGTGGCGATCAGTCGGTCGGTCCCGGCGACAGCCTGCGCGTCGTCACTCTGCTTGATCGCGGTGTGCAGGAAGCCCAGAGTCTCAACGGCGATCCCAAGGTCCAAGCCGAGCTCTATCAGACGCTCGGAACCATCTACGACCAACTGGGCAAGTTCGATGAAGCGGATTCGCTGCTGCACTCGGCTCTGGAGCGGCGCAAGGCGCTCTTTGGCCCGGACAGCACCGAAGTGGCGGAAAGCCTGGTCGCGCTCGGTCAGTTGCGGTCCGATCAGGCACGGTATGACGAAGCTGAACAGTTCACTCGGCAAGGGCTGGACATGAGCAAGCGGCATCTGCCTGCTACTGATCCCCGCGTAGGAAAAGCGACATACACCCTCGGCGAGGTGGTGGAAAATCAGGGCAAATACGATCAAGCCATTTCCGTCCTCAATGAAGCGGTGCGGTTTCAGTCAGCGTCCGGCGAAGCAAACGCCGATCTTGCCGAGAGCCTGACCGAATTGGCGAACACCCAGTTCTATGCGGGACACCTCGACATTTCCAACTCGCTGAACCTGCGCGTACTGGCGATGGATCGCAAACTTTACGGTGAGCGCCATCCCAACGTCGCCGAGGATCTGATAAACCTCGGCGCCATCCAGAGCGAGTGGGGACATTACGCCGAAACCGAACGCTACTACCGTCAGGCGCTGGACATCATTCAGAATTTTTATGGCAAGGACCATCCGGAGACTGCCTCGGTGATGACCCTCCTCGGCCGGTCGCTGAATTCGCAAGGGCGATTCAACGAGGCGGCTGACCTGCTGCGGGAGTCGCTCGGCATTGAAGAGCGCGTCTACGGAGACGCGCATCCCCGCGTCGCTTCAGCTTTGGGGGAACTCGGCAAGGTGGCGATGCAACAAGGTAAGCTGGATGAGGCAGAAGCCGACTTTCGGCGCCAGGCCGATATCTATCGAGAAGTGTACAAAGGTAAGCATTACTACATCGGCTCCGCGCTCGCCAACTTGGGGGGCGTTTACATGGAGCGCAAACAATACTCCCGCGCGGAGCGATCCTTTCGGGATGCGCTCCAGATCTACGCCGAGACGCTGACGCCGGATCACCTGAACGTGGCGATCGTGCGCATCAAACTGGGGCGCGCACTTATCTCGCAGCATCGCGACGCGGATGCAGAGGTCGAAAGCCTTGCTGGCTATGGGATTCTGATGAAGCAGAGCAATCCCCCGGCAAACTGGCTGCAAAACGCACGTAAAGATCTGGTCGAAGAATACAGCGCTCTGCACCAACCCGACAAAGCGGCAAAGTTTGAAGCCGAGCTGGCCGAAACCGACAAGCCCGTCGACGTCAGCAAGAAGTAAATAATGGAGTCGGCGTTCTCGCCCGGGCAAGCGCACCCAATGACCCAAATCAGCGAAATCACGAAGCAGTTAAAGCAAACAGCTCACCAGGCCGGCTTCGAGCTCGCCGGGATCGCACCCGTCCGTGACTTCGCCGAACTCAATCACTTTCCGCACTGGATCGAAGCCGGACGCGCCGGAGAAATGAAATACCTCGAGGCGCGCGATGATGCGGGACAGCTCAAACGCTCTTCGCTTCGATCGACCGCACCGTGGGCGCGCAGCGTGATCGTCTGCGCGATCAACTACAACACCGCGCATCCGTACTCCACGCAAGTCAGCGGCCCCGAGCGCGGATGGATTTCGAGATACGCCTGGAGCCGCGAAGATTATCACGAAGCCGTGATGGGCCGTCTGCGGATTGTGGAGGGCCAACTCAGAGAGCACTGCGACAGAACCCCCGCGCTACAAACTCGTTGCTACGTTGACACTGGCCCTCTGGTCGAGCGCGTCTACGCCAAGTACGCGGGTGTGGGGTGGATCGGAAAGAACACCTGCATCCTGAATCAGAAGCTGGGATCGTGGTTGTTCCTGGGCGTGATTCTGACTTCGCTCGAACTCGAGCCCGATCTGCCCGCGCCGGATCGCTGCGGCACTTGCACCCGTTGCATCGACGCCTGTCCCACGGATGCGCTGATCGCGCCCTATCAGCTCGATTCCAACAAGTGCATTGCGTATCTGACTATCGAAAAGCGCGGAGCCATCCCGGAAGAAATGCGCGAAGGCATGGGCCGTCACGTTTTCGGATGTGACATCTGCCAGGATGTCTGCCCCTGGAACCGCAAAGCGCCAGCCACTAACGCAGAGGAATTTCAGGCGCGAGGAGGGCTGTTCAATCCGGCGCTGGAGTGGCTCGCCGAGATGAGCGCCGAAGAGTTCCGCGAAAAGTTTCGCGGCTCGCCCATGCGCCGCGCCAAACGCACCG
>DATNNE010000041.1:0-76489 GCA_035601995.1 Terriglobales bacterium
CGTCAGATTCGGAGCCGCCAAAACGCCCTCCGTACTGCTCCGGCGTGAGCCAGTGATGGTAGTAAAGAGACCGGGGATCGTGCTGCGCGTCAAGCAACTGGTTGAGTGCGTCCTGCTGGGCGGCGTCGGGCAACAGAGTGAGGAGCATGTGTTCCATCGGAAAGTCGGGCGAGACCGCGCCGGCGTCGTATTGCGCAACAGCTAGGGGATGGCGATTACCGTGGAGCGTCGAGGTTTGCTCGTCATCAATGAAACTGGTAATGCGATCTCGGGGTTGGATGTAGAGAGGATTCGGCGTGTCGGCCGGAGACTGCGCTCTAGCCAGAGGCGACAAAGAAAAAAGAACTGCTAAGGCTAGGGATGAAAGTACGCCACGCTGCACAGGGGACATGAAGCCTCCAAAGCCGAAATGCGGCTCTAAGGTTCATCGACGGGGGGAGTGAAGACTTGAGGAATTGGCCCTGATGTGACGGAAGTAATTGCGTGCGGGGTACGGCTCGCGGTTATCCGCCGTTTCGCGCGGTTTGCACCGCTCTCAGGACCGCCTGAGCCTTGTTCATGCTTTCCTGAAACTCGCTTGCAGGATCGGAATCGGCGACGATACCCGCGCCTGCTTGCAGGTACGCCCGTTTGCCCTGCATGAGCATGGTGCGGATGGCGATGCAGGAATCGAGGTTGCCGGCGAAATCGGCGTAGAGGACGGAGCCTCCGTAGACGCCGCGGCGCACGGGCTCAAGTTCTTCGATAATTTGCATGGCCCGGACTTTCGGTGCGCCACTCAGGGTGCCCGCGGGAAAACACGCGGCAAAGGCATCGAGGGCATCGAGGCCTTCGCGCAATTTGCCTTCGAGCGCGGAGACGATGTGCATGACGTGCGAGTAACGCTCCACGTACATCAGGTCGCGGACTTTCACCGAACCGTATTCGCTGACGCGTCCCAGATCGTTGCGGCCGAGGTCGACCAGCATCACGTGCTCGGCGCGTTCTTTCTCGTCGGCCAACATTTCTTTTTCGAGACGCACATCGTCGGCTTCATCGCGGCCCCGCGGATGAGTCCCTGCGATCGGACGGTATTCCAGTTTGCTTCCAGTCACGCGCACGAGCATTTCGGGAGACGAACCCAGAACATGGATGTCGCCCATACGAAGAAAATACAAGTAGGGCGAAGGATTCACAGTACGCAAGGCGCGATAAATGTCGAAAGGCGCAACCTCGGGAGAAAAGTCGAGACGCTGTGAGAGCACGACCTGAAAAACGTCGCCAGCTCTGATGTACTCTTTGGCGCGCTCCACCGATTCCATGAAACGGCCACGGCTGGTTCCCGCATGAACCTTCAGCTTGGATTTGCTGGGCTGGGATGACTTGTGCCAATGAGCGGGACGCAAACCCGCAGCCAGCTTCTTCTCGAGGATCGCAATGTCCGCGAGCGCGCGGTCGTAGGCACGGCGCGGGCTCTCGCGCGAAACATCGGCACTGGCGATGATGTGAATCTGATGGCGCAGGTGATCGAAAGCCAGCAGGCGATCGAAGAACATGAGTACGCAATCGGGTAGGGAGAGATCGTCTTTAGCGTGGTCGCCGATTCTCTCCAGTTGGCGGACGGCGTCATACGCGAAATAACCAACAGCACCGGCGGTGAACGGCGGCAGACCAGCGATTGTTGCTGGACGATGCTGCCGGAGCAACTCTTTCACCACAGGCAGCACGTTGCCCTTGCGCTGTTCGCGAGTCCGTCCGCGCTGCAACACAACGTCCTCGCCGCGGGCTCGCACCTGCAAATAAGGACGTGCGCCGAGAAAAGTGTAGCGCCCGATTTGCTCTCCGCGCTCCACGGATTCAAGCAGAAAGGCGTCAGGTTCACGGGCAGCAATCGCGAGAAAAGCAGAGACAGGCGTGAGCAGGTCGGCGGTGACTGACTTGACCACTGGGACCAGTGTGAACTCGCGAGCCAGGCGCGAAAACTCCTTGTAATCGGGGCGTAGCAAAGCTTGCCGGTTAGACCCTTCCGATTGGAATCGCGTCTGCCATTATAAGGGCAGCAGCCGAAGTGACCCCCGTAACCAGCGAATGAATTGACGGATTCGGCGGCACAGCGGAAGATGGCTGTTTAGCGATCCGTTAACGGTGGCTTATGCGTATTAAGTTCTGGGGAGTTCGCGGATCCACGCCCGCTCCCCAGCCGGAAAATATGCGCTATGGAGGAAACACTTCCTGCGTGGAAGTGCGCGTCGGGGATAACCTCTATATCTTCGACTGCGGCACCGGCTTCCGCGTGCTGGGACAAGCCCTGCGGCACGAGTTCAACGGACGGCCGGTTTTTGCCCACGTTTTCGTTTCCCATTTTCATTGGGACCACATTCAGGGAATTCCGTTCTTTGGTCCGCTCTACGATAATCGCGAGAACCGTTTTCAGTTTCATTGTTCGAGCCGGACGCGCAGCCTGAAGCGCGTGCTCGAAGAGCAGATGGCGGCGCCGTACTTTCCCGTGGGTCTGACCGAGATGCAAGCTCACCAGAATTTCTACGACTTGGACGAAGGCCGCATCCAGTTGGGGGATGTGAGTCTGCAGACGCTTTGGCTAAACCATCCCCAAGGCTGCATGGGCTTCCGCGTGGAAACGAAGGAAGGAGTCGTGGTCTATGCCACCGATAACGAGCCTGGGGATGCGCTGTTCGACAAGAACGTTCGTAAACTCGCGGCTGGCGCGGATGTCCTGATTTACGACGCGCAATATCTTCCCGAAGAGTACACCCGCAAACACGGCTGGGGACATAGCCACTGGCGTGAAGCCGTCAATGTGGTGATGGAAAGTGGCGCGAAAGAGTTAGTGCTGTTCCATCACGATCCTGATCATGACGATGCGTGCATCGACAACGTTGTTAAGGAAGCCCGCGATTACTATCCCCGGCTGCGGGCCGCCGCCGAGGGGATGCAGATTGAAGTGTTGGCCAAGCCTTAGTCTTAACGACTCTTCAGTCTTCGGCTTACGCTTGTAACCTTTCTACGGCTACCTCCTGGATTACAATAAACTCTCGGGCCAAGCGGATATTACTTTGAAAGGGGCCGTGAGTGACGCAGTTCTTAGCACCGTGGCCACATGTGTCGGTGATCTCGGTCATCGATATTCTGCTGGTCGCAATTATCATTTATGAGTTTCTCGCGCTGATCAAAGGCACCCGTGCGTCTTTGATGGTTGTGGGTGTGGCCGGGCTGGGGCTGGCTTTCTATCTGTCCCGACTGGGCAACCTGGCGGCGCTGAATTGGCTCATCAGCACGTTGCTTCCGTATACCGTGTTCGCTCTGATCGTGGTTTTCGCTGCCGAGATACGGCAAGCGCTGGCGCGCCTTGGGCGGGGACTCACGCTAAGTCGTAGCGCTGGTTCGGAGGCGGACGCTTACGACGACATTGTGCTCGCTGCCAACCTGTTTTGCCAGAACCAGACGGGAGCCCTGATCGTCATCGAGCGTGAGATTGGATTGCGCACCTATATCGAAAGCGGGGTTCCGCTCGACGCGCGGCTTTCTTATGATCTGCTGGCGACTATTTTTCGCCCGAGTGCTCCTCTGCACGACGGCGCCGTAATCGTGCAGAACGATCGGATTGCCGCCGCTGCTTGCTTTCTACCTTTGTCCATGAATCCGGTGCTCTCCACCCAATTGGGCACGCGGCATCGCGCCGGTATAGGAGTAACCGAAGAAACCGATGCCATCGCCGTGATCGTTTCCGAAGAGACCGGCAGCATCAGCCTGGCGGTTTCAGGCAAGATCGAGCGCGACCTCAGTGTCGACCAGTTACGCGATCGTCTCGGTGAGTTGCTTCGCCTCTATGTGCCGCCGTCGACTCTGCCTACGCCAATTTCGAACGGCAGCGAGGCATCAGAGGATTCTGAGACGGAGAATTCGCGAACTTCTCTGCCGCGCGCGGACTCCCGATTGGACGACTCGCGATTGCAGGATTCTCGTTTGAAGGATTCGCGCTTAAATCAGGGAGCGGATCGTTAACATGGGAGACTTCCTGCGCCGCTATGTATTTAACAATCTGGGCCTGAAGCTGATTTCGCTTGCCCTGGCCGTGGGCCTGTGGCTTGCGGTGGCGCGTGATCCCGTGGCCGAGGTTGCCGTGGAGGTCGCCATCGAGTTCCACAATTTCCCGGCGAACCTGGAGATCAGCTCGGAGAATATCCCCCGAGCGCAAATCCGGCTCCGCGGTCCGGAGCGCGTGATTCGCCACCTTCAGCCTTCTGATGTTTATGCCGACATCGACCTCAGTAGTCTGAGACCCGGCGAGCGCACCTTTGATTTGACCACACAACAGATTCACGAGCCTTCCGAGCTCGAAGTTGTGCAGGTAGTTCCCAGCCAGATCCATCTCAGTTTCGACGCACGGCTCACGCGGCAAGTGCCAGTACAACCACGCGTAGTGGGCACGTTTGCTCCTGGTTATACCATCGAACGAGTCGTGGTCGACCCCGCAGTCATCACTATCAGCGGGCCTAAGAAGCACGTGGAGGCAGTGGAGTCGGCGATCACCGACCCTATCGATGTCAGCGGGGCAATGAGCCAGCTTACAGTCCGGCGCCACCCATACGTTTCCGATCCGCTGATCCAGGTTGCGAGCGCTGATCCCGTACGAGTAACGGTAATCATGCAGAAAGTTTCTGGAACTAGCGGCAGCGCTGCAACGAAACCAGAATGACTTCCCAGACGCGACAACTCTTCGGTACCGACGGCATTCGTGGCGTAGCTGGCGAATTTCCCTTGACCGTCGAAAGCACTTACCTCATCGGCCGTGCGCTCGGTCATGACCTCGTTCGCAGTGCCCCACATGCCAGCGTTGTCATTGGGCAAGATACGCGAGAATCAAGTTCCTGGATCGCAGACCGTGTGACGCTCGGACTCGTTTCTAGCGGCTGCGAGGTCCATAGCGCGGGTGTGATTACGACGCCGGGGGTGGCCTACCTGGCGCGATACCGCAAACATGCCGCCGGCGTTGTGATCTCGGCGTCGCACAATCCCTGGACCGACAATGGCATCAAAATCTTCTCCGGCGATGGATACAAACTGCCCGATTCGCATGAACTTGGCATCGAGCAGGAGATTTTCTCTCTGCTGCAGAATCCTGAGCGCCATCTGCCCGTGTCGGTGAAGCCGGCTCCCAGCTTGCCCGGTGAGGCGAGCCTTCGGCACGCGTACGTGGAATGGCTGGCGCAAGGCGTCAAGACGGATCTCAGCCGGTTAAGAGTTCTGGTGGATTGCGCCAATGGCGCGGCCACGGCTGAGGCTCCTGAACTGTTTCGCGCTTGCGGCCTTCGCGCGACGTATCTGTGCGCGTCGCCCGACGGAAAGAACATCAACGACAACTGCGGCGCACTGCATCCGGAATCGCTGGGCAGAGCAATCGCAGAGAAGAAGGGTCAGTTCGATCTAGGCGTAACCTTCGATGGGGACGCGGATCGCGCGCTATTCAGCGATGCGAGCGGACGCGTAGTCAACGGCGACGCCGTCCTTTTGCTGGTTGCGCGCGATATGCAAGCCCGCGGCGTTCTGACCGGTTCGACAATTGTCGCCACTACCATGTCGAACATGGGTCTCGAAATCGCGCTGCGCAAAGCGGGCATCCGCATGTTGCGCGCCAATGTCGGCGATAAATATGTGCTTGAGGAGATGCTGAAAACTGGTGCGATTCTAGGCGGTGAGCAATCCGGCCATATCATTTTTCGCGACGGAGAAGCCACCACGGGCGATGGCCTCCTTACGGCTTTGCGAGTGATGGAAATCATCGCACGAAGCGGCAAGTCGCTCTCGGATTTGATCGGCGACCTCAAAGTCTTTCCGCAGACAATTCAGAATATTCGGGTTCGCGAAAAGATACCGTTTGCGCAGGTGCCCGAAATCCAGCGTACGATCGAAGCAGCCGAGCACGAACTCGATGGTAACGGACGCGTGGTCGTCCGCTACTCGGGCACGGAAGCGCTGGCGCGGGTCATGGTGGAGGCGGAGTCGGAAGAAACGATGCGTGCGCTGGCGGGAAACATTGCTGGCGCCATCAAGAACGCGCTGGGAGCCTGATTGTGTGGGGACGGGTCTTCGACTCGTCCGGGCCGAGCGAAACTCGGCAGTACCTATGAAAACGATCGTGTCCAATGCTGCTGCGGTCTGGAATCTGCTTCTGCTTCTGGCGGTAATTGGCACACTCGCCTGGTTCCTATACTGGTTTGGTTTGCGAAGGATCATTCGAGCCAGAAGAATCGCGAGCTCGCGCGATCGAAGAATGCTAAGAGAAGCCGCGGAGCGGGAAGTCAATCGGGAACAGTAAATGTAGGCGCGAGCGTCCTCGCTCGTGCGGCTGCCGACTAAATGTTTATTCACGAGCGTTTAGGCAGTTCGTAGCGGCGCGGCTGAAGCCGTGCCCTTCCCGAGAACCATCAGCACAAGCTTTAGGATTCCAGATCCCGCCAGTTCGTCCCCACTCCAATTTCTACCAGCAGCGGCACGGTTAGCGGATGGACCTTTTCCATTTGCTCCCGCACCAGGGTTCGCATCACGTCGATTTCTGCTTCTGGGACTTCGAATACCAACTCGTCGTGTACCTGCAACGTCATTCTTGATTTCAGTTCCCGGTCGCGTAGCGCTGTGTCGATGCGGATCATGGCGATCTTGATCAAGTCCGCCGCGGTTCCCTGCAGGGGTGTATTGACTGCAGTCCGCTCCGCAAATCCACGCAGGTTCGCGTTCTTGCTGTTGATGTCGGGGATGGGCCGCACGCGCCCAAACAACGTTCTGACCTTTCCCTCACGCCGAGCTTCCTCCAAGGTTCGATCGATGAATGCACGTACGCCGCTGTATCTTTCAAAGTAGGCGTTGATGAACTGCTTGGCCTCAGCGGGCTCGATTCCTAAATTCTGCGAGAGTCCGAACGCTGACAGCCCGTAGACGATGCCGAAGTTCACGACTTTCGCTTGCCGACGATGATCGGCGGTGACCATCAGCGGCGGCACGCCGAACACCTGAGACGCGGTGAGCGTGTGAATGTCATCGCCGCGGCGGTAGGCTTCGACTAGCAGTGGGTCTTTCGAAAAATGGGCCAGCAAGCGCAACTCGATTTGCGAATAGTCTGCCGCCAAGAGTATATGGCCGGGCTCGGCGGTAAATGCGGCACGAATTTCGCGACCTAGTTCGGTGCGAATCGGAATGTTCTGCAGATTGGGATTCGCTGACGATAATCTTCCGGTCGCCGTTCCCGTCTGACCGAACGTAGTGTGCAGGCGGCCGCTGGCGGGATTCAGCAGTGCCGGCAATGCATCCACATAGGTTGATTTGAGCTTGGTCAGTTGCCGGTATTCGAGCACCAACCTTGGTACGTCGTGTTCCTCGGCCAATCCCTCCAAGACATCAACCGCTGTAGAAATCGTTTTGCCTTTGCCATACTTCACCGGCTTGGGCAGGTTTAATTTGTTGAACAGAACGTCGCCCAGCTGCTTTGGCGAACTGATGTTGAACTCGTATCCCGCACGCTGGTAGATCTCTGTTGCTTTTGCGTCGATCTCGCGTTCCAAGCGCGACGACATCTCGGCCAAAGCTGCACGGTCGATCTTGACTCCGGCGTGCTCCATGCGCGCCAGCACTGGCACCAGCGGCAAATCGATTTCTTCGTACAACTTGAGCAGATCGGCTTCTTCCACTTCGCGGCGCAGTGCGGTCGCGAGCCGGCCGGTGATGTCGGCCGCTTCGGGCAGGGTTCCGCTGAGTTTGAGGTTGAAACGCCGCAGAGCCACGTCGGCCAAACGATGCGATGAGTAGGTCGGATCAAGCAGGTAGGAATACAGCATCGGGTCGTGTTCTACGCCTGCCAACGCGATCCCTTGACGCTCCAACGCGTGAGTCGCCGCTTTGTAGTCGTGAATGACTTTGGGAAGAGTTTCGTCTGCCAGCGCCGATTTCAGCCGTGATGTTGCTTCTTCTTCAGCTGCTCTGACAGTCACCGCCGCGCCTTGCGTGGATGAGATCGCAATATCCCGTGGACGTTCCACCGGAAGGGGTTCCGACGTGAGTGCCAGCATCCCAGTTTCCAATTCGTCCTCTTCTGCTACTTCATCCTCTTTGGCAAAGTCTGATTCTGCTTCCACGCCGACCGCCAATGCGCCTCCCGATGGAACGGACTGCAGCACAGCCTCGACATCCGCGGCCGATTTCGCCTCGGTGTAATGCGCCTCGCTCACCTCTACGACCGGCAGCAAGTCTTTCAAGAGCGAAGTAAACTCGAGTTCGGTAAAAAGAGCGCGTAGGGTTTCAATGTCCGGTTCGCCGACCTTCATCGCATCCACGTTCAGCTCGATGGGCACTTCGCAATCGATAGTTACCAGTTTCTTGCTCAGCAGGATGTTGTCGCGATTGTTCTGGAGGGACTCTCGGTAGGTCTTTTTCTCGACTTCTGCGGCGCGATCCAGCGCCTGCTCGACCGAACCAAAACGCCTGATGAGTTCGACCGAGCCCTTGTCGCCGATTCCGGGAGCTCCGGGAATATTGTCGATGGAATCACCGCGCAGGGCCATGACGTCCACAACTCGTTCGGGAGGCACGCCCAGGATTTCCTCGACCGCGGCCGCATCGCAGATCAGATTGTCCTTAGGCGGATTCAGAACGTGGACTCGGTCGTTCACGAGTTGCAACATGTCCTTATCGCTCGAGACCACATACACGGAATACGATTGCGCTACAGCTTTTCGCGCAAGGGTGCCGATCACGTCGTCGGCTTCATAGCCCCCGAGTTCGAGGATCGGAATGCGGTAAGCTTCCAGCGCTCTTCGGATGTAAGGTAATTGCTGCGCCAGATCTGCGGGCATTTCTTTGCGGTTGGCCTTGTAACCGTGGTATTCGATTTCCTGGAAGCTCTGCGTCTTCAGGTCAAACCGGCGCACGCTGGTAAGACCCTCGGCCTGCCGATCGCGAAACGTCGGCGCGGCCACATCAAATACCGCGGCCAGGTATTCCGGCGAGAAGTCATCGCGCAACTTGCGCAGCATATTGACGAAGACATAGGTTGCCGCGGTCGGCAAGCCAGTCTTGGTCGACATCCCGCGCTGCCGCGCCATGGCGTGATAAGCGCGGAAGATAAAAGACATCGTGTCGATCAGGTAAATGCATCCCGCCTGACCCTGGACAAGCTTCAGCTTTTGCGCGGACGTGGACGCGTCGGGCGCAACCGCATTCGGAGCGCCTTCAACCGGAAGTGCCGAGGATTTCTTTCGGGGAGACAACAGATTAGTTTAGCAGCAGAGACCTTCGCTCCCGTCGCGGTAGAGACATAGCTATGTCTCTACTGAAAGCTTACGGTGAAGTCGGCGTCGACGAACTTGGTTTTCGGTCTGCCGTCCGAGTTGCTAAAAACCAAGTGGTACGTCTGGGGGTCCGCGTAGGTCGTGGGCACGCGCCAATCCACTGTTTGATTATGAGCAGAATCCAGTTCGTAGGTGACGCTTTGCGGTTGGCCGTGCAGAAACTGGTTGAATTCCTGTTCGTTCAATAAAATCAAATCAACATCAGCGGTTTTGTCGCTGGTAGAGTCAGGGTCGCCAAGCTTGGTAAATGATCGGAAGTCGCCACGCAATTTAGTATTCTCCTGGCGCGATGGAACCACGAATGCAAAATCCGCGTGGTTATTTACCGAGAACACCTTGTGCAGAAAATTCTCCGGCTGTGGCGTTTCGATCCGAACTGGGGCGACCGTCAATAGTTCTAGCGGCTCTTCGGGCCGCACTTCTTCGGACGAATCAACATTGGAATTCTTGGCCTCAGCCCCTTTTTTTGTACAACCACAGATTACGAATAGAAACGCAAACATTGCGAGCCAAGCGAGTGAGGTTCGCAATGCCGCTCTTTTGAATGCTGTCCGCACCCTTTAATTCTGTACGACCGCCCTTCTCCTGTATACGTGACCGAAGTCACCGGCTCGCTCTCCCGTACTCGGTGTTGTACTGGAGCTTAATTTCTCCGCAGGTGTGCTGCTCCGGCGAGTAAACCACGCAGGTATCGAACGGCCGGGAATAAACGTGCAGGCTAACCGCTCTCTGGTTGAACTCGCGGGGATTGTACACGCGATGGACTGGCTCCAAAGGATCGACGGCGCAGGGATGGGTTTGGTTCATTTCCACAGTGTCTGCCGGCTGGAGATCGCAAATGCCCTGCTCGATCTTCTGGACGATCAGTCGATAGTTCTCGACGAGCAGCCTGCCAATGGGCACGGCCATCCAGCAATTCTGATCCTTGTGATTGTGCACCGAGCTGCCCTGGCCGACCTCCCAACAGATCGCCATCAGTTCGTAAAGGGGCGTCTTGTCGATCAGGTTTCGCGTGTAGTGCTGTCGATCCCATGTCAGGTAGGGCGTCAAAGTATCCGGCGCGACAATGACATTTTCCAGGAACTTCGCGATCTGGTCCGTTTGGTCGAAAGCCGGCTCGGGAAACTTCCGCAACTCCAACACAAAATCCTGTATCGAGACCTGCTTAGACACCGCTTGTGCTTCCATGTTTCACTCCTATACCAAGACAGTATATCGCCTTGGTAATTTCTGACTGAAGGCCTTGTATTCAAGTGTACGAGCAGTGCGGACGCCCGCGCCCGCATTTACGGATCACTCCATAAACATGCAGTCGCCATAGGAATAGAACCTGTACTGCTGCTCGACTGCATGCCGGTAGGCTTCAATTACCGACTCTTTCCCTCCCAAGGCGCACACCAGCATCAGCAAGGTCGACTGTGGCAAATGGAAATTGGTCAGCAGTGCCCCCACCACCCGGAATTGGTAGCCGGGATAGATAAAAATATCGGCCTCGCCGACGCCAGGCTGCAATGTGCCATCTTCGGATTGGCCGGCCACGTACTCCAGAGTGCGCACGGTAGTCGTCCCGATCGCGACCACGCGCCGGCCAGCGGCCACGGCACGGTTAATTGTGGTAGACGCCTCGGTAGAGACCTCGTAGGCCTCGCAGTGCAATCGATGATTTTCAACTTGATCCACGCGCACGGGCTGAAACGTTCCCAGGCCCACGTGGAGTGTGATTTCTGCCGTCTCAACGTCGCGGCCTCGTATGCGTCCCAGAATCTCAGGCGTGAAGTGGAGCCCCGCGGTCGGCGCCGCCACCGAACCGCGCTCGCGCGCATAGACGGTCTGATATCGATCCCGATCGCCAAGGCCGTCAGGCCGCTCAATATAAGGCGGTAGCGGCACATGCCCCAGTTCCTCAATCAAACTGAAGAAATCCGTCACCGGCTCGAACCGAATGCGCCGCTCTCCAAAAGTTCCCCTGGATACAACCTCCGCCCGTAAGTCATCCCGATTGCCAAAGAACAACCGCTCTCCCACACCAATTTTGCGCCCTGGCCGGACCAGGCATTCCCATTCGTTGGGTTCTGACGATACTTGCCGGGTGAGCAACACTTCGACCCGGCCCTTGAGAAAGCCGCGCGCCGCCGGGTTCTGCGAGCTTACTGGCTGCGCTTTAGCACCACTTCTTCGACCGTAGAGGCGTGCCGGAAAGACCCGCGTGTTATTGAACACGACCAAGTCATCGGGACGGAGCAGGTCGGGAAAGTCACGGAACCGGCTGTCACGAAACGTTCCCGAGCGGCGGTTGAGCTGCAACAGGCGGGAAGCAGCCCGGTCGGGCAGGGGTTCCTGGGCGATCAGTTCCGCGGGAAGTTTATAATTGAACTCCGAAACTAGCACGCGGGCTGATTATAAATTCGAAAACGATCTAAGCTCGTAAATACATAATCCAATAAAACGGATTGTGTTTGACCAAGTTTCTGCGATACCATACGCGCACTATCCGGGTCCGCTTTCCTCCGAGCAGCCCCAAAATTGAATGCCGAGCGCACGCCAATATCGACGCGAAATGGTTCTGTTTGGCCAGATGCTGCACCAACGCGGCTATGTCGCGGCTACCGACGGCAATCTGTCGGTTCGTCTCGATGACGAACGCATTCTGGTCACCCCCACCGGCATGAGCAAAAGCATGCTGCGCACCTCAGACATGGTTGTGGTTGATTTGGAGGGCCGTCGCTTGGCCGGGAACCGCAACGTCTCCAGCGAACTTGCCATGCATTTGCTGATCTACCGGCTGCGCGCCGACGTAAAAGGCATAGTGCACGCGCATCCGCCCACAGCGACTGGCTTCGCAGCCGCTGGACTTGCGCTCAATCAACCGCTGGTTTGCGAAGTGGTGATCGGGCTGGGCTCCATCCCGCTGGCGAAGTATGGTACGCCGGGGACACCGGAACTTTCCGATGCCCTCGAACCCCTGATTCCGCAATACGATGCCATCCTCATGTCAAATCATGGCGTAGTTGCGTATGCGGACACCCTTCATCACGCGTATATGAAGATGGAAACGGTCGAACATTTTGCCCAGATTGCGCTCGTAACTCATCTTCTGGGACGGCAGCAGCCCTTGGGCAAGGAAGAACTGGAGAAGTTGAAGCTGGCACGGACCAAGTATCAAGGCGCAAGTTCCGCCACGGCTATGGCTTGCAGCGTGGTTAAGGGCAACCACCGCAGTCCGCAGGATGGAAATCCATTGCAGATGGAGAACGCCACGCGACATCGAAATAAGGATTTCCCCGGCCAGCTGAAAGTCAGAAGGTAGAAGCTGCTCAGTCATCTCGCTCTTCTGTCTTTGAGCTCGGAGCTGAAGGCTGATAGCCGACAGCTTCTTTTTACTCCCCTCCGATCCTGAACCGCAATCCAGCGCGATAGTTTATTCCCAAGGCCGGATAGCCCACCACTTCTTGGTATTGTTTGTCGAGCACGTTCTGCACGGCCACATAGGCCGTAACGCGGGATGTGAACGCGTACCAGCCGCCCACATCGACGCGTACATAGCCGGCGGCGTGATTGATGCCGAATCCGAGGAAGTCGGAGTCCTTTCTCCTGCCTACAAAACTTCCTCCCAGGTTCGCTCCCCATCGTCTCCCCAAATAATTCAGCATGGTGGTTGCGGAATGTTTGGGCCGACGTAGCAAGGGCTCTCCAACGCCGAGCACCGTGGGATCGCAAGAATTCGCCAAGGTGCAGACCGGAGCCGCGAGAATTTCCGTCGATGTGTAAGTGTAAGCGGTATTCAAGAAAAGTTTCGGCAGGATCTGGCCTTGAAACTCGACTTCCGCTCCCTGCGCGAAAGACTTATCCACATTGACGTATTGCCCGATGAAGGTTACTGGGTTTGTTCCATAGTCAATTCGGTCGTAGAAAAGGTTATTGAAGTACGTCGCAGTAAATGCGTATTTGGTACCAAAGAGATTTTGTAGGATTCCCGCCTCGAACGCCCGGTTACGCTCTGGCTTCAACCCTGGATTCGGAATGCTGTAAGGTGGACCGGCAAAAGTTTCTTCCAACCGCGGTTCTTTGAACCCAGTCGCGTAAGAAAAGCGCAGCCGGGTGCCGGAAAAAATGTCGCCACCGCGCAGCGCCAACAAGGTCAGCGCAACCCGCGGAACACCGGTGTTGCCAAAAGCGCCGTTATGAACGAAGCGTGCGCCAGCGATTACCGACAACCGGCCCAGCGTCAATTGTTGCTGCCCATAAACATCGTCGTTCAAGCGCAGGCCGTGAGTGAGAGGCGGGTAGTCCAAATCCCCGACGAAGCCATTCTCATCTTCGAAACGATATCCAAAAGTAGTGTGCGCCCAACTGCGCTCGCTGTAATCTCCCTGATACTCAAAACCCGCGCGGTTGATGTCGTCAACAGCGTGTGTCGGGAAATCATCCACCCGATCCGTATCGCCGTTCAAGTTCACGTCGTTGTAGCGGTAACTGTATTCGAATCCGGTAAACCGATGCTGCCAGCCCGATGGCGCGGCGACGATCAACTCCACACTGCCCAGCAGATTGTTCAGTTGCGACCACTCATGCGGATCGGGCGGTTCCAGCGGATCTCCATTAAAGTTCCATTCGCCGGGCAAGCCCGTGTGACTGTTCGAGTGGCGCACGCGTACCCGCAAGGAGACTTGATCGCTCAGCGAGACTCCGATGTTTCCACCCTGCAACGAGTCGGAATAAGCGTCGTTCACGCCCTGCCCACCGGTATTGAACTGGTCCCCGAAGACGTTGTAGTCGAAGCGGCCGCGCGCTCCCGCCAGCGACGCGTAGCCATTTGCGGTCCCCAGATTTCCGCCGTCGGCGCCAAAACGCAGCTCCGGAGTCGTGGTACTTCCGGTTCGCGTCCAGACCTGCACTACGCTGGTCATCGCGTCGGATCCGTAGAGTGTGCTTTGCGCGCCGCGAGCGAATTCCATATGATCGGCTTCGGTGAGCGGAAGCGTTCCGAAATCAAACGTCCCGCCGGGCTCATTGATGGTCACGCCGTCCACGATCACCTTGTTGTAAGTCGAATCGCCTCCACGCACAAACAGCGAAGACAGCCCCCCGCGCTGTCCAGCCGTGTTGATGACCGCGCCCGGAAGAAAGCGTATCGCATCATCGGACGCGATCGGCTGCATGGTTTCCAGTTGCGCCCCGCTCAAGGTTTCGACGTCTGCCCCGGCCGCTTCGGTCGGAACCGGGCTTCGAGTCGCGGTTACGACAACGGTCTCTGCCGCGGCCGCGAGCCGAAGTTTTACCGTGGTGACTTCAGCGTTCGAAGGGACATCGGTTGTCGCAGTGGCGAATCCCTTGGCCAGCACCTGGACCTGATAGTGATTCGAAGCAACCTCGCGAAACGTCGCCAGCCCTTCGGCGGACGTGATTGCGACCGCTGCGGGCGTCGTACTGTCTTGCGGGATCAACACGACTTGCGCCCCGGCGACCACGGCCGATTGCGGGTCGATCACTTTGATTTTGATTTCGGCGGCCGAAGCTGCCGCCAGCAGGCAAATTACACTCGTGAGAATACGAAAGAACCGCATGCACTCCTCCTTTGTCTCGCGAAAGGGGTTGGTGTGGACGGTTCGCGCCAGTCTCCTGGCTTTGCGAGTGAGGACAGCTTTCGCTGTCCGACGAATACAACCGGCCTTCCCAGGGTTACCCAGTGACCGATTGCGAATTTCCTCGCTTACAGTTGCGCGGCAGCGCGGGATTCTCACCCGCTTCTCTCCTCACCTGGTCGATGAGGAATGCGCGAACCAAAGAAGTTGAGAAAGAACGAAAGCCACTCTTCCTTCCACCCGAAAGGGAAAAAAAGAGTGGACGGAAGTGTACCTGAAAGTGCGGCGCTGTGCTACAGATTACCTGTGGTTAGAACGGCCGAGGTGGAAAAGCTCCGATGGACAACAACCCCGGACTGTTTGAGTCTGCGATGGGCGATTTCGGCGATTCGGTCAGCGTGCATTTGCCTGCTGACGAAGTCACTTTAATCTCCCCGATCGAGGACGGCGCGCCGAATTCGGCAACGTATATCATGCCGCCCGTTGCCGTAGTCTCTTGCAAAGCCAACGACGCCGTGTAGGACCAGTCGGTCACGAATCCCTTGAGGGCGCGGGAGACGCAACCCTTGGAAAGCGTGCCCGCACTTTTGTCGAAAAACGCCGCCGTGATCTTACCCGATTGATTGTTGCTGATATACAGAAGCGTCTCATCCGGGCTTAGCAGGATGTTGCTCGCATTGAGCGCACTGCCCAAGCGATAGACTACGGTCGGAGCTAACTTGCCGGAGGAAATATCAGACACTTCGATGATCGTGAAGGGCGACGTATCGCCGAAGATGGCATAGTGCCCATCCTGGGTGATATCGATACCGCTGGGATAAGTATTCCCTCCGCGCGAGCCAGTCGAATTCTGTTCATCGCCATTCGACACTGGAACGCCCGCCGATATGTTGAAGGATTGGATGGAGCCATCGCCATAAGTGACGACCATGATGTCGCCATGGATCACCATGCCATCGACTACGCCGCCTTGCAGGCCGGCAACGGTGATGTCACCGACAAACTTGAGTTTGCAGCCGGGCAGCACCTGAAAGGTTCCGATAGTGCTGAAGTCAGTAAAGCTGGCATAGAGGTATTGAGGGTTCACCACCAAGCCGATGCCGTTAGAGGCACCGGTGTCCTTCTTGGAGCCATTCGCGTCGCCGGAAGCTTTTAGGGTCTTGACCGATATTCCCACGATCTCGCCGTTCAAGGCGTCGGAAGCATAGACACACTCGGCGTTCCCGCTGTCGAGCACATTTACCCGATTCGCGGCAAAGTATCCGCCCCCGATGCCGCCTTGCCCGATGGACACTTTCGCCTTCATGTCCAATTGGCCGTTCGCCTCCACCATGTAGAAGGTGACGCTGGAAATGAGTTCGGGCGGGACATCATCATTTGTAACCACGTAATGTGGCGTATCCGCCCCAAGTGCGACCGCGCCGACGACGCAAACCCCAACCAGCACCGCTGTCGCACGTGACAAATACAGCCTAAGCGACTTCATCATAATTCTTGACCGATTCTCAGAAATAAAAAATCCACTCGTCCTTACCTCGGGCACAGGGCCAGAGACAAGACGAGTGGATTGAAGGTTACCAACTGTTTCATTGTTACTACTTCACCGTTACGGCGACTGCTTTGGACGGGATTCCGTTCGTGACTACGACCAAAGTGCTGGCGCCCGTCTCCGTGCCAGCCGACACGGTGAAATGCGTGGACACTGGCAGGCTCCCGGTTGCAACCGCCATGGTGCTGGGGTTGACCGTCTTAGCGTAAAACACGTGCTTGGTCGCCTTGTTGGTGATACGCACTAGGGCGTAATTGGTGGCGGATTGCGTATCGTCCCCATAGGCTGCTCCCTGCGACAGCCCATTGAACTGCGTGCCCTTGATGACGTACGAAGTCCCGCGAGTAAGCGTCGTCGGGACCGAAGTGATGGTTGGGGCCCATGACGACTGATAAGACCCCTTGGCGGTGTAGACCAGCACCTGAGGAGATGTTCCCCCTTGGGTTGTGAGCAGCACCTGGCCTGTCGGCAGAACCAACATGTCTCCCGCGTACGACGGTATTTCGGACGCGCCGGAAATATTTGGCGCGTTGACGAATTTCGTCCCGGTCCACTCGAAGAATTGGACTCCGTTGTTGTATACGCCGGGAGAGGCCATTATCAACACATGTCCGTTCAGTAGCAGGGACGCCGGGCCGTCAGCGATGTCCAACCCGTCTGGGATGTTTGGACCCTTCGCCCATTTTCCAGTCGCGGTGTTGTAATTCGAGGTGTGCCCTGCGCCGCTGGCGTTGGCTCCCGTGGCAAACACTATTCCGTTAGGCTGCAAAACCATGGGTCCGATCTCTTCGGAGCCCTGGTCTTCAAGGCGGACGATCGTGCTCCCGGCGCTGCTCCAGGTCTGGGTCTTAGGATTGAACACCTCGGAGTTCGGCGCATCGGTGGCGTCGGTGGTAAGGACATCTCCGTTTGGCAACAAGGTCCAGCCTTCCTCGTCATTCCCATCGGCCTTTCCTTCGCCGCTCAAAACGGTGTACTTCAGCGTCTTGGCGTTCAATGTCGCGTCCGCCCTGCTCAAAGGATCGCCGAGCAGGAACGTGCCATTGCTTAGAATGACGCTCTGAGCGTCACCAATTTGGCCCCAGCCTGCTGGTGGGGTCAAAGGCGTCCACTTGTTCTTTACCGGATCGTAAATCGCCCCTTGGTTGGTCCAGACCCCGTTGTCGCCACCGTTGTACTCGCCGCCCTGAATCACGAGCCGGCCATCGGGCAAAATGGCTGCGGCGTGATACAACGGGGCATATCCAGACTGCAACGAGGCTATTTTCTTCCATGTCCCATTGACATAGCTGCCGGTATCGTCTGGACTCAACGTCCACCAATCGCTGGCATTCGTATCTTGCACGATGACCCTGCCATCAGTGAGCAGGAGAGCATCGTTAGCAGCAAAACTAGGTTGGTTCTTCAGCGGGGTCCATTTCTGTGCGCCAGCAATGCCGGCCAAGGCCAATACCGCGAGTAGTGAAATTCCTAGATTTCCCAACTTCTTCATGTTTCGTTTTCTCCTGGGTTTGGGGTCCTCTATGGGCGGGTTCGGACGGGGGGAGCTTTCAAGAACGTCGCCGCCGCCACAGATGAGACTGCTGAATGGATTAAAACATTCGCCGAAAGAATCTAACCGGAGAAGACGGTCAAGTCAATGTGGCCTTTCTTCTCCTAACCACCGCTTTTCTCCTCACCCTTGTCGATGAGGAGGCGCGAACCTTAAGAATTTGAGAAAGAATGAAAAACATTCTTTTGCTGTCCGAAAGGGAAAGAAGAATGAATTGAAGTGTAGCCGAAACTCCTCGAAACCCCTATGCTTAACCTTAACGATTAGAACGGCCGGGGCGGAAAAGCTCCGATCGACAACAACCCCGGACTGTTTGGGTCAGAGACGGGCGACTTGGGCAATTCCTCCAAGGCGCACTTCCTGACTGCCGATGTCACGCTAATCTCCCCGATGGACGACGGATTTCCGTATTCGGCGACATACAACATCCTGCCAGTCCCCGTGGTTTCTTCCAGAGCCATCGATGCCGTGTAGGACCAATCAACCACATAGCCTTTGAGGACGCCGGATATGCAACCTTTTGAAAGCTTGCCCGTGCTCGCGTCAAAAAAAGCGGCCGTGATCGTGCCCGATTGATTGTTGCTGATGTAGAGGAGCGTCTCATCCGGACTCAGCAGAATGTTACTGGAATTGATTCCGTTTCCCAGAGGATAGACCACGGTCGGAGTCAACTTGCCTGAAGAAATGTCGGAGACTTCGACTATGGTCGATGTGGAGGTATCGCCGAAGAGGGCGTAATGCCCGTCCTGCGTGATGTCGACGGCAGTCGGATACGTGCTCCCGCCTGAGCCCGTGGAATTCTGTTCATCACCATTTGAAACCGGCACACCGCCTGAAATATTGAACGATTCGATGGAGTCATCCCCGTAGGTCACGACCATGATATCCCCGTGAATCACCATTCCGTCGATCGTTCCTTGTTGCAGGCCCTCCACGTCAATGTCCTTGACAAACTTGAGTTTGCAACCCGGCAGCACTTGAAAGGTTCCGATAGTGCTGTGGTCGGTGAAGCTGGCATACAGGTACTTGCTGTTCATCGCCAAACCGATGCCATTGGAGGCTCCAGTGTCCCGCTTGGAGCCAACCACACTGCCACCGACTTTGAGAGTCTTGACCACGATGCCCGCAATCTCGCCGGTCACGGCCTGCGAATCGTAGACGCACTCCGCATTCTCACTGTCCAGCACGGTCACCCGGTTGGCCCCAAAATAGCCGCCGGCAATGCCGCTGCGATTCGTGAACACTTGCCCTTTCATGGTCAGTAGTCCATCCGCCCCCACCACGTAAAAGGTAGCAGTAACATCGGAGGGAAGCACCTCGTCGTCATTGGTAACCAAGTAATGGAGCTTGCTCCCGCCAAATGCAAACCCACTGGCGCAAACTCCTAGCAGCACGGTTGTCAAACACCACAACCAGAACCTGACTGCAATCCTCATACGTTCTTCCTCAACGTGCCGAACGGCATTCGAATCACGCAGGCTCGATACCGCCCCGTAGCTCGACGACAATAACCAAACATAAGAAAATCCACTCGCCGTTCCTTCCGGCGCTGGGCCGGAAACAAGACGAGTGGATTAAAGTGCTACCGACTGCCTTGTTTGCTACTTTTGCACCGTAATCGAGACAGGAGCCGACGGGATTCCGTTGGTTACCACCACCAGGCTGCTGTCGCCCAATTCCGTGTCTGCGGCTACAGTGAAATTAGTCGATTCTGCCAAGGCGCCAGTCTGAACCGCGTAAGTGCTCGGGTTGGTTGTCTTGGCATAGAAAACGTGCTTGCTCGCGTTGTTGGTGATGCGCACCAGCGCGTAGTTGGTGTTGTCCTGGAAATCGTCACCGTATGCACCTCCCTGCGAGAGGCCGCTGAACTGTGTACCCTTGATTACGTACGTGCTGCCGACATTGACGCTGGCCGGCGCGGACGTAATGGTGGGTGCCCAAGCCTTGTTGTAAGTTCCCTTCGGGGTGAACACCTCAACCTCCGGACTTAAATCGCTGAACAGCAATTGGCCCGTCGGCAGTTCCAGGAAGTGTCCATAGAATGATGCATCATTGGCCGCGTTGAGAGATGGAGGCAGCTTCGTGAGTTTTTTCCCATTCCACTCAAAGAAAACAGCGGGGAAGTTGTTGCCGTAACCGTAGCTGGTCATGACGATTACGTTGCCGTCAGGTTCCAGCGCGGCCGGAGCGTCGGCAGCGTCCAGTCCCTCCTTCACTTGCTTGTTGTTTATCGTTACCGTTACGGTTGGAAAGTCCGGGCCTGCCGACCATTTCTTGGTCTTCGTGTTATAAATCGCTGTGTGCCCGGACTCGTAGGCACCGTTTTTCACGCAGGTATTAGCGCCAGTTCCATAGACAGTCCCATCAGGACGCAGGACCGCAGGCCCAACTTCATAGGTAGCGCTACTGTCGTTGCCACAGGCGGAGTCCCACAGTTGCACCACCGTGCTCCCGGCACTCGACCAGGTGCCCTTGGCGGTGTCGTAGATCTCCGAATTCATCCCCGTAGCGTCGTACTGAAAGACGTATGCATCGACCGTCAGCACGTTTCCGTCCGGAAGCAAAGTCCATCCTTCCTCGTCATTGATATCGAACTTCCCTGCACCCGTGGCTGTCCAAGTCAAAGTCTTGGCATTGAGCAGCGCAGACTGCTTGGTACAGCAATCGGCCTGCATGTCGGTTCCGTCGGGAAGAAGAATGCTCTGGGCATCGCCGATCGTTTTCGGGTACTGCGACGAAAAACCTTTAAAGAACTTAGGAGGTTTCACGGCTGTCCACTTGTTCTTGACGGGATCGTAAATCGCGCCGAGGGGGGTCCAAGCGGGACTCCCGTCGTTGTATTCTCCGCCCTCAATAATGTACCGGCCGTCCGGCAAAACTTCGGATCCGAAGAACCAAGGGCCGTATTGGACTCCGTTGATCACGGGCAACGAGGCGATCGGTGTGATGGTCCCGTTGATGTAGTTGCCGGTGTTGTCCGGGGTCAGCTTGAACCAGTTCTGCGGGGAGCCGTCCTGCTCTTCGTGAAGCAACACCGTACCATCCGTGAGCAGCGCAATTGCGCCCACCGGAAAACTGGGCTCATTTTTTATGTTTTGCCACTTTTGTGCGCTGGCAATACCGGCAAAGGCCAGCAAGGCGAGTAGCGAAATTCCGAGCTTTCCCAACATCTTCATATCTGGTCCTCTCCTGGGTTTGGGGTCCTCTATAGACGGGTTCGGACGGGGGGAGCCTTCAGAACGTCGCCGCCACAGATGAGACTTGTAAATCGATTAAAACATTCGCCGCAAGAATCTAACCGGAGAGGACGGTCAAGTCAATGTGGCCTTTCTTCTCCTAACCACTGAACTATCACTCGACTCTGTGCCCGTCGCACGCGCAGCTTAGTGCGCAACCCAGGAGCGAGAGCGTACAATGCTGGCATGATTCCTCAGGATTTGCTCGATATCTTGGTCTGCCCGGTGTGCAAGAAACCGCTGCTGCTCAAGGAAACCGGAGAAAGCCTGAAGTGCAACGAGTGTCGGCGCGTTTACCCGGTTCGGGACAACATCCCGATCATGCTGGTCGATGAAGCAGTCACCGATCCTTCCTGATCTAGCCGCCAGACCCTAGGCTCACGACCTTGGGTTTTGGCGTGAGGCTTCCGGGTAACCCACAAGGGCCCATCGCCTGAGCCTGAAGCCTGGACGTCCCGCGCTGGGCATTCTGCGTCCTTTTCAGTACCACAACGACACTCTGTGTCAAGGTCGCGAGACCAAAGCCAGCCATGCCTAAGGTGAACGGGCGGCATCCTACCCAATCCACCGACCGCAACTTATTGCAGCGACGCGAGTTCAAGTAAATACACGACCCGGTGCCGAAATTCTTAGTTCGGCCACGGAGCGGCAACAAAATTGCATGCAACGTAAGCAGCATTGACGGAGTCTAATAGGTAATCGGGTGAAGGGTCGGAGGTGAGACGGCCATGAACGAAAGATTTAGAGAGAGATTTTCCGTTAACGAGCTGACGGCTTTACGGAACGATCTGCTGCAGGGCGGTTTGATCGATTCACGGGAGGCCGCCGAACTTTTACAGGTTTTCCTGATGGGAAGGGGCTACGGGGTTTCGCCGCAAGCGGCTTTTGACGCCGCCGGCCGGGTGGAAATGTCCGGATGCTCAATCCCGGTACTGCAGTCGGAACTGGAGAACCTCGCGCTGGTCATGTAACCCTAGCCAAGCAACGTTTTGGTTAGCGGTTGAGTCCAACCAGGTGAGAGTGAAGACTGAAAGAGTGAAAAAGATCTGAGGGGAGTCTCAAAACCAAGTCAGTCCCCTAAGGTGATGAATGAGAAAAGCCGGGCCAACCCGCCCGGCTTTGCTTTTTGTAAACGTAGCAAGCCATTCTCTACAGAACGCGTTGTGTAGAAACGTTGCCTGCAACGTTTCTGGCTTACTCGTAGCGCAGGCTCTCCACCGGATCCAGCTTGGCTGCCCGCGCTGCGGGAACCGTGCCAAACAAAATTCCGACGAGCGACGACACCACAATCGCCACAATCGCCGATAATCCTGAGATCGGAATGCGGTACTCGGTCAAGTAGCGCACCGAGAAAGGCAGAGCCAGCCCGATGACGACGCCAGCGAGACCTCCGATCAGAGAAATGAGAATCGCTTCCGACAAAAATTGAAAGCGAATTTCGCGATTGGTGGCGCCCATAGCTTTGCGAATTCCGATCTCGCGGATGCGAGCGCTCACCGTGGCCAGCATAATGTTCATGATTCCGATTCCGCTCACCACCAGAGTCACGGTTGCGATCAGCAATAACACCAGCGTAAGGGCGTTTGCCGTGCGATCCGCCACAGCCACCAACTCGGACAGATTGTCGACCTGGTAATTCGATTCCGCCCGATGCCGTGACTGGATGACCTTTCGGATCCGTTCCGTGACCGGAAGAACCATCGACGCCTCGGCCGCGGAAAAGTACAACTGCTTCACCTCCGGCGTATCCATGAAATAGCGGCTTACGGTGTAGGGAATCACCATCGTGTTGGCAGTCACTTCCGACTGCCCGAAAGTATCCACGCGCTCCTTGAAAGTACCGATAATGGTAAAAGGCAGCCCGCTCAGCTTCATGACTTTCCCTACAGCTTCGTCGGTTGATCCGTAGAGCTGCTGGGCGAGTTTTTGCGTAATCACGCCAACCTTGTTGTGGGCCTGCTCGTCCTCGGCATCGAAGAATCGCCCCGACAGCACCACCAGATTTCGCACCGCGCTGTACTCGGGGTAAACCCCCAGCACGCGCACGTCCCGCTCTTTGCCGTTGCCGATAGGCACGCGATCATCGAATGGAACGACAGGAGACGCAGCCGCGATTCCCGGCACCTGCTGCAGCACCGCTTTCATGTCGTCGATGGTCAACGGATCAGGATTGGCATTGCCCGCACCGCCCTGATACTCCGCGTACACCATATTGGCGCCGATAGCCTGAATCTGATTCAGGACATACTGCTTTCCCGTCATCCCGATGGTTACGACTAGAATGAGCGACGCCGTGCCGATCACCATGCCCAGCGCGGTAAGCGCGAAGCGCACTTTATTGCTGCAGAAAGTGTCGTAGGCAAAGCTGATGATCTCGCCCAGAACCAGCTTGGGAGGATGGCTAGGCACCGCGGTGGCCGTAGTCGGCATGCTAGTTAGATGCTACGCGGCGGAGGTTAGAGGCGCAATTGACAACCCTGCCGCCCTTGCAAGTGTGGGGACGGGTCTTTGGCCGGTCCAGCCGAGCGAAGCTCGGCAGGATCCGGCTATAGCTCGGGTCGAGCTATGCCTGCGGTTCGACTGCCCCGCCGCGCGCGTAGTATTCGGCGTGGCCAGGTTCCAACCGGCCCCCGGTCGCGCTGAAAATCCGGAAGCTTCCAAGCCCGAATCTCTGCAATGCAAACTGCAGCGTGGTGCTCAGCACGCCCATTCCATATTTCACGCTGCGCCGAAAATTGATGGAGGACGCATCCTCGAAATACTTCGTCGGACACGACACTTCGCCAATGCGAAATCCAAAATGCACACACTGCGCCAGCATCTGGTTGTCAAAGACAAAGTCGTCGGAATTCTCCAGTAGCGGCAGCCGGGTGAGCACTTCGCGGCTGAACGCCCGATAACCGCTGTGATATTCCGACAGCTTGACTCGCAAAAAGAAGTTCTCGAACGCAGTCAGAAAGCGATTGGCAATGTATTTCCAGATAGGCATGCCGCCCCGCAGCGCTTGCCCTCCAAGAATGCGCGATCCCAGCACTACGTCGTAAACCCCGTACGCCACCATGCTCGCCATCGCCGTAACCAGAAGCGGCGTGTATTGGTAATCCGGATGCAGCATTATGACCACGTCCGCACCCGCAGCCAGCGCTTCGCGATAGCAAGTCTGCTGGTTGCGCCCGTATCCGTAGTTGCGGTCGTGCTGGAAGAACTGCAACCCAAGCCGCTTCGCGACCTCAATGGTGCGGTCCGAACTGTGGTCATCCACCAGTATGCAAGTGTCCACCAGATCGGGCACCTCGCGCACCGTGGCCTCGAGCGTCTTCTCCGCGTTGTAAGCGGGCAACACCACCGCGATGCGCTTGCCATTAATCATTTTGAAGAATCGATGGAGCGACGGGCGTCCCCGCCCGTCCGTCAGCCGATTTATTCATGATAACCTGTGCTCGCGACACGGCTCGAGTTTCTTCCACGATTCTCATGCAAAGGATCACCCTCCAAACCCGCAAGAAACGTGAAATCCTCGACATCACCGAAACCGTGGAGGCTCTGCTTCAGACGAATCACGCGCAGGCAACAGGAATCTGCAATCTCTTGATACTCCACACCACCGCCGCGCTCACCACCGCCGATCTCGATCCCGGCACCGACCTTGACATGCTCGATGCCTTCGAAGCCATGATCCCGAAACTACGCTACCGCCATCCGCACAATCCCGCGCATGTGCCCGATCATATTCTGTCGGCGCTGATCGGGACATCGGTCGCCCTGCCCTTTGAGCGCGGCCAGATCCTCCTCGGCACCTGGCAGCGAATTGTGCTCATCGAGCTAGACGGCCCGCGGGAGCGGCAGTTGGTTGTGACGGTGACAGCGGAAGGTTAGCTGGAGCGTTTCGCAAGCAGAATGTGCGGATACTCGCAGAGCTGAAACGCTATGTCGAAGCACAACCAAAGAGCCGCGAATCTCAAGACCATCGGCACGCAAAACGCATCTTGAATATAATCTGTTTTTCAATTCAAAGGAGAAATCGAATGCCCGATCCCAAGTCCGCCGCCAACGAAAACGAAATCTCGCGCGACCGCCTCGCAGAGCTGTTGAACGAAGACCTTGCCCGCGAGTATCAAGCTATCATCGCCTATGTCGTCTATTCCCAGGTGCTCAGCGGGGCCCAGTACATGGACATCGCCGCCCAGCTCGAAATCCACGCCAAGCAAGAGCTCGATCATGCTCTGACCCTCTCGCGGCAGATCGACTATCTCGGCAAGATGCCCGTGGTCACTCCCAAGCCGGTGCGCACCTCGAAAAATGCGAAAGACATGCTCCGCTTCGACCTCGATAATGAAAACGAAACCATCCGCAATTACCGCGATCGCATCGGGCAGTGTGAAGCGTTGGGAGAATACGCGATGGCGGAACAGATCCGCCAGATCCTCATGCAGGAGCAGGACCATCAAATCGATTTAGCCACTGCCCTTGGCGAAGAAGTGCCAGACGTTGGCTATGGTCCCAAAGCACGCGCTCTGAAGAAGCGTCGTTAAAGCTGCTCGGATCGCCAGTTTCGCAACCCGCTAGGGCTGAGTCGGCGGCGTACCCGTTGCGGGCGCGGCAGGTTGTGCCGGCGGCAGGGGCGTGGGCCGGTAGAGCGCGGTCTTGACCGACTCCGGCAATTTATTCGCATTCGCGAGTAGCAGGCTGACCTGCCACATCTGCGTTTGAGACAGCGAATCGCTGAAGCTAGGCATTCCTGAAAGCCGGATGCCATTGGCGACTTTCCAATAAGTTTCGCCCGGTTCGTCGTCGGTCACGCCCGTGCCTTCGAGCAGCTTCGGCGGCTTGGGGAACATGCCCCTCGAGATCGCGGTGGGCGTGCCTCCAGGAATTCCGTGGCACACGGAACAGTTCTCCCGGTAGACGTTTGCACCGGCGATGAAGTCGGCTTCGTCCGCAGGAACTGGAACGGTTTTGGGCATCTCTTTCGCGATTCGGGCGCTCAGCGCACTGCTCGCCAGCATTTTCTCAAACGGCATGGCGGGCGCAGCGGTCGCCACCGGCGCGCTCCCGGTGACGAAATAGATGTACACGCAGAGCGGTACCAGGATCAAACCTATGACGAGGCCGATTAAGAAAGTTCTCAAAGGACGCTCCTTAGACTGAAACACGCAGTATACACATTCGGAGGAATCCCCGACTGTAGAGACATAGCTAGCTATGTCTCTACGGCTATGCGGCGATGCTGATGGAAAAAGAAACGCCGCCCGTGCAGGCGGCGTTGGTTTAGAAATTACGTCCAGCTTAGCGTCCGCGCCCTCCGTGAGAGCCGCCCGAGTGTCCGCCCGAACTACCGTGGTAGCCGGAACTCCCGTGGGATCCGGAGCTGCCATGGTAGCCTCCGAAGGAACCTGAGCTATGGGACGACGGCGCCGAATAGCTGCGGCCACCGCCGTACGATCCGCCGGAGGATCGGCCGTAGGACGGCTGGCTGTAACCGCGATATCCACCGTAGCTGCCAGAGCTGCTGTTGCCGTAGGCCCGAGCCGAGTAGCTTCCCCGATTCTGGGCTGACGGATAGTCGCGCGGCGCAGGGTTGATGCGCCCGGTTGGGCGCGGCACATTGTTAGACATGCTGCTGGGCGTGCTCCGCCCAAAATATGGGCTCGATGACGAACGCGAGGCCGAAGACATATTCGGCATCGTATTGTGCGCGGTCATCGTCGGCTGCCGCGAGCCACTTGTGGGCGGACGAGGCACCGATCGTGACATTGGCGAGGACGCAGACGGGCCTCCAGATCTCGCGGTGTTGCCGCTTGAAAGCGACCCCCCGCTTTGTGGCGGCCGCGGTACGGAGCGTCCGGCAGGCTGCGGCATGGACCTCGCGCCGCTCGATTGTCCCTCGGGCCCACGGCCTGCGGACGGCGCTGCGGTATTCCGAGCGCTTCCCATATTCTGCGAGGCCGCTGGCCTTGATGCGCCCGCCGGCGGAGTCATCCTGCTAACGGTCGGCCGCGAGGTAACTCCGGCCGACGGCCTTGCGGCGGGAAGACCCGCTTTCGATCCAAGCATGCTGTTACGCGTCGGAGACACGTCCGGCCTGCTGATGCTTGCACTGGACAAGCCTCGCACCGCGCTGGGGGTAATCTTAGCGGTGTTCCCCCGAACTGACAGCCCGTGCTCGAGAGTATTCCGGGAAACGGCCGTCAGACCAGTTGCGTTGGCGTAACGTGGCATCCCGACGCCATTCCGTCCGTAGAATCCGCCCGCATTCCTGTTGTTGTAATAGTTGTTGGTGATGTGATTGATATTCGTGATGCGGGTGTTGCTGATGTTGACGTTCCGGAAATAACCTCGACCGGCGCCGTACCACGGAAAGAATGGCTCACCCCAACCGAGCGGGCACCAGCCAAATCCGCCGCCGAAGCCAAAACCGATACCGATGCCAAAGCGCGGGCCTCCAAACCAGGCCACCATCGCGGGCGCATACCAAGGCCGCACCCAATACGGTCCAGGAGCCCAGCCCCAGTAACCGCCGAACGACACCCAGCGTCCATAGTGGAAGGGAGCGAATCCCCACGGCGCCGCGTCGACCCAGGTCCATCCCCACGGATTTTGGTAAATCCACTGTCCGTCACTGTAAGGCGCCCAGCCCGGCGCGACCGTAGAGGGAATCCACACCGGTCCGTAATCGGGGGTTTGACGCCAGGCTCCATATTCGTCGAGGTCTCCCGCTCCAACTACGCCCGGAGCCACGTAGCGCGCGGAGATTGAATTGTCTTCGCGCTTATCGCGGACCTTGCACCAGTCGTCGAAGCCATCCGGCGCGGGAGCGTCGCTGATCTGATGCGTCAAGGAATTCCCGTTGCTGAAGCGCGCCTGCTGGCCTTCGTGCACGCGCACCGCAGGGCCTTGACCAGTGGCTTCGCCCTCGCCTTTCCACACCGTTACCAGAGTTGTGTCTCCGCTGGGATCAACATCGAAGCGATACTCGCCGGACTTGGTCACGGTGAACGCCTGATTCGGCGTATCGATCTCGTACACCTCGCCGCCGTAGAGTTTGCGGACATGTACGTTCAAAGTGCCCTGATGCAACTCCACCTGCACGGCATCATTGGTGACATTGGTCAAAGTCAAACTGGTTTCAGAACTGATTCGCATCACTCCCGTACCCAGGTTCAGTTCGGCGCGCGAATCTTTGTCAGCCCAGACGTTGTCGCCGATTGTCAGTGGACGATTCAACTCACCCTGCACCCAGTCGCCTGTCCCTTGAGGTTGAAGCGAAACCGATCCCGTCATGTAGCCGAGACGAGCAACGCGGCCCGGAGGATCAGTTTGCTGTCCCGAAGTCGAAGGCATGGACTGGCCTGCGGGAGGAGGCGGCGCCTGTTGCGTCGGATACGACTGATCGCCAGACTGTGGCTGCCCACCAGGGGGCAGATCCTGCTCGGAAGGCCCTGCCTGTCCCGCTGGAGGTGGTGGTACTTGATCACTCGGGTTAGCCGATTGAGGGTACGCTTGTTGTTGATCCGGCGGAGGCGGAGCTGTGTCCTGCGCGACTGCGCAAATTGTTGCCGTGGTTACGGCCAGAAGTGCGACCAAAAAGCTGACTTGCAGTAAGCGCCCGAAATTTTTCATGACCCGATCCCTCCGGAACGCCACCAGTCACTGCTGCGTTCCTTGCAGCCGCTTACGCCGACGCCACTTGCAGCGAGGCGCAGGTGACTGAATACCTCTGCCTCTACGATTATGAACCCTAGTTTGGCCAAGGAGTTGCGGGGAAGCGTTACGGACGTGCAGGGCGCACGAGGGTATTGCCAAGTTGCTCAGACAAAGGAGGTTTTAGGGCCCCGAATTCTTCAGGAGACATGGGTTACCTTCGTCACCACCAGAAGCTGCCGTTACTGATGGGTTCTCTGCATGCTGTGCTAGCTTTTTCTTTGGCCCGACTTGGAATCCGGCGCGGCCGCAGGGTGCTGGCGCTGGAAGTGTGTGCAGGCAGTCGCGGGGGGATGCATTGGAAGCAGGTGCGGCAGCTCAGCGTGAGATCAAGCGTGAGATCGTTCAGCGCGAGATTCATGGCACGAAGTTCCTCGTTGCCAGCGGCACCATGCAGCGCTTCATGGCCATGGTTGAACGCGTGGCGGGGCATACCGAGACTGTCCTGATCACCGGCGAAACTGGCACGGGCAAGGAACTGATCGCCTGCAGCGTCCACGAATTTTCCTACCGGAACGGCAAGCCCTGGATCGACATCAACTGCGCGGCTCTGCCCGAGCACCTGGTTGAGAGCGAACTGTTTGGTTACGAAAAAGGCGCTTTCAGCGGCGCCGACAACTCCAAGCCTGGGCTCTTCGAACTGGCCGACAAGGGAACTCTATTCCTTGATGAGATCGGCGAACTGCCGTCGCACATTCAGGTCAAGCTGCTGCGCGTGCTGGATGGCGCTGCGTACTACCGTTTGGGCGGGCATCGCAAGATCACTGTGGATGTGCGGATTGTCGCAGCCACGAATCAGGATTTGGAAGCTGCGGTGCGCGAGGGACGTTTCCGCAAAGATCTTTTCCATCGCCTGAGCCAGTTTGAGCTGCGAGTTCCGCCCTTGCGAGAGCGGGCGGAAGATGTGGTCGCGTTGGCGGAGCATTTTCTGCGCCTCAAGTCGGCGGAAATGAAGTTCAATGCTGAGGCTTTGCGTGCACTTCAGTCGCATTCGTGGCCGGGAAACGTTCGTGAACTGCGGAACATCGTTGCGAAGGTTGCAATGGCTGCGTCCGGTAAGGAGATTGGCGGGGCTGACGTGCTGGCCGAACTATCGGCGCTGCAGCAAAAGACGGCAATCCCTCTGCCCTCCGGTGATCTTCAGGACATGGAACGACAGATGGTGATGAAGGCACTCGAGAACACTGGTGGCCATCGGGCGAAAGCAGCCGAGCAGCTGGGGATTTCGCGGCGGACCTTGACCCGGAAACTGGGCGAATACAAGATCACCGGGGCGTTCACAGACAAGAGCCGTGGGCTGGGCACGCTGAGCCTCAAGCAGAAGAAGTTCTTCCGCGCAAAGGTCAAGCTTCTAGTAGTGCTCAAAGACAGCCACGGGCAGGAAATACGCGCTACCGCAGTGAATCTCAGCGTGGGTGGCATGGGCCTCGAAGGACTCCCCGATCCGCGGCGATCGGAAGGACTCATGGACATCAGTTTCGTCCTGCCTGACAGTCAAAACCGCATCGAGGCGAAAGTGCAAATTGTCTGGGCCGATCTCGAGGGACGGGCTGGAGCCACATTCGTAGTGATCGATCCAGCGGTTTACAAAGAGCTGCAGGAGTGGACCAATCAGCGGATGAAAGAAGAGGGCTGGGAACTGCCTCTGTGAGTGATTGTTGTTCGCGCGTCGGTGCCCTGCCGAGCCATCGCGTGAGACCACCTGATAGCTTCTAGTAAGATAGTTCCATCGGATGCCTAAGAAGCTCTCCCATTACGATCATTCCGGACGAGCGAGAATGGTCGACGTCTCGGCAAAATCAGTTACTAAACGCGAGGCCGAGGCCAGTGCCTTCGTGGTCTTGAAGGCAAAGGTCCTGAACGCATTGCCCAGGAATCCCAAGGGCGATGCGCTGGAGGTGGCGCGGCTGGCAGGAATTATGGCCGCGAAACGAACTGCCGATTTGATTCCCATGTGCCATCCTTTGCCGCTTTCCCACGTTGATGTGCAAATGCGCGTGTGCGAGAATGGCGTCGCGATTGCCTCAAAAGTTACAACCACGGCAGTGACCGGCGTGGAGATGGAAGCCCTGATGGCTGCCAGTGTCGCCGCGCTCACCGTTTATGATATGTGCAAGGGCCTTGATAAAGGAATCGAGATTCGCGAAATCGTGCTCGAGCGGAAATCCGGCGGACGCAGCGGTGACTATCGTCGGGCTCGAAAGAATGGTGATTACGGCCGCGTCCGCAAAAAGACATAGCGCGTTCCATGGCGAACAACGTAAGACTCCTGCTGGTGGATGACAATCCGATGGTGCTGGGGTTGCTGCGCGGGGCGCTGACTCCGCTCGCCAAGGTAACAACCGCAACCGACGCGGCCGACGCGCTGCTCAAGGCAGTTGACGATCCGCCCGACTTGCTGGTGTGCGACTATCGCATGCCGGGGATGGATGGCCGGCAACTCGTCGAAAAACTAAGAAGCCGTCCTCGAACTGCCGAGGCCGCAGTCATTTTAGTAGCGACGAAAACTGACATTAGCGAAAAGCTGAGCACGCCCGATCTTCCCGTGGACGATTTCGTTGAGAAACCATTCTTTCTGAGAGAAGCGACCCAGCGCATCAAGCGCGTGATCGACAAGATTGCGCTGGAAAAGATGGCTAAGACCGCTCCCTCCGACGGAGTCCTGCGCGGCAGCTTGTTGCAGATGAATGTCATCGACCTGGTGCAGTCGTTGGAAATGGGCCGCAAAAGCTGTTCCCTCACGCTCACCAACAAAGACGACAAGTGCGAACTGTACTTCAAAGAAGGCCAGGTCACGCACGCCACCTATGGCTCGCTGATTGGGGATCCGGCGGTGTTTAAGGTTCTACGCTGGACGGACGGAAACTTTGAAGTCAATTTCGAAGGCAAGACGACGCAGCAGACCACCCAGTTGAACACTCAGGGCTTGCTGATGGAAGGCCTGCGCCAGCTCGATGAGGCGCAACGTGACGGCGGCGGCGGAAAAGCCGAAGAGGAGGAAGAAGATGTCCTCCTCGATTCCTGAAGACGTGCGAGTCTCGACTCCCGAAACTTTGACTGCAGCCGTCGTCACGGTTAGTGATTCCTGCGCGAGCGGTGATCGAACGGATGTCTCCGGCCCGGCAGTTGGAGAGCTTCTCAGAAAAAGGAATTTTGCAGTCATTGGGACGGAGGTTGTTGCCGACGACCAATCTGCAATTCAGAACGCAATTGCTTACTGGGTGCAGGAAGCGCAACTCGTCGTGACGACCGGCGGAACTGGAATCGCAGAGCGCGATGTCACTCCCGAAGCTACGCGCGCGGTTTGCGAACGCTTGCTTGAAGGAGTTGCCGAACGCATGCGTTTTGAAGGCGCGAAGAAGACTCCATTTACCGCGCTCAGCCGCGGAGTCTGCGGAGTGCGGGGGAAGTCGTTGATCCTAAACTTGCCCGGCAGTCCCAGCGGCGCAGTGGATTCGCTCGAAGCCGTGATCGACCTTCTGCCCCACGCGTTACAGTTGTTAAGCGGAAACACCAAACACGAATAACGCACGCGATAACTCAAGACCTGATCTAAGCTGGCTAGAACGAAAGGAACAATTTATGAAACGACGTCTCGCCGTAATCGCATTCGCGCTGTATTTCTCGGTGTCGGCGTCCTCGCAATCGTTAACGGTGGCGGACCGCGACCGCGCCATGAAATATCTGGAGACCACGAAACAAGGCGTTTTGGACGCAACCGCGGGACTGTCTGAAGCGCAATGGAACTTTAAAGCGGGTCCGGATCGCTGGTCGATAGCGGAAGTCACCGAGCACATCGCGACTGCTGAAGGTTATCTCCGTACCATGATCATCGAGCAAGTGATGAAGGCTCCGCCGCGCCCCGACGGGGATAGCGTCGAAGCCATCGATGAAATGGTGCTCACGATGGTTCCCGACCGTACGCAAAAACGTCAAGCGCCTGAACCCCTGAAGCCCGCGAATCGCTACGGCTCTCCGGAGGGATCGCTGAAAGCCTTTACCGATAGCCGTGCCCAGACGGAAGACTTCCTGAGCACACACGACGACCTGCGAGCCCACGCTACTGACAGTCCAATGGGAAAGAAACTCGACGCCTACGAGTGGATTCTGTTTATCGGGGCGCACAGCGCGCGTCACACCAAGCAGATTCTTGAAGTGAAGGCTGACCCGAATTTTCCCAAGAAATAGTTCATGAAGTTTCCTCTCGGGCAGAGATGGGATGACTAAATCTCTGCCCATTTCGCCGCTTCGACCCGGTTCGCTTTCGCGTACACTTTTAGTCTTACATCTTGAAGACGATCAAGCACATCTTTTCGCGCTATACGGCGTTCCTGTGGGCGCTGTTGAAGCCTCTGGGCGCGTGGGGTGTGCTGGTTGTGGCTGCGCTCGACGGCGCTTTCATTGGTCTTCCGGTAGACGCGGTCGTGGCCGGCTATGTCTACCAGGATCACGCTCGATTTTTTCTCTATGCTCTTATGGCAGCGGCTGGGTCGACGCTGGGCAGCATCGTAATCTACGTGATCGGCTACAAAGGCGGCGAGGAACTGCTTCGCAAGCGTATCCCGCCGGCGCGCTTCGAAAAGATTCATGCGGCATTCGACAAGCATCCGTTCTGGAGCCTGATGTTGCCCGCGATGCTTCCGCCGCCCACGCCCTTCAAGCTGTTCGTGCTGGCTGCGGCAGTTTCGGAAATGGGATTCGTGCGCTTCCTGCTGGCGATTTTCTCTGGCCGCCTGGTGCGCTTCCTGCTGTTGGGCGTGCTTACCGTCAAGTTCGGCCCAGACGTCGTGCATGTGGTGGGAGGAATTTTCCGCCAACACTTGTACGTCGTTATGCTGGTGGCGGCAGCGGGAGCGGTGGCCTGGCTAATGCATCGCAAGAGCGAAGGCAGGACTAGAAAATCAAAGTTAAACAACGTGGAGAAAACGCAACCGGGCGATGCGTGAGGTATTCTCTGCATCGCGGATGCTTTGCCAGTCTCTAGGATTTAGGCCGCTGCATGATCGCCGTGGCTACGGAGCGCTTCAGATAGCGCGTGCAACGCAATCGGCGTCGCGAACATTGCAGTTGTGAAGATCAGATCGCCCGCGAGCGCATGACGGAAGAATGGCAATGCAGCCACATAGCACTCCATCAAGCCACTGAGGTTCTTCGGATACATGTCCCAGGAGGCCCAGGTCGCAAAATTACTCAACAGGAAAAACGAAACCGAACTGGCAAGCGCCGCGCCAATCGCAGGTACCCATTTCGTTTTAGCGCCCAGCCTCGTGCCCAGCCAGAGAACTGCGGCATACCATGCGAAGGTCACGTAATGATCCCAAGTGAACGGATATACGTAGACGAGCTTCGTAAGCACCACGTCCGAAGCGGCCAGCAGCACAAATGGGATCCAGAGCTGGCGGCGGGGTCCTCGGGCTCCGAAGAACAACAGCGACCCGGTTACCGGAGTAAACATCCACGGATGCGGCATGAACCGGACTGCAACCGCGAGCAGCACGAACAGATAGGGCAGCATGATGAAATCACCTCGATAACGTCAAAGAAGATTGTGGCCTGTGGGAGCGGCGGCGTCAAGTCAAAGCATAGTCGTGAAGGCTTACGCCCTAAGTCTTAAATCGCGGGGGTCACTGAGAACATCCGCAGAGCGCGCGGAGAGAAACTAAATCTATGGGGCGTCGCTTCGGCCCGCGTCCCTTGCCGAGATTTTGTCCGGCGGCGGGCCAAAATTCTCTCCGACCACTTTCAGGTTGCGATCCAGTTCGACACTTGCCGCAAGAACGCTTCGGCCCGGATGTCCAGGTTGCTGGAACCGCAAATCCTTGAAGCGAACGATGTAGCCCTGATCTTCAGGGAGCGGCTCGGTTTCGGTGATGGGATACTGCGCCCAGTCGAGATAAACGCGCCCCAGGTAGGATCGCTTAGCTGCGAGCGTCACTGGAGTTTCCTCGGGCTTGTAGAGAGTCTGCATATCGCCATTAGGGTCGACCTCGGGAGTTGACGAATCGACCATCGTCGTGGCAAAGAAGTTTTGGGTTTCCAACACGCCGACCCATCGAAATGGAGTCCACCACAAAGGGAAGGCCGAGGCACGGATTGGATCGGCGCTTTCATAGGTACGTGCTTCGAGCGCATTCACTGCTCGCCGGTGCTCGTAATCGCGCACTCCCCAAAGGGCAACTATGCCAAGCAACGCCAGCGTCGCAGCCCAGCGGCCCGCGGGTTGTTTGCGACGCACTCCGATTTCGCGGTCTATGAAGGAAAAGAAAACGGGCAGCGCGAGTCCGCCTATCAGCAAAAGCAGAATGATCGGGTCGGCGATGAAAACGATGTCCCAGGAATACCATTTTTCGGAAAACGGCCAAAACGGGCGTACACCGTAATCATTGGTGTAATCGAGCAGAATGTGGCTGAGCCCCGCGAGATATGCGAACCCGAATAGCAATCCCCAGCGCGGCGGCAAGTTTGGGTCGTTAAGCTTTCGTCCGCGCAATCGCCAGATCAAGTACATGAAGCCCACCACCACGGCAGAGACCAATACGAGACCGAGGAAAGAATGGCTGAAGCCGCGATGGTGAGCGAAGCCAAAAACGCGGCCCTTGAACTCACCCAGGACGTCGAGATCCGGCGCCTCTGCAGCCAGCGTTACCGTAGCCGTGGCGAGCGCCGTCTTGCGATTCAGTCCGGCTCGCCCGATGCAGGCGCCGGTCAGGAAGTGAGTGATGGGTTCCAAAGTCTGCTTGGCCTTTTCGCCGGTCTGAGTTAGAGAGAATACATCACTCGGGCGCTGGAGGTGTTAAGGGCGAGTTTCTTTAATTTGGCGCCAGCAGAGTCAAGGCATCGCGGACGACGGATATTTTTGCCGGTAGCGTTCCTAGCAACTCTCCGTCGGCTTCGATTAAAATGCGGGACTTTGTCTGCAAGTCTGTGGTCGGCGTTATATCGCGGCAGACCGCGCCTGTACTATGAACCAGCTCGATCCCTGGGACTTTCCAATTGGTTCCGAAGAGTCCGCGAAGGATGTAGCGCAGATACGCCAAGCGGCTGTGGGTGCGGAAGAGCACCAGACGAAGGTCGTTGCGTTCGAGCGAGGCGCCGGGAGCGAGTTCGCGGAGCACACCGCCAAAATTGGCGATGCGGACTGCCAACAACTGCGGAACTTCTGCATGGCGGTTTTGCCCTTCATCGGTGATCTCAACCGCGAAGTCTTTCATCGGGTGAGTCAGCCACAAGCGCGTCGCCTTCGCGCAGTAAGCGGCCATGCCAAAGCGTCGCTTGATCAATGGATCCAGCCTGTAGAACAGATGCGCATCTGCTCCGATGCCCACGATGAAAATGAAATATCGCGCGGCCGGCTTGCCGGTTAAATCCTGGTACTCGATTCGGCCGACAGCGATGCGTCGAGGCTTTGCGCTCAGTGCAGCCCGGGCAGCTTTCTCAGGAGAAAGTGGCAGGTGCAAATCGTGCGCGAGACAATTTGCCGTGCCCAGAGGAATGATGGCCAGGGCGGCATTGGTACCAACTAATCCCTGTGACACGTCGTTCACCGTGCCATCGCCGCCGCAGGCGAATACAGTGTCGCAGCCTTCAGCGATTGCCTGTGTGGTTTGCTCGGTCGCATCGGAGGCCGCCCGCGTGGGTGCGGCCGCCGCTTGGACGCCGGCATTTCGCAGGACTGAGAGCGCTGATTCCACATCCGCCAGGCGACGTGCGCGACGAGGACCGGAAAGCGGATTGTAGAGCAACATGGCTTTGCGCATGACGTCACGATGTAGGCGCCCGCGCCTACACTTTTCCCCGGGTGCCCCACTCCCACATGCCGAACATTGCTTTTTGCGGTAGGGGGTGGCCCACGTGGCGGGCGAGCATGCAGATTTGGCCGCGATGGTGGGCGTCGTGGGCAATCAGATAGCCGAAGAATCCGGCTACGTCGGGACGGAATCCTTTTACTCGGCCGTCGCCGCCCAAGGCAGACTTCAATACTGCGCTGAGAGCTGCGCGGCTTTGCTCCAGTGCTTTCGTCGCCTGTGCTGGCGTTACACTGGTACGATCCAGTTGGTCTGGAATCTTGCTTCCCTTGGCCGTGGCCTTCAGCCACATCACGCGGACGTTGTGTAGATGAGCCACGATGGCGGCGACGGTTCGCCCCTTGCCCGCAGGGGGCTCGGCGCGCCAAGCTTCGTTCGGCAGGTTTTCGATCATGTACTGGTTGATGCGGTCGTTTGTGTCAAACGAAGTCAGCAGGGCTTGCGGTAGTGAGAATGCGACTGTGGCTTTGGGCATGTCGGTCTCCGAAATCACTGGGCTAAACTTGGTCGCGCTTGATTGCGTAGACGTAATGTAACAAATCCGCTTTGGTCACTTCTTTCCAGATCGTCATGCCATTCTTTTCGGCCACGCGGCGCGATGCGAAATTCTCAGGGCGAATCAAAGAGATGAGCCGGTCGATTTCGAGATTCGCGAATCCGTAGTCGAGGCAGGCACGGGCGGCTTCCGAGGCATATCCCTGGCGCCAAAGATCGCGGCGCACGTGATAGCCAATTTCGATTTCATCGACTGCGTCAACGCTCTGCCGCACCAGCCCGCAGTCGCCAATCAGTTCGCACGAGGACTTCAGAATCATGGCCCAGAGTCCGTGACCGTCATTGGCGTAGCGAGTGCGGTTGCGCTGGATCCAATCCGCGACTGCCGCACGATCGAACGACATAGGGTAGTAACGCATGGTCTCGCGATCGGAGAGGATGGCGGCGAGTGCGTCCACGTCTTCCAGTTGAAACTCCCGAAGCGAGAGGCGCTGGGTTTCGAGGACCGGCATGAGCACAGTTTAGAACAGCTCGACTGGGTTCCTGTCGAGCGCTCTTCAAAGTTCGCGGGCGAGGGTGCCCGCACCACACGATTTCGTGCCTCGCCTATAATCTTTTGCGATGGCTACGGCGGCGAAAGACAAAGACATTGAAAAGAAGATTGAGGCGCTCCGGGATCAGATCCGGCATCACGAATATCGCTATTTCGTGCTCGACGATCCGGAGATCAGCGACGCTGAATTCGATCAACTGATGAACCAGTTGAAGATGCTGGAAGCGGAACATCCCACGCTGATCACGCCCGATTCTCCTACGCAACGCGTAGGCGGCAAACCGCGCGAGGGCGTGGTCAAGGCAGCGCACTCCTCGCCCATGCTCTCGCTGGACAACACTTACAACGTCGACGATCTCCGCAACTGGGAGCGCCGGGTTCACGAACTTAGCGGACGCAAGGATGTTGACTATGTTTGCGAATTAAAGCTGGACGGCATGTCGTTGGCGTTGCTGTACGAGAATGGACGGTTGGTGCGTGGCATTACGCGTGGCGATGGCACCGTTGGTGAGGATGTCACTTTGAATGTGCGGACGGTGCGTTCGATTCCGCTTTCCATTCCGAAAGAAAAGCGCAAGGAGGCAGGCGTTCCGGCGGACTTCGAAGTACGTGGGGAAATGCTCATGCCCATTGCGGCATTCCGGAAAATGAATCAGCAACGCGAAGAGAAGGGACTCTCGTTGTTTGCCAATCCGCGAAATGCCACCGCCGGGACGGTTCGTCAACTTGAGCCCAGCATCGTTGCGCAGAGACATCTCGATTTCTTCGCCTACATTTTGCTGCGGGACGGACGGACCTTTATCGACTGGCAATGGGAGACTTTGAATGCCCTCAATGCCGCCGGCTTCAAGGTCAATCCCAGTCGAAAGCTGGCCAAGAGTTTCGACGAAGTTTGGACATTCATCGAGCAGGAGGAAGTAAAGCGGGAAAAACTTCCCTATGAAATCGACGGCATCGTCATCAAGGTGGATCGCACCGCGCTGCAGGAGGAACTTGGCTACACAGGGAAAGCGCCGCGCTGGGCGATCGCCTACAAATACGCTGCTCGCGCGGGCATCACTCAGATCGAAGGCGTTCTGTGGCAAGTCGGCCGGACTGGCAAATTGACTCCTGTGGCGATGTTGAAGCCTGTACCGATTGGCGGCACCACCGTCAGTCGGGCGACCCTGCATAACCCGGATGAGATCGAGCGGCTGGGCGTGAAGATTAACGACTGGGTCGAAGTCGAGCGCGGCGGCGATGTCATCCCCAAGGTTACGCGCGTCGTGGATGATAAAGATCATCCACGCGGCCACAAGCTAATCCGTGTGCCGGAGAAGTGTCCAGTGTGCGGCACGAAGGTGGTGCGCACGGAAGGCGAAGTGGATTATTTTTGCGTCAATGCAAACTGTCCGGCCAAGCTGCGAGAAACTATTTTGCACTTCGCCTCACGTGGCGTGATGAACATTGACGGTATGGGAGAGGCCTTGGTCAATCAGCTCACGGATCGCGGGCTGGTGAAGAACGTCGCAGACATTTATAAGCTGACCAAAGACGATCTGCTGTCACTGGAAAGGATGGGCGAGAAGTCCGCGCAAAATGTGCTGCACCAGATCGAGGCTTCGAAGAAGCTCTCTCTCGAACGGGTGATCTATGGATTAGGGATTCGTTTTGTGGGCGAGCGCACGGCGCAGTTTCTCGCTGAACATCTCGGTTCAATGGACGCGCTCATGAACGCCAGCGAAGAAGAACTTCAGCAAGTAAATGAAGTCGGGCCCCGCATCGCGCAAAGCATCGTGGAGTTTTTTCAGGAACCGCGAAACCGTGAACTGGTGGAACGGCTGCGCAAGGCCGGCTTGACGTTTGCGGGCGCAAAAAAAGAGCGCGGCACGAAACTCGCCGGGAAGACCTTTGTCCTGACCGGCACACTGAACCTCCCTCGCGACCAAGTCAAGAAGGCGATCGAAGATGCCGGCGGGCGCGTATCGGGTTCCGTCAGCAAGAAGACCGACTATGTGATCGCCGGGACGGACGCAGGTTCCAAACTCGACAAGGCGAAAGAACTGGGAATAAGCGTGATCGGCGAAAAGGATCTGGACGAGTTGCTGGGACGCTGAACCGGCTCACGAAATTGAGGTCGTTTCGCCGATTTGTCTCTACAAAAACTTACAATTTGTTGACATTTCCATGACAACCGCAGGCTCGCGTCGCCTTAATCTTCGTCAACTGCTACTGCCGATCATCGCTAGAGGACTCGGGGGAGGACTCTGGCAACCGATGTTCTCATGATATCGAGGCGGAGAAGTCGGGAATTCTTTCCGTTGAGGCAGTTTTGTGGAGATGCGCATCGGCGCATAGGGAGCATCGTGACGCAGCGTTTTGGTGTTGCGATTGTGCGCTTTTGCGTTTCCGGGGTTCATCCTGAGCGAGGTTTTTTGCCCTTCGATTCTCGCTCAGGATGACACCGGCGATTCGAGTGCCGCTTTAATCCTGCTGTAGGTGATGTCCAGGCTTTCTGGTAAGACTCGCGTTTCCCCCACCACAGAAACAAAGTTCGCATCCGCCACCCAGCGCGGCAGAACGTGCATGTGGATGTGTCCAGCGACACCGGCTCCGGCGGCCTTGCCGATGTTCATGCCCAGGTTCACTCCGTCGGGAGCATAGAGCTGGCGCAGCACGCGTTCCATCTCCTGGGACAAATCCATCATTTCGTGAGCCGCGTCAATCGGCAGTTTCTGCAATTCGTCGAGATGCGCGAACGGCACGACCATGACGTGTCCCGGCGTATAGGGAAACGTATTGAGCACGATGTAACAGTTTTGGCCGCGATGCACGATGCGGGCTTTGGCATCGTCCCCGAGTTTAGGCAGGTCACAAAAGATACATTCCTTAGTCTTCTCGCCCGCAGTGACATAGGCGTAGCGCCAGGGAGTCCAAAGATAATCCATCGCAGGGCAGAGTAGCAGATGGCGTCAAGTTTCGGAACTGGTCGAGTGTTCCGCACGGGCGAGGACGGCCGCGCCCACATTCGCGCTTGCTAGGGCCGCGCGGACCGCATCGCGGTCAAGCGGGTGTCAATCGGCTCACGGTTCTTGTGCTGTATCTGCATGGTTTGTTGCAGCAAGGCCCAGTCGTTCTCGGCATTCTGTTCCGACACCTTGGGAGAACCGCCTTTTTTCAACTCTTCCCGAAGCCGCTGTACCAGAATCCATTCCGCCAACTCGGGCGGGGCCGACGTGCTCAGGATGTTGTTCCGTGAAAGCCCCTGATCGACGGTTTCGTCGCCGAGCTTTACTTCCAGCAAGGGGTCGCCGGAATTATCGACTTGCGGCACCGAGTCGGCCTGCAACTCCTGCCATTTGGTGCCATACCACGGATTACCTTCCGCGAGCGGGCGCTTCAGCGAGTCCAATCGATTCTGGTACAGGCGTCGTTGCTCCGCTGCCAGAGGTGGATCCAACTCACCGCTGGGATCAAAGACCATCACATTGCGCGCCGGATTGAAGCGCGCCCCGTCTGCGGCAGCGACGACGAGGGCACCGGTGATCACGGGATGGAACACGAGAAGCGGTAGCATGTACTTCTTGGCCCTCACCACGGATTCGACAACGCCGCGTACCGGTCCGCTACGCCGAATGTTCCCCGGAACCTGAGGAATCACATAGGTCGTCAGGTGCAATTCCGGATGGCGTTCTCCGAAGTGCACCAACAACTGCGCATCGTGTTTGGGCGTGGTGACTCCGAGATCGCCGATTACACTGCGATGAAGCATCTTGGGATAGTAAAAGTTCACCAGGTTGCGCGCGAAGTCCGCGCAATTGTGGGTGATGAGATTGAACTGCATCTGGTTTGGTTCGGAGTTGTACTTGCTAATCAGGCCATCGTCTTGTTCTTCAGTTGTATCGATGTGAAAACCGTAAATCGCCCGAATATAGCTAGCTCCAACCAATTCGACCCATCGCCCGGTTGGCGGCTCCCCGCCGGGGCCGTCAGGAGCAACGGACTCGAGGTGGGCGACTCGATATCTATTTCGGAGAAAGTCGACTAACTTGGCGTCCGCGGAAAGCGGCACATTCTCGGGATTGTCGACCGCGTAGAGGTAAGGGATCAGCGGAATTGCGATCCAGTCGTGCCCCGCGATGCCGTCGTAGCGGCTGATGACAGCGCCGAACTCTCCGGGGGCGCAACGGCGAAGGAGCAGCGGCGTCTCAGCACAGACTCGCGACAGATACACGGCCGCGTGTCCCGTTCCGGCAAAGGCGCCATCGTAGCTATACGGCTCTTCCAGCAACAAAGTGACGTCGGCATGCGCGTGCGCAATCGCAAGCAAAAACAAAAAAAGCACTAATGCCGACTTCAACCGCGTAGCCATGAGCCCTCAACCCCAACTATAGAAACCCAACAACCGGTGCTTTGATGCGTTCTGAGATGATCGAGTGGCCGCAGTATACAAGGGCTTTTGGTTCAAGCATTGGTAACGAAAGAGGTTGCACTTCTAGGATTATTTTACGGAATCGTCTCAAATTCAGACGCGCGGGAGTTTCCCATTTTTAACGTGGCTTTAATCGATCTCGATTATTCTGACTTTGGGGTTTGACACTGTTTGCAAGCGATTGCTATAGTCGAAGGGTTCCCTTTTGGACGCGGGTTCGCTATTTGGCAACGTCCGACCGCTGGGATTGTTCAGGTCCGTCCGCCAGGGCGGACTCCACACAACCTAAGACTCACGCCAGCAGTCCGCTAAAGCAGTTCCCGCATCCTTCGCGCACGCGCGAGTACACCAGAGAGGCGATAAACCTTGCTCGACGACAACACTTCCCCCAACCAAGATTCAGCAACCTCAACTTTAACCGAGAACCCCGAGGGTTCGCCCGAAAGCTCGACCCTACAGGCTTCTGTTCCCGAGCCGCCGCAAACTCAGCATCAGGAAGAGAAACCCAGCAACGCTGGCGCCGAGGACTTCGCTTCGGCGCTGGAGAGCTTCACCACGGAAAGTGAAGAGGCTGTCCGCGAGGACAAAGTCCTCAAAGGCACCGTGCTGAAACTCACCGGTACGCATGTTGTCGTGGACATCGGCGCCAAGTCCGAAGGCATGCTGCCCCTGTCCGAGGTGCTGGATTTTGAGGGCAAGCCCAGATTCCAACCCGGCGACGAAATTGATGTAATGCGCGATAAGGGTGAAACTGAGGAAGGCTACATCAACCTCTCGCACCAGAAAGCTCAGAAGTTGCGCGCGTGGGATGAGATTGAGAAAGCCTATAACGAGAAGAAGCCGATTCGCGCCACAGTGGTGGAGCGCATCAAGGGTGGCCTCACCGTCGACATTATGGGGGCGAGTGCATTTCTCCCCGGCTCCCAAGCTGATCTGCGTCCGGCCCGCAATCTCGATGCGGTGAAGGGACAAACGCTCGAAGTTGCAATCATTAAGCTGAACAAGAAACGCGGCAACATCGTGGTCTCGCGCAAGCAGGTGCTCGAAGGAGAGCAGAGTGAAAAGCGATCCAAAACTCTGGAGCATCTGGAAGAGGGATCGATTCTGACTGGAGTGGTCAAGAATCTCACCGACTACGGCGCCTTTGTGGATCTCGGCGGCATCGACGGCCTGCTGCACATTACCGACATGTCCTGGGGGCGGCTCACGCACCCTCGCGATCTGGTCAACGTCGGCGATCAAATTCAGGTAAAGGTGCTGAAGTTCGACAAGGACAAGCAACGCGTGTCGCTCGGCTTCAAGCAGCTCACGCCCGACCCGTGGCTGGATGCGGAGCACCGCTATCCGGTCGGCGCGCACGTTGGTGGACGGGTCATCAGCGTCACCGATTACGGCGCATTTGTCGAACTGGAGCAGGGCATTGAAGGGCTGGTACACGTCAGCGAGATGACGTGGTCCAAACGCATGAAGCATCCTTCGAAGTTGGTGAACGTCGGCGACCACGTGGACTGCGTCGTGCTGAACGTGCATCCGCAGGAGCGCCGGATTTCGCTGGGCATGCGGCAACTTGCGACCAACCCGTGGGACGCCCTGCACGAAAAATACCCCGTCGGCGCCACGGTTGAAGGCCGGGTGCGAAACCTGACCGACTTCGGCGCATTTATCGAAATCGAGGACGGCATCGACGGTCTGGTCCACGTCAGTAATCTGAGTTGGACCAAACGCGTCAAACATCCCTCAGAGATTCTCAAGAAGGGTGATCGCCTGAAAGCCGTTGTGTTAGCCATCGAACCAGACAAGCGGCGGCTGTCGCTCGGCGTGAAGCAGCTTCAACCCGATGTGTGGGAGAGTTTCTTCAGCCAGCACAAAGTTGGCGACGTGTTGCACGGAAAAGTCCTGCGCGTGGCCAGCTTCGGCGCATTCGTCGAAATCGCCGAGGGCATCGAAGGCCTCTGTCACAACTCCGAAGCGGTGGACGCCAACGGCCAACCCTTGACTCTGGAGCCGGGGCTAGAGCACGACTTCAAGATCATCAAGATGAATCAGGAAGAAAAGAAAGTTGGGCTCAGCATCAAGGCCGTAGGCGAGGAAGCGTCGCGTACCGAAGTCGAGGCGTATAAGCATCCCGTCTCGAGCACCGGTGGTTCTACCATAGGCGATTTAATCTCGTGGAAGCGCGCCGGGAGCGAGAATAATTAATAGCAAGTGTGGCGCGGGCGCCGTCGCCCGCGAAAGCAAGGCCGCCAGAAATGGCGGCCTTTTTAAGTTATTGCAGCAACCCAAACACCCCCACGCCGTTGGTTGTGCCGACGTACACTTTGCCATTCGTGATCATCGGCGTGATGAACTTGTTTCCCGCACCGAACTGATCTCGTCCGCCGGACGCCTGGTTGCTGTTGTATAACTCGTGCGAAAGATTGGTCGCGTCGTAAGCATGCAGAACCGCGGTGCCTGCGTTCTCCGCGGCCCAGAGGATCGCGTTGGTCGTCCCATTGGCAGAGACGCTCGGAGTGGCGCCGGGATATCCGAAAGCATTGCCCGTTTGCGACGTGGGCGTAACCGCAAGCAGCACATCGCTGATGGCAAAAGCCTTGATGTTATCCCCCACCGCGCCGTAGTAAACCGTGTTGTTGAAGTAAGCCGGCATGGAAAATACAGATCCCGATAAACCGCCCTGGATTTCCTGATAAATGTTGTTCTTGCTCGGACTAAACTTTCCCATCGCATCACGGTCCACAACGTAGATGTTCGAGTCCTTACCCGCTCCGACTGCAAGATGTCGGGTTTGACCCGAGCCATCCGTGAAGTCGGGCAGCAGCAGCGCACCACCAGAGCCCAGGTCCTCGTCAGAATCGTTTTCCGCACCTTGATTGAACATTTCAAAGTAGTCGGCGACCACTAGTGTTTGATTCGCAGTCGAGATCTTGAGGAAGGCGTTTCCGAAATCGCCCTGACTGGGAAAGCTATTCGCGTCGAGCGTGGAATCAAAGGTACCGTTCGCGTCCAGCAGAAAAATATTTCCGGAGCTGTCCGCAGCCAGGCCCGCGCCGCTCATCCACACAGACCCTTCATTGCCATTCGGAGTAACGTTCAGCACGCTGGCCTGCGCCAGCGTTGATTCGTTGAAACCCATGACCCAGCCGGTATACGGACGAGAGTCACAATGCGAGGTCCATCCCGTGTACACCACGCCATTCACCAAGAGCAGGCCAGCCCGTTCCGCATACTGGCCCGGCGCGAACACAACCTTCCCTCCCGAACTGTTGTCGCCCGTTCCGGGGAAAGAAGCCTGAATGTTCAGAGGGCCGCCAAACTCTTCCGCGCCCGTAGTCACGTCCAGAGCATGTAGTCGCTGATGATAATTTCCAGATCCGTCCTTCGACATTGCAACCACGTAAATCGTGCCGTGCGGGCCCGCATTGGGATCGATCACCGGAGTTGAGGTCACGCCGATTTCTGGCGTGATTTGCCCGCACCCGTGATCGTCGCTGGTGGCTTCGCCTGCGCCCAGCATCGAGACTTGCCAGAGCAGTTTTCCACTGTCAGCATCGAAACCGTAGACGCTGCCGTGCTCCGTCGCCACATACAGGACGTTGTGCGTCCCCTGGTTGGGGATTGTCAACTGCGCGAGGTAGAGCGGCTGGGCATCCACTCTACCGTCGACACTGATGACAAAGAGCTTGCCAAAACTTGAAGAGTTGACGTTGCTCGGCGTGAGAATCGTTTCCGTAAGATTCTGCCCGGTGCGCGCGACGTCGTTGTGATAGGTCGTCACGTTGGTTCCCGTCGTGCCCGGCGGCGGGGGTGGGGAAGACTGCTTTGCTGGTGAGCCGCTATTACAGCTGACCAGATGCAAAACCAGGAATGCAGTCACGACAACTGCGGCGAGAACGCCGAGACGAACTATCCTGGATTTCCGCACTGCGCTCTTCAATACCGATTGAAATCTCTTCACAGATCTTGCCTGCACGACTGATCTCTAACAGTAAGCCTAAATCATGAGCGCTCTTTAAGTTTACGCAGGCTTGGCCGACGTTTACCAAGATGACGCTCTCTAGGCATTTGAGCAACTTGTCGGTAGGCCAGCCTCTACAATCACGAAAGCCCGAAACATGTTTCGACAATTGCTTTTCATGCGACAGCAGTTCCCAAGTCAGCAGTTCGCGAGCCAGCAGTTCGGAAACAAAGAGACACCCGCTGTGCTCGTCCCTCACGGCCTGATCCGTCCCGTAATACCGGAATTAGATACCATTCGCGGCATCGCAGTTCTCGGAGTGTTCTTGTTGCACGCTTTCTCGTGGCAATATGGAGGCCTCCAGTTCGGCGCATTGGGACAGTTTTTTCTGGCCCTAACCCAGCCAGGATGGATTGGAGTAAATCTATTTTTCGTGCTCTCCGGCTTTCTGATTACTGGCATTCTACTGGACTCCAAAGGTCATCCACACTTCTATCGGCGTTTCTACACGCGACGCGCCCTAAGGATCCTGCCGGCATATTACTCCCTGCTGCTTCTCTTGCTCTTGCTGCACTCGTCCTCCTTCGGGTTTGTGGGACTGAGTTTCGTCTACCTCGCGAATGTGACCGATCTCTTCGGTGTCGCGTGCGGTTACGGCCCGCTGTGGTCGCTGGCGGTGGAAGAACATTTCTACATTTTCTGGCCTGCAGTTGTGCATAAACTCACGCGTACGCGGCTCGCGGCGGTTTCGGCGGGGATCGTAGTATTTGTGCCAACACTTCGGGCAGTCTGCTTCACCTTGGGATGGGGCAAGGACGGATTGGCCTGGTATACCTGGTTTGTGGCGGATGGACTCGCGGCTGGAAGCTTGCTCGCGATCGTTCTCAGAACCGCACTCAGAAGAGAACGAGTCGAGCTATTGTGCGCGTTGCTATTGAGTTCGGGCCTACTGATGGGCATTCTTGGGCGGCCGTTCGGCATTACAACTCGGGAACGGTTGCTGGGCGCAGCCTTGCAGCACACTATCGTCAACATCTTTTTTGCCGGAGTTCTGCTGCTGTTTCTGCTGGTGGGCACCAGTTCATGGAAACGTTACGTCAACAACTCTCTGCTTCGCTTCTTCGGATACATCAGCTACGGCCTATATTTGAACCACATCCTCGCCTTTCGAATGTACGACAGAATTTGCCTTCGTTACTGGCCCTGGCTGCTTCCTTCGAATGAGCACTTCGAGCTGGTGGTGCTGAAGTTTGTGGTGGCGGGCGGGTGCGCAGTGGCAGCCGCCTACTTGTCACGAAAGTATTTCGAGGAGAGGTTCCTGCGACTCAAAGACCGCTTGGCGCAGAACGCCGACACTAAACTTCCAGCCTGGACCGCTCCGCAGGTATCACCTCTACAGAATTTCTTGCTTCCGGAGTAATCGCGAGGCTTGTTCCGACTTCGCAGAATTGACCCCGAATCGGCTGGCATTTAACAGCGATACCGCTGCGTTTCACTTCATATCCGTTTCACTTCACATCAATGTGCAGCACAATGTTCACGATCTTTCGGTCATCAAATTGGCTGACGGTTTTGGTGTCGCTCTTCTGGCCCTTGTACTGGGCATAGACCTCGTAATCGATGTTCGGGGAAAGCTCTGGAAAGTGGTACGCCCCGTCGGCGGCCGTGATGTAACTCTTCACCGCGCGGGTGCGCACATTCGCGAGGTAAACGATGGCATCCGGCAGAGGATTGTCGTGCCGATCAAGCACCTTGCCCGTCAACATGCGACCGGCAGTCTCTTTGTCTTTGTCTTTCGAGTAGGGAGAAGCCCCAGCGGCCACGCCGAGGAACAGCACCACCAGAGCCACAACTTGATACTTTCTCATCTGGTTCTTCACCTAGCTTACTGACAACTGCCTGGCAGCGTGTTGTTATTTTAGATGCAGACCAGTATCGACGCGCTCGTCCGCGTCCACATGCACCTTGACCTCTTCCCCCTGGATGCGATTGCCACTCTTGGATTTGAGACCCTTCAGGTCGGCCCAGATCACATAGTCCTGCTTGCCCGCCGGCACGTGCTGGGCGAACTCGCCATTGTGATCCGAATATTGTTCCCAGCGGGCTTTCTTCTCATTGTCGCGCCGAATCTTTACCTTCACTCCGTAAACCGGGTGGTCATCTGGACCCCAAACTGTACCGAAGATCAGGGCATAGGGTTTTTCGTGCTTGTTTTCCGCCGGCGAAAAATTGCTCGCGGCAGCGGCGGATCGACCGAGGGCAAGTATCGCAGACATGCACAGCCAAGTCGCCATTCGCGAGGCAGCGCCGAAGTGCAACTCCAAGGGGTGCGGCGGAAACGTTCGTGATCTAGGAAAGATCACCGTCTTCGACTTCCTCCTCGTCGTCCTCCTCGTATTTCTCCTCGTCCACCGGCTTCAACTCAATCGGACTAACCGTGATGATCTCGAAGTCACTACCGCACTCGGGGCAGGAGACGATTTCTCCTTCATCGACCTCATCTTCGTCGATGTCGAGATCGGTTTCGCATTCCGGGCAATGAACCACAAAGGCCTCCATATCATTAAGACTCCTTGATAATATTTAGTGGCTCTTGGGCCGAAGGTCAAGTCCTCGATCTTCGAAAGCTGGATAACTGCTGTTCAAGCCCTTGGCTGGCGGCTATTCTAACAACGCTCATGAAACTCCAACGCTATCTTCGTGCCATTGCTACTGAGTTCGGACGTCTTTTTTTCTGTGTTGGCTTGTGCTGCGCACTGGCAGTGGCGATGACCGCTGCTTTTACGCAGGACACTTTATCGACTGCCCCAGTCGACCCGCAGATTGTCGCAGCCCTACGACAGATTTCCGCGCAGCGGATTCAGTCGAGTATTGAGAAGCTTGTGAGTTTCCAGAATCGCTCGACCCTGTCCGCGCAAGATCCTGCTGCGATCGCGTCGGGACATGGCGTCGGAGCGGCGCGGGAATGGATCAAGTCCGAATTCGAACGCTACGCGCGCGATTGTGGCGGATGCCTCGAAATCAGGACCGACAGTTTTACCCAGACTCCCGCCGATCGAATACCCAATCCCACCGAAATCACCAATGTTTATGCGGTGCTGAAGGGTTCCGATCCCGAGAGCGTTAAGCGAAGTGTGCTGGTCAGCGGCCATTACGATTCTCGCAATAGCGACAACCTCAACGTCACCGACCTCGCTCCCGGAGCCAATGACGATGCCAGCGGCACGGCAGTGAGCCTGGAGTGTGCCCGCGTACTGAATCAACTGAAGTTTCCCGCCACCATCATTTTTCTGACGGTCGCTGGTGAGGAGCAGGGACTGAACGGCAGCAGCCACTTCGCGAAAATGGCCAAGTCTGCGGGATGGGACATCGAGGCAGTGTTGAACAATGACATCGTGGGCGGCGATCGCAGTCCGCAGCAGGACACCAGCGTGGTGCGAGTGTTCTCGGAAGGCGTGCCCATTGCCGCCACCGATGCCGAGCTGCACCAGATCCGTAATCTCGGCGCCGAGAACGATTCCGCGTCCCGCCAGCTCGCCCGCTACATCTCTGAGATCGGCCGCACCTACGATACAAGCGTCAAGCCTGTGCTGACGTTTCGCTTGGACCGTTTCCTGCGCGGGGGCGATCACATTTCATTCAATGAGCAAGGATACGCCGCCGTGCGCTTCACCGAATTTCGCGAGGACTACAACCATCAGCACCAGAACCAGCGCACCGAGAATGGAATCGAATTCGGCGACCTTCTCAAGTTCGTCAACTTTGATTATGTGGCCGGTGTCACGCGTCTGAACGCGGCCACGCTTGCCGCACTCGCCGCCGCGCCAGCGCCTCCGGCCAAAGTTCATCTGCTTACCACCAAGCTGGAGAACGATTCCACCTTGACTTGGGAACCATCTCCCGGCGACCGAGTGGCAAGTTACGAAGTACTCTGGCGAGCGACGACGAGCCCAGATTGGGAGCACGTGCGAGCCGTGGGAAATGTAACTCGGACGACGCTTCCAATTTCAAAAGATAATGTGATCTTTGCTGTGCGCGCGGTGGATAATCAAGGCCATCGGAGCCTGGCGGTGACACCGCTGCCAGAGCGGTAGGTCGGAACCTGCTAAAATAGCTTGCTCTTTGAGATTGTGGCGTAAGTTGTCAGCTCCCCTGACGACCGGCCACAGAGAACTGGCAACAGTTTTATGTATCGCGGACGAACCCTCTCGCTCAGTTTCCCACCCTTCACCAAGGCCGTGAAGTGGCTCATCCTTATCAATGCCGCTGTTTACCTGCTCATCGAAATTTTGAAAGCTGCGGCCCCCGAACTGGGCGGGGCGTTGTTCTTCGCCCTGGCGTTGATACCCGCGGCCGTCCTGCACGGTTGGATATTCCAGATAGTGACGTATTCCTTCCTGCACGCCGGAATTCTGCATATTCTTTTCAATATGCTGGGGCTATGGATGTTCGGCGCGCAGTTGGAGACTGACTGGGGACACAGACGGTTTCTCGAATTCTATTTCTTCTGCGTGATCGGGGCCGCGCTCACCACGATTGCAATTTCCTACACCGGCGTGGGTGGGGTTTCGCCGCAAACGCCGACGGTCGGCGCCTCCGGCGGCGTGCTGGGCATTTTGATGGCGTTCGGCGTCCTCTATGGCGATCGGGAAATCATGCTGTTTCCCATTCCATTCAGCATCAAGGCGAAGTATTTCGTCGCCGGAGTCGCGTTCATTACTCTGGTGGAAGCGATCAGCGCCTCGGGGTCAGGACGTGGCTCAAACGTCGCTTACTTCGCACATCTCGGAGGACTGCTGTTCGGGTTTTTGTACGTCAAGTTCATGCCCAAGCGCGGACTCGCCTTCGGCGCAACGGAACATTACTTCAGCGTGCGAAATTCTTACTATCGATGGAAGCGCCGCCGGGCTGCGCGCAAGTTCGAAGTGTTCATGCGCAAACAGAATCGCACCGTAAGCGGGACCTTCGACGAAAACGGCAACTACATCCCACCCGACGATGTGGACAAGAAAAATGGCGGCTCGAAATCAGGTTGGGTGAACTAACGCCGCCGCGCGGAATCGGGAAACGCTGGCGTCCCAATGCACTCCAAGTGGGCGATTCGACGGCATGCAGTCGCGGCAGGGCTAGCCCTGCGATTCAAGGGCTTGAATATAACGACTGATCTGATGCAGGTGGGAAAGGTCGTGACCGGCCAGCAATCGTATCATCACGGCCAAGGACTCCGCGCCACGCTCATTGTGCTGCCCGCTGCGTTGCAAGTCCTCTGCTGACATTCGTCTCCACACCGACAAATTGAGTACGCGCAGCGTCCGAAATATTTCGACAAGTTCGGACGGCTCGCGTTCATTATGGCGCAGGGAGGCTACCCAGGCATCCTGCCTGAAGCCCAGAATAGCCGGCTTGTCCTCGCAAAGGATCAACCTGAGGCGATATCCATAAACCCATTCGCTATCGGTGAGATGGCCGATGATTTCGTTCGGAGTCCATTTCCCTTGAGTTGCCCGCCCGCGCAGGACTTCCGCCGGATGTCTGGCCACAATATCGGCAAGGGTGGATGCCGTCTGCCCTAACACCTCGATCGGATCCTGGCCAGCCAACAGATTGAACAGCTTTTCGCGGTAGGTCCATGGGGCCGAAACTTCTAGTCCCGGTTGCGCCGGCGTCATAAATCAACTCCTTCCTTTGCAACTTCCCGAATTTACAGGCCTCGACAAATTCCTCGGTGTTTCTGCACAAAAAACCGGAACGGGAGTGTTTCCGACTTGAATAAGTTTCCTGCACCGCAGGCATCGCCCAAATCGCGCCTTAAAAAACCGTGTGGCCACACCAGATAACCGATCGCAAATGTTCATTCTGTGGTTTTGCGAAAGCCACTCTTACGGCGGATTTTCTCTCCGGAAAACTCGAATACATCGCAGCCGCGCACCCTACGATTCCGTCCAGCAGGTTCACTCCAATGGTATGTCCACTCCCACGCGGCGTGAGTGCCAGTTATGAACAAATTGGAAATTCGAGACGTACTTCCCTCATCGTAGGCAAACATCTTTAGAATTCCGCGTCGCACCTGATCTGCCCCCTCAAATGTGGTTCCAGGCTCAGGTCCGACGGACGCCTCGTAAACGCAATTAGAAGTCATACACTCCATGACTGTGTCTATGTCGCGCTCCCCCCAAGCCTTGGCGAACTTCTTTAATAGGTTACGTCGTTGGACAATCCAATTTTTTTGCAATTCAATTCCTCGCGAGATCGAAGCCTTCGTCCTTCCAGCCTTCGATCCCACCGATCATCTTCTTTACTTTTCTTCCGAGCCGGGCCAGATTCGCGGCCGCGCGATCGGCACCGTTGCAGTGCGGACCGCCGCAATACAAGACGAACAGAGTATCGGACGCGTAGGCGGCCAGGTTCCGCTCGTTGATCCTGCCGTGCGGCAGATTAACGGCCCCGGGGACGTGTCCAGTCTGGAACGGCTGCGGACCCCGAACATCCAGCAGCACGAAATCGTGGTTCCTATTCTTCATCGCTTCACGCACATCCCAGCAATCCGTTTCGAACGTGAAAAGCCGCTCGAAGTGGCGAAGAGCATCGCTGGGATAGGCTGCTTCCACCTCGCTGACGCCGGAAGCCGAGCCGAGCAATTTAGGCATAGTATTTCTCCTTTTTGGAACTTCACAGCCAGACTTTAGATGAAATTGGCGATAATGGCGATAGGCAGAAATTCCAATATGCGCTAAAATCCTGCCATGCGCTCCCGCGACCATCGCCGCGTGGCTACTCTGCTTTACGACGGCCTCAGCATCTTCGAGTTCGGGATCGTGGTGGAGGTTTTCGGCTTGCCGAGGCCGGAGCTGGAGGTCGATTGGTACAAGTTTGAGACCTGCTCGCACCAGCGCGGCCCGCTTGAGTGACGCAGCTTTTTGGTGGCCAGATTTACCCGAGAGCGATTATGCTAAGAGCCTGTAACAAAACCCCCAATCGGCAGCCGTCGGGTGGCTCGCAGCGATACGCCGGTCGTAGCTGATGATGGCGTCAAACGGAAGATATAGGGACCGTTGGGGTTGTGCGCTAGGATGGCCGCGGGTGGAGAGGCCGTTAGCGCGAAGCAGAGCGGTCTACTCCAACACGAGTTCGGCGGCATACACAGTCTACCGAGGGGACCGATGGCAGAGACGTTCGAAGCATACCGAAACCGAGTCCTGAGCTATCTTGGCGATGAGGAGCCCATCGGTGTCCAACAAGCCACTCCGTTCCAGCTCGAGCGTCGACTGCGCGATGTCGCGCCCGAGGAGTTGATCCGGCGTCCTGCACCTGAAAAGTGGTCAATCGCCGAGATCGTAGCGCACTTGGCGGACGCGGAGCTGGCGATGGGGTGGCGATTGCGAAACATGCTGGCGAATCCGGGCGTGGCCTTGACGTGGTGGGATGAGGCCGTATGGGCAGAGCGCTTGGGTTACGCGCAGCAGGAGGCGAGCCTTTCGGCGGGGGTCTTTCGGGCGCTGCGCGAGAGCAACCTGCGACTGTTGGAGTCGGTCCCGCGCGCACGGTGGGTGGAGTTCTACGGGGTCCACCAGGTACGCGGACGGCAAACGGTCGAGGAGTTCGTCCGCTTGGAAGCGGCACACGACTTGAACCATCTTCGGCAGATCGACCGCATCTTGGGTGGGTGTATGACCGGGCAGTCGTGATGGCTCGGGAATGCCGCCGAACAAGCTGTTGCAGCCGACTAAACCAGTGTTGCCCGATTCAAAAACTTTGGCGATAGGCAGAAATGCCAATATGCACTAAAATCCTGCCATGCGCTCCTGCGACCATCGCCGCGTGGCTACTCTGCTTTACGACGGCCTCAGCGTCTTCGAGTTCGGGATCGTGGTGGAGATTTTCGGCTTGCCGAGGCCGGAGTTGGAGGTCGATTGGTACAAGTTTGAGACCTGCTCGCACCAGCGCGGTCCGCTCCGCACCACCGGCGGCGTTCATGTCGAGGCACGTCGTGGATTGCGGACCTTGCAACAGGCCGGAACCATCGTTATTTCGGGCTGGAAGCGAACCAGCCAACCTCCTCCGGAATCTCTCCTTAAAGCACTGCGTTCGGCGCACGCTCGCGGCGCACGTCTGGTCTCCATTTGTTCCGGAGCCTTCGTTCTTGCGGCCACCGGCCTGCTCGATGGCAAGCGCGCCACCACCCACTGGCGTTACGCGGAAGAGTTGGCTTCCCGGTTTCCGAAGATTCGCGTCGACCCCGGCGTTCTGTACGTGGATGAAGGCAGCATTCTGACTTCGGCGGGCAGCGCCGCGGGCATAGACCTTTGCCTGCACATCGTCCGGTGCGATTATGGCGCCGAAATCGCCAACCGCGTGGCCCGCCGGCTGGTCATGCCGCCGCACCGCGACGGCGGTCAAGCGCAATACGTCCAAAACCCCGTCGACAGCGGGGCGGTCGCGGGGCTCGCGCCGCTCTTGCAATGGGCGCAATCGCATTTGGGCCAGGCTCTGCGCGTGGAGGATCTGGCCCGCCACGCGGCGATGTCGCCGCGCACTTTCGCGCGCCAGTTCCGCCAGCAGACCGGAACCACGCCTCACCAATGGCTCACCCACCAGCGTCTCCTGGCCGCGCAGATGCGGCTCGAAAAGACCGACGACGGGATCGATGCGATTGCCGAAGCGGTGGGGCTACAGACGGCGGCGACGCTGCGGCAGCACTTCAGCCGGACGCTGGACACGACACCTACCGCCTATCGCCGCCGATTCTCCACCACGTAAGCGGTGACCCAGAGATTTCTCCGACGAGGCTAATTGAACAACTTCTGAAACTCCGCCACCATGAGCGGAAGCAGTTCGTCCTGCTTTGTCTTCCCCTTGAAACCAAGGTCGTGACCAGCACCCTCGATCCGCAGCAGGCGAGTCTTCGCCGGAATCAAGCTCAAGGCCGACTCCATCTCTTCCGGTGATCCAAAAGGATCACGTGTCCCATGAATAAACAGCGCAGGCGTCCGTAACTTTGGCAAGTGCTGAACGCGAAGCTGTTGTGGCTTGCGCGGCGGATGCAGCGGATACGATAGCAACAGCAAGCCTTCTGCGACGCCAGGCTGATCGGCACAGAGCATCGTCGACTGCCGCCCCCCATAGGAGTGTCCGCCGAGAAACATTCGCCCCGAAACCAGCTGACGAAGTGCGACGGTGGCATTCTTCAGACCTTCACGGTCGCGGGCGGCGTCGCCAGGCCGAGGCGGGCCGAAAGCCCGGCTCTGCCGATAGGGTAAATCACAGCGCAGCACGATCATGCCCGCCCCCGCAAAAGCGTCCGCCAGGGCCACGAGCAGCGGAGCCCGCGAGTTCGATCCCGCGCCATGAGTGAGGACCAAACCATCTCCGACGGCCGTCCCAGGCCGATGAACAAATCCCCGAACCGGCGGATCAAGCGATGTATCAGTGAACGGTTCGGGGCTGGGCAGCATGGTCGAACAAAATCCCGGAGATGAAAACCTAGTATGGCTGCTTTTGGACAGGGCGAGCGAAAAAATGTTCCCACGCTCAGGGAGTTATAGCATCTTCCAGGGTTTCGTAAATCTTCAGCGTGCGAATCTCATGAGAAAGTTTGGCCCAACAGCGCAACACTTCGGGATCTTCCAAAGCGGCGCGGCGAGCCGTTTCGGATTTCCAGTACCGCAGCAAAATATATTCGTTATGTGATTTCGCGTCGCGATAAAGCAAGTCGCGGCTGTAACCGCCAGAAGAGAGCGCGGCAATCAGGGCCCGCATCGTTGTGAGCGAAGCTTCTTCATGTCCCGGCAAGGGTTGGAAAATTGCGATCGAAAGTATTTCGTTAAGGGCTTCCTTCGACATGAGGATTATTGTCTCCCGCGTGTCAAGCCCGTTTGTTTCCCCTGGCAGGTCGGATGCGCAGCCAACCCGCAACGAACGCGAAGTTTACTTCTTTATTTCTTCCGGCGTCACGACATGAAGTCGCATGAAATTGGTTGAGCCAGAAGCCATTTGAGTGCCAGCCACCACGCCGAGCACGTCGCCCACCTGGATGCGGCCCTGGCGTAGGAGTTCCCGCTCAGCGGTTATAACCATATCTTCGGCGCTGCGCGCTTGCGCTGTGTGCACCGGCGTCACTCCCCAGAATAGATTCATTCGGTTGCACACCGGCAGTATCTGGCTGAAGGCATAAATCGCGGTCTTGGGCCGATACTTGGAAATCATGCGCGCCGTGTTCCCGGTCTCGGTGAACACGGCAATCGCTCCCATTCGTAGATCTTCAGCCGCATGGGAGATCGACTCACAGATGGCCTGCGCGACCGTGATCGAATGCTTTTCCCGACGGCGCCTGGGCGTAAAATCTCCCGTATTTCCCTCCGCCTCGACCACGATCCTACTCATCATGGCGACCGCTTCGCGGGGATAAAGGCCATTGGCGGTTTCCGCGGAAAGCATGACGGCATCGGAGCCGTCGAAAATTGCGTTGGCGACGTCGCTGGCTTCGGCCCGCGTGGGACGTGGGTTCTCGACCATCGATTCGAGCATCTGGGTCGCGGTAATCACTGGCTTGCGCCACTCGGCAGATCTGCGAATCACGTGTTTTTGGATGACCGGAACTTTCTCCGGAGGCATTTCCACGCCGAGATCACCGCGCGCCACCATTACGCCGTCGGATGCTTCAAAAATCTCTTCCAACCGTTCGAGCGCCTGAGGCTTTTCCAACTTTGCGATCACGGGAAGATCGGCGCCATGTTTGGCGATGATTTGTTTTACCTCGCGCACATCCGCTCCCGAACGCACGAACGAGATAGCCAACATGTCGACGCCGTGCTTGAGCCCAAATTCCAGGTCGGCACGATCTTTTTCCGTCAGGGCAGGAATGGAGAGCGCGACTCCCGGCAGATTGATGCCCTTGTGTTCGCCGAGTGGGCCGCCGTTGATCACTTCGCATTCGACATCTTCGCCGCGGGCGCGAATCACGCGCAGTTCAATCAGTCCGTCGTTAAGCAAAATGCGCGCGCCCGGCGTGACTTCCCGCGCCAGCCCCTGAAAAGTGGTTGGGATCACCGTAGAGGTGCCTTCGATGTCGCGCGGCGTAATCGTGACGCGGGAGCCAGTCTCGAGGGTTACTGGAACTCCATCCTTCATGTGGCCGGTGCGAATCTTGGGCCCCTGCAGATCCTGCAGAATGCAGATGGTGCGCTTTTCTTCTTTAGCCACGCGGCGCAAACGCTCGATGTTGCGCGCGTGCTCTTCGTGGGTCCCGTGGGAGAAATTCAGCCTGGCCACGTCCATGCCCAGGCGCATCAGATCACGCAGGATCGCTTCCGAGTTACAGGCCGGACCGACCGTACAGATGATCTTTGCCCGGCGCTCTGCGCGACCAATGTTGGAAGGCCCAGGCAATGCATCTACGGCCGCACCGGTGTACTTCGGCAAAGACTTTCCCTTTTTCAAGTTTGTCCCGATCAGATTTTGTGTAGGTCTAATTATTGTATATGGAGAGTTGCGCTTGTAGCAGACACGCGACGCAATGGTTATCGTCTTTCGCCAAATTCGGTGCCGATTTGGACGTAATGAGCTCGCCCTTCCGACCCTTCTGCGGCAGTATCAAAGTGTGAGTTCTAACTGAATTCCGAGGACGGTTGCATTTCGACTTTCGTGGGCGCTTCGGTTCCACAGATATTGGCCATGCGGAGTGATCGTCAAATAGCGGGAATGCCTCCATTGATAGTTCAATTCCAGTCCGTCCTCTGCGCTTGTTGCCGGAGCATACTTACTGAACTCGGTGCGGATCAGGCATATTGAGGCAACATCGCTCGTCCTAACAGGAATGAGCCCTTGATAGCTCAAGCCCGCACCCCAGAGCAGCGGAATCGGGCTAACCAGGTCTTTGGAGTTGAATGTCCATGCACCCCAGACAGTGGCGCCTCGAGATGTGCCGGGGCCGCCGGGGCGAAACACCATCTGTTGGCCCATCAGGTAGACACCGTTATAGCCGTCGCTATGAGCGAGCGGGTTGTTGAGGTAGGGAAAAGAATTGTTGCTGCGGAGAAAGCCGGCCGTTATCTGCCCGGGCTTGCCAACGGAATCCGTACGCTGGTTGTGCAGGTAATCGATCTCTCCAATCGAGAGGACGCCTTTGTTTCCCTCCTGAAGAGTGAAGTCGGCTCCGTGGTTCTCGCCGTTTGCAGAATTCGTATTGGTGTTGAAGGCTCCGGCTGCAACCTGGATCGCAGGTGTAATTAAGTACGTAGCTTGCGCGCCCCACTCTGTGCCGGGCGGCGGACCGAAGAAGGCTGCATCATTTGCCCCAAGCGAGAACGGGTTTGGATTGATTGCGTAAGTCACATAGTTGGTGAAAACGGGAAGCGCGGCGAAAGCGTCGCTGGCTGCAAGCCGGCCCGCAAGAATGGTTAGCTTGTCGTGCTGGAGCCTCTGCTGCAAGTACATTTCTCCCAAATAGAACGAGGGTGCGTAGAGGCTCGAAGTGGGCAGCGCGCTATCGAGGGAAGCTGAAAGATCGCTGCCGGTTCCCCACGACAGGCCTACATAGGCGGACAGCCCCGGTAGCTTTGCGAGTTCTCCAAAGTCTGCGCTGAAGCCAAGCGACAGTTGGCCGGCATAAGACCACACCTGATCTCGTCCGCCGGTCACGTTGGTTTGGAGCGCGCCCACATACGAGGCGGTCGGCGTGATGCCGATCCGTTGCAGAGTGCGTCGTACGTCGTTCCAACCCCGCGCCAGCGTCTCATCCATATCAAAATCGTGGTCGTTGCAACCGGTCTGGCGCCGATGAGGGTCGGCGGGATGCTCGCATTTCAATTTAGCCTGCGTTGTTGCGGTGGTCTGCTGTGCATTTGCGCAATGCGACACGGCGAGCACGTAGCCAAGACATGCGGCGGCAAAGCCCAGCAGGTTGCGATTACCGGCCACAACTCGCTCCTTCGCCAGTTGTCATGCCTCGTACTGCACTAACGTCGCCATACCCGCAGCCAGATGCCAGAGAACGTGACAATGCACGTACCAAACGCCAGGATTATTCGCGTCAAACGCGACGGTAACGCTAGTTCTTGGAGGCACAAGGACGGTGTCGCGGAGAGCGCCTTTCAGCGATTTGCCGCCGATCTCGATCACCTGAAACGAGTGACCGTGCAAATGCATCGGGTGAGACATCGGGGTTTCATTGATGAAGTTCAGCGCGATTCGCTGACCCTTCTTTACATATACCTGCGGCTTTTGAGTGCGCGGCTTTTCTACATCAAAGACAATGCCGTTGATCGTCCAATCATAGCGGGACATATCGCCGCCCAACCGCAGATCGAAACTCTGATCAATTGGCTTCGAGGCAAGCGGGTTGGCGGCGACCAGCTGGCTCTCCAAATCCAAAGTCAACAATCCTGCCGCGGCCGCATTTTTCACGGGCAGCTTCTTGATCGCCGCGCCCAGCGTCGCCAGGATGATCCCGGTCTGCTCGGTGGCGTCTTCTCGTAACGCGAGAACGGGAAACGCGCCTTCACGTGGCAATTGCACTCTCACGTCGATACGCTGCGCAATTGCCAAGGGAAAGTAAGAGCCGCTAACCGGTTTAACCGGCATGCCGTCGGTCGCGATTAATTCACCCTTTAAATCCCCCAGGCTGACGAAAAAGTTGGTGCCGGAACTGCCATTGATAATCCGCAGACGTACTTTCCCGTTCTTTTCAACTCGCACTACATCGGGATCGGCTAACGTTCGGTCGTTGGCGATATAGGCATCGTAATTCACGTCGTTGGCGTCGGGCTTGTCCATCGCCATTGCCTTGCCTGTTTTTTTCGCGCCGCCCATTGCCATCGCCTTGTGCGGCTTGCGAAGGTTGGCGTAGATCTCGGGCGGCGCGGTAAAGCTAAAATCGCCGAGAAAGATAATGATCTCCTGCTCGTCTGCAGGTTCGTCAGCCGGATCATGCACGATGAGGGGAGCGGACAGCAGGAACGCTTCCTGCAGACCCTCGTGGGAGTGCATCCAATGGGTACCGGCAGGCTGGACCGGAAAATCATATTGGAAGCTCGAGTTCGGCGCGATAACCGGCTGCGTCAAACCCGGTACGCCGTCCTGACTATTGGGCGGATGCAAACCATGCCAGTGGATCGCCGTTGGCACGGGTAGCTTATTTTCAAGCAGAACGTTGAAGGGTTGATTGACCACCAAACTCAACCCCTGTTTACCGTTCGCCTGTTCCAGTCCCATGAGCGGCGCCGCTTTGCCATCGATCTCAAGCGTTCGCATCGTCGCCTGTATTTTGGTTGCCTTCGACACCGCGGGGTTCTCCGCGGACAACAATGAAGCGCCGCTTGGACGGTTGAGTAATGCAGCTCCAACGCAGGCCCCGCCTGACGCGATGAAAGAACGCCGTGACATGAAGCGAACCAAGCCGCTACCCTCCTTTTTGTGCGAAAAGACTACTAAAGATTTATATCGAATGGCAAGGAGCGCGGGCTCAGGCTTTCCTGCGCACAAGAAGCGGGTGCCCTGCCCTTCCCACGCACTTTGCGAGAGGGCGGGCACCCACAACTGCTTTTCATCTCTAAATTCGAATGTGCTCAGCCTCGGCCCGCCGCCCCTGATTAGATTGGGGAAAATGGTGTATGGCCGACCCGCTGTGCTTCGACGCAGAGCGTCTCACGAAGCAGCTCCGCCCTGCCCGGTGCCTGCCTTCGGGTCGGCCACCGGAGCGTCCTCTATTCGGCCGCCGCCTTGGGGTGCGCCGCCAGCACTACGCTGCAAAATGCTGCGTCCGCTCGTGGAGATAGTCTCAATCACCTCTTTCGCGAGGAGCCCCGAGATGATCCCAACAAGACTTATCATGTATGGGCTCAGTGAGGTCTCGTCCTTTGTCGACGAGAGTAGCAACAGGCCGGTCTTGGCGAGAACATACCCGCCGATCGCGACTACGGTTCCTATCAGCGGAATGAAAACGTAGTCTTTGGTGCTAGGGTTGGGCTGAAGGGAAGAGCCATAGTCTCGAAGCATTCTCACCACCCCTCCAATCGCGCCCATCGTCATCACCAAGAGCAACACCAACAGGTCATACAGGCTGTCGAAGAATGGCTTCTGGTACCACACTGAAGCCATACTTCTGAACGCGATGAAATCCTGATGCCCCTTGACCAGTTCGGCGTATTGCTCGCTATTCAAGGCCACTGATTTCTTGAGTTCCTCGACCTCGAAAGAGTAATCGTTGTCCAGCATTACATAGTAATCTTTGTCGTATTGCAGCAATGTAAAGCCTCGGACCAGACATCTGACATCCCCGACAAGCTTTTCAACCGGAGTCTGGTCTTGCTTAGCCTTCTTGACTTCGTCTGCCGTTTCGCTGTCGATGAGTGTGGCTTGCGGAATTCCGTTCTGGTCAAAGAGCCTGGAACAACTCTTCACCCAGAAGAGACTGTCTCTGTTTTGCCTGACTCTGTCCTGCGCCGCGCCCAAGGCTTTCTTTTGGTCGTCGGCAAGCAGCTGGTTCGCGTCGTAGTTCAGCCTCCATGTGTCGAAAGCCGATCCTCCAGAGGACCGAAGCTGAACTGCAGCCAGGAGGATTACTGCGAAGAAGGCGATCACGGAGTAAAGCACCGAGATCAACACCATGCCTAGTATGCGCATCTGACGCTCACCTCCGGTGGCGGCCTTGCTTACCTAACTGTTCCGTTCAAAAGTCCCCGGGATCCCCGCGTGGTCTCCGCATCATGATACCTCCGAATTCAGCCGGCATGCTTTGTGGGTCTGCGCTTCCTCAGGATGACAGCGGGAATTTTTGAGGGCACCGGGCCGCTTATTTCGTCGCGGTTTGCGGGGCGGGCATGGCTTTTAGTTCTTTGCCGAGGAAGGCCCGAGGAAAGAGCATGGCGTTGAACTCCGCTCCTACCAGGACGACAAGAGAGATCAGGTACATCCAGATTAGGAGGGCGATGGCTACACCCAGCGAGCCGTAGATGATGCTGTAATCCGCGTAGTCCTGCAAATACCATCCAAATAATGCAGTCGAAAGGAACCACAGCACCGTGGCCAACGTGGCCCCCGGTAAAACACTGTGCCACGGTTGAGTACGCGGCACGGCGTTGTGGTAGATGAGCGCGATCACAGCGATGCTGGTGAGCGTGGCGATGAGCCAGCGGAAGGCGGTCCACATCAGCAGGACGTAAAGTCCAAATTCCTGATTCAGGTGGAAGAGGACGTTTCGTTCGATGCGGCTCCCGGAAGCCACCAGGATGGTCGCAAAGGTGAGAGGGGCTCCAGCGAGAATGACCAGGGCAAAGGCGATCATCCGCTCTTTCACGAGACCCCAGATTTTCGGGAGCTCGTAGCAACGGCGAAAACCTTCCATCCAGGAAATCATGACTCCCGAGGCCGTCCATAGGGTGATCAGCGAAGCGCTGATCAGCAGCCCCACCGAGCGCGGAGAGCTGCCCTTCAGATAAGACAGAGCCGTGCCGCTGCCGGCGGGAAGGATTCTGTCCAGGGCATAGGTAATCTCGCGCAGGTAGGCAGCGGTTTTGCGGGAGTTGGCCAGCACCGATCCGACCACCAGCAGAGCGGGGAAGAACGTAAGAATCGAGGAGTAGGCAGAAGCTTTCGCGATGGCGAACGCGTCATGTTGAAACGCGCGCCAGAAGGCAAGCCGCAGCAAGCGTAAAAAGCGCAGTACCACCGGTCCCAGAGTATTGCGGCTGGGCATGGTGTGCAACTGGGAAGTGACGTCCCGTTCCCGATCTTGCAATTGTTGTGGACTAGCGGCCATAAGCGTTAAAGAGCAAAAAAGAAGGGGCGGCTTGAATAAACACCGCCCCATCTGGTTTTGCCGTTACTCTGCCGTCAGTTCCTCGGTCTCGCCTTCATGCCGCATCAGCTCGAGCGCCCGCTCGGCTTCCTCGTACGCTTGCGAAACTTCTTCCTGCACCTTCGCGGCCGCTTCTTCCATTTCTGGCGAGAGGCGAACGTTGCGGTAATACTCCATGCCGGTGCCCGCAGGAATAAGGCGTCCGACGATGACGTTCTCCTTCAAGCCGCGCAGATGATCTACGGCGCCTTGGATAGATGCCTCAGTGAGCACTCGGGTGGTCTCCTGGAATGAAGCCGCGGAGATAAACGAGTCGGTCGAGAGCGAAGCTTTGGTGATGCCCAAGAGCAGCGGCCGGCCAGTGGCCGGACGTCCACCCTGTGAAATCACGCGCTCGTTCTCTTCCGCGAAGCGGAATTTGTCGACTTGCTGTTCCAGCAGGAACTGGGTATCGCCGACGTCTTCCACCTTGCGCCAACGCATCATCTGGCGAACGATGACTTCGATGTGCTTGTCGCTGATGTTCACGCCCTGCAGCCGGTACACTTCCTGGATTTCGTTCACCAGGTACGACTGCAGTTCCTTTTCGCCGAGCACGGCCAGGATGTCATGCGGGTTGAGCGGGCCGTCCATGAGCGGTTCGCCCGCCTTGACGCGCTCGCCTTCCTGCACGTTGATGTGAACGCCGCGCGGAACCGAGTATTCCTTTTCGGTGCCGTTGTCGGCGATCACGTACATCTTGCGCTGGCCCTTCGAAACCTCACCGAACTTAACCGTGCCATCGATTTCGCTGATGACCGCGGTCTCATGCGGCTTGCGGGCTTCGAACAACTCGACCACGCGTGGCAGACCACCGGTGATGTCTTTGGTTTTGGTAGTCTCGCGCGGGATCTTGGCCAGCACGTCGCCAGGGAAAGCGGTGTCGCCGTCCTGCACCATAAGGTGGGCGCGGGAAGGCATGAGGTAACGCTTGCTGGTTTTGCCCTTGATCACGATTGCGGGCTGGCGCTTCTCGTCGGGCGAATCGGCCACAACGTGACGCGATAGTCCGGTGACCTCGTCCACTTCTTCGTGAAGTGTGACACCCTCTTGCAGGTCCTTGAACTGGATGGTGCCGCCGATTTCGGTCAGAACCGAGAAGGTGTACGGATCCCACTCGACCATGACTTTGCCGAGTTGGACCTGATCGCCTTCGTTGACCTTGACCTTGGCGCCGTAAACAACCGCGTAACGCTCGCGCTCGCGGCCCTTTTCGTCAACTACTGCGATTGAGCCCTGGCGATTCATCACGACCAGATCGCCGGACTTGGCTTTAACCGTTTGCAGGCCCACGAAGCGGACCGTTCCAGTCGTCTTGGCTTCTAAACGCGATTGCTCTGACACCCGCGACGCCGTACCTCCGATGTGGAAGGTACGCATCGTGAGCTGAGTTCCGGGCTCGCCGATAGACTGGGCAGCGATGACTCCGGTAGCTTCGCCAAGTTCGACGAGGCGGCCCGAAGCCAGGTTGCGGCCGTAGCACATCACACAGACACCACGCTTGGATTCGCAAGTGAGCACGGAACGGATTTTCACCCGCTCGATGCCGGCGGCTTGAACCGTGCCAGCGAGTTCTTCCGTGATCTCCTGGTTGATGTCGACCACCACGTTGCCGTCGTAGTCTTTGAGTTTTTCGAGCGAGACGCGGCCCACAATGCGGTCGCGCAACGGTTCGATAACTTCGCCAGCTTCGACGATACCGGCGACGTAGATGCCGTCGACGGTTCCGCAATCGTATTCGCTGATGATGACGTCTTGCGCCACATCGACGAGACGACGAGTCAGGTAGCCGGAGTCGGCCGTCTTAAGAGCCGTGTCAGCCAGACCCTTACGCGCGCCGTGCGTCGAGATGAAATATTCGAGCACCGTCAATCCTTCGCGGAAGTTGGCCGTGATCGGAGACTCGATGATTTCGCCGGACGGTTTCGCCATCAATCCACGCATGCCGGAGAGCTGGCGGATCTGTTGTTTCGATCCGCGTGCGCCGGAGTCGGCCATGACGTAAATCGGGTTGATGAAACCTTCTTTGTCGCGCTGCTGCATCTGACCAAACATTTCGTCCGCGACTTTCTCGGTGATGCCCGACCAGATTTCAATGACCTTGTTGTAACGTTCGCCGTTGGTGATCGCGCCGTCGAGATATTGCTGTTGGACTTGCACGGCCTGCTTTTCGCCATCTTTCACCAGGCTCTTTTTATTGTCCGGGATGACCATGTCGTCGATGCCGATGGACAAGCCAGCGCGGGTTGCGAAGCGGAATCCCAGATCTTTGACCTCGTCGAGCATCTTTACTGTTACTTCGAGGCCGAAGCGCAGATAGCCGTAGCTCACCAATTGGCCGATGCCCTTCTTCTTCAGCAAACCATTGATGAACGGCATGCCGGGTGGAAGGTGATCGTTCAGAATGGCGCGTCCCACGGTCGTGTTCAGGAAGCTGCGTTCGTACTGCACCGGTTCGGTGTGAGTGATTTCCTGATCGTCGTAGCTCGCGGTCAGATCGATTACTTCACCGGTATAACGCAGACGAATCGGAGTCAGGGTTTCGACTTCGCCGGATTCCAGCGCCATCAATACTTCTTCGATGTTGGCGAAAGCGCGGCCCTCACCTTTAGCGCCGGGCTTGGCTTTGGTCAGGTAATAAAGGCCCAGCACCATATCCTGCGTAGGAACCGTGATGGGATGGCCCGATGCAGGCGAGAGAATGTTGTGCGAAGACAGCATCAACACACTGGCTTCGACCTGGGCTTCCGGAGACAGCGGAATGTGTACCGCCATCTGGTCGCCGTCGAAGTCGGCGTTGAATGCGGTGCAGACCAGCGGGTGAATCTTGATGGCCTTGCCTTCGACCAGCACCGGCTCGAACGCTTGAATGCCGAGACGGTGAAGAGTTGGGGCGCGGTTCAGAAGCACGGGATGGTCTTTAATGACTTCTTCGAGAATGTCCCAGACAATCGGTTCCTGCTGCTCCACCATTTCCTTGGCTTGCTTGATGGTGGTGCAGTGTCCGGTTTGCTCAAGCCGGTGGTAGATGAAAGGCTTAAAGAGTTCGAGCGCCATCTTCTTGGGCAGACCGCACTGGTGCAGCTTGAGCTCTGGCCCCACGACAATCACGGAGCGGCCCGAGTAGTCGACACGCTTGCCCAGTAGGTTCTGCCGGAAACGGCCCTGCTTGCCTTTCAACGTGTCGGAGAGTGACTTCAGTGGGCGATTGTTGGCGCCGCGCAGAACGCGTCCACGGCGTCCGTTGTCGAACAACGCGTCGACGGCTTCCTGCAACATGCGCTTTTCATTGCGAACGATTACTTCGGGTGCGTGCAGGTCCATCAGCTTCTTCAACCGGTTGTTGCGGTTGATGACGCGGCGATACAGATCGTTAAGGTCGGAAGTGGCAAACCGGCCGCCGTCTAGAGGAACCAGCGGACGAAGCTCGGGCGGAATGACCGGGATTACGTCCAGAATCATCCAGAACGGTTTGTTGCCGCTCTTGCGGAACGCCTCGACAACTTTCAGGCGCTTGGCATACTTGAGCCGCTTCTGCAGCGAGTTCTCATGCTTCATCTTCTCGCGGAGCTCGGTGGAGAGTCCTTCAATATCCACGCGCTTGAGAAGTTCCTTGATCGCTTCCGCGCCCATCATCGCTTTGAAGCCGGTGGGCCGGAACTGCTGATCCAGTTCGCGGTACTTGGTTTCGTCCTTGATGACTTCGTGGTCTTTGACCGGAGCTTCACCCGGCTCGACCACCACGTAAGCTTCGAAATAGAGCACGGACTCGAGATCACGCAAGGAGATATCAAGGAGATGGCCGATGCGGCTGGGCAGTCCCTTGAAGAACCACACGTGCGAGCAGGGCGATGCCAGTTCGATGTGTCCCAGGCGCTCGCGGCGAACTTTCGAGAGCGTGACTTCCACACCGCACTTGTCGCAAATGACGCCGCGGTGCTTCATCCGCTTGTACTTGCCGCAGAGACACTCCCAATCGGTTACCGGGCCGAAGATGCGCGCGCAGAACAGGCCGTCGCGCTCCGGCTTGAAGGTGCGATAGTTGATAGTCTCCGGTTTAGTGACTTCGCCGTGCGACCAGCTCCGGATTTTTTCCGGAGAAGCGAGGCTGATGCGGATAGCATCGAAATCGGCGATAGGGTTTGCCAGGTCAAAGGGGCTCGAACGAAACAAGGTAATCCTCGGCTTCCTGCGGAGGTACGCCACCGCGAGCGGCTCTCGAAAACAACTTTTTGTACCCGCTTGCTCGAGAGCTCAACAACGGGTCTCGTTTTCACAATCTTTGAAATCTTGAGCTGTAGAGACGCAGCTAGCTACGTCTCTACAGTGAAAGCTAATCAGCCGCCGCCAAAGCTACCGGCTTTTTTTCCGTTGCCTTGATGAGTTCCACATCGAGGCACAGCGACTGCAATTCGCGAATCAAGACGTTGAACGACTCGGGCACGCCTGGCTCCATCGCAGCTTCACCTTTGACGATGGCCTCGTAAATCTTGGTGCGGCCATACACGTCGTCGGATTTCGCCGTCAGCAGCTCCTGCAAGATGAACGCCGCTCCATATGCTTCCAGCGCCCAAACTTCCATTTCTCCGAAGCGCTGGCCGCCGAACTGCGCTTTGCCTCCCAGCGGTTGCTGGGTAATCAGCGAGTACGGACCGATCGAACGCGCGTGGATCTTGTCGTCAACCAGATGCGAGAGTTTGAGCATGTAAATGTATCCGACGGTAATCGGCTGCTCGAATTTGTCTCCGGTCATGCCGTCGTACAAGTAGGTTTTGCCGGACTCCGGCAGACCTGCCTGTTTCAGCAATGCCTTGATCTCGCTCTCTTTGGATCCGTCAAACACCGGTGAACCGGTGAAGACGCCGCGAGTCAGGGTCGGCGCGATCGCCATCAATTCCTCATCGCTGAGGTCGGTGATGGTGTCGGCCAAAACCGTATCTTTGAACAGGGCTTTGAGCTCGCGCCGAATTGCGTCCTCGCGAGTGTTCTCGGCCAGCATCTGCGAAATCTTCGTGCCCAGTTCGTGCCCCGCCCATCCGAGGTGGGTCTCAAGAATCTGTCCCACGTTCATACGGGAAGGAACGCCCAGCGGATTGAGCACGATCTCGACCGGCGTGCCGTTGTCGAGGTACGGCATGTCTTCTTCCGGAAGGATGCGGGCAATTACACCCTTGTTGCCGTGACGACCGGCCATCTTGTCTCCGACGCTCAGCTTGCGCTTCATCGCGATGTAGACTTTGACCAGCTTGATCACGCCCGGCGGCAGTTCGTCGCCCTTGGTCAGCTTGTCTTTTCTCTCGTTGACGATTTTCTTGAGCACATCGATCTGACGCGAAGTCATTTCTTCGATCTCGTCGATTTGCTCGTTAACCCGCGGATCTTTGTCCGCGTACTTGATGCGCTTCAGATTGCGGGTGGAAATGCGCTCGATGGTGTCGCGATCGAGAACCGTGTCCTTAGTCAGCAAGCGCTTGTTGGTGCGCTCGTCGTGAAGGTCGGCCTGCACCACTTTGCCGCCTAGGATATTGTCCAACCGCTTCAGGCGCTCGTCGGTCAGAATTCGGATTTCGTCCGAAAGGTTCCGTTCGAGTTTGCCAATCTGCGCTGCCTCGATGGCTTTCGCGCGCTCGTCCTTTTCTTGACCCTTGCGGGAGAAGATTTTCACATCGACGATTACGCCTTCGATGCCGGGCGGACAGTACAGCGAAGCATCGCGAACATCTCCGGCCTTTTCTCCGAAGATAGCGCGCAGCAGCTTCTCTTCCGGCGTGAGCTGAGTTTCACCCTTCGGCGTTACCTTGCCCACGAGAATGTCGCCTTGCTTGATACTGGCGCCAATGCGGATCACGCCGGCTTCGTCCAGATTGCGCAGCATGGACTCGCTGACGTTGGGAATGTCACGCGTGACTTCTTCCGGTCCCAGCTTCGTATCGCGGGATTCGAGTTCGTATTCTTCGATATGAACCGAAGTGTAGTAGTCCTCTTTGACTAGCTTTTCGGAGACCAGGATTGCGTCTTCGAAGTTGTATCCGCGCCACGCCATGAACGCGACCAGCACGTTGCGGCCAAGCGCCAACTCGCCATGGTCGGTGCAAGGACCGTCCGCGATCACCTGGCCTTTGGTTACTCGCTGACCCTTTATGACGATTGGCTTTTGGTTGATGCACGTGTTTTGGTTGGAGCGCTTGAACTTCATGAGCTGGTAAATGTCGCTGCCAACTTCACGCGAGAGCTGTCCGGGATGGTGCTCGCCCTCGACGCGCACGATGATGCGCTCCGAGTCGACCGAGTCAATAATGCCGTTTCGCTTGGCCAGGATGACCGCGCCGGAATCGCGTGCCGTGACTCCTTCCATTCCCGTGCCAACGATCGGAGCTTCGGCGCGGAGCAGAGGCACAGACTGACGTTGCATGTTCGCGCCCATCAGCGCGCGGTTGGCGTCGTCGTGTTCGAGGAACGGAACCAGCGACGCAGCGACCGACACCAACTGCTTCGGGCTGACGTCGATGTAGTCAACTTCATCGCGGCTGACCAAGACGAAGTTGCCGGCCTTGCGGGCGTTGACCAGATCGCCGACGATGCGACCCTTTTCGTCTAATTCGACGTTGGCCTGCGCGATCACGTGCCGGTCTTCTTCCCACGCTGAAAGGTAGAAGGAGAACGGTTCGATCTCGGCCGGCTTTTTGCGGCGATCCTTTATCTCAGCATTTACTTTCTCGATCTCGTGCTTCTCCACGTGATCGCCGACCTTGAGATCGCTGTCGCCCGCATTCACGATGCTGATGTAGTCGATCACGCGGCCGCCTTTTACGCGGCGATAGGGCGACTCGATGAAACCGTAATCGTTAATGCGGGCGTAGCAGCTCAACGATGAGATCAATCCGATGTTCGGACCTTCCGGGGTCTCAATCGGGCAGATGCGTCCGTAGTGCGTAGGGTGAACGTCGCGGACTTCGAATCCGGCGCGTTCGCGCGACAGACCGCCCGGCCCAAGGGCCGACAGACGCCGCTTGTGGGTGATTTCCGAAAGCGGGTTGGTCTGATCCATGAACTGCGAAAGCTGCGAGGATCCGAAGAACTCGCGGATAGCCGCCATTACCGGCTTGGCATTGACCAAGTCGTGCGGCATCGCCGTCGACATTTCCTGGTACACGCTCATCTTTTCCTTGATGGCGCGTTCCATGCGGACCAAGCCGATGCGGAACTGGTTTTCCATCAACTCACCGACCGCGCGCACGCGGCGGTTGCCGAGGTGATCGATGTCATCCACCGAACCAATGTTCTTGCGCAGCTTGAGCAGGTACCCGATCGTACCGTAGAAATCCTGCGGCTCGAGGGTGCGGTTCTCCAGCTTCGTGGCGTCTTGATTCTCGAACAGCTTGATGTTGAACTTGAGACGGCCCACACGCGAGAAATCGTACTTGCGGGGATCAAAGAACATTCCGTGAAACAATGCCGTCGCCGTGTCGAGCGTCGGCGGATCGCCGGGACGTAGCTTGCGATAGATTTCGATCAGCGCTTCTTGCGGCGTCTTTACCGAGTCGCGCTTCAGGGTCTGACTGATTACTGTTCCTACATCGTCGCGCTCCGGGAAGAAGAGACTGAGCTCGACCACGCCGGAATCGAAAATCTTGGACAGTTTGTCGGCGGTGAGCTCCGAATTGGCCTCGAGCAGCACTTCGCCAGTCGTTGTGTCGACCACATCAGCGGCAACCCATGCGCCTTCGAGGTCAGAGATGTCGACTTCGATCTCGCTGATCTTTGCCTTCTGAATTTCCTTCAGGGTCGCGGCATTCAGTTTACGTCCAGAGTGAGCGATCTCGTCGCCGGCCTTGTTCTTGATGCTGTGCGCCAGCTTCATGCCGAGCAGGTTAGTGGGCTTTTCACTGTTGGGATCGAGCGTCCAGAAGAGCTTCTTATCGCGGACCACCAATCGATCGACTGTATAGAACGTTCGCAGAATGTCTTCGCCAGAACGCAGTCCAAGGGCGCGCAGGAAAATCGTGCCCAGGAATTTGCGCTTGCGATCGATACGGACGTAGAGCACGTTCTTCTGGTCGTATTCGAACTCGACCCACGATCCGCGGTAAGGAATAATCTTGCCGAGGAAGTAAGTGCGATTGTTCGCGGTCTCGAAGAACACGCCCGGCGAACGATGCAACTGGCTGACGATGACACGTTCCGTGCCATTAATAATGAACGTGCCGTTCTGCGTCATCAGCGGAACGTCGCCGAAGAACACTTCCTGTTCCTTGATGTCGCGAATGGAGCGATTGCCGGTCTCCGCGTCTTTATCGAAAATCGTAAGACGCATTGTGACCTTGAGCGGTGCAGAGTAGGTCATGCCACGCTCTTCGCACTCGCTCACGTCGTACTTCAATTGCAGTCCGACCGGGTCGCCGCACTTGTTGCAGAAGTCGGGCGTGTTGGCGTTATACGTGCCGCACTTGCCGCAAAGCACGTCGCCGGGATGAAATGGATCGGTAACGATGGTGTTGCCGCAGTTCTTACAAGTGGAGCGCAGGTGATGCAGCCCCTTCAAATGGCCGCACTTGCACTCCCAGTTGCCGATGGCGTAGTCGACAAACTCGAGTTGCGAGACGTTGCGGAAGTCCGTGATCGGAAACACCGACTGGAAAACCGCCTGCAAGCCGCCGTCGTCACGCTCACTGGGCAAACGATCCATTTGCAGAAAGCGATCGTAGGAGCGCTTCTGCACTTCGATCAGGTTCGGAATCTGGATGGTTGCTGGAATCTTGGAAAAATCGAAACGTGTGCGGAATCCATTGCTCTTTGACATTCGGATACTCCAAACTTTCATGCGCAGCAACTTGGCTGCGACAAAACCGCGGAATGTGAGGCGCGTTCAACCGCGCCGCGGTAATCTACTGGTAAGAACCGGTAATATGGCAAAGACAGGTACGCGCCTGCAGGGACATGACTCCCCGTAGGCGCCGATAGCAGCGCTTGGCCTCTGTTGAAATGTGTCGTTTCCGCGCCAGTATCTAAAGGCCTGTTCCCGTTCCGCCCTGCCCGCGGAACAGTCTGCCAACTCGTGCCAGCGACCACGCCCCCGCTTCCTGGGCTCGTTACATCGGATGGTCGCAGTCACTCTATGAAGCAGGAAGCGGCGTTATTGATATAGATGATACCACCGCCCCAAAAGCTTCACCAGAGGGAAATAAGACGAATCAATGGAGGCCGGGCGTCCCCGCCCGGCGGGACGGGCGATGACGCCCGTCCTCCATCAATCAATCCTTACTTAACTTCGACCGTCGCTCCTGCGTCGGTGAACTTCTTCCGGATGGTTTCCGCCTCTTCCTTGGAAACGCCCCCTTTAATCTCTTTCGGGGCACCGTCGACCAAGTCTTTGGCTTCTTTCAAGCCGAGGCTGGTGACTTCGCGGACCGCCTTGATTACATTGATCTTATTGGCGCCTACTTCCTTCAGGACGACGCTAAACTCGGTCTTCTCTTCCGCCGGAGCCGCGCCTGCCGCCGCCCCGCCACTGCCGGCCACCATCACCGGAGCCGCGGCCGCCGCCGAGACGCCGAGTTTCTCTTCAAGCCGCTTCACCAGAGCCGCTGCATCAAGCAACGACAGGCCTACGATTTGTTCTTCTAACTGCGCTAGATCCGCCATGTTATTTCTCCCAATTTTTATAGCGAGACATAGCTTGCTATGTCTCTACGGTGTCGATTTCGCTATCAGCAGTCAAAGTTTCCAGTGCGACCAAGCTTCTCATCCGCCACGCCAGACAACGCCGCGGAACCAAAACCGCGCAACCCTCGACTACCGATAACTAAATCCTTTCGGACGGCTCTCGCCGCCCCGAAACCTTGTAGCGCCTACGCTCCCGCAGGGGCGTCGGCTTTGAACTTGCCCTTCTCCACGCCTTGATTGATCACGACCGCGATGTCGCGTCCGACGGCATTCATCACCGTCACCAGACGTTGCGCCGGTGCATTCATCAGGAACAGGAGCTTGGAATAAATCTCTTCCTTCGACGGCATTGTGGCCAGCGCCTGGATCTGATTGATCGAGATCACTCGGCCTTCGACTATGCCGGACTTGAAAGTGAACTCCGGATTATCCTTGGCGTACTTGGAAAGCGCCTTGGCCAACGCGACCGGATCGCCCGAGGTGTATGCGATCGAGGTCACACCCGTGAGATTCTTGAGAGCCTCTTCGACCTTGGTGCCCTTGGCCGCGCGTTCCGCCAAGGTATTCTTCACCACCAGATACTTCGCGCCGGAACTTCGCAGCGTCTTGCGCAGCTCATAGTCCTGGGCCACGGTAAGCTTGCTGTACGTGGTGACGATCAAGCTGGAGACGTTCTGCAACTCCTTGCCCAGCTTCTCAACTTGCTCGGTTTTCTTTGCTCTGGAAACAGCCATGTTATTAATCCCTCATCAAAGGTCGGCAGTTATGCTTTCGCCGCAGCCTCTACCGCACTGGTGTCAATCGAAATTCCCGGGCCCATACTGGAGCTGAGATAGCAGCCCTTCACATACTTCCCCTTGGCGACGGTCGGTTTGGCCTTCACGACGCTCGTAATCACAGTCGTGGCGTTGTCGACCAGCTTATCGGGAGAAAACGAAATCTTGCCCACTGGAACGTGAACCAGCGCCGTCTTGTCAGTGCGGAATTCAACTTTGCCCGCCTTGACTTCCTGCACCGCTTTACCGACATCGAAGGTGACAGTGCCAGTCTTCGGATTCGGCATCAGACCCTTCGGACCAAGAACTTTACCCAACCGGCCAACCGATTTCATGACATCCGGAGTCGCGATCAACGCGTCGAAGTCGGTCCAATTCTCTTTGTTAATCTTCTCGACCATCTCCTCGCCGCCCACGAAATCCGCGCCCGCTGCTTCGGCTTCCTTGATCTTGTCGCCGCTGGCGATGACCAACACGCGCTTCGATTTTCCCAAGCCGTGCGGCAAAACGACTGTGCCGCGCACCATCTGGTCGGCGTGTTTGGGATCGACTCCGAGACGCATCGTGATTTCGACCGTCTCGTCAAACTTCGCATATTTCACTTTTTGCAAGAGCGTAACCGCTTCCTGCATCGGGTAGGGACGGTTCTCGACTGCCGCCCGCGCCTTGGTGATGTTCTTCCCTGACTTCTTCATGATCGTTCCCTTGTCTCCCACCGCTCGTCATTGTTCTGGCGAGCCGTAGTGTTGTTGACTCGAGACGTAGCAAGCTACGTCTCTACAGAATCTAACCAACCACTTCTATGCCCATCGATCGCGCCGTTCCGCGAATGCTCTTGATTGCAGTCTCGACCGACGCAGCATTCAAGTCCGGCATCTTCTGCTTCGCAATATCTTCCACCTGCCGGGCCGTGACCTTGCCCACCTTGTCTTTGTTCGGAGTCCCCGACCCCTTGGCAATCCCCGCAGCCCGCTTGAGCAGAATCGAAGCCGGCGGCGTCTTGGTAATAAAGGTGAAGGTGCGGTCGCTATATACCGTCACCACCACCGGGATGATGAGTCCTTCCAGTTCCTTCGCGCCAGTACGCGCATTGAACTGCTTGCAGAACTCCATGATGTTGATCTGCGCCTGGCCGAGAGCCGGACCCACTGGAGGCGCCGGCGTAGCCTTGCCCGCCGCAATTTGAAGCTTTACCGAACCAGTTGCTTTCTTCGCCATTTAATCCGTCCCTGTTCCTGAACTTGCGGGGCGCACGGGCGAGTCGCCCGCGACCACATTACCTACGCCACTTTCTCGACTTGATTGAATTCCAACTCCACTGGCGTGGACCGCCCAAAGATCGTAACCATCACCTTCAACGTCTCGCGGTCTTCGTTTACCTCGTCCACAATGCCAGTGAAGCTGGCGAATGGACCCTCGGTGATGCGCACTGATTCATTTTTCTCGAACTTAACTTTGAGCTTGGGTTTGTCTCTCGATTCACCCACGCGATACACAATGTGTTGAACTTCTTCTTCCGAAAGCGGCGTGGGCTGCTGGCCCGTGCCGACAAACCCAGTCACGCGCGGCGTCGACTTCACCACATGCCACACGTGATCGTCCATATCCATTTCGACCAGCACGTAGCCGGGATAGAACATGCGTTCACTGGTGTACTTCTTGCCGCCACGCACCTCGGTGACCGATTCGGTCGGAATCAGCACCTTGCCGATCCGCTCCTGCAGCCCGAATGCCTGAATGCGCGACTCCAGCGACTCCTTCACCTTGCGCTCGAATCCCGAATAAGAGTGGATAATGTACCACTTCATGTTGGGATTGCGAGGAGGCTCCGCCGCCACATTCGCGCCATCAGCAATTGTTTCTGCACCAGCTTGCACGGTCGCGTCCTTCTCTTCTTCCTGCATAGCGTGCTGTAAGATTCCAGCTTCCTTCCTTGGCATCAACGATGAGTCAAATACTTAAACAGGTAATTGATGCCGCTGCCGATGGTGTTGTCCACGATCCAGAAGTAGATCCCGAACAGGAAAACCGTGACAATAACCACCGCAGTCGTAGCCTGCACATCCTTAAACGAAGGCGTGGTGACCTTCTTCATTTCGGAGCGCACGTCGTTATAGAAAGTCTTGACGCGCTCGGGCCAAGACTTCAGCCGGCCTGCTAAGCTGTTTTCATCTGCGGCGGCTGCGATTGATTTTGCCATTCTCTTTGTCTCGGCTCCCATCACTTGACTCCAACTTCCGGTCTCGCCTTCGATCTCTGGCAGGGGCGGAGGGATTCGAACCCCCAAGTTCGGTTTTGGAGACCGACAGTTTAACCGTTGAGCTTACGCCCCTGAATTATTGAGTCATTGAATCAATCATTCATTGACTCAATTACTTCACTTCTTTATGCGGCGTATGCTTCCGGCAACTCTTGCAGAACTTCTTCATCTCCAGCCGGTCCGGAGTCGTCTTCCGATTCTTAGTGGTCGAATAGTTCCGCTCTTTGCAATCACCGCACTGCATCGTAATGATTTCTCGGGGCATAAAAAACCGCTCCTAGCTTCTGGCTCAACAACCCTGTCATCCTGAAGGCGACGTTCTTTGTCGCCGAAGGATCTATACACTTCGCACTTACTGCACAATCTCGCTGATGGTTCCTGCGCCTACCGTGTGGCCGCCTTCGCGGATCGCGAAGCGCAGACCCTTTTCCATCGCCACCGGCGTGATCAACTCAATCACCAGGCTGACGTTGTCGCCCGGCATCACCATCTCCGTCGCTGCCGGCAACTCCGCTACGCCCGTCACGTCCGTCGTTCTGAGATAAAACTGCGGACGATAGCCCTTGAAGAATGGGGTGTGCCGTCCGCCTTCCTCTTTGGTCAGAATGTACACTTCCGCTTTGAACTTGGTGTGTGGCGTGATCGATCCGCCCTTCGCCAGCACCATGCCGCGCTCGACATCGTCCTTGCCAATGCCGCGCAGCAGCAGCCCGGCGTTGTCTCCCGCCAAGCCTTCGTCCAATTGCTTCTTGAACATTTCGACGCCGGTCACGACCGTCTTG
>DATNNE010000042.1:0-3256 GCA_035601995.1 Terriglobales bacterium
CATGGACGAAAACGTCCGTTCGCAAAACAATCTGAGTTCCTGAGGGCACAATCAGGTGAAGAGTCAATCTTGAGCTTTCAACCAAGACTGAAAACCCCCATTTGCGTCTGGTGCTCCAACTTGAAGATCTTCTTCGCCTACAGGCAGAAAACGAACCGTATATTCAAAGCGTTCCGCCATTCGGCCTGACCATTGCTGGAATTGTTTCCTTGTCCACTCGAAACGATGGTCCTTGTGGCGAAACTGTCCTGCCGGCAGGGTATCGAACTTTACGTTGTACTCGGCATTTGGCGTAGTCACAATGACAGTCTTCGGATGTGCGGATTCAAAAAGAACGCGCTCGAACGCGGCAAGGCGTGGCGCATCGAGATGTTCGATCACCTCCACGACTGTCGCCGCGTCATATCCAGACAAGCGCTTGTCGCGATACATCAGCGAGCCGTGCATCAATTTAAGCCGTTCCTTCTGTTTCGCGGGCATCCGGTCCGGCGCGTGTCAACAACTTTGAGACACATGATCCCGGAATTTACTGAGTTTTAATTTCTAAGTTCAGCGGTTTGTTGATCCAGACCTCCGTCGGAACCGCAGCTGGTTTTGGAGCACGACGCACAAAGCGCTCCGGGTGAAGTTGATAGGCGACATCGAGCACTTGTTGACGCTGTTGCAAGATGGGGCCGGTTTGCTGGTAGTGCACCATGGCCGGCGTGAGCAATGCCAAGCCCGAGTGGTAATGTTCTTCGTTGTACCAGCGAAAAAATCCTTGCGCGAAAGCGCGACTGTCCTGAATGCAGCCGAAGCGGTCGGGAAACTCGGGACGATATTTCATGGTGCGGAACTGACTCTCCGAGTACGGGTTGTCATCGGAAACGTGAGGACGGCTATGGGTCTTGGTCACTCCCAAGTCGGCCAGGAGGAAAGCAACCGGCTTGGAACTCATCGAGGTGCCGCGATCGGCATGCAGGGTGAGTTGACCGGGGAGAATGCATTGTTTGGTGCAACTGTCCTGGATGAGCCGCTTTGCCAGTTCGGCACTTTCGCGCATGGCAACCATCCAGCCGGTGACGTAGCGACTGAACACATCGAGGATCACGTAGAGGTAGAAGTACGTCCATTTCGCGGGACCCAAAAGTTTGGTGATGTCCCAACTCCAAAGTTGATTGGGAGCCGTGGCCAACAGTTCTGGTTTCTGATAGGGCGGATGGGTCAGCTGGTCGCGGCGTTCGCGGGATTCTCCCTGGGCTGCGAGCAGACGGTACATAGTGCGGATGGAGCAGTGATACTGTCCTTCATCGAGCAAGGTCGCATAGACCGCGGCGGGCGAGCGATCCTGGAAGCGTTCTTGGTGGAGATAAGTCAAGATGGTTTCCCGTTCCGCCGCAGCCAAGGCGCGTCCCGACCTCGGCCGCGGAGCAGTCTGGACCGGGGAAGAACTAGAACGTCGATCCCGGTAGTAGGACCCGCGGGGTACCCACAGGGCAAGACAAGCGGCGCGGGTGCCGACTGCGGTGGCGAGTTCAGTGACCGCGGCCATCAAGATCCCTTCTCCGGATCTTCGTCCAGAAACGGATGACCCAACAGCGCAGCCACTTTTTTTTGGACGTCGATGATGATGTGGGCCTTGCGTAGCTCTTCGTTGAGGCGCGCGTTCTTCCGCTGCAGCTTTTCCATTTCGTCTGCCAGGGGATGGCGCTTGGACTTGGGCCCGCGTTTGTGCGGAGTCAAGGCCTCCCGAATCCCCTGAACTCGTTCTCGTCGCCAATTGGCCAGCAGCGAGGAGTACAGACCTTCGCGACGGAGAAGCGCGCCGATGCCGCCGCGGATGGCGGCAGCCGCCTCCGCTTCGCGCAGGATGCGCACTTTGTATTCCGCGGTGTAGCTACGCCGCTGGGGTCGGGCCACGACTTCGGGGTCCGGATGCGAGGCGGCCGGCAAGGCTTCGGTCGGGACTGGCGCTCCACTGCGCTGCGGCTCGCTACGCTCGCCTCCGCTTCGTTCCGCGCCAGCCCCGGCCCCTGAGACAACACCAAGAGAATTCCTGTTCATCCTTATTCTTCTCTTCCTCGCCCTGCTCATTAATTACGACTACTGGAAGTGTCTCAGAGATATTGGCACGGAGGGTTTCGAGAATATACGCGTCTCCGTGCAGTCCGTCACGGATCAGTTCCAAGGCACGAATCTGCTCGGGGAAGGGGTTGTCTAGAACCTTCAACTCATACCAGTTGCCTTCGGGCTTTGGGTATGGATAATCGCTCATCACCTTCACGATGTCCGTCTTGTACTTCCAGTGATAATCAAGTGTGGCCTTGGCGTGCTCTTCGGGAGTCTGAGGTCCGAAGTGATGCCAATGCGTGAATGGCGCACGGTCTACATCCCGCCCCGCCAGTGCCCGGTCTACCCGCTCTTTGCGGGTCAGTGGCTCTCGGCCGGCCACCTTGCCCAGAACTGGTTGTGCAACAGCGACACCAGCTGCCGCTGCGGCGGACACGAGGAAGCTTCTACGGCTTATCATGATCAACTCCGGGAAAAGGATGAACACCCGTTCTGTCTGTCGAAATCTTACAATATCCGAAGATACGAAAGTGTGTGAGCGTCGGGTCGATGCTCTCTCGATTTAGGGTAGCGAGCTCAGAGCTCTCAGTTCGCGACTTTAGCAACATGAACGTTCTCCGAAAGCAACTCCCCAACCTCGTCGCGCAGACTGTCCTTCAAACCTCGAAGAGCCTGGTCCACCGCACGTCATCGCGGAAAATGGTCATTAAGGCCGATGCTCGCTGAGGAGATCAGCGAGAATCCATGATGCTCCGGCAATCGCGAAGGTCTCGGCGTTTTCGCTCCAGTTCGTATGATTGTGGGGATACGCAAGAATCAGCGGTACCCACACGAGGAGCCCAAAGCTCACGACCATCACTGTCATGAGGCGAGCCGCGATAAGCGCCATTCGATTCGCAAGAAGAGCCACGGCCGCGAGTGCGAACAAAACAGTCGTCGTTACCGCCCAAAACATCTGGCTTGGCGGAAGCCACGTCGGAACAAGAGTGGCGGTAGAGCCAAGGTAAATCGCCTGTTCGAAGGTAAAGGAAGCGGCACAGATGCCCAAAAGAATGCGGCCGATCCGATTCAGCGTTTCCTGTGACCATGGCGATGCCAAGCGCCCATAAACGATCGCCGCTCCGGTCACGAGGGAGAACTGCTCGAAGAAGTTGCCCCAGCTATTGTAGACCTGCGCTTGGGCGAAAATTTGCGGCACGCACCGTAA
>DATNNE010000043.1:0-2478 GCA_035601995.1 Terriglobales bacterium
CTCTCACCACGCGCCGCCCGAATTCGGTCAGTCCGTAATGTTGCACGCGGTCCGTCGCAGAGTCGGCCCAGTCGATATTGTCCCAATGCGTCAGGGTCATGTAGCGCGCGCCCAATTCGTAAAAAATACGCAGCGCTGCCGAGAATTTTCGATCATGTGCCCGCCTTCAACGCCCAGGCGATGCGCCCGAACTTGTGTATGCGCTCGATATCATCTGCGGTCCGCGCCTGTTCAAATTCCTCACGGCTGCGGATCAAGCGCAAGGCCACGTCAAACTCGCGCAGCGATTCATGCAGAGAGGTGTGCGTCTTTTGCATGCCGGAATCCACATAGACCGACCAGTACTGTGCTCCCACGCATCCTTCATACAGCCGCGGAATATCCGCGCAAAGAGTCGGCTGAACCTTGCTCATATCGAGCTTCGACAAATCGCCGGCACTGGTTTCCAGCAGCATCGAGGGCAAATCGTTGTGCGTGTCTATGAACGGAGCCTTTTGCAGCAGCGCCCTCGCGCGCGCCAGCAAATTCGGATCGGCGGCAGAAGCATCGTCAACTCCCGCGCCGACCCGCGCAAGCAAAGATTTAGCGGCGAAAGCGGAACCTGCTATCAGACTGGTCTGTTGGATAAAGCGGCGTCGTGAAATCAAAATGTTCTCCTGAAATTGTTTCTTAAAGTTTTTCCCAGTGTGCCAGCCCGGCGAGTTCGTCAACTAGCTCAAAATTGTCATCCTGAGCGTGTTCTGGCGCGAAGGACCTATCCATTCTGCTTGAAGCGTCGCGACTGCCAGATTCGACAGCAAATCCCTTCAAAGACCGGGCCATCCCGCCCGCGGAACATCTTGCCTTCTCAGTTTTCCTGCATCCGATGAGGAGGAAGACTACTCGGAGCTGGGACGCGACAGCCCGGAATAAGCCTTTCATCATCGGGGACCGAGATGATAGAGCCAGGCCATCCGTAAAGAGTGATAGTCGCCCCAGACACCTCGACTTCAAGCCAGCCGCCAGCGGGGCCCTTGGCCACGATCATAAAGGATTGATTCGGCGCGATCAGAAGTTCCTCGCCCCAAGGTTCGATCGCTAGCTTTATGGTGTTCGAGTCTCGATTCCCTATGCGTAGACGTTCGACGCAGGTAGATTGCTCAGTTTCTCTCAAGCTAATTCTCCCCTCCAAGAAGTTCGTAAGCTTTCTGCGTTAGCTCAGCGCGACCTCGATCACTCGGATTGCCAGGATTCGCCGCCTTTACTTGTTTGTAGAAGTCGCACCACTCTCCAGCCATGTCCTTAGTAACACCGGCATTGTCTAACTCCTCACGATCATGCCGTAACGAAGGCCGACGAAATGCCGATGTCGGTCAAACGTCGCTGTAACAATGAGAAAATTTGCTTCAATAAAACTGGGCCGGTAAGCTCAACACCAACCTCGCAGGCTTCACTCCACCTTCCGCCCCATCCCGCTCATCTTCTGCTCCACGAATCCCGGAAACAACTGATACGCCTTCACCGCCAGATGCATCCACCACGGCACAATCACTTCCCGCTTCTTCTTCAAATATCCTTGAACCGTAGCCTCGGCGACACGCTCGGCACTAATCCCGCGCACCGATCCCGGCCTCACCGTTTGCGCGTTCTCTCCCCGCACCGCATTTTTGCCGAAGTCTGTCCGCACATATCCCGGGCAAACCGTCAGTACATGAATGCCGTCCGGCTTCAACTCCACTCCAGCAGCTTTGCCCAGAGCATTCATGGCAAACTTGCTCGCGCTGTAAGACGCGTGAAACGGCAACGGAATATGTCCCGCCACGCTGGAAATATTAATGATGGTTCCCCCACCCTGCTGCCGCATCACCGGAATCACCGCCTGCATCGCGGCCACCGCGCCAAAGAAATTCGTGTCGAACAAATCGCGGCACGCGGCCATCTGGATCTCGGCGACGGAATCGAGTAACCCATATCCCGCATTGTTCACCCACACATCGACCCGCTGAAAATGATGCATGATGAGTCCGAGCGCCCGGTCGACATCCTCCCGGTGCCGCACATCGCAGGAGAGCGCCACCGTCCGCTCCATATAGCCAACCCGCCCACGCGCCGCCTCCACCCGCCCCGCATCGCGCGACAATAAAATCACGCTGGCCCCGCGCGCCGCGAAGCTCTTTGCGATCGCCTCCCCAATGCCCATGGACGCGCCCGTCACCGCCACAATCTTGCCGTCAAGTTCCATGCCGCGTTGTATCCTTCGCCGCTCGCCCAAGTCAAGTCGCGGTTTCCTTGCGATCTTCGTGGCAGTTCTTTGCGGCCTTCGCAGTCAAAAGCTCTTAAGCACCTGTCGTACAATTTAAACGACCAGCGCCGTCGGAGATCGCATGACCTCCCTGCTCCCTCTATTCCCGCTTGACGTCGTCCTCTTTCCCGGAACGCCGTTGCCGCTGCACATCTTCGAGCCTCGCTACAAAGAAATGATCGGCGAATGCCTCGCCA
>DATNNE010000044.1:0-2195 GCA_035601995.1 Terriglobales bacterium
GCATGAACCCATGTGTACACGAGATAACCGAGAAACGTTAAGAAAGAGACGCCGTAAATCGACCACCCGATTCCTGCAACACCCTTGCGGACTTCCCCATAGTAGGAGAACACAAACCACAACAACAAGACGCCACTGAGCCACCCTTCAAGGGACGCCACCGGCGCGCACAAGCGCTCGCGATCAATGAAAACCACACTGCCAACCGCAGCCCCGACGAAAGCCGCCACGACCGGATGCATCGCCCAGCGAATAATGCCGGCGCGAACCATTTTGCGACTTCCGAGCAGGAACAGAAAACAGGTTACGATCCCGCCTATCGCTCCGACGGTGATCGGGAACCATGCCTTCTCCCTTAAGGAGGGAACCAGTGCAGGAATGCAGGAGTATAGAGCGATCAGCAATACGAGCTTCAGCAGAGGAATCGGAATTTGCAGCATCCGTACGGCATAACGCTGCGTTCGACGGTAGACAGTCCATAGCAAACTACTGTTTCGGGAAGCACCCGTGTCAATCGCCAGACGGCTCAAGCTTCCGAGGTGAAATATGAGTTGGAAGAGCGCGAGGAGAAAATTAAGGAAACCGTTGGTGGGACGCGCCAAGTCTGCCCATAACACTTCATAGATGTGAACGTGCGCCGCCCCACCGGGTGCCTGAGCTTCGCGTTTTCCTTCCAAACGTGTCGTGACATAGGCATCGCCGTCGGCCCCTCCAAGATACCGGTACAACATACGCCTCATGAACTCGTGTCCGGCGAAACCGCGGGTTGCGCCTTCCGGAGCCCCGGTCGCGTATCCTCGCGTCGTACGTGCGAAACTCGCACTTTCCTCCTGGAGAAATTCAAGGCTTTGACCGAATCTTGTATGCGGTTTGTCCTCTTCTGCCGGAGGGTACACGGCCAAAGGCTGCAGCGGCACTTGAATACCCACAGACTGAAATGAAGGGAAACTCCGAGCCGCATCGTGATCGTTAGCGGGTAGGGAAAGTAGTAAATCCGCCATCGCGTTGGCAGTTGCTCCTGGATCATGGTGGGCCACGCCGTGTACGCCAATGACCGCTACACGCGGAACATGCGCGGTTGGAGTTGGCGCTGAACCCGGCACCGGGGCCAAAAGCGAATTCGGGACGGGGGGCGGCGGAATGTTGTTTGGAACCGATGACGTGGCTATTCCCGTACTGCCGTCGGATGCAGGCTTGTCGATTGACCGGTCGTCCATTTGGAAGCCCCCTTCTGAGAGTCGTCTCTTGACTTCGTAAGACAGTGTGACCCGGAGCGATTACCCAGAGTGTATCGTCATTTCTTCGGCGGTTTCTCCGGTGACGCGGGCTGCGGGTTTGAAGTTGTCGTTGAACCTCCGCCGGTGTCAGCTGGAGCTGGATTAACTTGGGCGGGTACCTCGATCGGAAAGTCGTAGGTCGAGCTTTTGATAGTTGAGCCACTGGAAGAGGATTTCGAAACTTGAAAGGTCAGCTTAGTAGTTCCGGCTTGTAAAGCGGATGCAAGAGTCAATGTGAAATGCAGTTGCGTGTCGGTCGATCCTTCCTCAACCCTCTTAACTGTGATCCCTGAGATAGCGGGATTCACGATCGAGGGCGTGCCTCCACCGAGGAAGCTGCCGGAGATGGTGCCGTTAAGTGTGCCCTTTTCCTGCCACATGGTGGTGGCACTTTTATCCGCGAGCGGAGTGATCTCGACTGATTTAATTTGTGGCGGTACTTTATCCACGTCAACCGTCATCGTGCCCCCGACAATGACGCGCACCGTATTTAAGCTCATACGGTCCAGCAATTCCGCGGTTGCGCACGCATCCCCAAGGGAGGATGCCCTGGCAGGCGGAGCTGCATTGTCTGGCGTACTGCTGTTCTTGAGCCCTTGGCACACATCGGAAGTTGGGTTAATAATCTGCGGCAGGCGGCTTACTAAATTTGTGAGCTGGCGCAAGCCGATTCGATGCTGGGAGTCCACGAGGAATCGCAGACCAGTCTGATGCGGGAGATCGACACGAAGCCAGCTAATCGGATGTCGGAGGCCCAAGCGAAATCGCCTGCCGAGGAGACCAGCACTTATTGGTCAAGTCTTCTCAATATCCCCCTGACCGTGCCAAGTCTGGCTCTGTTGGACGAGTATTTCCAGGATACGGCACCGCTAACCAAAAGCGGGAACGACTGCAACGCACCGCTCATTTTAGCAGCAA
>DATNNE010000045.1:0-2700 GCA_035601995.1 Terriglobales bacterium
CACTTTGCTTGGCTTTCCGGCAGTCAGTTCGAAGTACTCGCCCACGGGAGTCTTCCAGGAGCCCTGCGCCGCCAATTTCAACGGCACGCTTTTGTCGTTGGATGGAAACCTGGGCCGCAATGCTGGAACAACGCCCTGGACTTTGTTCAACGATCTGCGCGTGGCCAAGCGGATTTATTTAGGGGAGCGCTACAGCCTGGAACTCATCGCCGACATGTTCAATATCGCGAACCGCTACAACGTCGCCGCGGTCAGCCCGCTCTTCACCAATGCCGGACAAGCCACTGCGGCCTATGATCCACGGCAGTTTCAGTTCGCGATGAAGTTTTACTGGTAATGTTTCTCGCGGCCCCCGGCGAAGTGCTTCACCACAGAGACACACAGAAAATCTGATCTGTTGTTTCTCGGGCTTTCGCAAGGTTGTCGTCAACGGAACTTCGCCGTCTTTTTTCGTAAACTAAAACCATGTCCGACCCAGACGTTTTAGTCCCTGCCTCGGCAGATGTTCCGCCGCCGCCACCGCCGCCTGTTCCCAACACATTTTTCCGTGGACCCAACGGAATTCGCGTCGGCTGGCGTGTGCTGATTTTTCTCGCGCTCGCGGCTGCCTGCGGCGGGGCTTTATTTGTCGTTGTTGGCGCATTGCGTATCCTGCTGGGCGGACATCTTCAATTCAATGCGTCCCAACTTACACCGACAGGGACGCTTCTCACTGAGGGACTGATCCTCGTGCTCACCGCGATCCCCGCTTTGATTATGGCGAAGATCGAACGGCGCAAGTTTGGGGAATATGGTCTGCCCGCGCGCTTCGCCTTCGGAAAGGATTTCTGGATTGGCGGGATCGTCGGCTTTGTCGCAATCAGCGCGGCTTTGCTGGGAATTTTCGGGCTGCACGGATTTCACCTGGACGGCCTGGCGATCCACGGCGGAACGCTTCTCAGCGCTACGGCTGCTTGGAGCGTGGCTTTTATCGTGGTCGGTCTGGCGGAGGAATTTTCCTTTCGAGGATATCTTCAATTCACGCTGACCACCGGCATGGGTTTCTGGTGGTCGGCAATTCTGCTCTCGGCGTTGTTTGGCCTAGCCCACGCAGCCAATCCGGGAGAAAGCAAGCCGGGACTGCTTTCGGTGGTCTGCTTCGCGCTTCTGTTCTGTTTGTTTCTGCGCCGGACTGGAAATTTGTGGTGGGCCGTTGGCTTCCACGCGGGGTGGGATTGGGGACAGACTTTTTTCTACGGCGTGGCCGATAGCGGTCTCGCGCCATATCACAACTTGTTTAACTCAAGCTTCCATGGTCCAGTCTGGTTGACCGGCGGCAGCGTAGGTCCTGAAGCTAGCGTGTTTACGCCGGTTGTGCTGCTGGTGGTCGCGATTCTGTTCAGCCGTGTGTATCGCGAGACTTGCTACTCGGCGCCTCGGTAAGCCACGGCAAAAGTGGGCCTGCGGCCGAGACAGCCGAGAGCCTGCCCTGAGCTTGTCGAAGGGGGGCGGCTGTCCCGACACGTTCTTAGCGAAGCCGGTGTTAAACTTTTCTTTCAACCATCCTTGGCGCTTGCCGGAGTTCGTTCCCATGTCCCAACCCTTTACGCCGACGCCTCGCACACGTGTCATTCGCGAGCCCGAACGCGGCGTTTACGACCGTGAAGCCGCGTACCGCATTCTCGATGAAGGATTTCTCTGCCATGTAGGCTTCGTTGTTGACGGCCAGCCCTTTGTGATTCCGACTTCCTATGGCCGCAAAGATGACATGCTCTACATCCACGGATCGGCCGCGAGCCGCATGCTGCGGCAGATGAAGGAGGGCATTCCGATCTGCATAACCGTTACTCTGCTCGACGGCTTGGTACTGGCGCGATCGGTTTTCAATCACTCCATGAACTACCGCTCGGTTGTGATCCTGGGCAAGGCCACGCTGGTCGATGATTTGGCGGAAAAGCTGGAAGGTTTGCGACTGCTTTCCGAACACATCGTGCGCGGTCGCTGGGACGATGCTCGCCAACCGAGTGAGCGGGAACTCAAAGCTACCTCCGTGTTGCGTGTGCCAATTGAAGAATTCTCGGCGAAAGTTCGCTCCGGCCCGGCGGTCGATGACGAGGAGGACTATTCGTTTCCGACGTGGGCGGGGGTGGTGCCGCTGGAGATGACGGTGGGAACGCCGATTGACGATGAGCGGCTGGACTCCAAACACGAAGTTCCCCAGTACGTGCGCCAATATTCGCGCAACCACCAACAGTGAAAGAAATTTGACCCGATGTCGATAGAGTCAACATGAAAGACTACGGCATCATTGACGGCGAGGGACAAGTAACCTTGCCTCAATCGGTCCGCGATCACCTCGGTCTAAAGGCGGGAGACCGGGTCGAATTCGTGGTCGAAGACGAAGGCGTTGTCATCCGGCCAGCCCCGTCGGAGCAAAATCCCTTCGAGAAATCGCGGGATTAGGCACCTTCCCGGGAGGCGAAGAGGAAATCAACGCCTGGATTGCTGACATGCGCGACGATGACGACGACACGTGAGTCTGTCCTACGGAATTAGCAGCAACTTCCCCGTCAGCTTACGCGCTTCCAAATCTCTATGTGCTTGCGCCGCTTCGGCCAGCGGATATGCCTTCGCGATCTTCGGCTTCAACACCCCTGACGCGATCATGGCGAACACATCGCCCGAGCGTGCTAGCAGTTCCTCGCGCGTGGCGGTGAAGTG
>DATNNE010000046.1:0-3402 GCA_035601995.1 Terriglobales bacterium
CCCGTGACGAGAATCTGATTACGCGAGTCGATCCTGTTTTCTCCGAGCGCAGATTCAATCCGGTTCCGGTGCGCATCATCATCGACAAAGAAGGCAGGGTAAAACACATTCACTTCCTCAGCGCGTTTCCCGATCAAGCCAAGGCCATCACCGATGCGCTACATCAATGGAAATTCAAGCGGTATGTGCGTAACGGGAAGCCGGTGGAGGTAGAAACAGGAATCTTCTTTGGCAGGGTACCGTTTCGAGTGGCGCAGACGGCGAGTGCGGCGGCGACTGAATAGTCGAGGCCTGATTCCAGAAGAGTCAGCTTTGCCCTCCTGACCAAGCGTTGCCCCCTCCGCGGGAGTGTGCCACACTGCCCGGGGTATCCGCTATGTGGTGCCACGGCCTGAGCACTCTCGGCAATCTTTTCCAGTGTCTGGTTTGTATGGCTATCATGCGATCATGCTTGAATTAAACCTTCAGACGATTGACACTGCATTCAACCGGCGAGATACTTTCCATCACTCGGGCAATGGTTCCCTCCGCTCTTTGTCTCGAGCCGGTCCGCAAGCGTGTCACCCCAGAAGCACATTCGCGGCAAGCGAGTTACTACCCCATGAACTGCACCTTCAAACTTTAGCTCTGACGGAGATTAGCCATGACATTGTTTATCTCACTCCGGACCATTCACTCTTACTCTTACTCTCACGCTCTCTTTTCCCCTGCATCCAATCCGCGATGTCAGAAGGTGAGGCGGTTTCAAGGGAAAATCTTAGGGATTATTATGATTTGTTTTTGTGCGGCAGTTGCGCAGACCCAAACTTTCACCACGCTGATAAATTTTGATGGCACCAATGGCAACGCAGTGCCAATTCGGGCAATGGTGCAAGGCATGGATGGAAATTTCTACGGCTCCACCGAGGGGAACCTCGGCAGCAGTTACGGAAGCATTTTCAAAATGACTCCAGACGGCGTCCTGACCACGTTACACAGGTTTGGCGATTATACCTACGTGAGTGGTCCACTAGTCCAAGTTGCGGATGGGAGTTTCTATGGAGCATCGATCATCGGTGGCGCGAGCGATGATGGCCAGGTCTTCGAAATCACGTCCGAAGGAGTTTTTACAACCATCTATAGCTTCTCCGCGAACGGGTTCGGCAGCACCAAGCCGTATTCAGGTTTGCTTCAAGCCAGCGACGGAAACCTCTACGGCACGACAAATGGCGGCGACAACTATGGAACAATCTATAGGGTTACTCCCGAGGGCTCGGTCAGAACGGTAGCGGTCTTCCATAGGTATGACGGCGAAGCTCCCAACGCATTGATCCAGGCTACGGATGGCAACCTGTACGGAACCGCCGCTATAGGCGGCGTGAACGAGGACGGCACCGTATTCAAACTCACACCGAGCGGCGTTCTCACCACTCTTCACAACTTCAACCTTACCGATGGTGGTGATCCTAATGCGGGATTAGTTCAGGCTAGCGATGGGAACTTTTACGGAACTACAAGATCAGGCGGCTCTCATAACCAGGGCACAGTCTTTAAAATTACGCCGACAGGAAGCCTGACAACTCTCCACAACTTTAATGTCTCTGACGGCAGCGAACCGGAGGCTGCCCTAATACAGGCATCGGATGGGAACTTATACGGGACCACGACGCTGGGAGGGGATGTTAACGCTGGGACCGTTTTTAAGATTACCCCGGCTGGCGTACTCACCACACTGCATAGTTTCGCTTACACCGACGGTCGGCTTCCGGAGTGTGCGCTGGTTCAGGGTGCCGATGGAGATTTTTACGGGTCCACTGCCTTTGGCGGAACACATTCGCAGGGCACTATTTTTCGCTTGTCGATGGGCTTGGGCGCTTTGTCCAAGAACAAAACGGACCTGCATTAGATAAAGTGCACATGCATGTTGCGGTCGGCCATTTTCTTCGAAGCAGGGAAGTTTGGTACGAAGTTGTCTTTACTGTGAATTGTCCAGCTTCGGACGATCTGCATTTGGATTTGGCGATTTGATCACTGTGACCGGAGCTTGTAGGGTAAAGTTCAGCACGGTTTCCGAAGGCAGCTTGATCTGCTGGCTCTTGGTTGCTGCCTGAACGCCGCCGCCCACGCCAGCTCCCGCCGCCGCACCAACGGCTGCGCCCTTGCCGCCGCCAGCAAGCGCTCCAATGATTCCGCCTAAGATCGCTCCTCCGCCGACCTTTTCGCCGGTGTTTTTTCCTCTTGAAGCCGCCTGCTTCTTGTACTGATCGGTTTGCAGCGTATAGGTTTTGCCGCCGCTACTGATGCTATCGAGTTGCAGGACGACCTGCGATTGCCCGGCAAATTTTCCGGCGCTCTTCACGTCAACCAGATGTCCGATGATGTCGGTCCCGGCCGGGATCGCTTCCTCGCCGTCAGACGTGAGCGCGGTGTTCAGCGTGGCGTGGAAGGTGTCGCCAGTTTGATTTTTCTCGCTGTCGATGGGATCGACTAAACGAACCGTCAATTGCGTGCCCTGGTCGACGATCAGATGCTTCGTCGGCGGTGGTGGAGGCGGAGTTGGTGGTGCGGTGTCAGCCGGAGCCGGTGGCGGAGGAGAAGGAGTTGCATTGTTGCTGGCTACGGTTTGATCGGCGGTCTGGCCAGCTTGTTGATCTGCGTTTTGATTCGCGGCGTTTTGATTTGTATTCTGATTCGCGTCGTTTCCATTCGCCATCGCCGAGTCGTCATGTGAATGCGATCTGCGAGTTTTCTTGCCGAGCCCGGGCTTGGGATTATTCGCTGGTGAGGCGCTGGCTTCTGGCTGCACAGGAGCGGGCTGCGGCGTATTGGCCGCGACTCCTACCTGCAAATTATTAATTACCTCTTTCACTCCGCTGACGGACCCTGCCTGACGCGCCGCGGCTTCGCGCTGCGCGTCGTTGTCAACCGCGCCCGCCAGCGTCACCACGCCGTTGCTCGCCTGCACCGTGAGTTGCTTGCTCGAGAGTCCGGAATCCTGGCTGAACTTGTTTTGAATTTCGCTGGAAATCTGGGCGTCATCGGGCTTACGGGCGCACCCCAGACCAATCGTCATCACGCCAATTCCCAACACAAAAATCAATCTCCAGGAAATAACAATGGAAGATGCGGATATCCGCAGAGATTTCTTTTTCATACTCGACTCCTTAGTGATAGTGATGCGCGGGAAAGCTGGGATCGACGCCCAACTGTATTTTAGATGCGGCGGGCAATTCGCGCAGATGTATTCCCTCGGACGAGGAAACGCATCCGGCAACAAGGTTTTCCGGCAGGGCTAAATCGCGCAGTCTCGGCTAGCGCACAAATTTGTAATCGACGATGGAAGCCGCGAGCACGGCGACCTGTTCGGGATTTTCCGTCGTTTCCTGCTTCTCAGCGGATTCCTTGGCGTCTTCGCCGGCACGC
>DATNNE010000047.1:0-50852 GCA_035601995.1 Terriglobales bacterium
TTCTGGCTGGTATTCGGCGGTTGCGGAAGCGCGGTTTTAGCGGCTGCATTTCCGAACCTGGGTATCGGCTTTGCAGGTGTTGCCTTAGCCTTTGGGCTGACCTTGCTCACCATGGCCTTCACCATCGGGCCTATTTCCGGATGCCACATCAATCCCGCAGTATCGATCGGGCTGGTGGCCGGAGGGCGCTTTCCAGTTTCCGAGCTCCTGCCGTATGTTGTTGCCCAGGTTTTGGGAGCAGTTGTCGGGTCCGGGGTGTTATATGTCATTGCCAGCGGCAAAGAAGGATTCAGCCTGCCCGGAGGATTTGCCTCGAATGGATACGGTGCCCACTCGCCCGGTGGGTACTCGTTGCTGGCGTGCTTCGTCGCAGAGGTTGTGTTGACGCTGTTCTTTCTGCTAGTGATCTTTGGTTCGACGGACGATCGTGCTCCCAAGGGGTTCGCTCCCATCGCTATAGGGTTGTGCCTCACCCTGATCCACCTGATTTCCATTCCCGTCACGAACACTTCCGTCAACCCGGCGCGGAGTACGGGGCCTGCGATTTTCGTGGGGGGATGGGCGGTGGGTCAGTTATGGCTGTTCTGGGTAGCGCCGATTATTGGGGCCGCCCTGGCCGGCTTAATTTACTCCCGGCTGTTTGCCGAGGGTCCGCAAAAGACAGTTCGAGCCGCCGAGAGGGCGCGCTGACCGCGAATTCATTCGCGGTCAGATCAACGGAGCAGGCAGGAACGGACCGTCCGCGCGCAAGGCACGGATAAATGGTTCCGTGCTGCAGCAGTAGCCTTTGGGTCTGGGAACCATCGAGTTTTCAGTTACAGCAGCGGTTTGGTTTGCACCTTGTCGATAGTTTACGAAATCAGGCGATAGCGCAAGTTTGCGCCGTCTGTTCGTCGCCAAAGCGAAGTGGTGTGCTGCGGCGAGGGGGTTTTGAGCGTAATTAGAGACGTTATGCCAACTATGATCCTTCGCTGGTAGTGTCCGATTTAGTGCGTTGATTGGGTTTTTGGGCTGGACAGCGCCGGAGTTTTCCCGTCCGAGTCTTGGGTGTAGACTGTTGCTAGGAGACTGGCATGGAAGCCGCTCGATTTGTAGCCGTGTTTGTGTCCATATTTGTGGCCATTTTTTGTGCGTTTATCAGTGCCTTTGATCTAAGCAGAGAACGAAGAAAAGCGGCGCGAGAAAAGCGTATCGCTGAGTATAAGATGGCCGCAAGACTCCTGAGATTCAACATCTGAGCGTTCCTATTCGGTTGAATGCGATGACCCGGCTCCCCATGCGCCCATTCTGAGCGCCGACGCAAACCTCGATCAATACGACGTAAAGCGAGTCTGGTAGGGATGGGGAATCCAAAGTCAAGGTCCCCCACCCTAACGTCGAAATGCATGACGTAAGGGTGGGCCACCCTCACCCGTCCTGCTTCCTGACACCCACATCTCGAAAAACGCGAGATGTGGGGCACCCGCAAGATTCCTATTGACTACCAATCTCTATATATGTAGAGTTAAGCCATGAAATTGCGCAAGTCTCCTCAGACTTCGATCGTGCTGGCTGAATTTCTGCATGGGCCGCACGACTGGAAATACGGATACGACATCAGCCGCAATACGGGATTGAAGTCTGGAACGTTATATCCGATCCTCATGCGCTTGGCCGAACGCAAGCTGCTGGCTACGCGCTGGGAGACGCCAGAAGCTGGTAAGCCTCCCCGACACATGTACAAATTGACGGCCGATGGAGTCGCGTATGCGCGCGAGCATGCGCATTCGCCGGTGAAGCATCGTCTCTCGCGACCCGCATTCAGTGGGGTGAAACACGGATGACCATGATTCGAAAGAAGACGATTCGAAAGAAGACGATTCGAAAATTCGCCATGAAAGTATTGAACGCCGCGGCTCGCCACGCTGCGCCGGGAACGCGGGATTGGGTTAACGCCATGTCGCGGGAGATGGACTTCATCGAAAACGATTGGGCTGCATTGTGGTGGGCGCTGGGCAGCACGCGGATTCTTTTCAAACGCCAATATGTTCCGCTGGCCGACTTGTCGGGGATTCCGAGGGCGGCGCAATGCCTTACCAAGACGGTTCGCCGGAGAACGATCAGCGGCTTGGTCATCACCTTAACGGAGGCCGTCTTCTTCGGATATTTCTTCTTCGGGGTTTCGACAGCGATGCTGCGCATCGGGTCGGCGCTCACCGTTGCCGCCATGCTCTACATGGCTTACCAGCTCTACGCGCGGCGCGCGGCGCAGCCGCCGCTCGATACAGCTTCTGCAACCTTCGCCTATCGGGTGGAACTGGAGCGGCAACGCGAGTTCCACTGCGGCTCATGGTTCTGGTCGCGGTTCATCGCGTTTCTTCCCGGGCCTATTCTGTTTTGCGTGGGCGCGATTATTGCGCAACCAGAGTCCGCCCGCGCCTACGCTACAATCCTGGCTGGGTTCGTCGTTCTTTCCATCTGGGCTGTGCAGCTCAATCTCAGCCAGGCGCGCAAGTACCAGCGCCGTCTCGACGAATTAGAGGCGCTGCAGAGGTAGGCAGATTGCTCGTTCACGGCTTTTGACTCCGCTGTTATGAGCGAACATCAAATACACTTCGTCCGGCCAGGAAGATCTTCTGCGGTTGCTTGGAGACTGCGAGTTGACGGGCGGTCCCGGATTAGCTAACATAGGTTAGCTAAACGCGAGACATGGAAACAATCACTATTCACAAGGCGAAGACTCAGCTGTCGCGGCTGATCAAAAAGGCTTGCCGGGGAGAGGAAATTGTCATCGCGCGGGGCTCGAAGCCGGTGGTTCGGTTGGTGGCGATCGAGGATGCGCGGGGCAATCGCAAGCCGGGCGCCTTGAAGGGAAAAATTCATGCTGGTCCTGAGTTCTTTGAGCCTTTGCCGCCCGATGAACTGGAGCGGTGGGAGTAGAGCAGAATGCGCCTTCTGCTCGACACTCACACCCTGTTGTGGTGGTTGGAAGAGAATCCCTCTTTGCCACGTTCCGCGCGCAAACTTATCGCAAGTAAAAGCAACGATGTCCTCATAAGCGCCGCTTCCGCCTGGGAAATTGCCACGAAAGTGCGCTTGGGAAAGCTTCCGATTGCCATCGACCTGGCTCGCGATTTCGGCGCCTATCTTGAGCGGGAGCGATTCGAAACTCTTGCAGCCAGCGCCGAACACGGCATTCGGGCTGGATTGCTGCCGGGACCGCACAAGGATCCGTTCGACCGCATGTTGATTGCTCAAGCGCTCGCCGAGAATCTAGTGATTGTGAGCAACGATGTTGTGTTCGACGGGTACGGCGTCAAGCGGGCCTGGTAAGTGAGCGGCGAAAAGCATTAGTAGTCATCCTGAGCCACGCGAAGGATCTATGCATTTTCCCGGCCCGCGCGGACCTCCGGCTTTTTCCCCCCACCCGACTTGCGATTCGACTTCATCAACCACCACGCCTCCCGATACTTCTCCCATTTCGCTCGTCCCCTCTGGCTGCCATTGGGATAGAAATACAGCGATCGCCGCCCTTTGATCGCCCCAATAGGAATCACGTACCACGCGTCCTCGGGAATCAGGTACACCACAATCAGGTCAATTTCGTCCTTGGTGTAAAGGTCGACATCGCGTCTTCTGCTGCCGTGGGCGTGTATCGCATAATGACGATGGCAAAGCCTCGAGGTCGACTTCACTTGCACCCGCCACACCCGCCTTCCGGAAGTGATAATGAAGTCGAAGCGTTCGGTTTCGCCATAGGGTTTCGAAACCCCCAGACCTAGGCCGGCCGCCTTGCACATAAACGCCAACTCGGCCAATTCTCCCTGACGTTTTTTGTAGAGGCATTCCGGCAGATTCCTGCTCGTGCGTCGTGGCGCGGATTGCAAGGGGCGACTTTCAGATTGTTTTTTCATGGTGCAAATGAGGGCGTCAGCGGTTAGGCCGCGCCGGATCTTTGTCTCCTGGAGATTCAGATTGTGTTCGGGATTTCGGGCTGGACGTGTCCGCAGAATCGCGGACAAACAAAAAGGCGCGGGGTCTGAAACCCGCGCCTGAATACCTACTCTTCTAGAATAGCAGGTTGAATAAGGTAACTATGACATGGTTTTCAACTTTATTGTGGCCATGGAATGAGCAACTTGCGGGAAAAACGGGGGTCTGGGGGGCTTGACAAGATTTTGGCTTATCACCGATCCACCCATTAAACCACGAAGGCTACGAAAGTACGCAGACGACGTAAATCCTCGCATTCCCTCCGTGTAACTCTGCGTCCTTTGTGGTTAATGAATTAGGGCTCCGATACCTACCCCTCTCCGTTCGCTGGCCGATATTCCCCGATCACTGCTAATCCTATGCGGTTCTTGGGCTTACGTTGACCAAATTGGTTCTTTCGGGTAGCTTAAATAGATAAACCATAGTGGGGAAGTGTACCCTTATAGGAACCCTATCGTGCCTACTAGCAATGGCAAGACGCTGCTTTTATTGAAGCCCCGGGGATTTTGTGCGGGGGTGGTGCGGGCGATTGATATTGTCCGGATTGCCTTGGAGGCTTTTGGGCCGCCGATCTATGTCCGCAAGGAGATCGTGCACAACCGTTTTGTGGTCGAGGAACTGCAAGGCAAGGGCGCGATTTTCGTCGACAGCGTGGACGAGGTTCCTCCCGGCGAGCGGGTGATTTATAGCGCCCATGGAGTTTCGCCGGAGGTGCGGCAAGCCAGTCAGGCGCGCGATTTGCGGGTGATTGATGCGACCTGTCCGCTGGTCACGAAGGTTCACGTGGAGGCGGTCAAATTTGCCAAGGAAGGCTATTCGCTCATCCTGATTGGGCATCACGACCACGACGAAGTGATTGGAACTTTGGGCGAGGCTCCGGTTGTGACGCAGGTGGTGGGTTCGCCGGAGCAGGTGAAGTCACTGACCGTGCCAAATCCCGACCGCGTGGCGTATCTCACCCAAACTACGCTGAGTCTTGACGAGACCAAGGACATTATTGCCGCACTGCGCGCGAGGTTCCCGAATATCAAAGGGCCGGCGGCGCAGGACATTTGCTATGCGACGGAAAACCGGCAGGTCGCGGTGAAGCATGTGGCCTCGGATGCGGATCTGCTGTTGGTCGTGGGGTCGGATAACAGTTCGAATTCGAATCGACTGGTGGAAGTAGCGCGCAACCTGGGCACGAGTTCGCATCTAATAGACAGCTTCCAAAACATCAGGCCGGAGTGGCTGGAAGGCGTGAAGACCATTGCTTTGACGGCCGGAGCTTCGGCTCCGGAATGCCTGGTGGAAGAAGTGGTGAAGTTTTTGACCAGCAAGGGCTTCGGCAACGTGCAGGAAGTCGAAGTCATGCCCGAAAACGTGCGCTTTGGCTTGCCTCCCGAGATTGTGGAGGCGATTGCCAGCGCCCCCAGCGCGGTTAGTGCGGAGTAAAGAATTAAACATATGGACGAAAACTCCCCCTCGTTTTCGGCGTCAAGTGCGCCGCTATTGCGCTTTGGAAAAATAGACGATCTCTCCAGCCGGGTTGCAGCCGCAGTCGATGGCGCGCGTAAGTTTTTATTCTCCCAGCAGCACGAAGAAGGCTACTGGTGCGGCGAGTTGGTCGCCGACACGACTTTAGAATCCGACTACATTCTGCTGCACACGCTGCTTGGCACGGGCGATCCGGTGCGCTTTCAGAAGTGTTGCAACTGGATCCTCCAACACCAAAACGAAGACGGCGGCTGGGGCATTTACGTAGACGCCCCGTCCAACGTCTCAGCCAGCGCAAAAAGTTATTTTGCGCTGAAGCTTAGCGGTTATAAACCCGATCACCCGGCTTTAGTGCGGGCGCGGGCGCGGATTCTTGAGATGGGCGGGGTGACTGAGGTCAATACTTTCACCAAGATTTATTTGTGTTTTCTGGGGCAGTTCGATTACGACGCGGTGCCCGCGATTCCGCCGGAGATCGTGCTGTTTCCCAAATGGTTCTGGTTCAATATTTACGAAATTTCTTCATGGTCGCGGGCGATTCTGGTTCCGCTTTCGATCTGCTATGCGAAAAAGCCGTTCAAGAAAATTCCTGACGACATGGGAGTGGAGGAATTATTTGTCGGCGGCCGCGACAAGTCGCGGATGCATCTGCACTGGTCGAAGAAGCTGATCTCTTGGCGCAACTTCTTTTTGGTTTTCGACCGGCTCACGCATTGGTTCGAGATGGTACACGTTCGTCCGTTGCGCTGGCTGGCGCTCAAGCGGGCGGAGCAATGGATGCTGGAACGCTTCGAAATGAGCGATGGCTTGGGCGCGATCTATCCGTCGATGCTGAATGCCATTATCGCGCTGCGATGCTTGGGCTACTCGCTGGATGATCCGCAAGTGATTCGCGCCCTGGATGAATTCGAGAAGCTCGGAATCGAAGAAGGCGATACTTTCCGGATGCAGCCTTGCATGTCGCCGATTTGGGACACGGCGTATGCCATGTTTGCGCTGGGCGAAGCTGGCGTTCCGGCCAATGATCCACGGATGATCAAGTGCGCCGATTGGATTCTGCAGAAGCAGGTTCGCACCGTCGGCGATTGGAAAGTGAAGAACAAGGAAGGACAGCCGGGCGGCTGGTACTTCGAGTTCAACAACGAGTTTTATCCGGATGTAGACGACAGCGCGATGGTTTGCCTCGGCTTGGGTCAAGTGGAACATCCCAACGGCCGCTATCAGCGCGAGTCTGTGCAGCGAGCCATCGACTGGATTTTCTCGATGCAATGCAAATCGGGCGGTTGGGCGTCGTTCGACAAGGACAACACGCGGATGGTGTTTGAGCACATTCCTTTCGCCGACCACAACGCCATGCTCGATCCACCGACGGTGGACATCACGGGGCGTATTCTTGAGATGCTCGCAGCATACGGATACGACAAGAACGATGCCCGCGTGAAGAAGGCGTTGAAGTTCATTCGCGAAGAGCAGGAGCCCGATGGATCGTGGTTCGGGCGTTGGGGCGTGAACTACATTTACGGCACGATGCAGGTGCTGCGCGGCCTGGAAGCGATGGGCATCGATCACCATGAGCCATATGTGCAGCAGGGTGCGGAGTGGCTGCGCATGGTGCAGAATGCGGACGGCGGTTGGGGCGAGACTTGTGGTTCGTACGACGATCCCAACACCCGCGGCGTGGGGCCAAGCACGCCTTCCCAGACCGCCTGGGGAGTGATGGGATTGCTGGCGGCGAACGATACCCGAAGTGATTCGGTGGCGCGTGGGATTGCGTATTTGCTGCGCACGCAGAAAAAGAATGGCGGATGGGATGAGCCGCAGACTACGGGCACGGGTTTCCCGCGAGTGTTTTATCTGACTTATACGTTGTACCGGCAGTATTTCCCGCTGATCGCGTTGACGACTTACGCCAAGGCGATGGTGGGGGCGGCGCAGGGAACGGGCGTGCGGCGGATTGGGTAGTTGGCGAGGATCGGTTTCCTGGTGCTGGCGGGCGAGAAGCAGATTCCTCGTTGCTTCGCTCCTCGGAATGACAAGATTGGTGGATTAGGGCGGTACGGGGGAGAAGACGAATGGCGGTACCAATTTCTCAGATGTGGACTACGGCGACTTACGTCCTGGGGCAGAAGCTCAGGGGACGGAAGCAGTATCCGCTGGTGCTGATGCTGGAGCCGCTGTTCCGCTGTAATCTGGCGTGCGCGGGCTGCGGGAAAATTCAATATCCGGCGCATGTGTTGAAGTCGCAGCTTACGCCGGAAGAATGTTTCCGGGCGGTCGATGAATGTGGCGCGCCTACTGTGTCTATTCCTGGCGGCGAGCCGCTGCTGCATCCGCAGATCGGCGAGATCGTCGAAGGATTAGTGGCGCGCAAGAAATATATTTATCTGTGCACCAACGCGCTGCTACTCAAAGAAAAAATCCATCTATTCAAGCCGAGCAAGTATCTGACTTTTTCCGTTCACATGGATGGACAGCGGGAGCATCACGATTTTTCGGTTTGTCTCGAAGGCGGGTACGACAAAGCGATCGACGGGATCAAAGCCGCGCTGGACGGCGGTTTTCGCGTGACCACGAATACGACATTGTTTGATGGAGCCGATCCCAAGAGCGTGCGCGCCTTCTTCGACGAAATGATGGAACTGGGTGTCGAGGGCATGATGCTGTCGCCGGGATACTCTTACGACAAAGCGCCGGATCAGCAACGCTTCCTTGGCCGGGCTCGCACGCGGCGATTGTTTCGCGCCATGCTTTCCAATCGCGACAAGAAGTGGCGCTTCAATCAGTCAGCGCTGTTTCTTGAATTCCTGATGGGGAAGCGCGAGTATGCGTGCACGCCTTGGGGTATGCCGACCTACAACGTCTTCGGGTGGCAGAAGCCCTGCTATTTGCTGCAGGACGGCTACGCGGATAGTTTTGCGGAATTGCTAGAGACGACCGCGTGGGAAAATTACGGGACCGAGTCGGGGAATCCTAAGTGCGCGAATTGCATGGTGCATAGCGGGTATGAAGCGTCCGCCGTGAACGATTTGTTTGGGTCGGTTAGTGGCATGTGGCAAGAAGTGAAGGCGCGCATGTTCGGCGGATATGAAGATGCTTCAGCTCTAAGGCTGCTGGATGACGCGGCTCAGCCGGCACATGCTGTCAATCCTCTGGTGCAGATCGGCGCTCCGACGGGTGAGGAGACACGGGTTTGAGCGGGCGGGAAGCTGGGCACGGGCCTTCCGCTTCTCTGGACCCGAACTCGCTCGAGTTGGTTCCGGGAACGGTTCACGAAAAGCTCGAGGGATCGGTTCCGTCGCTGGCCAATGAGGAAGACCTGCGCAAGGCACTGGAGCAAGCATTCGATTATCGCGGCGATGTCTCGATCACGCGAAAAGATGGCGCAAAGATTGAAGGCTACATTTTCGATCGTAGTAGTGGAAGCGGGCTTTCCGACAGCTTCGTGCGGTTGCTGCCGAAAGATGGTTCTCCCAGAATAAAAATTTCCTACGCAGAAATTGCCGCGCTGGCATTTAGCGGGCGCGATATGGCTGCGGGCAAGAGTTGGGAAAACTGGGTGCGGCATTATTGGGAAAAGAAAGCGGCGGGGGCGACCGATATTTCTCTGCAGCCCGAGAGGCTGGAGTAAGAACAGTTGTCAGTTCTCGGTTCCCAGTTCTCAGGCCGAGTGCTCGCTGACAGCTCCTCATGAAAGCTTTCGTCACCGGCGCAACTGGTTTTGTAGGCAGTCACGTGGCGCGTGTGTTGGCCGAGCAGGGGGCTGATCTGCGGCTGCTGCTTCGGTCCAGCAGTGATCCGAGAAATATTCAGGGTTTGAATGCGGATCGGGTTATCGGCGATCTGCGCGATCCGGCGTCGATTGAAAAGGCAATGTCAGGCTGCGACGTGGTGTTTCATGTTGCGGCTGACTACCGGCTTTGGGTTCGCGATCCGGAACAGATGTACCGTGCCAATGTTGAAGGTACGCGGGCGATTCTCGAAGCCGCGCGGAAGAATCATGTGCGACGGGTGGTGTACACGTCGAGTGTTGCGACCATGGGATTCACTTCGAATGGTCATCCGGCTGACGAGAATTCTCCAGTTTCGCTCGACGGCATGATCGGCCACTACAAACGTTCGAAGTTCATGGCCGAAGAGGTTGCGCTTGCGGCGGGCCGCGGCGGAATGGATGTAGTTGTGGTCAATCCCAGTACGCCGGTTGGCGAGCAGGACATTAAGCCCACCCCCACAGGGCGCATTGTCGTAGACTTCCTCAAAAAGAAGTTTCCTGCGTACGTGGATACGGGGCTGAATTTGGTGGATGTCAGGGAATGCGCGCGCGGCCACGTAGCTGCGCTGGAGAAAGGGAGAAGCGGAGAGCGCTATATTCTGGGCGGAGAGAATCTGACGCTCAAGCAGATTCTGGACAAGCTGGGCGCGATTACCGGGTTGCCATCGCCCAAGGTAAAAGTTCCATACGTGTTCGCACTGGCGACTGGCGTCGTGGACGAAATTGTGACCGGGCGTATTCTTGGCCGAGAACCGCGGGCGACGATCGACGCTGTGCGCATGGGACGGAAAAAGATGTTCGTATCCTGCGCGAAGGCTGGACGTGAACTGGGATGGAAGATTGTTCCGGTGGGCGACGCGTTGCGGCGGGCGGCGGACTGGTTTGTGGCGAATGGATATGCGCCGCGAGGCTGAAGATGCCAAACTCGACCAAAGTCGCGATGGTAGCCGCCTTGGAGCGCGAGGTAAGCCTGCTAATCAAGCGCTGGAACAGAGTTGAGCGGGAGCACGAAGGTCGGCGTTTCAAGTTTTTCGAGGGCGGCCAGACTGTGCTGGTTTGTGATGGCATCGGAGCGGAGGCTGCTCGCCGAGCAACCGAGGCCGTGCTCGCGCTGTATCAGCCCGAACTTGTGCTGTCGGCGGGCTTCGCGGGAGCGCTCGATCCGGCGTTGAAGGTGGGAGACATCTTTACACCGAGCAGCGTGGTCGACGCGCGGGACGGCAGCCGCGTCGAAATGGCCACAGGGCATGGAGTGCTGGTCAGCGCCGCCGCGGTTGCGGGCGTCGAAGAGAAAAAGAAGCTGGCCGAGTCCTACGGGGCGCAGGCAGTCGATATGGAAGCTGCTGCCGTGGCGCGAGGCGCGCAGGCGCGGGGTGTGCGATTCATGGCGGTGAAGGCAATCTCGGATGAGAGCGACTTTGAGATGCCGACGCTGGATCGCTTCGTCGATGAGAAGGGTCAATTTAAGACTAGAAGGTTTGCTATTTCTGCGACGCTGCGTCCGTGGCTTTGGCCGCGGCTAATTCAACTGGCCAGAAATGTTGCGAAAGCCTCACGGGCACTTTGCGCCGAGCTGGAGCGGTACATCCAGGAGCCAAAGAAATCAGAGGTTTCGGGACCGGAGTTGCATCCAATAACTAAGGTAGTGGCTAAGGCGAGGTAGGGATCCCTCACTTCGTGAGGGATGACAGGGCAAGATGGCAATCGCTGGACAATTTACGATCGAAGAAACGAAGCGGGCGATTCCGACCACCATGCGAGCAGCGGTTTATCGCGGTGTGAACGATGTTCGTGTGGAAACCGTTCCGGTGCCGAAGATCGGGGCGGGAGAGCTGCTGGTCCGGGTGCACACTTGCGGAATCTGCGGAACCGATCTCAAGAAAATCTCCAGCGGTTCACATTCGGCGCCACGCATCTTCGGTCACGAAACCTCGGGCGTGGTAGCGGCTGTAGGGAGTGAGGTCAAGCAGTTTAAGCCGGGCGATCGAGTGGTGGTGTTCCATCACATTCCGTGCGGCGAATGCTACTACTGCCGCCACAAGACTTTTGCTCAGTGCGAGACCTACAAGAAAGTCGGGTGTACTGCGGGCTTCGAACCTTCAGGTGGCGGATTCGCCGAGTATGTTCGGGTGATGGATTGGATCGTTAATCACGGCACGGTTCGCATCCCGGATGGAGTCTCGTTTGAGCAAGCGTGCTTCGTCGAACCCGTCAATACCTGCATGAAGGGGATTGAGACGCTGCAACTTGTGCCCGGCGAGAGTGTTCTAGTAATTGGACAAGGGCCGATCGGCATCATGTTGAGTGCGTTGGCCAAACGTTCTGGGGCTGCAGTAGTAACTTCCGATTTGTATCCCCAGAGGCTTACAATATCTAAAACGTACGGTTTAACGAATGTGATTGATGCTTCCCACGTCGACCCGGTGAAAACGGTGCGGGAGCAGACAGAGGGCCGGGGCGCCGACGCAGCCATTGTTGCGGTCGGTGGGAACGGCCTGATTCGGACTGCCATGGATGCGGTGCGTCCGGGGGGCAGGGTCTTGCTGTTCGCGCAGACGGTTCGCGGGGAGGCTACGATTGATCCGGCCGCGATCTGCGTGGACGAGAAGAGATTGTTGGGTTCGTATAGCGCGTCGGTTGAACTGCAGGAAGATTCGGTGCGGTTTGTGATGAGCCGCGAGATGAACTTGGAAGGTTTGATCAGTCACCGCTTCTCTTTATCGGACGGTGTGGAAGCCCTCAAACTGGCGGCGAGTCCGCAACCGGATTCGATGAAGATTGTGATTCAAGCGGGCAGTTCGTGGGAAGGAAATAGAAATTGAACGGAAAGATGACGGCAGCGGTCCTCTATGGCAAAGAGGACGTAAAAATCGAGCGAGTTCCCATTCCCCGTGTGGGTGATGGGGAAGTGTTGGTGAAGGTTCAAGTCGCTCTGACTTGTGGGACAGACCTTAAGGTGTATCAGCGCGGGTACCACGCGCGCATGATTGTTCCTCCGGCGTTGTTCGGGCATGAGTTGGCGGGAGTGATCGAGGAGGTTGGGCCGGGCGTACGCGGATTTAAGAAGGGAATGCGGGTGGTAGCGTTGAACTCTGCGCCCTGCCAGATGTGTTTTTACTGCTCCAAGCATCAGGCCAACCTTTGCGAAGACCTGTTATTCAACAACGGGGCTTATGCGGAATACATTCGCATTCCGCGGCGAATTGTCGAGATCAACATGCTGGCGATCCCGCCGGATGTGAGCTATGAAGAAGCGGCGATGGTTGAGCCTCTGGCCTGCGTGCTGCGCGGCCTGCACGAGACTGGCGTGGAGATTGGCGACACGGTTACCGTGGTCGGAGGCGGTCCGATTGGCTTAATGTTCGTGCAGGTGGCCAAGGCGGTTGGCTGCAATGTGATTTCTGTGGTGAAGCGCGATGCTCAAGTGCAAGCCGCGAAACATATGGGCGCGCATGACGTAGTGCAAATCACTAAGGTCAAGGATCCGGTGGAAGCCGTGCGGACACTCTCCCCTGAGAAGCGCGGCAGTGATGTGGTGATCGAGGCGGTGGGACGTCCGGACGCCTGGGAGATGGCGATCGATATGGTGCGCAAGGGCGGGACGGTGAACTTTTTTGGTGGCTGTGCGAGCGGCACCAAAGTGCAGCTTGACACCAACCGGCTGCATTATTCGGAGGTCACTCTGAAGGCGACTTTCCATCACACGCCAGAGACCGTGCGCAGAGCCTTCGCCTTGATCGCCGAGAAGAAGATTCGGTCTACGGATTACATTACTGGCGAAGCGCCACTATCCCGGCTGCAGCAAGTTTTCCATCACATGCTGAACCGCAACGGCGATATCAAGACCGCCATTATTCCCGGGCACTGAGGCGGGATTTCTCTTGGGGCCCCGCAGATGCCGGGGCCTGCATTGACGAAACTGATCATGTCATCGATTGCCAGCGACTCCCGGACTGCGGCTATTTCCTCAAGGCAGGAGGGGTGGGGCAGTCTTCCGCTCGAGTACGCCATTCCCGAGAAAGCCCCCACCCAAGCCGAGGCAGAGGAGTACTGCCGTCGTCTGGCCCGTTCGCACTACGAGAATTTCTCGGTTGCCAGCTGGTTTCTTCCTGAAAAAGTGCGGCAGGATTTTTTCAACGTCTACGCTTATTGCCGCATCTCGGATGATCTAGGTGACGAAGTCGGCGATGCGAATGCTTCTTTGCGATTACTGGATCAGTGGGAGGCTGAGCTCGATGCGTGCTACGCAGGGAGTCCGCGGCATCCTGTGTTCGTAGCCTTGGCGGAAACTGTGCGCAAGTGCGGGATCCCGAAACAAACGTTTGTCGATTTGCTCACTGCGTTTCGCCAGGATCAAAGAGTCTCACGCTATTCCACGTTCGAGGATGTTCTCAGCTATTGCCGGTATTCTGCGAATCCCGTCGGACATCTCGTGCTGTATGTGTGCGGCTACCGCGACGCGGAGCGGCAGGCGCTTTCCGATTTCACTTGCACTGCTTTGCAGTTGGCGAATTTCTGGCAGGACGTCAGCCCGGACTATGCCAATGGGCGAATCTATCTTCCCCTCGAAGACCTGCGCCGTTTTCGAGTCAGTGAAGATGACTTCGCGGCGCAACGCAATACATCCGCTTTTTGCGACATGATGCGATTCGAAGTGGAGCGCGCCCGCGATTGGTTCTGCTGGGGCCTGCCGCTGATCGAGCAGGTGGATCGTGACTTGGCCGTCGACATTGAATTGTTCAGCCGGGGTGGTCAGGAGATTCTGAACGCCATCGAAGCCCAGGGATACAACGTGCTGGGCAGGCGTCCGGCAATTTCAAAATCACGCAAACTGGCGCTGGTAGCGGGTGTGGCCTGGGGGAAATTGTGGGGAAGGCGGACATGAGTACGGCGGTGCAGCCAGCTCCAACACCGTTCGTGCCGACCGAATCGCAACTGGCGGTTGCGTACTCGGTCTGCCGCAGCATTACGCGGTCGACAGCCAAGAACTTCTATTACGCGTTTCTGGTGCTACCGCGCGCCAAGCGTCAGGCTTTGTGCGCTGTGTACGCTTTCATGCGGCGTTGTGACGACATCGCCGACGATGAATCCATGTCGCAATACGACCGGCGGCAGAAGCTCACCGCCTGGCTGGACGCCTTTCACCACGCCCAGTCTGGCCAGCCCACTGACGAACCCGTACTGTTGGCTCTGACTGACGCGCAGCGCCGCTACAACATTCGGGTTGGATTGCTCGATCAATTGGCCTACGGCACCGCGATGGATGTCGAGGGAGGTCCGGGCGCGAACGACATGCCCGCAGCCGAACCGCCCGTGCCTCTTGCGCTGCGCGCCCATTACCGAACCTTTGACGACCTCTATCAATATTGTTACCGCGTGGCGTCGGTCGTCGGATTGGTTTGCATTCATGTGTTTGGTTATCGCGATCCGGCGGCGGAGCCGCTGGCTGAACGCCTGGGAATCGCGTTTCAACTCACTAACATTATTCGCGATGTGAAAGAAGACGCCAGCATGAGCCGCGTTTATTTGCCGGAAGAGGATCTGGACAAGTTCGGAATTTCAATTTCCGCGCTGGAGTCGGTCTCGGATCCTGCATTACTTCGCCCGCTTCTGGCGATGGAGGCCGATCGCGCTCGCGAGTATTACCAGGCTGGAGACGAACTCATTCCTCTGGTCGAAGAGGACAGCCAGCCCGCGCTCTGGGTGCTCATGACCATTTACCAGCGTCTGCTCGACAAGATTGCGCTGCGTGAATACGATGTGTTCAGTGAGAAGGTCAGCCTTACCGTGCGCGAGAAGCTCGGCATTCTGGCCAAGGGCTTCCTGAAACGCTTGTCCTGATGAACGAGCGTCCTGTACAAAATTCCCGAGTAGCTATCGTCGGAGGGGGATTGGCGGGACTTGCCGCCGGTTGCGCCCTTGGCAGCAGCGGCTTCCGCGTGACCCTGTTCGAGCGGCGCCCTTACCTGGGCGGACGCGCTTCTTCGTATCAGCATCCCGGCACCGGCGAAGTCGTGGACAACTGCCAGCACGTTCTGCTCGGCTGCTGCACCAATCTGATCAAGTTCTACGAACGGCTTGGCGTTGAGAACAAGATCCGCTGGTATGACCGGCTGACTTTCCTCGAACCAGGTGGACGCGCCTCGGTGATCGTGCAATCGAAACTGCCTGCGCCGCTTCACAACGCACCGGCTTTTCTGCGCGCCGACTGTTTGGACCTGTCCGACAAACTTTCGATTGGCATGGCGATGGCAGCTCTGGCCCCTGCGACGCCGCGAGATGACGGCGAAGCCTTCCTGACATGGCTGCGCCGCCACGGACAGACAAAGCAAGCCATCGAACGCTTCTGGAAGCCGGTGCTGGTAAGTGCCTTGAATGAAGAATTAGATCGCATGTCCGTGCCCTACGCGGCTCAGGTGGTGCGAGAATCATTTTTGAAATCGGCCGCGGCGGGACGGATGGGCGTGCCGACTGTCCCTTTAACCGAGCTTTACAGCGTGGCTGGAGACTACATCAACGCGCGTGGAGGCGAAGTCCGATTGCGTTGCAGCGTGGAATCTTTTCTATCCGACCAGCATTGCGTGAAGCTGCTGGTGTCGGGTGAGGAAACGAGCTTTGACTTCGTTGTTGTCGCCGTCCCGTTTGATGTTTTATCCCGCATACTGCCGCAGACGTCAGTTGCGGAGCCTTTGCGGCGAGTGCTGACGCGATTCGAGACCTCACCCATCACCGGCATTCATCTCTGGTTCGATCGCCAGATCACTGATCTTGATCATGCTGTCTTATTGGATCGAACCATTCAATGGATGTTTCACAAATCGAAACTACTCGGGCGCAACGAGAGCGGAAACGGCAGCTACGTCGAACTGGTCGTGAGTTCATCCAAGACTCTGGTCGAAAAGTCGCGAGCGGAGATCATCGAGCTAGCGATGGCCGAGCTGCGCGAGTTTTTTCCCGGCGCACGAGACGCGAACCTGGTGAAATCGACAGTGATCAAGGAAGTCCACGCCACTTATTCGCCGCGGCCCGGAGTGGACGTATACCGTCCCGGGTCAGAAACGGTCTGGCCGAAGATCTTTCTAGCCGGAGACTGGACCGCGACGGGATGGCCCGCGACGATGGAGGGCGCAGTCCGCAGTGGATACATAGCCGCGGAATGCGTGGCCCGAGCTGCGGGAATAAAAGATTCGTCGTTTCTTGTGCCAGATCTGCCCGCGACCGGATTCATGCGGCTGTTCGGATGAGCTTCAAGGCTGCTTCCCAGTTGCCGGCTGAACTTAGGCTTCACGTCTAATGCACCTATTTCGGTGCATAATTTCCCTGAAAAAAAACACTCGATTTCCCGCAAAATCTAGAAAACAAACGATCGGAATTTTTCTTGCCTTCTAGATCTATGGTTCTTAAGGTAGTTACAGGCACAATCTTGGAAACATTGGAGTTATCGTGGGCGATGGTTGGCTGCTACTCCATTTTGGAACAACAGCGAAGGACGGTTTTCGCCTTGAGCATGATTTGCGGCGCTGGCCCGTTCGTGGGTTCGATTGTCAAAGAACGTGATTATCTTGTAGATAATCTTTGCATAGCTATGTTATCGCTGATGAATGATGAAGGTCAATGAAAAAGAGGCGCGGCGCGAAGCCGGTTCCCAAATTGGGAGTGAGGAGCGCGAGGCGTCGGCGTACGGGTTAGACCCAAGTTAGCGCCGCATGAGCGGGGACGAACCTGGGGCACCGGGCCGGTTATCTCGTTGGCCAAATCCCTCAGCGTCGGGTCATTTCTGGCGGAACTCCCACCCTATCGCCGAAGACCTCCCGCGCTTGATCGTAGGCTCCAAGCGGCGCGATCACTCTCCCAATGAATTCTGAGATGTGCTTCCCCTGGAATTCATCGATTACTTGAGCCTCGTCAATTCTGCGGAAGCTCCCCTTATCGTCCACAATTTCCCGCGACCAGAATCTGTGATCGAGACCCAGCAGAAACTCCTTTTCGACCGAAGTTGCCATTCGCGTGTTTGTCTTGCCCTCAACTGTTGCCCCTGGAATAATTCTCCACTCCCGCTGTCGATAGTAGGAAAGGAGCTTGTCGTTGAATTGATCGTCCGTCGGATAGAACAGGTTTTGAGCTGCGTAGATAGCGCCTCTCATCAGATCAAATGGGGCTGTCTTATAGTTTAGATAATCCAATATGCCGCGGACGATGCTCGCCTTTACCTCGAAGCGTTGAACAATCGCCTTATCCTCATTGTTGTTCTGGAGATGCAGTACGTAATTTGGATCGACGTGAGTGGCCTCTGGGTTCGTCCTGCGAGCAAGCTCTAGGGCGGACCGCGGATCGGAAAGTTTGGACAACTGGTCCAGCAGATCCAACGTATGTCGAGCATTCTCGAACATCCACACGATGACCGGACCAACTGAGCTGAGTAGCCGATCGCCCTTCACCATTTGCGGCACGTATATGACGGGGAGTATTCCGAACTGCCGCAACACCTGGATTGGGAACTCCAACGAGAACGGACCAAATGATTTCGCATGCCCAGACAATTCGGATTGCGAGAGCTCTGTGAAGCAGATTCTCGTCTGTCTATTGCGGATTACCTTTGTCGTGCTGTCTACTTGGGGAATCCCCCATTCCACAACCTCTGGAGCGAGGACCATGCCGATATTCTTAACTCCCTTTAGAATTTCTAGCCCTTTTGTGATGACAAGCTCTGGCGTCTCCGACGGCAGCTTTCGCGGAAAGCTATGGTAGAAGCTTCGTTCAAATCCGTCGATCGCATTTTCCATCTCCTTAGCGCCCTGCCAGTCTCTCCCGTCTCAGTCAATGCTAACCCCAAAAAGCACAAAAATGCGACTCTCAAAGAAAGATGTCATTTGTGGTGGGCTCCCGTTATCTCGCTCCGGCCGAGTGGCGGGCAAACCCGAGAGATCTGCCTGGAATTAGTGCCATCGGGGTTCGGATAGGGTTTCGAAGGACGCGCCGACTTACGCGGCCAGCAGAACCACGCCGCCTGCCACCAGCAGTGCGGCCATCCAGCGGCGGTGATCGACTCGTTCGTGCAGAAACAGCTTGGCCGCAATCGCGTTGGTTATAAAAGTAAGAGAGGCCGAGGCCGGTGCGATCAGGCTGACATCGCCCCAGGATAGTCCGAACAACAAACTGTAAAAGGCCGTAGTCATGGCGAGAACACCGAGCAGGAAGTTTGGATTCCGCAGGACTCGTCCCAACACCGTCCAGAGACCGCTCTGCCGCCAGAGCTCGCCCACGTCTCCCACCTGCTTCATGGCGCGGGAGAGCAGAACGTCGCCGGTGGTCGAAGCCAGCACGATGGCGGCAATCGAACTCCATGCGTAGGCTTGCTTCATTGCTTGTCCTTCATGGTTCAAGCCTCATGGTTCAAGCCTCATGGTTCGGGCCTCGCTGAAGCGGGTTCGTAGGCTGCTTCCTGGGCTTTGGCTTTTGCTGGATGGTGGGTCAGTGCTGGACCCTGCGTCACGAATCCCACGCCGGCCGAGATGAGAAGAACTCCAATCCAGCGCGACGTTGTCACGGTCTCGTGCAGGAAAAACTTCGCAATCAGGGTAAGCAAAACGTAACCCAGTGAGGTCGCGGGAAGAACGTAGGTGAGGTCAGCCCAGGAAAGGGCGATCATGTAGGACGCGAAGAATCCCAGCAAGAGCAAAATGCCCAGAGCAACCGAGGGATTCAGCACGGCCAGGATTAAATCAGAAAAATGGCTCAGGGAAATGCTGCCCACTTGCTTCATGCCATGGGAGAGCAGCGAATCGCCGATGGACGCACAGAGCGTCACGCCAGCGAGCACCAGATATTTTCGAAAGGTCACACTTTTGTTACCCGGCAGGTGGGAACAAGATTCCGATTTGGGGACTCGGATGCAGTAATGGCCGTAACCTCAGGGGCTAAAGCCCTTTTTCAAGAAACATTTTTCCGACGGGCTGGAGCCGCGCCCTCTCAAAGCTGACCACATTCAAAGCTAACCACCTCATTAGCGAGTTCCTGACAAAGCCCACTAGGCCTTTGCCGGAGCAACCGCAGCGGCAGAATCGTCCTTCTCGCGTTTGTCCTTCACCCATTTGTGGCGCATGGCACGGACTTTCAGGAAAGTCTTTGCTTCTTTATAAAGGCGCTTGCGGTCCACGTTGTTGAATGCCGCTTTTCGCAGGATGCGGAACACCGCCTTGGGCCGGAAATAATATTCGTCGTAAAAACGGTGCACAGACTCGAGAATCTCTTCGGCTGGCAGGCCGGGATACTGAATGTGAGCGAGTTGGTGACCGCCCTCGTCCACCATCTTGTTGTCGCCGACCATGAAGCCGTTCTTCACGGCGTAGTCATAGAGTTCGGTCCCCGGATAAGCGTGGGCAACTGAAACTTGAATTGTCTCGACGTCCAGCTCCTTGGCGAATGCGATGGTGTTGCGAATGGTGTCGCGAGTTTCCCCGGGCAAGCCGAGGATGAAGTCGCCGTGAACTACCAATCCGAGCTTGTGACAATCCTTGGTGAACTGGCGGGCGCGCTCGATGGTCGCGCCTTTCTTGATGTTCTTCAGAATCTGCGGATCGCCAGATTCGTATCCCACGATCAGGAGTCGGCAGCCCGCGTCCTTCATCGCCTTGAGAGTCTCGTAGTCGGTCGTGACACGCGAGGTGCAAGACCATGTGAGCTTCAAAGGCTTGAGTTTGGAGCAGAGTTCGATAGTTCGCGCCTTCTGAATGTTGAAGGTGTCATCGTCGAAGAAGAACTCTCGGACATTGGGCCAATAAGTTTTTGCATTGGCCATCTCGCGGGCCACGTCGTCAGTGGAGCGCTTGCGCCAAGGGTGACCGCTCAAAGTCTGCGGCCAGAGGCAAAACGTGCACTGCGCCGGACAGCCGCGAGTGGTGTAGAGAGAAACATAAGGGTAAAGCAGGAATGGCACGTTGTATTTCGTCACATCCAAATCGCGACGATAGATTTCCGTGACATGGGGCAGGGAGTCGAGATCCTGAATCTCCGGGCGGTCGGGGGTATGCACGACCGATCCATTCTTCCGGTACGAAATCCCTAAGATTTCTTCCAGCGGCTTGCCATGAGCGAACTCGTAAACCGTGTGGTCGAACTCCTTGCGCACCACGAAATCGATCTCAGCACAATCCTTGAGAGACCGTTCCGGCAACACGCTGACGTGCGGTCCGACAAAGGCGATCTTGATCTTGGGATTGACCTCCCGGATCTTTTTGACCAGCCGAATGTCGCCGGGGAAGCCTGGAGTACTGGTAAACAGAACCAGAAACTCGTAACCCCGGGCAATGTTGATGGTCTCTTCCGCCGACACGTGATGCGAAGGGGCATCGAGCAGCCGAGAGCCTTCGAGCATTCCGGCAGGGTAAGCAAGCCAGACCGGGTACCAATAACTTTCAATTTCGCGAGTAGCCGGCCAACGCGAGCCGGCGCCTCCGTCGAAATTCTCGAACGACGGCGGATTCAAAAACAAGGTTTTTAATGGCATATGTGTGTGTGACTTAATATTAACATTTCACAGCGCCTTCCGCGGGCACCCAGGTACACTTCAAGTACCTGCCGTGCCAGCGTCGGCCATCACGTAATTTCTGATAAGTGTGTGCAAAACCAGTGTAATAGCTGACTCACCCTCGGCCAAAACGCTTACGGCGAATGGATAGTTTGATGCGTCCAACAGGGAAACTGGTCGTCCAGTGGGATAGTGGCGCTCGGTGAGATCGGCTAAGCCTTTCTGACGATAAAGGACACGAGGTCTCAAAGAGGTCGCCGCACGAGGTTCTCCTTTTGTGAAACTTCGTGTCCTTTGTGGCTTACGCTGTTGGATCTCCCCGCTTACTTGCCGACTCCCACCCAATCCTCCAATTCGCCCGTGGCTCGGAGCAGGCTGATGCGCGCCCGTTGCAGTTCGAAATTCGTGTCCTGAAGCGCGTCGTAACGCTCATTGGCCTGATTGCGGGCGTCGTCCAAATCGTGGAGAGTCGCGCTGCCGGAGTCGACGCGGGTCTGGGTGGTGTCGAGATTGGACTTCGCGATTTGATATTCCAGGTCGACGACTTGTTGGGCGGCCGATAATTGCTCGACCGAACGTTGCAGCTTCAAAGTCTGTTCCGAAACCTGGTTTTTGGTCGCCTCCACATCCTTTCGAGCGTGCAGCGCGACTGCGTCGGCAGCCTGGGCGTGGGCGTGTTGCGACGGATTCAAGAAGGGGAATCTGATTTCCACGCCGACCGTGGCATTATTCTGCTGGAAGCTTCCCGGTCGGAAGAAATTCTGGTAATTGTTGAACGTCGCGAGTAAAGCGTACTGGGCGGCAAAATCGATGCTGGGCAACATGGCGCGATGTTCGCCGCGAGCACGGAATGCAAGAGCGGTGGCGCGAATATCGGCAATCTGGATCAACGGGCTTTCCTGCGCTGCCTTGTCCGCGAAATTGTCTTCCGGCTTTACCTCTGGCAATTCTGGAATGGACTCAGGAACAGTCTCGATCGCAGTTGCGGGAAGGCCGGTCAATTGCGAAAGCCGGTTGCGCAGCACGTCGATCGCGCCCTGCGCTTGCGAGATGTGCAAGTAAACGCGAGCTGCATTCAGGCGCGCCTGGTTCCGGATCAACGGCGTGTCTACGCCCGCGAGAACGCGCTTGTTGACGATCTGCTCCATTTTGAGCGCGTCCTCGTATTGATGAGTCAGGTGGGTCATGAGCGCTTCCCATTTGCTGAGTTCGGCATAACTCAGGACGGTATCCTGAATCACCTGTTGGCGCTGGTCTTTTGTTTGGACGGTGCTCTCCTGCCACTCAGCTTTGGCCGCGCGGACAAAATCGCGCAACGCGGGATTGATTAACGCCGACTGCGCCGTTGTGTTGACGATAGAAGGCGCAGACCCCTCCAGGCTCAGCGGATACCCATACGACTTGCCCAGGCCCGAACCGACGGTCAACTGCGGCAAATACTGATTGCGGGCTTCATGGTAGGAGGCAAAGGCACGCTGCTCATCGATCTGGGAAGCCTGCATCGTCGTGCCGTGGGCCAGCGCCAGCTCCACGGCATGTTTCAGCGGTATTTGCTCTGCCGCGAGCGTTCCGGAAATCAGGCTCAGGAATACACCCGTAAGAAACAGCGGAGAAAGACGGCACGCACTACGGCAGGCAGGTTTCATGGCTTCATCCTCAATAGAAGTTGCAAGAACTCGAAAACGTGATTGTAAATGAGCGCGAAGCCCGGACCACGCGCGCAAGCGCGCCAATATCCTTAATTCGCGCCTTTCAGATATTACGATTTCGGAACAATCGGCCAGCGCGAGTACAACAGAGCTAGAAAACGAGTAAACTTTGTTTCATGTCACTGTTGAAGAAAGTCGCGATTGTTATGGTGGCGTGGGTCGTTTGTGTGCTGGTCTACCTCGAGTTTTTTGCTAAAGCCCGATGATTCCAAGGGTTTGGCCTGCCTGCGCAGTCTCCTGAGAAGCAAGAGCGGAGCTCGTTCGAGAATACGAGTGGAGAGGTGGGCCACCACCACGGCTTGCAGGAATCTTTCTGCACACTTGTGTCTGAATGCCCGAGAAATTAGCTTCTAGTTCATCCGCTGCAACTGAGGGAAGGCACACTTGGAAAACTTACGTTGTCTTCGCTGTAGTCGAGAGATTGAGACTGGGCACAAATCAGTTGCTGTCTATATGTTTGCGCAGACTGTGGGCATCCGGCCGCGGCAAAAGTCGTCGGCCCGCCGAATCTGTTTCTGCCCGCAGTGCTCGGTTTCTCTGGCCATGGGGCTTCCGCCGGAGGGCGCCCTCAACCTGGCTGCGTGGGACATGATCCGCAACCTCGTTAGCGCCGACCGTGCGCTCAACGAGGCGGCGTGGGAAAACCTTCAGGCGGTTGCAGGGTTGCTTCCTCCTGGCGAAGCCGATCGTGACCCTCAGCCGCCGTCGGATGCCTGGGTAAACTTTAGCCGCGCCGGCTAGCGAGCCCGGTCACTTCATCGACTCCAGCGCCTGGGCCAAGTCCGCCTTGAGATCGGCGATGTCTTCCAGCCCGATGTTCAAACGCACGATGCGATGGCCGTAGTCCGGGCGGTTCTGCGCGGAGTGGAAATCGTAAGCCACTGCCAGGCTGGTGACGCCGGCCCAACTGTATCCGATCTTGAAAAGCTCCAACGAATCCACAAACCCCAGCACCTGGGGCTTGGTGAATTGTCCCTGGAACACAACGGAGAACAAGCCGGCCGAACCAGTGAAGTCTCGCTTCCAGAATTCGTGTCCCGGACAAGAGGGAAGCGCGGGATGAAGCACTCGTTCGATCTCGGGTCGCTCGGCGAGCCAGCGCGCCAGCGTGAGAGCAGTTTCCTCGACCGTCTTCAGCCGGACCGCAAGAGTCTTCATGCCCCGCAGGGCGAGGCTGCAATCGTCCGGCGAAGCGGCACAGCCCACCAGTTGATGGGTTGAGCCGAGGCGTTTGTAAGCGGCTTCGTCGCGCACGGTAATCGAACCGAGCAGGAGGTCGCTGTGTCCGCCAACGTATTTCGTGAGAGCTTGCATGGTGATGTCTACGCCGTGGGTGAAGGCATCGAAATAAATGCCCGCGGACCAGGTGTTGTCGAGCACGGCCAGAGCTCCGATGCGATGGGCAGCTTCGGCAATGGCGGGAACGTCTTGCACCTCCATGGTGATGGAGCCAGGACTCTCGCACCAGACGAGGCGCGTGTTGTCGCGGAATAGCGTGGCAATTCCGGCTCCAACAGTCGGAGGATAGAAGCTGATCTCAACCCCGAAACGGCGCAGAACTTCCGCCGCGAACTTGCGATTCGGAGTATAGACGCTCTCCGGCACCAGAACGTGGTCGCCCGCTTTGAGAAAGGCAAGGTTGATTAACGCGATGGCTCCCTGGCCGCCGGGCGTTATGAGAGTGCGAAAGCCTTTTTCCAGCTCGCAAACACGTGCCGCCAATTCCAGAGTCGTAGGCGTGCCATAAAGACCGTAGGTGTAGCCGACTTCGTATTGGTCCCAGGCGTCGTCGACGGCCGCGGCATTTGGGAAGAGCACGGTTGAGCCTCTGTAAACCGGAGTGGAAAGGGAATGGAAACCTTGTGGGGCGCGAGCGTCGGAGTGAATCAGCTTGGTCTTCCAGTTCTTGGGCATGGGACTGTATGGATTTTCGGGCCTGCGGCCAGGATTCGCAAATCGGTGACCGTTCTCAACCAGAGGCACCACCATCGCCAGCTGAGAAATTACGAGCGTCAGGAAACGTCTGACAATTATGCTATTATGTCTGACATGGGCTCTGAGCGGATTACAGTTCGAATTCCCCAAGAACTTGGGGGCCGTCTTCGCCATCGTTCCCGGGTCAAGGGTCAGACGGAATCCGATCTCGTTCGCGAAGCGCTGGAGATCCATCTTGGCCGCTCTAACGGCGAGCGTTCAGCCTTTGAACTCGCAGAGGAAGCCGGACTGATCGGCGCCGTTCGGCGCGGTCGCCGCTCTTCAGCCCGATCCCCCGCCAAAGACTTGAGCACCAACCTCCGGCACTTCGAAGGCTTTGGCGAGGATAAGTGAAGCGGGTTCTGGTGGACACCGGCCCGCTGATTGCCATTCTCTCCCGGGCGGACCAGTACCACGAAATCTGTGTCGAGACCCTGCGCCATCTTCCTGGTCCACTGTTTTCCTGCTGGCCTGTGATTACTGAAGCGGCATGGCTGCTGCGCGCTTATCCGACCGCGGTGCAGCAGTTGCTACGAAGTGCAGACAGCGGCTTCCTGGAGTTGTTGCCGTTGGCCGGCGAAGAAGGCGAGGCACTCGCCGAGGTAATGAAAACTTATGCGGACATTCGGCCTCAGCTTGCTGACGCCGCACTGGTTTACCTCGCTGACCGGGAAGGCATCGATACGATCTTTACCCTCGACCGGCGGGACTTCTCCGTCTATCGCTCTGGCGGCAAACGACCCTTCAGGATCGTACCGCGGTAGCGGATCGTTTCAGGACGTCCATCGCCGAGTTCGCTGTAAGTGAACACCGTGCTCAAGCAATGGCCGTGGACAGCACCACACGAGCTAATTTGGATTCACAACGTCGGCGACTTGTCCATTCAGCCGATCCAAAGCAGTCTGGGCCAGGGTGTAGCTCTTGGCCAAGGCGAGGGACGCGCGGTATTCCTGAGCCGCCGCTGCCTTATTGCCTTGTTCTTCGAGCGCCATTCCTAGCAGATAGTGCGCTTTGAAGGCGGGCGCAGCTTCCACAGTGAGACTGGATGACAGATACCGCCGCAGCAACTGGGTAGCTTGCGGCAGATTGCGTTTGGTGTGGAGCAGCATATTCGCGCACTCCATCAGCACTTCGGGTTGATCCATCGGAGCTGTACTGGCGTGGCGGATAGCATCTTCCATGGCGTCCAAACGCCCGGTTTGGCGATAGAAGTAAGCCAGATTCCGCCAAGCAAGCGCGCTGCCGTGGCTGGCCGCGATGGCGGCCCGATATTCGTTCTCGGCGGTAACCAGATCCTTGTTCTTTTCCGCGAGGCGCGCCTTCACCCATCCCGCTCGGACCGGATCTAGAGCGGCGATCGTTTGGGCCTGGGCTTCGGCCTTGTCGCGTCCACCGCCCACAATCCCGGGAGCTTCCAGATAGAACTCCGCAAGATCAGTTCGCGCTTCGACGTTATTCGGATTCAGACGCACTGCGGTTTCAAATTCACTGCGAACCTTTTTGGCCAAACCCGCCGCAGTCACGAAGCCGGAGTGATCTGCCTTTTCGCCGTAGACGCGTCCCAGCCACAGGTGATATTGCGACTTGTCGGGCTCCAACGACACAGCTTTCTCGCAGGCCGGAATACCCTTGTCCCAATCAGCAAGTGCGAAATACGCGCGACAGAGCAGATTGTAGGATTCGGCGTCTTTGGGAGCGCCGCTGATTCTGCTCTGCAGCGACACCACGGCATCGTCCACCCGGCCTTCGGCCAGCAGTTTGCTATCCGCTTGATCAGCGGCACACAGCGAAGGAAGAAGTGTAAGCAAGAATATGATCGAAAGTTTCTTAATTGAAATCATGTATCAACGAACCACCTTTACGGCTAAACCGTTGCGTAACGGTTTGGAATTGGGATTGGTAGGCCCCAGAGCGATCAAAGCGTTTTCTGGCAGCCCTCCGGTCACTTCTACTTTTGTCAGATTCGAGATCGAAGTTTGTACATACCGCCGCTGTAATTCGTTGTTCACGATCTGGTACACGTAAACCTTGCTGTCGTCGTCTTGATGAACCGACTCGCGAGGCACGGTGAGCACGTCGCGATGCTCCGCGGTGATAATCGTGACACCGACATTCACATTAGGCAGGAGCTTAAAATCCTTGTTGTCGACGACGCAGGTCGTTTCGCCGACGTTGCGAGTGCCGTGCAGTTTTATGACGGCCGGGATCACGCTGACCGTGCCTTCCCATGTTCGCTCCGGCAACGCGTCCCAGGTGACTTCGATTTTGTCCCCAGGCACGAGCCGTCCAATATCGGGTTCGTCCACGAAGGCTCGTACGCGAACCTTCGAGAGATCCGCTTCCTGCAATATCAGGTCGCCGGGATTGAGGTATGCACCCTGCAAGACCGGCAGCGAATAGACGGTCCCATCGAACGGAGCGCGAATATTCAACTGATTGAGCACATCTTCAGCCGCATAGTACGCGGCCTGAGCCTCCGACTTCTGACCTTCCACCCGGGCAATCTCCGGCTGCGAATAACGATTCTTCTGCTTTTGCACAAGAAGATTGAGATCCGCATTGGCATGTTTCAGTTGATCCTCTGCGTTTTTTATCTCGCCCGGAGAAGCCGCACCCTGTTCGCGCAGACGCCGCAGTGCGTCCAGGTTGCGTTGCGCGGTGTCGCACGTAGTACGTGCTTTCGTGATTTGCGAATCGAGGGTCAAAACTTCCTCTCGGGTTCCACCTTTTTGGATAGCGCTAAGATCGGCCTCCGCGGCCAGTACTTGAGCCTTAGCTTGGGCAGCCTGACTGCGGGCTTTCGCGTCGTCCAATTGCACCAGAAGTCGGCCCTTTTTAACCTGATCGCCCTCCCGCACCAGAATTTTCTGCACGGTGGTGCCCATTGGCGTATGAGCCTCGAAGTTCTGCAGCGGCTCGACTTTTCCGTTGGTGGAGACGACGCTTCGAATCGTGCCCCGCTGCGCGGTCACCGCCCGCACGGGCACCGCAGGGTCCCGCGACAGAGATGCGAACAACACGACCGCTGCCGCAATCGCGAGCATGGCCGCGAGCCAGCGGTGTCGAGTCACAAAACTGGCGCCATTATTGGTCATTATTTCGTTGTTCGCCGTCAATAACAGACCGTTAATTCACACGAATTGCTGCACGCAATAACTGTACCACTCGTTGCCCCTGAGAGCTTTAGAGGGAACCTGCTCAATTAGATGCGCGTGACTTCGCGAATGAACCGCAAATCCCAGGAGAATTCGGCGGATTCGTCCGGTTACAATGGGCCATGTCCAAACCGCCACCCTACACGTCGGAACACGCTCAAGCGGGTCTCGATGCCCAGTTCCCGGAGATCGAGACTTGGCCGAACCAGTTTGCGGGATACGAGATCGTAGTTGATGACCCGGAGTTTACTTCGGTTTGTCCGAAAACCGGATTGCCCGACTTCGGCATGCTTACGATTCGATACATGCCGGACAAACGCTGCCTCGAATTGAAGTCGCTGAAGGAGTATCTGCAGGCTTACCGGAACGTGGGAATCTTTCAGGAAAATATCGTGAACCGCGTGCTTGATGATGTGGTGAAGTGGGCGCGTCCGGTGTGGGCGGAGGTCAAAGGAGATTTTCGTCCGCGGGGTGGGATTTCTACAGTAATCGTGGCGAAGTGGCCGCGACCGACAGGGAAGTCTCGGAAGTAAGCTGGGGTTTCGAAAAACAGAGCGAGAGCTTATCGCAGAGTTCGCTGAGAAGAGCCGCATAGAGCGCTGAGAAAAATATCCTCTTTTTTCTTGGTTCTCGTTCCTTTCCTGCGCCGTGATATATTCCTTCGCCAAGTGACCCAGACGAAACTTTATCCCTGGACTGCGCTCATTCTGCTCACCGCGCTGAACCTGCTCAACTACATTGATCGTTCTGTTTTGTTTGCGGTGCAGCCGCTGGTGCAGGGTGAATTTCACCTCACCAACGCACAGGTTGGATTTCTTACCAGTGCATTTCTCGGCTTTTACATGATCGCGGCGCCGTTTACCGGGCCGCTCGCCGACCGGTATTCGCGAAAGGTCATCATCATCCTCGGTGCTGTGTTCTGGAGTGGGCTTACGCTTTTCACGGCGGTCACGCACACCTATTGGGAGTTGCTGATTCGTCATACCCTGGTGGGCGTAGGGGAAGCGACGTTCGTGACCATCGCTCCCACTTTCGTCGCCGATCTTTTTCCTGAGAACAAACGCGGCCGCATCTTCGGCGTGTTTTATCTCGCGATCCCGGTGGGGACGGCTGCGGGTTATTTATTGGGCGGCACGCTCGGCGCCCACTTCGGGTGGCGATTTCCTTTTTATATCGCGGCGTTTCCGGGCTTCCTGCTGGCTCTTGCTTTGTCGTTCATTCCGGAGCCGCCGCGTGGACAGTTTGATTCCTTGAAAGAGACCCCAGAGCGCGGGACCATCCGAGGCCTGGCACGAAACCCAGCATTCTGGGCGGTCACGCTGGGTATGGCCGCGTCGACGTTTTCACTCGGCGGAATACAAGTGTGGATGCCAACATTTCTATCCCGAGTGCGCGGCTACAGTCTGGAATCAGCAAATTTGATCTTTGGCAAGATCGTGGTGGTCGATGGCATTCTTGCGTCTCTCGCAGGAGGCTGGCTGGGCGACCGCCTGCTCCCGCGAATGAAAAGTTCGTACTATTTTGTGTCCGCGGTCAGCATGGGCCTCGGTGTGCCGGTCATGATCGTCGCCTTGTTCAGCAAGGGACCATTGATGGTGCCCGCTATCGCGATCGCGGCATTTCTTCTATTGTTTAACACTTCGCCTCTTAACACGGCGCTGGTGAATTCCGTCGGCGCACATATCCGCGCTACCGCGATCGCGGTCAATATTTTCATTTTCCATCTTCTAGGCGATGTTCCTTCGCCCACCCTCATGGGATACGTTGCCGACCGCCGCTCACTCGAGGCTGCTTTCATCCTGCCGGTCATCGCGATGGCGGTTTCTTCTGCCATACTGTTTTACGGCATGCGATTCGCTCCTCGAGTACGCGTCGATGGCGAGCCTGGATCGCTCGGCGGCCAGTCAGGATGATTCATTTGGATTGGGCTTTCCTTCACTGGGCCGTTCTTCATTGGATCATAGGCAGCTTCCTCGCCCTGGTCTGGTTTTCGCGCCTGCTGGACGCCGCTCTGGGCATGCCTAAAGTAGCGGACATCTCGCGTCCCGAATGGAATCGCAAACCAGCCACCCCCCGCGGAAATCCCCGCGTCAGCATCATTGTTCCCGCTCGCAATGAAGAAGAACACATCGGGCCGGCGCTCACGCAGCTTCTCACCCTCGATTACGACAATTACGAGGTCATCGCCGTAAATGATCGCTCCACCGACCGCACCGGCGAAGTCATCGATCGAATTGCTTTAGCTGCGGATCCCAGCGGTCGCCTGAAAGTCATTCACGTCGCCGAGCTGCCCTCGGGTTGGATGGGTAAAGTTCACGCGATGTGGAACGCGGCCAATCAGGCGAGCGGCGATTGGTTACTGTTTACAGACGCCGACGTGCTTTTCCGTCCCGACGTTCTGACCCGCGCTTTGGCTTATGCCGAGGCTGAATCCGCCGACCACCTGGTCCTGTTTCCTCGCATCATCATGCACAGCCCAGGCGAAAGAATGACCGTCGCCTTTTTCCAAACCCTTTTCGTCTTCGGACATCGCCCCTGGAAGGTGGCCGACCCCAAGACGAAAGACCATATGGGGGTGGGTGCGTTCAACCTGATCCGCCGCCGTGTATACGACGCCGTCGGCGGCTACCAGGCATTGCGCTTCGAAGTGCTCGATGACATGAAGCTGGGAAAAATTGTGAAGAATGCCGGATACGCGCAGCGCAATGTTTACGGGGCAGACCTGATTTCGCTGCGCTGGGCAAAGGGCGCGATGGGCATGGTAAACAACCTCACCAAGAATTTCTTTGCTCTGCTGTCGTTCCAATCGTGGCGCCTGCTGCTCTTCGCATTTGCCCTGGCATTCTTGAACATCATGCCGTTTGTCGGAATCTGGCTTGCCCACGGATGGGCGCGCCTGCCCTATGCGCTGGCTCTCGCGTCCATCTTCGGCATTTACGTTGGAATGTCCTGGGAGTCGGACATCCCCGCATATTATTTCGTTTTGCATCCCATCGGCGCGGCGATCTTCATTTACATCCTGCTGCGTTCCATGACGCTGACTCTGACACGCGGCGGGGTAGTCTGGCGTGGCACGTTCTATCCCCTCGAGGATTTGAGAAAAGGGATGGTCTAGCGGGCGCACCCTTATACCCCCGTCATCCCGAGCGATCAATTGTCGTTCGCGAACGATGATTCGCAGTCGAGGGACCTTGCGTTTCTGCTTTACCAGCGGGTGCGACTTTCACCACAAAAGCACCTATCGTGACCGTGCACAACACGCAAGACTCTCGTCTCCGCATCAGATTCCCTGGGAATAACACACTTTCTTCTCTTGACACCCCTTGCGCCTGGTAGGACAATTGGCCGCTCGAACCCCTCCCCTGCGGTTATCCGGCCCAACATTCGGAGCTGAATCGAATCGGCTTTGATTTGATTATTTCGATCAACGTGACGGTTTCCCTTGCCATTTTGCGCAATGCGTAGTGACGAGGAAAGCAAGCAGCAAGAGCGCTGGGCGCGGAAGTTCTGAGTTAACGGAGGAATTACCCATGCAAGGCAAGTCAGTTTACATCGCATCAAGGGCGGTTCTGGCGATCTTTATGGTGACGGTGTTGGCGGCGACCGCCTATGCGGCTACTGAAACCGTGCTGCATAACTTCAACGACAACGGCACGGACGGCTACTATCCCTACGGCGCCCTGATTTTCGACAAGGCCGGCAATCTCTACGGCACAACGGTCTGGGGAGGCACCAATAATATGGGAACGGTGTTCGAGTTAACGCCGAAAGGGGGCGGCGGCTGGACCGAGACTGTGCTGCATAACTTCGGCGGCGCCAAGGACGGCAGCTTCCCCTGGGGTACGCTGATCTTCGACGCTGCGGGCAATCTGTACGGTACAACGCAAACTGGCGGCACCTACGAATACGGAACTGTCTTTGAGATGACGCCCGGGAAGAACGGCGTCTGGAAGGAGAAAGTGCTGCATAGCTTCAACGGCGGTAACGGTAAAGACGGGGTCGGTCCTCTTGCCGGCGTGATCTTTGATGGCTCCGGCAATCTCTACGGCACGACTGAACTTGGCGGTCTTTACAGTTTCGGCATTGTCTTTGAATTGTCGCCAAAAACAGGCGGCGGGTGGACGGAGAAAATTCTGCATAGCTTCAATCCCAACACCAAGGACGGGGTCGCTCCCAACGCCAGCCTGATCTTTGATACTGCAGGCAATCTCTACGGCACCACGCTCGAAGGCGGCACTTCGGGTGTCGGCACGGTTTTCGAGCTGTCGGCCAAAACAGGCGGAGGCTGGAAGGAGAAGCTGCTGCATAGCTTCAACTCCAGCGGCAAGGACGGGTACTTTCCCTTCTCCGCTCTGACCTTCGATGGCTCCGGCAATCTCTACGGCGCGACGTCGGTAGGCGGCACCAAGTACGGCGGAATTGCGTTCGAGTTAACGCCCAAAACCGGCGGGGGCTGGACGGAGAAAATACTCTACGACTTCGGCTATCCGGCAGCGACTGATCCCTTCAGCCAGCTGATCTTCGATGGTTCCGGCAATCTTTACGGCACGACGGGAACAAACGGTCCCAATGACTCCGGGTCGGTGTTCAAATTGACCCCCCGGGCAACTGGGAAATGGGCAGCGACAGTGCTACATAACTTCAACGGGACGGACGGCGACAATGCCCATGCCGGCGTGGTCTTCGATAACTCCGGCAACCTCTACGGCACGACCTACAACGGCGGCAATTCGACGAGCTGCAAATCCGGCTGCGGAACGGTATTCGAGATCAAGCCGTAGCGGCAGCGGCTGGCCACCCATTCCAGGGTCTACCTTAATTACCTATTGTAAAGGGTGCCCCACTCTTTCGCGTTCTGTGCGAAAGGGTGGGCGCCAAGCCGCCCGGGGTGACACGTTTATTGCACGGTACCCCGGAAACGATGCCAACCAAATCTCTGGACCGCATTATTGGGGTGGGTCAGGGCTCTCAACCGAATCGCCGTCGGGCGGCACATCGATCGGAATCTTCGCTGGCTGCTTTTTCTTGTGGGTTGCGTACGCTGGCTTGGGCAGGCTGAAACTGCCTGCGCTATAGTGGCCTCTGTTTTCTACATCGTAATTCTTGGGCAGCTTAGGAATCCGCAGGCCTTCTCCGCCCAGTTGCCGCAATTGCTGAACTACAATCTCGGCGCGTCCGTCGTACTCTTTCACCGGACCGCGAACCTCGATCACCTGATTCTGTAACTGATTCACGTCCCCGATACGTTTTAGATCGTGCGGAAACACCACCACGGTGAACGGGCAGACCATCGAATCCTGGCAGAAATCGAAAAGCGTGACACCTCGCCCGGCATGCTTTACGCGAAACACTTTGCCGGTGACGCATTGGTCCTCGCCGATGTGCTGGCGCGCCTCCGCGACGGGAATGCAATCCGCCGCAGCGGACAACGCGGGAAAAAGCAAAGCCAACAGGAGTTCGCAGCGACACATCCGACCGAATCTGCCGCGAAGCTGGATCAGGGAAATGAGCACGGAAACCCACGGGATCAAGCACGTCCCGTACGTAACGATTGTAGGTCGTGTGCAGGGCGTGCAGTGAGAGTGAAGAAGAAATCGGCAGAGAAAAACGTTAGAGTTTCCCGAAACAGAAAAAGGCAGACAAAGGGCCGGTCTCGAATGGCCGGCCCTCGTCGCCCATATAAAAGCGGGATGTCTTTAGTTGAACGCCTTCACCGCGCTGGCCTCGTCATCTCGCACGTCGAAGACGGTGTAGAGCTTGGTGATCTGCAGCAGGTCGTGAACTTTCTTGGTCAGGTTCAGCAGTTTGAGTTCGCCGCCCTGGTTGCGAACCGTGGTAAACGCGCTAACCAGCTCACCAATGCCCGAGCTGTCTATGTACGTCACGTCGCCAAGGTTGAGCAGAATCTTTTTCTGGCCCTTGGAAAGCAGCTCGCGCACCGTGTCCCGCAGAATCACGCTGCCCTCACCAAGCGTGATACGGCCACTGCAATCCACGATGGTGACACCATCAACCTGACGAGTACTGGTCTTCATGCTCACTGAGAAGCCTCCTTAACGTCCGCGGATGGTCCGTGAACGTGTTTTACGAGTTTAATTTCGGTGCCCGTCTGGGACGGAACGATTTGCACTTCGTCCATGAACGAGCGGATTAAAAAAATTCCCCGCCCCGACGTCTTCAAAAGATTCTCCGGAGCCAGCGGATCGGGAATCTTGGCCAGATCTAACCCTTTACCCTGATCACGAATCGTAATCACCAGATCATTGCCGGTTCGTTCGAAGTCCAGTTTGACCTTCTTCTCGGGATCATACGCATTGCCATGCAGCACGGCATTCACAGCGGCTTCACGCACCGCCATGGAAATCTGCATGACGACATCCTCGTCGAATCCGCTTTCAGCCGCTATGCGGCTGGCTGTTTGCTCGGCGCTATCGACGGTCTCCAGCGTCGAATCAAGCGTATAGGAGACCCGGAGTTCGGTCATGGCAAAGTGTTTATGAACCAGCCCCGCAAATCCGAAACGGTGGGACCCGAAACATTCTACCCAAAAACTCCGCCAACCCGAGTTAGCTACGCCGCGCCTTCGCTTCGCGCCAGCGAAAAGCCCCCGATCAGCGGATTGGGTAGTTTGCCTTGCTGCTGTGGAAATGTCAACGCGCGGATTATACGCTCCGATTTCGCTCTCCTGCGATAGACCAACCCTGATTAGACACCGCGACCGACAAAAACAGGCAAAAGGCTTCTGGCTTCCGGCTCCGCAGTTGGGTATTCTCTCAGAGCGATGTCATCGCTGGCGCTTACCGAACTGCTGGGTCTGCCGGTTTTTGAGCCGACGGGCGGCCTGTGCGGACGTGTGCGCGAACTGGCGGTCGCACCCCAGGAGGATCGCGCGCGCATTGCTGTCTTGATCGTCCGCACCAAGTCCGGCGATCGCGTGATGCCATTCAGCGCCGTCCACTCGATCAACGGCGGCCTACGCATCGACAGCGCAGCCTCGGGGTGGCCCATCGCGGATGGGTCCGAGGGTTTGTTTCTGCTCGCCCGCGACCTGCTCGACCAGCAAATCATCGACGTTCACGGACGCAAGGTGGTCCGCGTCAACGACGTCGAACTCTTTCAGGATGCCGGGAACCGCCATCCCATGCTGAGAGTCGGGTCGGTGGATGTAGGCGCGCGCGGCGCGGTTCGCCGGCTGCTCAAGGGCGTGGTCCCGATCGCTGCCCTGCGAGCATTGCTGCGGCAGATTCCCGAGCGCCCCATCCCCTGGGACTTCGTCGACTTGATCGAAACCGATCCGGCTCGCCGCGTGAAGCTGAAAATCTCCCACGAACGCCTGGCACGCTTGCACCCGGCCGATATTGCCGACATCGTAGAAGATCTTGCTCCCGACGAACGCGAAGCCGTGTTCGAAACCCTCGACGACGGAGTTGCCGCCGAAGCGCTGGAAGAAGTCGACCCGAAAGTACAGAAGGCGATTGTCGAGTCGCTCGATTCCGACCGTGCCGCCGACATCGTCGAAGAGATGGATCCGGACGCGGCCGCCGACCTGTTAGCCGATCTGCCCGCCGAGACTTCTGCCGACATTTTGCAGGAAATGGGTCCCGAAGAGCGCAAGGAGATGGTCGAACTCCTCGAGCACAAGGAGAACACCGCCGCCGGCCGCATGAACACCGATTACCTGGCGGTGGGCGTCAGCGCCACTGCCAAGGATGCCGTCGAAGCTTTGCGCGGCTTCGAAGGCGGAATCGAAACTGTGAGTACGATTTACTTGGTCGATTCTCACGGCACTCTGGCCGGCGCCGTGCCCCTGGCCAAACTGGTGCTGGCCTCGCCCGACACGCCGTTACTCTCGCTCACCCAGGAACCGCTGATCTCATGTCACGAGGACGCGAAAGAGCATGCGTTCGCCGAGTTGTTCGACAAATATAATCTCCTGACTCTCCCCGTGATCGACGATCACAACAAGCTGACCGGAGTAATTACCTCCGACGACGTAATCAGCATCCTGCGCGCCAAGCTGTAGGAATTGTGTGCCCCAGCTAGAAACCCAGCCTCCGCAAAGGACGCGAAAGGCTGGGCCGCCCGCCGTTACGTCTTCCTTAAGCTTTTTGTCAATTATGGCTTGAAGACGATTTTTAGAAAGGTACCGGCCAATTCGGCGGTGCCAATTCCCTGACCGACGGTGACGAACAGTTCATTTGGTGCCCCATTGCTTGAGTTTCCTCCGCCGAAAGCAATGCCCCAGAGGTTGTTCAGGACGATCGGCCTTGATCGGAAAGTTCAGATCTCCCCAGGCCTGCATCCCGGCTGGAACAGGTCATCCAAAGCGATGATCTGCGGAGTGAGAGCCGCGTTGCCCCATCCTAACGTCGCGGAAATTCCGATCCCAAGGCACGGGACAAGCTTAATAGCCAATCGCAAAAGTTTTCTGTGACGACTGAAAATCCCCGCCCAAGCGGAAGCTTGAGCGGGGCACCCGGCTGGGCGGGATTCCAGGATCAGCTGGCCTTTTGCGCTTTTTCCGCGGCAAAAGCCGCTTCGAAAGCCGAGTGGATTTTCGGAGCCAGTTCCTTTCGCACCTCGGCAACAGAGCGGTCGAGGGTCGCCACAATCGTCTTCTGCAGCTGCGCCGCGATACCGTTGACCGCCGTCGCGAACTCGGGCCGTTGGCCCTCCGGGAACGGTGGCGAATATTTCTCAATCTCCGGACGGAAGAGCCAGCACCACGTCCACCAGATCCAGTACTGCTGCGATAAGCCGATGTCACCGCCGGCGGCCGAACTCTCGCTGAAATTGGGAGAATCCGGCTGAGTGTCGACGGCTTTGGCGTAGTTGAACGCCTCCGTGGCCTCAATCACTCCGTCCATGTTCGTATCGGGATTGAAGGACAGAGCCCCGCCATAGGCATCGTGACCGGCCTGCGCTGCGATCCACTCGAAGGCGAACGTATCCCAGTTCAAGTCCGGTGAGGCGTATGAGCTCTGTGTCGCGATCGCCGCGGACGCGATGCTGGTAGCCGAGGCAGTGCTGGCGGCCAATACTGGAGCGTTGAAGCCGCCGCTGTTGCACTGCTCCATCATCACCAGCAGGGCGCGGAATGGGGGCAGAGTGGCCAAGTCGGCGCAGAATTGCGTCGCCGGGTACGTACCCCAATTCGGATACTCGCACAGAAACGAACCGCTACCGAAGTTGTCGCCGTGGTTGTTGGTATGGATGAACAACACATCCTGCGACTGCAGCTTCCCTCGCAAATCGCTGAGCACAGCTTGGAAACCCGCTTGGTTGCCCGGTTGATTCACCTGAATCCGATAGGGTGTGTTGTCGCCCGGCCAGATCGTCTGCAACCCATCCTGCGTATCGAGCGAGCAATCATAGTTGCAGACATAGATATGCGAGGGATCGAAGGCGTAGCGGTCGATGAGCGTGCGATAGCAGAACTCCAGGTCGTTCAGGTGCCGCTTGTTCGACATGCCTGAATAGAGGACCGCGTATCGCGTGCCATCGGGGAAGATGATGGGGCAGCGCAAAATTGGGGGGATGTGGAAGAGGTTCGAGGGCGGGATGGCCTTCACCGGCTCATGAAAGGCCTTCAACGTCTCGGGAGGCTTGTTTCCATAAGGCGGGAAGCGGGCTGGAATTTCCTTCAACAGGCTGCCATTTTCGGGGTGGTACAGAAGGTAGCGGCAATCGTGGCCGAAGTTGGCGGCTGGATTGTCGTCGGCGAAAACCAGCAGACAGGCCTGTTCGGCAACAATCTTCTGGAACTGCGGCCCGAGATATTCCCCTTTCTTGCGTGGGAGCTCGTCCAGGTAAAGATTAGTGGTGAGATGCTGTTCCGGAGCCAGACGGCTGAAGGCCTGCGCCCGGATCGAATCGTAAACGCGCTGTGGATCTTCTTTCTTCATAGCCTTTCCTCCTAGTTACCGCTAATTTGAGGGCTTGCTCCGCACAACTGCCCCTTCCGGAACGGACGCGGCCATGTACGCGACTCGCCATTCGGAGCCAGTCGGGATTCCGAACGGCGGGAAGCGGGCTTCCCACGATGAGATTCGGCCTGTGCTGAGTTCCACTAGCGCATATCGGCAGGAGTGGCCCCAGTTGGCCGTCGGATCTCGGTCGATGAAAGCGACCAGTGCATCGGATGGAACGGTGATGGTTTGGTGCGGAAAAGAAAGGACGGTCCCTTGCGTTGCCGTCTGCGCGAGTTCGTAGACGACAGCACCTTGGCGCTCAGCCTCCGTCAGTTCTCGCAGCAACGCTGCATGTGCCTGACTGGCGTCGAGCATCGCCTTACCTCCGCTAAGAAACTACTTGGCAGGGCATAGCCCTTCAGTAGATAGTGCGATCCAATCGCAGAGCGTTTCGTCCCAATCATGCCCCGAGGGGGCTCGCGCTGCGTGGGGGACGGGCGCCCCGGGCCGGGATGCCTTAATCCGCGGTTCTGATAACGAAGTCGCCGGCGCTCATCGTTCCAGGATTTCTTTGTATGCGTTCAGCGCAACTTTCTTGGGTTGGCTGGGCAGCATGAGATCGACTTTGTCGGTTGTGTCACCAGTGAGTCCGACCTGTCCGAGACGGACCATGCCCTTGCCGAAGTCGGCGTACACAGGAAGTAGCATGGCAAAGTGCTCGTCAACGTCGGTCTGTTTAATCGTCATATGCAGTTTCACTTTGCCACCGTCCGCGGGCGTGACTTGATATTCAAAGTGGTATCGAGGCACTTGGGTGCCATAAACCCACTCATCGAAAAACCAGTCCAGACGGCCATTTTTCCCCAGGTCCATCAACCTGGTCATATGTTTCTCCGCGATCGCCTTGAAGGACTCAGTGGTCGCCGCGTTCTCGCGATGGCTCTCCACAAAATCGTGCATCATAGCGATGAACGGCTTGTCCTGATCCTGAGGGTTGTACATCATCGAACGTATCATCTGCAACACGTACGCGCCCTTGGGATAGGTCACATTTTGGTAGGCATTTTCGCTCCGCGGAGAAATCAGTCGCAGTCCCATCCACAGCGGGCCGGCATCGTTTGGCGCTATGCCGTAATTATTCTTCTCCAGAATGCGACGCCGCAGGCGATCCCAAAATTCAATGTAGTCCTTTCGCCAGTCCCCAGCGACGCCCTGCTGCAAAAACAGCCCCGCGGAGAACTCCGCAAAGCCTTCCGACAGCCACTGATCGTGGTACGACGCCCAGCTCACAGCATGACCCCACCATTGGTGGGCGACTTCATGCGGCGTCACTTCCTGCACGAAACCGGTGAACTTGTCGCTGATCGATCCGAAGAGCAACCATCTTTGTGTCGAATCCGTGTAGGCAGAGATGGGGAGGTAAACCAAGTTGGGCCAGGATTGCCCAAAATTAAAATCAGGCTGCTCCGTAATGTAGATTTCGTCGTAGGGACTCTTCCCGAAGTAAAAGCTGCATAACTGCAACTGCGAGCGTGTCTGCTCGAGAGCATATTTCGTCATTCTGCCGGGCGCCACGGACTGCAGCGCAGAATACCTACGCAGGTTGTCGGGCAACTCACTCAGGTAGTAGCCCGATATCTTGTAGCCGGTTATCTCGTCCGGCAGGTCGAGCCTTTTGTATTCCCCGTAATTAAACCCGGCCACAGCCACCGGACGCGCTGTTATCCAATGGCTCACAGCCAGGTCGTGGTCGATCGACTCTCCCTGCAGTTCCCCGACGCTCACGACCTTGTATCGCCGTGGGACCTCGAACGTAAGATCATAGAGAGCCCGTTCGCCAAATCCATTCAAATTCGGATACCATGACGTCCGGGCGCCGACGTAGAAACTCCCCTCTCCTGCTTGTTCCAACACCTTATCGCCCGCGTATTCGATATTGATGGATTGTTCCTTGCCGAGTGGCGGCGCCTGGGGAAGTATGGCGTAAAACGAACCGTCCTCCTTGCGGCTCTCCTGTACGAAATAAAGATCACGGCCCTGCTCATCGGTGACCCGCGAGACCCGGAGATTCGGCAATAATCCGAACTTCAGCACCCTCTCCCCTGCGACCAGAGACTCGAAGCTGATAGTAGCCGTGCTGAACAAGTGCTCGTTTTTGGCAATAACGGTTTCGATCTTGTAGCGGTGCGTAGCAAACAACCGGCGCTCCTGACGGGAGTCCGCGGAGTGATTGGAGTATTCAGACTTTAAGTGGGCTAAGTACCAGACGCCATCTTCCAAGCCTTCGGGATCGAAGTTGATCAAGCCGACCTCCTCAGGCGAATCGAGTTGCGGCAACGCTCCCACTCGAAGCCTCACGAAGAAACGGAGATCCTTGTGTTTCTTGCCACGGAGATAGGCATTAAAGAATTGCGGATGCGAGGGGTTGTAGACGGAAGCCAGAAGATCGGCGTCTACGTTGTCCATGGCTTCGCCTTGCAGCAGCGACTGCGTGAAGCTAAAAACCGGGTCATGGCGCTGGCGCATCCGCTCCTTCCAGTGGCTGAAGACAGCCAGCGCGTCGGAGGGCGTTTCGGCTTGAGCCCCCAATCCGGGAAAGAATCTCAAGCGCGCTTGCCCAGTGAATCGGAAAACTACCTCGGTGAAGTCTTCGTTGACCTCCGGTGCACCGATGCGTCTGCCTAATTCGCGTTCGTCAAGAGGAGTTACAGGTTTTAGATTGAAATGGCCTTCGCCTACGAAGATCGCTCCGGTTGAGACCCCATTCACCGGATTCAGGAATACGAGTATTCCTTTCTGAAACTGCAGCGTCGCGGCATCCCAAATCAAGGTGAAATTGTCGAAGCGGAATGCTTGGCCCAGCCCAATCTCTCGGAGTTGCCGGTAGATCGGATCGGAGTTGGCGAACGTTGAACTCTTTCCAGCAACAGTGACGCTCACCTGCTGTTTGGCAATGGCAAGCGTGAGTTGCAATTGGACGGATCCCTGCAGATCTACTGTCTTTTCTAAAAGCTCAAAACCCTCCCGCGATACCCGGAGTGTGTACGTTCCCTGTTTCAGATCGGGAGATGCAAATTTACCCAACCCATCCGACAAAAGCACAATCGGCTGAGCGAGGTCCTTACGAGCGATCTCGATCCGTGCCCCCGCAATGACCGCGCCCGATGGATCCTGCACAGTTCCCGAAATCGTTTCTGCACGCAGCCACGTCGGGCTGGTCAACCAGATCAGAAATAACGCAGCCCGCGGCAAAGAAAAGAAATGCCATCGGCGAGATGCTGAGCCGCAATTCATGACTTGGCAATATACCAGTATTTGGAACTTGTGCCCCGCAGAGTTTTGCACGGGATCCTGCCGCATAGTTTGACACCAACGATATCGCCAAAACTCGCGGATTTCGCTTATTTGAGCAAACAACTATTCGCGGTATGCTGTGTTTGTTCTGCCTAAGCTCGATGTGGCAACGGCGCCGGTTTCACAAGCGGGCCAACTCCAAAGAATCAGAGATAAACGCCATGATGAACCTCCTAAAAATGACCTTCCTAAGCGCAATCTTGGTCGGGTCGCTGTTGCCTGCATCTGCACAGACGTCAACCTCGGTGCAAACTGGCGACGCCTCAGCTCCAACCGCGCAAGCCGATCCCCAGGAGAGCACTAACCAGTACGGCGTCAGCCAGCAAGACCTCACACCAGGACATTGGAAAGGCCGTCTGATTGTCGGCCCGGTCAACCTCAATTGCATTGATAAGCCCTGCTCAGCCGCAAGCGTAACCGCGACTGCTCGTGGCAGTGGTGTGAATGGGCCGTTGACTGCGCAGACCGGAATGACGATCGACATGTCCAAAGACAATTGGTGGACGGGTGGGAAGGTTGGCGAGGTTGACGGCTTGGGTATCCTGGTTCGCCAGAATGGTCCACACTCGGACTCCTCGGGAATTCTGGTCAATGTTCAGAATCAGGGCCACGGATTTCTCTCGGCCACGGAATTTGCTTCATCGATTGTTGACCCCATCAAGAACGTCCTTACCTACGGCATCGACGTACAGGAAGGTGTGCTGGACCATTTGAACGGGGATTACATTGGCGCGGTTTATACCGCGGATTACGGCACCCTCGCTACCGGGATTCAAATCCAAAACAGCAGTCCAAGCGCCTCGTGGCAATACGCCATCAAATATGTGAAGAACGGAGATGCAATATTTTCTGTGGATGGCTTGGGCAATATCGTTGGATCCAGCGTGAATCTTGGAGCTGTTCAGCTGAATGATGACACGACCAATGGCTCGGAGGATGTTGGGAACCTGGCAAACAAATCAGCCACGCCGTATTTAGATCTGAACGGCTTTGGGACTCAGAATGATGTGAGAATGATCAACGACGCCAATGGTCAGCTGACCATCAATACGGCAACCGGTGGGAACCTGCAAGTCAACGCGAACGGGGTTTTCACGGCTGAAAGTTTTCACGTAAATCTGGCCACGCCCCCTAGCTCATCAGCCCCTTGCATAGCCGGTCAGATTGGCGCGGACGCGAATTATATTTACGTTTGCGTTGCTACAAATCACTGGAAGCGTTCCGCTCTCAGTTCCTTTTAAGACAGGCTTCTTTGTGTGATCCTGAGCGGAGGAATCGTCGCGAAGCGAATGATTCCGCGGGCGAAGGACCTTGGGTTCCCGGCTCCGCCGAAAAGACGCCAGGGAATCCTCACCCTATGTGACTTTTCACCTGTTCAGATTTCACTTCTCCATTTATTCTGTCTGATCGTTTGACAATGTCTCATCGTATGTCTGCGAATTGGACGCATGAAATTCCTGAAACGCTGGAAGACCCAGATCGTTCTCTTCTTCGCCGTGGTCGGTCCGGGTTTTATCACCGCGAACGTCGACAACGATGCCAACGGCATCTACACCTACTCGGCTGCCGGGGCGCAGTTCGGGAACCTGCTGTTATGGACACTGATCCCGATTACGCTGGCCCTCATCGTGGTTCAGGAAATCTCGGCCCGCATGGGCGCGGTCACCGGCAAGGGCCTCAGCGATTTGATCCGCGAAGAGTTCGGTTTTCGAGTTACCTTCTTCATGATGATCGGAATCCTGGTCATCAACTTCGGCAACGTGGTTGGTGAGTTCGCCGGAATCGCGGGCAGCCTCGAGCTCTTCGGCCTCTCCAAATACATTACCGTTCCCGTCTGCGCCGTCATCGTATGGCTCATCGTGGTGAAGGGCCATTACAAGAGCGTGGAAAAGATTTTTCTGGCCGCATCCTTTTTTTACGTGACCTACATCTTCGCTGGCTTTTTCGCGAAGCCCGCCTGGATCGAAGCCTTGGTGGCCACGGTGAAACCTCCGCCGAAAGCCGCCTTCATGCTGCCGGGATATTTGTATATGACGATTGGCGTGGTGGGGACGACGATTGCTCCCTGGATGCAGTTCTACCTGCAATCCTCGATCGTAGAAAAAGGAGTAACCAAGCGGCAATACAAGGCCTCGCGGCTCGATGTAATCGCGGGCTGCATCTTCACCGACATCGTAGCCTGGTTCATCATCGTGGCCTGCGCCGCGACTCTCTACGTCCACGGCTATCACAACATCTCTGACGCCAAAGACGCCGCCCAAGCCCTCCGTCCCCTAGCGGGGGATTTCGCGTATATCCTGTTTGCGGTGGGATTGTTTAATGCTTCGCTGTTTGCGGCTTCGATCCTGCCGCTATCGACTGCTTACACGGTTTGTGAGGGGTTGGGGTTTGAATCCGGAGTAGGCAAGAAGTTCTCTGAAGCACCCGTGTTTTATTGGCTTTATACCATCCTGATCATCGCGGGCGGGGCTGTCATTCTGGTGCCCGACTTGCCGCTGGTGAAGATCTCGATTCTCTCGCAAGTGGTGAATGGAGTGGCAGTTCCTCCAGTGCTGGTTTTCATGCTGCTGCTGGTCAACAAGAAAGAGTTGATGGGCGAGTACGTAAACTCACGGGTGTACAACTGGACTGCCTGGGCTACGACCGTAATTATGACCGTGCTCAGCATCGCCTGGTTCTGGACACTACGATCGGGACAGTAAATTGGGAAGTTCCTCGCGAAGGATCAAATAAAGCTACCGAAGCAGCAACTTTGGGCTACTTTTTTGACTCTGAGTATGGCAGAATCCACATTGGTGGTGGGGTCATGCTGCGTGCCGCGCTCCCGATTTCCCTGAGTCTCGTGCTTCTGTGCGGGGCCTTGGCGGCTGCGCAGGATCAATCGACCTCAAACTCTATCGCTTCGCTCCCTACGCCCACTTCAACTACCGCGCCCCTGCCCAAAGCAGCCAAGACCTATCACGATGGAAGCCTGCGCGATATTGACGCGATCGGCAACCGCAAGGTGGGTTGCGAGCGCGGTCTCGGCAACTGGTACAGCTTGGAAAAGCAGATCGACATGGGCCGGGGATATGCCCGCCAAATTGAGTCGACGACCAAGCTGGTGACCGATCCGGAAGTGACGGAGTACGTGAACCGCATCGGTCAAAACCTGGTGAGAAATTCCGACGCCCAGGTGCCCTTCACCATCAAGGTGGTGGATACCGACGACATCAACGCCTTTGCGTTGCCGGGCGGATTTTTCTATGTGGATTCGGGGCTGATCCTGGCGGCTGACAACGAGGCTGAACTGGCGGGCGTGATGTCTCACGAAATCGCGCATGTGGCGGCTTGTCATCTGGCTCGCGAAAATACCCGGGGGCAATTGATGCAGTTGGCTTCCATCCCGCTGATCTTTGTGGGCGGCGGAATCGGCTATGCGGCGCAGAGCCTGGCCAGCATGGCGATCCCCATGGGCTTTCTGAGGTTTGCCCGCGGCTTCGAGTCGGAGGCGGACTTCCTCGGAGTTGAGTATTTGTACCGGGCGGGCTACGACCCGCAGGCGCTCACGTCATTTTTCGAGAAGATCCAGGCCATGGAGAAGCATAAGCCGGGCACTCTTGCGAAAACCTTCGAGACGCATCCTCAGACGCCTGACCGCATTGCCAAAACCCAGGACGAGATCAACACGCTCCTGCCTCCGGAGCCGGAGTACAAGCTGGATAGCTCCGAGTTTCAGGACATCAAAGAGAGGCTGGCGCAGCTGGAGAATCGTCACAAGATCGACAACGGTCACGACGGTGGTCCGACGCTGCGGCGTGCCGCGTCAACCAGCACGAGTGATGCCGGCAGTAGCAGCACGGATGATGATCGACCCACGCTTAAACGTCGGGATGGCAGTTCCCCTTCTCAGTGATATTCCGACCCTAGCGCTAGACAATCTTTCCGTCGGCCAAATCGCGGACTAACGGCAAGTCCGCTTCGAGGAAATCGTACTTAGGCAATTCCGAGCGCGGAGACCATTGAACATCGCGAAAGATCTTGTTTTCAATTTCTCCCTCGTAATTCTGGACCACAAAGAAGCGCAACTCGACCGAGCCTCCGCCGGGATACTCGTGAACGATACGCGAGACTTCTTCGCCAATTTTGGCGTCGATACCGAGCTCTTCGTCCAACTCGCGCCGTAGCGCGTCGCGCGGCTGTTCGCCTTCTTCAATCTTGCCGCCGGGAAATTCCCACTTCAATGGCATGGTCTGATGACGGGTGCGCTGGCACACCAACACTTTTCCGTCCTTGAGGATCAGTGCCGCGACGACTCGTTTCATGGGCAGGCCATTGCTCCAGCGGGATTAACGCTCCACGGGACAAGCCCTGAGCGCGACAGTTTCATTTCTGGGACTTTTCGAGGTGTTTGCCAACCAGCGCGGCGCAATGTTCGACCAGTTCGCGATCTTCGTCTTTGAACGCGGCCGGGAAGTGGCTATCGACGTCAAGTTCGCCCACCACTTTGCCCCGCACGAACACCGGAACCACGATTTCAGACTTGGTTTCGAGCGAGCAAGCCAGATAGCGAGAATCCTTGCTGACGTCATCGACGATCACCGTTTTGCCGGTCGAAGCCGCTGCCCCGCAGATTCCCTGATGCAAGGGAATTCGCGTGTGGGGCGTCATAGCTCCCTGAAATGCGCCGAGAACCAGCATAGGTGGCGCGCCGGGAGTCGTTTCGAGCATATAGAAACCTACCCAGTTGTACTTGAGCATCCGATCGTGCAGCAACTTGACGATCTGGGACATCAAGCCGTCAGCTGACTTCGCCGTGCGGGCGAATTGTTCCAACTCCCGTTCAACATCTTTCGCTTTGGTTGCAGCGGGCATATAGCAAATCTTAACCCAGTCGTTAATTTGTCCGCACCGGCACTTTGGTAATACATCTTAGCCCCACGGGTTGTGGAAAATCGGCCGGGTGTATGGCCGCTGCCAGAGCGCGCAGGCCTTGAACCAGGGTGGGCGCCGGAGTATTCAGGAATTCATCTCGAATGCAGTAGACGCGGTTTTCTATTACTGCGCGCATTTCTTCCCATCCACGATCGCGAATGATTTTCTCCAGAGGAACCCGGTCGCCCGCGCCGCACCACGCAGCTACAAATACGTCGGGATTTTCCGATAGAACAGCTTCGGCGGACGTTTGTTTGCCCGGAGAGCCCACGAAGTCTCCGCCCGCGACTGCGACCAACTCAGCCACCCAGGGCTGGGAGCAAATCAAAGGCTTGCCCCATTCTTCGCAGAAGATGCGAACCCGCTTTGCTCCATTCGATTGCCGGTGAACAGCCGCGATTTCTTGTTGCATCCCGCGGATTACTTGCTCCCCGCGATCCTGCGCACCCACGATTCCAGCGATGGCGGCAATATCTGTGTAAATGTCGGCGAGCGTCTTCGGCGCGAAGCCGAGAAATCGCGCCCCGGATTTCAGGATTTCCGTGACCGCCTTCTCCTGATAAGGGACGGAAGCGATCACCAAGTCGGGACGGGCAGCGACGATCTGGTCAGCGTTGGCGGTCCAGGAGTCGGCGACGATGGTCGCCCCGTGATTGTTGATATCGGGGCAAACATCCGCGCAATACTTCGTGCAAGCCACGATGCGATCAAGCTTGCCCACGGCAGCGAGAATCACAGTGGCGCTCGGCTGCAGGGATACAATTCGTTGCGGAGTATGGTCGGAAGGCACGATGAACCAATCTTACAGGGGTCCGGGTAACCGTGTGCTGAGACGTAGCTTGCTACGGCTCAATTGCCAGCACGTTACAATTCTCGGAATGTATTCTCCGCAACTTCTCGATCACTTTGAGCATCCGCGCAACCCGGGCGAAGTTGCGAATGCTGATGTAATCGTGCAAGTCGAAAATCCCGCTTGCGGGGACATCTTGAAATTGAGTTTGAAGGTCGCGAACGGTCACATCGTGGAAATCCGTTTTCTCGCGAAAGGATGCGTTCCGGCCATGGCTTGTGGTTCGGCGCTCACCGAACTGGTTCGCGGGAAAACGCTGGAAGCGGCCAGCGGATTACGTCGAGAAGAAATAGTACAGGCGGTCGGTGGTTTGCCGGAAACTTCCGGCCACGCCAGCCATCTCGCGATGGATGCACTGACGGCGGCGTTTAAGCAGCTAGAATCTCCCCGCGGACTTCGCGGATAAGCACGGATATCGTGTTCCTTCGTGCTACTCAATGTCTTTGTTGTTATCTCTGTTCTTCTCTACGTTAGGCCAGTAGATTCTCCAGCCGCGCTCGCGCGCTACCTGCTCCAGATCGGGGTTCGGATTCACGGCGAAGCCATGCTGGGCAATCGCAAGCATCGCGGCATCCCAGCGGGAGTTGCCAAATGCCGCGTTGGGGTCTTTCCCAATGACCTCCCGTATCGCTCGCGGCTTGCCTTCGCCGGAGGGCACTCGGATCAAACGATTGGTGATGCGTCCGGCGTCGATCTCTACCGCAGCGGCTAGAATCTTCTTGGCCTCGATGCCAAAATGTTTCATGGCTGCCTGAATCACCCACTCATTGGTGGAGGAAACCACCCAGATATCGCAGCCCTGGCTCTGCAGCCGCTGAACCAGATGTCGCATCTCTGGAAAAATCTGCTTCACGAAGTTCTCGTCAAAGAACTCTTTGGCGAGTCGTTGTACCTCGGACTCGACGAGCCCGCTGTGGATGGTCACCATTTCGCCGCACATGTCATCTTCGGTGACCTTGCCAGCTTTGTAGTCGGCAAAGCGCGCACGCACCCAGCGCTCGACGTCATCGGAAAGCACGCCTCGCTTCAGTTCCCAGTTGAAAAAGCGCTCTCCGGCGTCGCCCGACCACAACGTGCCATCGCAATCGAAGACTGCGAGCTGAGGGCGAAGATCGAGAACCGATTCGATGAATTCAGACGAGCTGGCAGCCATAGTTGGAGTCACTTGTGTCATTCCGTTTTCCATGAGTTTTCAATCTGGGGGGCTATTGAGATAATGCCGCATACTCCTCGGGCGTGTCGACATTCAAAGTGACCAGCGGATCATCTACGGCAACATAGGCAACGTGCTGCAGATTCTCGTGTTCGATATCGCGCGCGTTCGCGCTGGGCGGAGCCTTCAAAAAAGCTTCGATCATTTCTCTTGCCACTAAATAGGGGTGCCCATGCTTTCCGTTGTATTCCGGGACGACGGCCCACAGGTCGCTCGCAGCATCGGTGAATGCTGAGCAAAGAGTCTTCAAGGTTGCGGCATTCGCCGGCGGCCGATCGACCAAGGTGACCATTGCGGCGTCACGGCCATGACTCAGCACCTCCCGTAAACCAACTTGAAGCGAACTGAATTGTCCGCGATCAGGGTCAGGATTCCGAACCAGAGATGCACCACGCGCATACACCACTGGAGCGAGGTCGTCCTCGTTCTTGCCCACTACCACAATTATCGCCTCACTAAAAGGCTCGAGAGCCAGAATGGCGGCGGAAAGAAAAGTCTGTCCTGTGGGCACAGAGCTGCCCGTCGCCGGGGGCCACGGGAGCAACGCTTTGTCCGTGCCCATGCGCGTGGATTGGCCAGCAGCAAGGATCACAGCGTAGAGGCCAGGTGCGTGGGTCATGAGGTGAAGATAGCAGAATTTCCGGTGGGCGATGCAAAATCGGTGATGATGAATCAGTTGTCGGTTGCCGGTTCTCAGTTCTCAGATTCGCGTCTCATGGGGATCGCGGCTAGTCTTCCTCGTGAGCTTCAACCGGCTGATCAGTCGGGTTCGATTCAGTAGCGCGGCTTTTGAACCAACTCATGTGCGGCAACGCTCGCTCTGAACGGCGACGGACGGCAATCAGTTCGGCCGTGATGGCTACCGCAATCTCTTCCGGCGTGATGGCGCCAATATCCAGACCGACAGGCGCGTGTACGCGCTCGAAAAGTTCCGCTGGAATGCCTTCTTTCGTCAGCTCGCGAAATATGGTGATGGTCTTGCGCCTGGAACCGATCATGCCAATGTAGCGCGCCTCGGTTTGCACGGCCCAGCGTAGCACCCGCATATCGTCGCGGTGTCCGCGGGTCACGATCACGATGTAGGACGACTGATTCGGCGAGAGCCCGGCCATGGCGTGTTCAAAAACTTCGGCAATGACCTCCTTGGCTTCGGGGAAACGGTCCCGGCTGGCATAGGTTTCCCGGTCATCGATTACGGTCACCTCAAAACCTGCGCTTTTTGCCACCTTGTAAAGATTTACAGAGACGTGACCTGCGCCGAAAATATAAAGTAATGCTGGAGGTAGAACGGGTTCGATGAAAATGTCGAGAGTGCCTCCGCAGACCAGGCCGGTGTCGTACTTGGGATCTTGATTTAAGTTGAAAGTCAGGCTGCGCGGCTTCTCACTTTCCATCACCTCGCGGGCGGCCTGCCAGACTTCGGCCTCGACGCAACCTCCGCCTATGGTGCCGGCGATAGAGCCGTCGTCCCGCACCAGCATCTTCGCGGTCTCGAACGAGGGAATCGAGCCGCGTACGTTGACGATGGTCGCGACCGCACCCCGACGGCCATCCTGCCGGAGCTTTACGATTTCCTCGTAGATGTCCATCTCCAGTTGATTATTGGGTTTTCCCGCGGGCAAGTCAAACCTCGGGCACAGTCCTGATTAAAAGGCCGCTGTCGGGCCGGTCTCTTCGAACGAACGTTAGGCCTCATACGCTGGACTCTAGTAAGAACTGTGCGGTTTGGGTAGTATTGCCGAGCCGTTCTTAAGTTGCAATCCCACGGGTTTGATCAGGAGGATTCATGAAATTGGTAATCCGGTATGTTTTTGTGCTTATGCTCGCTCTTATCCTTGCTTCGAACGCGTGGGCGCAGTGGTCGTCCGACCCTTCGACGAACCTGCCGTTGGCCAACAAAAGTGATGGCGCCGATCAGGTGCAACCGAAAGTGAAGCCGTTGCCGGATGACGGATGGTATGTGAGTTGGTTCGATGCTGATCCGGACAGTCCGCCGCCGATCGGTTACAGCGTGTATCTGCAGCGGCTGAGCCCTGGCGGTGTCGAACAATTTAAGCACGATGGCATCGAGGTAGCCCATTTGAGCAATAGTTCGACCGAAGACTACGGTCTGGATATCGACACCGAAGGCAATGCGCTCTTAGCTTTCCTCGATACCCGCGAGGGCTCGAACCAGCAGGTAACTGCGGCCAAGATGAGTCCCGCAGGGAACGCTTTGTGGGGACGTTATGGAGTGCAGCTGACCAAGGGGTCCGTCCACTCGAACGGGGCGCCGAAAATTGCCGGCACGAGTGACGGCGGAGTCGTCGTTGCCTGGATCAGTGACAGCAACACCATACTCCAGAAACTGGACACTAACGGGAAGCCACAGTGGGGCAAAGGCGTGGTTTTGAGCAAGTCTGGCTACAACTACTGGCTAGCCGATCTGCATGCCGCGGACAATGGATCGGTCATTGTTTCCTGGGTAAGCAACCAGGGTTTTGGCAGCAACAATCTGCTTCTCACCAACAAAGTGTCGGCCACGGGTACGCTCCTGTGGGGGAAAAAGCACGTAACGCTGTTCGATACCGGCTCACTCCAGTTTGGCAACTTCCCTTACTTTGTTCCAGACGGACAAGGCGGAGCCGTTTTCAGTTGGTATACTGCCTCACCGACGCTGCAGTGTTTTGCCCAGCATATTCTGGCGGATGGAACGGCAGCCTTCCCACGCGGCGGCGCGCTGGCCTCAACCAACACATCGCAGGTGCGTGTCGATCCCGCAGCTTCTTACCGCGCCGCGACCGATGAAGTATTTCTGGTCTGGACCGAAGAAGATTCTAACCAGGTATTGAATGGGATCTATGCGCAGAAGTTCGGCCCCAAGGGCGGACGCCGCTGGGGACAGACTGGTCTGGTGGTTGTGGCTCTGGGAGCAGATTCGGAGATTCTCCCCACCAACGTGCAAGTGGGCGGCGGCATGTTGGCGTTCTGGATCGACATGGTGGGTTATGGAAACGCATCGATTCAGGCCACCCGTCTTTTGGACAAC
>DATNNE010000048.1:0-5182 GCA_035601995.1 Terriglobales bacterium
CGGCTTCCACTGGGCGCGGCTGTGGCATTTTCTGGCGATGTGGGCGATTTTAGCTTTTGTCTTCGGGCATTTGATCATGGTCATTCTGCACGGCTGGAACAATTTCGTTTCCATGCTGACGGGCTGGAAAAAAGATCCGGAAAACTGACAGCGGGCGCAGCGGCGTGGGGGCAGCGGGAGATGTCCGAAGCGAGAGCGATGGCCAACAATCCGGCGCAGGATCGAGGAGCGCGCGAGCAGGATTTAATCGCCCGCGTGCAGCGCGGCGAACGCGAACTGTTCTACGAGTTGGTGCAGCCTTACGAACGGCGGGTCTACGCGGCGGCGCTGGCGATCCTGCGCAACGAAGCGGACGCAGAGGACGCGGCGCAGGAGGCGATGCTGAAGGCCTTCGCCAACATCCGGCAGTTCCGTCAGGAGGCGCGCTTCAGCACCTGGCTGATTCAGGTCACGGTAAACGAAGCGCTGATGCGGCGGCGCAGGCAGCGGACGGTGATCATGGAACCAATCGACGACCGGGGCGACAACGATGCCGAGCAGGATTACGCGCCGCGCGATTTTGCCGACTGGCGCGAAATTCCCTCCGAATCGCTGGAGCGCAAAGAAGTGCGCCAGAAGCTGACCGAGGCGCTGGCCACGCTCGACCGCAAATACCGCGAAGTATTTGTACTGCGCGACGTGGAGCATATGAACATTCAGGAAACCGCCGAGGCGCTGGGCATTTCGATTGCCTCAGTAAAGACGCGGCTGCTGCGGGCAAGGCTGATGTTGCGCGATTTGCTTGCGGCCGGATGGCAGCAGGGCTGGTTCAGCCGCTTGCCCTTTGAGAAGGGGACCAAGCCATGGTAGACAGGGATACGATAAACCGGGATACGACAAACGGGGACGCGGTGAACTGCGAACAGGTGTGGCGTGAAATCTCAAACTATCTGGATGGCGAAGTCGATGGTGCGCTGCGCTCGGCGATGGAGGAGCACTTCAAGATCTGTACGCGCTGCACGTCTGTGCTCGAAGGAGTGCGCAATGTGACGCTGCTTTACGGTGACGAGCGCATGCTGGAAGTTCCCGCGGGTTTCGGCCTGAGGCTAGAGAAGAGCCTGGAAAAAAAACTCGCGCAGGATGCGCGTCAGAATGAAAGACGATGGTCACCGTGGTCCGCGTGGCTGGTGCCTCTGGCCGCGCTCGCGCTGATAACGGGTGGCGTCCAGATGGCAAGTTCAGTAGCTCCTAACCGCGTAATGAGAGCTCCCATGGCGCAAGCAGGGCAGGGCATCCCTCCGGACCAGGTGGTGCTGGTGGCGACTGGGACGAAAGTCTTTCACGTTGCCGGCTGTACGTTCATCCACAACAAAGAAACTTTGCGGAGCCTTACGGCGAAGGAAGCGATTGCGGAAGGATACGTTCCCTGCCTACGCTGCATGCGGAAATATCTGGATGTCGCGGCGATCCGTAGGGCGGAAGCCGCGGGCGAGTTGGAAGCCGATGCCGACGACGAGGAAGTTCAGGTAACAGCACACTAGTTGAACGCACTAGTAGGAAGATCGGCACAAACCTCTGTCATTCCGAACCGGTCTGAAAGACCGGTGAGGAATCTGCTCCCAGCTTGCGGTATCACGGAACCCCGGCGAATGTCCGGCATGAAAAGGGGTCAGTAATGGCAGGAATCTGCGACAGATAACGGGCGCGGGCCAAGCCCGCGCCCCCAAGCGGCAGACGACCGTTAGTTCTGCTTCATCTGATCGTTCTTCATGGTGTCGTCTTTATTCATGTCATCGTGCTTCATCGTATCGTCCTTCTTCATCTGATCTTTCTTGACCTTCTTGCTCTTCTTTTTCGTGGTGTCGTCCTTCTTCATGCTGTCGTTTTTCATTTGGTCATTCTTCATCTGATCCTGCTGCTTGGTGTCGTCCGGCTTCACCTGATCCTGGCCAGATTGGGCGAAGGTAGCCATAGACGCGGCCATCACGCAGGCGAGTGCGAAACTGCTGAACATTTTCTTCATAGTGATCTCCTTGGAGAGTGTCGATCGATTTCGTCTCGCAGGGTTAGCCTGCGGGCAGAGATGGGATGTGCGGGGCGGCGGGAAGTTACAGATTGGTGAGCGGCCGCTGGGATTGGGTTGTTGCTTCTGACGACCGAATAGATTTGGAAGCGCTCAAAGCGACCAAAGCTCCAGGGAACGACCCGGCAACGGCTATCCCCTCAGCCCGGAATGAAATTTCACGCCCGGTCCCAGTTCTAGAAGAAACACTATCGCCAGGATCACCGCTGCGATCACCCATCCCCAGGCGCGCTTAATTTCGGACATCTGCAATTCGGTGTCGGGGATGCGCGGCCCGTAGAGCAGGCTCGACATCCATGCCAGCCCGGAATGCCCGCCAAACGACGAAGCCGCCGCCGAGATCAGAATCAACACCGGCCCCACCGGATTCAGCACCCCCGCGGCGCAGGAGAGAATCCCCGAAGTGATATAAGGTACCAGCGTGAGTTGGCGCGCGCGGCGTACGCGCATCGTCGCATCCTTGCCTAAAAACGGACGCAGCTCGCGCAAGCACAAAGGCACAAACAAAATGAAATAGGTAACTGCTCCCAGCGCAGTCAGGCCCACGCGCCATGCCCAGGCCGGCTGCCATCCCGCCACCACCGCCGCCCAGTCGCCGATGTTGCCCATGCCGGAGAACAGAAAATATCCGCCTGCCTCCAACAGATTGAAAGTCATTAGCAGCCAGAAGAAGTAGCGCCATAGCGCAGACGCGGACTGCTTGACCGCACGCGCCGCTGCCCAGAACAGCGCGCCGAATATCAGATTGGCGAGCGTACCGCCCGCCGCCACCAAACGGGTGTCCGCGCTGCACTCGAAGTGTACGGTAGAAATCGCCAGCGGCTGTCCACCCGTGGCCACGCACATGCCTCCGTGACCAACCCCCTCGTGAATAAAGTTCGCAATCACCGTGGCAACAATGGCGATGGCAGCGACAGTCAATAGATCGGGCTTGGTTGCTTCGCGCAGGGACGGCGGCGCGGATTCTGCCGCTGCGTCTTTCGAAGTATTGGCAGGCATGCGGTGGATTGTAGCTCTTTCCCGGCTGCGGAGAGACTCGATGTGCGGACAAGGGCCACGGCTGGATGGTTCGGCGGGTCGTGGATTGTGGCCTCGATCCGGGTCCCATCTGACAGTGCACCTAAACCGACTTGTACTGGACCAACATGGCGCGATCAAGCCGCCTGCTCAGCATCGCATGTCTACACATGTCTTTTTGTTCGGAGCGAGGAGCAATCCGAATGCTGTTCTCAAAATTCTCAGCAAGTCGCATTGCTATATATTGTGGAATTTGAATAATGAATGTTCCAACATCCCAGGTATTTTGTGGAATCCATTCTTTAGAGGCCATATCCGGGTACATAGCAACTGTTCGACCATTTTGTGTAAATAGCTTCCCCAAACCTTGCGCAGAGTCAACCGTATTACAACGCATCCAGTCAGCATCGAGCCTCGCTTTTACATCAGCATCGTCACTATCAATCAATCCTCGGAAAATCGGTTGGTAGTGGTAGGTCGTATCGGGCAGAGGCTCGCGACGTTCCACCGGCGACATAATTCGCCCTGAACCTGGATTGAAAGTAACTTGGAGTTTCCCATCTTTTTCCAAACGTATCGGTGTTGCAAACGGAAAACCCAATCTCCTGCTGCACAGATCAAGACCTGACGCGTTAACAAAGCAAAACTCGTTCACTCTTAGCCCGAAACATGTTGGTGATACTGCATAAAAATTCGACATGGGACCGAAGAAACTCAGACCATCTTCGGGTTCCGCCAATCTGAGTATCGCAACCATTCGATCAAAAACGCCCATTCTACTTTCGATTTGAAACTTTGGCGTTATTTTCCATGGGTTCTTAGTTAAATAAAGGAAGCCCAACCAAAGGCCCACCCTCACTTCGTCTAGCCAATCCAGCAGCAGCGTAATATCACTAGCGCTCACCTCTTCAAAGGCGAGCATTTCTACGTAATACTAGCTCCACGTTCGCTTCAAGTCTGGCGAATCGATTATTGCAAACTGCACAGGCAGGAAAGGTGAGTGAATTGAATGCAAAACGCCTCATTTCAAACTTTGGGCCGCTTAGGTTTACTCCAAACGAGGCAATACGGTTAGGATCGCCCGTCAGTTTAATCAACCATTGAGGAAGTACATGCTCTTTGCTTTTTTCTTGCGGAAATTTGCCGCAAAACACACAAATTGTTTCCATATCTCTTGTTGGGAACCCGCGCATGTGTGACCCAGGGGCTGGCCTACTTGCCAAGCTCTCCCCTTGGCTGCGTTTGATGATATCTTCTTACTTTGCTGGAAACTCGTAAGGTTGGAGGAATCATAATATGGCTCAGGTAAAAATCACGGTCAGGCCCAATGGCCCGTTCCGCGTCGAGGCTGCCGAAGGAGTGGTTGAATTGGTGGACGTGAACGGAACCGCGTATGACTTAGCTGGTAAGACCGCGTTTTCGCTCTGCCGCTGCGGTGGATCGGTCAACAAACCGTTCTGCGATGGCACGCATAGCAAGATAGGATTTCAGGGTGCGGAACTAGCCGTGAAGCAGGCTGATGCAGCGCCAGAGCCTCCGAAATAACGGAGCGCTTTTCCACGGCCAGAAATGTCAAGCTTCTCGAGCCTGTGGAAATCGTCCCCGGCGGGGCGCTTTTGGCCGATTCCCAAAACGGGAAAAACGCTGTGCAAACTTTCTAACCCTAAGACCAGCCAAGCTTTGTCCCGGTCGCAAGAATGCGCCATAAAATCGGAAAGTGTGCTACGTAGAACATATCTCCGTTTTACATAAAGGATGCCCCACGAAAATATATTTTCGCCAGGGCTTTTACGCGGACACACGGGCCCTACGAGACCATGATTCAGCAAGCTCATGAACAAACGAGATAAAGACCTGGGCATGAATCGCGCCATCACACGGCGCGATTTTCTCAACGGAGCCGCTGTCACCGCCAGCGCGGCCCTCATGCCCTGGGAAATGTTCGCCGCTAAACCTTCAAATGCTGAACCATCCAACTCATCGACGTACTACCCGCCTGCGCTGACCGGGCTGCGCGGCAGCCACGTCGGCGCATTCGAGGCGGCGCATGCGCTGCGCGACGGTACCTTCTGGCAATCGGCGGGCAAGCCCGAAGACACTGGC
>DATNNE010000049.1:0-3080 GCA_035601995.1 Terriglobales bacterium
ATCTCGACTTATGGAGCTACGACGGCACGCTGGATCGCATCCACCATGCGCTTTATATGGAATGTCGGGAGCAAGCTGAACGGGAGGCCAGCCCCACCGCCGCCATCATCGATAGCCAAAGCGTAAAAAGCGCTGAAAAAGGGGGGCCTTCATCGATCCGCATGGCTATGATGCAGGCAAGAAAATCAAGGGGAAGAAACGCCATATTCTCGTAGACACGCTGGGCCTGCTGCTGCACGCCATCGTCCACCCTGCAGACATTCAGGATCGCGACGGCGGCATCCTGCTGCTTGCGACCGTGTTCGGGATGTATCCCTTCTTGACGAAGCTGTTCGCCGACGCCGGCTATCAGGGACCGCAATTCCAGAGGGCTCTGGTGAAAATCCTGCCTTACCTCGAAACAGAAATCGTCAAACGCTCCGATCATGTCAAAGGATTTGCGGTGCTACCCAAGCGCTGGATCCGAGCGCACCATTGCCTGGCTCAACCGCTGCCGAAGGCTTGCCAAGGATTGGGAGAACCTCAATCGCAACGCACTGGCTTTCTTGCGTCTCGCCTCAATCCGCCTCATGCTCCGAAAACTTTGCAATCGTGCCTGATGTTTCCGGACAGACTCTAACATTACAGTTTCTATTTCTGAGGGCTTCTGAATCCATGGGCAACCATGATTCGAAGGTCGTGGACGCGGACAGCGTCGATTGAAGAGACGCTTGCGTTGTGGGCGGCGTCGCTTCGGGAGATCAAGACGCGGATACGTCCGTTATTCGGGCAAGAGCGCGTTGCGACGAATGCAGGCTTGTTTTTGGAAGGTCTGCTCGGAGATGAGCAACGCAAAACTGGTTGGATGCGCGCGGAGGCAGCTGGCGATCCCGGCCCTTGGCGGCAACAGGCGATCCTCGGTCGCAGGGATTGGGAAGCTGATGACTTGCGCGATATCGTTCGCGATTATGTCATCGAGCATTTGACGGATGACGATGCGGTCCTCGTGATCGACGAGACCGGCTTTCTCAAGCAGGGCAAGGCGTCGTGCGGAGTGGCGCGGCAATACACTGGTTCCGCAGGCAAGGTCACGAACTGCCAGGTTGGCGTCTTCGCTGCCTATGTGTCGTGCCACGGTCATGCGTTCATCGATCGCGTGCTGTATCTTCCGAAGGAATGGACTGACGATCCAACTCGCCTCAAAGCCACCTACGTGCCCCCCGATGTCGGCTTTGCGACCAAACCAAAGCTTGCGACGAGAATGATCGCGCGCGCCATAGCCGCGTCCGTCCCATTCAAGTGGGTCGCTGGCGATACGGTCTATGGTGTTGGCGATATCGAACAGCAATTACGTCGCGCAGGTAAAGGCTATGTACTCGGGGTCAGCAGCGCTCATGTATTTCAGTCCTGGGGCAAGCGGCGATCGGTTGCCGGCGCAGCCGCGGAGATCGCCCGGACGCGACCCGCGTCCGAGTGGAAACGCCTGTCGGCAGGAACTGGAACCAAAGGACCGCGGCTGCATGATTGGTGCTATCTCGAATTGGCCGATCTCGAGGTCGAAGAATTTAGCAGCGCAAATCAAGGTCTTTGGACCCGCGGCCTACTGATCCGACGTCATATCGCCGATGGGGACCTCGCCTTCTTTACCACCTGGTGTCCAACCGCAACATCCATCGAAACGCTGGTGGCAGTCGAAGGCCATCGGTGGGCGATTGAGGACAGTTTTGAGACCGCGAAAAACGAGTTCGGACTCGATCACAACGAGAGCAGATCCTGGCATGGGTGGCATCGCCACGTCTCTCTGGTGATGCTCGCCTTCGCCATGATGGCGGTGATCCGCCATCGCGCCAATCCGTCGCCGCCAAAAAAAACGCAACGCCGAACTGCAACCACAAAAGCACCGACACGCCGTCATTGATCCGTTGGTCGATCCAGGAAGTCCGCCGCATCGCCATCAGGCTCGCGCGAAAGCGGATCCAACCCGCACACATCATCGCATGGTCGCTCTGGCGTAGAGCTCACCAGGCGGTCGCTCAGCGCGCGCACTTAAAAGCAAAAAGGCAACTGTAATGTTAGTGTCCGTCCGGGGACTTCTTGATTCCTTTGAATCACTTGGATTCGATGGAGCCCATCTTGATTCGAGGAGGGGCATACATTGTGGACGGACAAGAACCGGGCGAAGTACGACCGCGATCACTTGAGATATCCGAGCGACCTGACTGATGACGAATGGGCATATGTCGAGCCGCTGATCCCTCCCGCTAAACGCGGCGGCGGTAAGCGGCGGACGGACATGCGAGCCGTCATGAACGGCGTGATGTACATCCTGAGCACCGGCTGCCAATGGCGGTATATCCCAAAAGACTTTCCGCCGCGGAGCACGTTACATGACTATTTTACGTGGTGGATTTGCGACGGCACGCTGGATCGTATCCATCATGCGCTGTACGTCGAATGTCGCGAGAAAGCGGAACGAGAGGCCAGCCCCACCGCTTGTGTCATCGACAGCCAGAGTGTGAAGAGCGCCGAAAAAGGGGGCCCGGTGTTGATCCTCATGGGTTTGATGCAGGCAAACTGATCAAGGGGAAGAAACGGCATGTTCTTGTCGACATGCAAGGTCTGTTGCTGCACGCGATCGTTCATTCTGCTGGTGTTCAGGATCGCGATGGCGGCATCTGGTTGCTCGCAACGCTCTTCGGCCAGTTTCCTTTTCTCGTAAAACTGTTCGCCGATAGCGCCTATGCGGGACCGATTTTCGATACCGCGCTCGAAAAAGTCCTGCCCAACCTCAAAACCGAAATCGTCCGACGCTCAGATCGTGCCAAAGGGTTTGTGCCTTTACCAAAGCGTTGGATCGTCGAACGTACCCTCGCTTGGTTGAACCGTTGCCGACGACTGGCCAAGGATTGGGAGAATCTCAATCGCAGCGCTCTTGCTTTCCTCAAACTCGCTTCCATCCGCCTCATGGTACGAAAGCTATGCAATCCTTGATAAAGTCCCCGGACGGACTCTTAAGGTCGATCGATGCGGGTTGAAGTTCTTGACGGTGTGCAGCGGCGGCGACGGTGGCGCGGGATGACAAGGCCCGCATTGTGGAAGAG
>DATNNE010000050.1:0-2478 GCA_035601995.1 Terriglobales bacterium
GGGCGGCTTCGGAAATCCGAATGTTTTTCATAATATTTTCATGGCCAGATTGCGATACCTCCATGCTTCTTTGCGTCCTTCGTGGCAGTTCTTAGCGAGCTTTGCGGTTAAGAGCTTTTTTCTCGCAGTCCCACAATGTTATTTGCGACAATCGCAATCTCCGCGGCGTCGGCCGCCTCGATGATCTTTTCTCCATCAAGCAGCAAGCACTTTTCGGCATCCAGCGCCAGGCAACTCGCGCCCGCGGCGCGCATCACTTCAGTCGTCTTCAGTCCGATGACGGGCACATCAAAACGCATATCCTGATTGGGTTTGGCGATCTTTACCACCGTGAGCGCGCGGCTGAGCGTGGATGCGTCTCCATGCAGCGACCGCATAATCTCTCCCGCGCGCTGAATGGTGGCGTCGGTGCCTTCCATGGCTTCCACGGCAACGCAAGCCGCTTCCGCGATGACCACCGTCTGCCCAATGTCATGCTGCGCAAGCTCCCGCGCAACCACGCGGCCGTAGTCGATATTCTTTTGCTCCTGTTCGGTGGGCGCGCGCCGCGTTCGCACTCCGGCCTTGACCAGCAGCGGTTCCAGCAGCCACGTCGAGCTTTCAAGCGTGATGCCTTCGTCGCCCAACACCCCGGCAACAGCGCCGAGCAGCGCGTCAGTATTGCGAGTAGTCAGCGACAGCAGAAGCTTGGCCAACCGCCAATCGGGACGGATCGCGGAAAAAATCTGCTTATGCTTCACCTGTCCCGCCATCACGGCGCGCGTCACGCCTTGTTGTTTGAAAGTCTCGATAAGCCGTGAAAGCTCGCCCAGCGACAGCCAGTCGACCGACGCCGCACCGCGGGATTCGATCTCGGGAAACGCCTCTTCTTTAATGGCGGCGACGACAACTTCGTAACCCTGAGCCCGCGCAGCATCGAGCACGAGGAAAGGAAACTTACCGTTGCCGGCGATGAGGCCCAGTTTTTCTTTCTGGGAGAGCATGGATTGAGGCGGCCAAGTGACCGATGCGGAATCAGTCTAGCATTGGCGATCGAGTGTTGAGGGCATCAGCGAAGGAATGGCATCGCGTTCCGAACTTCAACGAGCGTGATGGCCTATTGACGACAGTAATCTTGCCGTTAGAGTTCCGAGGTGTAAATTACTTATAGTGCGAAGCACCGTCCACAAGACCGTTAATTTAATTCTTGCCGTCTTCGCCGGACTGCTGTCCCTTCCGGCGCTGATATTCGGCTTGTACCTCTTTAGCTGTTGGATTCGCATACACACAGCGGACGTCTTCTACGTTGCGTACCCATATCTTCTGGCTGCTATTGTGCTCGGTAGCACCGGAGCGTTGAGCGTTTTTTGCAGCGTATATGGTGCATTACGCAGGAGCTTTTACGGCCTCATATTTCTTGCTCCCGTAGTACTCGGCTTAGCGACATTAGTTTACATTCCCGACGGAACGCCTCATGTCCAACGCAGCTTGATGGACGACACGAACTATCTAAGTGCCACAGGTTCCTTCCTTCGGGTTTGGTATGAGTCGCATCACAGATTTCCAAAGGACCGAGCCGAATTTTTCGACGCTCTGAAAAGCGGGCCAGCAGCGTGGCAATACCGCGTCAGTGCGCCGCCGTTGGAAAGCGATTACGCGAAGCGGGGAGTGCGTTTGCTTTATCAAGTCGTGGTCGTCAATAACGCTTCAGGACCACAGATCGCAAGTCTTTCTCAGGAGCCGGGAGTGATCTACTACTGTGTGACGGACGATCAGCAACAATTCTGGGTGACGATGACAGGGCTGAATCAGGACGTATCCCGCAGCGCGACTCTTAAGACAGTCGCCGACGGCTCTTATGACAGACCGTGGCTCGTCACGGCAGCAGGCAAGGACTACCGATTAGCCATACGCTAACCTTATGCTTGGGGACCGCGTAGCTGTTGAAACGTCACCCTTACACTCATTGGGATCTACTTTTGCAAAACTGACTCTTACTTGATCACTCCGCGCTCCGCCCCCTCAATAAACCGCACCAGCATCTCCACATCTTTCCCGACATCCGCCTCAGCCTTCAGTTTCGCCAGCGCCTGCGAAGTATTCATCTTCGAAGCCAGCAGAATCTTGTACGCATGATGAATCTTGCCGATACGCTCTTTCGAGAATCCGCGGCGCTCCAGTCCCACTTTGTTCAGCCCATAGGCATGCGTGTTGCGCGCGGCCGAAGTCATGGAAAACGGCAGAACGTCCTGCGTAATCGTGGTGCCGCCGCCGACATAAGCATGCGCGCCGATGCGTACGAACTGGTGCACCGGGCACAGCGCGCCTACTACCGCCCACTCCTCGACCGTCACGTGACCGCCCAGCGTCGCGCCGTTCACCAGCATCGCATGGTCGCCGATCACGCTGTCGTGCCCGATGTGCGTGTAGGCCATGATGAGAATGTGGCTGCCCACTTTGGTCAGTCCGCCGCCCTTCAGCGTGCCGCGATTGATGGTC
>DATNNE010000051.1:0-3695 GCA_035601995.1 Terriglobales bacterium
GGCACATCGCTGCCCTGTCCGGGAATCGCTTTCACAGCTTGCCCGGGCTTCTCCGGCCCCAGGTATGTCTGCAATTCTTCCAACAGCGCAGGAAAATCATCTCCCGTCTGCCGCAAATCCCGTCGCAGAGCGCGCATGGTGCGAGCATCGCCGCCGGGAGCGCGTCCCAGTCCCAGATCGATTCTCCCTGGATACAGCGTCTCCAACGTACCAAACTGTTCCGCTACGACTAGCGGTGCATGGTTCGGCAGCATCACTCCGCCGCTGCCCACCCGAATCGTTTTCGTCGCCGCCGCCACATGCCCAATCAGCACTGGGGTAGCCGAGCAGGCAAGTCCCGATATGGAGTGGTGCTCTGCAAGCCAGTAACGTTTGTATCCCAACTGCTCCACATGCTGCGCCAGGTCCACCGACCGAGCAATTGCGCTGCCTGCAGACTCACCTGTTCGCATGCCCACAAGATCAAGGACCGAAACTGCCAACTCACGACTCATGCTCGATTAGATGAAAGAGTTTGGGCAAGCGATGCGAATCAAGCCGACTCGTGCCTTTGCTGGTTTCGGAAGGATGTCGCGACGAGTACCAATGACTGCGATTAGGACCCAAGAGCGGACACGTTAACTTCTGCGACGCGAGAAGTTGAAAGGCATGTTATTGAACCATCGCAAGATATGCCCGGCTATGTTGCTTTACCGAAAGTTTCCAACTTTTGCTGGCTTCAACTGGCTGAGAGTGTCAGAGTGCAACCCAGACATTCCAGCTGCTGGGGCAACAAATTAGGTCTCCCCGTGTACAGAATTTCCGACACAGTGCGGAGCACCCACAACCAGGACGGCGCAATCGTGCTGGATATACGTCAAGGTCAGATGTTTACCATCAACTTCGTTGGTTCACGAATCCTCGAACTTCTCAAGAATGGGTCAAGCGAATCAGTGATCGTCGATGAGATCAGTCGCAGGTTCAGCGTTAGCCGTGAGCTAGCGGAGAACGATGTGCGGGAATTTTTGCAGATTTTGAAGACGTGTCACCTAGTCGAAGAACGCGAGCCTGGCGTCGCGGTTTGAGCCGTGGTCAGAATCATGGAATCAACACAGCAGTCCGATCGTGAGACTTATCGCGCCATTGTGCTTAGCAAGGATGGAGGGGGCCTCCTTATGGCGGCGAGCGAAAACGGCTTGCTGCTTCCCTCGGTGGAGATCCCGCGTTGGCAGCGGCACGCCGAATACCTTACTGCTGGAATGATGAGCGAATGGGGATGCGAAGTCATTTGCTTGTTTGCGCCCGACGTCGTGGGCACGGGGCACGGCAACGGACATCAATATCAAGTCGTTGAATGCTGGAGGCAGGACGAGACACAACCCTCTCGGACCGTCTGGAGAGCCCTGTCATCGTTAGTGCCGAATTCTTTCAGGGACGAAAAGGACTATCTGGTTGTGAGGCAGTCCCTCAAACAATGCAGTGTGCTCCGACTCGGCGCCGAACCCGGCCCTTTCGCGAAGCCAGGATGGTTCGGAGACCTGCGGAGTTGGGTGGGCGAAACGATCGGACCACTCGGGTATCAACTCAAGGGATCGTTCCGCCAGCTCAACGCCGACCCTTCATTCAGCTTGATTCGCTTTGACACCAACGGACCGGCAGTTTGGTTCAAAGCTGTCGGCGAGCCCAACCAACACGAATTCCCGATCACGCTCACGTTGTCTCACCTCTTCCCCGGCCAAGTTGCGTCAGTCCTTGCCACGAAACCAAATTTGAATGGGTGGCTTTCTCCAGAAGTCGTCGGCACAAACCTTGGCGAGACTCAAAACATTGAGCACTGGAAATCTGCAGCCGCTGCACTGGCCCGGTTGCAGGTTGACTCCATTGGACGACAGGGAGACATTCTCCGATCTGGCGCCCGTGATCTTAGATTGTCGGTTCTTCTGGATGGTGTTGCGCCGTTCTTCGATGCAATGCGCCCGTTGATGGAAGAGCAGAGCAAAGTTCCGCCGCCCCCGCTTTCAGGTCGTGAACTGCAGTACGTTGAGGAACAAATCCGGCGGGCTCTACTTTTTGTCCAGAGGCTAGAAATACCAGACACTCTGGGACATCTCGACCTCAATCCCTGGAATATCATCGATGGTCTAACTCAATGCACATTTCTGGACTGGGCGGAGGCCTGCGTTGCGCATCCGTTCTTCAGTCTCGAGTACCTGCTAGAACACTTCAGACGCGCGATTGGCGCGTTGCCTTCAGTCGAGGCAGAACTAGTTACGTCCTATGCCAGGGAATGGGAAGCCGTGCAACCGCACACGACTGTCGCTTCGGCCCTGACGCGCGCACCCTTGCTTGCGGCCTTCGCGTACGCATTTGGCAGTAATTTCTGGAATGATGAGTGTCGCTATAAAACAGCCTCGACTGCCGGATACCTCCGTGCCCTCACACGGCGCATGAGTCGTGAAGCCAATGGTTTGATCGATCAGGTATCGCAATGACCAAACTAATCAGCCATCCTCCTTACACTCCTGTTGAGCCCGTGACTGAGACTCTGCACGGCATTCCCATAACAGATCCTTATCGTTGGCTGGAGGATCAGGAATCTTCGGAAACCCGCACCTGGCTTACCGCACAGACCCAATATGCCCGCGCGTATTTGGATGCGATACCAGGACGTGAGCGCATTCGGGAACGGGTACGGCAACTCTTGGACGTTGAGAATTATGACTCAATTCACAAGGCCGGCAATCGTTACTTTTTCCGCAAACGACTTCCCACCCAAGAACAACCTTGCATGTATTTTCGCGAAGGCCGGAACGGAAGCGATCAGCTTCTCATTGATCCGACGGAGTGCGGCGCCGGAGACCACGCCGCGGTGAATCTGTTCTTCCCCTCGCCGGATGGGCGTCTGTTGCTCTTCGAAGTTAAAGACGGCGGAGAGCGGACCGGAACATTCCATTTGTTGGATGTTCAGAGCCGCGAAACTCTTCCTGACTCTCTCGCTCGGGGTTACTTGCGAGGCTTCGCTTTCGCGCCCGACTGCCAAAGTTTCTACTACGTGCATGAGGCGGTTGCTGCGACGAGGCCTAACCATCGCGCGGCCTATCACCATGTCCTGGGCACCAGCTTCGATGATGACTGCGAGATATTCTCCGCTGGCGAAGGAGAGAACATTCGTCTCCACATAGTGCCGGGGAAACAGCGCCTTGGTTTCCTCGTGTACCGCTTTCTGGATCCGATGTGCACGGACTTCTATTTGTGGGACCCAGAAAAGAAAGACGCGCCCGAGCCCTTGATCCGAGATGCGACCTACAAATTCGGTCCTTACCTGATGGATGATGGTCGAATTTTGGCAATTACCGATCGCGGCACGGCCAGCTTCAGAATTGTTCAATTGCGCCTGCAAGCCGGGATGGAGCCGGAGTTCGTGGACATCATTTCCGAAAAAGAATCTCAGATTCAGGGGTGTCTCATCACCCAGGATCGAATTTTTGTTGCACGCATCCGATGTGCGACGGTAGTGGTGGACATCTTCGATCACGGCGGCGAATATCTGGGTCAATTGCCAGGCGGAACGGATGACACTATCCGCCTCGCCGGAAGCTCGCGGGACGGTCCGGAAGTGTTCGTTGAGGAAGAGTCCTTCACAAGACCAATTCAGACATACCTCTATTCTCCCGCAAGCAATGAAATCAATCTCTGGGCGGAAAAGAAGGTCCCTT
>DATNNE010000052.1:0-75539 GCA_035601995.1 Terriglobales bacterium
CGAACGCAGCACCCACTTCCAGTCGTCCCGCTCGGCGGGCGTGTGTGCAGGAGTGACCTGAATCGCATCGAACAACGTGTTCAATGTGACGTTCACGATCGTATTGCCGCCCGCATGAAGCCCAATGTGCTCACGAATGGCGGGGAGAAACGCAGGAGCAGAAACTTTGAGATTGTAGATTCCAGGCAACAAACCGGCAGCGGTGTAGAAGCCGTTTTCGTCGGTAAATACTTTGAGGCCCTCCGCGGCCGCACCCAGCACTTCCACCGCAGCTCCCATTTGCGGACTGCCGCCGGCGGCGCGCACGTATCCCGAGATCGTGCCCGGCCTGTCCGCGCTCCACGCCGGAAGCGTCAGACCCAGCATCAGCATCGAGAACCCAAGCTTGCGGAGTATCAACCCGCCACCTCGAGGGAGACCAAGCGTTTCAGTTTACTCTACAGCGAAAGTCGCCGAGGGATCCACTGTCTGCTTGGAGATGTTGTCGTTCACTTTGATCTGAATGCGATAAACCCCCGGATCAAGATTGGCAGCCGAAAGAGTTTTCTGCAGGGTCATTTGGTCGCCAATGTTGCCCATCGTTTCCGTCGATTCTACGGTATGAACCACGGCCTTATTCGTCGTCGCATTGATTACGTTGTACTCAACTGTGGCCGACGGCTTGTGCGTTTTGTCGTCCACGCCGAGATTGTAAACCTGCATCCAGAAGTTCAGCTTCTGATTGCGCTTGAACGTCATCGGCTTTCCGTCCGCCGGAGGAACCCGTGGCCGTACTTTTGTCGCGCCAATGACAAACATTCCGGTCCCGACGTTCTTCGATGCCACCGGCTCCACCAGATCCGCCACAATCAGCGAAGACGCATCCAGCCTGTCATCCGCGTAATCCGGAACTTGAATTCCCTTGCTCCAGGTTCCCACCCGGTCGCCATTCACATCTTTTACCACGATATCTACGCGATAGCGCCCTGGCCGCAGAGGTATCGCCTTCCAATAAACCTGCGAATTTTCCGCTGCCTTGGCCAGCAACTCGGCTGGGATATCCGCCTGCACCGTATCTTCGAAAGTCTGTGCGATGTGACCGCTCAACGTAGTAACTCGCCCGAAGATGTTGACCACGCCGCGCTGCACTCCGTCCTTGTTCGCGAACGTGATGTCGCGGTTTTTCAATTGCACCGTGAAGGGAACTAGTACGGTATCGCCGGTGACTTTCACGAAGTCCGCGCGCACATCAAACGGCATCAGGTTGACGCTGATCTTGTGGCTGACCACTTCCTCCAGATCCTTGAACTTCACCGGCGGAGGCGCAGTCAGTTTGGCAAATCTCTCCAGGCGGTCGAACTCTTTACTTGCCTGCGATGCGCTATCCGGTCCCGGCCCAAGAGTCTCGAGTCCGTTGCTGGTAAACCGATCTGCTTTACTCGCCATCCCCATTTGTTCGTAAAGCGTTTCTCCGCCGTTAGGCGTGTGCAGCAGCGCATCTTTCTCGCCGCGGTCGATGGTCATGTGATAATCGCCGCACATGCAAGTGTCCACGAACTCGATTTCCACTTCCTGCCCAATGCCTTCGAGATAACGATAGCGCCAGTCTTCAAAAGGAAAAGTCGAAGTGGTCCCCCCGCCTTCTTCGATGGGACGGTCATAGGTCCCCCCGCTGGGATGTGAATCGATCTCGTCCGCCGGCCCATACATTATATAAATGCGGCCGCGGTCGGTTTTCCAGCCGGGGAGGCCGGCGGCGAAGTGTTCGTTGGCGTATTCTATGCGGCGGTAGTGTTCTTCTTTGAATTCGTTTTCTTCGGTGTCCGGGGTGGGATCGCGGCGCTGCCAGAAGGCTTCGATGAACTGATCACGCTCTTCGTCGTTGGAAAGTTGCTTGAACGCCTTTCGCTCTTCGTCCGAAATAATATAGACGACGTCTTCGTCCAGCCATTTCTTGTAAGTCTTGCTGAGTTCCTGCTTCAGGGCTTTGGCGTTTTCTTTCTTTTGTTTTTCGCTGATCGGACGCTTTAGCGGATCGACAGCTTGACCTGTCTGGCTTGAATTCGTTGGGGCCGGAGCAGTTGCGGGAGCGGCTTGATCGGTTCCGGTTGGCTTAGCATCCTGTTGCGCCACGGCGGGCAGACTGAGTCCAAAAAAGAACACTGCTGAACCGACTACCAAAGTGGATGAAAGAAGGCCGCGACGCATACCTACCTGGAACATAGAAGGGTACTCCTTAACACACTATCTGATGGATAACATTCTATGTCTTCGGGTACCTGAAGGCAAGGCTAACCCGCACACGCTAAACAAATTGTAGGATGCAGGCAACCCCTCGGAAAGGTGCCTGGTTCAGTGGGAGTCGCGTTCGGTGCGTCCGGACCTCGCCAAGCGCCTCTCGGATTTTCGCGGGCTTGAACCAAGGCGCTAACCACTAAGGACACGAAGGTTCACAAAGGAAAGCACATAGGCGCCTTCGACAGTGCCCGGCTGAAACGGATTAGCGCTTTGCCGAAGCCAAAGCGTATTCGGCCAGGATCTTTGCCGTCTCGGCATCAAGAGCTGGCTGGCCGTGATCCGGGCTGCCCTTGCTTGCCATCGACTTGGTCTTAAGCCCGATGTAGACGGCGTTGTAGGCGGTGTCGCCCAGGTTTTCCACCTTGTGTTTGAATGCGGGATACCACCTTGACTCGCCGGGTTTAGCGAAGACCTCTTTTATTTTTCCGTTTTCGTCGGTAAACCGGAGGTGTCCCGCAGTGAGAACGACGACGACCCCGCCGGGATGGTCGTGCAATCCCGACTTCTCGTGCGGGCCATAGTGGACATCGACCACCTGCACCCATTCGTTCTCAAAGGCCAGTTTGTAATGCTGCGGCTCGACCTTGGTGGGATCCTGCGCCTGAACAGCGGGGATCGCCAGACACACGAACAGCACCGCCCAGAATAGCCTGGAAAACATTCCTGTCCTCCCGTGCGCGAGCTTAGAATTCTGCGGGCTTCGCGCAACGCTACTCCGGGGCCAAAGCGCTGTCAACGATGGAAACGAAAACCGACCCAAAGTGGTTAGTCGGGAAAATCTTGTCAATAGGCAAAATTTACACGAACGGGCTTAACTCGTTGCATCCAATCCAAATATAATTCTGGCAAACATGTCATAGTTACCTATTTCACATTGATATAATAGAAGTAGACAGTCATAGAAAGGGACGCGGCCTCTCCAGGCCGCGTTTTTTATTGCCTAAATGAAATCACCCAAGAAATCCAAAGATCATATAAAGAATTGCAAACGGCGCGGCGAATGGGCTGAGCTCCAGTTTATGGCGCGAGCGGCGAAAGAGGGTCTGCGCATGGCCAAGCCGTGGGGAGATTCGTCGCGCTACGACGTGGTGGTTGAAACCGGCGGGCGCTTCGTGCGGGTGCAAGTAAAATCCACGGCCAACCGTCAGCCCAATGGCGGCTACGTCTGCGGCGTCCATCCGTGCCCGGGCAGCAAACTGTACGGGCGCGGAGACTTCGATTTCCTGGCGGCCTATGTCATTCCTTTGGACATTTGGTTCATCATTCCGGGGAGATTGATCGTCAGCCCGAAAAGGACGTCGATCACGCTGTATGCTGACGGCCCGGCAAATGACTGGACGCCTTATAAAGAGGCTTGGGGGCTGTTGCGAAATTATGGTCGGCGCACAACTCGGTAGCCCCGACTAGGCCACGTCGGGCGTGGGAAGTTGTCCCTGGTCCTACCGAACGAGTACCCCTGCGACCAACAATATGCAAAACCTGTATCGTGGTACCTTCGGAGTCAACGAGGCGATTTGCGCTTTTGCTTCTCGCAGCGTCGTGCCAGTGCGGAGGCGTGTTCGATGGCAGTTCGTAAATTGCAACGCTGGGAATTGGATAAATATTGGTTGCGAATCGCTGAAGCTGCAATCAGAGAGGCTTGGGAAGTAGTGTGGGGCAGGATTCGCTGGACGTCAATCTTGATCTCCTCTCTCACTGTTGTGTTAGCCGCGATACTTCAGTTCCGGTTTGTGGGATGGAGTTCCACAATAGAGAATTTGAAAATCGTAGCCAGTTCGATTTGCGCAGGTCTTTTCCTCTTCGTGGTACTTGTCGTGCTCGGTATAGTCCGCAAACCTTGCGAATTGGATGTCGAGGCCGGAGACAAGCACGCAGTGCCTACTGCTGACAATACGCGCTTAATAGCCGAAAACGTGAAGCTCAGGGCGCCACAATTGGATATGCCGAATTTAAAGGTTAATTGGGAAGGGGTAATTGTTGGCCCAGTTTATCTGTCCAGTGATGGCGTGTGGTGTGCATCGGCTAGTTCATCGTCGTCAGGGAGCGCATATTCATCAGTGAGGCTACAGGTTAGCAATCGTCATGTAGATGGCAAGAGAATAGGTCCGACAAGGAGGGTAAGTGGGCGAGTTGAATTCACGTACAAGACTGGATTGCCGGGGTGGACGGCCGCTCCAGCAGCATGGCTCAATGAAGAATTTCCAACGATTAGTGTCGATCCCGGCCATGACAAGGAATTGCTTGTGGCTGTGCGCACGGGTAAACAGTGGAATGTCGTTACCAACGTGCGGCGCGGTAACGGCTTGCCAGCGGATGGTACCGCCATGCAATTCCGCGACGCACCGTGGTTCGATGCGACTATGAAAGTGAGTGTGATTTCTGACGGAGAAGCTGAAACTCGGGAGTACGAGTGGAGCGACATTGATGAAAGGATAATTCCGCGCATAAGGCCGATTAGGCAGCCTTCGTGAGTTCCTTAGTTCCTTGCATTTCAAGTTTTTCAGCGCGGATGAGTCGAATAAGCGCGTCGCGGAACAGAAAGTTGTTCTTGCGATCGCTGGAGCACCACGTCGTTTCGAAGGTATGTTGCCAATGACCTGTTGGCGGGTTAGTTGCCTCAATATTTTCCGGCTGGTCGGTTACTAAAGTTGTAATACTCTGGTAGCGGCGTCGTATGCCAAATGCGCGCACAATAGGCACAGAGGCGCGGTACATCCTTGAGCGTCACAACCGCGAAGTCGATCTTGTCACTAGCTACCTGCACGAAGCTTCCGTTCTCGTCCTTGTGTTCGGCCTGCTTGATACGTATGCGACGAGACGACTGGATTGGACGGTGGCGAAGTTTGTTGTGTCTATCGCTTTCGTGCTTTTTGCGGCGGCGTTGGCGACCCCGTGGATGGTCTATCAGTGCTTGCGGGGCATCTTATTGCAGGTTTGGATTAGTCGATATATTGGTTGGAGGATAAAGTCATGGCTATCTCGTGGACGGTCGCGTTAATTGCGGGTACGTGCGCGGCCGTGTTCCTCCTGGTTGTCTTGAAGATAGCTTTCCAAGAGTTGAGCAGCAGACCGTCGCAGCTGGTCCTTGGCGATGTCGAAGAATATCGGTCGGCGGAGACCTCGGAGAAACAACGCGGCGCAGCCTACAAGCACATTCCTGCCTGAGTTGGTGTCGCGCTACCCCCACAAAGAAGCTTGGGACCTGCTCCGGAACCGCCGCCGCCCCACCCCCCCAACCCGAACCGGGTCAGGCGGAAGAGATCGCCTCAACTCTGACGCCTGACATGAAGATTCTCGCGCAAACTTGGCGCTGGGTCTTGGGAGGGCATGACTTCAGAGGCTGCGGGAAAACTCCCGGCGCTGAAGTTTCGAAAGGGCACGGCTTAATAGCACTTATTGACCCCGAGCAGGGTCGGCCAGTTTCCAAAACGTTTCATCGCCTGTTACCAGCACTTGACCGAGCCGTCCCTGCAGCTACAATTCCTGACGCTGGATGAATGCACAGGTATGCCCGATCCTTTCGGGCCCGTCTTCAAAGGAGGTTCCACATTGAACTGGAGCAAATGGATTCGGCAGACCCACCGCTGGCTGTCCGTGGCCTTTACGGCGGCCGTTATCGTCAACGGTATCGCCATAGCGCAGAAGAAGTACACGAGGGGGTTGGGCCTCTTGGCGGTGATCCCGCTCGCCTTGCAGTTTTTCACCGGTATGTACTTGTTCGTGCTGCCGTATGCAGCCAAATGGCGTACCAAGCGATCGACCCCTTGAACGGCAGACTGGCCGCAGGGCAGAATTTGAACCCAATGCGGCGAAAAATCGCCTCTCTGACAATGTCGGCCCGTGTCAAGCTCTTCGATTACGGACGCGGCCAACAAGAAGAAGCTATATCCGAGTCACGTCCGCGTGGGACGGGGAGCCGGCGGCTTAAACATCGACTCAATTGTTGTATGTGAACAGATCAGGGCCATCAGCAAGACGAGGCTTAAACACCAGTTGGGAAAATTCGATAAGAACGTGCTCACTAGCATCGAAGCTGCACTTAAGATCGCGCTTGATCTCCCCTGAGGCCAACAATTGACCCTGCACACCTCGCTGTCGGACGGGGTTGCTCTTGTCAAGCCGAAACAGAAACCCACAGCGTCGACGCTCACGTACGCCCTTGACACCGCCGTCGTTGTTATGGACAGGATGACAACCGCATGAGTGAGCGCTGAAAGCTGAGTGCTGACGGCTGAATTCTACTTGATCACTCCCCGCTCGGATTGTTCGATGAACCTCATCAGCATCTCCACGTCTTTTCCACGGTCTGGCTCCGATTTCAATTTCTCCAGAGCTTGCGAAGTGTTGAGCTTCGACGCCAACAGGACTTTGTAAGCGTGGTGGATTTTGCGAATGCGTTCCTTGCTGAAGCCGCGGCGCTCCAACCCAATCGCGTTCAGCCCATACGCGCGCGTATCGCGGGAAGCAGAAGTCTTAGAAAAAGGAAGAACATCGCGAGTGATGGTGGTTCCGCCGCCAACAAACGAGTGCGCGCCAATGCGGACAAAATGGTGTACCGGACAGAGCGCGCCAACCGTGGCCCACTCTTCGACCGTGACGTGGCCGCCGAGAGTCGCCGCGTTGGCAAGAATAACGTGATCGCCGATCACGCAATCGTGAGCGATGTGCGTGTAGGCCATAACCAGGACATGGTTGCCCACGCGGGTCAGTCCGCCGCCTTTTACGGTGCCGCGATTGATGGTAACGAATTCGCGAATCTGGTTGTGATCGCCGATTTCGAGGCGAGTGGGTTCGCCGGCGTAGGTCAGATCCTGGGGCGGCATGCCGATCGAGCACAAGGGAAAGAAGGTGTTATAGGCGCCAATTTTTGTTGGACCCTCCATTGCCACGTGCGAAATCAGGCGGCACGCTTCTCCGAGTTCAACCTCTGGCCCGACCACACAGTAAGGACCAATCTCGCAACTAGGATGAACTTTGGCGCGGGAATCGACAATGGCTGTGGGATGGACTTTCATCTTCCCAAGCATGGCTCCTAGGTCCCGACCGTTTCTTGCGAGGGTCTTTTTTCAGCGCGAGCCCGATCCACCAGCCTGCAAGTCACCAGGGCTTCAGCGGCGAGAGTTTCTCCCACGTAAGCGGTGCCTTCCATACGCCCTGCATTGCCACGCCAGACTTTCACCACGACCTCGATGCGAAGTTGATCGCCGGGAACCACGGGCCGACGAAATCTGGCGCGTTCGATTCCGGTGAACAGTACGAGCTTGCTTTCGCGATCTTCTACTTCGGTGAACAGCAGGACACCGCCAGCCTGCGCCATGGCCTCCACGATGAGAACACCCGGCATCACCGGGAGCCCGGGAAAGTGTCCGGCAAAGAACGGCTCGTTGATCGTGACGTTCTTGATGGCCACAATCCGTTTCCTGCGTTCAAGATCGACGACGCGGTCAATCAGCAGGAACGGAAAACGGTGCGGCAGGATGTGCTGGATCTCATTGATGTCCAGCGCAATCTTGGCGGCCACGGGGGCTTCGGTTGCAGGTTGAGCAATGTCGGTCATTCTGTTTCTCGCCAATACTTAAGAACGAAAGACGAAGAGCGAAGATTATACTGTACCGCGCGATGTCTAACCCTTACAGAAAAGGATTGCATGTCTAAGAAAGCCTCAAAAACAGCCGAGAGCAAACCCGTTTCGCAACGCGATAGTTCGACGCGGTTGCGTTATTTCCAGGAACGAAGAGACCAGATGGTTCAGATCATTCGTCAGCTGGTGGAAACCGAGTCGCCCAGCGACAACAAGGAGTCTGTGGACCGGTTGGGGACGCTGCTTGCCGGAAGGTTTGAAAGCCTCGGCGGCCATGCCACGTTTCACCGAGTGCAGAACTTTGGCGATCACTTGCAAGTGGATTTCGCGGGCGCTGGCAGCGGAAAGCCCGTGCTGCTTCTGGGGCACCTGGATACTGTGTATCCGCTGGGTACGCTGGCGACCATGCCGTGCCGCGTGGCTGACGGACGTTTGTGGGGGCCGGGTGCGTTTGACATGAAGTCCGGCATTGCTTTCATGCTCCACGCGATCGAGGCACTGCGAGCCTGGCACGAGGACATTTTGCCGAGGCCCGTGACTGTTCTCCTGGTTTCGGACGAAGAAGTTGGCAGCGAGACTTCGCGGCTCATCACAGAAAATCTAGCGAAGAAATCTGCGGCAGTGCTGGTGCTTGAACCTTCTCATGGGCCGAAAGGGGCGGTGAAAACTGCTCGCAAAGGCATTGGGGAATACGTTTTGAAAGTTACGGGGAAAGCGGCACACTCGGGTCTCGATTTCGAAAAAGGGCAGAGCGCGATCCTGGAACTGGCAAGGCTGATTGTTGCAATCCAAAAATTGATCGATCTGAAACGCGGACTGACGCTCAATGTAGGAACAGTACAAGGCGGGACGCGAGTGAACGTTATCCCTGCAGAAGCCAGTGCGGTGCTCGACGTGCGAGTTGCACGCAAGCAGGACGCGGCTGGCATCGACCGCAAACTTCGTTCGCTGAAGCCGTTTAATCGCAAGTGTAAGCTCGACATCAGCGGTGGGATCAATCGTCCGCCAATGGAGCGGACTCCAAGCGTGGCTGCACTGCACAAGAAAGCTGCGGAAATCGCAAAGCAGCTAGGCTGGAAATTGGACGAAGCAGCGGTCGGCGGCGGGTCGGATGGAAACTTCACGGCTGCGCTCGGGGTTCCGACTCTGGACGGATTGGGCGGAGTCGGCGAGGGCGCGCACGCGACTCACGAGTCGATTCTGATCTCCGAGCTGCCAAAACGTGCGGCATTATTGGCCGAACTGATCGCGAGTATCTAGGGTGCGGTCGTGCTAAAATCCTCACCCGGCGCGGTTCTCCCGGACCAGAGGTTCCCAATCATGAAGACTTCCCGGAGATTTCATCTTCTGATCGCTGCGGTTGCGATGGTGACTTGCATAACTTCACTTACAGCATCGGGCCAAACCGATAATACGACTGTGCGACATATTACCGGCAGAATTCCAGTGCGGGGTCCCGGTCGCGAAATGTCTGCTGACCGGCCGGCCGCCCCTAGCAGCCGTCGAATTTCCAGCAACGTCAGTCCCAAGGCCAATCCCTGGAAGCTTCAGGCCACGCTGCCTGGAGCCGTCATCCATGACATCGCTTTTCCGACCACCAAGATTGGCTATGCCGCCGCAGAAGCCGGTCAAGTCTGGAAAACGACCGACGGTGGTGCACATTGGGCGAAAATCCTGGACCTGAGTTATCCGTGGTATTGGTACGGCGTGAAAGCCTTCAACGCGAAAGATGTGATCATTTCGGGTTTCTACGATTCGTCGACGTTCGAAGGGATCATCCGCTGGACCCACGATGGAGGCACCACTTGGACGAATGATATTGTAGTTACCCCAACAGGATCAGTCCAACGGGTCCGCTTCGCCAACCGCAAAGATGGCCTGATCATGGATTTGATAGACGGCTCGACGAACTCTGCCCAGTTCACTACCGACGGTGGTGCAAGGGCGCGAGATTGGACCAATGTTGTATCGAACCCCGACGGCGGCTGGTTCGGCCCTGAGTTTAGCCTGCTGTCCAATCTGCACGCCCGCGCCTCTGGGATTAACTACTGCGACAGTACGGACGCCGGAGCGGTCTGGAGTTGCGGTCCGTCCATCGACTCCGTTTTCGACGGTCCCGTGTTCTTTGCCAACGATAAGGCTGGCTGGGTGGGCGGGGGCGAGATTTCACCGAACGTAGAAGGATGGGTTCATCGCACGACTGACGGCGGAAAAACATGGAGCGGCCGCACTCTCGACGATCCCTGGCCGATCCGTGAGATTCTCTTTGTGACTCCTAAGATCGGTTGGGCAGCGGGCGGGAACATTTATTCCGACGTCGGCGGCATCTACTTTAGCCACGATGGCGGCAAAACCTGGTCGGTCGACGTGACCACCGGTGCGGAAATGGATGCCTGCGACAGCAAGCCCGTCGGCACCAAATTTCAGGTGTGGTGCGCCGGTTACAACGCTTCGCTTAGCGGCGTGGTGTACACGCTGAAGGGTATAGGCGCTAAATCCATTGCGGATGCGGTCAAACTCAGCCGTTCTTTGACTCCGTAAGTTGGGAAGCCTAGACTTTATGAAGGGGTGTTGGCGTACCTTTTCGGCGAGAACCGGCAAGCCCCACAAGGAGGATTCACAATGGGCGGCAAATTGGGTTTGCCTGAGATTCTGTTGATTCTGGCCATTGCGCTTCTGCTCTTCGGCCCCAGTAAGCTGGCAGATTTGGGCAAAGGGTTGGGCGAAGGCATCAAGAATTTCAAATCAGCTATGAAAGACGGCGAAGAGGATAAAGATAAGAAGTCGTAACTCCCGGGAAGCCTACTGCAATTTCGCGTACTCCGCTTTTGCTTCGTTCAAGACCGCTATATCTGGGTCGGCATTCTTCCACAGAGCAAGAAAATCCTGGTAGTCAGTCTTAGCTTTCGCAGTATCGCCACTCATGTTGTAGGCTCTGCCGAGTTCGAGATACGCCAAGGCACACGTTACGCAATTCCAGTCAACGCCGCGGTGATCCAGAATCTTCTGAAACTCTGTAGCCGCCGCATTCCCCTGTCCCATTGCGAGGTCCGCTTCACCGCGGAGATAAATAGAATACAAGCACGACGAGTATTCATTCCCCGGTACGCTCAGGTCGAAGGGGGCTGTGACGGTTTGTAGACGTTCGATGGCAGCCTTCGGATCCTTGGCGGCAAGCGCAAGCTGCGCATCGACGATCGGCGACCAGTAAGATTGCACCACCACGTGTTGTGGGAATCGCTTGGCTAGGTCGCTGATCAAGGCTTCGGCTCGCGCCTTCTCGCCGGTCCGGGCCAGAATCAGTGCCGCCAGCGCTTCGTTATCGCGGCTCTCGGGAGCCAGCGCTAGTCCCGCGATCGCATCTTGCCGAGCCTCATTAAGGTTACCGACGAGCGCCTCCCGCCACGCCCCGTTGAGTTGCCAAGCAGCGGCGGCTTCTTTGTTGTCTGCTCGGACCGCCGACTGGATCGCCCGCGCCGTCGATTGGCGCGCCGCGCTTAGATGCCCGGCGTAGGCGGCGGTATCCGATTCTAATCCCAAAATCTCATGCTCCAGATCCGGTCTGCCTTCGAACCAGGCGGCTTGCTGCGCCATCGTTTTTTCATCGTTCTGAATGAACCCAATGGCGTACAGATAGAGATGAGGAGAATCGTCATCGAGCTTGTGCTGCATGGCCGCCTGATAGGTCTGGCGCGCCTCATCGAAGCGGTTCACGTTGAGCAAGGACCCCATCAAATTTTCGTACCCAATCACGTTCTCTGGATTCAGCTGAATCGATTCCCGCCCTTGCTCCACCGCCTGTTCATACCTGCCTTCGGTGGCATACAACGAAGCCAGATTGGTATAAGCAACTTCGTCCCGTGGAAAATTGTCTTCCCACTCACGGAAGGTCTCGACTGCCCGATCCAACTCGCCCGTGTCACTCATGTAATACATGGACGTGATGTGGAACTTCTCGTGCTCGCTGGCGTGGTCTCGCAGGCCAAACGCCCGGTCGAGATACTGGTTGGCACGGGCCGGCTCTCCGAGATTGTTGTACATAATCCCGACTCCCTCAATCGCACTGGCAAAGTTCGGGTCCAGCTCAATGGCGTGTTGAAAAAAGGGAAGAGCGGCGGCGGAACCTTTCTCATTTTCCGCCTTCCGAGCCAGACTAAAGGACTTGAGCGCTTCGAGCGAGGGCGTTGTCTCCTGGGGCAAGGGAGCATCGAACTTCTGCACCGAAGCCACCGATTCACCCAGTTCGCTGCGCAGTTTGCTGGCCGCATCCCCCAGTACGTCGAGCACCTTCTCCTTGCCGGTCGCGGTGGCCTGTTCCTGGGCCAAGGTGTCGCCAGTCAGGCAGTTCACCGCCTTCAACCCGATGATAAATTGGTTGCCAATATTCGCTATTGAGCCCGCGATGTACGCCTTGCTGTTGGCACGTTGACAGAGCTCGCGCGCGACATCCGGCGTCAAAGGCGTGTTCGCCGGGCGCGTCATCAGGCGGAGGGTCGCGGCGACCTTGTCATCGGAAAGGACATTCAGGAACGGGGACTGGCTAAGGGAAACGCTGAGCGCTTGCTTGAGGGCGTCATCAAAGACGGGGTCGCCAGTGGAGTTGGCAAAATCGCCGACAACGATGGTGTCTTTCAGCGTCAATTTCGGCGCTTGCCGCGAACGCCAGTACAATCCTCCGCCCACCAGCACCACAACCAAAACGACAGCTGCCAGCGCCCACGCTTTTGCTCTCGAAGGCTTCGAAGCGGCTGGCTCTACCGTACTTGCATCAGAGGAAACCGTAACCACTCGCGCCGAGTCCGTGTCACGTTTCAGCCGTTGCAGGTCGGCGCGCATTTCGGCCGCGCTCTGATAACGCAGCGCGCGGTCTTTCTCCAAAGCTTTGTTGACGATGTCTTCCAGCTTGGCCGGAATCCGCGAATTCAACCGCACCGGGGGCGTGGGCACCCGATTCATGATGCCATCGAAGATGACGCCCGAAGTCTCGCCGTGGAAAGGTAAGGTTCCAGTCGCCATTTCGTATAGCACAACTCCGAAAGAGAAAAGATCGGTGCGGCCATCTAATTCCTTTCCCCGCACCTGCTCCGGCGACATGTAACTAACTGTTCCGAGAGCAGTGCCTGGACTGGTTAAGTCCCGAGCGCTCACGCCGGCCGTTTCTTCAGACAATGCGGTCGCCGGATCCTGCGCCTTTGTGGTTGACGCCGCCACCTTCGCCAAGCCGAAGTCCAGAACCTTGGCGTGACCGCGGTCGGTGATAAAAATGTTGGCCGGCTTGATGTCGCGATGGACGATGCCCTTGGCGTGCGCAGCGTCAAGCGCATCGGCGACTTCGATGGCCAACGACAGCAGAGTGTCGAGTTCGAGAGAGCGGCCACCGATCCGGTGCTTCAAAGTCTGGCCGTCGAGATACTCCATGGCGATAAACGCCTGGCCATCCTGCTCGCCAATGTCATAGATCGTGCAAATGTTGGGATGATTCAGCGCCGAGGCGGCCTGCGCCTCGCGCTGGAAGCGACTGAGCGCCTGCGCATCCCTGGCTACTTCGTCGGGAAGAAATTTGAGGGCGACAAAACGGCGCAGGCGGCTGTCTTCGGCTTTGTACACTACCCCCATGCCGCCACCGCCGAGCTTCTCGATGATGCGATAGTGGGAAACGTTTTGGCCGATCATGTGTGGCGCGCGAAAAAACAGTACCCCATCTTAGGAGCCAGTCATGGGCAAGTCAACAAGTGTGCTGGATAGGAACGAAAGAAATGCTTTTTCACGCAGACTCTAAGGCGCGTTAGACGCGTTAAATCGCTGAGTGCTCACGCAGCATGCGGTACGTCAGCACCACTGGCAATCCCACGACGTTGAAGTAATCTCCCTCGATGTGCGAGATCCAGCGCGAAGCTCTGCCTTGGATAGCATAAGCTCCAGCCTTGTCCATTGGCTCGCCGGTTGAGATGTACGCCCGAATGTCGTCGTCGCTGAGGGCTTCCATGGTAACGATTGTGGTTTCTGATCGGAGGTCTTCAAAATCAGTCTCCAGTTTTCCCTTAATTCCCTGTGGGCCGACCAGACAAACTCCAGTTATTACTTGATGCGTTCGTCCCGAAACCCGGCGCAACATGCGAGCGGCGTCGGCAGCGTCGCGAGGCTTGCCCAGGATTTCTGCATCTACGACGACGATGGTGTCCGCGCCAAGAACAAACTCGTCTGGCCGCTGGCGAAACACGACCTGAGCTTTTTCCCGCGCCATGCGCTCGGCAAACGCTCGCGGTGCTTCTCGCGGCCGGGGCACTTCGAGGATATCAGTCGGCTGCACTTCGAATGGAATACCTGCGTTGCGCAGAAGCTCCTGGCGGCGCGGAGAGGCAGAGGCGAGTATCAACATCAAGCCTGATTCTAGCCGATCAGCTCAATGCGATTTCCGAAGGGATCAAAGATGTGGCAGCGACGGACACCGGGAATATCGTCAACTTCATTCACCTCAATGCCAGCGCGTGCCGCAGTGATTCGAGAAACGGCTTTCCCGACGCTTCCAATTTCTGCTCCAGACGCTCGGTGCAATCACAGTCACCGCAAGCCCACGGTTCGGACCCATTCTGGTCGCGGCACTTCCTGCGATCGTGGGCGTCCTGCACGCGCGTCAACTCAAAGAACTGCTCCCAATACTCGCGCTCCTCCTGCAAGGGAGTCGGGCAATAACAGACCTCGACCCAGCGGGTCGTCTCGTCGGAGCAAAGCCTGGCCTGCCGCATATTTCGCAAGTACTCACCCTCGGCAACCGAACCTTTCCCGAGGGTTCCGTCTTCGATCGCTCTTAGCAGACGCTGTTCGCAACCGGGTTTCACTCGCGCCCTGACCAAATAACGCATAGGCCGTATTTTACTCTGGGGGCGAATTAATTCGCAGTGAGTTCATCGTCCGACGGCTGAGGTGCGTCGTCAACGCCTGTTAGAATCAAGCATTGACTCCCGCAGCTATGGACGCCGCTTTTATCCGCAATTTTGCCATTATTGCGCACATTGACCATGGGAAATCCACGCTCGCCGATCGCCTGCTGGAGTTGACCGGATCACTTACCGCTCGTGAGATGCAGGCGCAGGTGCTCGATTCCATGGATCTGGAACGGGAGCGCGGCATCACCATTAAGGCTCACGCTGTGCGCATGATGTATACGGCGCAGGACGGTCAGACCTACCAGCTCAATCTCATTGACACGCCCGGCCACGTGGATTTTTCTTACGAAGTTTCGCGGGCCCTGGCATCTTGCGAAGGGGCTTTGCTGATCGTGGATGCGTCTCAAGGTGTCGAGGCCCAAACTCTGGCGAATGCGTATCTCGCCATTAATCACGGCCTCGAAATCATCCCAGTCATCAACAAGATCGATCTGCCGAGCGCCGATATTCCGCGTACCAAGGAAATGATCGAAGGCGCTGTTGGTCTGGACGCATCCGACGCCGTTCTGATTAGCGCCAAGACTGGTCAGGGCGTGCCCGATGTCTTGGAGGCCATCGTCAAACGCATTCCGCCGCCCAAGGGAGATCCCGAAAAGCGGCTGCAGGCGCTGATCTTCGACTCCTGGTTTGATCCCTATCGAGGCGTGATTGTGCTGACACGCGTGTTCCAGGGAACGCTTCGCAAGGGACAAAAGATTCGGCTGATGTGGAACGGACGCGTCCTCGATGTTGAAACGCTGGGCGTGTTGACGCCTAAGCCGGTGGAGATCGACGAACTGCGTGCCGGCGAGGTGGGCTTCCTGATCGCCAACATCAAGAACGTCGCCGACACAAAGATCGGCGACACGATTACCGAAGAAAACAATCCTGCCATCGAGCCCCTGCCCGGGTTTGAAGAGATCAAGCCCATGGTCTTCGCTGGACTCTATACGGTGGACGCGCACGAGCACACTCAACTGCGCGAGGCTCTAGAGAAACTACGCTTGAACGACTCGTCATTCTTCTTCGAGCCGGAAAGTTCAGTGGCCCTGGGATTCGGCTTCCGCTGCGGTTTCCTTGGACTGCTGCATATGGAGATCATTCAGGAGCGGCTTGAGCGCGAATTTAATCTGGAGCTGATCACGACCGCGCCCGGCGTCCGTTACAAAATCTATAAGACCAATGGCGAAATGGTCGAAGTCGATAATCCGTCGCGCTGGTTGCCGCCGAGCGAAATCGCCAAGATCGAAGAGCCCGTGATTCTGGCCACCATCCTGACGAATGAAGAATACGTCGGCGGCATTCTAGCGCTAGTCGAGGAGAAGCGAGGCAAACAGAAAACCTTCGAATATGTCAGTTCGTCGCGTGTGATGCTGCATTACGAACTGCCGCTCAACGAAATCGTTCTTGATTTTTACGATCGTCTCAAGTCCGTGTCGCGTGGCTATGCGTCGCTCGATTACCATCTCGCTGATTATTGGGAATCGCCCATGGTCAAAATGGATATCCTGGTCGCAGGCGAGCCGGTGGACGCGCTTTCCATCATCGTGCACCGCGACTTCGCCTATGAGCGAGGCAAGGCGCTGGTTTCCAAAATGCGCGAACTGATTCCTCGCCAGATGTTCGAGGTAGCGATCCAGGCCTCGATCGGGGCCAAGATCATTGCCCGCGAAACCGTGCACGCCATCCGCAAGAATGTGCTGGCGAAGTGCTACGGCGGCGACATCACGCGCAAACGCAAGCTGCTCGAGAAGCAAAAAGAAGGCAAGAAGCGCATGAAGCGCATTGGGCGAGTGGACATTCCACAGGAGGCATTCCTGGCGGTGCTAAAGGTGGGCGAGGACAGCTAGAACGAATGTAGGCTGAGCAAACTAACATGACACTCCCAAAAAGTCTCGGGAATTTCGTTCTCGTCGCTTGCATCGCGTCTGCGCTATTAGCCCAGCCACAGCCAGTGAGCCTTCAGTCGCAAGTCAGTCTGCCGTTCCATTTCGTCGCCTATGGCGACATCCGGTTCACCAACCCGAAGAACACCAAGGTATCGAATCCTGCGGTGCGTCAGGTGCTGGTGCAAGCCATTGCCGACGCGCATCCTGCATTCATATCCATCGGCGGCGATATTGTCTACAACGGCGATGATGCAAATGATTGGAAAGTGTGGGACAAGGAAACTGCGGTGTGGCGCGAAAACAAGATTCCGGTCTATCCTGCGCTGGGAAATCATGAGCTCCGGGTCGATGAGAAGGTCGGGCTCGCGCACTACTTTGAGCGCTTCCCCGATTTGCAGAACAACCGTTATTACTCGGCGCGTGCTGCCAATACGCTGTTGCTGATGCTCGACAGTTCGCTCGATGAGACGTCCGGACCGCAGGGTCAATGGCTGATCCATGAACTGGAGACGCTACCAGCCGACGTCGACTTCGTCTGCGTGATTCTTCATCACCCGCCCTACACTGGCTCCTCGGAGGAGACGGAGGGTGGACACTCGGCTCGGCATACCGAGGAGGCCTTGGCCCACGTGCTAGAGGATCGTCAGAAGCACATGCACGCCCGTATTGTCGTGATCGGAGGGCACGTCCACAACTACGAGCGGTTTGAGCGCGACGGAATTCCTTATTTCGTGACGGGCGGAGGCGGTGCTCGCCCTGTCGTTGTCCCGCGCGAACCCGGAGATCCCTTGTTTGGACTGGCTGTGAACTACCACTACCTGCTGGTTGAGGTTGATCGCGGCAAAATGAAAATCACGATGAACCGCGTGGAACTGAAAGACGGGAAGGCGAGTTGGAGCAAGCCCGATTCGGCAGAGATAACAGCGCCAACAGCGATGCCTGCCAAAGCCGGCAAGTGATTGGAGATCTGCCTTACTGGCCGCTTGCGCTCGCGGCCGCGAGACGCGGCACCACGGGAAGAGCTCGAATCAGCTGGCGAGTGTAGGGATGTTCGGGTGACTGAAACAGATCCACTGTTCTGCGGCACTCGACGATTTCACCTTTGTGCATCACTGCCACCCGGTGCGCGATGGTCGCAACCGACAGCAGATCGTGAGAAATATAAAGTATGCTGATGCCGAACTTCGCGCTGAGACTGGCAAAGAGCTGCAGAATTTCGGCCTGAGTGATCAGGTCGAGAGCACTGGTCGGTTCGTCCGCAATCAGCAGCGCGGGACGATGCAGCACAGCCATCGCAATCAGCACCCGCTGAGCTTGCCCCACGCTTAATTGCGACGGATGTCGTCCTAGGAAATCCTGCTCGCCGGGCAGGCTGACGTTTGCCAAAGTTTCCTGGAGAGCTTCGCTACACTCTTCTCGCGACCCACGCCGGTGCACTTTCCAGGCTTCTTCCAGTTGGGTGCGGATGCGGAGCGCCGGATTCAGCGAAGACATGGGGCTCTGCAGGATCAGCCCAATTTCTTTGCCGCGAAGCGATCGCACTTCCCGCTCGCTGAGTGCTATCAGGTCGCGGCCGTTGAAGTGAATGTATCCGCGAGCCTGGGCCCGCTTCAGATAAAGAAGTTTCAAGATAGCCAGCGCCAGCGTGCTCTTACCGCAACCACTTTGTCCCACCAGACCGAGGATTTCCTGCCTGCCGATGTCCAGCGACAAGTCGCGCAGCACCGCGGGCTTGTCGGGGTAGTCGACCGAGAGTCGCAAGGACAGGAGCGGCTGCGCATCCATCAGCGATTCCTGGCGACCTCGTTGGTCAGCGAAAGCTGATCGATGTTCCAATAAACCTGCGGCCGTAGCACCACCGGATGGGCGTTGTGAACAGCCGGCGACACCGCCGAGAGCGCGTTCTTGTTCACCAGATAAATAAACGGCTCCTGTTGCCAGGCAATCTCCTGTACGCGGTCGAAATCTTCCTTCCGTTTCTTCGGGTCCAGAGTGGAGGCTTGTGCCCGCATCAGCTTGTCGATTTCCGCCTCCCACGCGGTCGCCGGAGTTTTCTGGCTGGGATTCCATTGGTGGCTGTCGGCGGAACTGAGCCATACGGTCATTTGCGCGTTTGGATCAAGTTCGTCGTTCACCAGGCCGAGCAGGCAAGCTTCGTAGTCAAACGTTCGGGTGATGCGCTCGATGAGCGATGGAAAATCCAATGTGACCACATTCAGCTTGATTCCAACGCCGGACAAATCCTGCTGGATCATTGTCGCCATGCGTTCGCGGTACTTGTTCCCCGCATTGGTGATCACAGAGAACTCGACCGGGTGTCCGTCGTGATCGCGCAAAACGTTATCTTGAAGATGGAACCCTTCCTGAGCCAGACGCTGCAGCGCAGATTTCTGATCAAAAAGATGGGCTTGCAGCTTGGAGTTAAACCAGAATTTGTTAGCCGGAGATACCGGCCCGACCGCAGGATGCGCATGTCCGCGAAATACGATCCGGGCCAGGTCTTCGCGATTGATGGCTTCCGAAATCGCCCGCCGGAAATTCGTGGAGGTGAACCATGCTTTCTTGTACGACGGCAGTGGGGAGTTGGCAACTTGATTGAACCACATCTCCTCGGAATCGAGTGAAGCCCCAGCATCGTGCGCCATCGACGGATCCTGAGCAGCTACTTTGTCGAAATATTCGGCATCGAGTGAGTTGATGAAATGGATTTCTCCGCGCGTCAGGCGCAGCATTTCAATGTCACGGTTTTGCTGAATATCGAGCCGCACCGATTCGATATAAGGCAGAGGACGACCGGTAGGATCTTTCTCCCAGTAGTTGGGATTTCGCTTCAGGATTAGATACGACCCGGCTTTGTTCTCTCCGACGAAGTATGGCCCCAACACTGCCATCTCTTTTTGCGGAGACTTGGCGGACATTATCGCCACTTGATCGAAAAGCCGGTCGAGACCGGCGATCGGCGCGGGGAAAGTGATGCGGACGCGGCTCTTGGGCAAAATCTGAGTTTCTACTTTGCCTTCTGACGAACGGAAAGCATCTCCGGTAGGCGAGTGTAGCGCGGGATCCATGAGCTGCTGCATCGTGTAAGCCACATCGTCGGCGGAAAAAGGAGTTCCATCCGAGAAGCGCAATCCATCGCGGAGCTGGAAGGTTATTGTTTTTCCACCATTCGTAATTTTCCACGAGGCGGCGAGTTCGGGCTCGAGGTCCTGCGTGAGCCGGTTCACACGCACCAGCACGCCGCCGGTTAAGTATCGGACGGTTTCTGAAGCGTCGTCCGCGGCTAGCAGCGGGTTGAGAGTTTTTGGTTCGGATCGCAAGCAAAAGCGTAATTCGCGGCCAGACTGCGCCAGCAGCCCACTCGAACCGAAAGCAATCAAAGTTAAGAGAGCCACAAACACCAAGAGCTTTTTCATACCGGCAACTCCTCTTTAGACAGGACAAGATGAAAGCTACTTACCACGAGGATGAACAGAATGAGCGGAACCAACTGCCACGGCTGAGCCGAAGCAGTCGAAAAGCTTTCTAGTTCGCGGAGCAGGCTGCCCCATGAAGGCAGTGGCTCCGCGACTCCCAGGCCGAGAATCCCGAGATTAGCTTCGGTCAGGATGAAGACCGGAACCGAAATCCAGAATTGCGCATATAGCACAGGCTTCAGATTGGGCACCAGATGGCGCCACAACAGGCGAAACCCGTTGCTGCCTGAAGCTCGCGCTAAGAGAATGAAATCCGCCTGCGCTAGCGCCCCGGCATCGGCACAGATGATGCGAGCCGCGCCTGCCCAGCCGAGACACCCCAGCATCGCAAATGTGATCAGCACTGAAATAATCGGAGACACGTTCAACGGCAAAAGTGCCCGAACCGTGATCAACAGGAAAAGCCAGGGCAGCGATAGGAAAAGATCCGTGCCTGCCATCACCAACCGTTCGACCCAGCCTCCTGCGAACCCGGCGAGGCCGCCGATGAAAGCCGCCAGCAAGCTTGTCAGCAAGGCTGCCGCGGGCGCTAATAGCAGCGACACTCGCGTACCGTAGAGCACACGCGAAAAGCGATCTCGTCCCAAATCGTCCGTCCCCAATAAATGTTGCCGGGAAGGTGACGCGTTGGGCTCGTCCCGAAATTGGTGGGCATACGATGCCGGCGCGATGACGTTCGCCAGCAAGCATGCGGCGGACACCACCAGCAGAAAAACAATCGCCGCCGTGCGTGCCCACTTCATGCTTCACTCGCGCGAAAGGTCTTGCCAATTATGTCGGAAGCAGAATTGGCCACGAGAGTCACCAAAGTGACGATCATCGTCAGATGGACCAGCAGAGTAACGTCTCGTCCCAGAGCGGCTTTCCACGCCAGTTGGCCAATGCCGGGAATGTCACACAAAGCCTCCATGGGAATCGCAGCCGTGAACGCAACACTGACGGTGACTCCGAGCAAGGCCAGAAGCTGCGGCGCGGCCGTCGGCAGAATATGCCATACCAACACGCGCATATTGCCCAAGCCCTTTGCTCTTGCGGTTAGCACGTGGGGCAACGCCGAACTCCGCGTCAGCAGATTTCGCGAATAGCGAAAAATCTTCGGAAAAACAACCACCCCGAGCAGCAAGTGGGACGGCGCTTGTGCCAGCACAAATAGCAATGCGAGCACGGCCGCAGGCAGGCAGAGCAAAACGCCAACCAGCAAACTGGCCAATAGATCGAGATACCAGGCTCTCGACATCACGATCGCGACCGCGAGCAGCAAACCAGCACTCCAGCCCAGAGCCAATCCCAGGGCGACTGACTTCAAAGTCTCGGGCAAGCGCTCAGCGACCAGTTGCAGCACAGGCCGCTGCAGAGTTCGCGAAAATCCCAGGTCGCCATGCAGAAGCCGGCCCAGATAGCGAAAATAGAAAACGACGAGATTGGCGTCGCCAGCTCGTGCTTCTCGTAGGGCCCTGATGCTGCTGACGCTGAGTCGCGCATCCAACTCCTCCTCGTCCACACTGAAGCCGGGAGCAAGACGCACGAGGGTCGCACCGAGAAAACCGCCGATCAGGACGGTGATCAGAATCTTGGCTGCGAGTTTTGGCAACGCAGATAGCGTTTCGATACCCTCAGCCGGCCATTCGAGATGATCTCGGGCCGGGCCAAGCCATGTTGCACACCACTTCCCTAGGCGTGGACTCCAAACTGAGCTAAGGCTAGTGATATCAATCAACTTGCGCGAGGGCAATTACTTGACGCGAAGGCTGCAAACTTAAGTAATGCAGCTTAGTGCTGCCGCGAAAGATGGTTGGAGCGCGCGCACTACAACATGAGAATGGGCACCCATTCGCCGGTCGCGATCTGTTCTAGATCCGGGGGAATCACGATATAGCAGTTCGCTTTCGCGGTCGCGGCGATGTCTCCCGATCCTTGCCAGCGCAGCAGCTCGACTTCTGCTTGCTCAAACTCGCCGGAGAGAAGTGCGGGCAAGAAGCGTTTCAAGCCCGGCTTGGTCTTGATTTCGGACTTCAGCTTTGCGTGCAGGAAAACTAGTTTTCGCGGCGTCATGCCGGCGAGGGCTTCCAGTATCGGACGGGCGAAGAGTTCGAATGTGACCATCGTGGAGACCGGGTTTCCTGGCAGGCCGAAGAAATATTTGTGGCGCACGGGAGATCCCGCTTCAAACGGGGCACGTCCGAACACGACCGGTCGTCCTGGTTGAATCTGCGCTCCCGTAAAAAAGAATTCAGCTTGGAAGTGCGCCAGCACTGCTTCCACCAAATCATATTTGCCCATCGAGACTCCGCCGGTCAGCAGGAGCAAATCGGCCTCGAAACCGTCCGCGATTAGCTCCCGCAAGCGTTCCGGTTCGTCGGGGGCGATGGGCAGCAGCACTGGTTCACCGCCGGCGGCCTGAATTTGCGCTGCCAACGAATATGTATTCGAATTACGGATCTGGTTGGACGCGAGAGGCACATCGATGTCGACCAGTTCATCGCCAGTGGCAAGGACTGCGACGCGAGGCTTCGAGTACACCAGCAAACGCGATCGCCCCACCGAAGCGGCGACGGCGATGGTTGCGTGATTCAGACGCACGCCCGGAGACAGCAGCCGGTCGCCTCGCTTGGCCTCGGACGCGATGGGAACGATGTTATCGCCAGCTGCCACTCCTTTTGTGATCGAAACCTGATCCCCGTCCCGCGATGTGTATTCGACCATCACCACGGCATCGCAGCCCGGCGGGGCGGGCGCGCCGGTCATGATTGCCGCCGCCTGGCCGGACTCGATCTTGAGGGATGCATCCGCCGTGGCCCCAGCTTTGATTTCTGTGATGACTTGCAGCGTGGCAGGAAGCTTTGCCAAGTCTGCGGCACGCACGGCGTATCCGTCACGCGTAGCTCGCGGGAAAGGAGGAAAGTTGCGATCGGCAAGCACCGGCTCGGCCAGAATCTGGCCCGGACTGTCGAGTAGTTCCACCAGTTCCTTGCCCTGGGGGCGCAGCGTCGCGGCGTGTTTCTCGACCAAGTGGCGTGCCTGTTCGAAGCTCAAGATAGTGGCCGATGGCGTGGGAGGCATGGAAGAAATCATACGACAGGCGCGCGGTTAGGAGTTTCGATTTGCTGTTGCAGGCGCGAGCGCCCTCGTCCGCGCGGGATGGCATTCAATCAGCCCTGCACGAGCGAGGACGCTCGCGCCTACATTTATTTTTGAAGGGTCTGGCGCAATTGCTGGGGGTCCGTCGCATGCATCATCGCGGTGTCGAGAGCTACGACTCCCGCATCGACAAGCTTCTCGAGTTCACCGTCAAAATATTGCATGCCCTCGGATGTGCCGTCCCTCATAGCCTGAAGCAAGTTCTCGCCCGACGAATCATGCACGTCGATGCATGACTGCGTATGGGGACGGGCCCTGAGCAACTCCACAATGGCGATTCGTCCAGTGCCATCTTTACGGGGAATCAGCCGTTGCGAAACGATATAGCGGAAGGTTCTCGCCAGCCGGCTGCGAATCGACGACTGTTCGGCCCCGGGGAACGCGCTGACCATTCGTTCCACGGTCTTGGCAACACTTACGGTATTTAGACTGGTGAGAACCAGATGCCCACTTTCCGCGGCTTCCAAAACCATTTCCATGGTCTCGCGGTCTCGCATCTCGCCCACCAGAATTACGTTCGGCGCCTGCCGCAACGCCGCGCGCAGAGCCAACGCAATGCTGGGAGTATCGCTGTGCAGCTCACGCTGGTGAACCGTGGCCCGCTTATGAGTATGCAGGAATTCAATGGGATCTTCGATGGTGATGATATGGCAAACCTGTTGCTGATTGATGCTGTCGAGAAGTGCGGCCAGGGTCGATGATTTCCCCGAGCCACGCGGCCCAGTGACCAACACGATGCCATCGCGAAGGTGCGCCACTTCCGCCAGGTGCGACGGCAGGCCGAGGGAGGCCAGGACCGGAATTCCGGTCGCAATGACCCGCATCACCACGGCGCAACTGCCGCGCTGAATGAAAACATTCACCCGGAAACGGGCAATTCCCGTAAGTCCGTAGGATACGTCGCAATAGCCCTGCTCTCGTAAGATTCCAATTGCCTGCTTGTTTTCACCGATCAGATCGGAGGCAATGCGGCGGGTGTCATCGGCGGTAAACGGGAGGAGTCCTGCACCCTGTACGCCGATCAGTTGACCGTTAATCTCTACCTGGGGCATTCGGCCCGGCGAAAAAATGAGGTCGCTGACTTGATTATTCGCACGCAGGATAGCTGCCAAAAGCGCGTGCGTGGCCATTGCACCCGAGCCGGCCGGGGGCTCGAGGACAACGGAGATAGGAGCATTGCCCGGTGCTGCCATAGTTTCATTTCTGGGGGAGCACGGGGTCGAGCCCCGCGTAAGTGCCTGAACTTTACTCTAGCGAAATCGGGGGCAGGGTTCTATGGAGAACGTCGAGAGCGTACACCTTCGTAATGAGGTCTGAGAGTAACTACGAACAAATAGAGTGAATACGCACAAAATAAAGAGGCGGCATTTTCAGCCGCCCCGTCTCGTCAGCAGCATTTGAAACGCTATTGCTTCTTCGTGGTCGTCGTCTTTTTCTTGGAGCCGTAACTGGTCTCGACCGGAGCTCCGAGTCCCTGCAGCATAGCCTTGGCCTCTTCCGCATGTGGACCAGTAGGCGCCAACTCAAGGTACTTCTGGAACGCCTCGGCCGTACCCGGCGGCGCAACCATCTTGTCTCCTTGGAGGGTGGCAGCGCCGATGAGATTCGTTCCCTTCCAATAATAAGCATCCGCGCGGGTGGGATCGGCGGCAATCGCCTTATCGAAAGCCTCCGCTGCGGCTTTCCGCATATCCCCATTGCTCGTGGTATTGGCATTGGTCAAAATCGCGCCCAGATTGAAGTAATACATACCGGCGCCGGCGGGGTCTAACTGCGCCGCCTGGTTATAAGACTTGACGGCGTCATCGGTCTTGCCAAGCTGCGCCTCCACCTTGCCTAGGTTGTTGTAGAACTGGGCAAGTATTTTGGTCGCGTCCGGCGTCTTCTGAGGAGCCGCATCCAGAGCTTTCTGTTTGAGATCCACTGCTTTCTGGTAATCAGTGACCGCGGCATCGTATCGCTTCGTCTTCTCCGCGCTGTCGGTTTGCTTGGCTCCCGAACTAGCTTCGTAGTCTCCCAGCTTGGCCCAAAGGAGATCGCGATTTGGATCCATCTTCGTCGCATCCATCATTTGAGCAATCGCGGTATCGAGATCGCCGGCATCTGCTGCTGTTTTTGCCGCCGCCAGCCTCTCGTTCAGACTCTTGATGGTCATGTTTTCTTTCGCGACGTTGGCCGCCTGCTCCTGCTGCTGCTTCAACTGCTCGGGCGTCAACCCCGCTCCTTGGGCAGCTGCGGCCGCTTCCTTCTTCATGTCAAAATCCAGGGTGCTCTCATCCGAGCTAGCGGTAAACCCGTTGTAGTGAAAAATTTCTTTGCCGTCCGTCCCGAGCAGTGTGACCTTGTAATGGCCGAGCGCAATGCCCAAAGAAAAATATTCGCCCTTGTTGTTGGTTTTGATGTCGTACTTCCGGCCGTTTTCGATATTTACCCATTCCACGGTGGCGCCGACAATCGGCTTACCGTCTACGTCTCTGCAGACGCCCTTCACGCTTCCCGTATCCTGCGCGAATGCTGGGCTGGCGCACAGTCCTGCCACCAACATCAAAAGCGCTAGTACCACGAAATATTGCTTCATCGTCGTTGCCTCCGGAAACTTGACCTTCTTACTCCTGGCTGATCTTTGAGTTCTATGAAAATCCAAAACCATCGCGCGCTACGCCTTTCCTACGGTTTCGCAATAGGCGATCGGATCCGCGACGCCAGCCTCCTGAAAGGCTCGCAGCCGCAGCACACAACTATCGCACACCCCGCAAGCGCGATCTTCGCGACTATAACAAGACCACGTTAAATCCAAGGGAGCGCCCAATTCAAGGCCAAGGACCACAATTTCGGATTTTCGCTTTGCGATCAGCGGAGTCACGATTTCGATCCGGCCATCCTTGGTTCCCGTTTTCACGACCTCGTTAAAGGCGCGATAGTAAGCGGGACGGCAATCTGGATATCCCGAACTGTCCTGCTCGACGGCGCCGACGTAAATCTTTTCTGCTCCCAAGACTTCAGCCCAGCTCACTGCGACCGCCAGAAAGTGCGCGTTGCGGAAGGGAACGTAGGTCGCCGGGATTTCATGCCCGATGGTAGCGGATTCTGGAATCGCGATATTGGGATCCGTCAAAGCCGATCCGCCAATCGCCCGCAATGCTTCGTTCCGGACCACCAGCCTTTCACGAATTCCCAGGCGGTCGCAAATCTCCAGAAAGGCCCGCTGCTCTCGCTCTTCGGTGCGCTGACCGTAGGTGATGTGTAGTGCCGCAGCGTGGAAATCCCGCGCCGCCAGCGCCGCGCAGACACAAGAATCCATGCCCCCGCTGAGAAGGACCACCGCGCGCGATTTGGTTTCTCTTAGCATCTCGAACATTGGACCACACAGTGACAGAGACACAGAGAGATAACGAATAGAGCCCGTTGAACTGGCGATCCCGCCCAAACTCTCCGCTGATCGCGCTTGCCTTCTCTGGGGCTCTGTGTCTCTGTGGTGAAAGATTTATACGCTCTTCATCGCCGGATCCCAGATGAACTTATGGAGCTGCAATCCCAAACGCGCCGGAACGTTGTCCGCCAGCATCCACTCCGCTAGTTCGCGCGGATCGAGCAAACAGTGTGAACTGTCTCGTGGGCCACCGGCGTCTTTGCTGAACGCCGGCGAAAACAAAACCGCGGTTACTCGCCCAGCCAGACCGTAACGCGCCACAAAATCTCGCGCGAACTCATAGTCGGTTCGGCTGCTCAGCACGAATTTGACCTCGTCGGACGAATCGAGAACATCCAAGTTGTGTATTCGGAAGCTGTCGGCCTCGCCCGAATTTGGACACTTCACGTCGACGATCTTGACCACACCCTTCGGCACCCGCTCCAGCGGCCGCTCTCCACTGGTCTCAAGCAGCACCGTATAGCCGTCGTCCAGCAGGTGCTGCATCAACGGCACTACTTCGCGCTCCTGCAACATCGGCTCGCCACCCGTGATCTCCACCAGCCCGCTCGCGCTCAAATGCTCGACCTCTTCCACGATCTCTTCCACGGTCATCCGATGACCGCCGCTGAAAGTGTACTCGCTGTCGCACCAGGAGCATCGCAAATTACACCCGGTCAGACGCACGAACACGCACGGCAGCCCGGCATGCGTGGACTCGCCCTGGATGGATTTGTAAATCTCAGTTATCTGCATCTGAGAACCGGGAACTAGCAACTGCGTTCATGAAACCGCTAATCCGCGTAAGTGGCGGTTGTCGAATCGGTCTCAAACACCGTTACTTGTTTGACCCGTACCCGGCCGCCAGTCGCGTGATCGAGCCTTCGGTTGGTCTCGTCGTAGAAATACTTGGCCAAATTTTCCGCCGACGGATTCAACACGGTGAACGGTTCCAGATCGTTAATCATCTTGTGATCGAGCCGGTCGATCGTGGGCCTCATCACCTCGCGCAAATCCTTGAAGTCGAGCAGAAGTCCAGCCTTGTCCAATTCTCTGCCGGCTAAGGTAACCCGCACCTTGTAATTGTGCCCGTGCGGATTCTCGCACTTGCCCTTGTAATTGCGCAGGTAATGTCCTGCCGCAAAAGAATCGTCTACGGTAACTTCGAACATGAACCCTCGTGGCGGCCCGTCAGCATGACGAAGCGCGAGGCATCGCCCAATTGATTATTGTACCCCGATTTCGAAACTGAGAACTTCGATGGAGGCCGGGCGTCCTCCCTCAAAACAGCCGGACGGCCTTGGCCTGCTCGATCGCAGAAACTTTCCTGAGTTCCGCCAATACCGGCTCAGGTACGACACTGTCCACGTGAACGACCGCGATGGCCTCGCGCGGCTTCACATTCCCCACCCTGCGTCCGAGAGAGAAGTCGGCAATGTTGATTTTGTGATTGCCCAGAATCGTGCCGACTTTCCCAATCACGCCGGGCACGTCGCGATTGCGCAGGTAAATCAGGTTGCGCTCGAGCGGGGCTTCGACTTCGATTCCGTCAACGTGCAGTAAGCGTGGGGCATTCTTGTGCAATAAAGCGCCCTTGACGATGTGCTCCTCGGATTGAGCCTTGACCGCAATCGAAAGCACGCTGCCCGCTCCTCCGGTTGAACCTTTGGGCTTGCGCTCTTCATGAATGCGCAGTCCGCGTGAAGAAGCAATGGCGGCCGCGTTGACCAGGTTTGCCTTTTCCTCCAGAGCCTCATTCAAAATGCCCTTGATGGCGCCATTGCGGATCAACTCCGTTTTCCATTCTGCAATGTGGCCGCTGTAGCCGAGCGAGATCTCCTCCAGCGCGCCTTCGCTGACCTGCGCCAGGAAAGAACCCAATCTTTCTGCCAGCACGATGTAGGGCTGCAGTTCGACATATTCGTCGTGTGAAACCGACGGAACATTCACGGCGTTCTGGATGACCCCGTGCTTCAAATATTCCTTGACCTGCAGGGCGATCTGATAGCCCACAGCCTCTTGCGCCTCGTGAGTTGAGCCACCAATGTGAGGCGTGAGAATCACATTCTCCAAGGCCGTGAGCGGGGAGTTCTTCAGCGGCTCTTCGACAAACACGTCCAACGCTGCCCCTGCCACGTGGCCTTGCTTTAGCGCGTGAGCGAGCGCCGACTCATCGACCAACTCCCCCCGCGCGCAGTTCACCAGACGCGTGCCCCGTTTCATCTTCTTCAAGGTTTCTGCGTTGATCATGCCAGTGGTCTGGGGGGTGAGGCCAACGTGCAGAGTCAGATAATCTGAAGCCGCGTAGACTTCCTCGAGCTTGGCGAGGGCGATGCCCTGCTCCTTGGCGACTGCCGTCGAAACGAACGGATCGTGCGCGATAATCTCCATCCCGAATGCCCGCGCTCGCCGCGCGACTTCCATACCAACTTTCCCCAGGCCAACAATGCCTAAGGTCTTGCCGCGCAGTTCCGTGCCCTGCAGAGATTTCTTCTCCCACCTGCCGGCATGCATCAACTCATTCGCTCGGCAGAGATGGCGAGCCAGAGCCAGCATCATCGCCAGGGTATGTTCCGCCACCGCAACAGCGTTCGCCCCGGGCGTGTTCATGACCGCAATGCCCTGCCGCGTCGCAGGTTCCAGATCGATGTTGTCGACCCCAACTCCGGCCCGCCCGATCACACGCAGTTTGCGCGCATGAGCCAGCAACTCGGCATTCACTTGAACCGCTGAGCGCACAATTAGCGCATCGGCGGATTCCAACTGAGCCGCCAATCCACCCTCCATCTGATCGGGCGTAATCAAGATCCAGCGTGGCTCACGCAGCAGATCGACCGCGGACGTGGATATCTTTTCAGCGATGACAATTTTCATAAATTGATTAAATCGGCCACAGATTTGCACTGATAAGACGGATTAAGCAGAAACCCTGACCCGCGCTGATCCGTGGAAATCCGTGGCAAGGTTTTGAGATTTCAACGGTGCGCGATTGCTTCAACTCTCGCCGACTTTGCGTACACTTCCTGAGCCGCGCGAACCGCCGCGCCATACTCGACCGGGTTCCCAGTCACGGCCGCAAGCACGTGCTCGAGCGCAGCCAGAATCCCAACGGTATCGAGATAGTCGTAATATCCCAAGTGCGCGATGCGGAACAGTTGTCCTTTCATCTCGCCCTGGCCGTTTGCCACAACCGCAGCGAAACATTCGCGGAACTGTTTTACGATCGCGCCAGAGTCGATGCCGGTCGGAGATTGAATCGCAGTCAAGGCCGCTGCGGGAGACGACGGCGCGAACAACTTCAGTCCCAAAGCTTGCGCGCCGGCGCGAGTCATCTCCGCTGCGAGTTCCGCGTTGTCGACGAGCGCCTTACGGCCTGCTACTAGATCGCCGGCGCCCATCTGCCGGATGAAATCGAGTGCAGCTCCCAATGCCGCGAATAATGAAGTCGCGGGCGTGTATGCCGACTCACCTTTGGCTGCGGCCTTACGTTCCCTGCGGAAATCGAAGTAATACCGCGGAGACTTGGCCTTTTCCATACGCTTCCACGCACGTTCACTGACAGCACAGTAGGCGAGACCGGGCGGGATCATGAGGGCCTTCTGCGATCCTCCAATGATGACGTCGATGCCCCAATCATCCACGTCGAAATGCGTGGTGCCGAGGCCAGTAATCGCATCTACCACAAGCAGCGTTTCTTCGCCTGCGTCGCGCACCAAACGCGCGATGCCCTTTACGTCATGCCGCGCGCCGGTGGAACTCTCGGTCGATTGTACGTATACAGCGCGGATTTCCGGTGTAAGCTTCTGCCGAACTTCGTCGAGAAAGAAAGTCTGCCCGTACGGCACGCTCAGGACGTCGACCGCACATCCGAAAGCCTTGGCCAAGTCGCTCCAACGCTCGCCAAATTTTCCCGCCGTGAGCACCAGCACTTTGTCGCCAGAAGAAGTCAGGTTCGAAACTGAGCCTTCCATCACGCCGGTTCCGGACGAAGCCAGCACCAGAACGTCATTCTGGGTGCCGATGAAATCCTTCATGTCGGCCAGCACTCGCGAATACAGCGCGCGGAAGTCGGCCGTGCGATGGTGCATAGCAAACGAGGCCATGGCAGTCTGAGCCGCGGGGAGAATGGGTGTTGGTCCAGGAGTAAAAAGACGGTTCTTACGCAGCATTCCGATAATGTCCTTGAGATCGCAAAATGTCGTTCTCAAATAGTTTATCGGAAGCTGATCGTCCTGACATGCCCCGCGCACGTATTTCACGGTCACAAGCGGGTGTAGACGGACTTAGAAATTCAGGCGCGGGCCGATTTTGACGCGAGAATCTCAGGTTTCGCCACGTTTGGCGGCTTGGCAAAAAGGTCGTCTGCTTTGGCGAAGAGAGCTTTGGCTATTTCGCCAGTGAGGTGCGCATTCCGGCCGCTCTCGTCGGCAAACGTATCAAAAATGCCGTATCTTCCGGGTCCCATTTTGATGGCGTACCAACTGATCGTTCCCGGCTCCCGCTCTGCGAGCGGCTGCGCCGATTTCAGGAACGCTTCCACTTCCTGCTCTTTGCCCGGCTTAGCTTCAAGTTGTGCCCAAATGGCCAATCTGCTCATGAACTCGCCTCCTCAGCATAAGATGCAACAAGAACAGCTTAGTATCAAGCATTCACCTTGGGAAGCCGGGCACCGACTGTCGAATCACTCCGCTATAATTGCCGCATCATGAGCCTGATCGAACAGATTCAGAAAGACATCACAGCCGCCATGAAGGGTCACGAAGAAAAGCGTCTCTCGTGCCTTCGCATGGTCAAGACCGCGCTCAAGAACCGAGAGATCGATAAGATGGCCCCGCTCGACGACAAAGAAGCCCAGCAAGTGCTGAGCACGTTGATCAAGCAGCGCAAGGAGTCGGTCGAGCAATTCACCAAGGGCGGCCGGCAGGAAATGGCGGACAACGAAGCCGCCGAGATCAAAATAATCGAGACTTACATGCCCAAGGCCGCGGGCGAGGACGAGATCGTAGCCGGCGTGAAGGCCGTCATCGCAGAGATGGGCTCGCCCACGATGAAAGACATGGGCACGGTCATGAAGAACGTGATGGCCCGCTTCGCCACCGCTGGCGATCGCGTGGACGGAAAGCAGGTCAGCGACGCGGTAAAGCGGGAGCTGACTCCGAAATAATCGCGCCGCGGCGCAGTCCTGTTACTTGCTCCTCTGCAATTCTCGGTACGCTTCGCTCTTCGATATCCCCATCTCCTTGGCAACTTTCTTCAGCGCAGCCTTTTCGTCCAGCTTCTCCTCGGCGATGATCTGCTGAACTCTTCGCCGGATGCTCACTCTCCCCGGCGATGCTTTCTTTTCCGTAGCTTCCATTTTGCCGATTAGCAACGTGATCTCGCCCTTGATATCGCTGCGGGCTTTTAGCGTTTCCAGAACTTCGCCGGCATTCCCTCGCAAGAACTCTTCGTGGATCTTGGTCACCTCGCGGGCGATGACCACGTGCCGCTCGCTTCCAAGAAGGTCAACGATGTCTTCCAGCGCTTCTTTCACACGATGAGGCGCCTCGTAAAACACTTGCGTCCGCGGCGATTCGCGAATGCTTTCCAGAAGCTGACGACGCTGGCCGACCTTAGCGGGAAGGAATCCGCTGAAACGAAAGGAATCGGTCGGCAGACCACTGGCGACCAGAGCCGCCAAAAACGCCGATGCGCCCGGAATCGGTACGACCGGGACCCGGTGCCGAATCGCCAGCGAAATCAGCCGGAAACCCGGGTCAGAAATCCCCGGCATACCCGCGTCCGTGACCAGAGCAATCCGCGTCCGCTGCTCGAGTTCAATTACAAGCTCTGCAGCGCGGGTCATCTCGTTATGCTCGTGATAGCTGGTCGTGCGAGTGGTAATGCCGTAGTGGTTGAGCAGCTTCTGAGTCTGCCGCGTGTCTTCGCAGGCGATCAGGTCGGCTTGCTTCAGCACCCGCAACGCGCGCAGCGTGATGTCTTCGAGGTTGCCGATCGGCGTTGCCACCAGATACAGTCCGGACGCAAGAGCGGCTTCGTCCCCCCGATTCTTGATGTCTGCCAGCATCATCGACGCGAGTCTATCACCGATGTAGGTGCGGGCGTCCTCGCCTGCGGTGGGGGTTGCAAGAGTATTGCCATTGCCCTCGAACTGCTTCAGGGAATTCTAGCGACTGAATCCATCGAACCGCTCCTCCTCAGCCTCGCCAAGGATAATTTTCATTTACACTGGCGGGCGATGCCCGAAAGCAGAGGGAAACTCGGTCTCATCGCAGGCAACGGTCGTTTTCCTTTTCTTGTGCTCGATGCGGCCCGCGCGGAGGGATACGAAGTCGTCGTCGCCGCCATTAAGGAAGAGGCTTCTCCTGAGATCGAATCTCGCGGCGCTGCAGCCGTTCATTGGATTTCCCTGGGAGAACTTTCCAGGCTTATCGATACCTTCAAGCGCGAAGGCGTGCAGCGTGCCATTATGGCCGGACAGGTCAAACATAAGCAGATCTTCTCCAGCATTCGGCCTGATTGGCGCTTGGCCAAGCTTTTGCTTTCGCTCGGGACTCGCAACACGGATTCTTTGCTGGGAGCTGTCGCGAAAGTCCTCGCCGACGAAGGGATCACACTGGAGAACTCTACTGCGCTTCTCGAACCTCTGCTGGCGAAGCCCGGCGTGCTCACCAAACGCGCGCCGTCGGAGGCGGAACAGAAGAACATCGTTTACGGACGCTCCGTAGCGCGGCACCTGGCGCAATACGACATTGGCCAAACTGTGGTCGTGGCAGAGACCGCCTGTGTTGCGGTCGAAGCTATGGAAGGGACGGATGCAACCATCGAACGAGCGGGCGAGATCATGGCTTCGCTCGATTCCGATCCATCCACATTGAGCCGCGCGCTGACGGTCGTCAAAATCGCCAAGCCAAATCAAGATATGCGCTTCGATGTGCCGGTAATCGGGGCGAGAACGATTGAAGCGATGCAGAAAGCAGGCGCGAGCTGTCTGGCACTTGATGCGGGTAAATGCCTGCTGCTAGAAGGAGACGCGATCGTCTCCGCGGCAGATGCGGCACTAATCGCGATTGTGGCAGGCTAAGCTGTCCGATCAGAGTGGAAAAAACTAGGGGAGTGTTGCATGTCCGAAACTGCCCACCTTGCCGACCAAATACACCGTGCCTTCGATGGAGAGGCCTGGCATGGGGACTCTGTCCTCGAGATCCTCAATGGCGTCAACGCCCAGATGGCGGCCGCGCATCCCATCAAGAACGCGCACAGCATTTGGGAACTCGTTTTGCACATTTCCGCCTGGGATGGTGCAATTCTTGAACGCATTGGTGGCGCAGCAGCAGAATTGCAAGATGAGCAGAATTTCCCTCCTGTGAAGGACACCAGCGAGACTGCCTGGCATAAGGCGATTGAGCACGCGAAGCATACTCATGATGAATTGGTGAAGGCGGTTGCGGCCTTTCCCGATTCGAGGCTGCACGAACGAGTTCCCGGCAAGACGGAAAGCTATCACGACTTTTTCTATACGTTCAGTGGCATCGTCCAGCACGAGCTCTACCACGCAGGGCAGATCGCACTGCTCAAAAAGGCTCAGGCACGATAGTCCGATTTCACAACTCATAGTGACCGTTCGGATCGGGCGAGGGCTCTTCCGGCGTCTTTTGTGATTAAATCAACAAGGCTTCCGGCAACTGGCCGACCGCGGACCAAAAACTGACGATCGACAATTTCATTAACGTCGCCGTGATTGGCGTGGGAACGTTTGGCCGCAATCACGCTCGGGTTTATCACCAGCTTGCTCAAGAGGGTGCGCCGGTGCGGCTCGTCGGAGTCGTCGATCCCGATACGGCTAGGGCTGACGCCGTGGCGCGAGACTTCTGTTGCCGCAGCTTCGGATCGATCGACCAACTCATTACGACGCACAGCGAAGTCCAGGCTGCCTCGATCGCGGTTCCAACCATTCACCACCTCAGTACGGCCCAGCAGTTGATGGAGGCTGGTATCGACGTGTTGATCGAAAAGCCGCTGGCGATTTCGCTTGCGGAGGCCGACGCGCTCATCGGTACGGCGAAGGAACTGGGCCGCATCGGCCAAGTTGGACACCTGGAGCGTTTCAATCCTGCAGTCCGCGCCACTCTGCCCGTTATCACGCGGCCCATGTTTTTCGAAGTGCATCGGCTCAGCATTTTCACGCCTCGATCGCTCGACGTGGACGTCGTGCTGGACCTGATGATTCACGATCTCGACATTGTGCTCTCGTTCGTGAATTCGCCGGTCGGGGAAATCCGCGCAGTGGGGTTGCCCATTCTTTCCGGCAAGGTGGACATTGCGAACGTGCGGCTCGAATTCGAATCCGGGTGTGTGGCGAACTTTACCGCCAGCCGAGTGTCGACCGAGCGCGTCCGCAAGCTGCGTTTTTTTCAGCCCGATCAGTACGTGTCTCTGGATTACGGGCGGCAGGATGTTATGGTCTTTAGCGTCGGTCAGGGCGATGCATCCGGGACCCCGTCGGTAAATCCACAGATCCACGTCGTCAAACCTCCAACCACGGGCGAGGAGCCTCTGCACGCGGAGCTGAAATCGTTCCTGCAGTCGGTCCAGCAGCATTCCACACCTAAAGTTACGCTCGAAGATGGTCGCCGCGCTTTGGCTGTGGCCCTCGACATTGTCGCGTCGATCGGTGAACACGGAAGAAAGATCGATCTGGAGCGCATGCACGCCTAATTCGCCTCCCCGAATGTCAAGTTTTGTAAACGAAAAACCCACGATTGACCATCTGGATGCAAATCCCAAGGACTTACACTTTCAGGCCTTCGCGGATTCGCATGAAAGATGCGAAAATGAAGATACTGGGTCAAAGACGCCAGCAAATTCGCCACGGCAGACTTGCGGCAGCCATGCATAGGAGGGGTTTGTGTCCTTACAACTTCTGACTCTCGGCTCGTGTCTAACCAGCAGCTAGGCTTGTTCGATGTCAACTACACAAATCCCGCCCACCAATCCGGCTTCTTCGACGCCTCCGGCGCGAACTCCGGAAGGCGGAGATTTGTACGATGCGCGTTACTGGGAGTCGGCGTATCGCGAAATCGTGGAAGCACCCGCGCTGCTTCTGCAGCTTCAGGATGAACTGGCGCAGGCCCGCCGGCGCGAAGCTTTCTGGATTTCGGTAGTCGTGCACTTGATAGTTGTCCTGGTCTTGTGGAACTCGCAGAAGTTAGCGGGATTCTTGCCGCGGCGAGCCGTAATCGTCGCGAGCCCCGAGTCGAACCAGAAAGACCTTACTTATCTCGAACTGCCGCCTGATGAACAAAGGGTGAGCAAGCGTCCGGACACAAATATCATTTCCGATAAAGACCGTATTGCCACTTCGCATGCGCCTCAGATCGATCGTCAGGAACTGAAGAAAATTCTGGATGCCTCGCGCCCGGGCAGACCCGGTGCGAGCGCTCCTCAGGCCACGCAGAGCCAATCCGCGGCTCCTTCGCCGACTCCGAACCCTGCTCCTCAACAATCGGCGCCACCACCGCCCGCTCCGCCCCAGGTCGCAAAACTACAGACGCCTCCGCCTGCCCTGACCCCCCAAGCGGCGTTTGGCACCAGCGCCTTATCGGCGGGTTCGGCCATCGAGCAGGCTGAACGCGCCGCCGCCGCGAATCGTGGCGGATACGGTGGTGGTGACGGTGGAAATTATGGCCTCGGCCTTGGCAGGAAGCCGACGGCCGCAATGGGCCCGCTTGAGGTTCTTACAGACACGATGGGTGTGGATTTTGGCCCCTATCTGCAACGCGTGCTGCACGAGGTGAAAATGAACTGGTACAACCTCATTCCAGAATCCGCGCGCGCACCGCTGATGAAGAAAGGCAAGCTCACGATTGAGTTTGCGATTCTCAAAGACGGTACAGTTGCTGGAATGAAACTGGTTGCGACTTCGGGCGATGTGGCACTCGATCGCGGAGCGTGGGGCGGCATAACGGCTTCCAATCCATTCCCACCGCTGCCCAGCGAGTTCGGCGGTCAGTACCTCGGATTGCGCTTTACCTTCTACTACAATCCCGACCGAGCAGACCTGCAGTAGCCGCACACTTTTCTACCATACCCGGCAACGATTCTCTCTCACCATGGCTGAGCCAGCCTTGCAGTGAAATGCTTGCTGAAACTCCGGAAGGTTTGAGACAACGCCATTGGCGCGGTACTTGTCCGGAGAATGCGGATCGATAGTGGCTTGCAATCGTTTGGTTTCGTCGCGCGTATTCGAACACCAGCTCTGCCCATAAGCGATGAAGAAGCGTTGCTCAGGCGTAAAGCTGTCGATCGGCTCGAGCGTTTGGTTCTTCGTATCTTCCTGCCACGCCATGTGAGCCAGAATCACTCCGCCCAGATCGGCGACATCCTCGCCCAGAGTCAGTTTTCCGTTGATCTTGATGTCATCCAAAACTACGTACTGCGAATACTGATCCGAGATGCAACTGGCGCGCTGCTCGAACGCTTTGGCATCTTCCGTAGTCCACCAGTCACGCAGGTTGCCTTGGGCGTCAAACTGGCGGCCTTCGTCGTCGAAGCCGTGCGTGAGTTCGTGGCCAATCGTAGAGCCGGTATCGCCAAAGTTCGGAGCCGCATCAGAATTCACATCGAACAACGGCGGCTGCAGAACGCCCGCGGGAAAATTGATGTCATTCAGTTGCGGATCGTAATAGGCATTCACCGTGGGCGGAGTCATCTCCCACTCGCCACGATCCACCGGCTTCCCGATCTTTGCCAATTGCCGGCGAAATTCGACCTCGCGGGCGCGAAGCACGTTGCCCAATTCATCGTCGCGAGTGATCGTGAGAGTGCTGTAATCGCGCCACTTGTCGGGATAGCCGATCTTATTGGCGACGGCGTGCAGTTTTTCCAGCGCATGGCGCTTGGTAGGGGGCGTCATCCAGGAGAGCGCATCGATGTCTTGCCCCATGGCATCTTCGATTTCCTTCACCATCTTCAGCGCGCGCTGCTTGGCCTCGGGGCTGAAGTTGTTTTCCACATAGACTTGGCCGAGCGCTTCTCCGAGATCGTCGTCGACATACCCGACGCAACGCTTCCATCGTGGCTCGAGTTCCTGCGCTCCCTGCAAGGTTTTGCCATAGAAATCAAAATCGGCGTTCACGAAATCGGACGACAGGAAAGGCGCGTTCGCGTTAATGAGATGCCAGCGCAGATAAGTCTTCCAGCTCGCCAAAGTTTCGTTTGTGAATTCCGCGTTCAGCGCCTTGAAGAAGTCCGGAGTCTCCACATTGAGCGCCTCCAGTGAGGGCAAACCGACTTTGGCGAAGTACGTTTTCCACCGGAACGACGGACTGAGCGCAGTCAATTGCTCGACCGTCATCTTGTGATACAGCTTTTGAGGATCCCGCCGTTCCACGCGGGTAAGCGATCCTTTGGCCAGGGCCCTTTCAATGCGAAGGATCGTCTGGGCTTCGACTGCAGCCGTAGCCGACTTGTCGCCAAGCAATTCAAACATCTTTTGCAAATGGGTGACGTACTTTTTGCGAATCTCCACGGATTCGGCATCGGTCTTAAGATAGTAATCGCGGTCCGGCAATCCAATCCCGCCCTGGTCCACCTCGGCGATGACTTGCGTGGAGTTCTTATAATCCTGATCGGAGCGAAAGCGGAACAGAGCATTGTTGTACACCATGATCGCGGCGATATCCGCGATTGCTCGCCGGGAATGCAGTTGTTGAATCTGATCGAGCACCGGCTGCAATGGCTTGATTGCGGCCGCATTGATCGCTTTATCATCCATGCAGGCGACGTAGTAGTCGCCAATCTTCTGTTTCACCGCGTCGCGATCCGGCGCGGGCGCGGCCGCACTTTCCAGAATCTCGCGCAGGATGGCCTTGTTGTCGTCCTCCAGCTTGGAATAAACGCTCCACGAGCTTTGATCGGGCGGGATCGGGTTTTTCTTGATCCAGCCGCCGCAGGAGTAGGCAAAAAAATCAACGCACGGATCCACGCTCGTATCCATCGAAGTGACATCGAGAACGGGTTTTGATTTGGCCGGAGCAGTTTGGGCGGTTACGACGGAACCAGGAGTGATCGTGCTAAAAAATGCCGAGACAAGGAGGGTCAAAGCAGGCGTCTTGCGATGCATTCTGTATCCTCAGCGATGAATCGACTCTTCGGCAACGTCACCAGGCCAGCTTGCCGGACGAAGATCCTAGCGTGCAGCATTTCCACGCCGACGTCAATTAGCTGAGTGCTGAAAGCTGACAGCTGATAGCGGGTTTCACGACTTCTGCAGACGGATTGAACCATCTCCGGTATGAACCGTGATCAGGTTCCCTCCGCCATTGATTTTTCCGTGAATGTTTTTCTCGCCCAGACGTCCTTCGACGGCGACTGGAATGTCGGCTTCAATATGCCCATCGCCTGTATGCAGATCCACGTCGGCGGCAAAGTTGGACGGCAGTTCGAGAGTGACGCTTCCATCCCCGGTGTGAAGAGTCCAACTCGAAGCAACAGTCGAACCCGACAATGCCCGCGCTTCGATGCGGCCGTCTCCCGTCGTGAGTTCGAGCACGTCGAATCGGCCAGCGGCAGTTATGTGGCCATCTCCGGCTCGCGCCCGCAGCGTTCCATCGACTGAGTCAATATCCTGATGGCCGTCGCCGGTCTGCAGGTCCATTTCACCCTTCAAATTCGCCAGCCGGATAGCGCCGTCTCCAGTATGCAGATTGACCCGTCCTTCCCGCGGCATATGGATCTCAACGTTCACTTCGTAGCCGTGAAAATTGAAGTTAATGATGTGAACTTCGTGCGGGAAATGGATTTGGATTTCGACCGAGTCGCCCGATTGATGCTCCTCGATCTTAAGGCCGTGCTCGCCAATCTTGTAATGCTCGGAAGTCACGCGAGCTTCAATGGTTTTCTGGTCCCAGGTATCCACATGGATGTTGGCGTCGGAGGTTTCCACTCGAAGCTCGGGCTTTCCGGTAATCGTGTAAGTCTTGGACCACTCATCCGCGCGCGCCAACGGGGCGACTACCAGGCAGACCCCCAATGCAACCAAGGCAAAACGTTTCATAGATTTCTCCTGAGGCCGCCACAGTCGCACTGCGGCATTTAGACGTTCACCAATGATACGGACGATTCGCCGTCCCGGTTCCCTCAAAGTCAGCAAGCTATGGTCAAGTTTTTGGGGACCCGACGTCGCTTTCCAGCGCTACAATGTTGCTATGCCTGCGTCGGGTCCAAAACGACAGCCGGACACACATCCGCCGGATCACCCTTCACTCGAACATCATCGCACCCCGCAAATATATACCTTGGAGGCGACGGGACTGCTGGTTATCGCGGCGTTGATCCTGATCCTCACCCTCGTTCGCTACTGGCATCACATCCCCTGGGGCGCGCGCTGAAGGTGGTTCCCGATCCGCTGCTGCTTGTGGTGTTAGGTCCGACGGCCAGCGGAAAGACCGCGCTTTCCGTGGCCCTCGCCGAGCGCCTTCACGGCGAAATCGTGAATTGCGACTCGGTTGCCATGTACCGCGAATTCGAAATCGGAACCGCGAAACCGAACGCTGCCGAGCGCGCGAGTGCTCCCCATCACCTGCTCGATTTCGTGGATCCTACCGGCTACGTGACTGCGGGAGAGTACGCACGTTTGGCGCGACAGGCGCTCACGGAAATTAAGTCTCGGGGAAACTTGCCCATCGTCGTCGGAGGCACCGGGCTCTATCTGCGCGCCCTGCTCGACGGCCTTTTCCCCGGCCCTCAGCGTTCGGAAGAGCTGCGCGAAAGGCTGCGGCAGCGCGTGGAACAGAATGGCGCCGGCTACCTGCACCGCGTATTGAGGCGGCTCGATTCCGATGCAGCCGAAAAGATACATGCTAACGATATCCCCAAGCTCATTCGTGCCATTGAAGTTTGCCTAGCCTCGCGGCAAAAAATGACTGAGATGTGGAAGCAAGGCCGCGATCCGTTAACCGGCTTCCGAATTTTGCGTCTGGGCCTGAATCCGGAACGCGATGCCCTCTACGCGCGCATCAACCAACGCGCGGAACGCATGTTCGAGTCGGGGTTGGTCGAAGAAACCAAACATCTGCTGGCAAAATATGGCGACGCGGCGCGCCCCCTGTCCTCGTTGGGATACAGGCAGGCAGTGCAACTGCTGCGCGGGGAAATCGATCGCAAGACTGCTTCACAAGCCGCGCAGCAAGCTCATCGAAACTACGCCAAGCGCCAAACGACCTGGTTCCGTCGCGAGCCGGATGTAATGTGGCTTAAGGGCTTCGGAGACGATCCGGCAATACAGCAGAAAGCCGCAGGATTGTTCGCCGTAGAGATGTAGCTAGCTACGTCTCTACCCCGTCGGTCTCAAGTTTTTCCGCAATCTCAAGCAGCTTCGTGATGCTGTTCCAGTTTCTGCCCGTTCCGGGCGTCTTCAACTTTTTCTCGACCGTGACCCACGAAAGTTTCGGACGTGCCAATCCATTGGGAAAATACATGTAGACTTCGCGTCCGTCTATGTGCAGTTCCTCGGGTTCTGCCTTGATCTGAAGAACCTGCTCCCGAGCTTCCGCGCTGGGATCGCTGGCGAGGAAGGTGACCAGCAGTTTCCTGGGATCGATTCCACGCCGCCCCGCGAACGGATTCCTCGCAATCACGTCTCTTAATTCCGAAGAAGTTCGGACAACCACGGGCGTGCGAAAACCGAAACTCCGCTCGATCGCGTTCTCGATCTTCGTGGCTACGGCTGCAAGGCTCCGCACGTCAGTCCGAAAAACGACGTTGCCACTCTGCACGTAGGTCTGCGGGTTTCGCAATCCGATCGACTCGTAGAGCGCGCGCAGCGCCTCCATCTTGACCATATTGTGGCCGCCGACATTGACCCCGCGAAGCATGGACACGATCACAGCCATAGCGGATCAAGTATATCTGCCGAGGCGCTGCTGGCGTCTGAGACCGGAAGCTCAATCCCATGCTATCGTCTGCTCATGCTTCGACAGATCGGCCTATTCTTCGCTATCTTCTGTGTGCTCGCCTGCCTTTCATTGGCCAAGGAAAAGTATCAGCAACCTGGCCCAATCCATCTCGACCGCGAGGGTGAAAAATGGGCGGAGAGAACTCTGCATAAGCTCTCGACGGAAGAAAAAGTGGGACAACTTTTCGTGGTCTGGGTGCGCGCCAAGTTTCTGAACGTCCAGGCGCCCGAGTATCTTCAACTCCGCGACAGCATCCTAAAATACCATCTCGGCGGACTTACCATGACCGTGCCTTGGGATCCGCCGTTTCTCTACCGCAGCCAGCCTTACGAAGCCGCTGAGCTGCTCAATCGACTGCAACAAGATTCCAAGCTGCCCCTACTGATCGCGGCTGATTTCGAGCGCGGAGTCACCATGCGCCTCCACGGCGCCACCGAATTTCCCCACGCGATGGCGTTCGGAGCCGCGGGCAAGCTGGACTACGCCGAGGCTTTCGGCCGGATCACGGCGCAGGAAGCTCGCGCCATCGGGGTGCATTGGAATTTCTTTCCCGATGCCGACGTCAACTCGAATCCAGCAAATCCCATCATCAACACACGCTCGTTTGGCGAAGATCCGCAGCAAGTCGGGGATCTGGTAACCGCGTATATCCGCGGAGCCCGCACCAGCGGAATGCTGACTACGGTCAAACATTTTCCTGGCCACGGCGACACTGCAACCGACTCTCATCTGGGTGTGGCGCAGGTGACTGGTGACATGGTGCGCCTCAAGTCCGTGGAACTTCCGCCGTTTCAGCGGGCAATTGAAGCTGGCGTGGATTCCGTAATGGTGGCCCATGTTTCCATCCCCGCGCTTGACCCTGATCCCAACCACGTAGCCACGATTTCCCCCGACATTGTGACTGGCCTGCTCAAGAACCAGCTCGGCTTCAAAGGAATCGTCGTAACTGACGCCCTCGATATGTCCGGCCTCACTCGCCTTTATGGGGCTCACATTGGCCGCGCGGCGGTAGACGCTTTTAAGGCCGGCAACGATGTACTGCTCATCCCCGCCGACCTCGACGCATCCTATCGCGCCATGCTCGAAGCCGTGCACAGTGGCGAAATTCCGCCCGCGCAGCTCGATGCGTCCGTGCTCAAAATATTGAAAGCAAAGGCCTCACTAAACCTCCACAAAACCCGCCTGGTGGATATCGAAGCGGTCTCCACACTGGTCGGTAAGCCGGAGAACCTCGCCGTCGGCCAGCAAATCGCTGATGCCTCCATCACCCTGGTCCGCGACAATGGCAAACTGCTGCCCCTGAAATCATCTGGAACCGTCGCTCCCGGTCTTCCGTATCAGAGAGTGGAAGAAGTGCGCGACACGATGGTTGTCGTAATATTCTCCGACGATATGCGGACCGAAGCTGGACGGACGCTCGAGCGCCAGATCCGCGAGCGCGTGCCGGATGCCAACGTGATGTATGTCGATCCTCGCGTCGCCACTGCGATGACTAACGATGTGTTGAAGGCCGTGGACAGCGCGCAATCCGTGATCGCGGCGGTGTACGAAGTACCCGTGGCGGGGAAAGTAATGAAGGGTACAAGCGGTGTGACCAATTCTGTGGGTCTGTCGGATGCGAGCGGTGCACTATTGCAGAAAGTGCTGGATCACGCCGCAGAGAAAACGGCTGTGCTTGCCATGGGAAATCCGTACCTGGCGCAAGACTTCCCCGGAGTCCAGAATTATCTTTGTACGTTTTCCAACGCAACGGTTTCAGAGATGAGCGTTGTAAAGGCGTTGTTCGGAGAGATTCCAATTCGCGGACACCTTCCGGTCAGCATTCCGAACATCGCCCAGCGCGGCGCCGGGATCGACCGTCCCGCGCAAGTCGCGCAAGGAGGTTCTCAACATGCGTATTCACAAAGCAATTAGCTGGCTTCCGATTGCGGCGATCCTGGCCACGCTGGCCCTCTTGCCTGCCTGCAGCGTCAATGTCAAAGATCACGACGACGACGGCAACAGTAAAGTTGACATCAACACTCCGGTGGGCGGAATCCACGTTGACGAGAATGCGGACGCCCGCGACGCCGGTCTCCCCGTCTATCCCGGCGCCCGGCTGAAACCGAAATCCACCGATGGCGACTCGAAGAGTGCCAACGTCAATCTATCTGCGTTCGGCTATGGCTTGAAAGTTGTCGCCCTCGAGTACGAGTCGGACGATCCGCCGGGCAAAATCATCGCTTTCTACCAGGACCAGCTCAAGAAATACGGCAACGTGCTGCAATGCCACGGCAGGCGTTTCAAGGTCGACGACGATGTCCCCGTGATTGGTGGAAAAAAGGGCTACGTCGTCGGAGGTAATCTCAAGTGCGATTCTGACGACAGTGGCAAGACGGTAGAACTGAAGGCCGGCACCGATGACAACCAGCACATCGTTTCCATCGATCCCGAAGGCAAAGGCTCCGACTTCGCCATCGTCTGGGTGCGACTCCGCGGCAAGCAAGGCGACATCTAGGAGGGAAGTAATGTCTCGATCCGCAACACGGTTCCAAACCGTTTTCTGCCGACTGGCTTCGCAACTGGCTTTGGCGGCCGCTTTTGCGATGCTGTTGAGTCTGATCGTGCTAACCGCCGAGGCTCAGCAAGCCGAGGATGGAAACCAGGACAAGCACCTCGACATCCGCAGCTCAGCCGGCGATCTGCACGTGGGCAATGACGCCGACGTCCGTGACATCGGATTACCTGTCTATCCCGGCGCGCGCCTCAAGCATGACGATGACAGCAAGAATAGCGCTAACATCGGAATTTTCACAGCGGCGTTCGGGATGAAGCTGGTAGTCGTCAACTATGATTCCGACGATTCACCCAGCAAGGTCATCGCTTACTATCGGGATAAGCTAAAGAAATACGGGAAGGTTCTCGAGTGCCACACCAGCGAGCACGGCGGGGATGTTCACGTGAATGCCGGCAAGGACAATTCCAACGGGTCCAAAGAGGTCAAGTGTGAAGGCGACAACACCGGCAACGTCGTTGAACTGAAAGTCGGAACCCAAGACCATCAGCATCTGGTTTCCGTCGAATCGTCCCCGAAAGGCGACGGTTCCACCTTCGCCCTGGTCTACGTGCACACGCGCGGCAAGCAAGGCGACATTTAAGGTTTCAAGAGTCAATGCAGCGCCCGGCGTCCCCGCCCGTCCGCCAAGGCGCCGTTTCTTGCGAACCACGCGTCCCTGCTGTACCTTGAAATCGAGTGGAGCATCCCTGCTACAAGTGTGGCGCAAACGTTGAGGACGGCACTCCGTTCTGTCCGCGCTGCAATGCCCCTCAGATTCGAGTCGCCGGACCTGCGCCGCTCCCAACCGTCGCAGCCGCGCCGAACGGGGTAATCGAACCGTCCACTTCCTACACCCCGCCGCTGCATTCCGCTCTTGATTGGCATCAGGCTGTGCCCTCCGCAGGGATGGCCATCCTGGCGGCGCTTTTCCTCATCCTGCTCGGAATGCCTGCCGGGTTGGGGATGCTTGCGGCCGGATTTCTCTCAGTCCTGCTATACCGCCGGCGTTGTCCGCTAACTCATCTCACGGCCGGCATGGGAGCGCGCCTCGGCGCACTCACCGGCGGCATCGGATTCGGCGTCCTGGCCGCGATTCTAGCGCTCTGGACCGCCTTCCGCTCGGGAAAAGAAATCCACGACGCCCTTCTGAACTACATTCAACAGTATGCCGCCCACAGCTCGGATCCGCACATGCAACAGGTTCTTGAACTATTCAACACGCCCGAGGGTTTCACTTTCATCATGATTCTCACCCTCATCATGACGCTGGTGGCATTCCTGATTTTCTCCAGTGCGGGAGGCGCGCTGGGAGCATTCCTGTTGTACCGCAAAGAGCGCGTGTAAAAGACCGTGTGGGGACGCATCCAAGCGGAGCACAGCCGCGCAGCGCATTCTTCAGCCCTGGAGAAAATCTTCTTACTGGCGATCCTTCTCAACACCCGCCGCATGCCGCGCCCCGGCTCGCCGATGGATCTCCCGCGAAAGCTTGCGCAACCACTTCAACTCCAGCCGGAACTGTTGAATGATCAGACTGACCATCCACACCGCCTCGTGGAAACGGTGGCCCACCTCTTTTCGAATCGCACGGAGTGTGGCCTCCTCGCGAGCCAACTCCGTCTCCAGAAACTCCCGACGCCGCTCCAGTTGTTGCTGGAACACACCTGGCCGCGCCTGCCAGGACAGGGCAATCCAGGTAAGAAACGGTGGTCGGTCGCGTTGTGTAGTCCATTCTTCTCGCTCGAGAGCATCGGCCAGCGCTGCCCGACCCTTCGCCGTAGTCACAAACACCCGCCGCTCCGGACCCGCCTGGGGCTCATCGCTTTCCGCCGCTCGTACCAGCCCCATGCGAGCTAGCTTTTCCAGCGAGTAATAAACCTGCGGCCGCGAGATACCAGCCCAATCCCGCACCTGTCGCCGTTCGAGTTCCGCGTTGGCCTCGTATCCATGCATTGGACGTTCGGCGAGCAAACTCAACAGGACCAAGTCAGGAGTGGTTAGCGCAGGCTTCTCAGCGCCCGCCATCGCGTTCCTTCCGTTTGCGGCTCCAATACCACCACTGGCATTGCTCCGCTGGCAAACGCGGATTTCGGGCTTGCGCCACAGCCGCGCGAAAAACATCGAGGCAGCAGATGTCCACCGGCTGCTTTGTAATTCGGCAAAGCTTCTCGTAAAGCTTCTCCGGATTTCGCCGGGAAAGCTGGGTCACGCTGGCAATGCCGAGCAGCTCGAAATCGCGCAACATGGCCGGTCCGATCGAAACCAGGTCTTGCAGCTTGCGTTCTCCAATTGGCATAAACTCCTCCTTCAACCACGTTCACAGCGGATGCTCGTCAGAGAGAGACACGGCCTCAGCCTCTGAAGCAGGGTCCGCGTCCATTTGTGAAGCAGCCACTTGACATCCGTGTTGCGAATTTGTACTCTACTAGTCTAAACAAGACTAGCGCCGAACGCAAGGGGAAAACTTAGAAATGCGCATCTCAAGTCTCACGCTCTTGTTTATCGTGTTGTTCGTCAACTCAGTTTTCGCGCAACTTAAAACAGAAAAAAGGGGAACGCCTATGACGGTAAACAAAATCACACCCATATTGTTCGCGGAAGAGATCGAGCCCTGCCTGAAATTCTGGATCGAACGTCTAGGCTTCGAGAAAACTATCGAGGTACCGGACGGGAACAAACTGAGCTTCGCAATCCTGCAAAAAGGCTCAGTCGAGTTGATGTACCAGACCTACGCCAGCGCTGAGAAAGACGTAACCACAATCTCATCCGAAGTCCGCAAGGGCCCATCGTTCCTCTACATTGAGGTCGACAATCTGGACGAGATCATCAGTGCATTAAAAGGAATTGACGTTGCGATGCCGGTCCGCACCACGTTCTACGGCGCAAAAGAAATCGGCGTCAAAGACCCGGCAGGACACGTGGTTATTTTCGCGCAACTCGGCGTGACGCCCCAGCCCTGACGGCGGCCAGCGTCAGCTAATGCTTACGGTTTATCCGAAGCCCGCGCTTTCACTTGGAAAGCGCGGGATCTGGCGTGAACCGTCCGAACATTTCTGATTCGGTTCCGACCAAACGACCTATCTTTACTCAGCTTGCCCCAGCCTGCCCTGCACGCGTATGATGCAGCGTTCATGTCTCCGCGAACCGCAACCCGTCAACCCAACCTGCGAGAGAAGGCGCAATTGATGTCCGCGTCGGAAATCGAACGCACTTTGGTGCGCCTGGTGCACGAAATCATCGAAAAGAATGGCGGCGCAACCGATCTCGGACTGGTCGGAATCCGCCGGCGTGGAGTCTTCCTGGCCCAGCGGCTGGGGCAGATGATTGGGAGAATCGAAAAAACTCAGGTGCCCGTCGGTACACTCGACATTACTTTGTATCGTGACGATCTCTCGACTGTGGGATCGGCGCCGGTGGTGCAGAAAACGGAAATGGAGTTCCCCATCACCGGTAAGAACATCGTCCTGGTGGACGACGTTCTCTACACCGGACGCACTGTGCGCGCTGCTATGGACGCGCTCTTCAAGCAAGGACGTCCAAAACAAGTACAGCTCTGTGTTCTGATCGATCGAGGCCATCGCGAGCTTCCCATTGAAGCCAGCTTCGTGGGCCGCAAGGTCCAAACCACGCGGCAGGAGATCATCGAAGTCCAACTAAACGAAATCGACAATGCGGAAAAAGTTCTGCTGGTTGAAAAACAAAGCTGAACCAAAAATAATGGAGGCACGCGTCCCGTGCAGCAGTCCAGATAAGCATGAACAAGCCCGCACGCGGTTCTCTGCTCGGCATTGAGCATCTCGAGGCAAAGGAGATTTTAAGCCTGCTGACGCTGGCGCGGCGCATGAACCCGCTGAAGCCGCGGCCTTTGCTCCGCGGCAAGCGCGTTTTGCTGCTTTTCTACGAAGCTTCCACCCGCACCCGCAGCTCTTTCGAAATCGCCGCCAAGTCGATGGGAGCGATGACCACGCTCGTGCTCTCGAGCGGATCGAGCATTGAAAAGGGCGAGTCCTTGTTGGACACGGGATACACGCTGCAGGCCGTGGGCGCGGATGTCCTGGTCATTCGCCACCCGCACGCGGGAGCGCCCTTGTTGATGGCGACCCACCTGGATGTTCCCGTGATCAATGCTGGGGATGGAATGCACGAGCATCCCACGCAGGCTCTACTCGATGCCTACACCATCCTGCGCCACAAGAAAACTCTGAAGGGTCTGCAGATGGCGATTATCGGCGACATCTACCACAGCCGCGTGGCCCGATCTGCAATTCACCTGCTCAGCAAATTCGGCGCTCGCATCACTCTCTGCGGTCCACCTGAGTTCTTGCCCGAAGTCGCAACCACTCTCGCGCCGGGATTGCACATCACCCGCACCGTGGAAGAAGCCGTGCGTGGCGCGGATGCAATTATGGTGCTGCGCGTACAGAAAGAACGCTTAGTGGGAACGAAACTGCGGGTGCAGGATTACATTTCGAGATACCAGATGACGGCGGCTCGTTTGAAGATGGCCAAGCGCGACGCGATCCTGATGCATCCCGGGCCCATCATCCGTGGGTTAGAACTAACCTGGGAAGTAGCGGATTGCCCGCAGTCGGTCATCGTCGAAGAAGTGCATAACGGGGTGCCCGTGCGAATGGCGATTCTGGCCAAGGCGCTCGGCAAGGCCAGCTAGGCTTCAGGAGTCGGGCGTCAGGAATCAGGCTTAGGCCAAAAGAGTCAGGCCTTAGCGGACTGCGGAAAGGCTCAGGTTTTGGGTGGCGCAGCGCTTCAGCGCTGCGCCACACGCTCGCAAGTCACCGAGGCTTTAGCCGCTGAGGGACTTTCTAGAAAAACGAATGGCACGCGATAAATCAAAAGCGGGCTCTCTCTTGATCAAAGGCGGCCGCGTGATCGACCCCGCCGCGAATTTGGACGCGCCCATGGATGTATTGCTGCGCGACGGCCGCGTCGCTGAGGTCGCAGCCCCAAACAAGATTCGCAGCGGCACTGACGCAACCTTCGACGCCCGCGGCCTAATCGTCGCGCCTGGTTTCATTGACCTCCACGTACACCTGCGCGAGCCTGGCCAGAGCTACAAAGAGAGCATCGCGACCGGCACCGCCGCCGCCGCTGCCGGCGGATTCACTTCCGTGTGCTGCATGCCGAACACTTCTCCCGTCGTCGATTCGCCTGAGTGGGTCGCCTGGATCCAGCAACCCGAGCGTGCGGCCGTGGTCAACGTGTTCCCGATTGCCGCCGCTACCCACGCGAGCAAGGGCGCGGTGCTTACCGATTTCGGAGCCTTGCAACGCGCCGGTGCGGTCGCAGTGAGCGACGACGGCCGGCCCATTCTCAATGACATTGTCATGCGCGACACGCTACGCGCGGCATCGGGAATAAACCTTCCCGTGATTCAGCACGCCGAAGACACGCGCATGACAGAAAACTGCTCGATGAATGAGGGACCAACTTCGTTTCGTCTCGGCCTGCGTGGGATGAAAACGGCTGCGGAAGCGTCGGTCGTCGAGCGCGACGTACAACTAGCGCAGCAATTCACCGGAGCGCGTTTGCACGTGGCCCACCTTTCGACCGCCGATGCTTTGAAAGCAGTCCGCCGAGGCAAGCGCGGTAAAGCTCGCGTGACTTGTGAAGTCACGCCTCACCATTTCAGCCTGACCGACGCCGACGTCGGCGACTACAACTCCAACTTCAAAATGAATCCGCCATTGCGCTCGAGCGCCGATCGTGAAGCCATCCTCGTGGCTCTCGCCGATGGCACCATCGATGCCATCGCGACCGATCACGCACCCCACGCGCCGCATGAAAAAATTATCGAATTCGAACGTGCGATGTTTGGAATCACCGGACTCGAAACCGCGCTCGGCCTTGCCATCACTCGCCTGCATCGCGACCAGAGAATTCCTCTTACAAGAATCGTCGAACTGTTCACGGCGGGTCCTGCTCGCGTGGTCGACTTGAGAGGCCGCGGCACACTCGCCCGCGGCAATCACGCCGACATAACCATTTTCGATCCCAAGAAACGCTGGACCTTCGAAGCCGCGAAATCCCGCTCAAAATCGCACAACACTCCCTTTGACGGCTGGCAGCTCACGGGCAAAGTCGTGGCGACGATTGTGAGCGGGAAGATCGTGTACCGGGCCGACTAGACCGCAGAAGTGTTCCACGTGGAACATTCGCTTCTAAGTACAATCGTTTCTACACAATTCCCATCTGCTTTCCCACTCGCTTCAGCACCTCTAACGCTTGCTGCAACTCTTCCTTGGTGTGCGTGGCGGTCATGATGGTGCGAATTCTAGCTTTGCCTTCGGGCACTGTCGGGAAGGCGATGCCGGTGCCCATGACGCCTTCTTTGAACAGTTCGCGGGAGAAGTCCATGGTGAGTTTGCCGTCGCCGATGATGATGGGAGTGATCGGGGTTTCGCTGGCTGGCGTGGTCTGGCCTCCGATGTTGAAGCCGAGCAGACCCAATTCTTTTTTCCAGAAGCGCGTGTTGTCCCACAGGCTCTCAATGCGTTCGGGTTCGTTTTCCAAGACATCAAAAGCAGCGATGCACGTGGCGGCAACCGAGGGTGGATGCGACGTCGAGAACAGGAACGGACGGGCGCGGTGATACAGAAAGTCGATGAGGTCGCGGGTGCCGCACACGTATCCGCCGAGAGCTCCGATGGCTTTCGAAAGCGTTCCGACTTGAATATCCACGCGGCCGTGCATTTTGAAATGATCTATCGTGCCACGACCATTTCGGCCGAGGACGCCAGAAGCGTGAGCGTCGTCGACCATCATGATGGCTCCGTACTTCTCGGCGAGTTCGCACAACGCGGGCAGCGGGCCGATGTCGCCATCCATGGAAAAGACGCCGTCGGTGATCAGCAGCTTTTTGCCTGGTTCATGTTTAATCGTCGCCAATCGTTCTTCGGCCTGCGCCATGTTCTTATGCTCGAAGACGAGGATCTTGGCTCGCGACAAGCGAGCGCCATCGATGATGGAAGCGTGGTTCAGTTGGTCGGAGATGATGAAATCGTCCTTGCCCAGCACGGCTGAGACCGTACCTGCATTGGCAGCGAATCCGGATTGAAAGACCACGCAAGCTTCGACGTTCTTGAAGCGGGCGATCTTCTCTTCGAGCTCCATGTGGATCTTCATGGTGCCGGCAATCGTACGCACCGCGCCCGAACCCACTCCGTACTTGCGCGTGGCTTCGAGCGCGGCCTCGCGCAATTTAGGATGCGTGGTCAGGCCCAAATAATTATTCGAGGCAAGGTTGATTACCTTTTTGCCATCGAAGGTGCAGACCGGGGCTTGTTCGTCGTCCAGCACGCGGAGGCGGAAGTGCGTGCCTTTGGCCTTGAGTTCATCCAATTGGTCCGTGAGATAAGAGAGCGGGTTTGCGCGAGTGGTAGCGGTTGCCATGAGTCTCCAATTTCTACCCTACTATTTTAGTGTAGTGTCCCGGAAATAGGCGCATATTGAAACGGCCGGTAGTGGTGTTTGATAGGGAGGCGAGCCAAACACGCGATTATTGTGTCGCAAAGGACGCGACACTTCGCGCGGCTCGCCCAGATCCTTCACTGCGCAAAGAGCGCTTGTTCAGGATGACGATGAAACTGCACCACTACCAAACGGCCTGATCGGAAATGAAAGCCGCTCAAGGCGCAGGGTCCCTCCGCTCCGGTCCGGATGACAAAGTTATTTCGCGCAAAGGCAGGTAGGCTACTCTGACCAGCGCCGGAAAAGCAAAGCGCCATTGGTTCCACCGAAGCCGAATGAGTTGGACATGGCGTACTCCACATTCGCCTTTCTGGGACGGTTGGGAACGTAGTCGAGGTCGCACTCGGGATCGGGGTTATCCAGGTTGGCGGTCGGAGGCAAGATCTGATCGCGAAGCGCGAGCACAGTGATGCCGGCCTCGAGCCCGCCGGCGCCGCCCAGCAAATGTCCCGTCATCGACTTGGTAGAACTTACCGCCATCTTGTAAGCGTGATCGCCGAAGGCGCGCTTGATAGCGATGGTTTCCAGCTTGTCGCCAAGATCCGTCGATGTGCCGTGAGCATTGATATAGTCCACTTTTTCCGGGGACACTTTGGCATCGCCGATCGTGTTCAGCATCACGCGATAAGCGCCATCACCGTTCTCGGCGGGCTGAGTGATGTGGTGGGCATCTCCGCTCATGCCGTAGCCGACGATTTCAGCCAGAATCTTCGCTCCGCGGCGGCGGGCAAATTCGAGCTCTTCGAGAATCAGGATTCCCGCGCCTTCGCCAATCACGAACCCGTCGCGTCCCGAATCCCAGGGACGGCTGGCTTTCTCGGGAGCATCGTTGCGGGTCGAGAGGGCACGCATTGCGGCGAAACCGCCAACGCCCATAGGAGTAATCGCGGCTTCAGTGCCGCCCGCGATCATGACGTCGGCATCGCAACGCGCGATGATTTTGTAGGCATCCCCGACGGAGTGCGCGCTCGAGGTACAAGCCGTGCATGTGGCTTCGTTCGGACCCTTGGCGTTGTAACGGATGCTGACGTGTCCCGCTGCCAGATTCACGATGGAGGCAGGAATGAAAAATGGGGAGATCTTACGGGGTCCGCCGTTGAGCAAGTTGATATGCTCGCGCTCGATGACGTCGAACCCGCCGATCCCGGAACCGATGTGCACTCCGGTTCGAGTCGAAATCTCTTCTGTAACCTGCAGGCCTGAGGCTTTCATAGCCTCGTCCGCGGCGGCCAGGGCCAAGTAGATAAAGCGGCCCATTTTCTTCAGTTCTTTTTTCTCAACGAAGTGCAACGGATCGAAGTTTTTGACTTCCGCCGCGATCTGGCAAGCAAACTGCGCAGCATCGAAGTGAGTGATACGGGCCACTCCGCTCTTGCCCGCGAGCAGGTTTCGCCAAATCTCCTCAGTGGTGTTGCCCACCCCGCAGATCAGGCCAATGCCAGTAACTACGACCCGTCTGCCCAACTACTTCCCGCCTTTCGCATGCTTACCGATGTAGTCGATCGCATCCTGCACGGTGCGGATCTTCTCGGCATCCTCGTCGGGAATCTCGATCTCAAAGGCTTCTTCAAAAGCCATCACCAGCTCCACGGTGTCCAGAGAGTCGGCTCCCAGGTCGTCCACAAATGAGGCATTCTGCGTGACTTCACCCTCATCCACTCCCAGTTGTTCCACGATAATCTGTTTTACTTTCTCGTCAACGGCTGCCATGAGTTCTCCTTGCGATCGCGTATATGGACGGGACTGATTTTGTTGCACCAATAGAGGACGGGCATCGCCCGTATAGCCGGTCGGGGACGCCCGGCCTCCATTTTAGAGGTGCAACTTTACTTGGCCACTTTGGCGTGCTTATCGATGTAGTCGATAGCATCCTGGACGGAGCGGATCTTCTCCGCATCTTCGTCTGGAATCTCCAGATCGAATGCTTCCTCGAGGGCCATCACCAATTCAACCTGGTCCAGTGAATCGGCGCCTAAGTCATCCACGAACGAAGCGCTGGGCGTGACCTCGGCTTCGTCAACCCCCAGTTGCTCGCTGATAATCTGCTTTACTTTTTCATTGATCTCTTTCAACTTGTCTCCAACGGCCATGGCAATCCACCTCCCGAAGAATGATAAAAGGGAACGAGTAGTGTACTGGCCAGCACGAATCGGTGTAAAGGCGAGTCCCGCCGCAACCGAATCGGATTGCGGTCGGCTCTAAGAAGTCCCATAAGAATCCTAACTGCTGGAAGTTGCCGGGGTCAAACGTCACGGCCCGCAGACAGCCCGGGTCTATCGAGAGTTATGATTTTGGCCAGCATGAATGAAGGGGGGATGAAAGTGAAACATACTTTATGGTTCGCGCTTCTGATTTGTCCGTTTGCCTTTGGCGGCAATTGTCCATCCGGGCAGACTAAGGACGAGAGTGCTCTGGTTCAACTTGAACAGTCCTGGGCGCAGGCACTTGAGCGGCATGATGCGGATGCAGTTGGTTGCTTGCTGGCCGACGAATTCCAGGAGGTCGACCTTCATGGGATGCTGCGCGACCGTTCTGAAAACCTGGCGAGTGTTACTAATCGCCCGCCCGGACGCAATCAGTTGAGCGAACTGCATCCGCATGTCTTTGGCGAGTTCGGCTATGTCCGAGGGTTGAACACTGTTCTGGATACCGACGGAAAGATTCGGGCGAGGGTTCGGTTCACGGATATCTTCGTATACCGCGAGGGACGATGGCTCGCGGTGGCGGGACAAGAGTCCCTGGTGAGCGAAACATCGAAATGAGGACTTGAGAGAACTATGCGCGCTGTGGTGCAACGTGTCAGCCGGGCCCAAGTCGCAGTTGACGGGGAGATCGTGGGCGAAATCGGACGCGGTCTGCTGGTTCTGCTGGGGGTGGGCCACGCCGACGGCGAAACGGACGCCGACTATCTGGCCGACAAGATTGTCGGGTTGCGCATTTTCGAAGATGACAACGGAAAAATGAACCTGGATATTGCGGCAGTTAGCGGCGGAATTCTGGTGGTCTCGCAGTTTACCCTCTACGGCGACGTTCGCCGCGGAAAGCGTCCGTCGTTCGACGCCGCAGCCGCGCCGGAACGCGCTCGCCACCTCTACGAATACTTTGTCGCACGCATTCGAGCTGCGGGCCTTCTCTGTCAAACCGGGCGCTTTCAGGAAATGATGGAAGTAGAGCTAGTAAACGATGGTCCGGTAACGATTTTGTTGGATTCCACGAAAACCTTTTAGCGTGTTCCTTTGTGAACCTTCGTGTCCTCTGTGGTTAATGAAGTTCTAGTGCTCGAACCACAAAGGGCACGAAGGTTCACGACGCAAGTCAACGAAGTTACATCGCGGGCAGCCGGTACAATTCTTCCAGCACTTTCCTGGTGTTGGTCAGGACTTTTTCGACTTTCTCCGGAGAATAATCGCGGTTGAACATCTCAGGATCGTGAATTGCTTTATTGCCTGCTTTGGCCACTTCGCGGGCGCAACGCGGACGGTCATCCGTCAAAAGGCGCTTCTCCACTGCCACGGCGATCATGTCGTGGATGGACTGATTGGTTTCGCTGTGCGGATCAGCGACTTCCTTGAGTGCCCCCTCCAGAATGGCGCGGCAGAATACTGCGCAGGCTAAGTGGAAACCATACAGATAGCAGCGATGGGCCTCGTCGAACAGAAACTGGACTCTTCGGTTGGGCACGATTTCGAGGCCCATGCGGTTCAGCGCCGCGGCTCGGGAAACAATTCCATTCAGCTTGTCGAGAATCTCTTCCGAGTAGTAGCGATCGAGGGCGTCCAGTTGGCCCTTGGCTGCAGGTGTATTTTTAGGGGCCTGCGATTGCTGCCCGGCTGCAATCGGACCAAATGCCTGGCCCAGAGCTTTGCGGGTTTCTGGTGTCAGTTCATCCATCAGTTTTTTGAAATCGCCCGCGAGCGAATCTACTGTAGGCGGGCTTGAAAGCGAGGTTCGCTCAATGGCGACAGTACGCGCAACATGGTCGTAAACCAGGTGGCGCATCTTCTGAAAGACCGCCTCGTCGCGATTCGCCTTGCCAGAGGCGCCGCGGCCGACGCCGAATGACCAGCCTTCGCCCTCTCTCTCATAGTTCCCGTCGTTGATGTAACGCAGAATCTCGGTGAGGACTTGAGCCCGTTTCGAGAGAAGGTCACTCATCTCCGGCCTCCCTGCTTACAACGGTTTTCTTTATTCCGCAGCTGAGCTCTGGCTCACGACTGGAGACGTAGCACGCTACGTCTCTACACGCGACTCTAGGGCGATCGTCGCCACGTGTCGTTGCCGGCTACGCGTGTACGGCGGTTGGCTTGCTGGAGAGCAACTGGCGCAGCACGAATTGCAGGATGCCGCCGTTGGCGTAGTACTGGGCTTCCTGCGGAGTGTCGATCCGCACCAGGGATTTGAACTCTGTTGTCTTGCCATTCGCCGTGCCACGGACGTTCACCTGACGACCCGGCGCAAAGCTTCCAATCAGCTCGTGGATGCCGGTGATCTCGAAGACTTCTTCGCCAGTCAATCCCAACGAATGTGCGGTCTCGCCCTCGAGGAATTGCAAGGCAAGAATGCCCATTCCAACAAGATTCGAGCGATGAATGCGCTCGTAACTTTCGGCGATGACGGCGCGCACACCGAGCAACAGCGGGCCCTTGGCAGCCCAGTCACGCGAGGAACCGGAACCATACTCTTTGCCGGCGAGGATCACGAGCGGGACTTTTTCTGCGATGTACTTCTCGGAAGCTTCGAAGATGCTCATTTCCGCGCCATCGGGCAAGTGACGGGTGAATCCGCCCTCGAGGTTGGGAACCATTTTGTTGCGTAGGCGAACATTGGCAAACGTCCCGCGCACCATAACTTCGTGGTTACCGCGCCGCGAGCCATAGGAATTGAAATCGGCGGGCTTGACGCCGTGATCGATTAGATATTTTCCCGCCGGGCTATCTTTCTTGATCGAGCCCGCCGGCGAAATGTGATCGGTGGTGACGCTATCGCCGAGAACCGCAAGCACGCGCGCGCTCTTAATATCTTCCACGGCGGTTGGCTTCAGTGTCATGCCATCGAAGTATGGAGCGCAGCGAATGTAAGTCGAATTCTTATCCCATGCGTAGGTCTCACCTTTAGGCACGGGCAAACCGCGCCAGCGCTCGTCCCCGTGATAAACCTGGCCGTAGCTGCGGCGGAACATGTCCGCCGAAATCGACTTCTTGACGGCCTCATCCACTTCACTGCGAGACGGCCAAATGTCTGACAAATACACCGGCTGGCCCTGCTTGTCGTTGGCAATGGCGTCCTTGCGTAAGTCGATATCGATACGTCCCGCCAGCGCGAACGCCACCACCAGCGGCGGCGACATCAAATAGTTGGCACGAACGTCAGGATTGATGCGGCCCTCGAAGTTGCGATTGCCCGAAAGCACGGATGCGACCACAAGATTCTGCTCGTCAATCGCCTTCGAAATTTCTTCTGGCAGCGGGCCAGAGTTTCCAATGCAGGTCGTGCATCCGTAACCAACGATGTGAAACTTCAACTTTTCCAGGTACGGAGTCAGGCCGGCGCGCTCCAGATAATCGCGCACGACTTTGGATCCCGGAGCCAGCGAAGTCTTCACCCACGAAGGAACTTGAAGGCCTCGCTCAACCGCCTTTTTCGCGAGCAAGCCGGCGGCGACCATCACAGAAGGATTCGAGGTATTCGTGCAACTGGTTATGGCCGCAATGACGACGCTGCCGTGGTGAAGATGCCCATTGCCGGTTGCGGCTGGTTTCGCACCACCCTTGCCAGGCTTGATCAATGAAGGCAGTGCTTGCTCAAACGATTCACGAGCCTTGGGCAGTGGCACACGATCCTGCGGACGCTTCGGGCCAGCCAGGCTGGACTCGACTGTGCCCAAGTCAAGTGCGAGCAGTTCAGAATATTGCGCCTCGGGCGTCTTCTCGTCGTGGAACAATCCTTGTTCGCGGCAGTAAGCTTCGACCAATGCGATCTGTTCTTCGGAGCGTCCGGTCAGGCGCAGGTAGGTGAGAGTTTCTTTATCGACCGGGAAGATGCCGCAGGTCGCGCCATACTCGGGAGACATATTCGCGATGGTGGCCCGGTCGGCTAGCGGAAGCTCTTGCAGGCCAGGCCCAAAATACTCGACAAATTTCCCGACCACGCCGTGCTTACGCAACATCTCCGTGACGGTCAGCACGAGATCAGTAGCGGTCGCACCCTCGCGCAGTTTGCCCGTCAGCTTCACGCCAACTACTTGCGGGATCAGCATCGACACAGCCTGACCCAGCATCGCGGCCTCGGCTTCGATTCCGCCCACGCCCCAGCCCAGCACGCCCAGGCCGTTGATCATTGTGGTGTGCGAATCAGTGCCGACCAACGTATCGGGATAAGCCACGCGCTTGCCGTTCAACTCCTGCACATAGACGACACGCGCGAGGAACTCAAGGTTGACCTGATGCACAATACCGGTGTCGGGCGGAACAATGGCCAGATTGCGAAAAGCGGTTTGCCCCCAGCGCAGAAATCCGTAGCGTTCTTTGTTGCGCAGGAATTCAAGTTCGGCATTGAGTTGGAATGCTTGCGGCGTGCCGAATTCGTCTACTTGCACCGAGTGGTCGATGACCAGCTCGGCAGGCTGCAAAGGATTAATCAACGCCGGATCGCCAGACAGCACCTTCATCGCATCGCGCATGGCGGCTAGGTCGACCACTGCGGGCACTCCGGTGAAGTCTTGCATCAGCACGCGGCTCGGGGTGAAGGCGATTTCCTTGTCCGGCTTCGATTTGCTGTTCCATGCCGCCAGCGCGCGGATATCTTCTTTGGTCACGCTGCGGCCATCTTCCGTGCGCAGCAAATTCTCCAAAAGAATGCGCAGCGAGAAAGGAAGATGCCTGGTCGAAATGCCCTGCTTGTCGAGCGCATCAATGCGGTAAATCTCAAAATCGTGGCCTGTAACGCGGAGAGTGGAACGGCTGCCAAAGCTGTTCATAGATAATTGCCTTCCTGAAAAAATATGCGGCGCCGGAGCGGTTGGAACCAAGCAGGGGCGTCGATGCTCGATCAACTTATTAGTTTAGTCGTTTCTGCGAGGGATTGCGCATTGCGGCAACCGTTTATCAGGGAGCTTTGGGGAGCGTGTACTCAAAGTCGTACGAATGCTTTCCATCGGCGATCGTGATCGTCATCTTTCCGGCGATGCCAACCAATTGGCCAGTGCCTGAATCTGGCACGACCGTGATGGACTGCTGCGCCGCGCCTTTCGTCAAGGTACCGCTATGCTGCAGGACAAAGCTGCCGCTGCGCCCATGCAGCGTTCCGGTAACTCGCTCGATCGCCACGTAGCCGGCTGAGCCCTTAACGTCCGTCGTGGCCGTCAACATCTGACCCTTACTGGTGCCTTCGAGATCACCGTGAAACTGCTTTTCGCCGGACATCCGGCCCAGGGTTGAGCCCTCCGCTTTATCTTCCGGAGGCTGAGGAATGGTATTTATATACTTGTCACACGTTGCAGGTTTTTGCAATACTGTTGTGTGGCAGAATGATGGTCAGTCATGCCTAACAAAGAGCTCCCAATTAAAGAATCTACGAATAGGCGAGGCTTGCTTTGGGAGTACCTCGTAATGGTTGCTAAATTATGGGGGAAACAAATTTCCGGTCCGATTCTGGCGGTTGTCGCGCTAGTCCTAGGTTTTCTTGCCGCGCACTATGCAAATGATGCCGAAGTCGGAGTCAAACTTGTCAAAGTATCCGCACTTATCACTGGCGGAGTTTCGGTGTTGTTGATTTTTGTTGCTCAATATGAAGCCTGGAAAAACGAACGCGAGGCCTTAGAAGGCGAAAAGAAGCGACAGTCTGGTAGTGATGTTAGAGGCGAAATAATATTTGGCTATGTGGACCTTAGGGCCTACCATCCGCCCGACAAAAGTTGGCGAGTCTTAGATCGTGGATGCTGTATACATCTTTATGTCTCAGCCGTAAATCACAACGATTGCACAGCGATATTCTGGCCGCAGCATACTGCTCTAACTCTGCAAATAGGTCCCAGCATGTTTCACGGTACGTTCAGGCAAACGACGCTCGGCCTAACCGTGAGAGATGATCGGTTGCCTCCTAACTGTCAAATGTATGATTTCTTTGCAGGTCTGAGAGAACCACTTCCGAGGGGTAGACCGTGGTTCGGATTTCTATGTTTTGTTGTCGATGAGTTTGATAGAGATTTACTGACCGATAAGACTGCCATTCGAGCGAACGTAAACATCCTGTTGCGTGACACATTAGATAAGGAACACCCGATCAATAACGAAGTTGACTTACTAATTGGGAGACTTTGCCTGCTTGGGGAAGTTGAGAAACCTGCATGAAGCCCGAATATGAGGAAGGTCCAAAAGCATTAGAGAACTTTAAGAGCGGCATGGCGGCCCTATTTAAGGTTCCTAAGAGTGTCATACTCGAAAAAGAAAAGCAGGCCCGAAAGCCTGCTAGAGCACACAAGAAAAGCGATGCCGACAAGGACTAGAAAGGGACCTCCGTTTCCCCCGCCCTTGTCTCCGACGTGTGAAGCGAGTCGGTATCCTTGCCAGTCAGTTCGCTGTAGGTAAGGCGGCGTCCTGCAACTTGGGACATGGCCCGTGCAAAGCGATCTGCGTCCGTTAGCTTGCAGTCACCGTCTTTGCGGTTGTTAAATCGGAATACTTGTTCATCGACATAGCGAAACAAATGAAACGGCTCTACAGCAACGTAAGTACCGCGAAGGCCGCGCTTCAAGAGCGACCAGAAGTTCTCCATGCCATTGACGTGAACGCGACCGCGAACGTAGGTCTCAGTCTTGTTAACGAAATCATGCACGAACCGCGCTTGCAATCCCTGTTCATAAGCGACGGCGTCACCCGTGTAGACCTTGGTGCCGTACTTTACTTGCTTCAGAATCTCCGATTGCAACGTCTCGCGCTTCACGTTAGGTACAACCGTGGCGCGAACCTGCCGAAGATTCCGGTCAAGGATGCCTTGGACAATCGTCTTTCCAGTCGAGGCTCCCGCGAATCCATCCTGAATTGCGAACCGCTCCCGGCGCGAACGGTGCATGTTTTTAACTTTGCCGCCGACGAAAGTTTCATCGACTTCGACTTCCGTATCAGGTCCGCCGATCTTCTTGGTAGAGCCGAACGTCCGATTGTGGAGCGCAGCACGAAGCCGCTGAAGCATAAACCATGCCGTCTTTTGCGTAACGCCAATCGTGCGGTGAATCTCCATGCTAGAGACGCCGTTCTTGCAATTGACCAGCATCCAAAATGCTGTCATCCACTTGTCGAGTCCGACAGCCGAATCCTCAAATATAGTGTTGACCTTGAGCGTAAATTGCTTATCGCAGCCACGGCAGAGCCAGAGCTTTCGCGTCTTGATGAAGTAATGCGAGTCGGAACTGCATCGCGGGCAGATGACCTTGCCATCCGGCCAGCGCAATTTGGCGGCAAACTCAAAGGCGCGGTCAGGATCGGCAAAGTAAACGATGGCTTCTTGCAAAGTCTTTGGCGGCTTCATGTTGAAAATATACGCCCATTGTTCGCGTGTGTCAAGTATATATTTGCCTGAGGAATCAACTTCACTTCAAATGTTCCGGTCGCATGGGTCGGCATTGCCACTCCATTCTGGACCGCGTTAGCATCCGAGTTTGCAGTCTGCGACTGCGCATACGCAGCCTGGACACAGCACAAGCAGATGACCGTGATGCCGCCGGCCACAGCCCGATTTATCTTGTTGGCCATTCCTTCATTATCCCCTCTTATTGACCAACCACAAAAAGCTCCCCATCGTTCTGAGTGTAGATCTTGCCATCGGGCCCGAGCGAAAGCGGCGTGTAAGCTGCGCCGAGCGCCAGTTGCAGGAACAGTTTCGACTGCAGCTTTCCACCCTGATTCAGCACATACACGTTGCCGTCTTCACTGTTGACGTAAACCACTCCCTTCGCGTCGATGGCAGGCGCGTTGATGCACCACTCATAACCGTTGGGATGCCCCTTGTCGATGGTCGTATTCTTGAAGCTCCATTCCGGCTTCAAATCGGCGCTGATCTGGGTTATATCGTAGGGCCCGGGGGGAAGCGGTTTGCAAATCGGATTGTTGGTAAAGCTGCAATAGACGCCGCCGGGATAGTGATTGTTCTTGAGCACGATAGAATAGGTGCCGTCGTGCGGGTACACGGCTGGGGTTGAATCCCAGCCAAAGTCAAAGGCGCCCAGGAATTTGGCCGAGTCGCTAAATTTCATGAGGTGACCGCGGAAGGAGTTGTAATTCGTAATCACTCCCATGACAATGCTCCCATCGGGTAGAACCGTGGGAGTCGAGGAAGCCTCGTCAAGAATCCATCCCGAACCCCAATCGTTAGTGGTTGGATCGACTCCGGGCGTCGTGCCCTCGCGGCAGGCGTTGGGCTGGTTCTGGCGCGTGGCGATGGGCAACAGAAAGCCACAGCCATCATGCAAGCGCTTTCCCAGCGAGGCATGCCACTTCGGCGTGAGGTCGGAATTTGCGGCGATTAAATATCCGACGGTCAAATCAAAGTGTCCCCGGCTCACTGTGTAAACGGTTCCGTCCGGCGCGATGGCTGGCGCTACGTTGACGCCCGGCCGTTGCGTTCCACACGGAATATTGATGGGCTTAGCGTGCTTGCTCGGAGGCCAGGGCAGGGTCTTCTCGGAATAAAAATATAACGGACATTCAGCAGTGCCCTTCGGAGCTCCCTTGGTCAACTCCTTGAAAGTCACCGTCGAGGCCGTATCGTCCGCCGCAATCTTGACTAGCCATGAGCCGAGGACATCCACTTCCCAGGGATTCGTGGGGTCGAGTTTGATGACATTGTAGTAGACGTCGCCCGTCGAATCCGCCGTAAGCGGGCCAGCGACGTACTTGTTCTTGTCGATCGATGTGCCAAAAGGATTGATACGCGACACTACTGTGCCGTCGCCCTTGTTTACTTTCCAGACCGTGCCGCCGAAGCCGGGCACATAGACGAACTCCCCGGTCAGCACGGGATGGAAAACCGGTTCCCACCCACCAAGTCCGGTAGAAGCGTTGGGCTCGGGCTTCCAGTCGGTTTGATAATTCCACTTCTCTACCAGCTTGCCTTGCTGCCAGTCCAAACGCTTTTCGTTCCAGATTTCCTTGTCCCATGTATTCGGACCGCATGCCGCTCCCGTCTCCCACGCTGTGGGAGGGTGGCATGGGATCCATTTGCCCGTCTTGAATTCCATGTAAACGCTGTTGCCCTCGGTCAATGGCACCTGGTAATGCACAACCAACTCCCCGCCCTGATCGCGTTTTTCTTGATCCACGAAGGGGTCGTAACGAATCTCGGCAAGCTTTTGGCTTGCGGATTGCCCGGCCACCTGAGTGAAGCCGGTATGCTGCGGATTTTTCGCCCACTGCGGCCAGGAATCACTGGATGGCAATTCGATCGCCATCAACGCTGCCAAGGGAAGGACTAGACAGGCTGCAAACCAGAGCCGCGTCATATCGGTTACCTCCAACGACTTTATCAACCCGACAAACAGCCCAAAATGTTACACCTCGGAGGTTAAAGGTTTGTAAAAACTGTCAAGAAGTTGTAACCCGGCGGCGCTTCGATGAGTCTCGAAAGATTAGTGAAGAATTGCCCTAATGAGCAGCCGTCCAAACCTGATAAACGACCACGGCCATCATGAACAGAAGATAGATGCGAAGCCCCCAGAGCACGGCGAGTTCGGGCCCTTTGAGAATCCGCCGCGGGATATGATGCTTCTTCGCTCGAGCCAACTGATCGTGCTCGAGCGACGATAAAACCAAGTTCCGAACAGCTTCTAAATTTTGTGCTTCTTCTTTTCTCACCATAATTTTCCTACTTACCGCCCAAAGCCGCGAAGATGTTTGGGGCGATCACGCTGATTCCGAAAAGCACTCCCGCAGCGGTCAACACAAATACGACGCCACTTGACAACACGTTTGCCCATGGTGGACTGACCAGGTCGCCCATGATTTCCCTGTCGTTCACCAGCATGAACAGAAAGACCAGCGCTGGCGGCATGGCCAGAACCGCAACCACATTCACCAACAGCACCACATACACCAACGGCAGCCCCGGGATTAGAACGATCCCCGCAGCAGCCACTGCGCACAGAGTCAGCACCGAGTAGAAAGCCTTGCCTTGTCCCATGGGGAGGTTAAGGCTATGCGGCTTGTGCGTGACTTCTCCGAAGGCGTACGCCGAAGAGGTGGAAATCGTAATCGAAGCCACAATTCCAGCCTCGACCATTCCGAGCGCAAACAGCGAAGCGCCAAATCGTCCGATGATTGGCTGGAGAGCTTGCGCAAACTCGGCTGCCTGGAAATTGTCGGCGCCCATCTGATGAGCGAACAAGGGCGCAGTCGCGAGAATCGTAGCCAGCGCGGCAGCTGTCGCCAGGGCCGCTCCCAAAACCGTGTCGATGTGGCCGAAGTGAATGTCTTTCGTGGTAAGTCCCTTGTCGACGGTGGCGCTCTGCTGAAAGAAAAGCATCCAGGGAGTGACCGTCGCCCCGATGTCGGCCAGCACGATCAGCAGAACTTCTTTGTTGAAGCCGGGCAGCGGTTGCCAAGTGATCAATGCGTGGCTCACCGCATGCCAATTCGGATGGGTCATGAGCGCGACCGGAATGAACACCAGGTTGAACGCGGCGGCGGCCAGCGTAATCCGTTCCCAAGTCCAATAGCGGTGGCTCATCAGCGCCGCATACAGGATGACTAACGCAATCAGAATTGCCATCCAAGGAGGCACGCCAAAGAAACCCAGGCCCGCCCGAATGGCAATGAACTCGGTAATGAGAGTGAGAAAGTTCCCGATGGCCAGGTCGATCATCGAAAACCATCCCCAAAACGGTCCGAAGCGGTCGAAGATCAACTCGGCATGACCGCGATGAGTCGCGGCGCCCAGCCGCACAGTCATCTCTTGCACAACAATGGCCATGCAAAACGTTAGGACGACGAAAGGAAGGAAGAATCCGATACCAAACTTGGCGCCCGTAGCCGCGTAGGCGAGCATGCTGGGCCCGTCGTTCTCTCCCAGCATGACCAGAACGCCAGGGCCGACCAGCAACCACAGCAATCGCGCTCGGGGAAAAAAGCCGCGGCGGGCACGCGCCTCTGACACTCGCACACGATCATGAGCGCGATCCACGTCTTCGTGCGTGATGACGACGACTTCGTCGCCTGCAATGCCATTCGTCTGTGGGGGTTGTGAACCGACGCTCATGATCGAGTAGTTAGCGTAAGTATACAGCAACAAGTAAACTATGGTTAATTACATAAGGGGATGGCTGGTTACCAATGCTCAGGAAGAGGAACGAGCAGAAACACGGCGCGATTTACTTGGCTCGGGGGTCACCCACACTCTCTCGGCTGCCGAGCGTCCGAGAGCAACCGTTCCCGCGTCGGTGGCGAGGGTCAAGGTCTGATCGTAGTTCCGCCCGGCGACGTGCACGCGTGCTCCAGGACGAACGCCGCGTCCTTCAAGAAATTCCAGCAAGTGTCGGTCGCGCTCGTAGATCCCACTAACTATGTAGTGTTTTCCAGCTTCCGCATGGGCGAGAAGCACCAAGCCGCGACGGCGGCGGCTGCTGGGACTCTCAAGTTCGCTCAAATTGCCGTGCGGGCAGGCCCCGCCTCGGCCCAGTTTGGCCAACAGCCGGGCTTCGAAGTCGGGGGAGACGGCATGTTCCAAACGCTCGGCTTCGTCGTGGACGCGATACCACTCCATTCCGAAGATCTCGGAGAGCATGCGCTCGATGAGGTGATGGCGAAGGGTGAGCTTGCGTGCGATCTTGCGTCCGGCAGAAGTCAGCCCGACGTGGCCGGCCGTTTGCACTCGCACCAAGCCGTCTTTCTTCAACCGGCGCAGAGCCATAGTGACCGCAGGCGGCGAGACCGAGAGCCAGTGAGCCAGCGTAGCCGAGATAACCGGCTCGCCTTCACTCTCGGCCTCGAGGATGGCCTTGAGGTAGTCCTCCTTGGAAACGGTAATCATTTGGGGAGATTATACGACTTAAGCACAGTTAACCGGCGGCTTGGGGATTAGTCACAAATTCCAGATTGCTAGATTTCCTGCGGGTAGAAGCGGAGGCGACCATCGTGTTAGGGTGGAGATCGGAGGATGTGATGGCGATCAGCGAAGGATTATTGCCGGAGTTCGACCAGGAGATGGCCAGCGCACGACGAACGCTGGAACGTATTCCCGAGGACAAGTTAGGTTGGAAGCCGCATGAAAAGTCGATGACACTGGGGCGGCTGGCGGGGCACGTGGCCGAGTTACCGGGTTTTGGCGTAGCTGCGATTACGACGGAGAACCTGGATTTCGCCAACCGGCCGGCTGGATCGAAGCCTCTGGTGGCGGAGTCGCAGAAGCAGATCCTTGAGATTTTCGATAAGAAAGCGACGGCTTTGCGGGCGGCGATTGCGAAGACAAGCGATGACGAGTGGGCCAAGAATTGGAAGTTGTCCGCCGGCGACAAGGTGTTTTTCAACGGGCCCAAGATTATGGCAGTGCGGCGCATGATGATGAACCACATCATCCACCACCGGGCGCAGTTGGGAGTGTGTCTGCGCTTAAATGACGTCGCGGTTCCGTCGGTGTATGGGCCGTCGGCCGATGAAGGGAAATAAGGGAACAGCCGTCGTAGGGTCGGCCAGCCTCACGAGTTGGGGTTGTAATGAGAATCAGTCTCCACATTCCTAGAGTCAAAGGCAGCGGAACGAGTATCCGCTCTACAAAATCGGGGTGACTACTTCTTGATTGTGTCCTTCGGTTCCGCTTCGATCGTAACTTCGACTTGTGCACCCGGTTTCAGCTCGACTTCCGCTCCGTCTTTATCGGTCAAGGTGTTGTCGATGCGGATTTCCCTATAGAGTTCATCAGCGTTTTCAACTCCAATCTGCGCTTTATCCGGCGTGCGCGGGTCCGGGGACTTGATGATCTTTTGCACGGTTCCGGGCAGGGTGGTACTGGGGTTCTCGCCGTTTGCCTCTTTGCTCATGAGTCAATGCTATGCTCATCGGGAGGCTTGTCAAGGGCCATTGAGCTCGCCGAGGCTATGTTCGACGTCGAACACAAGAGCCAACCCGCGCAAGGATTCCTGCCATCCATACTAGGTCACTTCGTGTCGCAAGGAGCGAGCCATAGAATCCCTCCGCAATCGCGCGCAACTCCTGGAAGAACTGGCTCAACTTAGGGAGAAGCAAATTCAGGCTCTGAAAAAAGGAACTTATGGCGGTCTTACCGAAGCGGAGCAACACGAATTCGATGAACGGCACATGCGCATTCGCGAATTGCTCAAAGAACTCTATGATTTAGAACCCGCCGTATAGCTGTGTGACATTCTCAGGCGACGATTTGCCTGCCGCCCTGAGTTCTCTTCACGCAATCCTAGCCAACGGTAGCGGACAGGAATGTCCGCTCTACAACACCGGCGGGTACAATACGGGAGTGAGCGCAGCAACTACGTCGCCGGTCTCGAGCGAAGCATTGACACCGAGCCATCCATTTACCTTGTGGCAGAGATTGCAGCTGTGGCTGATCACCTGGGCGGGGTTTCTGGTGGTCTGGCTGATCGGGCCAACCCTGCGTTTTTCGGCGTCATATGAAGAGGGAGCGCCGCCGACTCTAGAAACGCGCCCCATCGTTTATGCGTTTTGGCACAGCTGCATCATCCCCGCGATGTATCTGTGGAGGAACCTGCAGATACGGGTCATGAGCAGTGACAGTTTTGATGGAGAATGGATGGGGCGCATTATGCGGAAATTCGGCTTTGTGAAGGTACGCGGATCGAAGAGCCGGGGAGCGGTGCGCGCATTGCTGGGCATGCGCCGGGAGCTCGAGCAGGGTTGGACGGTCGCTTTCACGATCGATGGTCCGCGCGGTCCGCGATACGTGGCCAAGCCAGGGCCGGTGGTGCTGGCGCGGGCGACGGGTGTGCCCATGGCGGTATTTCATATCGCGGTGGAGAAAGCCTGGATTCTGAATACGTGGGACAGGTCGATGATCCCGAAACCGTTTTCACGGGCGCTGATGCGGGTGGCCCGCAAGATTCCGGTTCCGGCCGATGCGGATGATTCTCAGAAAGAACAGTTTCATGCGGAACTGCAAGCTGCGCTGGAGCGAGTGCGGGAGTTTGCGGAGGCGAACGTTGGGAAGGTTGGGACGGCGGAATTTCCGGTGAGAAAAAGCTAGGTTGTGCTGACTGCGGACGTGGACTGCCTTCAACAGGCTGGGGGGGACTCCGGGTTTAGGATACGATTTGTCTCTGGAGAAATGAGGTTTGATGGCTGCGACTATTCTGGACGGTAACAAAATCGCCAGCGAAATTCGGGCGGAAGTCGCGTCGGAAGTGAAGACGATGACGGCTGCGGGAATGCGTCCGGGACTGGCCGTGGTCCTGGTCGGGCACAACCCGGCATCGGAGGTTTATGTTCGAGGCAAAGTGAAAAGTAGCGCCGAGGTTGGACTTTACAGCGAGCAGCACACGCCGCCAGAGACAGCTTCAACCGAGGAGTTACTCCAATTGATTGCCGAGCTGAACGGACGCGATGAGATCGACGGCATTCTGGTGCAGCTTCCATTGCCGCCGCATGTGGACGCAAAGAAAGTCTTGATGGCGGTCGATCCGGCGAAAGATGTGGATGGGTTTCATCCAATGAACGTGGGATTGCTTTCCACGCAACGGCCGGGGCTTGTGCCATGCACCCCGGCGGGAATCATCGAGATACTGAAGCGCAGCCATATTCCCATCGCCGGTCAGGACGCGGTGGTGGTGGGGCGCAGCGATATTGTGGGGAAGCCGACAGCGATGCTGCTGATCAATGACAATGCGACGGTCACGGTCTGCCATTCGAAGACACGCAATCTTCCTGCAGTTTGCCGGCGAGCGGATATTCTGGTCGCGGCCATTGGCCGGGCGGGAATGATTACGCGCGAATTCGTGAAACCGGGCTCGACCGTGATCGACGTTGGCATGAACCAGGTAACGGACCGGGCGGAGTTCGATCGGCTATTCGCCGGGAATGCGAAGCGCGAAGAAGCCTTTCGCACGAGAGGATTGACGCTGGTCGGGGACGTCCATCCCCATGTGGCGGAAGTTGCGGGGGCGATTACGCCCGTACCCGGCGGTGTAGGGCCGTTGACCATTGCCATGTTGATGGCGAACACGGTGCGGGCCGCGAAGCTCCGGCGTGGACGCCGGGTGGCGGAGTTTTCGCGGGTTTGATTTTTTCACCATTGAGTCGCAGAAACACAGAGAGAGACAGCTTAGAAGTCTCGCTTGGTGCGACAGATCCAAGAAATGGCTTTCTCCGTGTCTCCGTGGTGAATTGGTTTTTCGACATGAGGCTGGATTGCTGAAGGTCGGACTGACGGGCGGAATTGCTTCTGGCAAATCCGTGGTGGGCGAGATGTTTGTGGCGCTCGGTGCCCACCTGATTCAGGCCGATGCCATCTCCCACGAGCTTATGCAGCCGGGTGAAACCGTTTATCAGGAAGTTGTGCGGCATTTCGGTAGCGGAATCCTCAATCCTGACGGCACGGTCAATCGAGCACGGCTGGCAGAAGCGGCGTTTGGCGTTCCCGGGACAAAGCAGCTTTCCCGCATTCAAGAGCTGAACCGGATTGTGCATCCAGCGGTAATTCGAAGGCAGGAAGAGTGGATGGCGGAGGTCGGCCGGGAGAATCCGCGAGCAATCGCTATTGTGGAAGCGGCACTGATTTTGGAAGCCGGTGCGGCGAAAGATTTCGATCACCTGGTGGTGGTAACGTGCCGTCCCGAACAGCGGATTCAACGCTGGGCGAACCGCGTGGGCGTTGATGAAGACACTGCGCGCCGCGAGGTTTCTCGAAGGATGGCAGCTCAGTTCGCGGATGAAGAAAAGATCAAGGCGGCTGACCATGTGATCGACAACTCAGGATCGTTAGACGAAACGCGGAGGCGCGTGGAACAAGTTTATGCCGAGTTGAAACGCGGAGCGGAAAAAAGCGGATAGGGCGCAAATTTCGCGCAGCGCGTCTGCCCGAGGACTGTTGAGGCTGCGTCAAGCGCCTCGGTCGATCGATCATTGATTACAATTAGAGCTATAAGTTTGTGGAAGGTTCCTGAACTATGAAGCTGCTTCGGCCTGTTTTGTTTGCCGTGATTATCGCAGGCGCATTTTTCTATTTCACTACCTATCGTGCGAACCGCGGCACGCTTGCGGATTGGATCGGACGTCCAAACAAAATTGAAATCAGTGAAGCCTCTAGCAATGATTCGCTCGACGCCGAAGAGCAAAACAATATCTCGGTCTATCGCAAAAATATCAGTTCAGTAGTGAACATCACTTCGAAGGCGGTTACGTTCGATTTCTTCTACGGGCTGGTGCCGGAGGAAGGACAGGGATCGGGTTTCATTATCGATAAAGACGGGCACATCCTGACCAACTATCACGTAATCGCGGATGCTCGGCAAATCGAAGTTACATTGCACAACCGCAAGAAATATCGCGCCACAATCGTTGGCACCGATCGCTCGCATGATCTGGCCGTGATTCAGATCAAGGCTCCAGAGCTCACGCCGATGGTGCTTGGCGACTCGGGCAGCCTGCAAGTCGGCCAGAAAGTCTACGCGATCGGCAATCCATTCGGACTCGCCGGCACGCTAACGCGAGGCATTGTGAGTTCGATCCGCCAGGTGCAGGAGCCAGACGGCATGACCATTGACGAAGCCATTCAGACCGATGCTTCGATCAACCCCGGAAATTCCGGCGGCCCGTTGCTGAATATGCACGGCGAAGTAATTGGCATCAACACAATGATCGCTTCGAGTGTGGGCCAGAGCGCGGGCATCGGCTTCGCGATTCCCATCAATACCGCCAAAGCAGTGATCAACGATTTGCTCACCCTCGGCCGGGTGCGGCGTCCTGCGCTTGGCGTGCGCACGATTCCAATCGATTCTGAATTGGCGAGTCAGATGGGACTTGCCTCGGATTACGGACTCCTGATTGTGCAGGTGGTGCCGGGAGGTGCTGCGGACAACGCCGGTTTACGAGGCGGGAGTGAGCGCGCATTTCTGGGCAACATTCCGATTATGGTCGGCGGAGACCTGATTGTGGCTGTCGATGGAAAACAAGTGGAGGATCAGCAGGAACTGGCGCAGATTATGAACAACCATCGCGCTGGCGATACCGTTCGCGTCACCGTTTACCGGGGAAAGAAAAAGATGGATGTGAGCGTGGTGCTAGGCGAGGCCAAGCAGGAAGTGTAGAGGCAGCTTTCAGCCGTCAGCTCTAGCTATCACTCTCCACCCTCTCTCGCTTCGCTAAGCCGCGGTCTGTTCAAAGAAATCTTCGATTTCGTTCACTTCTTTGTCGGTAAGTTGGAACTCTCCGGCGCGCATCACGCCGTCGGCTTGCCTAGCGTTACGAGCGCCCACAATTGCTCCAGTCACGGCGGGATTTCGCAGCGTCCAAGCAATCGCCACTTCACCCGGCGAACGCCCGTGACGCTTCCCGATCTCGCGTAGCTGCTCGACCAGCGCAAGATTCCGCGACAATTTCGGCTCTCTGAATTCGGGATCGCTGGCGCGCCAGTCGTCCTTCGGCAACCTGGCGGCACGCTCACGCGTCATCGCACCCGTCAAAAGCCCGGAAGCCATGGGTGAATAGACGATCACGCCAATCCCCTCACGCAGGCAGTAAGGAAGAATATCTTCCTCGATCCCGCGATTGATCAGCGAATAGGGCGGTTGCAGAGAGGTGATAGGAGTGATGCTTTGCGCACGGCGCATTTGTTTAACATCGAAATTAGAAACGCCAATCCAGCGCACCTTGCCCTGCTTTTGTAGCGCGCTAAGAATGGACCACCCTTCTTCAAGTTCCGGCGAGTCCGGCTCCGGCGGCCAGTGGATCTGGTACAGATCGATGGTCTGCACACCCAGGCGGCGCAAGCTGTCTTCGACCTCGCGGCTAATCGAATCGGCATGCAGAATCTTCTGGATTTTGCCTTGTTCGTCCCAACGCAACCCGCATTTGGTGAAAACGTAGGGCTTTGCGCCAGACCATTCTTTAAGCGCCCGGGCCACGACTTCTTCGGAATGTCCAAGGCCATAAACTGCGGCTGTGTCGATCCAGTTGACGCCCAATTCGAGAGCGCGGTGAATGGCGGCTATGGAGGCATTGTCGTCTTGTGCGCCCCAGGCGAACTGCCAGCCACCGCCCCCGATCGCCCAGGCTCCATAACCAACGGGCGTGATATTCAAATCGGACTTGCCAAGTTGCCGGGTTTCCATTTTCAATCTCCTATGTCTGCTCACAGGTTTGTTATTTATTTTAGATGATTGCAGCAGCATGAACGTCGATTCCGTTCGAGGCTATTGTCTTTCTTTTCCCCAAGCAAGAGAAAACTTGCAGTGGGGCGAGACCGTCTGCTTCAAAGTGTCCGGTAAGATCTTTGCCATGTTGAGCCTGGACGCGGTTCCGCCAAGCTTGTGCTTCAAGTGCTCAACCGAGAACTTTGCCGAATTATGTGAACAGGAAGGAATCAAGCCGGCGCCTTATGTGGGCCGCTACAAATGGGTATTGCTGGAACGATTGGATGTGTTGCGTGATGAAGAGTTGGAAGATTTGATTCGCCAGTCCTACAAGCTGGTGGCAGCCAAAGCAAAGCCAAAGCGAAAGTCAAATCGAAAATCGTCCTGACAAATTTGACTCCCACTCGCTCCTACGCTAGCCTCAAAGGTCCGCCCACAGTTTTAGATTCCATGCGATTCAAGTGCGAGCGATTGATCGTGCTGCTGCTGGCAGTGCTGGTGGCGTTGGCCGCTCCCGCGATGGCGGCTGTGCAGCCCGTCCATGCGCCTCATGCCATGGTCGCGAGCGTTCATGAACTGGGTTCACGGGCCGGAGTGGACATTCTGCGTGCCGGCGGGAATGCGATTGACGCCGCCGTGGCCACGGGATTTGCGTTGGCGGTGGTGCACCCGCAAGCGGGAAATCTGGGCGGCGGCGGATTCATGCTCATCCGCATGGCTGATGGACGGACGCATTTCGTTGACTATCGAGAAAAGGCTGCCGCAGCGGCAACAGCCAATATGTATGTCGACGCTCAAGGCAATGTCACCGAGAATGCCAGCCTGGTTGGCTATAAAGCCATCGGAGTACCGGGTTCGGTAGCTGGCATGGTTTACGCCGAAAAGACTTATGGCAAGCTGACTCTCGATCAAGTGATGGCTCCGGCGATCAAGTTGGCCCAGGACGGTTATCCGCTGGCCTGGCAGGATACGCGGGATTTTCAGGACGAAGACTTGGCGAAGTTTCCCGAGTCGCGGCGCATCTTTCAGCGAAATGGAAACTACTACAAACAAGGCGAAGTCTTCCGGCAGCCGGAATTAGCTCGCACGCTGGAGCGGATCGCGAGCAACCCTGACGACCTTTATCGTGGCGCGATGGCGCGTGAATTGGCGGCGTCGATGCAGAAGGGCGGAGCTCTGATCACTGCCGAAGATCTTGCCCACTATGAAGTAAAGGAACGCGAGCCGATCCGAGGATCCTATCGCGGTTATGAAATCATCAGCGCGCCTCCTCCATCGTCAGGAGGGATTGCGCTGATCGAGATATTGAATATTCTGGAGGGATACGACCTCGCCAAAGCGGGTGACCGGTCTGCGGCTTCCATCCACTTGACTGTTGAGGCATTCCGACGGGCGTTTTATGATCGAGCCGAATTCCTGGGAGATCCGGATTTTTCCAAGATTCCCGTCGCGCAACTCATCGATAAGAAATATGGGGCGGCTTGGCGCGAATCGATCGATCCGGCGCGCGCCAGCGTCAGCAAGAATCTGAAGCGTCCGGCGATCTTCAGCGAGCTTGAACAGTATGCGTCGCAGCGTTCGCAACCCTTGGCTGTGCGTGAACCCGCACACACTACGCACTATTCTGTCGTCGATTCAGACGGAAACGCGGTCGCCGTGACGACCACGTTGAATGATAGTTTCGGTTCGCGGGTGACGGCGGAGGGGCTGGGTTTTTTGTTGAATGATGAAATGGATGACTTCGCGGCGAAGCCAGGAGTCCCCAACCTCTACGGGCTGATTCAAGGACCGGCCAATGCCATCGGAGCCGGCAAGAGGCCGCTCTCCGCCATGACGCCGACAATCGTGTTGAAGGACGGGAAATTATTTCTTGTGCTGGGCACGCCAGGTGGGCCGCGGATCATTACCACGGTGGCGAATATCCTGATAGGCGTGGTGGACTACGGAATGAATATCCAGGAAGCCGTCAACGCTCCTCGCTTTCACAATCAATGGCTGCCGGATGTCGTGAACGTCGAGCAGTGGTTCTCTCCGGACGCAGTCAGGTTGCTGGAACAAATGGGACACAAGGTCGAGATCGGAGAAACCGCAACTGGAGACCCGGCTCCGTATTGGAGCGATGGCGAGTGCATCGCCATCGATCTGAAAACGGGCGAGCGTTTGGGCGCAAGCGACGTCAGAAATAACGGAAAGGCAGTAGGGTACTGATGCTGAAAGCAATATCAACGCTCGTCTATGTGAAGGAACGGCTGCATCCCGGACTGCTGGATGGATTGGTGCGTGGCGGAGCGCAGGCGATTGAGATTTTTGCCGCGCGACAACACCTGGACTATGCCAATCGCAAGCAGCATGTCCGGGAAATCGCGGACTGGTTTCGCACCAGCGGAATTATTCTGAACTCGGTTCATGCGCCCCTCTACGCGGATTACGAGTGGGGACGAGCTGGGGCACCGCAAATGAATATCGCCTCAACGGATCGGGCAAGCCGGATCGAAGCCATGGACGAAATCAAACGCGCCCTCGAATTGGCTGAGCACATTCCTTTTCGTTTTCTGGTGCAACACATCGGGACAACCGGGGAGTCGTTCGATGAGCGCAAATTCGAGGCGGCGATGACCTCGGTCGAACACCTGCGGGCCTTCGCTAAACCGCTGGGAACACGCCTCCTGCTGGAGAACATTCCCAACGAGTTGTCCACGCCGGAGCGGTTAGTTGAATTTATCCGCGCGGCCCATTTCGACGACGTTGGCGTGTGCTTTGATTTTGGTCATGCGCACATCATGAGCGATGTGCCACAGGCGTTCGAAACTTTGAGGACTTATATTCATTCCACCCACGTTCACGACAACGCTAAAACTCACGACTCCCACCTTTGGCCCGGGAGCGGATCGATCGACTGGAAACAGGCTATGGAGTTGCTGCGGTCGGCGCCGCACACTCCAGCGTTGCTGCTTGAGATCGAAAGCGACGAAAAGATCAACCCGGTTGAAAAGATGGGCGAAGCATTCGCAAAGCTGGAGGCATTGTAGCGCGACAAAGAAAATCATCCATGTCATCTCCTGTAACTACAATCGTCGATGTTGGCAAACATGAGGGCCAGAGCGTGACCATTCGAGGCTGGCTCTATAACCTGCGCGAGAGCGGGAAGCTGCTGTTTCCACAGCTTCGCGATGGCTCCGGCGTAATTCAGGGAGTCGTTCCCAAGAATGCAGTCTCGCCCGAAGTCTTTGAAGCGGTAAAGGGCCTGACCCAGGAATCGAGCGTAATTGTTGAAGGCAAAGTGCGCGCCGACAAGCGTGCGCCTGGAGGCTACGAACTCGACATCTCGAATGTGCAGGTTGTCCAGAGGGTCGCCGAGAGCGACCCCTATCCGATCTCGCTGAAAGAACACGGCGTCGATTTCCTGATGGAGCACCGGCATTTGTGGGTGCGAACCCCGCGACAGGCTGCGATTCTTCGCGTGCGAGCTGAGATCATTAAGGCCGCTCGAGATTTCTTTGACGAGCGCGGCTTCACGTTGACTGATCCGCCAATTCTCACGCCAGCGGCTT
>DATNNE010000053.1:0-21437 GCA_035601995.1 Terriglobales bacterium
GGGGGGGGGGGGGGGGGTGGCCCATGCTTTCGCCGCACACAAGGCGGGTGCCCTGTCCTTCTGGCGTTCTGTGTGAGAGGGCGGAGCTTTTAGACACCACGCCCCGACTGTCATCCTGAGGAAGCGCAGGCCGTCGCGAAGCGAAGGCCTGCCAACGAAGGATCTCTGCACCTCGCAGGCACCACCACAAACGAGGGGTGCCCCATCCTAGTGCGTTCTTTGCGCTAGGGTGGGAGCTTCGCACTCCTTGACCAGCCAGAGCGTTTGGCAAATCCAACTTAGTGATGTGACGCCCACTGGCTGAAGATCGGCCAGACGCTCAACGCTCCCAAGAGCAAACCTATAACTCCCAAAACCAGCGACAACAGACTTATCTGCGCAGTCAGCCGATAGGCGGGATCAGCTGCGCCCCATGCCCATTTCCAGTAGCCAAACCAGCGAACGGGATGAATTGTGACTTCGTAGCTCTGCCCAACCTTAACATCAAGATCTGTTCGTGTCGTTGCGTCCAGATGTATTCTGGGATCATCGAGGTCCCGGCACCCTCTCAGAGCAAGGAGTTTGGTCTTAATGCCGATAGTGACCTTGCAAATCGCATGCTTGTCAACGTGCTGCCCAGTGCCAGTCTTCCGGAACTTCTGCGGAATCCGCGCCATGTCCCGCCAACAGTCTTCGGTTGGTAACTCGTGAACTGTGAGCTTCGCCATACCGCCTACTTTACTCCTTATGCTCAAAATTCAGGGCGTGGCCCATGCTTTCACCACATACCAGGAGGGTGCCCTGCCCTTCTCGCGTTCTGTGCGAGAGGGCGGAGTAATCCGGGGACAGACGGAACGTTCCCTGCTAACTTCTCTGAAATGGCTTGTCCCGCCAGCGCTGTACGATCCCCGCTCACGCAAAGACAGGCTTGAGCGGGCCACCCGCCTGAGGCACCGGGCCCGTTGGGACTAGGGCCTTGACTGTTCAACATAGGTTTCGATAGCTGAAGCGCCCCAAAACACGACGGTACTTAGGACGAAGAAAACTGCCTGCGTGGCCGCGAGGGTTGTGGATATATTTGGTGAGGTCAACACAATCGCAAGGATGCTAAGAATTGGAACGAGCAGGCAGACGAGCAGGATGGTCATTATCAGGATGATCGGATGTTTCTTAACATGGATATTTCCGACGGATGCGGATGCTACTTTAACAATTGTCTGTCCGACGATAACGGCCGACACGATCGACCATTCTGGAATGAAGAAGATGGTCCGAATCTCGCCGCGGTGGGCCAAGCCAATTCCAATCACAATAAAAGGGAGTAAAACAAACAACAGCTCTGATGTTGCGGTCGTGAGGGCGCGGACGTCTTTCTCTTTTCCGACCAACTTCTTTAATTGGGCTTTCTGTTCCTCGGTGGAAGCAGGAGGAGTGGCAGGCTTGGTCGACATAACTCTGAGCAAATTACCACGAAAAAGCTCGATTAAGTAAAGAAATGTTGATCAAATGCCCCCGGCCCTCGACTTGCCAGGACTGGATACTCGCCGCAGCGCGGGGAAACCCGGGGACAGGCAGGACATTCCTTCCGCCCCCGCCGGAACTGGTTCGTTCCCCGCTTTCGCCCACGCCTCCCGCCGTGGCCTTACATCCTTACGCCACCTCGTGGCCAAGGGCCGACGCCTTCACTTCACCTCACCGCAAAACCTTCAGCGGACAAATCGCCATCTGTACCTTCCCACTGTCCCGGCAACGCGGCGTCACAATCTTGCTCGGGCCAGTCTCATCGTAAGGACAAGCCATCTGGCACCACCCCTCGCGAAACTTCTCCCACTTCGATGTCCCTCGTCCCTGCGGATAAAAAAACAAACGGTTGTGCCCTTTAAGCATCTTCACCGGAATGACGTAGCACACGTCCTCCGGCGATATATACGCAACCAGGAAGTCGATTTCCGTCTCCTGATACCGCGCCAGGCTGCTACTCGCAATCATCACCGAATACCCACGTGAACCCTGCCTCCGTGTCGACTTCACTTGCACCCGCCACAAGCAGTGCCCCGAATCAAGGATGAAGTCATAACGCTCATCTCCCCAAGGCTTGGCCACGCCAAAACCCATGCTCGAAGCCTTCGCCAGGAACTTGGCCTCCGCCACTTCCCCATGGCGTTTCTGAGTATCGAGGCCGATGGCATGAATATCTAATCCTTGTTCCGTGAACTGCGCGAGTTCGCAATCGTATTTCTGATCTTCAGTTTGCATGACGACAAAGGCGCAGCTGGTTAAGCAGCGCCCTAGTTCCCTTTCCCCTAGATTTGTGTAGAAGCGCCCTTTGCAGGAACGATTCGCGGCAGAAACAAAAGCGCGACCGCTGTCTCGCTGAAATACGCGAGACAATGGCCGCGCCTTCATTCGCCAGCTTATAGCTTAGCCTGCTCAACGCTACTTAGCACAACAAAATGTGAGCCGATTCCCATTTCGGGAATGACGCGTTGGCCAGATGGAGTCAGCTATTTTCCTTGACGACTGTCGACCGTCTCGCCGCTTTCGACGAAAGCCTGCATCCAGCCAAGCACGCGCTTCCAGCCTTCGCCGTGATCGGTCGCATCTTTCACGTCGCCGGCAAATCCGCTGTGCGTGATCTTCACCATGGTGCCGGTGCCGACCTTTTGCGGACCGCCGTGCTGCAGGCCATGAACGCATTGCGGCTGCAGCTCCCAACGGACCACCGTGTTCTTTCGATGCATTTCGTAGTCCGCTTGCCAGGTGTGCACCAGCAAACGCGGAGGATCGATCTCGATATATTCACCCTCGACCCGAAACTTCTTGCCGTCCGCTCCCATACCTCGGTAAACCACTTGCCTCCGGGACGCACATCCGCCTTTCCTCCGGTGAGCCGATACATACCCTTCTGGCCCCACCACTTCACCGTCTGGGCAGGATCTGTAATCGCTTGATACACGCGCTCCGGCGGAGCCGTGATGAATATCTCGACCACGACTGTATCTTGATCGGGAAGAATACTTGCTGTTGTCATAAGCTCTCCTGAAACCTGATTTTCTCTGCGGGGGAACCACAGGTGCTGCCAACCATCCCCGGTTATTTCTCCACAAATGTCTTGAGCAGTTGCACAACCCCCGGCCAGCCGCCGCTGTAATCCTTGCGGGCAACCGTTTCCTCGGCCAGACCGCTGTGGGTCACTTTCACGTGAGTGCCGTCTTTGGTCGGCGTCAGCTCCCAGCGCACAATTGTTTTGCGGGATTTGTCGTCGTGCCAATTTGAAATCCAAGTGTAGGCCAGCAGTCGAGGGGGATCGAATTCAAGCACTTCACCCTGGCAACAAGACTGGTTTACACCTTTGAAATTCAACTTGGTCTTCCTTGTTCCGAAGCGCCATTGGCCCCCGGGGCGCGCATCCATTTCGAAGAACTCCGTTTGGCACTCTTCACTGTTCCACCAGCGCATGAGTTGTTGAGGATCGGTGAGAGCTTGAAATACCCGCTCCGCCGGTGCCGCAACGTCAATCTCGCTGACAATCGCATCCTGATCGGGAGTGACTAATGTTGTCGCCATCGTGTTGTCTCCTCACTATTTTTCCAAATACTTCTTGATCGCTTCGATCAGACCGCCCCAACCCTGGCTGTAGGCCGCACGCGACGAGGGCAGTTGCGCAAGACCGCTATGGGTAACCTTGAGCCGAGTCCCGTTTGGAACTGGCGTGAGTTCCCATCGCACCACTGTTTTGTGTGACGGAATTTCGTGAAAGTTGGCCAACCACGTGTGAACCAGTAGCCGAGGCGGATCGATCTCAAGGACTTCGCCGTGATGCTCGAATTCGCGAGGCTTGCCATCCGGGTTCTTAGCGCCTTTTTCGCGCGAGATGAATTCCCACTTTCCTCCGGGACGCGCATCCACTTCCCAGACGGTGATCTCGTGGGTTTCGCCGGAGCCCCACTTAAGAGCCTGATCGCGATCGACGAGCGCCCGGAAAACGCGTTCGGGCGGAGCGGCAATTTCGATTTCGCTGACAACCGCATCCTGATCGGGCGTGATTCGGGTCGTGGCCACTGGTTTCTCCTTGCATGAATCGTTGCTGCGTTCTGCGAACGTGGTTCGCCAGGAAGGTTTCCTTTTCGAACCGCGATTCTATTTGCGCGTCAGGTCGAATACTTCCTTCATCTGCTTCCCGTGGTCGATGAAATTCCACTCCTCGGTGTGGTGGTCGGGGCCGAGCATCGCGATCACCAGGTGATCCATGTGACCGGATTGCGGGCTATCGAGATTCGTGGCGTCGACAAAGTTGAAGGTGATGGTCTTGCCGTCAGGGGAAGCGCTCGCCTGCATCCGGGGCTGGTTGCCGACAGCGCAGTAGTGAGTCAGGAGCAGGCGATTGGGTCCGTCGAAGTTAATCATGGAGATCATGTTTTCTCCGTGCCCAAGGATTTCGCTCATCAACGCGGATCCTCCCGCCGTCGTGCGGTAAGAAACCTGCACTGGCTCGCCTTGGGAATTCTTTCCCTCCCATGCACCGGTAAGCGATTTCAGCTGGTCGAATGATTTCTGCGCGTCCGACTGGGCGAAAACAGCGGTTGTGAACAACAAAATACAGGCTGCGATTCGTAGTGCTTTCATTTTCATTCCTCCTGAAGAGTTATTTGTGTTTTGCCCGGTCGTGGGCAGTTTCCTTCGCGTACTCGGCTTCGACAAAAGTCTTTAAGTTGGCCAGGCTGGTTTGCCAGAAAACGCGATACTGTTCCAACCAGGCATCGACGGCTTTCAGCGGCTCGGGATTGAGTTGGTAAAGGCGATGACGGCCTTCCCGTCTTTCCTGCACCAGATGGGCGCGTCGCAACAATCGCAAATGTTTCGAAATGGCGGGCCGCGAGACCGGAAAAACCCGCGCAATCTCCCCCGCCGGCTGAGTTCCTTTCCGAAGAAGGTCAAGCACCGCTCGTCGGGTCGGGTCGGCTAAAACTTGAAAAGTCGTTTCCGTGGAATATGTAACCGATCGGTTCCGCATAATGTGTAACTGTACGGTTACGCACTTATGTTGTCAAGAACAAAGTTGTATCTTACTTAGTGATAGAATGTAAGCCATGTTACGTCGGATCACGACAGTAAGTACAAAAGGGCAATTCGTCATTCCCTCCGAGATGAGGACGTCTTTGGGGATCGAACCAGGCACGCGCATTGCCGTTACTCTCGATGGACAGAGAATCGTCCTCGAGCCCGTGTCGGAAGAACTTGTGGACACAACGCGCGGACTTTTTTCCGGCAAACGTTCTCTGTCCGAAGAACTCAAGCGGCAGCGACGCCAGAAGGACAAATGGTAACCTACGTCCTCGATTCAAGCGCGATTCTGCGTTATCTGGATGACGAGCCAGGCGCCGCTCGCATTTCCGAAATCATCAAGGCTCACTTGGCGGGGCACTGCGCGGCAATGGTCTCTGCGCTGCATTGGGGCGAGGTCGCCGGTATCACTTGCAAAGTGCACGGCAGGCAAGCAATGGACCTCGTGCTTTCCCGTTTGGCTGCTTTCGGTTTGGAGATTGTTCCGGCGGACGGCGATCGAGCGGTTCGAGCATCGTTGGTCAAGCTAAAGAGGGGCATTCCTTACGTTGATGCTTTTGGAGTGGACCTGACGGCGGACTCGGCGGATCGAGTTTTTGTGACGGCGGATTTTGACTTCAAGCCTGCCAGCCGCGATGTGACGATTGAGTTTCTGCCAGTGAAGTAGTTGAGCAGCCCCAGACGTCGCCAGAAGAGCACGCCTCTTTTATTCCCTACTCGGAGCTCGACATCAAGGACAAGGTCACGCTATGGCTAAACGCGCGAGAATCCCGCTTGACAAAACGTGAATGCATATTACTATAAGGTTATATACCTTTACGGTTATGCGAGATCTTGACACTACTTTCGCCGCGCTGGCCGACCCGACGCGCCGGGCCATCCTGGCTCGACTCGCCAAGGGCGAGGCCTCGGTGACGGACTTGGCGGAGCCGTTCGCGATGAGCCAGCCCGCGATTTCCAAGCACCTTAAAGTACTCGAACGCGCGGGACTGATTTCGCGCGGACGCGATGCGCAGCGGCGTCCGCGGCGATTGGAAGCCCGGCCGCTGCGCGACGCTACGCAGTGGCTCGAGAACTACCGCAGGTTCTGGGAGGCGCAGTTCGGGCGACTGGATGCCCTTCTGCATGATCTGCAAACTGGCGACCCCAAGATTAAGAACAGCAGGATCAGGAAAAAAAAGAGTGCCCGTTAAAGGAGATCAGAAAGATGAAAAACAGCGGAACGTTCAACATTACGGCGCATGGGGACCGCGAGATTGTAGTAACGCGTGTTTTCGATGCACCACGCCGGCTCGTATTCGATGCGTACACCAAGCCGGAACTAATCAAGAAGTGGTTGCTCGGGCCGGACGGCTGGTCGATGCCGATCTGCGAGATCGACTTGCGGGCGGGCGGCAAGTATCGCTATGTCTGGAGAAAGGACAGCGACGGTCGTGAAATGGGGATGGGCGGCGTCTATCGCGAGGTCGTCCCGCCGGAACGAATTGTGGTGACGGAAGTGTTCGACGAGGCGTGGTATCCAGGCGAGGCTGTGGATACGATCGTCTTAGTCGAGCAGCACGGCGTCACTACGCTTACACAGACGATTCTCTATAACTCGCGCGAGACGCGCGATGCTGTTCTAAAGTCACCGATGCGGACCGGCATGGCTGCAAGTTACGACAAGCTGGAGAAATTCTTGCCTTCGCTCGGGCGCGAGGCATTAAGCGCGTAAGTCCGGCTTCCGGCAGAAAGTCGCCACCCAAGCGAAGCTTGAGTGGGGCACCCTCAAACGCAGAAGCTAGAGTAAATGCGGGCCCCAGATGAGTTCTAGCCCTGACTGCGGACCAAGTTCAGGAAGGATTCATGGACGCGGGTGTCTTCGCTTAGTTCGGGGTGGAAGGTTGCTGCCATGACTCTTCCCTGCCGAACTGCAACGGGATCGTTGCCTTCAGTGGCGATCACTTCGACTCCGGGGCCGACGCGTTCGATTTTGGGGGCGCGGATGAAGACCATTTCGATCGGCTCGTTACCCAATCGGCCTTGGCGAATCGAGCTGTCGATCTGGCGTCCGTAGGCGTTGCGGCGGATGCGGATATCGAGCGCGCCCAATCCTGACTGCTTCGGATTCTCTACCTCATTGGCCAGTAGAATTGCTCCTGCGCAGGTGCCGAAGGTTGGCTTCACACGAACGAACTGCTTTAGCTTTTCGAATCCGGCTTCGCCTAGAAGTTTGAGGAACGTGCCCGATTCCCCGCCGGGGATGACAAGGCCGTCGATCTCGCCGAGTTGCTCGGGCTTTTTGACGAGCACCACTTCGGCACCCAGCTCTTCGAGCCGTTTGCGGTGCGCGTCAAAGTCGCCCTGGAGGGCTAGGACTCCGATTTTCATAAGTACGGCTGCCTCCGACCGTGCGTCCGCCCGGACGGCGGAGTGCTACTTGAAGGGAACAGCGTGGCTCGTGTGTTTGGATATTTGATCGCGCGACAACTCGAAGGATGAGGCAGCGCGATCTTCCGGTACCTGCTGGAGCCTTGCGATCCACTTTGGCTTGGGCGCAGCAAACTTCCAGAATATCTGCGGGCCCCCCAAGTGAGCTCCTGCAACGCCCGCAAGCCCAATTCCCAACCCCACGAGAATTCCCGGCAAATTGCCAACCGCCGCACCCGCCGCTGTCGAAGCCGCCAAGAACCCCAGGTCGAATACGACGGGAACAGCTTCCCGATTCCCAAAATGTCGCGACAACGCCGTCGCATAAGCTTTTGCGGCATTCTGCATTTCTTCTTCGGTGGTACCGTCAGATGCGTAGTACCTGTCGCGGCAGTCTAAGAATTCCTCTTTACGCAGGCTCACCGGGTGTCCAGGCGAGACCATATCTGCCAGGAGCTGCCAGCGATTCTTAATCGCTTTCTTTGAGAACTTGAGGTCTGGGACGAAGATTGTGAGCTGGGAAGTTGGCTTTTCCGGCAATTGGCCGAGCGACGAGTCCAAGGCATGCAGATACTTTGGTAGCCTGGTTAAGACTCGGGCGCGATACCCAGCCGCGCCCAGAGCGCAGCCCCAGGAGTAGTGGTATGCCTCACTGGCCGTGAACATCAGAATGCGACGGACATCGCTAAAGATTTTTCCGGCCTTTTCTAGCCGCGTCGCTTCATCCTCCCATTCTGTGCGACGACCTGGCGTATCGCTTACGCTCTTGCGGAAGAGTTCAAGTGCAGGGCGATGGAGGGATTCCGCGGCATAAAGGGATTCGAAGGCAGTTTCCGCGACGGACCTGAAGATCTCGTCTCTATCAAGATTCGGCCAATTCATGAATCCATCGAAAGCAGGAGAACGTAATCGTACGGACCATTCTGTCAGAGCCGGTTTGTAGTCGACCTTATACCATGGCTTCCCGGTCAGATCCTGGGCGGAGGTAATGCCCTTGTCTGCCATTTCGTCGGCAAGAGTCTCAAGCTTTCCTCCATTGCGGGTGAGGATTTTCACGTAACCCTTCTCCACAAGATGTCGAAAGGGACTTGCGTCCTTAGCTCGCACAGCCTCCTGCAGTGCGTCATTAAAAAGGACGTACCCGTCATTTATAAGGAGCCGCCCTCCAAAGAGAGCGGACACGATGAGATGATCGTTCAGCTCCTGCAACGACCGAATCCCCTTGTCGTCATGGCGAAGGGTGAAGTCGTCCAACAGTCCACAGTAGGTATAGGCGTCCATCGTTGTTACGTTGACCGAGTCGGGTTAAGCTGTGTTCTTCCGCTGGCGGCCTACCAGCCCCTTGTCTGCAGCATGTGGGCTTCGTCCAGCGCGGCTACGGCGAGGCCTTTCATCGCACCGGCCAGATCTTCGCTGACTTCAAGTAATACTTTGGGGTCGTTGTAGTGCGTGGCGGCTTGCACGATTGCCTTGGCGCGCTTCGCCGCTTCCTCGGGATTGGCGAAGGTGGTCGAGTCTTGCATGAAGATGCCAGAGCCGACGAAGACGGATTCTGCTCCGAGCTGCATGACCAGCGAGGCGTCGGCGGGCGTGGCGATGCCTCCGGCGGAAAAATTCGGCACTGGCAACTTCCCTTCTTTGGCGACGAGTCGCACTAATTCATACGGGGCCTGATGCTCTTTGGCTTTGGCGTAGAGTTCTTCTTCGCCGAGCACGGTCAGGATCTTGATCTCCTGCACAATTTGCCGCATGTGTTTCACGGCGTGGACAACGTCTCCCGTGCCGGCCTCGCCCTTGGTGCGAATCATGGCTGCGCCCTCGGCGATGCGGCGCAAGGCTTCTCCGAGATTGCGGGCGCCACATACGAATGGAACCGTGAAAGCGTGTTTGTCGACGTGGTGGGCTTCGTCGGCGGGAGTGAGCACCTCGGACTCGTCGATGTAGTCGACGCCCAGTTCCTGCAGGATTTGCGCTTCGGCAAAATGTCCGATGCGGCATTTGGCCATCACTGGGATGGAGACTGCGGCCATGATTTCACGAATCTTTTTGGGCGAGGCCATGCGGGCTACGCCGCCTTCGGCGCGGATTTGCGCGGGGACGCGCTCAAGAGCCATGACCGCGACAGCGCCAGCTTTTTCGGCGATCGTGGCTTGCTCGGCATTGGTGACGTCCATAATGACGCCGCCTTTTAGCATTTCGGCCAGTCCGGTTTTCAGGCGCAGACTGGTGGATCTTCCGTTGTTGCTCGACATGGGTCCTCTTTTCGCGAAACTCAATCGGCATCCCTGAGGGACTTTGATCTGGTGTCGTTCTATGCGACGCGAAGGACTTGAGCTGTGCACACAGAATGCATAGATCCTTCGCTTCGCTCAGGATGACAGCGTGACTTAGGGACGACTGACTGGCTTCAGAATACCAATTTATTGGCTAACCTGGAATGTCCATTTTCCGATATTATTTCCATACCACTTTCTACCGTCGAGAAGGGCAATCTGAGCGAGCCATGGTGAAGAAGTCGAGCACGTTACCGTTGAACCTTAGAGGGCCGAAGGCGCGCATGCCTTTGTATCGGTGGCTTTATGAAGAATTGCGCTCGACGATTCTGGCTGGCGGTTTGCATCCGGGCGCTCGACTTCCGGCTACGCGCGATCTGGCTGCGCAATACGGAATCTCTCGTCCTACGATCGTTACTGCGTTCGAGCAGTTGCGCTCGGAAGGTTATGTGGAAGGCAGGGTGGGCTCGGGGACGTACGTCAGCGAAACTCTTCCCGACGAACTGTTGCAGGCGCCACGCGCGAGGTCAACGGCGGGAACTCGGAGGCGCGGCATTCCGCTTTCTGCCTATGCACGGAGGCTGCGGCCGTTGTTGCGGGCAGTGCCTCGTCCGGCGCGGGCATTTCGTGCGAGCCAACCTGGGCTCGATGCTTTCCCCATGGGCCTTTGGACGCAGGTGGCGACGCGACGTTTGCGCCGAGCCTCTGCAAGTTTGCTGGCTGGTGGGGATGCGTTGGGCTATCGGCCGTTGCGCGAAGCGGTGGCCGAATATCTGAATACGTCTCGCGGCGTAAAGTGCGCGGCGGATCAGGTATTGATCATCTCCGGCGTACAACAGGCGCTGGACCGGACGGCGCACTTGCTGCTCGACCCGGGCGATCCGGTGTGGATGGAGGAGCCGGGATATCCGGGTGCTGCGGTGGTGTTCCGGGCGGTTGGGGCGAGAATCTGCGCTGTGCCAGTCGATTCTGAAGGCTTGAACCTCGAAGCTGGACAACGACGCTGGCCGCGCCAGCGTCCGCGGCTGGTTTATGTGACTCCGGCGCATCAGTTCCCGCTTGGAGTCACTATGAGCTTGCGCCGGAGGTTGTCGCTGCTCGAATGGGCGCGGCGCTCGCGCACCATCATTTTCGAGGATGACTATGACAGCGAATACCGTTATTCCGGAAGGCCAATTCCCGCGTTGCAAGGTTTGGATCGTGCTGCGGTGGTGATATTCGCGGGAAGTTTTACTGACGTTCTCTTCCCTGCGCTGCGACTTGCGTATCTCGTGGTTCCGTCCGACATGGTGGACATTTTTGCGGCGGCCGAATCGGTGAGCACACATCATCCGCCGCTCATCGATCAGGCGATCTTGTGCGATTTCATCCGCGAGGGGCACTTTGCGCGGCATGTCCGGCGAATGCGGGAGTTGTACGCTGAGCGTTTGTCGGTGCTGGTGGAATCCGCTCGGGAACGGCTCGCGGGATTGCTGGAGATTCCTCCGGTCGAAGCGGGTTTGCGAACCGTGGGCTGGCTACAAGGCGGACGGTCTGCGGAGCGCGCCGCACTGGCTGCGGCTGAGCATGACGTCGAGGTTGTACCGCTCAGCCGGTATGCATGGGGCCGGGTGAGACGCGACGGATTGGTGCTTGGCTTCGCGGCAGTAGACGGGTGCGAAATCCGGCGGGGAGTCGAGCAGTTGGGGCAGGCGCTGGAAGGGTTTCGCGATTGATTATGGGGACGCCCGTCCTCCATTTATTTTCTATCTCTCGACGAATTTGGCGAACATTTTCTGCGGGTCGATGGCGATGAACAGTCCCTGGCCGCGGGCGAGCACTTCGTTTTTTGGATTGAGGATCTCCGCCATGTTGGTGTGCTGCCGTCCGCGGACGCGCATCTCCCGCGATTCCACACGCAGGGGCTTATTCAGCGGAACGGGCTTCAGGTAATTCACCTTGATCTCTGATGTCAGCGCAACCACGTGACGTAGCTTGTTCACTTTGCCCATCGCCTCGTCCAGTATGGTTGCAATAATGCCGCCATGGGCGTGGCCCGGCGGGCCGGTGTAGCGCTTGCCCAACCGGAAGCGGCAGACAAAGCAATCGCGCTCCTCGTCATAGGCGAACTTGAGACGCATGCCATCGGGATTGCTTTTGCCGCAGGCGAAGCAGTGGTTCTTTTGCAGGCGGACGTAACGCGTGTCGTGGCCGCGGCCTGTGGATTTCTTCGGCATACCGTCAAGAGCATTAAACCACGAAGAACACAAGGGTATGCAAAGGAAACTTATCCTCAGGAGTCATATAAGGCTGGCTTTGTGATAATCGAACTTTCAACAGGCTACGTTCCCGATTCGATTCCTTTCACAACAAGTCCTTGCGCGTATCACAGATGGCTGTGATAAACTTCGGGGCCAGCCGCAGCTTCGTTTTTTTTGCGAGCTATGACAATGCGCACACCCCGACCCTCGGAGGTCTCGTAGATGGGCCTCGCTCTGCTTGTGATTATCTGGTTGATCACCTTTGTCAGCACTTACTTTTTCGCAGCACAAACCTGGTGGTTACCGCATGGCGCGTCGACCTCGACGCCATGGATCGACCATCAGTTCACGCTGACGTACTGGATCATGGGCGTCGTTTTCGTGGCCGCTCAAGGCGCTCTCGGCCTTTTCGTGTGGCAGTACCGCGATCGCGGAAGCGCCACCAAGGTGACCTACTCTCACGGCAATACCAGGATGGAAGTGATTTGGACGGCTCTAACGGCCATCCTCTTTGTGGGGCTGAACCTCATGGGCAGTCCCATTTGGGCGTCGGAGCGTTTCGCGCCAGCGGACCCGGGTTCGGTTCCGGTGGAGGTTACGGGCATGCAGTTTGCCTGGTACTTCCGCTATCCGGGGGCGGACGGAAAATTTGGCCGCACCGATCCCAAGCTTATGGATCCTTCAGCCGGAAACGAAGCTGCGCTTGGGCTGGATGCAACGGACCCCGCGGCCAAAGATGACGTCGTCACCGGCACGATGTTTCTTCCTGTGAACCGGCAGGTGGATCTGACCTTACGTGCGGTTGACGTTATCCACAGCTTTTTTGTTCCACAGATGCGGTTCAAACAGGACGCAGTTCCCGGACTGATCATCCATATGCACTTCACGCCCACAGAAGTCGGCGAATACGAAATCGCCTGTGCCGAGCTTTGCGGACTGGGGCATTACAAAATGCACGGCATGTTGCACGTCGTAACCCAGGAAGACTTTGACAAGTGGCTGGCCGCGCGGGAGGCGGAGAAACAGTAATGGCGACTAGCGCTACAATTCACTCGCACGCTCCTCAGGGCTTTATCCGAAAATACATTTTCAGCCTGGATCACAAAGTCATCGGGATTCAGTATTACTTTCTGGCGCTGGTAGCGGTATTTGTCGGAATGTTCCTGTCGCTGCTGATGCGTTTTCACATGATCTGGCCGACGGCCGTTCTGCCGCTTGTGGGCGAGATCAAACCGGAAACCTACCTCAGCCTGCTCACCATGCACGGCACGATCATGGTTTTCTTCGTGTTGACGACGGCGCCGCAGGGCGGGTTCGGAAATTACTTTCTGCCCATCCAGATCGGGGCGCCGGACATGGCGTTTCCTGTCCTGAACATGCTTTCGTTCTGGACGACGTTCGTGGCTTTCGTCGTGATCCTGGCGGCATTCTTCGTAACCGGTGGAGCCCCGCTGCACGGTTGGACGGGTTACGCCCCGCTTAGCGCACTCACCAACTCCGGACCGGGTGAACAACTGGGGGCGGACTTATGGATCACGAGCATTGCGATTTTCTGCATTGCATCGTTGATGGGGGCGCTGAATTTCATCACCACCACGCTGGACCTGCGAGCTAAGGGCATGACGATGATGCGCATGCCACTGACTGTATGGGCATGGTTTGTTACTGCGATTCTTGGTTTACTGGCTTTCGGTGTACTGCTTTCCGCGGGCATTCTGCTACTGCTGGATCGCAATCTCGGAACTAGCTTTTACGTTCCGCTGGTCGTGGTCAATGGCCAGGTGATGGGGCATAAGGGTGGGTCACCCCTGTTGTGGCAACATCTATTCTGGTTCTTCGGACATCCCGAGGTGTACATCGCCATTCTTCCCGGGATGGGCGTAGCTTCGCAATTGCTTTCAACTTTTTCGCGCAAGCCGATTTTCGGTTACAAAGCCATGGTCTACGCGATTATGGCCATCGGTTTTCTGGGATTCATGGTTTGGGGCCATCACATGTTTATGAGCGGCATGAGCCCGTACACGGCTTTTGCCTTCTCGCTCATGACCATGGCCATTGGTGTTCCGTCGGCCATTAAGACTTTCAATTGGTTGGGAACCATCCACGGCGGGCGCGTGCGTTTTCAGACACCGATGCTTTATGCCATCGGCTTCGTGTCGCTGTTCGTCTCCGGCGGATTGAGCGGCCCATTTCTGGCGCAGCCGGTGCTCGATATTCCGTTGCACGATACCGCCTTCGTGGTCGGCCACTTCCACCTCATCATGGGAGTCGCGGCCATTTTCGGCATGTTCGCCGGCACCTATTATTGGTTCCCCAAAATGTTTGGCCGCATGATGAATGAGACTTGGGGGCGCGTGCATTTCGTGATTACGCTGATCGGTACTTATTGCATTTTCATGCCGATGCATTATCTAGGCATGGCGGGTCAGCCGCGTCGCTATTCGCAGTTCACCGAGCTTGCTTATCTGAAGCCGCTGATGCCCCTCAACACTTTCATGACCTATGCGGCGATCGTGACGATTGCGGCTCAGTTCATCTTCGTGATCAATTTGTTCTGGAGCATGTTCAAAGGTCCGAAGGCGAGCGATAATCCGTGGGAGGCAACGACACTGGAGTGGACCACGACCACGCCGCCTCCGCATGACAACTTTGGGGGACACACTCCGGTGGTCTATCACGGACCCTACGAGTACAGCGTGCCGGGCGCGCCGCGGGATTACGTCATGCAAACCGATCCGGCCACGGTGGCATCACATTAGGCGAGGATCGCGGGCGAGGGCGTCCGCGCCGCGTGACACATGGCGACTTTGAGTTCTCCAGTTACGATCGACGTACCGAAGGCAGGCCAAGGCGGCGGGGGGACGCGTCCGCCTGTTTATGGCGGTGGGAGCGATGGACGTGGCGATGGTTCGCCCGATTACGGAGCACGGCTGCGCCGAGTTCGCTTGGGACTAGCCATCGGGCTGACGTCAGTCACCATGATCTTCGTCTCGCTGACTAGCGCCTACGTCGTGCGGCGTGGCTTGCCTACTCTCGATGAACGCACCAACACTTATGTTCGCGATTGGATTCCGGTCGACTTACCAGTCGCTCTGTTGCTGGTGAACACGCTGTTGTTGCTGGTAAGCAGTATCGCGGCGGAACTGGCGCGCCGGCAGATTACGCGGCAGGCGGCGCTGGCGCCGATTCGTTCCATCCCCGGGGTTTCTCTGGGCGAGGACAAGGGATTTCCCTGGTTGGGTGTCACGGTCGTGCTCGGTAGTGGATTTCTCATCGGGCAATGGATGGCATGGCGTGAGCTCGCGGATCGCGGCTTTTATATGGCCACGAGTGCGAGCAGTTCGTTTGTTTATCTGCTAACCGCTACTCACGCTGTCCACCTTGCCGGAGGCATTTTAGTGCTGCTGTACGCGGCCACGGTTTCCCTGTTGCATAAGCCGGTCGAGGCGCGGCGCATTGTGGTCGACGTTACGGCCTGGTACTGGCATTTCATGTTTTTGTTGTGGCTCTACATCTTTGGGCTCTTGTGGTTTGTCCGGTAAGACGCGGACGGGGACGTCCTCCCCACACGAACACTTAAGGAGACAGAAAACATGTCTGAGGTCGCGGTGCAACACGGGATGGCGGATGTTTACGAGCCGTCTCTGTTCGGCACTTATTCCAAGAAGATCGGGATGTGGCTGTTTCTGCTCTCCGACACGCTGACGTTCGGAGCGTTGCTGTTCGCCTACAGCTACGGACGCATTTCGAATCCCGACTGGCCCACCCCCTTTGGCAAGGACAGCATCACTAACGCCACGATCATGACCGGTTGCCTGCTCTCCAGTTCGCTGACCATGGTTCTGGCGGTGCTGGCGGCGCGGCGCGGCGACCGCAGCTGGACGCGCAACTGGATTCTATTCACTATGTTCTTCGGCGCTGCATTCATCGTGCTCCACGCCAAAGAGTGGACTCACCTGATCGATGAAGGCATGACTCCATTTAAGAATCCCTGGGCGGCCAATGTGCCCCAGTTTGGCGGGACGTTCTTCACGCTGACCGGCATGCATATGCTGCACGTCACCATCGGCGTCATTTATCTGGGCGTAGTTTCCTTGCGCAAAGCATTTCTGCCGATTTTGCTGGCAATCTGGGGGATATCGTGGTGGCTGATTCCAGCCGACAGTGTGTTCCACTACGGCGTGCATGCGCTGTTGATCGGGTTCATCGTAGCCACCGTGATCTTGATTCTGAAACCCAAAGATTACGATGCGCATGACGTCGAAATCGCCGGACTGTACTGGCACTTCGTCGATTTGGTCTGGATGTTTATTTTCCCGCTGGTGTATCTGATGTCCACGCGGGTGTGAGGTTGACGTCATCTTGAGGGGCGTCGAGCCCCGAAAGATCTCGCGAGCAGTACGAAGACCGAAGGGGAAATCGTAAATGCACACCGCCGCCGCAACGCACGATGAGGGCAAGGGACAATACTTCTGGGTCTGGGGCGTGCTTCTACTGCTTACCGCAGTCGAGGTGGTCCTCGCTTACCGGCAGGTCTTTGAGCCGCTGCATATGCTGGAAGCCCTCATGATCCTTTCGGTAATCAAGTCCGCGCTGATTATCGGTTATTTCATGCACTTGAAGTATGAGATCGCCGCCATGAAGTGGGTGATGATGACTGCCGTGACCGCATGTTTGTGCCTGATGTGTATTTTCTTTCCTGATGCGTTTCGAATCGTGCATTTGGGAGTCCGATGAAGCTTCGCCTTGCCATGCTGGGCTTGTTGTTCGCGCTTTGGGCGGCTCCCGCTTTCGCTCAGAGTTGCGCCATGTGCTATAGCACGGCGCGTGCCCTCAACAAAGACGGTCAGAACGCCATCACGCGTGGGGTCGTAGTGTTGCTGCTTCCGCCGATCGGGTTCATGACCATTGGCGTTGGTTTAGCGTTGCGGTACGGTAAGAAGCGCGATGAAGAAGCGGAGTAGGACTGGTCTTGCCAAATGCCAGCTCCGCTGAAAGCCATCTTCTTCGATGTTGGAAATACTCTTCTTTTCCCTGATCGAACCCACATCCTGGCTCCCCTTCACCAGCGAAAACTGATTCCTAGTCTTGACCACTGGCATGCCATCGCGCGAAAAACCAAGAAAGAATTCGATATCTTGCAGCACGATGGCAAGGCTGATCATAGCTTTTGGTATCTGTTTTATTCGCACTTGCTTCGTAATCTAGGGATTCCCGACGATGCTGTGCGCGACGACCTGGTGTGTGCCACACGCGTTTCGGCGAACTGGTGCGATATTCGTCCGGGCACCCGTGAAAGCCTGCTGCGGCTGGGACAACGCTATCCCCTTGCGGTCATCTCCAATGCCGACGGTAAGATTGCCGATGTGCTGGAGCGCTGCGGAATCGTTGATTGCTTCGTGAACATCACTGATTCGGGATTGGTTGGACATGAGAAGCCGCATCCAGCCATTTTCGAGGTCGCCCTTCGCGAATTGGACGTGTCCCCAGAGCAAAGTCTGTACGTTGGCGATATGTACTCCGTGGATTATCTGGGCGCGACTGGGGCGGGAATGCGGGCCATCTTGTTTGACGTGTCCGGGGCCTATCGCGACTCTGGCCTGCCCCGGGTGGAATCGCTGGAAGAGTTAGAACAGAAAGTCTAACAATTTCTTCAGCTGGGCTGCACGAGCCAGCACGCTCGCGCCTACATGGTGATGATCTGGTGATCGAGGCAGTCCGGTCGGATGGCTTCGTACACCTCTCGCAGAAATTCCATCCCGTGACGCGCGACGAAATAGGCGGCCGCGATCTCTCGCTCCTGCAGAGCCTTGCCGGGATACAACAAATTGCTTAGCAGATCGGCCTTCCGGGTGAGAACTTCTGTCTGGCGGAGTTCGGCGCGGGCAGCCTTAGAGCGTAGTTGCGTAAGCTGATGCTGCATCTTGGACGCGGCGTTGGTGGCCGAATCGACCAGGGTTGAATCCAGTTTGGCCAGACCCTCGCGAAGCGTCGCCAGAGATTTTTCCAACGAAGACTCAGCCTGATCAAACGCCGATTGCAATTCCTTCGGCAAGGTACGGGAAGCCATGAGTTCGCGCAAGACTTCTGGGCCGGGGAAAAGATCAGGCAAGCGCAATCCGTAACGCTCAAGTAATGCCTTCGGTTTTTCCTCCACGATGGTCGCCGAGAATCGCGGCACAATCGGAGTAATCCTTCCTAAGAGCGCTTTATAAACAACAGCTGCCTGGGCGAAGTAGGCAACTTCCGCCGATCCCCCGGTATAGGCAAGAGTCGGCAGGAGGAAATCCTGAATCACGGGCCGCAGTAAAGCGTTGCCGCTAAAATCTTGTGGCGACGAGGTTACGCGACTGAGCAGTTCCGTCTGCGAGATTCGTTCCTCGTCGATCAAAAACTCAGTATTGCCACTTCCAGTGACCCGGCGATGCACCGGCACGCGTGCACCATTTCGCAGCGTGAACAATAACGTAGACGAAGGCGTGACCTTGACCTGCTGATGGTAACCGGCTGCCTCGAGCGCCTTGCCACGAGCCAGCAGCGCCTCATCCAGTTCCACCGCACGTTCGATCGCTGCCTGGTAAATGGGCTGAGCAACCGAGTGCAACTCCGGATCAGCGGCATCGAGAAGGATGACGCCCCAATCTGCAAATAGTCGCGTGAACAAGCGGGCAAAGGCGCTGCCAAGAGGCTCGCCCGGGCGATATGCCTCTCGAAGAAAATCGGAGATCTCGGAAGGCCCGAGCAACCCCGAGGCCGCTTCGACAACAGCCTCGATTCCGGGATCCAATCGCAACGTCCCCACGGGACCGTCGGGCGCACCAGTAACGGGCGCGGTCAACTTCTGCAAAGAGCCATCGAGTCCGGGAATTGAGACCTGATTCACTTCAGCCAAATCATGGTCCTCGGTCGCGAGCCAGAAAACCGGTACACAATCGATGCCCGATCGAGTCGCATGTTCGGCTAGTTTGACCGCGCTCAGTGCCTTGAAAATCGAAAACAACGGACCACCGAAGAGTCCGACCTGTTGCCCAGTCACTACCGCCGATGCGCCGGCTCGAAGTCGAGCAATGTTTTCCAACACCTTGGCGGAAGCATCCAACGACCGGTTTTGGCGTTCGAGAACCGCGGAAACACGCTCTCGCCGGCTGGAGTCGAAACCCACCCTCGCAGCTTCGTCCCTAAACCATTCATTGAAGTATGCCGATCTGGAGTAGAACTGCTGAACTTTGGAATAATCGGACAGGAAATCGTTAAAAAGACGGGTCGTATGCGGGATCTGGCTGAAAGGCAGGCACTCCGACTTCACGGGCAGTTCTCCTGACAGCGTTGGACGATGGAATTCATGTTAAGTCAACGCCCTCGTTATACAGGGTAGCGCTCTAAGTCAGATGTAGGCGATGGCGGGAAGATGCAAAAAACCAAGGTTGGGCTCGACTAAAGTAAATTCGCAGTGCCGCCGATGTCTTAACCGGAAGTGAAAAACGCCTCATGCAAAGCGATCTGATTTCTCAGAAGGTATCGCAGACCGTGCCTGACCGAAGGCGGCATCCGCGCTATCGATTCAGCGCCCCAATCACTATTCGATCGGGGGACGGTTTAGCCATAAAAGGGATTAGCATCGAAATCAGTCAAAGCGGCATGTCGGCGATCACCGCCGATTCGTTGACACTGAACGATACCGTAGAACTGGAGCCCATCGCTGCCGGAAAAGCATCAGCGATTGTACGACGCGTGACTGGCAGAGTGTACGGTTTTGAATTCCTCAACCTGAGTCCAGAACAAGGCCAGAGAATCACGGAGATTTGTAAATCGCTTCCACTCTATCAAGGCAAGTCCTTAGGCATTTAGGCGCGTTGAATCCGATTGTTCTGATGTTGAAGTATCCAGCCTGATCTAAACAGGGTGGCATCAAACATTGCTCGGGAAGACCAGGCCAGCCAAAGTTAACCTTCGGGTCAAAGGATATTCGATTGCAGCCCGGCGATGAATTGGATTCCGGGGATAACCTTCCCAATCAACTCGGTGTCATTGGTCAGGAAAAGATCGATGCGTGCCTGGGCGGCGCAAGCGAGATGAATGGCATCGGGGGCCGAAACCGACTGGCTGGCGCGAATGCTCGCATAGTGCTCCGCGGCTTCGAGGCCGAAGGGGACAACTTCTACGAACGAAGAGCTAAAAAGATTTAGCATCTTGGTTGCGACGTCCCTATTACCCGCCTTACGTGGAGCAACGAGAGCCTCGCCGACGGCAAAGCTACTGGTGCAAAGCTGATCCTGCCGCTGTTCCATTTTCAGTAGCAGTTGCCGGACAAATTTAGCGTAGCGCGGATGGTCCTCAATCCAGTAGACGAACAGCATTGTGTCCCAATAAATTCGGCTCATCGCTTGTCCGGCGCGCCTTCAGCCTCCCGGGTTTTCATCGCGCGGGAAAACTCTGCCCGCTCCCGGCGGAGGAAAGCCTCGCCGCCGCCGAGGGACGCGAAGATTTCTTTCCCAATTCCCCGAAGCGCCAGAAATGCGTCGATTCCTCCCGCGCGTTTTTCACCGTCCTCGAGCTCGTACGTAAAAATGACCGTGGTACTCTGCCCGGACGGTGGACCAGTTTTCGAGATCAGCCGGAGACGGTTCTCTGTTAAGAACTTCTTGGAACCGAGAGCAGCGCACACGAGGGGAATGCGGTTGTTTAGCGCCAAGGCTTTGTGTACGGTTCCCACGTGAATTGAAATAGTTTTGTCGCCACGTCGTCGGGCTGCGGCAACGTACTCCTGGGAGGCATGCTGGCGGACAAGGTCAGAATCAGAGATCGACGTGGTTGTGTGCATCCTGCCCCTCTATGCATGCTATTCTTGCATAGTCATGCATAGCATGTCAATAATTATGAATTCTTATCGGGTCTCAGTCGAGCGCGTGAGAGAAATACGAAGCGATACGATGCACTTGGATCCTAAAGGAGTGGACGTCGACGACCGAAAGGAACTTCGCGATTTCGCAGGATTGCTGAAGCAGGTCAAACAGCTCGGGTAGCCTTGCCGGAACTCCAAGCCATCTCATTGACTTTCTGGAGCTTGGGTCCTAGTCTGGAAGTAGCTCTTTGAATGGTCCATCCCAAATGGGGGCGTCACGGCTTCGACGGAGATGCTTGCGGCCAAGAGGCATGCCGGGGTGCACACACCCGTAATCGTGGGCAAAATGATAATTGCCAATCAACCAATGGCATACGCAGCCTAATTAATTAGGCAGCCGTTCTCCGCAGCTTCGCCCTTGGGCTGCGAGCGAACGTCACACAGAGGGCTGCTCTTCCCCGTTACGTCTGGGCGGGGAGGTTAAGATCACAGGCTAGCGGCTAGCGTTTCTTGTCCGTTCTGAGCGTGGGCCGCGAACGTCCCAGGGTAATGCCTGGGGCATGAACGCGAATAAGCATGTAGTCTCTTGACCAGTAACATTTTCGGACGCGGGTTCGACTCCCGCCGCCT
>DATNNE010000054.1:0-4279 GCA_035601995.1 Terriglobales bacterium
GGTCTATAGCAAAGCGCTGGTCGAGGAGAACAGGAAGAAAAGTTGAAGGCAGGATAGAGTTCCGAGGCGTAGGGTAGGTTTATCCGGTTGGCGGTGAGCCCGGAGCCCGAGCGAAGATCGCGCGCGAAAGCCCGCAAGGGACGGAGCGAGAGCAGGTCGAGCGAGGGTCTAACGCGAGCTACTGGCCGAGACGAATGGACCCCACACCACCTCGGAACTCTTATTTTTTTGGTAGCTGTGAGTTATGAGCTGCGAGTCCTGAATCCTGAGAACTGCTAACTACTTGCCTGAAACTCTCCTCTCTATCGGCGGAATGCTAGAATTTGCGCGATGGCTAAACTTTCATCGCAAGCTCGCGCCCGCAAAATCAAGCTTCTCCTCTTTGACGTAGACGGCGTACTCACCGACGGCAAACTGTTCTTCCTTCCTGCTCCCGCGGGAGCGCAGACAAGCATGGTCGAATTCAAAGGCTTTCATGCGCATGACGGCGCATCGATCTCGCTCGCGCGCCTAGGCGGCATCAAAACTGGACTGATTACCAAGCGGAACTCTGAAACCGTCACGTTGCGCGCGCGCGATTTAAAGCTCGAACACGTGCACCAGGGAGTGCAGGATAAGCGCGGGTGTTTCGAAGGAATTCTGAAAAAAGAAGGACTGAAGCCGGAAGAAGCGGCCTTCGTCGGCGACGATGTGATCGACCTGCCCGCGATGCGAGCGGGCGGATTCGCCGTCGCGGTGAAGAATGCGCGGGCGGAAGTAAAAAAGGAAGCGCATTATGTGACTCCCCACGCGGGCGGCGAGGGCGCGCTGCGCGATGCGGTTGAGTTCATACTCAAAGCGCAAGGGAAGTGGAAGAAGGCGGTGGAGAGCTACATCGGAGAAAGCAGCACGGTTCAATGACGGACTAGATTTGCGCCGAGGGTTACAGGCGCCAGATCAACCCAACAACTCGGCTCTTGCTCACGAACGAACGTGAGGCGCTCAAGACGGATGCGATGGCTTCCAGCATACTGAGACCAGAGTTCCGCGGCGATCCGCAGAGCCTGCCGCGCATCCGGCTCGGCCGCCATCTTCGCAATCGTCATATGTGGAACGTACGGCCACTCTTCGCGAAAGGCGAGGGCCTCCGTATTGAGCTGGTCATGCAGTTCGCGCATGCGAGCGGCGCCACCGGTCAGCCGGATATACACGGTGGGCGTGGTGGGAACGAACGTCTCCACATCTCCCAGGTCCACGTCAAACGGTTCGGCCTGGCCGCACACTCTTTCCAGCGTCTGGAGGGCTGAAGCTTCGGTTCCATTCAACAACCGGGGCGGTAGAAGGGTTACATGAGCCGACATTTGGGGCAGGGCGGGGTGTAGCTGCCGCCGGAGATTCTCGACGAACTCCCCCACCGGACTCTTTACATATGCCACCAACGCGTAACGCGGGTTCTGCATCCGGATAAAAATTATAGCGCGTTCGGCGGGAAAACGATTCCAGTTATTCCGGCGATTTCCGCTGCCGCTCCTGGTTCCGACTCTGGGTTCCCGCGGAGAAGCCGAAGCTGCGGAGACTTCATCTATAATCGATTCATGTCGGGGCGTAGCGCAGCCTGGTAGCGCACCTGCCTTGGGCGCAGGGGGTCCGCGGTTCAAATCCGCGCGCCCCGACCAAATCAAAACGCAAGAGTTACGCGGGTTCCACTCCGGGCCGGAATTCTAAGGCAGGGAGTTAATCCGCGCAAGATTTTTCTCGAATGAAACGCAATGTGGCAATCTGCCCTGAATGCAAGACCGTCTATGTTCTTGCTGTTCTGTCGTGTCCGCGTTGCAAAGTTGAAACGAAACCCAAGTGGAACGCTTTCGCAAAAGCTAAGGGGGCGGGGCGGCCAAAGAGTGCCCCCAAAAGCGGGCGGAAATAAGCAACTTTTTCTGTGGAGTTAAACCTATGAGAGATACTCGCTACGCAAAAGAAAATCTCACGGCAAGACTTACACTCGGCGATGGGAGTGAGGCACGCATTGAGAATATCTTCGTCAAGGCTACAGGCCAAGATGAAATTCGATTCTCATGGTGGAAAAACGAGAACATAGTGCCACGAGCGTTGGACCTCAACGAGGGTGATTTACTCCAATTGCTGGAGCGCGGAATCGCCGCTGGAATCTTTTCAAATACGTTTCGAGATTCCTTAAGACAGGTGCTGTAGCCCCTCCAGCGAACTGAAATTTGAAAAAGCAGGACCGGTTAGATAGCCGTCTTACCGCGACGTGGGGGCTTGTTTTTTTATTGCTATCTGCTCAAACATTCTTTGCAATTCGGCAAAGTATTCATAAGCATCATTCACGTCATTGGCCGAGAAATCGCCGGATTGGAACTTATCAATAGCTCCTTTGTCATCCGGTAGTCCCGTCATATCCCCAAGTCTATGAAGCCTGCCAACGACTTCGTCCTTGAGGGCCCGTGATAGTGGAATCAGTTGCTTTGCATTGTTAGATGCTCTCTGTTTGGCGCGGAATTCCTCTCGCTCCCGAAGAAAACGATCATGTCTCGCTGCCCTCTGCTCCACTTGTGCTGCGGTAGGCGGATAGTTGTAACCCCATCCGGTAGATTCTACAATCAGTACGCCTTGGTTGCCTTCATAGTTCCCCCACTCTTGATTCCAACTCAGCAAACCCGCTGTGGTGGATTTAAGGATGTCATTCAACTGACTCGCGGATGCAGCCTTTAGATCGCTTGCAAGACCGGGCGTATCTGATTGCTTTTCTCTCTTGCCTACAGCGCGCCGCAATTGCGCTATTTGATCGCTCAAATGGCGCAACTGTTCTTGTATTGGAACGGACGCATCAGCACCCTTTTCGGGCTGATTGGGCAACTGCTTGGGTGTAGTGGGGGTCTCAGCTTTGACGAAGTGAAACTTCCGGACCGCAATGCCGCCGAGCACTGCTGTCATGAGAAGGACCGCCAGCAAACGTGCCACGGGTTTCCACCCTTCATGGAGGAAAAAGAGCGCCAAAAACACTATCCAGGACAAAATCAGACCCGGTCCGACTATCCAAGGGTCATCGGGACCAAGCCCGGCCAAAGCAAACAATGTGGCCAGAGCCAGCAACAACCATTCCTTCTTTTCCAAACGCATGTCGCACGCCTCCACAGAGTCAAGGCCATTTCTTGACCTGTGAAGGATAAGGCTTTTAGGGGAAGCCGAGCCAACAGAAACAATTTAGGACTTCGCGCCGTTGTGCTCTAACACTAATGCCGCCAACGCCACGAGCAGCGACTTTTCGCTCGCTTTCGTTGGCTTGCCCTTCAACACTTTCTTTGCCTCAGTCAGAACGTTGAATTTCACCACGCCGCCCTTTTTGTTGTTGCGTATCCCGCGCCCTTCCAGGCGTGAAAAGCAATTTCAGGATCAGGGAACGATGACCGCGGCACCGTCGATAGCATCGTTCTTCACTGCTGACAGTGCTTCGTTGGCTTGATCCAACCGGAATACTGTTATTTTGGGCTTCAGCCCGATATCGGCGGCAATTTTGAGAAAATCTCTGGCGTCGGCTCGCGTCATGTTTGCCACGCTGCGGATCTGGCGCTCTCCCCACAGAAGACGGTCGTAATCGAACTCGGGCATGCGGTCGAGATGGATTGCGTTGATGGCGACGACGCCTCCTTTGCGCAAGCTGGAGAGTGCTGTGATCACTACGTCTCCGCTGGGAGCGAAGGTCACGGCGCGGTCGAGTTCGACTGGCGGATTGTCCGTTTCTTTCCCGACCCACGTAGCTCCTAAGGATTCGGCCAACTGGCGATGGGAAGCACCTCGCGTCGAGACATAGACCTCGCAGTTCCACGAGCGAAGAACCGCGATTGCGAGATGCGCTGACGCTCCGAAACCGAAGAGTCCTACGCGGTCGCCACGTTCAACACCTGCGACTCGCAGGCTGCGGAAGCCGATGATGCCGGCGCACAGCAAGGGCGCGGCGTACAGATCGTCCAACTCCGGCGGGAGCGGGTAAACAAAGTCGGCGCGGGCGACGGCGTACTCGGCATAACCGCCGTCGACGGTATATCCGGTGAAAGTTGGCGAGTCGCAGAGATTTTCCATTCCGCGGCGGCAATACGGACAGTCTCCGTCGACGCCGCCCACCCAGGAAACGCCGACGCGCGCGCCTAGTGGCAATTCGACCGTAGCGCCTTCAACAATCTCGCCTACGATCTGATGGCCGGGAATGAGCGCATCTTTACGCGGCGGCAATTCTCCTTCCGTGATGTGAAGATCGGTGCGGCACACACCGCAGGCGCGAACG
>DATNNE010000055.1:0-2116 GCA_035601995.1 Terriglobales bacterium
GGCGCTTACTCCAGAAGAAAAAAGCCGCATCCTTGGCGGCGAATCCTGCATGTGGGCGGAATTGGTAACGCCCGAGAGTATCGACAGCCGCATCTGGCCGCGCAACGCCGCCATCGCCGAGAGGCTGTGGTCTCCGCAAGAGGTGCAGGGTCAAGAAGTGCAGGACAATGCATCGATGTATCGTCGGCTCGCGGAACTAAGCTGGCATCTGGAATTGGTGGGGCTGACGCACCGCTCTGCGCCAACCGAAATGCTTCATCGCATGCTAGGGAGCGACGACATGGCGTCACTGCGAACTTTGGCGGACGTGCTTGAGCCTGTGAAAGATTACGCGCGGGCGGAAAGCATAAAACTTCCTGCGGATAATTCCGTACCGCTGAATCATCTGGTGGACGCAGTTAGCCCAGAGAGCGATGTGGCCAGAGATTTTCGCGACCTCGTGCAGTCTTACATTCAGAGCGGCTACAAAGATCACGATGCTGTAGAGAAGATTCGCGCTTTGCTCACGAAATGGAGCATCAATGACGCGAAGTTACATCCCCAGCTAGAGCAATCTTTCTTGCTAAAAGAAGTGGAACCGCTTTCCCAGGATCTCTCTGCCGTGAGCACCGTAGGCCTGGCCGCGCTCGACTATCTGGATAAATCCGAAGCGTCGCCGGACGCGTGGCGAACGTTACAGCTTTCCCTGATGACATCGGCCAAGACGCCGAAGGCAGAGATGCTGCTGATTATTGTCGATCCGGTGCAGCAGTTGGTGGATGCCAGCGGCCATGTGGGGCGAACGCCATGAGCCATCGTTATCAGCTACGATCCGCCTAACGGTCTCGAAGGAGGGATGCTTGTTCCGCCTACGGAAACCATCTGAACAGGATGTTCGGAGTTTCATTTCATGGCAGCAGCATTCAGCCTTCTCATACCCAGAGGTCGGTGCTTCGGCTAATGACGTACCGAACCGGTATAACGTAGATCGCAATCGTGTTCTCCTAGGTGCGGGCGAGGCTACTTGGCATAAAGCAAGGGAGGCGGTCCGTGGATGGCAGATGTTCAATATGCCGTGGTTGCGTCTTTACTGGCCGACCACCCCCATCGAGATCGGTGCGACTGTTGCGATTGCGGTGGGGCACTTCGGATTCCATTCACTGAACGCTGCCCGGATCGTATATGTGGTCGACGATGACGGCCCTATTTGTCGCTACGGTTTTGCATACGGGACGTTAAGGGAACATGCTGAGAGTGGTGAAGAACGATTTACAGTCGAGTGGGATCGATCCGAAGGTAGAGTGTGGTATGCGATCCTCGCATTTTCGCGGCCGCAGAAGACGCTGGCCAAGCTGGGATACCCTATGTCGCGGATGCTTCAGAGAAAATTTGCGGAAGCGTCTAAGGCGGCGATGGTTGCGGCAACGAGTTGCAAATAGCTTTCAGGGGCTCACCTATTGCCCAACGTACCAAAGGGTGAGCAGCCCGCCTGCAATCCCAATCATATCCTCAGCAACTGCCACGACGAAGTCTGGCATATGGCCTTTGGAGACCGCTAAACGACGGCTGTGATAACCGGCAAAGGTCCCGACGAGCGCACCCGTTGAGCCAAGCAGCACCGAAAAAGAGAGGTTTATACCCGCACTTGTGGCAAGCGCCAGGCCACAGGCCGCCCCAAGAAAAATACGTGCGATCAGGCCTAGCGGTGCGGTACGAGCTGGCGTGTTCGGTAGTTTGTCTGCAATCAGCTCGACGACTGCCAGCAATGTGAAGACTATCAACGTGGACCGATGGTTGATGAAGGCGAGCCTCGTTCCGGCAAAATGTAACCAGCCAAGATGCGCGGCCCAACAGATCAGTGCCGGAGGTGTCAGCGACCGTAGACCATCCACGAAGCCGAGAAGAAATGTTAGCAAGAAGATCATTATCGTTGCCGGAGGAATTAGAAATTGCGGGCGAGGCCGCGTCTGACCGAAGCGATAACGCGATCAAGAATAAGAAAGCAAGCCGACCCACTGTGCCGTGTGACGGGGCCGAGAATGAACCCGTCGGTAGACGTTGGGTGCCCGCCGAGACCCTTTAGGCATCTGCGCATGGCGCAGCGTCGCACACCGGATCCTAGTTCGAGTCGAGCTCC
>DATNNE010000056.1:0-2103 GCA_035601995.1 Terriglobales bacterium
GGCGCTTACTCCAGAAGAAAAAAGCCGCATCCTTGGCGGCGAATCCTGCATGTGGGCGGAATTGGTAACGCCCGAGAGTATCGACAGCCGCATCTGGCCGCGCAACGCCGCCATCGCCGAGAGGCTGTGGTCTCCGCAAGAAGTGCAGGATGTTGGATCGATGTATCGTCGGCTCTCGGAGGTAAGTTGGCATCTCGAATTGGTGGGCCTGACGCACCGCTCCGCGCCGACCGAAATGTTGCATCGCATGTTCGGAAGCGACGACATTGCGTCACTGCGAACTCTGGCGGATGTACTCGAGCCGGTGAAAGATTATGCTCGTGCGGAAAGCATAAAACTTCCCGCCGATAATTCCGTCCCGCTGAATCATCTGGTGGATGCGGTCAGCCCAGAGAGCGATGTGGCGAGAGATTTTCGCGACCTCGTGCAGTCTTACATTCAGAGCGGCTACAAAGATCACGATGCTGTAGAGAAGATTCGCGCTTTGCTCACGAAATGGAGCGTCAATGACGCGAAGTTGCATCCCCAGCTAGAGCAATCTTTCTTGCTAAAAGAAGTGGAACCGCTTTCGCAGGATCTCTCTGCCGTGAGCGCCGCAGGCCTGGCCGCGCTCGACTATCTGGATAAATCCGAAACGTCGCCGGATGCGTGGCGAACGTTACAGCTTTCCCTGATGACATCGGCCAAGACGCCGAAGGCAGAGATGCTGCTGATTATTGTCGATCCGGTGCAGCAGTTGGTGGATGCCAGCGGCCATATGGGGCGAACGCCATGAGCCATCGTTATCAGCTACGATCCGCCTAACGCTCTCGAAGGAGGGATGCTTGTTCCGTCTACGGAAACCATCTGAACAAGACGTTCGGAGTTTCATTTCACAGCAGCAGCATTCAGCCTTCTCATACCCTGAGGTCGGTGCTTCGGCTAATGACGTACCGAACCGATATAACGTAGATCGCAATCGTGTTCTCCTGGGTGCGGGCGAGGCTACTTGGCATAAAGCGAGGGATGCGGTCCGTGGATGGCAGATGTTCAATATGCTGTGGTTGCGTCTTTACTGGCCGATCACCCCCATCGAGATCGGTGCGACTGTTGCGATTGCGGTGGGGCACTTCGGATTCCATTCACTGAATGCTGCCCGGATCGTATATGTGGTCGACGATGACGGCCCTATTTGTCGCTACGGTTTTGCATACGGCACGTTAACAGAACATGCCGAGAGTGGAGAAGAACGATTTACGGTCGAGTGGGATCGATCAGAAGGTAGCGTGTGGTACGCGGTCTTAGCATTTTCGCGGCCGCAGAAAGCGCTGGCCAAACTGGGATACCCTATCTCGCGGATGCTTCAGAGAAGATTTGCGGAAGCGTCCAAGGCGGCGATGGTTGCGGCAGCAAGTTGCAAATAGCTTTCAGGACCCACTATTGCGCGACGTACCAAAGGATAAGCAGCCCGCCTGCAATTGCAACCATGTCTTCTGCAACCGCCACGGCGAGGTCTGGCACATGAGCTTTGGAGACCACTAAACGTCGGCTGTGATATCCGGCAAATGTCCCGACGAACGCACCCATTGAGCCAAGCAGCACCGCAAAAGAGAGGCTCATACCCGCACTCGTGGCAAGTGCCAGAGCACACGCCCCTCCAAGAAAAATACGTGCGATCAGTCCGACCGGCGCTGTACGAGCTGGCGTGTTTGGCAGCTTGTCTGCGATCAGTTCGACCGCTGCCAGCAACGTGAAGATGATCAACGTGGACCGATGGTTGATGAAAGCGAGCCTCGTTCCGGCGAAATTTAGCCAACCAAGATACGCGGCCCAACATATTAGCGCTGGAGGTGTCAGCGACCGTAGACCATCCACAAAGCCGAGAAAAAATGTGAGCAAGAACACCATTATCGTTGCAGAAGGAATTAGAAATTGCGGGCGAGGCCGCGTCTGGACAAGAAGTATAACGCCATCAGGCAGAACAAGAAAGCAAGCCGACCCACTGTGCCGTGTGACGGGGCCGAGAATGAACCCGTCGGTAGACGTTGGGTGCCCGCCGAGACCCTTTAGGCATCTGCGCATGGCGCAGCGTCGCACACCGGATCCTAGTTCGAGTCGAGCTCC
>DATNNE010000057.1:0-3134 GCA_035601995.1 Terriglobales bacterium
ACGCTCCAGCCGCGCGAACTCTTTGGATAGATTGGAAGGATCGATATTCAGCCGCTGCGCCACGTCCCGGAGATGGAGGCGTGCGGTTGGGTTGGTGAAGTAATAGGCTAGTAGGTGCTGGCGGGCTTTGGAGCGGAGGTCGAGCATGTGGTATTAAATTACCACATGTGTGGTAGTATTCAATAACATTACCGAGCAGGAGGAGCTATGTCGCCTACAACCCTATCCAGCCGGCGCTTGTTTGTCAGAAATGAAGGCGCGCGCAGAAACACAGTTCTGAATTGGCACAATGCACCAGAGAACGAGTTCCGGCTCTATGGCGAAGCATTCTGGGATGCAGCCCGGCGGCTGGTCGAACGCGACGAAATGGACTCTGGCCCGTCCGCCGACTTCGCGGCCTGCCCGGTTGTCTTTCTCTATCGACAGGCCCTTGAGTTATACCTGAAGGACATCCTGATCGGAAAGGGCGGAGACCTCCTTGATCCGCGCCCTGATGTAAGGACTATTCTGGAGAGAAACCACTCCCTTACGAAACATATGCCAGACGTTCGGCACATCTTCGAAAGGTTCGGATGGGAGAAGGAATTCGGAAAAGATTGCGTTTCCACATTCGACGATTTTGAGGAAATTGTGAGCCAGCTCGAAGACATCGACCCTGGGTCCTTCAGCTTCCGGTATCCGTTGGACAAGAAGCTCGGTGGAACGCTAGACAGCCACTTCACTTTCAGCGTTAGGAAGTTTGCGCTGGTCATGGATGAGGTGCTGAATACCCTCGATGGTGCTTGCTTCTGCCTGCCGGAGAGATGCAGCGCGCTTTGGGAGGCCGACTACGAGGCTCGCATAGGGACCGCGGAGTAGCGGGCTAAGCGTGAGCGAGCCAAGTTTTATAAATTCAATTTCGGTTTCCGCGCGACAGCGGAGCTACTCATACTGTCGCACTTTTCGATCTGTTACATGACTCGCATAGAAGTTGGATGTTCCGTTCAGTGTTACTGCCCCCGGCGACGACCGGAATGATGTGATCGAATTCCAATCGTTCTCGCGAGCCACACCGCACACACTGGCCTTTGTCCCTTCTCCATACGAACAGCCGCACATGCTCGGGGATCGGCTCGCGGCCGCCCTCCTCAAGACTTTCGGAATTCTCTAGAACTTCCACTTCTCGCTGTATCCTCCCGACCTTCCGCTCGCGCCGTAATACGTACTGCTTGATCAGCAGAAGGTGCTCGTCGCCGGGAATGCCGACCGCTTCCATCGGCTCCGCCCGAAGGACAGTTCCTCGATATATCCACCAGTCAAGCCAGTGCTGCGGCTTACGGCTCTGTCGTTCGAAGTACTCCTGAGCTGCCCGTCTATAGCTCGCGTCTTCGTGAAGGGTCGCCAGGTAGGTCGCGCAGGCCTGACGCCAGTCGGCCATTACCCCGGGCGCCGACTCCTTTGGAAGCTCGGGGAGCGTTCCGATACCCGGCCACGCGTAGGCGCTCGGCAAGACCTCGACGCAAAACGACTGTCGCCATTTACCTCCTCTGCTGCCCTTATCGTTCAAGGTGCTCCATTGGATTGGCGCGCAGTCCGCGCCTCCGATCCTCAGGACCAGATGGCTTCGATCAAGGGGCACGTAAAGTCGAGAACCGCGGGCATACTCAAGCAACAGGTGCTCGCCGTTGTAGCCGTTAAGAATCTTGCGTCCGCGATAACGTGCGACCCCATGATTCGGATGTAGCACCAAGTCTCCGACGGATAACTCACCCTCCTTGGGCTGGGCCCAGTAATGTGATCCGGCGCGGCCCTCGGCGTCGAAGGGCAGCGGTTCGTTGAAGGCGACCTGCAGTGTGACGGCGCAGACCAGTCCCCCGTCGTCGAGGAGCGTTAACCTACCGATCTCAGAAATCTTCGTTCGCAGCATTTATCACAGTCGCATCAGCCAGGCGGCCAATCGGAGTATTTTAAGCTCCTTGGCAATCCTAGATAATAGGTCGCCCACCAAGGTCAAGCTACTTGCACCCGGTGTGGGAGATCAGGGAAAATCTTCTCATGATCGAACTTGTCAAACTGAAACCGAACACGCGCCACATGCACGCGGGGGAACTGAAGCCTCTGCTCAAGAGCCTGGCGACTGAGGGCGGGGTTAACTTGGAGGATCCTGAGTTCCGATTCACGCTCTGGGTCGAGAATGGTAACTACTTTTGCTATGAGGGTCACGCCGCTCACGACCACTTGACGGGCCCCCTGCTCGCCAAGGGTGCTTTGCGGGACAAGACCAGGCTGGCTGTCCTGGACGCCCGCGAAGATCACATCTACCTGTGGAGCCAGCAAGTCGGCTGACCCAATTTGCGAAGGGACCACGGCCCGCGTCCATGCTCGCCTCTTCGGTGCGAGTCGGTTGCGGGGCTAGAGCGGCTTTCAAAACGCCGGCATCTCGCTCCCCGGAGGCTATACTTTCAACATGGCCAGCATGCGCCAACAGATCGCAGCCTTTCGTCTTGCAGTCGCTAAGAGAGAACCCAAGGTTCTGACGGCCATCGGCCAGGAATCAGCGCAGAACGGAACCGATACTCTGACTTCGCCGCAGATTGACCGGATCATCAAGGCTGTGCGGCTGCAGAGGCAAAAGCGCAACCTCAGGGGCTAAAGCCCGCGTCTTATTTGGCTTTCTTGCGGCACGGCTGAAGCCGTGCCCTAACCGCACTCTTCCCTATCCGCAGAACACGGCGTCGCTGCGCGACGCGGACAGCCGAGGGCGGCTGTCCCCACATGATTATTCTTCTCCACACGATTCCCCTTGTCCCCGCACGAGTCGAGACGCTTCGTGCGGGCGAAATCCCGACTATACCGGGCTATAATCCTACATGGCGAGTCTGCGCCAACAGATCGCGACCACTACACTTACGCTCACCAAGTTCCGCGACCTGATGCGGCGCATGCAGGAGAGCCGTCCGCAGGACGATCTCACCATTATCAAGAAAGCCTACGATTATTCCCTCAAGCATCATGAAGGGCAGAGCCGCGCTTCGGGCGAGCCTTATCTGGTGCATCCTCTTGAAGTGGCGTTGGTGCTGGCCGAGATGAAGATGGATCCCGTCGCGGTGGCGGCCGGGCTGCTGCACGATTCCGTGGAAGATACGTCGGTGACC
>DATNNE010000058.1:0-7273 GCA_035601995.1 Terriglobales bacterium
TTCCCACAGAGGGTGCCCCATCCTTGCGTTTTTTGCAAGGGTGGGCTGCGATGCTTACACTCAAACCACATGCTCAACCGGGGTCATGCCTATACCACAATCATCTCCAGCAAATATCAGGGACGAACCCTGCTCTCCCACTTGGCAAGCCTTTACCCACACTCAACCCCACAAGCCTGGCAACAAAATCTAAATAACCACGAAGTCACCGTCAACGGCGTCACCGCGACCGGAAGCGAATCGCTTATTTCAGGCCAAGCCCTTGTCTGGAACCGTCCACCCTGGATCGAACCGGACTCTCCTCAGCACTTCGAAATCCTGTTTAATGACCCTCATCTGTTGGCCGTCAACAAACCTAGCGGGCTGCCCACCCTCCCCGGCGGCGGCTTCATGGAAAACACCCTTCTGCGCCTGGTGCAAAAGCAAACCCCCAACGCAAACCCTGTCCACCGCTTAGGACGAGCCACAACCGGCATTGTTCTCTTCGCCAAAACAGCGCAGGCCGCCGCTAAACTAGGCGCAGACTGGAACACTCCCAGAATTCAAAAAATCTATTGGGCGCTGGCTCAAAACGTTGTCCACAACGCCGTCCAGAACGACGCCCAGCAAGACGCCTACGAAATCCTCACACCCATCGGCCTGGTACCGCACCCGCGCATCGGCATGGTGTGGGCCGCCAGCCCGAGTGGCAAGCCGGCAAAGTCATTGGCGAAGGTGATCTCACGCACCGCAAGCACCACAACATTTGAGGTAAGCCTGAATTCGGGACGCCCTCATCAAATCAGAATCCATCTGGCATCCATCGGCCATCCGCTGGTAGGCGATCCTCTGTACGGTTTATCCGGCCAGCCTCTTGAAAGTCTCCCCGGCCTCCCCGGCGACGGAGGATATTTCCTACACGCCCGATTTCTAAAATTCCACCACCCCATCACCGGCGAACCAATCAATCTTGAGGCAGCGTTGCCGTCTGGATTCTCACTGCATCAGTAGGTTCACGGCGGGAAAATTCGGGGACAGATGGAAGTTACCCCAATTCGGACATCTACCAGATACGGTCCACGGCATCTACAAAGATTGGGGAAATCTGCTCGGATAAAAGAAATGGGGAAGTTCCGTCTGTCCCCTATTTATCCGCCCTTTGACACCCTAATTCGTCGTGTCCTACCAGAGTCCTCTAGAGGGGAAGCGCCAAGATAATGTTCGTTGCGAGGTCAAGGATATATTCCTCGGTGGTTATGGGAAGGAACGCAACGGTAGAAGGGTGCGCGGCGGAGTTTCGACGGCCCAATTTGGTATCCAGAATCTTCCACTGATCGTGCGTGATAGCACCCGCCGCCTTCGCAACGGCAAGGACTTCAGATTCTTCGAGATCAACGGAAAAGTCCTCGTACTTAGCCAGCACAGGAACCTTTGCCTTCTTGTGAGTGCCACCGAGCCGTATTGGATAAGCTGCGTTGAACTCAGCCAACTTGTGCTTCAGGATATAGTGAACCAAATGAAAATAGGTGAGATTCCACATCATCACGATGGCAGCGCGGCACGCCGCGTTGTTGAAGCAGACCAAGACTTCTTGTAGGAACTCTTTTTCTGCTTTGTCTGGAATCCTTCCGGGCAACTCAGCCAACGCTTTGTCTACCGCGATGGTTGTGCCGCGCTTTCCGTACTTGCCGTCTAAGTCGTCTCGAACCTGCTTTGACAGGTAGTACCCACTGCTGCCATCCCGAATAGCCTCTTTCGGGTTCTTCTTTTCCATGCTGACGAGGAACGGGGCGATGCTGGATGGTTGCTCGTCGTGTAGAGCGTCATAGCAGGCGGCTATGTCAACACCATTGACACGCGCCTTCTTTTCGTAGACGTGCAGATACCACGCGAAGAATTTAACCTTCTCCGCGTGGTTCCATTTCGCATATTCGGGAACGCCGCCTACGAAACTCTTCAGGTCCGTCTTCAGCGGCATCTTAGTTGCCGAATCCTGCCTGCACCTTGTTCATGCCGATGATGTTGACCTTGTACGCGCCCTTTCCGCTGCCCTTGTCGAACCACTTCTTGCTCGGGCTGGATTTCAGATCGCGCAAAACCTGTGCTACATCGTTCGGTGGAACCCAGTCCATGAATCGATACGCGGTGTAGATGCGGTCAGCATTGACCTCTTCCTGCTGGTGGTTTTCTTTGTACCAAACCGCCAGCGTCGCGTACCGCTCATAGTCGTTGGACGGGTTCTTCTGCGTAACAAAATCCTTCAACGGCATAACCTTGCCCGTGTTGAAGTCAATGTCGTTCAACACCGTCGGAGTTTTCGGAACCCGGCGCGTGGGCTTCGAGCCATTATCATTGCCGGCTGATTCGCTCTCTTCCTCTTCGGTCTCGGTTTCGAGAACTCCCTCTTCAGGTGTCTCGTCAACAACCCCTTCAAGTTCTTGATCGATAACCGCTGCTCCGGTTTTCTTTCCGGGAGCAAGGGCAGGTCGAGTGACGGGTGGTGCCAGCGACACACCAGTTTTCTCCATGGCCTGCGTGAAGGCTTTGATGCCTTCCATGACCACGTTCTCGGTTCCCTTCAAGTTGATGCCGAACACGAAACCTTGAACTGTGTTCTGGCCGTTTCCGTTGGACTTCGCCTTCCGTTCGTCTTTCTTTGCCATACTGATCCTTCAGCTTCAATGCTCCAGAGTCAAGAAAATGCTCCTTTTGCAAGATGGGTGCACTTTATTTTAGCACGCTGCAGGATTCCTGTATGCCGCTTGGCAGTGATGGCTTCCGGGACGGGTGGAATGTGGTATTCTGTGGTTTCGCCAGCTACGCTTCCCCGCTTGCTGGCGAGCGATCTAGTCCAAACGGGGCCGTGAGGACTCGCGTATAGGCCACGCGCTTACCTTGGTAGACAGCAGCAATTGGAGCGACGTTCGCATCCCGTTGATTGCCGTTCCAAGTTGCTAATGGGATGCAAGAGTAGGACTCGGCCCCAGGACATTTGGCAGTTTGTGGAAACTGCAGCGTAATGAAAAGCCTCGCTCCCGCGAGGCTTTTTCGTCTCTGGCGTTGGGGAAAGAGTGCAAGGGTTGGGGGTAAGCGAGTCAGAACAGTTTTTAAGAAAACGGGACTTAGTATAGCCGATCTAACTCTAAGGTAGCTTCGGCCGGGAGTCGAGGACCGCTCGGGTTTACCTTGTCGTGGCTCCGATCTACGTTAACCATAAATTCGCTGCCATCTTGGACATAGATGGTGCCTTCACCTTTAACCTTAAATTGCACGGGTCCAAGGTCATTGCCAATGATCGTGGCCCCATACTCACTGACAATACCCAAAACGTTGTAGTGATGGTTACCAAGCGTCGCTATAGTAACCTCTTGGGTTTGGAAATCACCTGAACCGTCGCCTTCGATGGTCAGAACGACTCTATCATCAACATAAACGTTAATCGTAAAATACCTCGTATAGCTCGAAATCGATTTAATAATTTTGGGATCGTACGAGATTCGAAATTTAGAAGGAAGCTGGGGCTGATTGTCGTACGGTGAATGAGAGACTTGAATCGCGGGTCGGTTCGATTGCGGAGGCCGTTCGATCATCGCCGTGATGATCGCGATTGCGCCGCCGCCGCCAATGATCGGCACGATGACATAGCGGAACCACCATCTTGCGCCCTTCTCTTCCTCCGCCATGGAACGAAATTGTACTACTTCTTACGCCGCCATCCCCGGCGGGTCGTGTCCTAATTTGAAATCCATCGCCTAAATCTCGACTGTGGCATTCAACGTGTTTCGTATCCACCCAGATAGGGATTGCTTCTTCGCCTTGGCTGCTGCCTCGTATGCGCGCAATTCACTTGGCGTTGACCGTACACGCACGGTAGCGGCTTTGGCGTTGCCTTTGGGCAGCGTGGGCCGTCCGACCTTCTTAGGCTTGGGCGTTGGCATTGCTTCTAAACTCCTGGATGATGAAGGCTCTTACCGCAGTGAGAGGCGACACCACGGGCGGAACATGAAGCACTGTAACGCGTTGGATTGGTTTGCTCGAATCCCCTGTGTCATGCAACCAAGCGTAGGCCGTATTAGCCTTTGGATGGCCTTCCAAGTGAAACACTTCCACAATCCCATCCCACACCGTCTCACCATTGAAAACGTCTTTGACAGGCACACTCTCGCGGTGAGTCGCTTTTCCGCCATGGAGTTTGTGAATCGCTTCCCTCAATTCGTCGATATGATTCATTTCCCCTGCTCTTTCGGGGTTAGCGGTTTCGCAATCTCAACCGTAAACAGCAATTCTTTTTGCTGTGTCGCACGCTGTACGGTCTGGATTGCCACCAAAAGTTCAGCCAATGAAGCGGAGATAGTATTCGTGCGCGGATACTCCCACTCCTTACCGCAACCGTTCGGGCATTGCCGGGGAGTATCCTTAAACTTCACCAGCGGAATCACTACAAAGCTGTGACAGGTAGGGCATTCGAGCCGAAACGACAGGATGTCCGAGAGTTCTAGAAAATGATTCGTTTGCTCTGTCATGCGGCAGCCTCCACTAGATCGCCAACACTCCAGAAGCTAGTTGCCACGCCAGCAGCCATAGCGGGAGTGCAGCGCAGAGTGTTATGGCGTTTCACAAAATTGTAGTAGGCGAAGTGCAGGGCAACCGCTGCCTCAAAGTTTTCCCGCTTTTTGCTGAACGCCAGCGTGAGGCGTGTCAAGCGGCGCATGTGCAGCCGCGTAGTAGCGTTCAGACGCTCTACATAGCTTGTAGAGATTAGGCGCTCATCGGGATTGCCGACAATGATCTTTTTCTCGGAAGAAACGAACTTCGGGGCGCTGTAACGGCGATTGTCGCTCACTTCCTCACGCCCGTAAGTCTTGATGATTTGACCGTAGTCCACAAATTCACCGTAGGCACTTTCCATAGCGGCTACATAGGCATTCAAGCCGTCAGTAGAGATTTGCACCCGGTAGGCCATTCGGTCTGCTACGTCTTGCACGAAGGCTTTGGCCGTAGCCGCGTCACGATTGCCGCACTTGAACGCCGGAACTAGCTTCGTTTCCGCGTCAATCGCGCAAAATGTCCACACGCTCCCAACCGCTTGATCGCCTTCGCGCACGTTGCGGTCTTTCTTCCCGACAAAACCCCATATTTCGTCCATCTCTAGGCGGTTACATGGCAGGTTTTTCATTTTGGCGTCCAGCAGGGCCGCGCAACCCTGACCAACCTTAACGCCAAGGCGCATTATTGTGTCTCGATGTACGCCAGTGACCCTCTCTATACTACGGATGCTTGAACCTTCCGCCAGCGCCCCGATAACCGCGATTTTCTTGTCGGTACTGAGTACGTTCGCCATGTCTATTACTGTACCCCAATAATTATTGCTTGTCAAGTATTTTCGGGGTACAATTATTTCGGAACATTGGTCCCCGCTTGTAATAAGCACACAATCGTTCAAGACCACTAGAAGGGATTTAACCAGTTGAGTCCCAATCGCGATCAAAAGAAGAAAACACAGCACACTCCACAAGAAGGGCCCGCTATTACCGCGCCGAAGGAAATAGCGGCAAGCGTAGGCATCAATCACAAACCAGAAGATCAGCATAAACAAGGCACGCCAAGTGCTGCCCTCTCGTGGTGGATTCTCGTAACGGGGATCGCTGTCGCCGTAATCTATGCGCTTCAGTTGCAAGCGATGTTGGCTTCCAACAAACTGACTCATGATGCCTTGGTAATCGGTCAGCGGCCTTGGCTGGGAATTGAACCGAATCCGACCGTCGAAGTAGACGGAGCACGATGGAAGATAGCTTTCACAGTGAAGAATTACGGCATCTCCCCCGCTTTGCACTCCGCGTTCTCCAGCGAGCCTGATAATGCGCCCATAACGTCCGATGTTTCTAAAGCCAAAATCGAATGGGCTTGCTCCCGTGGCGAAGAACTCACCAGACACCCCGAAGGGCATGGGTACACGATTTTCCCCGGCACATCCCAGACCCAAGACATCACGATTGGCGGTCCTAGTGACACCGCCCTCTATCTGCTCGGGTGCCTCACCTATCTCGATGAATTTGGCGTTGTTTTGCACCATACGCAGTTCTGTGAGACTGCGCGTGCTCCAGTGCGAGAGGGATCGCAACTCACTCCATGCTTTGGCGGGCAAGAGGCAGACTAGAAGGCAGAAAACGAACTTAGGACACCACCCCCCGGCGGGTGGCCAACCCTTTGAGCCGGTCCGCAACTTAGGGTAAATCGGGGTGGCCCAATCCTTGCGGTTGTTTTGCAAGGGTGGGCTTTTCCAGATGTGGATAGCTTGGGATTTTGTCGCTGATCGCATCTCTCCAGGTCGGCTGGCGGCGATGAAGATTCGCGCGGCAGTATGTAGCATTCAAAATCCTTCGAGGGCGAGAGCCGTGATAGCCCCACCCTTTGCGTTGCACCTGCAAAGGATGGGCCACCCGGCTGGTCTCTTTGAGCTTTACTTCTTGGGCCGCGACTCCGGCGGCACAAGACCTTCGAGGCGGTAGTACACAACGAGCTGGCCGTAGTGTTCACCACTATGCTCGATGATGCCGTATGCAATGTCGAGAACACGCGCTTTCTGATCACCGTATACTACAGTCTGCATCAGGCCTTTTTCGCCTTTCGACTGGATAGCGGCTGCGCCATCGGCGAAGGATTTCTTGACGAACGCAACAATGTCGGCCTTGGACTTGTATTGCTCGCGCTTGGGATCTTCTGCTGCCTGAGGCGCCTTGCCCATGACGGGATTGATGAAGAAGTAGTTCGATCCTGCCGCATGCAGCAACTGCTCGGCGAAGCTGCGTTCGGCCGGCGTGGGCTTGAAGTCGTATTTGTCCTCAGGAAAATCCTCGGCTATCGCCGTCAGCTTGCGGCCAATCTCATTCCAGGAATCGAGCACGACCTTCAATTCCGGGTCGGCGGGTTTGACGACTGCATCTTTCTTCATCGCGTCATTCTTCATTGCGTCATTTTTCATCGCGTCATTCTTCGTCGCATCCTGGGCATGAGCGGGAAATGCGCATGCCAGCAGGACGAGAGCGAGAAACGGTATTGTTTTCATTTCTTCCTCCACGATTGAGTTTCGCAATCAAAGCTTCAGCTTCTTATTTCGCCTGCGCCAGCTTCGCAACAACCTCAGCAACTTTTTCGAGTATCTCGTTCCAGCCCTCGAGTTGCCCGCTGTTCTTGGCGCTCTCCATCGGTTCATTTCCAATGAAAGTAAGCTTGGTCCGTCCGTTTCCTAAGTCCTCAAAAAGAGTCACGTCGTAAGCACCCTCGATGGCCTCAG